>CAWJAB010000013.1:0-92648 GCA_963840675.1 uncultured Acidobacteriaceae bacterium
TAGAAGCATGCTTTGGATATACGCCGCCACATCTGAGTGTTGGCTAGTGCATCAGAGACGGGTACGATAGGGGTCGGAGCGAAATGAAAAAAGTTCTGGCTAACCCGTCGAAAATGATCGCGCAGGGCGCTCCCCGCGTTATTCACAATGACACAGGAGCTCGCAGCATATACAGAGACTCTCTTCCAACTGACCGCTTTGGAAAAACCCATCTCCCTCTGAAGCCGAAGCAATCGAACTGCTGATCCTGCTGGTGGAACGCTACGAGCAGGCGCATTACTCCGTTCCCGCTGCGGACCCAATTTCAGTCGTACGATTCCTGATCGAAAAACAGGGGCTCGCACAACGGGATTTGATTCCCACAATTCGGATCGGAGAGTGCGGTCTCGATGTTCCTGGCCTCCCAACGAAAGCTCACTCTGGAGCAGGTGCGCAAATTGAGTGCGCGATTCAAGCTTCCGGCTGACGTTTTCATCGCAAGGGAATAGAGGGATCTTCCGACGAATTGTAATTAAGTGCTCAGGTGGTGACGAACATCCGCGCCGCGGACCCAAAAGATGACATCTTCCGCGATGTTGGTGGCGTGATCGCCCACCCGCTCCAGGTTGCGGGCGATCATCAGCGCATGCAGCGCCTGCGGGGTGAAACGCGGCTGCTCTTTAATCAGGTTGGAAAGCGCAAAAAACGCCGTGTCGTTAAGCTTGTCTACACTGTCGTCCATGGTCAAGACGGAGCTGGCCATCTCCGCGTCGGCCTCAATAAACCCCTGCAGCGCCTTGCGCACCATGGCCGAAGCCAGCGAAGCCATACGCGGAATGTCCACCGGGAGATCAACCACGGGAAACGCCTGAAGATCGCGCACCCGGTCGCTGATGCTGACTGCCTGGTCACCGACACGCTCCAGATCAGCGTTGATCTTGATCACCGCCAAAATGAAGCGCAGGTCGATCGCCATGGGCTGCTCCATGGCAAGCAGATCGAGCGCCATCTGGTCGATCTCGCGCTCGAAGCTGTTGATGGAAATCTCGCTGCGGACCACCAGGTCGCAAAGCGATATATCGCGCACCCGGTAGGCTTCCACCGCGCGCTGGATCGCCTGCTCCGCCATGCCCGCCATGACCAGCAGCCGCTCCTTCAGATCGTCGAGTTTCCGATGGAAGCGAATCCGCATCATCCAAACCTACCTGTAATGTAGTCCTCGGTTCTCTTATCGGTTGGGTTGGTAAAGATTTTATGCGTCGCGTCAAACTCCACGAGCTTCCCGTTGAGAAAGAATCCCGTGTTCTCCGCAACCCGTGCGGCCTGTTGCATGTTGTGCGTCACGATCACAATGGTGTACTGGGACTTGAGCTGGAAGATAAGATCTTCAATCTTCGCGGTGGAGACCGGATCGAGAGCCGATGCCGGCTCGTCCATCAGCATCACCTCCGGGTCCACCGCCAAAGCGCGTGCGATGCACAGGCGCTGTTGCTGTCCGCCGGAGAGGCTGGCACCGGATTTTTTCTTGAGATCGTTCTTTACTTCCTCCCACAGGGCAGCCTGCTGCAGCGAACGCTCGACCACTTCATCGAGAACCTTACGATTGCGGTATCCGTTCAGGCGAAGGCCTGAGGCCACGTTGTCGTAGATCGACATGGTAGGAAACGGGTTCGGCCGCTGAAAGACCATGCCGATACGGCGGCGAATCTCAACCGGCGAAGATTGAGCATAAATATCTGTCTGGCCGACGCGCACGGTGCCGGTGACCCGGCCAATCGGGTTGGTCTCATGCATGCGGTTCAGGCAGCGCACGAAGGTGGACTTGCCGCAACCGGAGGGCCCGATAAGAGCCGTAGCATGGTTCGCCGGAATCTTCAGGCTGATGCTCTGCAGGGTATGGTTGGTGCCATACCAGGCATTCAGATCAGATACTTCGATGGCTACGCCCACTAACTTGCCCCTTTCAGAACTCCACGGCCGGCTACGTACCTGACCAGTGCGACGGATACGACGATCAGCACGATCAGCACCAGGGCGCCGGCCCAGGCAAGACGGTGCCAGTCGTCGTAAGGGGAAAGCGCATACACGTAAATCTGTAGCGGCAGAGCAGCAATCGGTTGATTCACGTTGGTGCTCCAGAACTGGTTCCCGAGAGCCGTAAAGAGCAGCGGCGCAGTCTCTCCCGCCACCCGGGCAAAGGCCAGCATGCAACCGGTGATGACCCCGGGCGATGCGGTCCTCAGGGTGATGGAAAGAACCGAACGCCAGTTCGGTACACCGAGCCCGAGAGCGGCCTCGCGCACATTAAGAGGCACCATCAGCAGCATCTCTTCCGTGGTGCGGGTAATGGTCGGAATCATCATGATGCCCAGCGCCACGCCGCCGGCCAGCGCGGAAAAATGCTTCTGCGGCACCACGATCAAGGGTGTAGACCGCAATGCCCATGACGATCGAAGGCACACCGTTCAAAACATCTGCGGTGAAGCGGATCATGTTGGCCAGCCTCTTGTTGCGGCCAAACTCCGCGATATAGATGCCGCCGGCAATGCCGATGGGCACACCCATGAGGCTGGCGATCGCGAGCAGAATGCCTGATCCAAGAATGGAGTTGGCCATGCCTCCGCCAAGCTCACCCACCGGTTTGGGTACCTGGGTAAAGAAGGCGAAATTGAGCGAGCTGGCGCCTTTGAAGAGGAGATAGACGAAGATGGCAATCAGCGGCGCCATAACCAGGATGGTGCTGCCAATGGCAGCGGCCGTCGCCAGGTGGTTGACCACGACGCGCAAGAACCGGTTCGAAGCTCGCGCACGCAGCGGCGGTGGCATAGCGGTCGTGGAAGCCATACGCTAAGTACCCCTGACCGGCGCGCCGCGGGTAACCGCCCAAACCAATACCCGGGCCAGCGCATTCACGATGATGGTGACGATAAAGAGAGCCAGGCCGATTTCGATCAGGGCGCTCAGGTAAAGCTCATCCGAGGCTTCGCTGAACTCGTTGGCGATGACACTGGCCATGCTGTAGCCCGGAGCCAGCAAAGAACGCGCAATCTCCGGCCGGTTGCCGATCACCATGGTGACCGCCATGGTTTCACCCAGGGCGCGGCCAAGACCAAGAATGACCGCCCCGACGATCCCAATGCGCGCGTTGCGCAGCACACCCATGCGGATCATCTCCCAGCGCGTGGCCCCCAGGGCCAACACCGCCTCCCGCTGCGCGTGGGGAACCGCCGACATAACCTCGCGGGTAAGCGAAGAGATGATGGGCAGAATCATGATGGAGAGGATCGCGCCGGCTGCCAGCATTCCAATCCCGTAGTTCGGGCCGGCAAAAATCCCCGACCAGCCCAGGGTCTTGATGAGGAATGGATTCAAGTATTGCCGCATCAGCGGAATCAGAACAAAAAACGCCCACAGACCATAAACCACGCTGGGAATCGCGGCCAGCAATTCCGTGAAGAAAGCCAGGAAACCGCGCAGCCAGTCGGGGCACATCTCAGTGAGGAAGATGGCGACGCCAACCGCCAGGGGCACAGCGATAATAAGCGCCAGGATCGACGAGACCACGGTGCCGTAGATAAACGGCAGCGCACCAAAATTGCCATTGACCGGATCCCAGGCGGATCCGAAGAAAAATGACATGCCGAATTTCTGAATGGTGAGCTTCGAGCCCGAGATCAGCTCGACCAGGATCAACAAAACAATGGCGAAAATGCTGAGCGCACACACCAACATCAGGGCGCTGAAAGCGCGATCGGCGAGCGAGGAGCTGCCGCAGTTGAGAAGGTAGGCGCGGACGGGAGAGGGCGACGGCTCGGCGCCGGAAGACGAAGTGTTGTCTGCTCGCTGCACATCAGCCTGGCCAGCCACTCGCGGCACTTGAGTCTCTGATTTCACTACTATGTACCGTAGAGGGCTTGAGTGAATTTCAAGTTAAACCAGCCCGCGCGGCAAACCTTTTGAAATGAAAAAGATCATGCCGCACGGGCCGGATTGGACGGAATCGCTGCCGGGTCAGAATAACATCCAGGCCATTACTTCAGCGTGTTGATGGTGGCACTGACCTTCTGCGCCACCGAAGCCGGAAGCGGCGCATAGTAGAGCGAGCCGACCTCATTCTCATGCTGCAGTGTCCACTTTAGAAAATCGATCAGGACCTTCCCGTTGGCGGGGTCTTTAGCGGGATTGGGAATCAGCAGCCAGGTAAAGCTGGAAATGGGATAGGCATTTCCCGGTGCATTGGTAATGGAGACACGATAGTCCGCCGGCATGTCCTTGACACTAGCCGCCGCTTCCGACACTCCTTCGATGGATGCCTTGACCCAGGTTCCTCCGGCGGTCTTCACGTAGGCGAAGGGGATCTTGTTCTGCAGGGCGAAGATGAGCTCGACGTATCCGATCGAGCCCGGGGACTGACGGACGAAGCCGGCAACCCCTTCACTGCCTTTGGCGCCAATCCCCCTGGGCCAGCTAGGCGCGGCGCCCCTGCCGGGTCCGCCTGCCCAGTCTTTGCTGACCTTGGACAGATAGTCGGTAAAGATGTAGGTGGTGCCGCTGCCGTCGGATCGGTGTACGACAAAAATGTCCTGCGAGGGCAGCTTGACACCCGGATTGTCTTTGGCGATGCGAGCATCGTCCCACTTGGAGATCTTGCCTAGATAGATATCGGCCAGAACGTCAGGGCCGATTCGCAGGTCATTCACGCCCTGAATATTGAAAATCGGCACCACCGCCCCCAACACCGTCGGGATGTGCTGAATCTTCACTTTGGAGGCAGCCAACTGTTCGTCCGTCATCGGCACATCGGCGGCGCCAAAATCGACCGTGCCCGCCGTAACCTGGCGGATGCCCCCACCGCTCCCGATAGGCTGGTAGTTGATCTGAACCCCGGGATGAGCAGCGCTGTACTCGCTAAACCACTTGGAATAAATCGGTTCGGGGAAGGTCGCACCCGCTCCATTGAGCTTTTGCGCGTGCCCCACCGACACGGTTGCGCACATGGCGGTAGCCAACAACCAGATTGTCTTTCTCACTTTTCACCTCAGGCAAATATTTCTGATTTTCAGCGGCGCCCGTGAATGAGTCTTTACAGGACGATGAATTTGGCGAGAAAAGGCTTCCGGTGAAGGCCACAAGCCTTTTATTTTTCAATAGCTTGCGTTGACGGCAGCGGGGCAGGCGCGGGGACAGGGGCGACTACCACGCGGGGCAGGCGAAAGAGAAAAGTCGCGCCGAACCCGAGCTCGCTCTCGCAGCGGATATCCCCGCCATGGGCATGGACGATGTGTTTGGCGATCGCCAGTCCCAACCCCGTGCCCCCGGATTCGCGGGAACGCGCCTTATCCACCCGGTAAAAGCGCTCGAAGATCCGCGGCAGATGCTCATACGCTATGCCAGGACCAAAATCCTGCACATAGAACTCGATGAGCGACTCCTGCCTCCGTGCCCCCACCCGTACCCGGCCTCCGGACCGGCCATATTTCATGGCATTTTCCACCAGGTTCCCGAAGACCTGGCCGAGTGCGTCGATATCGGCCATTACCGGCTCATCGGTGGTATCGCCAACCTCGAGGGTCACGCCTGAATCAAGCACCAGTCCAGCCAGGGCGCCGACCGCTTCTTCGACCAACCTGGAGGCCTGGATCTTATGCAGACGCAGCTTGTAGTCGCCGGATTCCACGCTGGCCAGGGCCAGCAGGTCTTCGGTCAGGCGGTTCATGCGCGACGCGTTCTTGAGAATTATCTGCAGAAACTCGCGGGTCTGCTTGCTCAGGCTGCGGTCATCCAGCAGGGTCTCCACGTATCCCGTGATGCAGGTAAGCGGGGTACGCAGTTCGTGGGAAACATTGGCCACAAAGTCCCGGCGGGTGGTCTCAGAACGCTCGATCTCAGAGACGTCATGCAGCACCGCTACGGCGCCCCCTCCGGGCATCGGAGCAGCGTTTACTTCAAACACTTTGCCGGGGGAGACGTTGATCGCCCGGCGCCGGCTGGCCTTGCGCTGGGTCAGGGCAGCGGCGACCGAGGAGAGCACCTCGGGATCGCGGATGGAATGCACCAGGGCGCGCCCCTCCTGCACCGGGCTCAGCGCGATACGCTGCATCACTGCATTGCACCAGCTCACCTGTCCCTGGGGGTTGATGGCGATGACCGCCTCCTGCATGCTGTCGAGCAATGCCGTCAGCTCGCTGCGACTGCTCTCCAGGGCATGGAAGCTCTGCTCCAGCCGGCTGGCGGTGACGTCGAGGGCATGGGCGACGGCCGAAATCTCGTCCAGATTGCCCTCTTCCACCCGGGCAGACAGGTCGCCGGCGGCAATGCGATTGGCGAAGACCACGATGCGCCCCAGGCGGGCCGCGCCACGATGCGCAATCAATGCCGCCAGGAGTGTAGCCACCACCAGCGAAAGCAGTGAAGCCAGCACGATACCGCGGCGCAGTACGTGCACCGGCGCAGGAATCTCGGTCAGGGGATATGCCAGGCGCACGACCAGTGGCCCGGCGGGGACGGCGACGTACAGGTTACCGTCGCGCTGGGCGCGGCCCAGGGGCATGCGCTGTCAGCAAGTACGGCGACGACCTCAGCTGGCGACGTCGCGGTCTCAGCGGTGGTCCTGAGAGGCGGCAAGCAACTGGCCCTGGGCGTTGAAGATGGCAACTTCGACCCCGGCCGCGGCGGCATCCAGACGGGCTATCTGTTGCAGAGAAACGGGATCCGGCGTTCCCGAGCGAACAAGATGGGCCGCCAGCAGCCGGGCTTCGGCCACCAGGGAATCCTCGGCCTGGGCGCGAAGCGAATGCTCCATCACCTGGCGCAGGGAGAAATCCAGCACCACCATCCCCAGGAAAAGCACCACCACGAAGGAAAAAAACAGCTTGGTGAAGACCTTGCCCGTCACGAGGCTAGCCTCTTTCATAACCCGGAGAGCTTAGAGCGATCGCGAAATCGCTTCAGGAGGCTGACTTACGCGCTTCCTCCGCACCCCGGGGAATCTCGAAACGGTAGCCCGCGCCACGGACGGTCTTGAGATAACGGGGGCTCTCGGGATCGGTCTCGATTTTCTCACGGATGCGCCGCACGTAGACATCCACCGACCGGGGGGTCACGAAGCGGGCATCCCCCCAGACCGCGTCCAGCAAATGGTCGCGGCTGAAGACCCGGCCGGGATGCCGGGCAAGGTAGTCAAGCAGCCGGAATTCGGTTGCCGTGGTGGTGGTAAGTTCCCCCCGCACCTTGAGTTGCATGGCACTGGCGTCGATGAGCACCTCTTCAAAGCTGATGATGGAGGGCGCGGTAGGCCGCTCGAAGCGACGCAGCACGGCCTTAACCCTGGCCACCAGCTCCCGGGTGGCGAAGGGTTTGGTGATGTAGTCGTCCGCTCCCAGCTCCAGGCCCAGTACGCGATCGTTCTCACCCGCCCGGGCGGTGAGAAAGATGATCGGTATAGTGCTGAGCGCGGGATGGGTGCGCAGCCGACGGCACACATCGAGGCCATCCCCTCCCGGAACCATGATGTCTAACAGGAAAAGCGCTGGCGCCTGACGCTCGGCGTCCGGTACAAGGTTGGCCGGGGTACCGTAAACGCGTACCCCAAAACCGGCGGCTTCCAGATGATGCTGTACCAGGCGCGAAATATCCGGATCATCTTCCAGGACGCATACGCTTTGACTCAAATGGCTCTCCCTGAGGTTCCTGCCCAGCATGGGGCGGGACCCGCCCTTAAAGTGGTAAGGGCGGCCGACCCTGCGCGGTTGCGTTTAGCGTAACCTAAGTCGGCAGGGTGAATGCAAAACTACGGTGAATCCTTGGCTATTTGGCAAATTGCCGTGTATTTCACCGGGGTAAGTGCCAGACATTGCACTCTCCAGCGGGACGGCGACGGTTGTAGAGTAGAACTTTGCTTCACGGTGGCGCCGAGAGCGGTTCGCAACTACTGTGGCCTTATTAAGGCGGCGAGGAGTGGTTTTCTTGAATGAAAACCACGAAAAGCTTCTCCGCTTCGGTCTACACCAATTGCGAAACCGCTATCGTCGCGACCGCGATCAAGGACGGTAACCCGTGGCGCGCCCTGTCATCTTGTGTATCGACGACGAAGAGCTTGGCCTTGAGATCCGGAAGATGGTTCTGGAACGCGAGGGGTTTACTGTGCTGACAGCGCGCGACGGCCAGACCGGCTTATCGATATTCGGTACCGAACGGGTGGATGCAGTGGTCCTGGACTATGCGATGCCGGGCATGGACGGGGGCCAGGTCGCCGCCATCCTGCGCAAGCGCCAGGCCGATATCCCGATCCTGATGCTCTCCGCCTATGTGGCTCTGCCCGAAGAGGTCATGCGCGTGGTGAGCGTCTCGGCGACCAAAGGAGATGGTGCGTTCACACTGGTGGACAAATTAAGGGAGTTACTGCAGGCTAAAGCTCCCGATGGACTAGGCGGGCCTCGGTGAATCTTCATCAGTTTCGACAGATTCTGGTCGTCACTTTACTGCTTCCCCTGGTACTGCTGCTACTGCTGGCCCTGGTGCTGGCGTGGCAGATTCAGCGCACCCTGCGGGAGCAACGGCGGATCGACCACACGGATCGCATCACCGCACAGCTGAATGAGATGGAACGGCTGGTGGTGGATCAGGAGACCGGCCTGAGGGGTTACCAGCTCACCCGTGATCCGACCACCCTCGAGCCCTATCAGAACGCGGAAGGCTCGTTGCATCTGGCCTTCGACAGCCTGTTGTTGCTGGTGAGGGAAGATCCCGATCAGTTACGCCGGCTGCGCCAGGTGCGCGACAGCCACGAGCTCTGGATGGGATTCGCCGGCAGGGCGCTGGACAACTTGCGCGCAGGAAAGATCTTTGGAGACACGGCGCTGGACCTGAGTGGAGCCCAGTTGATGGCTGCCCTGCGCACGCAGATAGGCGCCATGACCCAGATCGAGGTGAAGCGGCGCGACGAGGAGGTGCGGTCCACAAATTCTCAAGTCCGCACTTTGATGACGATCCTGCTTGCGTCTTCCATCGGGATCGGTTTTTTCCTGGGTATCGTCACCCAGAGGAATCTCAAGCGGGTTTCTCTCGCGTTTCGGGCATCGCTTGAAGAGGCCCACCAGCGCGCGGATGAGCTTATTGAAAGCCGCCAGTGGCTTCAGACCACACTGGAGTCGGTGGGCGACGCCCTGATTGCATGCGACCGCCATCGCTGCGTGGAGCTTATGAATCCCGTGGCTCAGCAGCTGACGGGTTGGACCCTGGAAGAGGCCAAAGGGAAACCTCTGGAAACAGTCTTCCGCGCGGTTGATGAACGCACGCGCGAGGCGGTGAAGACACCCGATGGGGAGGCCGATGAAAAAGGCCCGTCGAATTATTCTTTGCTGATCGCCAGGGATGGCACCGAGTATCTGATCGATCAAAGCGCCGCCCCCATTCGCAATGCAAGCGGCGAAGTGGCCGGCGTGGTCCTGGTCTTCCGCGATGTCACGGACTTGCGGCGTAGAGATGCGGCCCTGATGGCGCACGAAAAGCTGGCGATTGCGGGTCGACTTTCCGCGAGCATTGCCCACGAAATTCACAACCCGCTCGATTCGGTGGCCAATCTGCACTACCTCATGGCCAACGAAAACGATCCTGCTCTCCAGCAACGCTACCTTGGCATGGCGCAGCAGGAGCTGAACCGCACCCTGCAGATCAGCCGCGCCATGCTCGGTCTTTATCGTGAGCCGAAAGCTCCGGTTGAAGTTGAGCTGCGCGAATTGCTCGCGAGTGTGCTGCTGCTGCTTGACCGCCAACTGAAAGATCAGTCCGTCAAGGCGGTCCGCAAACTGGGTGAAAGCGTTTCTGTTCAGGGATTTCCCGGCGAGTTGCGCCAGGTGTTCACCAACCTGATCACCAATGCTGCGGATGCGTCAGGGCCCGGCGGACGAGTGCAGGTATTGCTGGAGGCCTCGCCCACGGATAGCCGGCCCGGCGCCATCGTGACCATTTCCGACAGCGGTCCCGGCATTCCGCCGGAACTGCAAACCAAGCTGTTCCAGCCCTTCTTCACCACCAAGGGAGAGCAGGGCACCGGCCTGGGCCTGTGGGTCAGCCGGGGAATCGTGGAGAAACATGGCGGCACGATCGAACTGTCCAACAGCAGTGACGCTGCTTTTCCCGGAGCCATCGTGCGCGTCTATCTTCCTGCGCTAGGGCCGGCCACGGCGATGGCCCCCGGCGGCAACTACCGGTCGTCCCAGCCAATCGCATGAATTTCAGCGTTTTCACAAATACTGATGATGTTTTGAGAGTAGCTATGTGCAAGGCGTTCGTTGGCGGAACGCCTGAGTAAAGTGCCGCTGCTTCGCGACCAGCGTTTGTGAAAACGCTTATAGACGGCGCGCGCGAAAGCGGAGGCGCACGTAGTCTGCGGTCCAGTGGCCCTCGCGGTCGCATAAAACCGGCTGGAGCAGGCTGACGATCTGCTCGATGGCGGCGGGCTGCTCTGCGGCGGGCAATTGTGCGAGCACGCTGCCGCGGAAGGTCTGGAGCCAGTCGGCCATCCCGGATGGGAGCGGCGTGGCCCGCGGGGTCAGCGTAATTTCCTCGACCAGGAAGCCATGGTTCTCCAAGCGGGCGCGATATTCTGCGGCGTTGAAGAAGCGATTGTTTTCGATGCGCTCCACAGGAAGGCCGCGTGCGGTCAAGACAGCCAGCAGCGCCACGCGGATAGCGGCGATGTTCCCCTGGCCGCCACACTCGGCCACGAAGCGTCCGCCCGGCTTGAGTGCGCGGTGCACGCCGGCCAGGACGGCGTCCTGATCGGTCATCCAGTGCAGCGCTGCGTTGGAGAAAACAGCGTCGAATTCCTGTTCGAAGGACAGCGCTTCGCCGCTGCCACAGCGCGCGTCCACGCCGCGTTCCAAGGCCGCTGCAATCATCTGCGGCGAAGAGTCGACGCCCACCAGCGTGGCTCCCGACTCAGCAATCCGCTGCGTGAGGAAGCCATCGCCGCAGCCCAGGTCGAGAATGCGTTCGCCTGCCTGCGGCTGAAGTATGTCCACCAGCGCGCCGGCGAGTTGCGCGACGAAACGGCCGTTCCCGGCGTACAAGGATGCATCCCAGGTCTGTTGCATAGTTTGATACTAAAGCTCACACGTGATGGAGCAAAACCGCAGGTCCCTCCACTTCGCTTCGCTCCGGTCGGGATGACAAATGGGGAGAGGCGCTTTCATTTAGATCGGATGCGGATTGAAGTGAACTGCAGATCCCGCGGACCATTCCTGGAAATGTTTTCGAACAAATGCTAGATGGATGACACCGGCACCAGGGTCAGATCGTCGACCAATCCAACTTCCTTTTGCACGAAGGGCTCCGCATAACGAACGCCTCCGAGCAGGCCGTAGTGCCGGGCCAGAGAGAAGGTTCGCTCGCGGATCTCGTCATGGGGCACAAACAGAGATCCGCCGGAGGGCTGATCGGTGTATTGCGAGCGATAGGCAAGCAAAGCGCGAAAACGCTCTTCTACAAAGGGCGTGATGTCGACCACAAAGCTGGGCCGCACGTCGGCATACAGACTCGCATAGACGATTTTGAAGGGACGGAAAGGCGGCTCGCCGGTCTCGATCCTTGCCAGGCCGGAAAGGAAGCAGGCTTCATACCCTAGAGTCGAGGAGTTGTAGTGGTCAGGATGGCGCCCCTGCCAGTAGGGCAGAATCACCACCCGGGGCCGCAGCTGGCGCAGTCTGCGGACAATCTTAATGCGGTTCTCCCAGGTGTTTTCCACCCGGCCGTCGGGAATGTCGAGCGCACCCCGCCACGCGACGCAGAGGATGCTGGCCGCCTCCTCTGCTTCGCTGGCCCGCTCTGCCGCAGAGCCGCGGGTACCGGCTTCACCCTGCGTGAGGTCAAGAATTGCGGTGCGCAGTTGCAGCGAATGCATGCGCAAAAGCGTGCCCCCGCAGGTCTGCTCCACGTCGTCCCGGTGGGCGGCGATCGCCAAAACGTCGACCGGGGTTACGTCGCCCATGCCGGGGAAAATTCAATAAATGGTGTTGTCGTCATCGCTCGGCGCGTCCATGTAGGCTACATCGTAAGCTGTGCCGACCACGGTCACCTGCGAATTGTCGAGCGCCGAGCCATCGACCGTGCTGTAGATGTACACCTGCCCACCCTCGGCGGTGTAGACCTTGTGCAGAGTGATCACCGCGGCGATGCCGGTCGCGTCACCCTTGTAGGAATCGATCATAGTGACCGAATTGCTCGAGGTGTTGAACATGGTGAGACAGCCGAGGTTGGTGGTGGCGCCCTGATGATACCGTTCGCCCTGGGTGCAGAGCTGAGAGCCGATCCAGAGCGTATTGTCGTCGCCGAAGAGCATCCTCAGATGCGTTCCATCGGCGATGGAGTAAGTACCCGTGACCGCCTTAGCGTTGGTATCGAGGATGGAGAGGAAGCCGGCGAAGTAGCCATCAGGCTGCAACTGTTGTCCTGCAAGGTACAGGAGATTCGCATTTTCGATGGCATCCGTGACCCCACCGGGAATGGGAATCGTGGCGGTCACATTTGTCGGGGCTCCTGGAGGCACCGGCGCGCCACTCTGGATAATGATTCCTGCCACCGGCAGGAAGCTGACGCTGGCCTGGACACCGCCGCACTCCGGGCCGCAGTTAAGTATGTAAGCCGTGGTGCCGTCCGCAGAGAAGACTGCCTTGGTGGGCCGGTCAAATGTGCCGGGCACCGGCAGGACGCAGTAGACAGGCAGGTTTTGCGGTTCGCAATCCACTGCATTGGCAGGCGTCTTCTGGTTCGCCTGCAGCTTGTAAATGCTGTAGACCGAGTTGCTGTCCTGTACGAACGCTAAGGCGGCCGAACCACTTGGGTTGATGGAGACGCGATAGACGTTGGGCAGATTCAAGCCATAGCTGGTGCCCAGAGTACGGTCTTGAATCGTGAGCGTGTGCGCTGCCTGATTGGCGGCAAAAACGTACCGCTGGTCGCGGGAGATAAAAACGCTGGAGGACGCTCCCGGCAAGCTCACGGTGGTTGTCTGCTTTTCCTGCGCGTAATTCAGCAGGGCGTAGCTGCCGTCACCCGCTCCGTAAACCGCACCCGCCTGCTCTTCCGGCATATTTTGGATGGTCAGAGGATCCGCGCCCGAATACCCCGCCATGCTGAAAGAGGGAATTTTGTCGTTGTAGCTATGCCGGACGTCGTAATAAGCATCCACGATCGACAACGTACCCTTGGCGAGAGCGCCGGGATTCTGGACCGCAATCAATACGCGGTTGAGGATCCCGCTGGGGGGCAAAGACCGCCCGGCAAAGTAATAGTTCTGGCCACATCCGGCCAGAAGTATGAAAACAGAACAGGCTAGCGCAGGAAGGACACACAAAGACCGGAGACTTCTTTTCTTCAACCTAAGACCTCACCAGAATCACCACGCGGCGGACAAAGCGGGAAAGGCCAAGTATAACAAAGCGGCGGCTGGCTTTCGCTCCGCGGGTGGCTTAGCATAATTAGACTTAGTGTATGAACAATCGGCTCACAGAGATCTTCGGAACGCGGACCGTGCTGTGCGATGGGGCGATGGGAACCAGCCTGTACGCCCGCGGCGTCTTCATCAATCGCTGCTATGACGAATTGAATCTCTCCCAGCCGGAGTTGGTGCGCACCATCCACGAGGAATACCTGCAGGCAGGCGCGGAGATCATCGAGACCAACACGTTTGGGGCCAATGCCCTGCGTTTGCAGCGCTATGGCCTGAGGGACCGGGTGGCGGAAATTAACCGGGCCGGAGCCGAGTTGGCGCGCAAAGCAGTGAACCAATTGGCCGAGAAGCAGGCCGGAGAGGCCTGGGTTGCGGGCGCCATCGGTCCCCTGGGTGTTCGCCTGGAGCCGTTGGGGAAGATCGGGCTGGACGAGGCGCGCGAGGCTTTTGCCGAGCAGATTCGCGGGCTGGCCGAGGGCGGCGTCGACCTGCTGGTGATCGAAACCGTTTCCGCGTTGAATGAGGCGGAACAGGCCATTCTTGCCGCAAAATCAGCAGCCCCTTCGCTGCCGGTCATGGTGATGGTGACGGTCGATGAGGACGCGAACTGCCTGGACGGGGCTACCCCAGAGACGGCCGCAGCACGATTGACCGAGTGGGGCGCGGACGCGATCGGCTGCAACTGCAGCGTGGGACCGGCCACGGTGCTCACCGCCATTGAGCGCATGGCGAGCGCCAGCAACCTGCCCCTGGTCGCCATGCCGAACGCCGGCATGCCGCGCGCCGTCGATGGACGGAACATTTACCTTTGCTCGCCGGAATACATGGCGAGCTTCGCCCGCAAATTGATCAAAGCCGGAGTGCAATATGTCGGGGGATGCTGCGGCACCACTCCCAGCCATATCCGGGCAATGAAGTCTTCCCTGCGCGCGATAGGAGCGCAACAGGTCGCTCACCCACAAGTGCAGGCAGCTCCCGCAGCATCGGAGATCGAACCGGCGCCGCTGGCGGAGCGATCCGCTCTTGGCTCGCTCATAAGCCAGGGCGAGTTTGTAACCATGGTCGAGATCGTCTCGCCCAAAGGTATTGACTGCCATAAGGAGCTCGAGGGTGCCCGGCTGCTGGTGAAAAATGGGGTGCACCTCATCAATGTCCCTGACTCGCCCCGGGCCTCGGCGCGGATGAGCGCGCAGAGCCTGTGCATCCAGATCCAGCAGCAGACAGGCATGGAAACGCTGCTGCACTATACCTGTCGTGACCGCAATGTGCTAAGCATCCAGTCCGATCTGCTGGGAGCTTCTTCGATCGGCTTGAAGAATATTCTTTGCCTCACCGGGGATCCGCCCAAACTGGGCAATTACCCCGATGCTACGGCGGTATTTGATGTCGATGCCATTGGCTTGGTGAACATCGTCCGGCGCTTGAACCACGGGCTCGACATCGGCAGCAATCCTATCGGCGCCTCGACCGGATTCACCATCGGTGTGGCGGCGAATCCCGGCGTACCCGACCTGGATAACGAAATTCGCCGTTTTGCCTACAAGGTGGAAGCGGGCGCCGAGTACGCCGTCACCCAGCCGGTCTTTGACCTTAAGCTGCTGGAGATTTTTCTCAAGCGCATTGAGGCATTTCGGATCCCGGTCATTGCGGGTATCTGGCCGCTGACCAGCCTGCGCAATGCCGAATTCATGAAAAACGATCTGCGTGTCTCCGTGCCCGATGAGATCCTGCTTCGTATGCAGCGGGCCGACACTCCGGATCTGGCTCGCGCCGAAGGCATTCGCATCGCGCGGGAGATGCTGGCGGCGGCACGTCCCATGATCCAGGGGGTGCAGGTCAGCGCGCCGTTCGGGCGGTACTCGAGCGCGGTAGACATTCTTGAAGTAGTGCTGCCCCAGCAATCGACGGGGAGAGTAACAGGGGAAGCCGTGCGTACTATTGAGCCAGAGGGGTCCGGCGTTGGCAACGTTTGAAGAATCGCTGAAGCAGCTTGAGGGCATCGTCGCTCAGTTGGAGCGCGGCGATCTGCCGCTCGAAGACTCGATCAAGATGTTTGAAGAAGGTATGCGCCTCTCGGCGCAATGTAAGCAAGAGCTGGATAGCGCCGAAAGCAAAGTCCAGATTCTGCTGAAGCAACGCGATGGCTCCATCAAGCCGGAGCCTTTCCCTTCGAAATAGCGTTGACTAGAAGCTGGATCCCGCTCTTGCGCCCAACCTGTTCTCTACGAACGCAACCAGATCGTCTCCGATCTGGTTCGGTGGGGTGACCAGAAAGCGCGGCTTCCCTGCTATCGGCCGCAGGGACACCTGGTTCCATTGCGGCACAAGGTCCTGAGAGGAAGCGCGCAACAACACGGCGTCGGCGCGATCCAGAAACAGCCGTGCGGAGTCTTTAAAGTCGGCCGTCGAATTGTCCAGGACGGTGAGATAGAGGTCAGGACGCACAAACTGCAGCAGGCTGTTGGACTCGAAGATGATGTTCTCAGCCGCTTCTATCTCCTTGCGAATACGCGGCATCGCTTCGGCCAGATGGCCGATGCGAGTGCGCACCCAGAGAGACCGCCGCGCCCCGGCAGCCAGAAAACGCGCGCTGTCAGTCCCGGTAGTAGGATCGCTCTCGGCGCTGATGGCAATGGTGTGCTCGTCCGTCTGGCAGTCGCAAAGCTCGCCATTCGCCGTGCAAAAGCCGTGGCCGAATTGGGTGATCTTGCAGGCCGTCCAGTTGAGCTGGGGCAGACGGGCAATCAGGTTGGCCACGACCGAGGTCTTGCCCACGCTGCGCGAATGCCCGCCCACTACCACGATGGCCATTAGTCCCCCCTCTTGTCCCTGGACGACGTCAGCCGTGCCAACACCGCCAATTCCTTGAGGTATTGCCTGACCGGTTTAGCCGGTGTTCCCCAGAAAACAATTCCCGGCCCCAGAAGATTCTTCTTGGGGAGGATTCCGGCCTGCCCCCCGAGGATGACCCCCGGACCGACCGCTGCATGATCGCCCATGCCCACCTGGCCGCCCAGGATGGCGCCGTCGCCAACCGCGCTGGAACCTGAGATGCCGGTCTGCGCGGCAATCACGACATTGCGCCCGATGCTCACGTTGTGGCCTATATGAATCAGATTGTCGAGCTTGGTTCCGCGGGCAATCCGGGTTTCTTCGAGCGCCCCGCGGTCGATGGTGGTGTTAGCACCCACCTCAACATCGTCTTCAATCACCAGAGTACCTTGCTGGGGAAACTGGGTGTACTCCCCGGTCGTGCGATCGCGCACATAGCCGAAGCCATCGGCTCCCAACACCGCCCCGGCGTGGATCACCACCCGGTCTCCGAGCGTGGCGCCAGGGTAGATGACCACCCGGGGGTAGATGTGGCAATCGCTGCCGATTCGCACGCCGGCGCCGATCACCACTCCGCTGTCGATGATGGTCCCGGCGCCGATACTGGCTCCTCCCTCGATTGAGGCGTGGGCGCCTACAGAGACACCCGCCGCAATCTGCACGCCCGGCGCAAGCACCGCCGTCGAGTGGATGGACGGAGAGGGCGGGGCGTCCCGCAGCAAGACAGCCGCGCGGGCAAACGCCAGCCGTGGTTGCGGGGTGCGCAGAACGGGCTTGCTGCCCCCAACTGCCGTCATCTGCGGCCCAGCGAGAACCGCGGCAGCATGAGACGTGAGTGCCGCCGCGAAGGAGGCTTCCTCTTCGGCGAAGACCAGGCATCCCGGCCGTGCACCCGGGATGCTGGATACTCCGCTGATGATGGGGTCTGATGACAGGGTGCGATCGAACTCCGCCCCCAGCCGTTCAGCCAGTTGACTGAGAGTCATGGGCAAGATATTGCTCCTAATATTGCCTCTGGAAATTGCTTCCCGTTCCTGGGGGCTCAAGTGTAGATCGCAGCCTCGCCCTGCGGGCGCGTCTTCCAACGGCGGTGCACCCAAAGCCACTGGTCGGGATATTGCCGAATGTAGTCCTCAATCACCCTGGTGAACAGGGCGGTGTGGGCCAGGGCATCCGCCTCCACGTCTCCGCTGGCTGGCAGGGTAAGGGGGGCTCCAAAGCGCAGCACATAAGACTGCGATGCCTCTTCCCAGAGAAGAAACCCGGGCAACACCTGGGCTCCGGTCTTCATGGCGATCCGCGCCAGGCCCGATCCGGTACAGGCGGGGTGGCCAAAAAAGTCGACGAACGCCCCCTGGGGCGGGGTCATGTTCGTGTCCATCAGAATGCCAACCGTCTCGCCCCGCCGCATCGAGCCCAGCAAGGCACGCGCGAAATCGTCCTTATGCAGCACCTGATTGCCGTGCAGGCAACGAATGCGGTTGACCAGCTTGTCGACCAGCGGATTATCCAGGCGGCGGATCACGATGCTCATGGGATAACCCATCAGCGAGTGGTAGAAGCTCGACAATTCCCACGCACCCAGATGCCCGGTGAGGATGAGAACTCCTTTGCCTTGGTCGCGCGCCGCCAGGTAGTGCTCCAGCCCTTCATAGCGGATAAAGCTCTCCGTCGTCGCCGGGGTGTAACGTGGCATCTGGCAGAATTCGGCCAGCAGCCAGCCTAAATTCCGGTAGAGCTTGCGCAGGATTTGTTCCCGCTCAGCCGCGGTTTTCTGGGGAAAAGCCAGGGCAAGATTAAGATGGCCGACGCGCCGCAGACGCGGCGTGAGAAGCAGGGCGACAGAGCCTATCCACGCCCCGATGGACCGGGCGAAGCTTCTGGGAGGCAGGCCGAGAAGCGTCACCATCGTCCACACCAGGATGAATTCCAGTCTTCTCCGCATCCGCTCCCACAGCCATCCCCCGGGTCAGCCGAGTTCTCCTCAGTTTAAATGGGGACAAAAAAGTGACTGCCCGGGATCGCCGGGCAGTTCTCGAGAGGAGGGATTTGGTGTTGAACGAGATGGGGAAACTCCCCTCCTTCCAGCCTATTTCCTGACTTCGGAGAAGTATTTCGCCACCGTACGGACGAACGGCCTTGCATCCGGCGGGGTTGCGACTTCACCCTTCAGGATCTGCGCACCAGGGTGGGCTTCTCCATAGAAGGTCCGGGTGGCGTCGACATTTTCGTCCACCACCGCCCCGGTGAGATCGACGCCGGCAAAAAGCCCCCTGGCGCGGGAATAGGTCAGCAGTTCGGCGGTAAGCTTCCAGTCGGTCGCAGCCTGGGAATCGCGGCCTACCGGCCCGGCGGCGGCCGAGGCGTCGCCACCAATCTTGAACTTGCTCTTCAGCAGGTCCTGAAACCCCTTATCGTTGACGGCCACCAGCACCAAGTCAGTGGCTTGACCGCCGATCTGAAAACCAAAGCTTCCCCCCGCAATTCTGATGAATGCAGGAGCGCTCCAGCCATGCCCGGTGCGGCAGGTAACCACACCCTGCCCGTATTCCGCCCCGACCACGAACGCACCCTTCTTGACACTGGGAACAACCCCTACGCAGGTGGCCTGGGACATGATTTGGTTGGGAATCGCCTTGTCGGGGGTGGCCATAATAGCGTCCAGGACGTCTTTCGCACTTTCGATGCGTTGATCGATTGTTGCCTTATCGTCCGCTGCATAGGCAGACAACCCCGTAAGCGACATGCCAACAACACAAAGCATTGCAAAAATCTGTTTCATTCTCTTTCCGATCTCCAGGTGGGAATTCATCCCACGGTACTCAATTCGCTGATGTTAGCGCGGTTTTCTCCGGGAAAAGGCCGCCTTACCGCCCGACCCCTCCAGGGGGACGATTGACTGCTAGGGTGCGCGTAGTCCTGAGATGCAGGAAGCCCTAAGAGAGTCTAAGGAATCAGAGGGAAGGATGTCGAAGCCGGCAGAGGAAAAAATGGGGGCTGGTGAGTGCAAACTTCGCCATCAGAAGCCCCGTCCCCAGATCTGCGTTGTTTCTAAAGTAACTGTCTTCTATGAAGGGTAACCAGACAAGGGCACTAAGGTACCCTGTACTAAAGTACCTTTTGTGCATAACAGGGAAGATACTCCCCGCTCGACAGGCTGCGGAAAAGTCGATTTCAGGGTAGGCGGGTGTCTCCGGAGCCCGCCTAGTCCGGGCTTGGGGCAACGATGGAGTTGGTAACCGCAAAAATGGAGAGGGCGATCCGGTTCTCCACCCCCACCTTGCGCATAAGCTTGGCCACGTGCGCTTTCACGGTTCGCTCTTCGATACCCAGGGTCCGCGCAATCTCGCGATTCGATCGAGCTGCCACCAGGAGCTTGAGCACCTCCGTCTCGCGTGCGGTGAACTGAGCCAGGGCCGGCGCTGCCGAGCGGGTCGGCCGGGTTGCGCGATCGACGAAAATGGATAATACCCGGCGTGGAGCCCAGATGGACCCCTGGTTCACGATCTCGATCGCCTGCTCGACCTGTTGCGGGGTGGCGCTGGCCTCGAGGTACGCCTTGGCCCCGGCGGTGATGCCTGCAGGATGACTTCGTCGTTCGCATCGGGCCCCATCACGACCAGCCGGACATCGGGGCGCAACCCATGGATGGTGGCGACGAATGGCAGGGTAAGCCGCTCTCCGTGGAGGCCCAGCAGGGCCAGCGTGAACTCCTGATCGGCCAGGAACTGGGCCAGCTCGAAGACCACAAATTCGATCCTGGGATGATCCTGGAAGAGGGTGACAAAGCCCTGCAAGCGAATGGGCTCGGGCTCAAGCAGCGCCACTCGCAGGCGGGAAGGGGATTTCGTCCGGTCGGCCATCACAACTTTGGGAGCACGATACCCTGTTGCTTTTGGTACTTACCCTTGCGGTCCGCGTAGCTGATCTCACATGGCTCGTCGGAACGGAAGAAGAGAATCTGGCAGAGGCCCTCATTGGCATAGACCCTGGCCGGCAGGGGGGTGGTGTTGGAGATCTCGAGAGTAACGAAACCTTCCCACTCCGGCTCAAAGGGAGTGACATTGACGATGATGCCGCAGCGGGCGTAGGTCGATTTCCCGACGCAGATGGTAAGCACGTCGCGGGGAATCTTAAAATATTCGACCGACCTGGCGAGCGCGAAGGAATTGGGAGGGATCAATACGGATGCGGCAGTGACTGTGACGAAAGACCGCTCGTCGAAATTCTTGGGGTCGATGACGGCGCTATTCACGTTGGTGAAGATCTTAAACTCATCGGAAACGCGCAGGTCGTAGCCGTAGGAGGAGAGACCATAAGAGATAACGCCTTCTCGCACCTGTTTTTCGCTGAATGGGACGATCATGCCTTTTTGCGATTGCTCGCGAATCCACCGGTCGGACTGAATTGACATGCAACTCCTTAGGGAAATGCCGGCTCGAAGTAGCCAGGCAGGGGGGCCGGGTAACAAATGCTTCTACTGGAAACTGCATCTTACGGCAGGCCGGGTTTATTGACAAAATATTTGCAGACGCCACAGTCAATTCAGCGAAGCCGCTGGACCATAGAGGAAACACGCTATACGATGAGGACGTAGCCGGCCCATTGCAGTTACCTACCACTCCCTCGGGGTAAAGGCATTGATTAAACAGGACATCATCCACCAAGTAATTGCCAAGACCGGGCTACCGCGCAACAAGGCGGAAGCGGCAGTTGACACGGTCTTCGAAAGCCTGAAGAAAGCTCTGGCGTCCGGCGACCGGATTGAGCTTCGTGGGTTTGGGGTCTTCAATGTGCGCCCGCGCAAGACGGGAATCGGCCGTAATCCACGGACCGGGGCCGAGGTCACCATCACTCCAGGCAAGGCTGTACGCTTCAAGCCAGGCAAGGAACTTCACCTGCTGGATTCGTAGTCCCCGGGCCATGGCAGCACCGACCACCCTAACGCGTCCTGAAGATTGTTCGAGTTTTTCCCCAAGGGCGTTCCCCTCCGTTCCGTGGTTACCCGTTTTCCTGCTGATCGTGAGCATTTTCACCACCGCCAGCAGCGGTGCGATGCTGATGCAGAACTTTCGCCTGGGGCAGCCGCCGCTGATGAGCGAGGGTGACCTTGTTCCGCTGCACTGGATCTGGCAACACCCCTCGGCGCTGGCCAGCGGCTGGTCGTTTTCCGTGGCGCTTTTAGGAATTTTGCTGGCCCACGAGGCTGGACATTTCTTCTACTGCCGGCGTCATGGGATTCGTGCGTCGTGGCCCTACGTACTGCCTGCCCCCACGCTGAGCGGCACCGCCGGCGCGGTGATCCGGATTCGCTCACGGATTCCTTCGCGCCGGGCGCTTGATCGAAGTGGGTATCGCGGGTCCAATTGCCGGGTACCTGGTTGCCGTTCCCACCACGATTGTGGGCCTCCTGCTCTCGCGGACGGCCGGCGCCGCCTCGCCTCCCGCGCTGGTCCAGTTCCACCAGCCATGGACCATTACCCTGCTGGGCCGGATGCTCGCGGCCTGCTTTCCGCAAGTGCCCAGGCTGGATCACATGCTGCCCCACCCCATCCTGATCGCGAGTTGGGTTGGACTCTTCGTCACCTCGCTCAACCTGATTCCCGCAGGGCAGCTGGACGGCGGGCATATCCTGTATGCGATTTCGCCCCAGTGGCACCGCCGGATGACGTTTGCCGTTCCCTTGCTGCTGCTGGTCATGGGCGCGACCCTGTGGACTGGATGGGTGCTGTGGGGGGTGATCCTGCTTCTACCGGTGATGCGTCATCCCCATGTTGCTTATTTCCCGCAGTTGCCCGGCAAGTATCGGTGGCTGGGGTGTTGGCGCTGGCGATTCTGTTGCTGACGTTCCTGCCCGCTCCTTTTGCCGGGGTCAGCGGGATCGATTTGTTCCGCTAGCTCATTGCGTCACACAAATGGACGTTTATCTAGCATCGAAAAACATTTCCTAGGAAAGGTCTGCGGAACTGCAGATCCCTCGGCTGCGCTCCCTATGAACAAAAGGGGCTTTCGGGCGGGTTGGATGCTCGTCGAGCGAACCGCAGGTCCCTCCACTACGCTTCGCTCCGGTCGGGATGACAATTCATTTGTGACACTTACATTGCCCAGTATCAACCCTCGCAATGTTCATTGCTCCGTAAACTTGCCGCAGGCAAGTCGGATTGATCCTAATGACACAGGGAGACGGAAGATCCGTTTAGTGCCGCGCCCCCGGCGCTCGGATCATCTTCGGGATTGTACGGCTGGGGAGATAGTTGACAGTTTAGACCGGGCACTTGGTTGACACATTCAGCCCAGGTTGAGGTTAATGGTTCTTTTGTAAATTGTTTAGGTTTCAGCAGTGTGGGACGGGAATGTGGGAATATCGCCGAGTTTGGAGAGATTTCCAAGGGGCGGTGGGAAGGAGGGAAAGCGTTGTTTGCTTTTCCACCTTCCAGCCGACCCGTCATTTCCGTCCCTTGGCTGGCCCATCTTCCGACGGTAAATCTTGGATGGAGAATTTATAGCTGTCGAACAGCGCTATGGGAAAAGTGGCAAAGTACACCAGCCAAAAATCATCTTCGATCAACTCGAACCCAATCGGCTCGTTTCGTAATACCTCGCTGATAAAGATTTTCCGGCCTTTCCAGCTGAATCCTCCGCAGGCTCGTACCCTGCGGACCTGGAAGTCGCCATCGTACTGCGGTTCCGGCAGTCGCGAGGGATAGGCCCGCGGCGAGGGCACATAACAGCGAGCTGGAGTCTTCATGCCCAAGGCCTCGTGCGGCCGCTCCTCGTTGTAGCACAATTTGAAGCGATCGAAGCTCCGCTGCTGCGCCCGGCGATCCGCCGCCGGGGGGCGGCCCGTCTCCGCCTTCAAGGTGCGATGAATGCGCTCGTGTCTGCCGTTCTGTTCCGGATGACCAGGGGCAATCCGCTCCGGGGTGATCCCCAGCTTCAAAGCAGTTGCTTACATCAGGTTTACGGCGTCAACATCGACGATCAGATTGCGCCGCGGTATGCCCATGCCTCCGCTTGCGCCAGGCCCGCCCGCAGCGTCTGGGCCAGGGCCTGCCGCTGGGCTGCCTTAAGCAGAAGGT
Source organism: uncultured Acidobacteriaceae bacterium (assembly GCA_963840675.1). Lineage (GTDB taxonomy): Bacteria > Acidobacteriota > Terriglobia > Terriglobales > Acidobacteriaceae > PALSA-350. Next base: position 23,341 of record CAWJAB010000013.1, read on the forward strand.
GAAAGCGATAGATACGCTTGATGCGCACGATGGGCGCGCTGGCCGGCCCCAGCACACGCACCTGCTCCAGCGGGATAGCGGCGAAGCACTTGCCCAGGGCAGCGGCCCAGCCGGCGGCTTCCTCTAGCCGAGGGCTCTGGATGATGATGTTGGCCAGCACCGCATGAGGTGGGTAGTGCATCCACTTGCGGTATTGCAGCTCCTTTTTCACAAAGCCTCTAAAGTCATGCTGGGCCGCAGCCTGGATGGCGTAGTGCTCCGGGTAGTAGCTCTGGACCAGGACATTGCCGGGCAGGTCTCCCCGTCCGGCGCGGCCGGAGACCTGGGTGAGCAGCTGGAAGACGCGTTCGGCGGCGCGAAAGTCGGGCAGGCCCAGAGCATGGTCCGCGCCCACCACGCCGACAAAGGTGACGCCGTGAATATCGTGGCCCTTGGCAATCATCTGCGTGCCCACCAGCAGGTTGATCTGCCCGCTGTGCAGCCGGCCCAGCAGGTGCTCCATGTCGAACCGGTTGCGGATGGTGTCGCGGTCCATGCGGCCAATGCGGGCATGGGGAAATAACTCCTGCAGCCGCTCTTCGCCCTGCTGCGAACCCGCTCCCAGGTAAAACAGGTGCTCGCTCTCGCACTTGGGACATCGTTTGGGCACGGTTTTCACGTATCCGCAGTAGTGGCATTTCAGTCGTTGCCCCGAAGGGCTTACCGCGGCCGCGTGCGGATCTGACGGCACAATCGGCTTGTGATGGGTGAGAGCGATGGCGCAGTTCTCGCATTGCAGCTTCTCGCCGCAGGACCGGCATAAGACGGCGAAGGAATATCCCCGCCGGTTCAGCAGGATAATGGCCTGCTCGCCGCGATCGATGGCCGCTTTCGCCCGCTCCAGCAGGACACGGGAAAAGATACTATCCTGCCCGGTCTGCTGGAACTCCAGCCGCATGTCCACCAGGTCAACCACCGGCAGGGGCCGTTGGCTGACCCGCTCCTTCATTTCGATCAGGGCATACTTTCCTGTTTCCGCGTTGCGCCAGGACTCGAGCGACGGAGTGGCGGAGCCGAGAACGACCGTGGCGCCGTTGATTTTGGCCCGCATCACGGCGACGTCGCGGGCGTGGTAGCGGGGTATCTCCTCCTGCTTATAGGACGAATCGTGCTCTTCGTCGACGATGATCAGGCCCAGGTTCTGGACCGGGGCGAAGACAGCCGAGCGGGTGCCAACCACAATGCGCGCTTCGCCGCGCCGGATGCGGTACCACTGCTCGGCGCGCTCGTCGGGCGTGAGCGCGGAGTGCAGCAGGGCCACGCTGTCGCCGAAGGAGGTGTGCAACTGCGCGGCCATCGCGGGAGTCAGGCCGATCTCCGGGACCAGCAGAATCGCCGAGCGGCCGGCAAGCCGCGCCCGCTGCATGGCGGCCAGGTACACGGCCGTCTTGCCCGAACCAGTCACGCCGTGCAAAAGGCAGACGCCAAACCCCTGGCCGTCGAGGGTGGCCACGATGTACCCGAGGGCGGCTTGCTGAGCGTGGTTGAGTTCATGCTGGACCTGCGGTCCGGCTGCGGATAGATGAAACGCCGCGGCCCGCTCTTCGATGGTGACCAACCCACGCTTGACCAGGGTTTGCAGCGTGCTCGCGGGCAGGTCCAGCCGCCGCAGGACGGGGACGGGCAGAGAGCCGCCCGCTCCGGCAAGCTCGGCGAGAATCGCCAGCTGATTGTCGTTCAGTTTGGGTGGGCGTGCATCTGCCACCAGCACCGCATGGCGCACCAGGCGGCGTGCATCCCGGGGCGCGGCTTCGGTTTCGCGCAGCAGCCACTTCTTGCGCAACATATTGGTCAGTAGCTCTGCGGTGGCTCCGGTGGCGTGGCGCAAGGTTCCGCTCCTGGCCGGCTGCCCGTCGGAAAGGTAGTTCAGGACCGTGTACTCGATGTTCTGTTCGTCCGGAGTGCGGCGCGAGCGGCGCGAAGAACCCTGCTGGGCTCCTTCGAACAAGATGGCGCGGCCCGTTTCGCTGATGCGATAACTGGTCGAGCGGCGCACCTCAGCCATCAGGGGAAGCATGCTGCGCAGCACTTCGCCCAGGGGCGCCAGATAGTATTGGGCAATCCAGGCGGCCAGCTCCATGAGCTCGGGGTTGAGGATCGGCTCCTGGTCAAGCACCGCCTCGATCAGCCGGGCCTCGACGGGGGGAGCTTCGTCATGCAGGCGAGTGACGATCCCAATCATCTTTTCGTTGCGAAAGGGCACGACCACCCGGCCACCGACAGGTGGATCGTCTCCGTCCTTCAGCTTGTAGGTAAAAGGCCGGTCGAGCGGTACGGGCAGTACAACGTCACAGAAGATTGCCATAAGCAGACCGGGGTCAGCGGGATGGGACAGACAAGCCCAGCTCCGCCATGGCCAGCTTGAGGTCTTGCCAGGCTTCTTTCTTCTGCCGTGGGTCGCGCAACAGATAGGCCGGATGATAGGTAACGATGAGCTTGGCTCCCCTGCAGTTGTGGGTTCGCCCGCGCAGGCCGCTCAGAGAGGATTTAACGCCCAGCAGATACGTCGCAGCGGTTGAACCCAGGGCCACGATAACCTCCGGACGGACGACATCAATCTGCTGGAAGAGAAAAGGGGAGCAGGTGTTGGCCTCCTCCGGCTCCGGCGTGCGGTTCTGGGGCGGGCGGCACTTCACGATGTTGGCGATGTAGACCTGCTCTCGCTTCAGCCCGGTGGCGGCGATCATGTTGTTTAGGAGTTGGCCGGCTCGGCCGACAAAGGGCAGTCCCTGGGCGTCCTCGTCTGCCCCTGGGCCCTCGCCCACAAACATGAGGCGCGCGTTGGGATCGCCGTCGCCAAAGACAATCTTGTTGCGGCCGGCGCTCAACGCGCATCGAGTGCAATCGCCGATTTCATACTGGATGGCGCGCAGCGCTTCGGCGCGGCTCGGCGGAGAAACAAAGGAGCCGACAGGGGGCTGCGAAGGGAGTGGCTTACGTGGGGGAATGAGGGGCTCCTCGGGTGTGGGCTCGATCACGCCTGCCGGGTCGCCTCGGCGATAGAAGTCAACGATGCCCAGGTCGCGCATGTACTGCAGGTGCGCGGCGATGGCTTGCTGCAATTGGGGATCGAGCGGCATTTGGACCGGATTTCCTATAGCTTACATGCGGGGAGAGAGAACTGCAGATCCCTCGGCTGTGCTCCCTAGGCAGACGATCGGTGAGTGCCGCGGCACTCACCCGTCGTCCGTGTGTCACTAGGAGAATCGGTTCGTGCTTACTCCCGCAGCTTGGCGTTGCTGGAAACCAGGCCGGTCTCGGCGACCAGGGAAGCTGGCCGGCGCAACGCCATTATTTCGTCCAGGATGCGGCCGGCCAGTTCTTTCTTGGTCATCTCCGGCAGTTCAATGGCGGTCCGCGGGGTTAGAAAAGTGGCGGCATTGCGGTCAGAATCAAAGCCTAGCCCAGGACGCGATACATCGTTCAAGACAATCGCATCCGCGCCCTTGCGCAGAAGCTTGTCGCGACCGTGCTCGAGCAGATTCTCAGTTTCCGCCGCGAAACCGATCACTAACGTCCCCGGCCGCTTGGACGAGACCACTTCGCGCAGTATGTCTTCGGTGGGCTCAAACTCCAGGGTGATGGGCCCCGTGCGCTTCATCTTTTGCCCGGCCAGCACCTTGGGGCGATAGTCGGCAACGGCAGCGGCTTTAATGACCATCGTGGCTTGATCGAGATGGCTCAGAACGGCGCGGCGCATCTCCTCAGCGCTGACTACAGAAACCAGCTCACAGTTGGCAGGCGGACGAAGCGAGGAAGGTCCACTCACCAACACCACGCGCGCCCCGCGACGCTGCGCCTCTTCGGCTATCGCATAGCCCATTTTTCCACTGGAGCGATTCCCCAGGAAGCGCACCGGATCGATAGCTTCCCGCGTTCCTGCCGCCGTCACCAAAACCGTCTCTCCAGCCAGGTCATTGCGATGCTGGAGCATACCTAACACTGCCTCGACAATGACTTCCGGCTCAGCCAACCGGCCGCTTCCGGTCATGCCGCAGGCAAGGGGACCCTTTTCCGGGGGCACGATGCGCACCCCCCGCTCTTCCAGGATCTCCAGGTTACGCCGGGTGGCCGGATGCTCCCACATGTTTACGTTCATCGCGGGAGCCACGATAACCGGCGCGCGGGTGGCGAGAAACATGGTGGTCAGAAAGTCGTCTGCCAGCCCGTGAGCGAATTTCGCCAGGGTGTTGGCAGTCGCCGGCGCAACCACCAGGGCTTCGGTCGATTGCGCCGCCTCAATGTGTTCGATGGAGGAATCAAGATCGGCTTGTTCGCCGGCAGACGAAGGCCATAACCCGGTGATGACCTTATGACCAGTGAGCGAAGCAAAGGTCAGCGGGGTGATGAACTTCTGGGCCGCTTCCGTCATCACCACGTGCACGTCCAGTGCCTGGCGCTGCAAGGATCGCACCAGCTCTGCCGCTTTATAGGCGGCAATGCCTCCAGAGACACCAACCGTGACCTTCATAACGTTGATTGTACGCTGGGATTGTACGGCTTAGGAGTGGTTATCGTGCGGGGTTTCCGGCTCCGCAACCACCTCGTCCGGCCCCTCCACGTGGCGCGGGGCAGCTTTGACCTTGCCCGCGGCGATCTCTTCCTGGGCTACGCGGCAAGCCTTGTTGGAGCGGGAATCAATGAGCGGCTGCGAACCATTCTGCAGTTGCCTGGCACGGCGGGCCGCCATCACTACGTAACGAAAATTACTGTCAATTCCATCCTCTGTCGTCATCTTGCCTCCTGTCGTAGGTTTCTCGCCGGCAGTCAGGCGGGAGTGGCGTGCATGTCGAGCAGCCCGAACGAGGAAAGCACCGGATACAGGCGATCGGTAGCGTTCGCCTGCCGGCATTTATCGGCGAGCTTTATCATCCGTTCCGTTTCAGGGTCTTGCGGCGTTCCATCACGCCTCGCCCTTTCCGCAATCACGATCGCGGTCAGCGATTCAACCGCTTGATCAAGGATATCGTTTACCAGGATATAGCGATACTGGCGGTAATTCTCGATTTCGCCTCTTGCCTTGGCCAGCCGCCGATTGATCTCCTCCTCGCGAATGCTGCCCTCGGCCCGGCTCCGATTACGCAGACGGGTGGCCAGAACATCGGGATTGGGAGGAAGAACAAAAATGCTCACCGCGTTCGGGATCTTCTCTCGCACCTGAGCCGCTCCCTGAACGTCGATGTCGAGGAGCAAGTCCCTGCCTGCCGCCTGAGCGTCGGTGAGTGAGCGGCGGGCGGTGCCGTAGTAGTTGCCAAAGACGTTGGCCCACTCCAGAAATTCGCCATGATCGACCATTTCCTGAAATTTGGCGGGCGAAACGTAGTGGTATTCGCGGTCTTGCTGTTCCGAACCGCGCGGGGCGCGCGTGGTGTAGGAGACAGAGAAATCCAGACCCGTCACCAGCGAACGCAACTGGTTCACCAAGGTCGATTTACCAGAGCCGGAAGGAGCCGAGATGATGAACAGAATTCCCGCCAAAGTCGTGTCCTATGATGATACAGCGGTTTGCCGGTTGTGCAGTCCCGCACAGGTGTTATTCAAGATTCTGCACCTGTTCGCGGGCCTTTTCGATCTCCGATTTCATTCCCAGGCCCAAATCAGTAATGCGCTGACCATTGCCGCTCACCCCACCCGTCTTAGAAAGCAACGTGTTGGCCTCACGGTTCATCTCCTGCAGCAGAAAATCGAGCTTCTTGCCCACCTCACCGCCTGCCCGCAACAGCGATTGGAAATGCTGGATGTGGGTTCGCAGGCGCGTGACCTCTTCTTCCACGTCGCTGCGCTCGGCCAGCATGGCCGCTTCCTGCAGCAGGCGATCACGGTCGACGCCTGCGTTGCCGTTCAGCAGGCCCGCGATACGCTGGCTAATGCGCTCAAAGTAGGCCTTTTGCACCTCGTGCCGCATCTTTGCCACCTGGGATACGGCGAGGTCCAGCCGTTCCATGCTGGCGGCAAGCTCCAGGGCCAGCGACGCGCCTTCCTGGCCTCGCATGCGATTCAAAGCCTCCACCAGCGGGCCAGTTTGCGCGGCTACATCTTCCTCCAGCGCCTGCATATCTTCGTCGCTGAAGCGTGACTCCCCGGTCAACACACCAGGCAGGCGAAAGAATACGTTCAGATCCGGCTGCTGCTCGAGCGTGGTCTCGGCGGCGGCGGTGCGGAAGGCAGCGATGTAGCCCTGCAGCAACTCACGGTCAAAATGAGCGCTCGGACGAAGGCCGCGCTCAATCGTCAGAGTCACTTCCAGGTGACCGCGCAGTACTTTCTCCTTGAGCAGCCGGCGCAGACGCATCTCCAATTGCTCGGTGCCGCCCGGCATGCGCATGTGCAGATCGAGAAATCGGTGGTTGACGCTCTTCAGCGAAAGATTCCAGGACAGCAGGTCGCTGATGCGCCCGCTGACCCGGGCAAAGCCGGTCATCGAGTAGACGGGAGGAGAAACCGGAGAATCAGCGGAGGAGGGGATTTGCGGCCCGATGCGCTCAAAGCTCCACCTCAGCGCTGAAAGCGGCTTCCAGCGACTCTCCATTCAATGCTTCCCTGGGAATCACATTTCCAGGGAATTCGGCCGGATCCATGAATTGCAACTGATACAGACGCTGATAAGTCGGTGAGACGCGGAGCAGCTCTTCATGCGGGCCGATGGCGGTGATGCGGCCATCTTCGATGACCGCGATGCGGGAGGCACGCCGGACGGTCGACTAGGCGGTGGGCGATAACAAAGACGGTGCGCCCGGCAATCAGGTTCGAGAGCGCAATCTGCACCAGCGACTCGCTCTCCGAGTCCAGCGACGAGGTGGCCTCATCGAGAATGAGAATAGGCGCGTTCTTGAGCAGCGCCCTGGCAATGGCAATGCGCTGGCGCTCGCCGCCGGAAAGACGAAAGCCCTTTTCGCCGATGACGGTGTCGTATTTTTCCGGCAGCCGCTCGATAAAGTCGTGCGCCAACGCTGCTTTGGCGGAGGCAATTACCCTGCTCATAGGGATTCCTGCCTCGCCGTAAGCGATGTTGTTGCGGACGGTATCGTTGAAGAGAATCGTCTCCTGGGTTACGTTGCCGATCTGGCAGCGGAGAGAGGCCAGGCTCACATCGCGCAAGTCATGCCCGTCAATGCGGATGCTGCCCGCCGTGACGTCAAAGAAGCGCGGGATCAGGTTCACCAGGGTGGATTTCCCGGCGCCGCTGGGCCCGACCAGCGCTACCACTTCACCTCGCGGCACCACCAGGTTGATCTCGCGCAATACCTGCCGCTCGCCTTCCTCGCTGCGATAGTCGAAGCAGACGTTTTCGATCCGGATCTCCTGGCGGAACTCTTTCAGAACATGGGCGCCGGCTTTCTCCCGCACTTCATCCTGCGTATCCATAAAGCGAAAGATCTCCGAAGATGCGCCCAATGCCTGTTGAAAGTTGTTGTAGAAGAGCGCGAACTTGCGCACCGGCTCGTACAGCTTGAAAACCGCGATGATGAAAGCGAAGAAGGTTCCCGCGGTCAGTACGTGGCTGCGGATGCTGTTGCGGCCGACCCAGAGCAGCAAGGCGATCGCCACTGCGCCGATGGTATCCATGAGTGGTGAACTGATGGCTTGCGCGCGCACCGAACGAAGGTTGGCGTCGAAGAGCCGGCGGGCCGCCTGCTTGAACCGCGTCATCTCCCAAAGCTCCATGTTGAAGGCTTTGACAATGCGGTTCCCGGTGATGGTTTCGTGCAGTATGTTCTGGATCTCCGCCAGCTTATCCTGCCCTCTGCGGGTGGTCTGGCGCACCTCGCGGCCGATCCTGCGTGCCGACGCGAGAACGACAGGAACAAAGAGCAGCAAGACGCCATGCCAGCTTTCCGCCCAGCACCACCACTACGCAGGCGGTGAAGATCAGGGTAAAAAACTGCTGCAGGAACTCCGCTAATACCGAAGACATGGCAAACTGCACCCGCTCGATATCGTTGATCAGGGTTGAAACGATGGTGCCGGTGGCGTGCTGTTGAAAAAAGGAGACGGAACGCCGCAGGATGGCGTTGTAAAGATCATCCCGCAGGTCGGTGATCATGCCGAAGCCGGCATAGTTCACCAGGTAGGTTCCGCAATAATCGAAGATTCCCTTCAGCAAGGTGGAAACGACCAGGGCGAAAGCGACGATGGTCCACGCATTGTGCAAATGCGCGGGAACAATCTGTTGCAAGCTTATGTTGAAGCGGGGGCCAAAGAGCGGAATCGTCCGGTCTGGCGCATTGGGGTTGAGTACGCGTTCGAAAATGGGACCGACCAGCAGAAGGCGGAAGGCATCGAGAAGACCCACGGCGGCCATCAGGATGACCGAGGCAATCGCCTGCAGCCAGTACGGCTGCACATAGCCCATCAGGCGCAACAGCTTCTTCAAGCGGAAACCCCGGGGGCGCGACGCTGCCTGGAATGCATCCCGTTATTGTAATCGCCAACCGCGCGGCTGGTCTTGCAGCCGTTGGCTTGCCATTCTGGAGAGCCCTGTCCGCGGCGGGAGTCAAAAAGCAACCGTCGCTCCACTAAGCTTCGCTTCGGTCGAAAAAACATTTCCAGGAATGGTCCGCGGAACTGCAGATCCCTCGGCTTCGCTCGGGATGACAAAGGGGAGGGCGACGCTTCCATGGAGAGCCGTTGCTGGATAGAATGCGCTTTTCACCACCTTGGGTGTGCCCCAGGCCCATGATCCCTAAGGTCGGAGCGAAGCGTAGGGACCTGCGGTTGCTTTTTCTTTCCTCAGGCCCCAACTTCGTACTTCAGTGGGGCATATCCCGGTGGACGGCCTTAACCCGGTAGCCCTCCTTGGCCAGCCGCTTGCGCACTTCCTCGGCAATCATCACCGAACGATGCTGGCCGCCGGTGCAGCCAAAGGCTACGGTCAGGTAGCTCTTTCCCTCCTCAATGTAGTGGGGCAAGAGAAAGAGCAGCAGATCCGTGATGCGGTCCAGAAACTCGGCAGTCTGAGGGAACTCGCGGATATATTTTGCCACCTTGGGATGGCGCCCAGTCAGATGCCGGAACTCGGGCACAAAATGCGGATTGGGCAAGAACCGGACGTCGAAGACCAGGTCGGCCTCCAGCGGCACGCCGTTCTTGTAGCCGAAACTGATGGAGGAGACCAGGAGATTCTTGTCCGTATCGCCGCGCTCAAACTTCTGCAGGATGTAGGCGCGCAGCTCATGGACGTTGTAACTGGAAGTATCAACGCTTATATCCGCCAGATTGCGAATGGGATCGAGCAGCTTTCTCTCCGCATGAATGGCACGCACCACAGTCTCCGTTCGCCCCAGGGGATGGGGACGCCGGGTCTCGGAGAATCGTCGCAGCAAGGAGGCGTCTGAGGCGTCGAGAAAGACAACCGTGGTCGAAAGCACTTTTCTTACCTGGCGAAGGATAGCCGGGAAGCGATCGAGATGCTGGCCCTCGCGCACGTCGACTACCAGGGCCGCGCGGTTGATCTCCGCCGATTGCCGAACCAGGTCGGCGAATGCGGGAATCAACTCCAGCGGCATGTTGTCGACCGCATAGAAACCCAGATCCTCAAAGGCCTTGAGCGCAGAGGCCTTGCCGGAACCGGAAAGGCCAGTCAGGATCACCAGCTCGGAAGCAACCGCGGGCACCACCGCGGCAGTTTTCTTGCTGGCGGTGGACTTTGCTTGCTTTGCCTGCCCTACGGGTGCGCGTCTGCGTGGCATGGGGTCATCGTAGCATTCACCAGACCCTGTGCTGCTTCATGGGTAGTTGCCCATTTGAGACAAAATCAAAGGCGCCAACGGCCATCCTGCAACAACACTTGCGCCTTTTCCTGAGTGACCGGGGGAGAAAACAGATGCCCCTGTCCCAAGTCGCAGCCGTAGGCAAGCAACGCTTCCAGCTGTTCCTTGCGCTCGATGCCCTCGGCCAGCATGCGCACCTGGAGCATCCGCCCAAGATCGAAGATGGTTTGCAGGATCGCCCCCTGCTTGCCCGGAATCGCCAGGTAAGCGATCAGGCGGCGGTCGACCTTCACCAGGTCGATGGGCAAACGGATGAAGTGGTTCATCGAGGCCAGGCCGGCGCCGAAGTTGTCCAGGGCGAGGCTTATCTTCAGATCGGCCATGGCCTGGAAGATCGCCAGGGCGCCTTCCGGATCCTGATTGACAGCAGCCTCGGTCACTTCGAGACGCAGCCGCCCGGGCGAGACCTTCCATTTCGCCAGCAATTCTGCGAGGCGGCTCACCAGGTCAGGGTCCCTGAACTGCCGCAACGACAGATTCACATCGATGGTCGGGCCGGCGTTCGGCGAGGTCACTGCCCAGCGACTCAGCTGCCGGCAAACTTGCTCCAGCACGAACAGACCGATGGGAACAACCAGGCCGGTCTCCTCCGCGGTGGGCAGGAAATCCTGCAGCGGCACGAACTCTCCGTCGGCACGCCTCCAGCGCAACAGCGCCTCAAAGCCTTCGATTTCTCCCGTCTTCAACCGGTAGATCGGCTGGTACCAGACCTCGAATTCTTTTTTTTCCAGGGCGGTCTTGAGGTCCTGCTCTTTGCGCATCTGCGCCGCCACATGCACGTGCATGGAGCCGTCAAAGACCTCATGCCGGGCGTGACCGTTGGACTTGGCCTGGTACATGGCATAGTCCGCATCGCGCAAGACCTGCTCCGGACTGGTGTGGTCGAGGGTGCCGAAGGCGATACCGATACTGGCCGTGACAAAGACCTCGTGGCCGCTCACGTCGACGGGCAGGCGGATATCGTGCTGCGCGCGTTCAGCAATTTTGGTTACGTCGGAGATATTCGTGACGTCCTCGATCAGGATGGCGAATTCATCTCCTCCAAAGCGGGCCACGGTATCTTCCGGCCGAAAGCAGGCCCTCAGGCGGGCGGCCATGCGCACCAGCAGATCGTCGCCGCAGGCGTGGCCCAGGTTGTCGTTCACCGCCTTGAAGCGGTCGAGATCGAGAAACATCACAGCAAAGTTGAGCTGGGAGTGGCGCTGCTGCCGGGCCATGGTGAGTTGCAGGCGGTCGAGGAACAAGGCACGATTGGCCAGGCCGGTCAGAGAATCGTGCATGGCGTCATGCTGCAGCCGGGCATTGGTTTGCTTCTTCTCGCGAATGTCACGGTAGCTGACAAAATTGCCCACTTCCACGCCCGCCATATTGATGGGCGCCGCCAGTATGGAAACATCGATCAGCTCGCCCGACTTATGCAGACGCACCGTATCCATCGAGGCCCGGCCATGGAGCTGCATGGTGTGCTCCAACATGTCGAACTCGTGCCGGCGGGTTTGCGGAATCAGAATGTCGTACGAGTTCCGCCCCAGCGCTTCGTCGGCATTGAAGCCGAAGAGGGATTCAAACTCCCGATTGATATGCAGGATCTTCGAGCCGCGCGTGATCATGATGGCTTCAGGCGCTGCATTCAATAAATGCTCCAGAAAGTTGGACGGCGAACCGTGCTCCACGCCTCTGGCCCCTTCCTGCTCCGGGTTGCGCAGGGCGACGATCAGCAGCTCCGCTTCCGGTTCAACGCGCAGCATGCGGAAGCTTCCGCGAACCGGCACTGACGGGTCGAGCGGGGTACGCATCTGGCAGTTGAAATCGGAGGAATAGGCCTGGCCGCCGGAACCGAAGATATTGCCAGACACTCGCGGCGTTGATCCCGGATGGGCATACACAAAGCCGGGAAACTGCCCACTGAAGAGATCGTCGACAGGGAGGATCGCATCTTCTTGAAGATGGAGGATCTCGCGCGCAACACGATTGGCATAAACCACATTGCCGCCGCGCTGCACAAAGACGTAGCAGGGCAATGCTTCCAGTAAAGACTTTTGCTGGTCCGTAATTACGGCCACATCAGCTTCTGAATTCATATTGGATCGCCGCGGGACACTATTCCTCAAGCTTGAGTATCAGGGTCGCTTTCCAAGCAGGAATATCCCCTGAAAGAAGTACCGGCAAGCTCCGAGGTCGCAGTTACTTAAGGTCCTAAAAAAATCATCCGCGGGGATTGCGCTGTGCTTGCTGCGGTGGTGAAATTCAACACTGCGTTTGCGACAAATGGGCGGCATCAGGGACCGCATCAGGGGGCTTCGATCAATTCCATCTTGCCATCACGCTTGCGATGCAAAACCTTCACATTACCTTCGTTATCGCGAAAAACAAAAACGTCGCGATCGCGGAACTCCGCCTCCTTGACCGCCTCCTCCAGTGTCATGGGCCGCAGGGCCACCGACTCCTGGGAGCGAACGATGTGCGGCTCGGCGATCGGGACCCGCGCGGGAAAGGAATGTACCGTGACGGGGATCGCCGGCTGGACGTGGTTCTTGCCGTTGGCCGTTCCATTTGCAGTCGCGGCTTTGGCAGCCTTGCTGGGGGCAACACTTCCCCGGCCGGTGCGCGCGACACCCGCCTCTTCCACGCTCTTCTCCTGCTTGGGTTGACGCTTGCGCGAGCGCTGCTTGTCTTTATGCCGCGTCGCCTGAGATTCGGCTTTCACCAGCGCGTCACGCAGCGCGGTCTCCATGCTGGCCGGCGACTCGCACAGCGCAACCAGCGTGCACGCCCGGGTTTTGACCGTAACCTCGGCGATCTGCCGGTATTTTTCCGCGGTGAGAACCACGTGGGCGCTGGTGATTCTGCCGAGAATTCTGGCTATGCGCTCAATTCCCGATTCCGCCAGCGTACGCAGCGGTTTGGTGACTGCGACCTGCCTGCCCGTACATTCAACCGGCATGCTCACTCCCTAAAGAAGAATCCGATTCTAAATTAATCGCGCACTCGGCGCTGGTGGGTGCTGGGAATGCGCAGATCTTCGCGGTATTTGGCCACGGTGCGGCGGGTTACGTCGATACCCTGGGCCTCCAGCATGCTGGCAATCAAATCATCGGTAAGGGGCTTTCGGGGATCTTCGTCATCGATCAACTTTTTGACCTTGCGCTTGAGCAGCATCAGGGGTGTGCTTCCCCCTTCCGGCCCGTGGACGCCCTCGGAGAAAAAGAAACGAAGCTCAAAGACGCCTTGCGAGGTGTGCACATATTTGCTCGAGACCGCCCGGCTGACGGTCGAAGGATGCACCCCGATCTCTTCCGCAACGTCCTTGATCATCATCGGTTTGAGCGCGTCGACCCCGCGCTCCAGAAACTCGCCCTGGCGGCGGACAATCGCCTCGCAGGTTCTGAGGATCGTGTTCTTGCGCTGCTCGATGTTGCGCATCAGTTGCAAGGCCGAGCGGTAACGCTCTTTGACATAATCCTTTACGTCTCGCTCGGTGCCTTCCTGCGAGAGCAGTTTGCGGTACCCGTGATTGAGCCGCAGCGTAGGCAGATCTTCCTCGTTCATGACCACGACGAACTCGCCTCCGCGCTTGACGAAGGCCACGTCGGGCTCGATCAGGCGGGCATCGGAGCGATTAAATCGCTGGCCGGGACGGGGGTCGAGGGTGCGAATAAAATCGATGGCCTGCTGGATGGCGTCGGGCTGCGCCGTCAGCACCTTGGACATCTCGCGCAGGTCGCGCTTTTGCAACAGCAATAAATGTTGATCGACGATGCGAGCGGCCAGGGCGCATACCTGCAATCGGTCGTCGTGCGGGCTGGCGGGCTCGACTTCGTTTGCACCCGAACCGGCATGCGCATCCATAGCGGTCGCACGCTGGCGTTCCAGCTGAAGCTGAAGTTCACGGCGGTGCGCCTCGATTTGCACCAGCAGGCACTCCCGCAGGGTCCGCGTAGCCACGCCGACAGGATCCAGGTTCTGCACCAACTGCACTGCTTCGGCAAGAAGCTCGGCGGCGCCGGGGGTCGAGGCGCCCGGAGCAGGCTGATACTCCCGCTCGAAGCCTGCCAGCAATTCCTCATCCCCAGCCAGGAGATAACCGTCTTCATCCAGATTGCCCACCACATACTCTGCGGCGGCCCGCAGGTTCCGGCTAACGTTCAGGGAACCCAGCTGCCAGGAGAGGTGATCGGCCAGGGTGCTGGGCTGGGAAAGGAAATTTTCAAAAGAGGGCTTGTCGCTTTGCTCAAAGCCGTTGGGGGTGCGAAAACCGGGATCGAGATAATCCTGGAAATAGGAGCCGAAGTCGATCTCGTCGAACGGATCACGCTTGTCGCGCTCTGCCTGGGCTGCGGTCTCTTCGACGCTTCGCTCGCGCTCCGCTTCTTTCTGTGCCAGGTCATCGATGAGGGGAACGCTCTCTTCCAGCTCCTCCAGCACAGGATTCTCAACAATTTCCGTGTTGATCAGCTCTTTCAGCTCCAGCTTGTTGAGCGCCAGCACGCTGACCATCTGCATCAGGCCAGGCGTCAGAATCTGCCGTTGCGCAACCTTCAAACTGAGCTTTGGTTGTAGAAGAGCCATCGCGTTCTCACCGCTAACAGAGGCTAGCGGCCTTAGTTTACCTTTTCTGAGCCCCAATGGTGGAAGGCTTTTCCACTGAGCCGAACTGTGACCAAGGTCATTCTTCCTGTACGCAGAGAAACTGTGGAACCTTCACGAGATGAACGGAATGTTCTCTTACGCAGCGGCTAGAAAGGCACTAGTTCAGGGAAAACCCCTCTCCCAGATAAACCCGGCGCACCTCAGGATCTTTGCCCAACTGCTCCGGGGTTCCGGTGCGGAAGATGCGCCCTTCATTGATGATGTAGGCACGGTCGGTAACGGAGAGCGTCTCGCGCACGTTGTGATCGGTAATCAGAACCCCGATCCCACTTGCTTTCAGGTCGAAGATGATCTCCTGCAAATCCAGTACGGCGATGGGATCGATGCCCGAAAACGGCTCGTCGAGCAGGATGAAAGAGGGCTGGATGCAAAGGCAGCGGGCAATCTCCACCCGTCGCCGCTCGCCGCCCGAAAGCGCGTAACCGCGGGTCTTGCGGATGTGGCCCAGATTCAATTGGTCGAGCAGTTTCTCCGTCCGGGCGCGGCGCACTTCGAGCGAAATAGACTGCACTTCGAGCACGGCGAGGATGTTCTCTTCCACCGTCAGCTTGCGAAAAACGGAGGGCTCCTGGGGCAGATAGCTGATGCCGTACTGCCGCGCCCGCAGATACATGGGAACGCGCGTGATATCGACTTCATCGACAAACACCTGCCCGGTATCGGGAGCGATGAGGCCGACAATGATGTAAAAGCTGGTGGTCTTGCCGGCGCCATTGGGGCCCAGCAACCCAACCACCTCGCCCTGGCAGACCTCAAGGTTTACGCCCCGAACCACCTGACGGCCCTTATAAGACTTGCCAATTTCGTCTGTACTAAGCTTTTGCATTCATTTCGTAACGTGGGTCTGAGTCACTGCTTTGGAGGGGCCGCCACTCACCATGACGCTATCATCGCGATCATTGAAAATCAACGCATTGCCGGTTACTGTACCGCGTACCTGGTCGGTGAGACGCGGTGGCGCCGCGGCCGTTCCCGTCAGCACAAATTTGCCGTCCTGCGCGGTGTATTCGAGCTCCTCACCCAAGCCCTTGCGGCCGGGCTGCTGGAGCTCTACGGCGCCCCGGGCGACGATTTTGGATACCTGGCTGCTCTGCGGCGTCTTGCCGGGCGCCGGCGCCCCGGATGCCGGGCTGAAGTAGACGTCCATGAAACTCGAGTGCAGAACCCCGGTGGCCGTCTGCGCCACCACATTCCCGCTAAAAACAGCCTTGTGCTCTTTGTCGGCATAGAGAAGGGTGCGGCTCTGCAGACGGACCACGGAGGGTGGGCTCTTGGCATTGCTGGAGGAACTGGTAAAGACGGCGTTCACGGCTGTGGCGTCGCCGGGCGGCCCATGCGCGGCAAGCGTCGCGCGCGACTGGGAGAGCTCCAGTACCGGAGCAGAGACCGAATCGCTTCCCTGAAACATGCGCGCCTGGCTCTGCGGCGTGCCGTAAAAGGTAGTGAGATCTGCCTGGTGGTCGAGATGTGCATGGTCGGCGACCACGTGCACCGGCCCAGTTCCGGTAAAGGTCACGTTCTGCTGTCCGCTCGCCTGGCGATAGGTCGCCTTGACGCCACCGGTGGCGTTGGCGTTCCCGGTGGTGCGATCAATCTCCATGAATAACGCAGTCAAATCCCCGCCGGCTTCGTGAACGCGCGGGTTTCCCGTCAACTGCACTACCTGGGTAGCGGCGTCATAGGATGCCCGGTCGGCAGTGGCCGTGGTCGCAGGGGGCGTCTGCCCGCCAGGCTTCGCCGCGGGTTCCTGAACCAGCGTCACGTTTCCCAGTTGCACGGCAGATTGCAACTGCGCTGCCGGCTGCGGCGGGGGCGTATTGGCCTTTGCTACCTTTCCGTTGCGGCGTCGTGGGAGTAGGCGGCGCGAACGTGAGCAGCAGGTTATCACCGGTGCTGGTCTGCTTGTCCCCGCTGGGGCTTACGACGGCCAGGCTGGTGTGGCCAGTTCCGCGCAGGCTGGAGAGAACTTCTCCGTCAGTGAGCGTGGCAAAGAGTTGATCGCCTTGCACTGTCGTGTCCTGGGGAGGCGTTTTGGCATAGATCTCGTGGACGTTCAGGCGCGCGCTCCCAACCGCCAGTACGTGTTCCGCCGTAGGGCTGCCGGGCCCGGGGGCGAAATCGATGTCGACTTTCGCAGCCCCCATCTGGCGGGTTGTAGTTACCGGCGCATTTTGCCTGGTGGGGTTGACCCCCGGCAACTTTTCCTCGTCCAGTACCAGGGAAACGGCGTCGCGGAGCTGCGCGTGCCGGATGGTGGACTGAGGGCCAAATGACAAAGTTGCGGACGAGGCCGTCCCATGGAGCAAGCGGGCGGCATTGTTGGCAACGTAGAGCAGCCCGCCATCCGCGATGGCCTGCTGCGGCTCGCTCTTGGGGCCCAGGTCAATATGCGCCTTTCGGGTGTTGATCTGCTGGCCCTCACTCCCTTTGAGGATCACATTGCCTTGCGCCTCGACCTGGTAGGCCGACCCATCGGCGCGGAAGGAGACCGTTGCCTGATCGGACGAGCTGTGGCTGTCGGCATAGTCGGTCACGTCCTGGAGAAGATACAGCAGCCGGCTGGCGCGATCGAACTGCGCATGACGGGCGCGGACCTGCAGCGGTTTTCCTCCCACGCTGGAATTGAAAGCAACGTCAGCGTCCAGAACCAAGATTCCTGTTTGGGAATCAAAGCTCGCGCCCATCGCGCTGCCCGCTGCCTCTGCCAGCCGGAACTCGAGCTTTTCTGTGGTGGTGGCCTGCCCCGTCTTTTTGTTGAAGACCAGGCCCGAGGTCTTGACGTGCACCGTATTCTTGCTTTCGTCCTCGTCTGAGGTGGCCTTGCCGGCTTGCGGTCCGGGAGCAGTGGTTCCCTGAAAATCGATCTGGACTTCGCCCATGGCGCGAGCTACGCCGTTGACCGGATCCCAATCGAAGTCGCTGCCATAGATGCGGTTGGCTGGAGCTCCCTGTGCGTCGTAGAGCGTGATGCTCACGTCGTGCAGCTCGGCATGTCCGTCGCGCTTGAACTGCACCGCCTTAGAGGCGTGGAGAGTATAGAACGTGTGGCCGCCCCGCGACTCCGAGTGGGTGAAGCCGTCGGTGGATTGCTGGACGGTGGTTGCCAATCCATCCAGCTTGTCATGGCCCAGACGGCGCACCTGCCATCGCCCATACCCCAGGAAGAGCGCAATGGCAGCCACCAGGCCCCCGGCGAGTACCAGGATCCAGGAGCGCAAGCTGGCAGGCGTTATACGCATTTCCTGCCGCACAGCACTGGGAAGAGGCGCATGTCCGCCTTTCTGCGAGGAACGGCGCAAGAAGATTGCCGTGTCACCAGTTTGGACAGGAAATCCAGCACGGCCATGCTCTCCATCTTCTCACTCCTGCCTTTATCGGCCGTCGGGCGGCTGCTCAAAGAACGCTTAAAATGAAGAGATGGCTGACCGGTTGTATCTGAGTCTATGGTTCCCTAATTTTCGTCTTCCGGCGCTTGCTCCCGCAATCGTCTCGGTGCTCAAGCAGTTCGCGGGTGAAGGGGGAACGCTGAGGGTACACGCTGCCGCAGCTTACCCCGTCTCCTGGAATGAGGCTCCCTTTTATCAGAGGATTTACGAGGAAACTGAGGTGCGGGAGTCCGCGCCGGAACAAGCAGTGGCCGAGGCCACCGAGATACTGCATGACGACTTCGCGTACGAATTCGAGTTCAAGTGGGATCTGTGGCTGGCGGAAACCGTTGGCGGGCTTGACCCAACCTGGAAACAGCAGCCGGTGATGGTGCACGTGGTCGGCTTCGGGCCTCACTTCGATGAGGGGGCCTACGAGCAGAACGGGGAAGTCCGGGTGGATTTTGGACTGGACACGCCCTTTCTGCTGGAAGAGATCGAACTGGATCAAATCGCCGAGGAGTATGTGAAGCGGAATGTTCAGAAGCTGGTGGAAGTCACCAACGCCATCCAGGAAAACTGCGGGATCAGCAGCCGGCTGCTCTGGTCAGATTCCGGTGAGAACCTCGCCCAGAAGCTGATTGCCCGGTTGCAGCGCGTGAACTGAGGGTGAATTGCGGCCAAAAGGACCGCAACCTCTTCCCTATTGCGTTTGCAGAGTGTGGCCGTGGCGAACATCCGCTCCGCGCACCCAGAAGATGACGTCTTCGGCCATGTTCGTAGCGTGATCCGCGATGCGTTCGAGGCTGCGGGAGATGAACAGCAGATTGATGGCCGATTGGGCCGCGCTGGAGTCCTGCGCGATGCAATCGAGAAGCACGCCCTTGGCGTTGCGGTTCATCTCATCGACCGCGTCATCCATGGCCAGTACGCTGGTGGCCAGGTCGGCATCTCGATCGGTCAGCGCCTGAAGGGCTTTGCGAACCATGGTCATCGATAGTTCCGCCATGCGCGGAATATCCACCGGAAACTCGCATGGCTGGCTGCCGGCGAGTTCCTCCGCCAGCAAAGCAATGGTCATCGACTGGTCGCCGACTCGCTCCAGGTCAGAGTTGATCTTGATGGCGGCGAGAACAAACCGCAGATCCACGGCCATGGGCTGCTCCATCGCCAGAAGATCGAGCGCCATCTGGTCGATCTCGCGCTCCGAGCGGTTAATAATTGCCTCGTTCAGGCGCACGTTCGCGCAGGCTGAAAGCTCCCCGCGGCAGTGTGCATCCAGCGCGTACCGTAGTGTCTGTTCCGCTACACCCGCCATTTGCAGAAGGCGCTCACGAAGACTCTCGAGTTTCTGATGAAAAGAGATCCGGGTCATTGGTCAGCCTCCCGAGTGAAATCTCCCTTTTTGCTGTGCGGCAGGTCATCGTTCGGCTGCAAATAGAGGAGGGTCCGCACCGTAATTTGCACCGTCTCCGGTTCAACTGATATACGATCCGTTGGAATACTATACAACTTTTAACATTCTATTAACATAGCTGTTTTGGTGCTGCTTTCGGGGCAGGATGCCGATCCATTCGTGGCATAGTGTCCTCATGGTTTTGAATCTAGAGAGGTGGTTCTCACGCAGACTCTAAAGGCCCAGATCTTGGTTCGGCCTCACCGGCCCGACTAAAGTCGTGCCGCGGTGACTACCAGAAGTTATGCCGCGATGATCTCGGAGAAATCTGCGATGCGGGAAAAATCGCTGAGCACCGAGGCAATCAGGGCCAGACGGTTTGCGCGCAGATGAGCCTCGGGCGCCATGACCATGACCTGGTCAAAGAAGCCGTCGATCGCAGGGCGGAGAGCCGCGATCAATTCCATGGCCTGAAGATATTGCTTGCGGTCGCGAAGAGCCTCCACCTGGGGCGCAATTCTGACCATCTCTGCGTACAGGTGCCGCTCGGCCGCCTCGGTTAGATTTTCGCCGGCAACGGAGTCCGCTTGTTTGTCCTTCTTCTCCGCTGCCTGGCGGAGGATGTTCTTAATCCGCTTAAACGCAGTGGAGATGGCAAGCAGATCGTCTGACCCGCGGACCTGGGTGAGCGCCTGCGCCCGAGCCATGGCGTCCGTCACCGTGCTAAGACCCGTTGAGAGCACGGCATTCACCACGTCATAGGCATAGCCGAGAACTTCGCGGAGGTAGAAGTCGAGACGCTCCTTCAGAAAGACCCCCACGGCACTGGCGCCTTCCCCGGAGCGGGCTCGCGGCAAGTGGTCCAACGCCAAGCTCTGGAGCTCTGCGAGGGTAAGCGGCAAGCCCGATTCGGCGAGGATTTTGACCACTCCGTTGGCGGCCCGGCGAAGCGCGAAAGGGTCTTTCGATCCACTGGGCGCCAACCCAATGGCGAACATCTCCACGATGGTTGCCATGCGGTCGGCCAAGCCCAGGATCTGGCCTTCTGCCGTTGCGGGAATGGGATCTTCTACTCCAGCCGGCAAATATTGCGAGTAGATGGCCTGCGCTACCGTTTCGCCCAGCTCTTGAGCGCGCGCGTAGAGACCCCCGACAACACCTTGCAGCTCGGTAAATTCCTTCACCAGCTCGGTGGTGAGATCGGTCTTGGCAAGCAGCACGGCTTCTTCGAGCGCTGGCTGATCAAGCAGAATTCCCTGTGCAGCAACCGCGGCAGCGACGGCTCTTGCCATCAGCAGGTTGCTCTCGGTCTTGCTGAAGTAGCTGCCAAGATCCCTTTGAAAAGTGACCGTCTTAAGCTTTTCAAGCCGCTGGTGGAGAGGAATCTTTTGATCGTAGTCCCAGAAGAATCGGGCATCGTTGAAGCGGGCGCGCAAGACCCGCTCGTTGCCATGGCGGATGATGGCCATCTCCCTGGGCGTCTACTTCGGTATTCAGAACCGTCAGAAAATGGGGCGCTAGCCTATGCTGGTTATCTTCGACCGCGAAGTACTTCTGGTGGTCGCGCATCACAGTGACTAGGACTTCTTCCGGCAGAGCCAGGTATTCGGGCTGGAAATTGCCGCATAGCACGCTCGGCCACTCCGTCAGGTGGGTGACCTGTTCCACCAGGGCGTGGTCTTCACGCCACCGCGCCTTCGGGAGAGTTCGCGTCGCAGCATCAAGGGCCTTGCGGATGCGATGGCGGCGCGCGGCGACATCGGCCACCACATAGGCGGCCTCGAGCGCCGCGGGATAGGCAGAAGGCCGGGCAATGGGGACTGGCTGGTCGCCGTAAAGGACGCGATGGCCATAGCTGACATGGCCGGCGCGGATGCCGGCAAACTCCAGCGCAACCACGTTTTCGTCCAGTAGACAGAGCAGCCAGCGGAGCGGGCGGACAAAGCGCTCCGGCTTATTGGCTCGCCAGTACATGGTTTTGGGCCAGGAAAGCGCAGCCAGTTCCCCGGGCAGCGACTCGCTCAGAACCTTTTCGGCGCTCTGCCCCGGCCGCTGAATGGTAGCTGCCGCGTACTCGCCTTTGGGGGTGACAATCTTCTCCAGCGCGGCGACCGGGACACCGGCTTTTTTGGCGAAGGCTTGCGCCGCCGGTCCTGGCTGCCCGTCGGGGAAGGCTGCCTTCCAGGAAGGACCAGTGAGCTGTTCCTGCATGTCGAGCTGCTGGGCGAGCACGCCTGCCACCCGCACCGCCAACCGGCGTGGAGTGGAGTAGCTATCGATTGCCGGATCCGGCGAGGCCAGCAAGCGCTGCTTGCTGAGGAGAGCCTCTACCCGGCGGGCCAGTTCGGCCTCCGCTGCAGCGATCATGCGAGCCGGGATCTCTTCCAGGCCTATTTCCAACAGCAGTTCAGGCATTAGACTCCCGCGCGATCATCTGCGCATAGGCCTTGGCGATGCCAACGGCGAGGACGCGGATGCGGGCGATGATGCCGACGCGCTCAGTAACAGAAATCGCGCCGCGAGCATCGAGCAGGTTGAAGAGATGGGAGCACTTCAGGCAGAGGTCGTAAGCAGCCAGGACCGGAAAGCGGCGTCGTTCGGCCGCGCTCAGATCCTCCGGCTGGTGCGCCGCCCGGCTCAGCAGTTGCTGGCACTCCGATTCGTAGAGCCGCAGGTGTTCCCAAAGCTTCTCCACATCCGCTTCCTCGAAGTTATAGACGGAGAACTGCACTTCCTCCAGGTGGCGGACCTCGCCATAGGTGACAGGATTCGGAGTGCGCGCCCAAACCACGTCGTAGACGAGAGTCGACATCCTGCAGAAAAGCAGCGATGCGTTCCAGGCCGTACGTGATCTCCACGGAGATGGGATCGAGATCGAGGCCTCCACACTGCTGGAAGTAGGTAAACTGGGTGATTTCCAGCCCATCGAGCATTACCTGCCAGCCAATACCCCAGGCCCCCAGCGTGGGCGCTTCCCAGTTGTCTTCTTCAAATTTCAGGTCGTGCTGGCGCAGGTCAATGCCGATGGCGGCGAGGGATTCCAGATAAATTTCCTGCACATTGGCCGGTGGGGGCTTCAGCACAACTTGAAACTGCGTGTGCTTGAAGAGGCGGTTGGGGTTTTCGCCGTAGCGCCCGTCGGCCGGCCGGCGGGAGGGCTGCGCATAGGCCACGGAGAACGGCCGCGGGTCAAGAACGCGCAGAAAGGTTTCGGGGGACATGGTGCCGGCGCCGACTTCCACGTCGTAGGGCTGTTGCAGCACGCATCCACGCTCGGCCCAAAAGGTTTGCAGACGAAAGAGAAGTTCCTGGAAGGTAAGTGCGCTGGTTACTTGCAAAGCCACGGTTGGATTTTAAACCAAGCTGCAGCGCTGCTCGTTCAGCTAAACTGGTGGCCCATCCGTTTCACGAAGGAGTCTTCTATGCAAAGCCGTATCGTCGGCACCACCCTGCCGGTTCTCGAGTTTACGCTGGAGCCGAATGAGACCGTGATCTCAGAAGCTGGAGAACTCTCCTGGATGAGCAGCACCATCCAGATGCAAACGCACACTCAGTTTGGCGGAGGCGGCGGATTCTTCGGTGCGCTGAAGCGGGTAGCGGGCGGAGGCAGCCTGTTCATGACCGAATATCGCGCCATGGGCGGCCGGGGCGAGATTGCCTTCGCCACCCGGGTTCCCGGGCACATCCAGCCGGTGCAGGTTGGCCCCGGATTGGAATACATGATCCACCGCCATGGCTTTCTCTGCGCGACCCCCCAGGTTCAGCTCGGGGTCGGCTTCCAGCAATCGTTGGGCGCCGGTGTCTTCGGCGGAGACGGATTTCTGCTGCAGAAGGTGACCGGACAAGGCGCTTGCTGGATCGAATTGTCGGGGGAGCTGGTAATCAAGGACCTGGCGGCGGGAGAGACGCTGCGCGTGCACCCCGGGCACGTAGGCGCCTTCCAAACCAGCGTTGCCTTCCAGATCACCAGGATTGCTGGAATCAAGAACATGATCTTCGGCGGAGACGGAATCTTTCTCGCCGCATTGACCGGTCCTGGACGGGTCTGGCTGCAGACTCTACCTATCTGCCAAGTTGGCTCACCAGCTCCAGCAATACATGCCGTCGGCCGCCAGAGAGCGAACCGAAGGCGGAGTTGTCGGCGGCATTGTTGGCTCTCTCTTGAATGGGTGAGCCAGGATTGGCTTGAGCTTCACGCTCGACCGGGAGCAGCTTTGGGGGCCAGCGGGTTCAGCCCGCCGGCCGCCGTTGCCGAACGCAATCGGGATGCCAAAAAGAGCAACAGGAAAGCTGCGGCTGCCGGTACCAGCAAGCCGAGGCGGAGAGACCGCGCGCTGCTCGAGACGATTCCCGTAAGCCAGGACAAAGTACCTCCGCCAAAACCGGCGACCGCGAATACCCATCCGGAATTTTTGGGTTGGCCGGCTTTGGCCATGAACAGAGACAGCGTCAGGGGGAAGATAGGGGCCAGGCTCAGGCCGGTGACCACGGCGCCGAGGAACAAGAATCGAGCACTATGGGCAGCTACCAGCAAGCAAATGCCAGCTGCGGCTCCGGAAACAGACAGCAGGTAGAGCTTTTCATCTGCCATTCGCAAAAGAATAAGCGGTGCGATTCCGCGGCCGAACAACAGGGAAAACCAAAAGCAAGCGGTCACCAGGTTGCTTCTGGCAAAGCCCCATACGGCCACGCGCGAGACATAGGTAGTCATCCAGTTTCCTGTTGCCGTCTCGATCCCCACATAAAGAAAAGCGAGCAGCCCAAAATAAGCAACCGTACGAGTTGCGGACTCACGCGAGATGACGATTGGTTGCTCTTCTTCAATGAAGTGGTGGAATCGACCCAAAATCGTAACCACGGCAAAGAACGCCGAGGACAAAGCCACCGTAGTGCTGATAGCTCCCATGGAGAACCGGTCGAATACCCGGGCTACCAGCAAGGGGGAGAGGGTCGCGCCCAGGCTCCAGCAGAAATTCAGAACCGCCAGCGCAACCGCCCTGTGGTCGGCAAAGATGCGTCCGGCGAGCATGCTGTTGGAGGTCATTACCAGGCCGAGCCCGAGCCCATAGGCAGCAATCGAAGGGAGGGCAAACGGCTTTGGCAGGATATGCACGGCCAGTGCGGCAGCAGCTGTCAGCGCGTATCCACGGATCAACGTCCGATGAAAATTGCGCCGCACCAGAAGAGCACCGGAGGCGGCAAAGGCAAATTGAACCATTAGCAGCAGGCCGGCATCTCGGTCGCGCAGGCGATCGAGCGCAGCAAGTCGCGGCAAGACACAACCCAGCAGCACGGTGAGAGTCCCAGATAGTACTGCGCCCAGATAGAGGAAAAAGATCGACGGAGTAAGACGTTCTCTGGGGAAGGAGTTTTTGCCGGTGTTCAACATTCTGTCCCGATCGCGGTACGAACCGTATATTACCGAAGAGTTCTATCAACCACCCAGGCGTGACAGCGCGGCGGCAGTGGTGAGTTTGCGCTCCAGATGGCGCTCAAGGCTTTGGATGGCAAAGCGGCGAAGGTCGGCGCCGCGGTTGCGGGGCCACGACTCAGCCGCAAAGGCGGATGCCGGTGAGCGGAAGATGCGTACCGCCAGAAGCTGCGAATCCGGCGTCAGCGTAGTTGCATAAGACGTGACTGCATGAGAACCGTTCTCCCCCATCTGTTTGTGCTCGACACAGACCAGGCCATCGGAGGAATAGTGAAAATAGGCAGGCTGACCGGCGAGCGAAGCGCCGCAGAAGAGACACCGGGTCAAATCCGGCAGCCAGCCCATAAGACGCGTGATCCAAAGGGCGAAATAGGTGATCGGCATCCAAATGTGATTGACCCGGGTCTGCTCCAGCACGGAGAGCAGCAGGCGGAAGACAACGTCGTGGGGATCGTGGTCGGGCAGCGTCTGCTCCAGAACCTCGGCGAAAAAAGCCAGGGCGGCGGCACGCGCATAATCGACCGGCTCGGCCAACGGCGAATGAAGAATCTCGAAGGAATCGAGACGCACCAGTTCCTGACTGGGCTTTTCAGCGTAGTGCGCGCGAACGTGGGTCATGGGCTCGAGCGCGCCGCCGAAGCGCCGCCGTGACCGGGCCGCTGCCTTGGCTACACCCTTGATCTTTCCGTAGTCCCGAGTGAAGAGGGAGACGATCTGGTCGGCTTCATGGATCGGCCAAGTGCGGAGGACAACGGCTTCGACCTGGTGCGCAATCATGGCCCCGCAACCGGACCCAGCGGAGCGCCCAGGCAAACGAGTCTCTCCGCATTGGAGCGGGATCGCTCCCGTAGACCTCTGAGGAAATACGCCCTACCGGCCGTAGTGGCTTGAATTCTTCTCGGCAAAACTCGCCCACTTTTCGGGCAAATCATCTCCGGCGAAAATGGCCGACACCGGGCAGACCGGAACACACGCGCCGCAGTCGATACACTCCACCGGATCGATGAAGAGTTGCTCGGATTCACCGTACTTTGCTTCATCCTTCTTGGGATGAATACAGTCTACCGGGCAGGCATCGACACAGGCTGTGTCCTTGGTTCCGATGCAGGGTTCAGCGATCACATAAGTCATAGGTACCGATCTCCCGAAGGCGAATAATTGAAAACAAATTGTAGCAGCAGGAATGCCAGCACAACCGGCGACTGCTATTTGCGCGCCAGACGCCTTGCGGCGAACTCGGCGGGGGTGGGCACCGGCTCGATGCCGCGGCCGGCGAACATGTCTGCGAAGAAACTCAGGATCTCCCCTGTGACCAGCCCGTTCGTGGCCAGAACCTCCTCGCTATTGAGTCGAAAAGGAGTGCCGTCAAAGCGCAGCATAGCGCCGCCGGCTTCCAGCACGAGCAGGGCGCCGGCTGCTGTATCCCAGGGGTTCAGATTGAATTCCCAGAAGCCTTCCACCCGGCCGGCAGCGCAATAGGCCAGGTCAAGCGCGGCCGAGCCGGCCCGGCGCACGCCATGAGAGCGCAACGTCAACTGCTGGTAGAAGTGGATGTTGGGGTTCATATGTCGCTTGTGGCTGGGAAAGCCGGTGGAGAGCAAACTCTCCTGCAACTTGCGGATAGGCGACACATGCAGACGGCGCCAGGGAGCTGAAGACCTCTGCAGCCAGGCCCCCTTTGCCTTTTCTGCCGCGAAAAGCTCGCCGTGAACCGGAGCGTACACGACGCCCGCCACCAGTTCCCCATCCTGGTCCGGGGATAGTCCAGGAGGCCGGTGTTCGAGGCCGAGCGAAACACAGAAGAACGGAAACCCGTGGGCGAAGTTGGTCGTACCGTCGAGCGGATCCACATACCATCGATAGGCATGATCGAGACCCGAGCGGGTTCCTTCTTCGCCATAAACGCCATGCTCGGGAAAGCGCTCGCCAAGCCGGCTTACGATGAGTTTTTCCGATGCCCTGTCGGCTTCGGTTACCAGGTCTACGTCGCCCTTATATTCCGTGGTGACCCCGCGGTCGAAATAGCCGCGAAGGAGTTCGCCGGCCTCCAGGGCAATCGCGGTTGCTCCGGCGGCGAAGCCGAGATCAAGCTGCGCGGGAAAGTCCTTCAACGCACACCGTTGGCGTCGCCGTCGGTGTTGCGCACCTTTCCTGTTTCCCGCCGGCCGCGCTCGCTGATGGTCCGGATCTGGTGCTTGTAAATGAACAGGTTGGGGCGGCCTTCCCGGGTAAGCCGGATCATGGTGTCGTCGAAATACTCTATCCACCCGGAAACGCTCTCACCGTCGCGGAGTTTAACGGTCACCGTGACCTGCTTCTCGCTCAAAAAGCTCAGGTAAAGCGACTCCTGGCCGGTTTCGCCAAGAGGCGGCTCCTTCTTCCCCCGACGGGATGGATTCTGGGTCGCCATGTCGTGAATGATAACTGTAGAGAAAGATGCCGGAACCGGGCATGGTGGATGCACCGCTCAAAAATCCACGTGCGCCCGCACTCCGGGAACGACGACCGGCCCCCGGTCGCGATTGTAGCCCGGGTTGTTGATAAACGAAAGCTGCACCGCCATGTAAAGTCCGCTCACCACGTGCGCGGTGTAATAGGTTTCGCTCACCGCCTCATGTCCGTAGTTCAACCCTCCATCCCCCAGGATGAATCCCAAACCGCCCAGGGCCAGGTACTCACGGTGCTTGCTGCTGATGCCGCCGATTTCAAAGGCGCTTCCGATGCGGTCTTCCTTTCTGCCCCACGCATCACCAGAGAGATCGGCGCCGAAGGCCAGGGTGCTGTTCATCTCCGTGTAGGCGAATGACTCTTTATGGCCCTCATTCCATCCGGCACGGAGAAATGCGCGGAAATTCGCGGGGAGCGTCTGCTCGACGTTGAGACCGAAGCCCTGCTTCAATGAACCCTGGTGGCGGTATTGGGTGATGTCGGGAACCGGGTCGACATGGTTCAGATATCCCTCGATGGCTTGGCCGTAGTCGCCCATGTTGGCGTGGTTCAGATACGCCAGGGGGCGAATGTGGGTCTCCAGCCCCTGAAACCATTGCGGCTTCCATTCCAACTCCAGGTTTTCTGCCCGGGCGCTGCGGAGATCGGCTTCGAGGTCGATGCCGTTGGCCACCGTCGGCATCAGGGCTTCCCCGAAACGCGCCTCGAATGTTGGCCCGGTATAGCTGAGGATCGCGGCAATGGTATAGCCGCGGGTATTGGCGGCGTAATCGTAAGCGCCATTGTTATCGATAGCCCAATTTGTAAACTGCAGATGACTGTCACTGCCTACCGCGTTATTGTCGAAGAAATCCACCAGCCCCATCTTGCCCATGGTGAATTCAATCCGCTGCCGGGGAAGCGATCTCTGCAGATAGAAAGGGTTGGGCTCCTCTTCGACCCTGTCCGCCGTCAAGGGAAGCGTGTAGTGGACAAAATAGCGCGCTGCATAAACGTCCTGGCCCAGGGATGGATTGCGCACCACGTCCAGATTGGGGAACGCCGCAATCCCCAGCGCCTCGCTCAGACCTTTGCCTCCAGCCTCCTCCGCATTGAAAATGAATTCGAACCAGCGGGTGAGCTTGACGCCCGTGTAGAGGGTAAGCACGCGCGAGAGTGCGGTGGTTTCCACCCTGCTTTGGAAGCTGTTGGTCCCGGAATAGGGCGAGTGGAACGGCCCGTGGGCCTGGAAGATGAAGTTGGCCTGGCCCGAGATCCAAATGCGATCGGCGATGAGATGGTGGGAGAAGACGGCCGGATTCTCCTGGTCGTCCGATTGATCCTCTTCTCGTTGGTTGATCTGGGGTAATGATTCGCGGTTGGCCCGCGTGGGAGATACAGGTACCGGCGGATTTTGCCCGGGGTGTGCCTGAGGCGCAGGATCATCGGGCAAGACGCTCACCGCTGCAGGCAGCGGCTCAGCGGGCAATATAGCGGTGTGGGCCGACGCCACCGCCAGGCAGAGGAGTACAGCAGAGAGCGGCAGCCAACGACGCATCCAAACTCCAGGGGAAATTTAGGGCCTCGGATGAGGTTAATTGACAAGAACGTAACAAATGTCACAAGGCCTTTAATTCTTTGATTGTGTTACAGATGGGAGGCGAAGCGTAAAGGTTGGATGCGCAACAACCCCACTCAAGCCAAAAGAAGGCCGGAATGGGCCACGCATTTGCTGGCGGTATAGAGTGCAGCAGGTCAGGGTGAGGGCAATGGATAGTAGCCCGGACGATTGCGGATGTTGTAGCCCTCAGCGGCGGCGGGGCTACGCAGCTTAACGGAGATCGTGCGAAAGGCGCTGCCCGTCCGGTTCGATGGATAATAGCCAAGCAGGTATTGCGTCCGCAGGTCTTCTGAGACCTGGGCAAAGGTCTTGTCCAGCGAAGAGGAGTCAGCGTAGTAGTACTTGCCGCCGGTCTCCTGGGCGAGGGTGATCAGGGCATGTTCTCCGGCGAGGTCGCGGCCGGCGCTGGCATAGATGGGAACATCGATAATGGGGTAAACCATCACCTCGCCGCGCAGAGCCTGCTCCAGCGCCCGGTCATAGGTCGTGCCCTTGACGGTGTTGCCGCCGTCGGAGATGATCACCAGCACCTTGCGGCCGGATCGCTGAGCCAGGCTTTGCGAAGCGAGATAAACGCCGCTGTAGAGCGCGGTGGCGGCGCCCCGCCCCATGTCGTTCAGCCCGCGGTCGATGCGGCCCAGGTTGTTGGTAAAGAAAACCACCTCGCGCACATTGTCAGAAAACTCCATCAGATCGAGGTGATCGACCGGGCGCAGCAGGGACCGCACAAAATGTCTTGCCGCATCCTGCTCCAGGGGGAGGTCTTTATGAACACTGCCGCTGGTGTCGATGGCCAGGACGATCTCCAGCGGAAGCTCGGACTGACGTTCAAAGACAGCGATCTTCTGCGGGTGGTCATCTTCGGTAAGCAGAAATTCGTCCCGGGTGAGCCCGGGAACGGGTGCTCCCTTGTCGTCGGTGACATTTACGAATACATTCACCAGCCGGACGTTGACACTGATGGTAGGTGTCACCCCCTGAGCGTGGCCCGCCAAGGGGGAGAGGGCAAGCGCGCAGCAAATTGCGCAAATAGATCTCACACTGTGTCCTTCTGCAGCAGCTCAGAGGGAAACGGTTCGCCATCGGCCCACACTGCTCCATCTTCGAAGTGTTCCTTCTTCCAGATGGGAACTGTCTTCTTAAGGGTATCGATAAGCCAGCGGCACGCTTCGAAAGCTTGGGAGCGATGAGCAGAGGATACGGCAATCAGAACGCTGGTTTCGCCCACCTCCAGCCGGCCAAGGCGGTGTACCAGGGCGACCTGGCGGACAGTGTGCTCGGCGACGGCCTGCCGGGCAAGCTCATGCATCATCCGCAGCGCCATATCCTCGTATGCCTCATAGACCAGGTAGAGGGGCGCCGTCCCCGGGTGTTGTTGCGGACAATGCCGTCGAAGACCACGACTGCGCCATCTTCCCCCTGTTTGACTGCCGCCACCACCGACGCGGAAGCGATAGGCTCTCTCACCAGGGAAACGATCGGGGCGGAAGAGCCGCCGCTGACGGGAGGCAGCAGCGCGACTTCGTCACCGTCGCGCAAAACGCAACTTCCCAGCGCATAGCTCTGGTTCACGGCAACGGCCAGCGATGGCCATAGCTTCGGTTGTTTGGGCAGTAGCTCGCAGTAGTGTCTGAGGAGCGCATCCACGGTCGCGCCCCGGGGCAGGTCGAGCATCTGGCTTTCGCCGCCCAGCATCTCCTTCAGCACTCCAAAGAACAGGACGGTGACCCGCATGGGGAAAGGATATCCGAACCAAATGCCCATCTGACATGAGGTTAGACGCGGCCGAGTGGAAAATGGCGCGTTCAAACCAAGACCGGGATGTTGGCCACTCCCGCGGTTCCAAAGACTCTGCGATAGCGGGCTATCTCCGATCTAACCCCGGTGGCCTTAGAAAAATTATCCGACAGCTTCACCGCCGGCCGGCCGTCGGCCTCAGTCATCTTGCAGATCAAGCTCGCGGGGTTCAAGCCGTTGCCGCCATTGGGGTGGCAGCCCCGGAAATCGTTAGTCAGAAGCGTCCCCCAGCCGGCGCTGAAACGGATCCGCCGGCAGGGAGTCCACTTCGCGGGATCATTCAGGTCGGCTGCACTCTGAAAGTCCTTGGGGGTAAGGCCAAGAGCCATGGTTCCCATGAAATAGGCATGCAGGCCCAGGATGTCTTCCACGTCCATGGCGTCTGACGCAATGATCAGCTTCTGCTTTGGATCGCGGCCCCGCTGCGTTAACCATGCGATATATTCGTCGCCCGCGATGTAGGGATCTTTGCTGTCGATGCGCTGCCCGGTCCAGTCTGCTGTCCAGTCCGGGGCATCGGCCAGGAACTGCGTGGTCCCGTAGGTATCGGGCAGCATGATCCGAATCTCGTGGCCGTAGGTGCTTTGCCACATCTCCAGAATGCGATACTGCGAGCTTTTCAACTCTTCGTCGCTGGTGGCCATGGCTGCCAGCGCCATCGGCAGCTCGTGGGCATTGGTGCCCACCGCTTCGAGATTATGTTTGTAGGCCAGGTAGGTATTCGAGGTGCCGGTAAAGTGGTCGGAGAGCGCGGTGTTCATGGCCATCACGACATATTCCTGCCACAGGAAGCTGTGCCGGCGGCGAGTGCCGAAATCTGCCACCCTAAGTTCCGGAACACCCGTCAGCCGCTCAATCTTGCTCCAAAGCTTTGCTTTGGCCTGGGCGTAGAGCATATCGAGCTGGAATTCGCTCATGCCTTTAAACGCGGCGCGCGACTTCAGCTCATTGACGATGGAGAGCGCATAAATCTCCCACATCGTCGCCTCAGTCCAAAGCCCATCGAATTCCAGGTGGAATTCTCCATCTCTCACCGTGAGCCGGTAGCTTGAGAGGCGGAAATCATGGGCCAACCAGTCCAGAAAATCCGGCTCGAAGATGCCGCGGCGACCGAAAAAAGTGTTGCCGGCCAGCCAGATCAACTCCGATTTGAGAAATCGCAGGCTGCGCACGTGCTCCAGCTGTTGCAATACCTCTTCTTTCGCAATCACGTCCGCCAGGCGCACCGACGACGACCGGTTGGACACCGAAAACGACACCTGGGTGGTGGGGAAATGCTTCCAGATGAACTGAAGCATCAGCAGCTTATAGAAATCCGTATCCAACAGGGATCGCACAACCGGGTCCAGGTCCCAGTTATGGTTGTGCGCCCGCTCAGCGAAATCCATGATCATCGATGATGTCCTTGCGATATTTCCTCCCTCGGGAAGCTGTGTTTAGATGTTTACACCGTCTTCGCGAGGATGCCATCTCGAGGTTCAAACGAAAAGTCTACGGTAGTGCCTAATGCCGAATCGCGACTTTATCTCGCTTCTCCGAGTGCCACTTATACATTTCAGGAATGGTCGCGGAAGCATCTCGGCTTCGCTCGGGATGACAAAGGGGAGGGTGGCGCTTCCATCGAGAGCCGTTGCTCAACAGAGAGCATTTCATCACCTTGGGTGGGCCGGAGGCTCATGTCTCGGTGATTCTATCAGGTGATGCATTCAATACAACGTCTGCATGGCTCAGACGCTGACTCGGCAAAGAAAAAGGCCCGCTGATTGGCGGGCCTTCTTCCGTGGTGGTGTGTGCGCGGTGTCAGACTCGGCGTGTTCGATGATGTTTTCGCGAATTGCCTCGTCCTTCTTCTCTTCGCTTACGGACTTAGGCAGCGCCACGGCCAGGACATCTTCGATGCGGCTGGCGTAGTGGATGCGCACATTCTCGATCTGATCCGCTGTCAGGTCTTCCTCGACGCTCATGCCGGTTTTCCGCCGGCAGGATGACATCCTGAACGCCGGCGCGCTTGGCGGCAAGAAACTTCTCCTTGATGCCGCCTACCGGGAGAACGTTGCCGCTGAGGGTGATCTCGCCCGTCATCGCCGTGAGCGGACGAACTGGCGTATCGGTCATGAGCGAAACCAGGGTGGTTGCCATGGTGACGCCGGCCGACGGGCCGTCCTTGGGGATCGCTCCAGCAGGAACGTGGATGTGTATGTCCAAATCCTTGGTGAAGTCCTCCTCCAGGCCCAGGGAAGCGGCGTTGGAACGGACCCAGGTAAGCGCAGCTTGCATGGATTCCTGCATGACTTCGCCGATCTGCCCGGTCATGTTGAAGCCGCCCTTGCCCTTCATCCGGTTAGCTTCGATGAACAGCACATCCCACCCGCAGGCGTCCAGGCGAGGCCGACCGCTACACCGGCCCGCCGGGTGCGCTCCGCCAACTCAGTGTCGACGCGCACCTTGATGCCGCCCAGGAACTCCTGGATCACTGCCCGGTCGACAACCAGCTTGCCCGTCTTCCCTTCGGCGATGCGCCGAGCCTGTTTGCGGCAAACGGTGCCGATCAGTTGCTCCAGCTTGCGCACGCCCGCTTCGCGGGTGTAATGGCGCACGATGTAGCGACGCCCTCCTCAGGAAATTCGATCTCGGCTTCGCCACCCTCTTTAGGCTCGATGCCGTTCTCCTTGATCTGCCGCGGGATGAGATAGCGAAAAGCAATATGGGTCTTTTCGTCCTCGGTATAGCCCGAGAGGTCGATGATTTCCATGCGGTCGCGCAAGGGCTCCGGGATGGGATCGAGCATGTTCGCGGTGCAGATAAAGAGCACCTTGGACAGGTCGAAGGGGACATCCAGGTAGTTGTCCCGGAAGGTATTGTTCTGCTCCGGGTCCAGGGTTTCCAGCAGCGCCGAGGCCGGATCGCCGCGAAAATCGCGGCCCAGCTTGTCGATCTCGTCCAGCATAAAGACCGGATCATTGGTCTCCGCGCGGCGCAGCGCCTGTATGATCTGCCCGGGCAGAGCCCCGATGTAGGTCCGGCGATGGCCGCGGATCTCGGCTTCATCGTGCATGCCGCCGAGGGAGATCCGCTGGAATTTGCGGTCCAGAGCACGCGCAATGCTGCGTCCCAGCGAGGTCTTACCCACGCCCGGAGGCCCGACAAAGCAGAGGATCGGCCCCTTCATGTCGGGTTTGAGACGGCGCACGCTCAGGTAGTCGAGGATGCGGTCCTTCACCCGCTTCAGATCGTAATGATCCTGGTCGAGGATCTCCTTCGCCTTGGTAATGTCCACCTCGCCGCCGGTGGACTTGCTCCACGGCAGCACCGCCAGCCACTCCACGTAGTTGCGGGTGAGCGAGTAGTCGGCGGCCATGGGAAACATCCGTGAGAGCCGGCTGAGCTCCTTGGTGGCCTCCTTCTTGACCTCGGCCGGCATGCCTGCCGCTTCGATCTTCTGCCGCAGCTCCTCGATGTCTTTCTGGCCCTCGTCCAGTTCGCCGATCTCCTTCTGGATGGCCTTCAGCTGTTCGCGCAGGTAGTAGTCGCGCTGCGACTGCTGCACCTGGTCCTGGACTTCCGTCTGGATCTTGTTGCGCAGCTGCTGGACTTCGGCTTCCTTCGCCAAATGCTTGTTAATGCGCTCCATGCGCAACATAACGTCGGCGTTTCCAGCAGCTCCTGCTTATCCGTCGTCGCCAAAAACGGCAGAGAGGAAGCGATGAAGTCGACCAGGCGACCCGGATCCTCGATATTCAGCGCGATGGTCTGAAGCTCGTCGGAGAGCGTCGGCGAAGTGGTGACGATTTGCTGGAATTGCGCGATCACATTCCTCTGCAGCGCTTCTAGTTCTGCACTCTTGCCCGGATCGACCTCCGGCAAATGATCCACTGCGGCCATCATGAACGGCTCGAGTTGGGTAAATTCTCCCAGCTTGACCCGCTCCGTGCCCTCGGTAAAGACAAACAGGCTCTGGTTGGGCATTTTTACGACTTTGTGTACCGTCGCCAGGGTGCCGACGGAATACAGGTCGCTGGGCTGAGGACTGTCCATGCGTTCGTCGCGTTGGGCGACGACGACAATGGTCTTCAGCTCTCCCAGCGATTGAATGAGTTGGATCGAGCTCTCCCGGCCGACGGTAAAGGGCAGTACGGCGTGGGGAAACAGCACCGTGCTACGCACCGGCAGGACGGGTAGAACCCTTCCCTGAGAGCCGCTCTGCTCCCGCCGACTGGGATCGGTCGGATTAATGATGCTTAAGAAATCGCTCGCCATGAGTATCCTTCTATCAGATTATCGACTATAGGATGCTGCAGATCTACTAAAGTCGCAAAACGCCTGCGCTTCCGTGCCCTAAAATACTGCTTCATCGACCCCCTTGATGCCCGACTCTGCCCCGTTTAGGAAGGCGGCAGCGCCGCCGGGTACCGGCCCAGCTCCTTAACCAGCAGGCACCGCCGGCGAAGTTGATCAAGAGCGGCGCTGGTAGCGGCCGGGTCGGAGACCTGGTAATCGACATAGAAGACATATTGCCAGGCTGACCATGGACCGGCCGAGACTCCACTTTGCACAGGTTAGTGTCGTGCTCGGCGAATACCTGGAATGCCGAGACCAGGGTTCCGGGACGGTTTTCGACCGTAAACGCGATGCTGACTTTATCGGGATTCGGCAGGCGGCGGACGTCGGCGCTATGGCGAATCAGAAAAAACCGGGTGTAGTTGGCCGGCATTGTCTTCGATACCGGACGGCCAAATCTCTCCGCCATAGGCGAGAGCGGCCTGCTCGCTGGCGATGGCTCCGGCCTCTTTATCTCCTGGCCGACTACATGTTTGACGCTGCCGGCGGTGTCATAGAAAGGATCGGCGTCATCCTGGATTGGCCAGGAAATGGCGGCACTGGGCCAAGGCGACAGGATGGGAAAGGACCTGGCGGATCCCATCGATGGTGCTGCCCGGGATCCCGATGAGATTGTGGCGGATGCGCAGCAGCGATTCCCGCTCGATTTGGACATTGGGGTGAAAAAGAAGGTCGAAGTGCTCGACCACGGAGCCGGCGAGAGAGTTCTCGATGGGAATGACCGCGGCGGAGACTTCTCGTTCTCCAGCAATTTGAAGACTTCCGCGGAAAGGGCACAGGGAACAATGGTTGCCTGAGGTTCCATCTTTAGTGCCGCTTCGTGGCTAAAAGACCCGAGCTCTCCCTGAATGGCAATCCGCATCTCTGCCCCGAAAACTTAATTTTGATGATACGGCAACCTCATTTGCGCGAACGCACCAAAGTACAGCGTAGCAAGACTTTATGGTAAGGAGGAACACACGATGCTTTGGACAATTTTCCTGGTTCTGCTGGTACTTTGGTTGGTCGGCTTTGTCGGATTCCACGTATTGGGTGGTACATCCATATCCTGCTGATCATTGCGCTGGTGGTTCTGGTTATCCAGTTGATTGGCGGCAGACGAGCGATTTGAACGGTGCTTTTTGTCCCGGCAGGTATGCCGGGAAAGCCGTATGGCATCGTACTAATTAGGTGCCTGTGCGATCGCAGGCGAAGGAGAACAAAAATGAATAAAGATCAGGTACGGGCAAAGTGGAGCAGGTAGCGGGCCGGGTCAAGCAAGGCGTCGGCGAGACCCTGGGCAACCAGAAACTGGCCAATCAGGGCGTAGCTGACCAAGTAAAGGGCGCCGCCAAGGAAACCTGGGGCAACGCCAAGGATGCTGCCGACGTACAGCGGATCGCCACCAAACGGAAGCGGAACAAAAGCCGACGATGCTCGAGCCGAGTCGGGAAAAGGTCGACGAAGTCCGTGAAGCGCAACGAGAAGATAGACGCCCACAAGGCAAGGAACGGGAGAAGGACCGGACGGCGTAATCAAGCTCACTTCTGAAACAGGAGTAGACGCACCCGGACTCACCGGGTGCGTTTTTCTGTCGTTAGCGCGCTGCGTGATGAAGCAGCAAGCAGCGGCGACAAAGCAAAAGAAGACAACCGAGATGATGCCATTCAAGGTGAAGAATGCAGCGTTCATTCGCCTCAGGTCGGTGGGCGAGATGATGAGATGTTCGTAGAGCAGCAGCGCGGGCACGGCGCGACGCCCACCCAGGCGATGCGTTCAATGGAACAATTTCAGCAGCCAGACAGTAGGCCGAGCATGATCAGGTGCATACCGCGCGCGATCCAAAAGGCGGCGTGGATGCCCCAAGTTTCGGGAATACTATTCAAACCGGCCTCCCGGTCGTGCGCTATGTCCTGGCAGGCGTAAAGTACATCGAATCCACCCACCCAAAAAAGCACCGCCGCGGTGAGTACCACAATGCGCGGGTCCAGGGTTCCCCGCATAGCGATCCAGGCCGCAGCGGGAGCGATGCCCAACGCCAGGCCGAGAACCAGGTGCGACCAGCGGGTGAACCTCTTGGTGTAGGAGTACAGCAGCAGGATCGCGAGGACAACGGGGGAGAGCAAGAGCGTCTCCCGGTTCAGCTGCGCGGCGGCCAGATAAAAGCCACCGCCATCATACAGTGAAGCCGGCAACAAAACCGCGGCTGAGAATGCCGGCCGGAATGGCACGCGCCGCGGTTGGGGATTGGCCGCGTCGAGACGGGCATCGGCCCAGCGATTGAACGCCATGGCGGCCGAGCGCGCGGTCACCATGCAGACACGATCCAAACCCTTCGCCATTCCGGCCACCCGGCGGCGGCCAGCATCGCCCCAGAAAGAGCAAATGGAAGAGCAAAGATGGAGTGCTCCCATTTGATCATCTCGAGCGTCGTGCCCACACTGCGCAGCAAGGCCATGATTCAGTGTACCGGGCCGGAAGCTGTAAAAGCCTTCTTAGCAGGAAATAGAGGTTACGCAGCTGGTGAGAGCCGTTCTGCACTTACGCTAAAAGCGGCATTAACCCCCACGCAACTGCGGAGCGATTTACAGGAATAACAGGGCTTTTGTCGCAAACAAATCGCCCACGCTTCTCATTGCGAGGCCTGATGCACTTGAGTAACGCGAGACCTATTCTCGTTGGACGAATTGGCTACCTGGAGGTTGTTGGTCACGTTGAAGATTCCGGGTACGCCGTTGGCGCGAATGCCGGCAGTATCCTTATCCGCCTGGCTGTCGACCACGCCGTTCAGGGTGACGTTGCCATTCACCACCGTGATGCGGATCGGTTGCGCAGGATCAATCGCATACTTGTTCAGGCTGGGAAATCCGTAGACGGCCCGATAGACCTGCAGGCGCGAGCGATCATCCATGGGTGACACCGGGTCGACCTGGATATTGTTGATCACGTCCTGCACGCCGCGAAAATGGCTTGCCAGGGAAACGGCCGAGTCTGCCGCCACCGGCCCAGCGCATTGCCGCCAAGGGTAACCACGCCATCCTGAACATTCACGCTAATGGCGTTAAATGCATTGCCATAGCCAACGCGATCATATTGCAGCTTCTTCACGAATCCTGTTGAAGCTGCTCATCCGATATCTCACCGGCGCCGGCGATCTGCAGCTTGTTGCGAACCGCGACGACGTTCTTGACTCGATGGGCTTTCTTATCGAGCTCTTCCTTGGTTGCGAAATCGTTCACCGTACCTTCCAGATCGACGATTCCGTTCTTAACCGAATCTGTACACCTTTGAATTTCTTAAAGGAGTTCGACAGTTCTGCCTGAATATTGTTATCGGTTTGCGCGCTCTGCCCCATGGCGTACAGCGCATGGGGAATCAAACCGGAGAACCTGGGACCAGAACAGCAGCCAATGCCAAAGTCAGACCAGGTGAAGTCTTTCTTCATCTCTATCTCCTGTAGTTCGCGCCGCGCGTCGCCGAACCAGCTATCTGCGTAGACGGATTACGGTTTCGCGAGTAAGCCCACATCATATGAACACACACTTTGGCCCCGGGTTGCCCTCTCTGTTTACTACGACTCAAGACGCCGTCAACGATAGCGTTTATGAACTTTGAGCACCAGGCTGAAGACGCCCGATTCATCGCGCACGGCAAGCACGGAAAGCTCTGGTTATATCCACCTGGGCCTGAATGAGCTGCTGCGCGGTGGCATTCACATTGGTGGCGTAGGTAACCTGAACGTTGCGTGAAATGTTCTGCTGCACGGTGATCCGGGCGCTCGAGCTGCCGATGCTGCCCACGTAAGTGGGATCGATTTAACGCTGCCGACGCCAAAGAGCTTCTGCACCCGGCTGCCGACCGCCGCGTTGAGTGCGCCGCCCAGCAACGCATTGGTGGTCGAATCCACGCCGATCGACTGCTCCTGCTGCGAATACAGCGCCTGTTCCTCCTGCGTCCGCCCCAGGGCCAGAAGGGAAATGACATCGGCCTGCGGCAACGGAGGCTCGGAACGAAAGGTGGGCGTGAGCTGGTTGGCATTGCCGTGCAGGCCGATGGTCACGTCGTATTCCTCAACCCGGGTGGTGGCGTCGATATCGATAATGGGCTGGATCATGACCGGGTTGGTGAAGAAGATCTCGCCGTGCTGCAAACGGTAAGTGGTGCCGGCAAAGTTCGCGGTGCCATCGGTGATGTTGATGCGGCCGAGAATAGCCGGCTGGGCGACGGTTCCGCGGATGCGTAGATCGACGCTGCCGGCCAGCTGCGCGTAGGAATTCTGAAAATCGAGCTGCGGCGCGGAAAATATGTGAACATCCAGCCGCACATGGCTGGAGGGCGCATTGGGATTGGGCGGTACGGAAGCCGCCGGCCGGTGGCAAAGCTGGCAAAATCCACATTCGGACCAATGATGAAGCGGGTAATCTGAACACTGCCGCTGAGCAGCATGTTGTTCTGCGAGCCCTGCAGATGCAGGGTGGTGTCGGCGGTGGCGCTGATGCCGGAGTAGCGAACGCGGATATCTTTCCCGTTCGCCGTAAAGTCTCCGTATATGCCCTGCTGGTAGGCCAGAAATCCGCCAAACTTGAATGGCCGCCACCGGTGGTGCCCACCAGATCCTGCACCTCGAGACGGTTCTGATCGAAGATCAGATTTCCGTTCAATTTGCTGATGCCGTTGGGCAAGTCGTTGAGCGCAGGGCGACATTGGTGAGGTGCAACTGCCGGAAAGCGACGGCTGCAGTCAGCGTTCCATTCGCCTCGACATTGAAGTCAACGTGGCCGGAGGAGGTGATGTCGGGATCGAAGGTCTGGGCCAGCTTCATGTTGATCGTAGCCGTGGCCGGTAATCGCGAGCGCCTGGCCATCGATCAGCGCCGCGGTGCCGGTAACGGCGAGATTGGTCTCCGGTCCGGTGATATGGGCCTGGGTGATACGGAGGATCCCGTCATGCAGCGAAATCCGCAACGGGCCCGCAGCCTGAAGCGCGATGCCCTGCAGCGTGACGGAGAACTGGTTGATATCCGCATCTCCGCTGAACTGCTTTGGCTCGCGCAGCGGACCGGCGACATTGATCGTTCCACCAATCGACGAATTGCCGGTGACGCTCTGCACATGAAAGGCGCGCAGAAAGGGAGCGATATTGAGATTGGTCAACACCACGTTGGCCTGGGTCGGGAAGTCGCCATGCAGCGCGGTCTGGCCTTTGACCTGAAACTGCGCCAAGGCCTGGCTGCTTTGCGCGGTGAAATAGCGCGTGCTTCCCTGGGTGTGGGCGACCACTTCCAGCGCGCCCGCCGGCTGCCCGCCCAGCACCACGTTGCGCATATGAATCCCCAGCCAGCACCGAAGGGGAATCGATGGTGCCCGAGGCGTGAGCGTCAAACTTCAACGCCCCTCCTACCGAGAGCCTGGGATCCTTGGGCTGGGGAAAATGCGCAAGTTCGAAATTGGTTCCGTCCAGATTGCCCAGAAAGCTTTGCGTCTTCAGGTTGTAGGTCCCGTTGCCGATGACCGTGCCGCCATCCTGAAGAAAGGTGAGTTTCGTCAGATGGATGTCCTGTCCCGAAAAACTCAGGGTGGCGCTCAAGGCTGTGATAGGGCTGGCCCTCGATGGCGCCGCCCTGCACGTGAAGCTGGCTCCCCCGGTCAGATCACCCAGCGTTCCCCCGGCATGGGCCTGGAAGTTCAGGTTGCCGGTGATCGGAGGTTCTGGCCGGCGATTGCCAGCAGATCGGTCACCGACGCGTTCTGCACCTGGGCGGTGGCGTTGATGGCGGCGCGTCATCGAAAGCCTCCTGCCGCCGGCTGATGCGATGCGCCTGCAGTTGACCGGAGGCATGAATCATCGTCTTGCCCCGAGTGAGCGTCGCCTGCTCGACCGAGATCAGGCTGGAAGAGTAGCTAGCGATCGCATCCAGCCGATCCCAGGAAATGGTGGTGGGGCCGGGGCTGGAGGTTCCCCTGTCGAGTTGGCAGCGGGTAAAGCGACCGGCCCAACCGAAGGCGGAGGCCTCGGCGCCACGGAGCCTCGGCGGGGAGGACAAACACGGTGGAGAACTGTCGCGGTCAGATGGCCATTGAATGCAGGATCGACCAGAGAGCCGGTCGCCGCGCCGTCGAAGGTCGCGTCGCCATGGAGCTGGATGGGAAGACCCGAGATGCCCTTTTTGCCGTTAATCCCAAGTCCAGCGTCTTGAGCACTCGATCGAACTCGCCCAGATTGTGGTTGATGAGATGAACGGACAGGTTGGAAGGCTCATTCACCGGATAAACACCGAGCAAGCCGGTGACATTCAGAGTGGTCGCTGGCCTATGGGCCTCGAGCTGATTGATCTGGACCCGGCCTCCACGCTGGAAGTACTTGGCGTCCACCATGCCGCTGAGCGGAAGCTCGCCGGGAGCAGACGCCGGGGGCGCTCATGGCGAGCATGGCCGCGACGGTCAGGTCATCGCGGCACCCGTCCAATCCACGTTCACGGGTCCTTCGCCGGCGGTATCGAAGCCCAGATCCTGATACCGCTGTTCGACAACGCTATCGAGCACGGTGCTGAGGCGGACGCCGTGCACCCGGGCGCGAATGCTCATCGATCGGCATGGTTGCTCGCTGGGGGAGCGGCGCCGAGTCCGGCTGGGCGGCAGCGCCGGCGCCATCCAGTTCAGGTAGCGGAGGGTGGCATTGACGATTCCTCCCTCGCGTGGACGGCCAACAAGATCGGCGAGAGATAATCTCGTCCGGAGTGATGTGCAGGCGCGTGGTCGCGTTCACTCCGTCGATCCAGAAGTAATCGATGGCATAGGCGGCGTTGTTTATCTTTGCCGTGCCATCCACCACAAAGGGGCTTGCCTCGCTTCCCTGACCGGTAAATGCAAGGTCCACACTTCCGCGTCGCAGGCCGTCGACCGCGCCCAGCGCAGTCACTTCCGCCAGGTCCACGGTGCCGTCAACGGAGACCTTCCACTGCGGCCCGGCAAAGTGGGCGAGGGTACCGGAGGCCTGCAGCTTGGTTTTTCCGGTGGCGAAGTGCAGCGTCTTCAGATCGACCGCGTCGCTGGCTGCTTCCAGCGCTCAAATCCAGTTTGCTGCGGAGAGCGGCTTACCTTGCTGGGCGGTGATATCGGAGCAGGTTATTTCGCCCAGATAGTGATCGGTAGCAGGCGCATAGGTGATCACCACGCCCAGATCGTTGGCGGCAAGTTGAAAGGGCATGGAGCGCTCATTGAGCAGCGCCATGCCGTCATGAATCTCGACCCGGTTCGCCTCCAGATCGAAGATGGTTCGGGTCGGGACGTGCCGCTGCTACCCTTCGCCTTAGGCGTCGGCTGGTTGGTGTGCCGTCGGGGTAAATAATCAGATGAATCGACGGGCGGTCGGCCTCCAGAAATCCAGGCCAAGCCTGGGCATTTAAAAACGAAAGAATCTTGGCCCGCGCATAAATCCGGTCCACATGGGCGTAGGGCAATTCTCCTGGCCCTCCAGACCATGGATGGTGAGGCCGTTGACTTCGACGGCGAGGTGGCGTAGGTTCCAGCGCAAGGACTGCAACTCCACGCGGCCACCGGTGGCGTCTTCCAGGACGCTAATGACTTTCTGCCGGACCAGGTTGGAGAAGTGCGCGGTCGAGGCATAGAACAGCAGGCCGGCAACGACCAGCAGCAGCAGCAACAGGCAGCCGGCCCCCGCCAATTTCCAAAGCGTATGCCCCACGCGGCGCGGATCATGGCTGGTCCTCATGACTCGGCCTCATCACCTGAACCTGTGGTGCCCACCTGCCGTAAGCGGGATCCAAAATGCTGACACTGCCCTCGCTCTTGAGGCTCTGCAACCAGTCGAGCAGCAGAGAGCTGACCCGCTGTTGCAGCAGGATCTCCTCGATCCGGGCGGAGACGGCCTGCCAAAGCGGGTGGCTTCACCGGCTTTGCCCTGTAACTGGGGAACCAGGGTCTTGTTGTAATAGTCCGCGATCTCGGCCGGAGTAATGCGGACGCCGGCGCCGAAGCGCGATTGAATAAATGAGAGCATCAGCATGCGTTGCGTCCAACGCGTCTCGACTTCCTGCTCGGTCAGGCCATGGTGCCGGAGAAAAGCCTGCCAGCCTGCATCGGTTTTGCATTGGTCGGCGAGCAATCGGGAATCACTCCGCGCAGTTCGGTAATGCGTTGCTGCACCTCTTCCGGAGAGGGAGGGGTCACCGTCTGCGCCGTCTCCATTTGTTGCAGGATGAGGTCGCGATCAATCAGACGCTGCAGTGCGGTCTGCGGGGTGTTCCGCGCGCCGGACGGTGAATGGCTGCAAAAAGGCATAATCCATCTCTTCGTTCACATCGCTTTGCAGGATGACACTGCCATTGATGACCGCGACCACATGATCGAGAACCACCGCCCCGGTAGGGCTGGGCGAGCCCGGCGCCAGGGGATGACAGGTTGTCGCGCCGGAGCTGTCCGGACTCCCCAGCAAAGAGAGACCTATCAAGGACAACGCGCCGCCATGGATCGTCGCAAACCCACACCATTAGAAGCTCTGCCCGATGCTGAAGAAAAAGTTGAAGTGCCCTGCCGAGCCAACGTGCGGGTTCGGCTCCGTCGCGGCGGTGGTGTAGTCGTAGAAAACAGGGTAAATCGGTGGATTGAGGTTGTAGCTGAAGTCTGCGCGTATGGGCCCGATGGGTGTGTGGTAGCGCAGCCCCAGGCCCAGGGCATGGGAGAAGTCGTTGAAATCGCAGGTATCCGGCGTGTTGTACGTGGTGTAGGGCACGGTAACGTTGCGACAGGTATAGCTGTGCGGCTGCTTCGTGCGCAAAGCGGCGGGCCAGACCTGTGAAGACGTCTCGAAGGCGTTGCCCATGTCATGGAAGAGAACAAAACTAAGATCGGTGCCCACCCAACGCAGGGCAGGAGCTGGAGTGCGCAGTTCCAGGGTGTTGACGAAGACGGCGGCCCCGCCAACTGGATAACCGGTCTGGGGATCGCGCGGCCCGGCGGAGTTGATAGGAAAGCCGCGATGGGAAGTGGCGCCGCCGGCATACAACCGCTCAGGCAGGGGGATCAACTGCTGATCGCCATTGCCGAAGGAACGCTCCTGTCCGTAGCGGGTTTGCCGCGCGATTACCCAGTGGTCATGGCCAAAGTCGTAATACGACGAATT
Source organism: uncultured Acidobacteriaceae bacterium (assembly GCA_963840675.1). GTDB lineage: Bacteria > Acidobacteriota > Terriglobia > Terriglobales > Acidobacteriaceae > PALSA-350. The sequence continues at coordinate 67,295 of CAWJAB010000013.1, forward strand.
GCTCAGGTCGAGGCGGCTGAAGTTGGCCTGCGAGCCGAATTTGGCGTCCGACAAAAAAACTTCTCCGGTGTTGAACGTGCCATGGTGGGCATCCAACGGATCGTCGCGAGTATCGCGAATAAAGGTTATTCCCGGACCGCCTACCCGCACCGGTTGGGCGTACAGGGGGATCTCCGAAATACTCACTTGCAGCGTGTTGGCATCGACCACAACCCGCCGGTAAGAGAATGAATAGATCAAGGTAGTCGGCTTGGTTACGCGTTGCGAAAGCCGCACCGCGCCGGAAAGGATTGCGGCCTTGTAGGTAGTGATGATGGCGCTGTTGTTGTATCCACCGGAAAGACTGAAGTTAAGCGATGGCTTGTTGCGAAAGTGCGGATCCTGGTAGCTCAGCTGGGCCACTTGCTCCAGTGATCCGTAGTTGGTCCGCAAGGTGATGGACTGGTCGGTGCCGCGCAGGTTGGTGCGGCTTACATTGAATAAAATGCGCTCACTTGCCCCGGTTTGACCATTCGGGTTGCAGCTGGTGCTATTGGTAACTCCCAGCACCGCCTCCTGTGCCGGGGAGAGACAGCCCGACACGGGCGTACCTGTCTGCACCTCAAAGCCGAAGCCGTAGCTGACATCCCAGCGTTTGGCTTCAGTCAGGTTAAGCAGGACGTTCTTGTAGCTTTCGTCACCGTTTGGGTTCTGGATGGCGGTATCGACTTCATTGAACAGGGCAAGATCGTACAGCAGGCGTTGCATCTCGAGCAGGGCCGTTTGATTGAGTGGATCGCCCGGCTGCAGCATAACCCTCTGCTCGACCACAGACGGCCGGGTCCTGTGCACGCCGGAGATGATCACCTTGCGCACGAAGAACTGCTTGCCGGCAACCACTTTCATATTGAAGTCGATCTCGTCTGGGTGATCCGGGTCGTTCTGCTGGAAGAGGCTTACCTGGGCGTTGTCATAGCCCTTGCTGAGGTAGTAGGTCTGGACGAGATCCCGATCCTGATTGATGTTGACGGGCGAGTAGGGCTGGCCCACCTGGGTATTCAGGTAAGGGCGAAGCGCATTCAGTTGTTCGGCAGTGGCTCCTTCGATGTCGTATTTGCCGATGCGCCGCTGTATTCCTTCGTCGATCACATAGGTGATCTTGAAGTGGGAGATCTTGCTGGGTTTGCCGGCCGTGGTGTCGCTGTCGGTGTATTTGGGTGTGACCGTGACCGCGTTGAAGCCGTTGCTTTGGTAGAGCGCTTTGATGCTGTTGACATCCTGGGCCACCAGTTGCTGGCTGAAGGCCCCGTTGTGGTCGAGGATGTTGGCTGGCCGCACGCTCAAACGCTCGGCGATGAGGAAGGTGCTGAAGTATTTGTTGCCGGTGATGCTCACCGAGTCGACCACGTGCTGCTTCCCCAACTCAACGGTATAGAGCGCCGTCAGGTGCTGGGCATCGGTCTGCACCGGCTGGTGGGAGACCTTTACATCGAAGTAGCCGTGGCCCTCAAAATAGTTCCGCAGGTTCTGAGCGCCTTCGTTGAGCAGGTCCTGGTCTACGGTGCCCTCCTCGTAGACCGGCACCAGTTTCTGCATCTGGGCCCGGCTGATTTTGGCGCCTTCAACTTTCACAATCACCAGCGGGCCCTGGTGGGCAAGGAAGGTGTAGTTCAGCCGGTTGGTTGGCGGGGGGCGTATTCCTTGGAGGTCAGGCTTACGGTGGCGGCCAGCCGCTCACTCTTGTTGTAGTGCTTGCGCAGCTTGCTCAGCGCGCGGTTGACGGTGTTGCGGTTGACCTTGGAGTTTCGCTTGAGCTTGCCCTGCTTGCGAAACTGCGCTTCCGTCAGGCCGCTGTCGCCATTCAGGTTCACGTTGCCCACCCGGGCAGGATTGCCTGGTGTCACATAGAAGTGCAGATCGACCAGCGAGTTTTCGCGGTCGACAACGGTAGTTCTGGCGATCTGCCCCAGGTAAAAGCCATTGTTCTGCAGCGTCGTATTGACTTCCGGCAGTGCCAGATCCGCCCTGCTTTCAGAGAAAGGCATACCCGCCTGCAGCTGGGTGGCGCTCTGCAGCACGGAGGCCAGCCGGTCGTCTTTCACGCCGTCCACGTTGACCCGGCCCACAAACAGCCGCGGGGCCCCGTTGAAGATGATGGAGACGTTGTTGCCGTCCCGCACCCCGGCCACTTCGACGGTCTGGTAGAGGCCGGTGGCGTAGAGGCTGCGCAGGCTGGCGCGAATCTTGGCTGGGTCCAGGGGAATACCCGGCTGCTGCGCGAGTTGGCTGGGCAGCGGCGCCAGCAAAGCTGCGCTCACCCCCTCGAAGGTTATGCTCACCACCTGCAAGCCCGCCCAATCGAGCAGCAAAGGCTGGCTGGAATTGTGCGTCGCGAGGGGCGGCGGGGAGGGTGCCTGGGCGCTCGAGATTGGGGAAGAAGCCATGCTCAGCACCAGCGAACTGTAGAGCGCGAGGCGTGGAAGCAATGGTGTCAAAACCAACAAAGACCCTCTCAGGTCGGCCGGCGAGGATCACCGCCGCAGCTCTCTCCGAATCTCTATACTAAGACGTGATCCGCTCTAGGGATGTTACGGGAGAGCACAGTGGAACCGATTGACGAGCGGTACTCGCGCCAGGTGCTCTATCCCGGTATTGGTGTACACGGCCAGAGGCTACTGGCGCAAGGCCATGTGGCGGTGGTTGGCTGTGGAGCCACCGGGGCCGCGGCCGCGTCTTTGCTGGCGCGCGCCGGGGTGGGCACCTTGACCCTGGTGGACCGCGACATTGTTGAGGAAAGCAATCTGCAGCGGCAAGTGCTCTTCGACGAGGCCGATGCCCGCGAATCACTGCCCAAGGCAGAGGCGGCGCGGCGCAAGATTGCGCAATTCAACAGCCGGACCGAAGTGCGCGCGCACGTGGCCGACCTGGTGCCTGCCAACATTCACGCCCTGCTGGGCGAGGCAGCCATCCTGCTGGATGGCACTGATAATTTTGCGACTCGCTACGTGCTGAATGATTATGCCGTTCAACAGGGGCGTCCCTGGATTTACGCAGCGGCCGTGGGGGCCTATGCGGCCACTATGAATATCCTGCCGGGTGAGACCGCGTGCCTGGCATGCCTCTTCCCTAAGCCGCCGGCGGGCATGGTGGAAACCTGCGACACGGCCGGCATTCTCAACACGGCGGTTAACTTCGTCGCATCGGTCGAGGTGACCGAGGCGTTGAAGTTTCTGGTTGGCGCGCGGGACAAAATGCGCCGCACGCTGCTGGGCCGCGATCTGTGGAGCAATGATCAGGCCGAAATCAGCGCCGCCGCGCCCAGGGAGCAATGCACCGTCTGCCAGCTCCGGGACTTTGCCCATCTTCGCGGCGAGCACCAACCCCAGATCACCCTCTGCGGCCGAAACTCGGTGCAGATCCACGAGCATCATCGTCCCGTCGATTTTGTGGAAATGCAACGTCGCCTGCAGCCGCACGGAAAGGTTAATTTCAACCGGCTTCTGTTGCGCTTCGAACGCGGAGATTACACAGTCACGGTATTTGCCGACGGCCGGGCACTGGTACAGGGAACCACCGACGTAACCCTCGCCCGCAGTCTCTATGCCCGCTTTATTGGCAGCTAAGGTCCCGGGCGAGCAACTTATACCCGGTATTTTGCTTCCCAGTTCCAGGCTCCCATTATTCATATGAGTGATTTGCATGCTGAAAGCAACATCCGCCGGCAGACCAGAGTTAGCGGAGGAACTTTACTCCTAGAGGTACCAATGTCTATACCCAGCAAGGACTTGGCGACAACGCCCGGACCCACGACGCCGTCCAAGGCACCCAACCAGCACTTGCGACGCAATCCGCCCATCGCCGGCGAAGCCGAGGCGATCCAGAAGGCACAAGCCGGTGACGGGCCGTCCTTTGAATTGCTGTACGCGTTGCATAAGCGCCGGGTTTATTCTCTCTGCCTGCGCATGCTCGGCAATGTGGCGGAGGCCGAAGACCTGACCCAGGAGGCCTTTCTCCAGCTATATCGTAAAATTGCCACTTTCCGCGGAGATTCGGCATTTTCGACTTGGCTCCATCGGCTGGCGGTGAATGTTGTGCTCATGCATCTGCGCAAGAAGGGGTTGCCCCAGGTTTCTCTCGAAGAGACACTTGAGCCGTCTCAGGAAGATGGGCCGCGCAAAGACATTGGCGCACGCGACCTGACCCTTTCCGGTTCTGTCGATCGCGTCACCTTGGAGCGAGCGATCGAGAATTTACCCCCCGGCTATCGACTTGTATTCGTATTGCATGATGTTGAAGGATACGAACACAATGAGATTGCCGGAATGTTGGAGTGTTCCATCGGAAACAGCAAATCACAGTTGCACAAGGCGCGTATGAAGCTTCGTGACCTTTTGAAGTCGGGCCAAAGGAAAGAGGCGGTTCTATGAGTAAAGCAGCCAACGGGACCACCGTCGATTGCGCCGTTTTTCAGAACCAGCTTCCCAGCTTGTTCGAGTCCGGTGAAGACCTGAACAAGCATCCACACCTGGAGACTTGCGAGAATTGCAGCGCGCTGGTGCGCGATCTGGAGTACATCGCGCAACAAGCCAAGCTGCTGCTGCCCATTCACGATCCCAGCCCCGAGGTTTGGGAAAACATCCAGACCGCGCTCAAGAAAGAGCCTTCCCGCGCTAAGTATGAAGGGGCGCAGAGGGTGCTGCTCGGCAGGTCTTCACGGCTGCTCGATCGGATGATGTTGGCAGACTCCGGTCGGCAAATTGTCCCGACCGGTAGCAGCTGTAGGGACCTCCGTTTTGCCATTCCGGAATTTTTTCGGATCCTCGGTCAGAATTGCGTCTTTGCTCCCGCCAATCCCTGCCCCGCTCTATAATCCGCAGATGGATGTTGAGCCAACCGGGATACAGCGGCGGCTGTCCAGGCTGATCCTGACTGGTTTTATGGGTGCCGGCAAGTCCACCGTCGGAGCGATTCTGGCGCGGGAGATGGGTTGGCGGTTCATTGACCTGGACGATGTCATCGAAGCCTCCAGCAAACGCACGGTAGCGGAGATTTTTCGCGAGCTTGGCGAAGCAAATTTTCGCGAACATGAGCGGCAGGCGGTTCGGCAATTGAGCAACCAAGAGAAGATCGTGCTCGCGCTGGGCGGCGGAACGGTGGAGGATGAATCCACCCGCTCCCTGTTGCTTCATTCGCCGGAAAACTGCCTGGTTTTTCTTCAGGCTCCCCTCCCCGAAATGCTGGCACGCTGCAAGGTCGAAGGGAAGGTGCGGCCTTTGATGGCTGCGGCAGAGTCTTTAGAAGCTCGTCACAACCGGCGGCTGCCGTACTACCGCACTGCCCACGTTACCGTGGAAACTACCGGGCTTGCGCCGCAGAAGGTGGCCAATCGAGTGCTGGAGCAGGTGGCCATGCAGTGGCTGATCGAAACAGGAAAGAGGTAGGGACGATGGCAAGTCCTGAAGTCGTAGCCTCGGTCCAGACGGCGCGATCGCGTTCGGTGCGCGGCTACATTGTCTTCGCCTTTGCCGTGGGCCTGGTACTGGCGATCGCCTACTTCATGCGCGAGATTCTGATGCTGCTGTATGTCAGCGCTCTGTTTGCGGTCGTTTTCACGCCCCTTATCCAGGGGCATCACGCGCATCAGCATCGGTTGCTGGCGCCCTGGCCGCGGGCTTTCAATCTTTTTGCTGCTGCTGACCGTCGGTGCGGCTGCCGCCCTGTTTTTTGCCTTCGCACTGCCGCCCGTCCTGCACGACCTGCAATCGTTGATCAGCGAGTTGCCCACCCGTGGGCCGCAGCTCCTCGATCAGCTGCATCGGGTTCCGTTCATCTCTCACCTCAATCTTTCCGGTTTGAACGCCAAGCTGCAAGGATTTGCTTCCAACTTCGCGGAGTACCTGTTCCTCTCCATTAGCGGCTGGGCCAGCAAGCTGGCCGATATCGGCGCGGTCATCTTTCTCACCGTGTATTTCATGCTCGAAGGAGATGAGGCCTATCACTGGGTGCTCTCGTTCTTCCCGAAGTCCTCCCGGGAGCGGCTGAATCGCACCCTGTTGCGGGCCGACGTGCGCATGGGCAAATGGCTGCTGGGACAGGGCGGACTCATGCTCATCCTGGGACTTTGCAGCCTGATCGTGTTTGTCCTGCTCAAGATTCGTTACGCCTATGCGCTGGCTGTGCTGATGGGAGCCCTGAACATCATCCCCATCGTCGGCGCCATGGTATCGATGGCCCTGGTGATCCTGGCGGCGGCTACCGACTCCTGGGAAAAAGTTCTGGGCGTAATGATCTTCTACGGCATCTATGCCCAAGTAGAGACCTCGTACCTGACACCACGGATCATGAAGAGCAGCGTGGATCTTCCGGCGATTGGTGTGCTTGTTGCCCTGCTCATGGGCTCGAAGCTGGCAGGCGTGGTCGGGGCCATGATTGCCGTGCCGACAGCGGTGCTGGTCTCGGTGCTGGTGCAGGAGTACCTGGTGCAGCACGACGACCAGGAAGACGCGGCCCAGGAGGCATCTTGAACCGTGTCCTGTGCGCTTTGCGCGGCGCCAAACGGAGCCCCGACGCGGGGGTGCTTGCTTGTTATCATGAAGACAGTCGCAGCCCAACCCGCAATCGATGCTGAAGAATCGAACCCATCTCGCGAAATCCCCAGACCAGGACATGCTCCCCAGGACTGTGCTCCTATGACCCCTGCTGCGGGAGAGATGACAGTGCCCGAGCCTGGCTATGGCTGCGGCACGGGAGAAACATTCCCGTTTGGCCGATTACCAGGAGATGTTCAAGGTCCGCGTGACCTCCGAGATCATGCTGACCGCGTGGGCCGGTTTCTACCTGGGATCGTTGCGCTCCGGTATCACCAGCATGCAGTGGGGGCTGGTGCAATCGCTTTTAGGGATTGCGCTGGTGTCTTGCGGGGCGAGTGCCCTGAACCAGGTCATCGAGCGCAAGATCGACGCGAAAATGGTGCGGACCTCGCAGCGTCCGGTAGCCGCCGGGCGGGTCAGCCTGTTGCATGGCCTGTCCCTCGGCATGGCTTGTTTTGTAGCCGGCGCGCTGGTGCTGGCGTGGTTTACCAACCCGGTCACGGTGATGCTGACCCTGCTGACCGGGTTTATGTATGTCGCGGTCTACACGCCGCTTAAGCGCTATACCACGCTGGCTACCTTCATCGGAGCATTTCCCGGCGCCATGCCTCCCCTGTTGGGCTGGACCGCCGCCCGCGGCGTGATCGAATGGCCGGCCGTGGCCCTCTTCGCCATCCTTTTCGTTTGGCAGTTTCCTCACTTCATGGCCATCGCCTGGCTCTACCGCGAGGATTACGCCAAAGCCGGCATCCGCATGCTGCCGGTGGTGCAGCCGGATGGCTGGTCCACCGCGTGCGAAGCGCTGATCTACGCCGTGCTGATGATCCCGGTCAGCGTGGTTCCCTACTATCTGCACCTGACCGGACGGGTTTACCTGGTGGCCGCGGTGCTGCTGGGGCTGGTTTACCTGGCCTACACCATCCGCTTTGCCCGTATTACCCGGGCGCTTACCGCCAGCGAGTCGCGCGGCTACGCGCGAGATTTGCTGCGGGCCAGTGTTATCTACCTGCCGCTGCTGCTCACGGTGATGATGTTGAACGCCACCGGAGGGAGATAGCGCATGGCGACGCTGAGCGAACATCCCGCGGCGAAGATCCGGTCCGGCGGCGTAGCGGACCCGATGCCCGTCGAACTGGACCGCCTTTCCCATAACTACGGGGACCGGCTGGCGCTGGACAATCTGAGCTTCGCCGTAAAGCCGGCAGAGATCTTCGGCCTGCTGGGCCCCAATGGCAGCGGGAAAACGACCCTGTTCCGGATCCTCTCGACGTTGATGGTGCCCACCGGCGGAGAAGCGAGGATCCAGGATTTCGATGTGGCCCGCCAAGCAAACCAGGCGCGGCAGCAGACCGGCATCGTCTTTCAGGCCAGAAGCCTGGACCTGAAGCTGACCGTGGCCGAGAACCTGATGCACCAGGGCCACTTGTACGGCCTGCGGGGCGAGGTTCTTAAAAGCCGTAGCGCAGAGGTGCTGCGCAGGGTGGGCTTGAGCGACCGGGCCAGGGATTACGTGGAAACTCTTTCCGGCGGTATGCAGCGGCGAGTCGAGCTGGCCAAGGGGCTCATCCATTCGCCGGCAGTGCTGTTGCTGGACGAGCCGTCCACCGGGCTCGATCCTGGCGCGCGGCGCGACATGTGGCAGTACCTGAGGACGCTGCGCGACCAGGAGGGCGTCTCCATCCTGGTGACTACGCACCTGATGGAAGAGGCGGAACATTGCGACCGGCTGGCAATTCTGAACCAGGGCACGCTGGTCGCCCTGGGTTCGCCGGCGCAATTGAAGTCGGCCATCGGCGGGGACGTGGTGTTGTTTGAGACGGCCAGCGAAGAGGCCGCGCGCGGGCTGGCAGTACGCATGGGCGCCCGTTTTGCGGTGCAGCCGAGCGTGCTGGGCAAAACCGTCCGGCTGGAGCGTCCTGAGGGACATCGCATGGTGACCGCCGTGGTTGAGGCATTTCCCGGCGAGATCGACGGCATCTCCGTGGCGCGGCCCAGCCTGGAGGATGTGTTCATCCAGCGCACCGGCCATCGCTTCTGGGCTGACGGCCAGGAGAAGGAGACGCCATGGCAACCTTAGCCGCAACCGCGCCGCGCGCGGGTAAGACGGTATCGCCCGGCATCTGGCTGCCGGCCTACAGCCTGTGGCTGCGCGAGCTGGTCCGTTTCTATCGCCAGAAAGCCCGGGTAGCAGGCGTGATTGCCTCGCCGCTGATTTTCTGGGTGGTTCTGGGCGCGGGCTTCGCCCATAGCTTCACGACCGGCGGCGGTGCCGGATCCTCTTCCCACTACCTGGGTTATTTCTTTCCCGGATCGGTAGCTATGATCGTGCTCTTTACTGCGATCTTCAGCATGATGTCGCTGATTCAGGACCGCAACGAGGGCTTTCTGCTCTCGGTGCTGGCGGCGCCGGTCAGCCGCTCCTCCATCGTGCTGGGGAAGGTGCTGGGCGGGGCCACACTGGCGGCCGTGCAAGGGATCATCTTCCTGGTGTTTGCGCCCCTGGTCGGAGTACACATCACGCCGTCGGCGATCGGGCTGAGCATTTTGGCCATCGTGCTGATCAGCTTTGAGCTGACCGCTCTGGGCTTTGCCATCGCGTGGCCGATGGATTCCACCCAGGCCTTTCACGCGATCGTGAACCTGCTGCTGATACCCCTATGGCTGCTCTCCGGCGCTCTGTTCCCTTTGAGCGGAGCCGCGGGCTGGATGCGCTTCTGCATGATGCTGAACCCGTTGACCTACGGCGTGGAAGCCTTGCGCGGCAGCTTGTTTCCCGATACCCCTACGCAATTTCCCCTGACGCTTAATTTGGCGGTCACTGCTGGCTTTTGCCTGCTGACCTTCGCCGCGGCCTGGGCCATTGTGAACCGGCGCACTAACCGGCCCTCAGCCTGAACGGCCGACAGAAAAGGAACCGAAGAAGATGTTAGCCGCGGAAACCAACCAGCGTCCTTCCGTTGCGCTCCCAGTGGCCCTGATCGTCGCCGTGAGTGCGGCGGCAGTCTGCTTTTTGCTCTGGCTGCTTTATCTCCACCATCCGCTCGATGCTTCGGTGGCTCGGCTGCGCTTTCTGCCCACCCTCAATGCGGTGCTCAACGGCCTCTGCACCATTGCCCTGCTGACCGGGTTTTACTTTATCCGTGGGCGCAATATCCCCGCGCACCGTACGTCGATGATGATTGCTTTTGTCTTCTCGTCCCTCTTTCTAGTCAGCTACATCGTCAATCATGCGTTGCATGGGGACACGATCTTTCCCGATGTAGGAACGGTGAAGACCGTCTATCTCTGGATTTTGTTTAGCCACATTGGACTATCCATCGTGGCGTTGCCGATGGTACTGACTACCTTCTTCTTGTCCCTGAGTGGCCGATTCCGGCAGCATCGCAAGCTCGCGCGTTTTACGCTGCCCATCTGGCTCTACGTCTCCGTCACCGGGGTAGTGGTGCACGCCATGCTGGCTGCGTGGCGTTGAACCCGGCCGCGTTAGAAGAGCTCGCTTTGACGCAGCGGCCAGCCCAGCCCATGCCGGACGACGGCACCGCGCAGCTCTTGCGGGCCGGCATTTGGATTTTGGTGGTCGGCGGCTTGGCCGCGCTTCTGACAGCGACCGTCTTTGGCGGCATCGGCCGGCACGGCCCGCACACCAACTCCGGCTGGCTTTCGCTGTTGCTGGCCATGATGTGCCTGCCCTTCGGTAGCATGCTGACGATGCTGGGGGCGGCCAAGTGGCTGCGCAATCGGCGCCTGGCCCGCGCCCAACGCAAGCCCTTCAATTAAGGTTCTTTCATACTGTGGGGCAGAAGCCACGCGGCGGATTCAGTTCTGCTATGCTTCTGCCTTACCCAAAACAGAGGGAGCATTATGCCAAAGAGCGTCAATAAAGTTATTCTCCTGGGCAACGTAGGCAAAGACCCGGAAGTCAAGTTTTTACCCAGCGGTTTGCCGGTCGCCAACCTCACACTGGCTACATCCGATCGCTTCAAGGACAAGGCCGGCGAGTGGCAGGATCGTACCGAATGGCACAACCTGACCGCCTATCAGCGGGTTGCGGAAATTATTCGCGACTACGTTAAGAAGGGTTCCAAGCTGTATGTCGAAGGCCGCATCCAGACCCGGTCGTGGGACGATCAGGCTTCGGGGCAGAAGAAGTACCGCACCGAAATCATTGTCAACGACATTGTGTTGTTGTCAGGCCGCGGCGAGGGAGAAGCAGTAGGCGCGCGCTCGAATACCGCATCGTTCGATCAACGGGCGCCCGTCCAACACGAGGAGTTTGCCGGGACGGAAATCACCGACGACGATATTCCCTTCTGACGCAGGCTCATGGATACAGCCGGGTGCTCTTCCATTCACCGCCATCGCGGGTAAACAAGAACCGGTCGTGCAGCCGGTTCTCGCCGTTGATCCAGAACTCGATGAGCTCCGCATGCAGGCAGAAGCCGCGCCAGTAGGGCGGCCGAGGCACCTCTCCCGGATGCTGCTGGGCAAATCTCTGGAACTGCGCTTCCAATTTTTCCCGGCTTTCCAACGGCCGGCTCTGCTCTGAAACCGCTGCACCGATCTGGCTGTTGCGCGAGCGGCTGCGGAAGTACGCATCCACATCGGCCGCCTCCATCTCGGTTACCGGGCCCTCCACCCGCACCTGCCGGCGCAGGCTCTTCCAGTGAAAACATAGGGCCGCCTGCGGATTTGCCTGCAGCTGCACCCCCTTCTTGCTTTCCCGGTTGGTATAGAAGCAGAAGCCGCGCCGGTCCGCACGCTTCACCAGGACCATGCGGACGCTGGGCGCACCCTGCGGAGTTGAGGTAGCCAGGGCCGCTGCGTTGGCATCGCTCGGTTCGCTTGCTTCCGCCTCTTTCAGCCACAGACTAAACAGCTCGATCGGATCGGCGAGCTCCAGGCGAGTATCCATGTTTCGATGGTAGCCTTCGTTTGCCCGATAATGAGGCGTGATCAAAAACCACTTCGATGAAGAACAAGTGCGGGCGCTGCTCTCCTACGATGCGCTGATCCCTGCGATCCGGCAGGCGCTCATGGACTTTTCCGCCGGCCGCGTGCAGCAGCCACTGCGCACCATCGTGCCGGTGACCTCGCATGGCGGCTGGTTCGGCGTGATGCCTGCCGTTTACGGCACGGTGATGGGCGCCAAGATGGTCACCTTCTATCCGGGCAACGCGGAGCGTCAGATGCACACGCACATGGCGATCATCCAACTCTTCCGCTCCGATACAGGAGAGCCCCTGGCGACGATGGATGGGCGATTGATCACCGAGATGCGGACCGCAGCCGTATCCGCGGTAGCCATTGACCACCTTGCCCATCCTGAGGCCAAGGTGCTGGGTATTCTGGGCAGCGGAGTGCAGGCCCGTTCCCACGTAAGGGCGCTGGCTGGAATCCGTTCGTTTGCGGAGGTACGCGTGTGGAGCCGTTCCCCGGATCATGCGCGACAATTCGCCAGTGAGATCGGGGCGCGGGTGACCACGGCGGAGCAGGCAGTCTCGGGCGCGGATGTGGTTCTGGCGCTGACCAGTGCGCCATGCCCGTACTTTACGGCAGGTGGCTGAGCCCGCATGCGACGGTCTGCGCCATTGGCTCGGCTACGCCGGAACGGCGGGAGCTGGATGACGAGGCGATGCGCGGCGCCGTGGTGGTCGAGTCGCGGGAGGCTGCCCTGAAAGAGGCGGGAGACATTGTGCTGGCGCGGGCGCAAGTGGCTGCGGAAATTGGCGAGCTCTTGAACGGTGCGCAAATTGATCGTGGAGGGCGTCCGGTAGTCTTCAAGTCAGTCGGCATCGCGGTTGAGGACATCGCTGCCGCCAAACTCGTTTACGACAAATTCATGGAACGATAGGACCCACTTGTTCAAGCACGCCATAGTTCGTATTCCGGGAGAGAATTTCGCCCAGGGACTCACCACAGCTCAGCTCGGAGCACCGGTCTATGACCAGGTGCTGCAACAGCATGCACGCTACTGCGATGCCCTGCAGGCATGCGGCCTTGCCCTCATTACGCTGGAGGTGGATCGCGATCATCCTGACTCGACGTTTGTAGAGGATACGGCTGTGCTGACCGCGCACAGCGCTATCCTGACCCGGCCGGGCGCTCGCAGCCGCGAGAGCGAAGTGGCTGCGATCCGCCACGTTGTCAACCGCTTCTTTCCGACAACGTTGCAGATTGAGGCGCCTGGCACGGTGGATGGGGGCGACATCTGCGAGGCTGAAAGCCATTTCTTTCTCGGCCTCTCGCAGCGCACGAATGAAGAGGGCATCCGTCAGCTGGCTGCCCATCTTGCCTGCGAGGGTTACACCTCTTCGGCGATCGATGTGCGCGGGATCAACAGCATCCTCCATCTGAAGAGTGGGGTGTCCTACATCGGCAACAACACTCTCGTGGTCATGGATGAGATGGCGCCGCTCTTCGCCGGTTATGAGCTGGTTCGGGTCGCTAAGGAAGAGAGCTATGCCGCCAACTGCATTCGCGTGAATGAAAGGGTGTTGGTGGCGGCTGGGTATCCACGGCTGACGGCGGAGCTCGGAACTCGTGGATTTCATCCACTGGAGCTGGAGATGTCAGAGTTTCAAAAAATGGATGGCGGCCTCAGTTGTCTTTCCTTGAGATTCTCCGATGGGGCTGAGTGAACTGCAGATCCCTCGGCTGCGCTCGGGATGACAAAAGTTAGGGCTGCGCTCTCATTAGCGTTTCAGGTAGCTAATGGAGAAAACAGCAGGTCCCTCCACTACGCTGCGCTCCGGTCGGGATGACAATTTTGTTTGAGATTGAATGGTTCGTCACGACATCTTTGACTCTGAAACGGACCTTCTCCCTGAAACAAAATTGTCATCCCGACCGGAGCGCAGCGTAGTGGAGGGACCTGCTGTTTCTCTCAATCCACGGGCGACGGTTTTTTCCAGGAGAAGTGGCGGCCGATGATGGCCTTGAATATAAGGTGGTCTGTGGCCGCAGTGGGACCGACTCCTAAGCCGAAGTTGATCTCCCACTTGGGCGAAACGTTCAGGTCCGTGACAAAAAAGATCTGCTGCTGTTGCATATGCAGGGAATCAAATGCGCCCAGCCGCCCGTAGTCGGCGTAGTACTCGATTCCACCGCTGATCTTCCGGCTGAAGTCATAGCTAACCTTCGCGGCGGGAGAAAAACCTAAGCCCTGGGCGACATCCGGGCCGTGCAAGGCGCGTTCAAGCGCGGGATTCAGAGCCAAGTACCAGCGACCGAGATATTTGTCGACGATCGGCCTTATCTCCCAAGTCCAGGTATCGGGCGAGTAGACCGGTCGCTGGTAGCCGACCTCGGTCGAGAGGCTGACGCCCACCGGCCAATGCCACGAATCGGGGACGCGCACGCGGGGACGAATATGGTCCCCCACCCATTGCACGCCGTGTCCGTTCTGCGCGCTGGTAAAGATGTAGAAGCCCACTTCAGACCAGCTGGTCAGCCCCTGTGTGATCTCGATGGTCTCGTGCAGCTGATGATTGGTGGGATATACGCCATCGATCACGTATTTCTCCCCCTCAAAGGTGTAGTTGGAATGGAGCTCAATCATGGTGCTCTTTGGTTCCACCGTATCCGCGCCGTAGACCTGGATCTCGTAGTTGCCCTGCGCCTGCGAGGGGATGGCGCCCAGCAGCGCCACCAGCACAACGAAACCCCAAAGCCATCGGTCACGCATAACGAAAGAGCATCATGAAGCCTGTATCCATGTGGTTCTGCTGGTGGCAATGGAAGAGCGTCGACCCGGGATCGTTGGCCACGAACTCAACATCCATCTGCGTGTTCGCGTCCACCAACACCGTATCTTTTACGATGCCGTGCACTTCCGGGTGGCCCGGCAAAGCGCGCAGCTCGAAGCTGTGGCGGTGCAAATGAACCGGATGATCGTTGGTGCTGTGGTTGATGAAGGAAAGACGATACCGCTGGCCGGCGGTCAGTGTGGGGCTGGCGGTTTCCGGGTAGGACTTACCGTTGATGGTCCAATGATCCATGGCCCCGTGGCCGGCAAATTTGGAGGCGAAGACCAGCGGGATCACAGTGGCCGGATTGGCGTTCGCTGGAGTCACCGCGGCAAAGTGGAGATAGTCCCAGGAAAGTTCGTCAGGCTGCTCCCATTGTGGCTTTCCGCCGCTTCCCGCGTATTCGACCGTAATGCCCATGCCCGCCGCCATGATGTGCTTGCGCACTTCGCCCATGACCCAGACCCCGGGGTGGTTCATTTCCACCAGCGCGGTGACGCGCTCCGCGGGGGCCAGGCGAAGCATCGGGACCCGTTGAGGTTGGGCGACCTGGTTGCCATCGAGCGCGATGACCTTGAACTCATGCCCGGCAAGAGCAAGCCAATGTACTTCGGTCGGGCTCGAGTTAAGGATTTGAAAACACACCTGCTCACCGGTCTTCACTCGCAACGGCTCGCCGAAGCCAAGGACCCGGCCGTTGATGGTCGAAACCTGGTAGGCCGGGTCCATCGCACCGTCGGCGCTGGCAAGCAGGCCCCCATCCCAATCGTGCAGCGCTAGAAAGAACTCCTGATCGTAAGGCGCCGGTTGATCGCGAGGCTCAATCAGCAGAAAGCCGTGCTGGCCGGTGTATTGGCCCAGGTGGAGATCTTTGCCGGCAAAAACATGGGTGTGATACCAGCGGAAGCCAGCTGGACGCGGCGTGAAGGTGTAACGCGCACGGCCGCCCGCAGGGATCGGCGGCGTGCCCTCTTCCATTGCGCCGTCCACCTCCGGCGGCAGGAAGAGACCATGCCAGTGGACCACCTCGCGGTTGCCTGTCTGGTTGTTCACGTCGATCGTCACCGGCCGGCCTTCCTTCAGCCGCAACAAAGGGCCAGGCACCTGGCGGTTGTATGCCGTTGTCTTTACGGTTCGGCGCGGAGACACCTCGAGCTCATAGGCAGCGATGTCGATGGTGTAGTCAGCAGGCGCGAGTTGCTGGGCACGCGCGCCCAACGCCGCGGATGCCGCGGCCATGCTGGAAAACTTGAGCACCTGGCGCCGGGTGACCAAGCCTCATCTTAACGCCTGAATTTGCTGCGCTGCACAGTCTGGAACAAGATAGATAGAGTGATCAAACCAATAAAACAAAACATGGCCCCGATACGCAGGATTCCCTTGGCGCGACGCAGACTTGTTCTGTTTGCGGTCGCGCTGCTGGCTGTCGCAGGTATGGCCAGCGAGACCACTCCTTCGGTGGAAGGGTTAAGCAGTGCGGCCATCCTCGATCATCTGAATGCGGTGATCGATTGGTACCGGAATACCCTGACCAACGTGCCGAACGTGGGCTTGCCCAGCGACGCCATGTATGAGTTCAATGCGCGCAACATTGCCACCGAAGTGGCGCAGCTGGCGTTCGAATCTGCTTCGGCGGATGCGGCGCTCATTCCCACCGCCAGCCCGGTCAGCGCCACGAGCACGGGCCAGACCACGGCGCAACCGGGCCTGGTGAAGATGGAGAACGATGTGGCTGCGCGCATCCGCGTACTCCAGGCGCAGATCAGCTCGCTCAACCAGCAGATACGCAGGAGCGAGCAAAGCAAAGCTGCAGCAGCTGACGGAGGAGAGAGACCGCGCGCAGGGAGAGATGGACCTGCGCAATGCCATGCACGATGCCCTTGGCCAGATGGTCAGTTCGTCAATGCGAATGGGGAAAACGGCCAGAGCGGCCTGGAAGGCAGCATCAACGAGCTGCGCAGTTCGGTTCCGGAGCTTGCCGCCGCGGGCGCCGCCAAGACAACCGCCAAGACGCCATCCACCGTAAGCGGCACCATGCCGGCCGCCAATGGCTTGATTGGCGAAGTGGTCGCGCTTTATGACCAGCTGCAGGCGCTAAACCAGGTCAGCCAGCTCACGGCCCAAACCGCTCGCGTGCGCGACGCGGCCATGAAGCTGCGCAGCCCGTTGGTGGCGACGCTGAAGGCCACCATCCAGCAAGGCGAGCAAATGGCGGCCAACAACAACAGTGCGCCCGCGGAACCAGCGCCAGCACCTGCCAAGAAGGGGGCGAAAAATACGGCTCAGCCCGATCCGGAGCGGCAGCAGTTCGACGTCCTGGCTGCGCGATTCAAACAAATCTCCGCTGCAACGCTTCCCCTGAGCCAGGAGATTCTGCTGCTGGACCAGGCCAACTCCAACTTTCTGGAGTGGCGGCAAGCCTTGATTCATGAATCGGACCGTATTCTGCGCACCGTTGTGCTGCGGGTGTTGGCCATTGCGTTGGCCATCGGCGTAATCCTGTTGCTCTCGGAAGTCTGGCGCAGGATCACCTTCCGCTACATCTCCGATATACGCCGGCGGCGGCAGTTCCTGATGCTGCGCCGCATCGTGATCGGTTTTTGCATGGGCATCGTGTTCATTCTTGGGTTTGTCAGCGAGTTCAGCTCGCTGGCCACCTTTGCCGGCTTCATCACCGCGGGCCTGGCGGTTGGCCTGCAGACCATTCTTCTTTCTGTTGCCGCCTATTTCTTCCTGGTGGGCAGGTGGGGAATCCGGGTAGGGGATCGCATCAGCGTCGCCGGAGTGACCGGCGATGTGGTCGACGTAGGACTGATTCGCCTCTACCTGATGGAGCTGGCGGGAACCGGCGTGGATCTGCACCCTACCGGCCGCATCGTGGTCTTGTCCAATGCCGTTCTCTTCCAGGCGACCACCCCCTTGTTCAAACAGCTTCCGGGCGCGGAGTACACCTGGCATGAAGTGGCGGTCGCCTTGAACAAGGGTGGCAACTACGGCCTGGTGGAGCAGCAACTGCTGGACGCGGTGCATTCCATGCATTCCCCCTATGGGGAGGAGTTGCAACGGCAACTAGGACAGACGGAACGCCGCATCGATATCCAAATGACAGTGCCGAAACCGCACGGCCAGCTGCAGTACACCGATACCGGGCTGGAGTACGTGGTGCGCTACCCGGTGGGATTGCGCCAGGTTTCGGAAGTCGACGAGAAGATCACGCGAAAGCTGTTGGATCTGCTGGAGCAGCAACCCGAACTGCAAGCCAGCGTATCCGGTTTCCCCAGGATTCGCGCAGCGGTCAAAGGATAGCTACGGGGATAGTTACGGCGCAGCATCGAGGATGGCGACCGCCCCTTGCACGTCAAGATCGGACAGTACCGGCTGGAAATTCGAGCGCAGCTCATGCTGATCCTTGTTGATGGATTTGAAGAACACAATGCGCCCGGAGAGGTGTACGTCCAGCAGGCTGGTCTTCCAACGGGTATGGTTGACCTGCTCTCGCTCAATCTGAAAACTGCCGCCTTTTTCGATACGGCCCAGCAGCCCGAAGCCAAAGTCGATCTCGTTGACAATATGGGCGTCGATTTTCACCAATCGCTTCCATTGCGGCTGGATCAAGATTTGTCCTGACAGTGCGTGGTACACGCGGGCCTCGTAGGTCTGCGGATTGTAAGCCGGATTCGGGCGGAACGAGAGCCGCAGGTTGCCGCCGTCCATGCCGTCATAGCTGTAGACAAAAGCATCGGGCATAGCGGCGACGAGCCGCTGTATGCGCTGTTCTTCCGCATCGTGATCCTGCTTCATGCGCGCCTGCTCGGAGGAATTGCGCAGCAGGTTGTTCAGCCGCTCGGTTTCTTTCTTTTGCCCCGCCAGGTCGAGCGGCTTGCCCTGGCGGGCGAGCACGCGGTACACCGGTCCTGACCGCGTCTCCACCTCCTGCTCGACGGTAGTCTGGGAGGCTACGCGTTTCTCCACGCGGTATTGCCACAGGCTGATCTGGCGGCGCTCCTGCAGCTCGTTGTAAACCACGTCCTTGACCAGGTCATGGGCGGATTGGGTGGGGCTTTGCGCCTGGAGGGAAGGCAGAGCAGACAACAACAGCGCCCCGGCAGCCGGGAGAATCGATCTCATCATGCGCCTTGTTACACTCAACTCATGCTAGACGAGACTACATTCCGCCGCTACTGTGATACTGCGATGGAAGCCCTCAAGAAGAGCCTCATCGAGGCCGAGGAAGAGGGCGGCTTTGAAGTGGAAGAACAAAATGGAGTGCTGAATATCCTCTTCGAGGACCCACCCGGAAAGTTTGTGATTACCCCCAACACTCCGCCACGCCAGGTATGGATCTCAGCGCTTTCCACCAGCTTCAAGCTGGACTGGTCAGAGGCGGCAAAGAATTTCGTGCTTCCCAAAACCGGTGAAACGCTGCCGGCCGTGGTGGAACGGGTTATTAGTGAGCACCTGGGATCTGAGTCGATTACCCTGCACTGACGATGCGTAAGACGCTTTCCGTCGCCATTATCACGCGCAATGAAGAAGCCAACCTTGAACGCACCCTGGGCAGCGTGGCCTGGGCGGACGAGATCGTAGTCCTGGACTGCGGCTCGAGCGACCGGACCGAGGAGATTGCCCGCAAGTTTCGCGCCCGGTTTTTTGTAGAGGAGTGGAAGGGGTTTGCGGCGCAGAAGAATTCCGCGCTGGAAAAATGCGCCTGCGACTGGCTGCTCTCGCTCGACGCGGATGAGGCTCTGAGCGACGAGCTGGCCAAGGAAATTTGGGAGCTGCTGGAGGGCGATCCACCCTTCGACGCATACGCGCTGCCGCGGCGAAATCTCTTTCTCGGACGCTGGATGCGGTTCGGCGGGTTTTATCCCGACCCCAAGCTCAGGCTCTTTCGCCGCGGCGCCGCCGAGTTCGAGGCCCGCCCGGTGCATGAAACGGTTCACTTTCCAGGCAAGGCCGGCCGCCTCAAGGGCGACATGGTGCACAATGCTTATCCCACTCTGACCGACTATATCGCCCATATGGACCGCTACAGCACGCTTGGGGCGGAGCGGGTGGTGAGCACCGGCAAATGGGGCCGGGGATTGCCGGCCTTCGCCGCCAACGTTGCGCTCAACCCTGCGGCGACGTTTGTTTATAACTATTTTTTCCGCCTGGGCTTTTTGGATGGACGCGAAGGTCTGCTGCTGCACCTGTACCACTCGGTCTACGTCAGCTGGAAGTACGCCAAGGCGTGGGAGCGTGGCCGGTCGGGATGACAATTCATTTGAGTTATTAGCCGTCGACCTCGCAGCAAGATTGTCATCCCGACCGAAGCGTAGCGAAGTGGAGGGACCTGCTGTTTGTTCTCCCCTTCCGTTAGTCCTTGCTGATCGCCTATGCTGATGAGTTCGCTTCGCGGGGTGGGCCATGACGCAGGGAGACGGCAAGACAGGGGAACAGGCAATCACGGCGGATCTTTTTGCGGACCGCCATCCTTCGCCGGCGGAGCAGACCTGGGCGGCGACTACTCTTGCCGCCGCGCTCGACAAGAATCCGGAGCAGCCCATCGGCGCCCCGGGCGGCAGCAACTCCGACGAAAGCGGACAGGCACGCTTTACCAGCGTCTCCGGCGTTCCTGTGCGCCGGCTCTACACCCCGGCCGACCTGCCGCTAGACTGGACGCCGGAAGGCTATCTCGGGCTTCCGGGAGAACCCCCTTACACGCGGGGAATCCACAGCACCGGCTACCGTGGCAAACTCTGGACCATGCGTCAGTTCTCCGGCTTTGCCAGCCCGGAGGAAACCAACGCCCGCTACCGTTACCTGCTGGCCAATGGCGGTGGAGGACTCTCCGTAGCCTTCGACTTGCCCACCCTGATGGGCTATGACTCCGACGCCGCCGAAAGCGAAGGGGAGGTGGGCAAATGCGGGGTGGCCATCGATTCCCTGGAAGATATGGAGGCCCTCTTCGCCGGCATCGATCTGGAAAAAACCAGCGTTTCCATGACCATCAACTCGCCCGCCAACGTGCTGTGGGCCATGTACCTGGCAACCGTCGAGAAGCAGGGCGGCGATTGGAAAAACGCTGCGGGCACTTTGCAGAACGACATCCTGAAGGAATACATCGCGCAGAAGGAATTTATCTTCCCGCCCGCGCCCTCGATGCAGCTGGTCATCGATACCATTGAGTTCGGATCGCTCTTCACCCCGCGATTCAACCCCATCTCCATCAGCGGATATCACATCCGGGAAGCCGGTTCGACAGCACTGCAGGAGCTGGCCTTCACCCTCTACGATGGCGTGGAGTACGTGGAGTGGGCGCTGCGCCGCGGTCTCGAGATCGACGATTTCGCTCCCCGGCTCAGCTTCTTCTTCAATGCCCACAACGATTTCTTCGAAGAGATCGGCAAATTTCGCGCCGCCCGCAAGATCTGGTACCAGCTGATGACCAAACGCTTTGGGGCGCAGGATGTCCGCTCCCACCGGATGCGGTTTCACACCCAGACGGCCGGCGTGTCGCTGACCGCGCAACAACCCAAGAACAATATTGCGCGGGTGGCGATCCAGGCTCTCGCCGCCGTGCTGGGTGGCACGCAAAGCCTGCACACCGATGGATTTGATGAAGCCCTGGCCCTGCCGACAGAAGATGCGGCCCGCATCGCGCTGCGCACCCAGCAGATCCTGGCTTACGAGTCGGGCGTGGCTAACACCGTCGACCCTCTGGGAGGATCGTATTTTGTGGAACGGCTGACCCTGGATATGGAGAAGGGCGCCTTCGCTTACTTCGATAAGCTGGACGCCATGGGTGGCATGGTGCGGGCCATCGAACGCGGCTTTCCCCAGAAAGAGATCGCCGACGCCAGCTACGCCTATCAACGAGCGGTGGAGAACCGGGAAAAGATCATCGTCGGCGTGAACGAGTACGCGGTGGAGGAGGAGCCGACCGAGATTCTGCGCATCGGCGAGTCGGTGCGGGAGTGGCAGACAGGGAAGCTGGACCGGCTGCGCGCCCGGCGGTCGAACGAAAGCGTCGCGCGCAGCCTGGATGCGCTGCGCCACGCCCTCGGGCGGGAGCCGGGCTCCGGCCGCGGCAGCCTCTCCCCCGCCAATACCATGCCCTACCTGCTGGATTGCGTGCGCGCCTATGCCACCCTGGGCGAAATCTGCGACGCCATGCGAGCGGTGCTGGGCACTTACCAGGAAGTCAGCATTTCATGATTGAGATTGCTCGCAGCTGGCATCCCTCGTTACTATAGAGGCCAAGAGGTGGTGACCAAAAGCGGCCGCCCATGCTACCGAAGGGTCATTGCTTCCTACAACTCCGTCTTTCCCCGGGCACGCGAACGTGATTTTCTAGGGCTGTTGAGACATCCTCTCCCAGCAGGCTTCTATGAACAATGACGCTACGTTGTACTCGTTGCAGCTGCGGCTGGTGAAGGAACAAGCGGGCGACCCGGCCGGCCAGAAAATCGAGCTGATTGCCTTACCTGAGGGACCGGGCGAGCCACGCCATGCGCACTTCGAGCATTGGGAGCTGTTATCCCATCGCTTGTCCATGGTGGCCAGCAGCACTCCCTTCCACCTGAAAGTGATTTCCCGGACTCTCTTTGCCGGGTTAACGGCTTCGCTGATCGATCGGGCCACGGGCGCGCGGCAAATTTTCTCTCTGAATCAATTGAAGGACTTGGGTCTGGCAAGCTAAAAAGCAAACAGGGCTCCCCGGCTGACGCTCTCTCCGTGTACACTCATCGGCATCCGTTCTCGCGGGACGGACACGCCACTTTTATGGCTGCGGGGCCGGCTGGGCAGGCAAATGCTGCTTTACGTGGGGTTCAGGACAGATTATGGTGGCTCAATTACGTTCCGTGGCCGCACAGGAAGAGCAGATGCCAGACAAGCAGCGGGTTGCGCTGGAATACGAGGCGGCCGGCGCCTCCGATCAGGGGCGAACCCGAAAATCCAATGAAGACTCGTACGGGCTGAACCTCAACAACAGCGAGGGCGCCTGCAATTTTGTGGTTTGTGATGGCATGGGGGGCGCCGCCGCGGGCGAAGTCGCCAGCCGGTTGGCGGTCGAGGCCATGTTGCATGCCATGAGCCACGGCGTGTTGACCCCGGAAACCTTCCAGCAGGCAGTGGGCGCGGCCAACTCCAGCGTCCACCGCAGCGCGGTGCAGGATCCAACCCGGGCAGGGATGGGTACCACGCTGGTGGCCATGGCGACCCGGGGTAACCGCGCCTGGGTAGCCCACGTGGGCGACAGCCGCTGCTACCGCCTGCGGGGCGGCAAGCTGGAACGTCTGACGCTTGACCATTCGTTGGTGGACGAGCAGGTGCGTCTGGGACAATTAACCCCGGCGCAAGCCGAGACCTCTCCCATGCGCAATGTGATCACCCGGGCGGTGGGCACACAGGATGAGGTAGACGCGGACGTGATCGAGTTTGTCGTCGAACCCGGAGACTTGTACCTCCTGGCCTCCGACGGCCTGATGCGCGAAGTGAGCTGACGAGCATATCGCGAAGATTCTGCGCGCCGCCCGGGGTTTGGAAGAGACGTGCGCCCAGTTGATCGCGGCCGCGAATGAGGCCGGGGGCCGCGATAATATAACCTGCGTGCTGGCGCGGGCGCGGTAAAGCCAGTTCCCACCTTTTCCTGTATCCCATTCCTGATCCCACAACATCCGGAGCAAAGCCCCATGAGCGCGATCAAAGTGGTAGGAGTGGTAGGCGCCGGAACCATGGGAAACGGCATCGCGCACGTCTTTGCCCGGGCCGGGTTCCAGGTGGTGCTGTGTGAAGTGGAGCAGCGTTTTCTCGATCGCGGCCTGCAGGCTATACGAAAAAATCTCGAACGGGAGGCGGCCAAGGGCAAACTAACCCCTGCAGAGGCCGAAGCGGCGCTGGGCCTGATCCGCGGCACCTTGCAGGGCCAGGACCTGGGGGTCTGCGACTTTGTCATCGAGGCGGCGCCGGAGCGCTTTGCGGTGAAGCAGGAACTGTTCATGGAACTGGATTCGGTGCTGAAGCCGGAGGTGATTATGGCTTCCAACACCTCTTCCATTTCCATCACCCGGCTGGCCGCCGAGACGCAGAGACCAGGCCAGGTGATCGGGATGCACTTCTTTAATCCTGTGCCGGTGATGAAGCTGGTGGAAGTAATCCGCGGTCTGGAGACCACCGACCAGACGTTTGCCCAGGTCAAAGCCCTGGCCGAAACGCTCGGCAAGTCGCCGGTCGAGGTCAATGACGCACCGGGCTTTGTCTCCAACCGGGTGCTGATGCCGCTGCTGAATGAGGCGATGTATGCGGTCATGGAAGGGGTTGCGACCCCTGCCGCCGTGGACCAGGTCTTCCAACTGGGCATGGCGCATCCCATGGGACCTCTGGCGCTGGCCGACTTTATCGGTCTGGACGTTTGTCTCGACATTATGCGAGTGATGGTGGAGGGCCTGGGTGATCCCAAGTACCGTCCCTGTCCACTTTTGATTCGCATGGTGGATGCGGGCTGGCTGGGCCGCAAATCGGGACGCGGATTTTACCAGTATTAACAAGTTAGTCAGGAGTGCCGCAAGTGGCACCTCTTGTTCAACATGCCTCTTTTTTCACCGCCATTGAGCGTATGCTTTTCGCATGATGCGCATGACAGTGCTGGCCTCAGGCTCAAAGGGGAACAGCACGCTGGTGTCGAGTAGCCGCACGCGCATCCTGGTGGACGCGGGGCTCTCCTGCCGCGAACTGCTCAAGCGCATGCACATGGCGGACGAAGATCCGGCGGCCATCGATGCCCTGCTGATCACCCACGAACATCAGGACCATGTGCAGGGTGTTGCCGTGTTGGCGCGCAAGCTTGGCGTGCCGGTCTACTTTACCGAAGCAACCCATCGCGCCTGGATGCGGTGGATGATGCCGCACAAACGAATGACCTACGCGGCTTGGTTGGCCCAGCGCCAGGCGGAGGTCTTAGCGGCAGACGAGGAAGCTCCATCGCCCTGCTCCCCAACCGAGCAAACCGAGCAAGAAGACCCATGCCGCCTGCCCGGGGTCGAATACTTCTCCGCCGGCAGCGGATTCTCCATTGGCGATATCGCCGTTACCCCATTTACCATTCCTCACGATGCGGCCGATCCGGTCGGTTTTGTCTTTGAAGCGGACGGCGTCCGCATGGCCATTGCTACCGATCTGGGATACATGCCGCCCAATGTGAAGATGGCGATCCGCAATTGTGACGTTCTCATGCTCGAGAGCAACCACGATCTTGAGATGCTGCGCGAAGGACCGTATCCCTGGTCGGTAAAGCAGCGAGTGATGTCCCGCGTGGGACACCTATCCAATGAGGCCGCCTCCGACTTCTTAGAGAAGAATTACGATGGCAATGCTTCTTATGTCGTTCTGGCGCATCTATCTGAATGTAACAATCTGCCGGAGCTTGCACGAGTTACGGCGGAAAGGGCGCTGCGAGACCGCATGAGCCTGCTGGCGAATAAACTGATGCTGGCACAACAGGATGCGCCTCTCGAGCCTATTTGCTTATAATTGAGTAAGTTCCATTCGCTTGGTTCCGGATTTCGATTTCCCCGGGCCGGGTGAAGATGTTACTATGGTGTTAAGCGGCTAACTATAACAATGCAAACCACAACATGTACGGATCGGGTGGTAGGCGACATACTCTCCAGCTGGAGATATGACATCTCGGGGATTACTCCTGAGATGCGCCGTGATTACGAACAACATCTGGTGGATTGTGCCCATTGCCGTTCGCGGCAGCGGCTGCATCGCAGCATCGATGTGGTTCTGATCGGCTTGAGCTCTGTATCCATCGCAGCGTTCTTGTTCGGTCTGGCAGTCATTCACCACGTGCAGCCTTTGCAGCACTGGGCGCTGGTGGATCTGCATTTGTGGCAAATGTCGATTGTGTTGAGCCTGCAGGCTGCGGCGATCGCCGGATTGCTGGTGTCGCTGCTGATATGGGTTTTGGTAGCGGTAGCCACTCCGGCGCCGGTCTATCTTGCCGAAGTAGCCATGGCCCAGGCTCGGGTGCTGCAGGATCGCATCCCTGAG
>CAWJAB010000014.1:0-21410 GCA_963840675.1 uncultured Acidobacteriaceae bacterium
CTTTTGCGAAAACGTTTATGTCATTCATTGCCAGGGCCGTATCGTTGTCGGCGATGAGAGCAAGTCTCTGGAGGCGGCGCTGGACCTGGGCGCGCGTGAAGTTTCGCGGGTGGTGCTGTGCATGAGCGAGCTAGAGCGTGTGGACAGTACCGGAATCGGGCTGCTGGTGCGGTACGCTTCGAGGCTGCGTAAACGAGGTGGCGACCTCCGGTTGGCTGCCGCGCCGGTATTCGTTCTAGACCTGCTGAAGTTGACGATGCTTTCCGGCGTCCTGCAGGTTCATGCGACGGAAGAGGACGCCATCGCGTCTTTCCTAAGACATGCACCGGCCGAGAAAGCCCATGGGAAGCCTGGTCCTCGCGTGCTGGTTCTGGATCAATCGGCAGACCTGTGCACCTTTGTGAAGACCGTTTTGGCGCAGCATGGCTTCGATGTAAGGTCGGCAAGCTACGTTCATGATGCCAGGATCCTGTTGCAGGTGGACAAAGTTGACTACATCCTCGTCGGTCCCGACAGCCCGCAGCTCTGCAATGAGACCGTTCTGGGATCGCTGAGAGCGTTGGCGCCCAAGGCCGCCTCGCTGCAACTGGCTGCGAACTTCAAGACCCAAGATGCCCTCGATGCCAGTGAATCTCTGCTTCAGCTGTTCCGCGCCTAGCATTCATAAGTTTATGACCGTCGCTCCGTGCCCAGCAGAGCGTCACGCACCGAGCGTTCCGATGCCAGGCCCACCTTAACTACTTCAAAGAGAATTGCCGTGGCATACGTAACAGCAACCCACACAAACACTTCTTCGATGGGCAAGTAGGACCAGGCGCCGACGAAGATGCCCATCATCTCACGATGCTGGAAGTTCCACCAGTTGTAGGGAACAGCCAGGGTGGCTTCCCAAAGCAGGCTGACCAGCAACATAAAGAAAAGTGTAAGGCTCAGGGCACGCCAATTGATGAAGCGCCGCGCGACAGGGAAGAAAGTCACGGCCGGGAACAGCGCTCCGGCGACGAGGAACGTGAAGTAGCCAGGAAAGCCGGGGCGGTCGTCGGGAAGAGCCAGGTGCTTCTTGTAAAACCATGCGGCCCCAATGAGAACGGCGGCCAAAATAAATGACGTGGGATGAAATTGCAACAGGCGACCCACTTTCCTGGCTTCGCCTGGGTAATCAATCACGTTGTAGGCCGCCAGCCAGAACTCTCCGAGCCAAATGTAGAGAAGAAGGACGGCGAGAAAGCCAGTGAAATAGAAAACATATTCTTCCAGCGGAACCCAGCGGCCAAGCGCTGGGGCAAGAATGCCCAAGGTTGCGCCGCGGTTGGGATAGTCGAAGAACCATTGAGCGAAAACAAAATCGAGCACGAAGCCCAGCGGCACAAGAAGAGCGAGGGTCCAAAAGAAAGCACGCCGCGGGATATGCAATCCCTCGCTCGGTAGAAACCATCCGGCAATAACCCCGGCGGGAACGATAAAGAGGAGAAGGCTAAAGGTATACCCATGCGGTGTGGACGTCTGATTGACAGGCATGAGCGGGGCCGGCTGGCGGACCGTTTCGAGAGTAATGACCGCAGGAATCACGATCAGCGCCAACATGGCAACAACGATCCAGGCGCACACCGAGGGGCTAGGGACTCCGTGAGCGCGGGGCGCAGGCATGAGCAACCTCCTAATCGGTCTCAAGGGTCCTCTGCTTATTTTAGAATCATAGTGCGAGGGGTCGCTCAGCGACCCCTCGCAAATAGGCGAGCGCTCAGGACCTACTTCACGGTTTCACACGGGTGAGCGGGAAGCCCGAGCCTTCCGGCTCGTTATCGCTGGTGCGGAACAATCTTGCGTGATCTGCGTCAGTCAGTTCGACGCGGAAGCTGACCACGGAACCGTCCAGACGGTGCATATCAAAGGTCAGTTTATCCGGCTCGTAGTTCAGTTTTTCCATAGGCCCGGCGGCCTGGCCGTCGACATGTGCACCGCTGTCGCCAGGGTTGCGCTTGATCAAATAGAAGACGGCATTTCCGCTTGCGTGCCCGGCGTTCTCTTCGATGGTGAGATCAACGGTAGGAAGGTTGTTCTCTGTACCATGCCACTTGCCCGCAAGAGTACCTTGTGCGTAGGCGGCCATCGAGGCAGCCAGCATGCAGGCGAGGATTACGACGTTTTTCTTGAGGCTTGTCATGTGAGTTATCTCCATTTCCGGTTGGGGGCTTAATGCAATTTCGCAATTACTGTGGCCTCGTAAAATCCGCGAGGTGTGGTTTTCCTTGTGAGAAAACCACGAAAAGGCCTGTCGCTTCGGTCTATACCAATTGCGAAACTGCTTTAGCGCTCGCGGCCGATGGCCGCAGTAGCGAGCGTTCCACCCAGACCCATGGTTTCCACAGCGGTTGAGGGCACAATGACCATCGCCCCCTTCTCTTTCATCGCTTCGTAGAGCATGTTCATCGCCCGCAGGTGCAGGGCGCCGGGGTTGTCCCCGTATGTCCGTGCGGCTTCGGCGAACTTGACGGCGACCTGGGTCTCGGCGTCCCCGAGGATCAGCCGCGCCTGGCGTTCGCGTTCCGCCTGGGCCTGCTGCGACATGGCATTTTCCAGTGCCTGGGGAATGCGGACGTCGCGAATCTCCACCGATTGAATGGTGATACCCCAGGGGTTGGTCTTGGCATCCAGGATCAGTTGTAGTTGCTGGCCCATACTCTCGCGCTCGGTGATCATTTGCGCCAGCTCGTGGCGGCCGATGGATTCACGGAGTGCGGTCTGCGCGCTCATGTTCACAGCATCGGTAAAGTTCTCGACTTCGAGAATGGATTTCTCCGCGTTCCACACCAGCCAGAAGATAATCGCGTCCACGTTGACCGGAACCGTGTCGCGGGTGAGCGTGGATTCGGCGGTCACCGTAGCGACCCGAACCCGCTGATCGACAAAGCGGCTGAGTGTATCGACCACGGGCACAATAAGGAAGAGGCCGGGGCCGCGGAGGCCGCGGTACCGCCCAAAACGCAGGATCGCGACGCGCTGCCACTGCTGCACCACCTTGA
The DNA here is from genome assembly GCA_963840675.1 of uncultured Acidobacteriaceae bacterium. GTDB lineage: Bacteria > Acidobacteriota > Terriglobia > Terriglobales > Acidobacteriaceae > PALSA-350. The sequence goes on from CAWJAB010000014.1 coordinate 3,024, forward strand.
TCGAGAACAAAAGGTAGAGCCCAACGACGATACCGGCGATAAGCGCAGCCGGCGAATGAAGGATGCGCCCGCCCGCAACGCCGGCGGCGATAGACGCCAGTAAGGCTACGATTCCCGGCGCGCTTATGTCTACCTCTGAGGTTCTGTTCATGCTACTCATCGCCTGTCTCCTTTTGGCTTTACGGCTCTTCCCTGTTTTCCTTCATCCCAGCGATCGCGCAGAGCCATCATCAGTTCTTCCAGATTGAAGCCGCTCGCGCCGGCCTTGGCGGCAAACTCTTCGACCAACTGCTCCAGGCCGCGGGAGCGCTCGATGGCATCGCGTTCGATTTTTTGCTGGGAAACAAAGGTGCCCGTACCCTGCTGCGTGTCGAGGATGCCGCGGATTTCCATTTCGCGATAGGCACGCATCACGGTGTTGGGATTGATTTCAAGGTCTACGGCAACCTGGCGGACGGTAGGCAGCTGGTCGCCGGGGACAAGGACGTCCACGGCGATAGCGGCCTGAACCTGGTCGATGAGTTGGCGGTAAAGGGGGACCCCGCTCTGCATGTCGAGCCGGAAGGCAAAGGGACGCCGGATTGGGACTGGATTTTTCATCCAGTTGAATAATGTACTAGTGTACTAGTACATGTCAAGAGAAAAATTAGCAGCTACCAGAGCCCCTCACGCGTGTAGGGTCGAGACCACAGGGTGACGTGAAGATGCAAGGCCTTCGTCCAGGCTCGCTCAACCGCTGCGAGTTCCGCGGGGTCGGCGATCGCGTCCTCTAGGAACCGCCGAACATCGCCAACCACCGCCAGAAAGGCGAGTAGATACCGCAGGGGAACCAAGGGGGGCGTGTGACCGCCGTCAGCCTTGTTCTTCTTCTCCGGTGTATGACGAAGACCAATTTCCTCCTGGTAGTTAAGCCAAGCCCGGTCGTGCGGACGTGTCGCCACGTCGACCACCCATTGCACAAAGCGGCGCTTCACCCGCGCCTTGTATTCTTCGTCCGGCTTGCCATCCGGGCCGGCGAACCACTGCGAAAGGTGCGGCTGTCTTGCAATAACCGCACGCCAGGAGTCGACCATTTGCTCGGCCTGGGAGCGAAACAGCTCGGCATGCTTCCGCAATCGATGCTCATCTTCTTTTGTCCATCCTACCGCTTGTTCGACGTGCAACAGGTCTTCCATCGAAAGCGGCGATTGTGCCCCCTCGGCTGAGCCAAAGCCGTAGCCCGGTATATCCAGGGTCATGAGGCCTCCTTCGCTTCGACTCGCTGGATCAGCGACCGCCGAATCGATAGCAACGCGCCGGAACGTTCCAGAGCCTCGACATATTGTTTGTGCAGCGGGTGCGCGGCTAGCTTCGCGCGGTAGATCTCGTATTCGGAGAGCGAGGGGAAATCGATGATCCCGAAGGCTTCGTTGGTGGCGCCGGCGAAGTCAGTGGGAAGAAAATATCCGACCACATGGCCTCCGCACTCGCGAATAGGTTTCAGCTCGGCTTCGACATAGGTTCTTATGTCGCAGAGTTTGTTGGGATCGATGGTGTAACGCAGATGAAGCGTGATCATGAACTACCTCCAAATAAATCGTAGATCGCCAACCTGGCGGAATAGTTCGGCGTACGCCGTAGCATCCATCTTTATTTGGTGGAACAATGATTCTATGAATCAAGAGCTGTCGCTGACCGCAAATCTTTTGGGCGATCCAGGCAGGGCCGCGATCATGCTTAGCCTGATGGACGGATTGGCCCTGCCTGCGGGAGAGCTGGCCTCGATCGCGAACGTCGCGCCACAAACGGCCAGCGGCCATCTTGCCAGGCTGATCGACGGAGGCCTGCTCAGCATGGAACGTCAAGGGCGGCACCGGTATTACCGGCTCTCCGGCTCGGAAGTCGCCGATGCGATCGAGGCTCTGCTGGTGCTGACTACGCGGCAGGGTTCCGGAGAGAAGGCGGCCCGCAAAGTATCACCCGGCACTCTGGCGCATGCGCGCACCTGCTACGCGCATCTTGCCGGCTGGCTCGGAGTTCAGATTGCCCAGGAACTGGAACGCCGGGGGTTGCTGCGGCCCTCAGGCCCCAAGATCTACACGGTCACAGCCCCTGGGCGTGCCTGGTTCCAATCGCTCGGTGTCAACACCGATGATGTGGCGCCCCAGGAGGCTCGCTCTTCGCTGCCTGGACTGGACGGAACGAAGGCACCATCTGGCTGGGACTCTCGGTTGCGCAATGTACCGGCGTTTTCAGGAACTCAAGTGGCTCGCCCCCTTGAACGGCAGCCGCGCAGTCCGAGTCACACTCGAAGGCAAGAGCCGCCTTTGGGATTTGCTGCGTATCCCGATTGGGTAAGCTTCCAATCACCGCAAGCACGCCACCACCCAGCCGGACTGACTGGTAAAGTACTGGTAAGGCTTTACCAAACCACGTCATCGGCCGGAGTCCAGCACCCTATGGATAGTTCTGAAGCGAGCTTGCGTCCTGATCCCTTCACCGCAGGCTCGCCTGGCACCCCCAAGAAACGCCGCCCCTGGCTGGGCATCCTGCTCATCGCCCTGCTGGTGGTTGCCGTGGTGCTGCTGGTTAGCCACAAACCGCAAGCCAAACCCGACGAGAGCGCACTTAACCAGCCGGCCGTGGTCAGCATCAAGGCCGCCACCGTGCGCGAGGGCGACATCGGCATCCACGTCGATGCGCTTGGCACGGTCACGCCGATCTCCACGGTCAGCCTGTACAGCCAGGTCACCGGAAAGGTGGTCGCGGTCAACTATCGCGAAGGGCAGATGGTCCGCAAAGACCAGTCGCTGATCGAAATCGACCCTCGGCCCTACGAAGCTCAGCTCAAGCAGGTTGAAGGAACCCTGCAGCACGACCAGGGTCTGCTCAAGCAGGCAGAGATCGACCTGGCCCGCTACCAGAAAGCTGTCGCACTGAACGCCATCGCCCACCAGACCCTCGACGATCAGGAGCAGATCGTCGAGCAATACAAGGGCACAGTGAAGAACGATGAAGGGCAGGTCGACTACCAAAAGGTCCAACTCAGCTACTGCCATCTGCTGGCACCCGCTTCCGGCCGGGTGGGCTTACGCCTCGTCGACCCCGGAAACATCATCTTCGCCGGCAACTCGAATGCACTCGTGGTGGTTACACAGCTGCAGCCGATCACCGTCGTCTTCAATGTGGCGGAAGACAATCTTTCCCAGGTGCGTTCGCAGATTCTTCACCGAACGGGCCTGCCGGTCGACGCCTTTGACCGCTCGCAAATGAACAAACTCGCCACCGGCCATCTGCTCACCATCGACAACCAGGTTGATACCACCACCGGCACCATTCGCTTTCGCGCCGAGTTCGACAACCGCGATCTCGCCCTCTATCCCAACCAGTTCGTCAACGCCCGCCTCCTGGTAAACACGCTGCATAACGCCATGCTGGTTCCCAGCGCGGCGGTTCAACGCAATGGAGTGCAGGCCTTTGTCTACAAGGTGAACAGCAATAACACCGTGTCTATTCAAAATGTTGCGGAGAAGACCACCGACGGCAATATCTCCGCGGTAGACGGCCTCAACGCGGGCGACACCGTCTCTCTCACCGGCTTTGACAAGCTGCAGGAGGGCACGAAGGTTGAAGTTGAACAATCTCCCCAGGCTCCGGTTACGAGCAACGGCGATGCCGCAGGCACTCTGTCTGGAAAGCGTGCGGCCGGGCAAACACGTTGAACCCGTCCCGCACTTTCGTCCTTCGGCCGGTCGCTACCTCACTCCTGATGGTCGCGATTCTAGTCGTTGGACTCGCCTCCTATACACAACTGCCTGTTTCCGCGCTGCCGGAAGCCGACTATCCCACCATCCAGGTGCAGACTTTCTATCCGGGGGCCAGCCCGCAGGTGATGTCGTCGGCGGTCACCGCGCCGCTGGAGCGCCAGTTCGGCCAGGTGGCCGGGCTCACGCAAATGACCTCCACCAGCTCAGACGGCAGCTCGGTCATCGTGCTGCAGTTTAAGCTTAGCCTGAATATCGACGTCGCGGAGCAGGAAGTGCAGGCGGCGATCAATGCCGCGCAAGGGTACCTGCCCACCGACCTGCCCGTGCCGCCGGTCTACAGCAAATCGAATCCGGCGGACGCGCCGGTGCTGACCCTCGCGCTCACTTCCAACACCATCCCGCTCTCGCGGGTCGAAGACCTGGTCGACACCCGTCTCGCTCCCAAGATTTCGCAGCTCAGCGGGGTTGGCCTGGTCACCATCAGCGGTGGGCAGAAGCCCGCCGTCCGGGTGCAGGTGAATCCCACGGCCCTCGCTTCCTACGGCCTCAACCTTGAAGACGTGCGCAATGCGCTCGCCGCGCAAAGCGTGAACTCCGCCAAAGGCAGCTTCGACGGCCCCGCGCAGAATTTTCAGATCAATGCGGACGACCAGCTGCTCTCGAGCGCCGGCTATCGTGATCTCGTCGTGGCCTACAAGAACGGCGCGCCCGTCATGCTTACCGACGTGGCGCGAGTCAGTGACGGTATCGAAAACACCAAGCTGGCCGCATGGATGAACGAAACCCCGGCGGTGATTGTCAACATCCAGCGCCAGCCGGGCGCCAATACTATTCAAGTGGTCACGGCCATTGAAGCGCTGCTGCCCAAGCTGCAGGCCACGCTGCCCGCTTCGATCAAGCTCACGGTGCTCACCGACCGCACCAACACCATCCGCGCCTCTGTCCGCGACGTCGAGTTCGAGCTGATGCTCACCATCGCCCTGGTGGTGATGGTGATCTTTCTCTTTCTGCGCAGCCTTTCCGCGACCATTATCCCCAGCGTCGCCGTGCCGCTGTCGCTGATCGGCACCTTCGTGGTGATGCAAGCGCTGGGCTACAGCCTCAACAATCTCACGCTGATGGCCTTTACCATCTCCACCGGCTTCGTGGTCGACGACGCCATCGTGATGATCGAAAATATCTCACGCTACCTGGAAGATGGCATGCGGCCCATGGAGGCCGCCCTGCGGGGCGCACAGCAGATCGGCTTCACCATCATCTCGCTCACGGTCTCGCTGATCGCGGTGCTTATCCCGCTGCTCTTTATGGGCGACATTGTCGGGCGGCTGTTTCGCGAGTTCGCCGTAACGCTCAGCGTGACGATTCTGATCTCAGCCTTTGTCTCGCTGACGCTGACGCCGATGATGGCGGCGCGCATCCTGCGTCACATTCCGGAAGCCGAGCAGAACCGCTTCTACCACTACACCGAAGGCCTGTTCAAGCGCATCATCGCCGCGTATGGGCGCAGCCTGCGCTTGGCCCTGCGCTTCCAAACGGCGATGCTGCTGGTGGCCGCAGCCATGCTGGTGTTGACCATCCTCCTGTACATCGAGATCCCCAAAGGCTTCTTCCCTACGCAGGACACGGGCATCATTCAGGGCATTTCGCAGGCGCCCGAGTCCATCTCGTTCACCGCCATGTCGAGGAAGCAGCAACAACTGGCTCATGAAATTCTGAAGGATCCGGCGGTCGAAAGCCTGTCTTCGTTTATCGGAGCCGACGGGGTCAACACCACGCTCAACAGCGGCCGCATCCAGATCAATCTCAAAGACCCTTCTATCCGCGGGCTCGACGCAAGCCAGGTGATCCGCCGGCTGGACCGGAGCCTCAGGAGTGTGCCCGGCATTCAGCTCTACATGCAGCCGGTGCAAGACCTCACGGTGGACGACCGTGCCAGCCGCACGGAATACCAGTACACCCTGGAAGATCCCGACCCGGTCGAACTGACCACCTGGACGGGCAAGCTGGTGGACGCCATGCGCAAGCTGCCGCAGCTGCGCGACGTGGCCACCGACGATCAGCCCAATGGCGTGACCGCCCAGCTGGCCATTGACCGCGCCACCGCTTCGCGCATGAACATCACCACCGATACCATCGACTCCACCCTGTACGATGCTTTCGGCCAGCGCCAGATCAGCACCCTCTACACGCAGTCAAACCAGTACCACGTCATCCTGGAAACCATGCCGGAGTTCCAGCGAGACCCGAAGAAGCTCGACGACCTCTACGTGCAGGGATCTGCAACCACCACGGGTGCAGCTGCCGCCGCCTCTACCTCAGGCCGAAATACTGCCGCCGCCAGCTCGGTCACCACACTCACGGCCTCCTCCACGGCAAACTCCTCAACCACCCAGGGCACACAGCTTTCTTCCTCCTCGAGCAACGGCTCCTCTTCATCGCTCACCGCGCAGAACAACACGGTCAGCAACGCATCAAGCAATGCGTCGGCTACCGGCTCCAGTCTATCGACGGGCACGCCGACCACTGCGCTCTCGTCATCCTCCTCTTCGAGCGGGGGGAGTGCGTCCGGCAGCCAAACCTCGGGGCAGGCCTCAGCCGGCGGCGCCGCCTCCAGCAGCACGATGCCTACTCCCGTGCCGCTCTCCGCCTTCACCCATTTCGAGATGCAGCCATCGCCGCTCACCGTCTCCCACCAGGGCCAGTTCCCGGTGGTAACTGTATCCTTTAATGTTGCAGAAGGCTCTTCGCTCGGCCAGGCGGTCGACGCGGTCAGGCGCGCACAGGCGCGCCTGAATATGCCGGCCAGCGTCATCGTCGGCTTCCAGGGGACCGCGGCCGCCTACACGGCCATCGGCGGCAATGAGGCACTGCTCATTGTGGCGGCTCTGCTTGCCGTGTACATCGTGCTTGGGGTGCTTTACGAGAGCTTTATCCATCCACTCACCATCCTCTCCACGCTTCCCTCAGCCGGGGTTGGCGCACTGCTCGCCCTGCGGCTGTTCGGCCAGTCGCTGGACATCATCGCGGTGATTGGCATCATCCTGCTGATCGGTATTGTGAAGAAAAACGGCATCATGATTGTCGACTTCGCCCTCGAGGCCGAACGCACGCAGGGCAAAAGCTCGGTCGAGGCCATCTTTGAAGCTTCGCTGCTTCGTTTCCGGCCTATCCTCATGACCACCCTGGCGGCGCTGTTCGCCGGCATCCCGCTGGCCTTCGGCAGCGGCATCGGCTCGGAACTGCGGCGCCCACTGGGCATTGCCATGGTCGGCGGGCTGCTGGTCAGCCAGGTGCTCACGCTCTACACCACGCCGGTGATCTACATCTTCTTCGACCGGATCGCCACCCGCTTATCGCGCCGTCCGCACGCCACCATCGCCACCCCAGAGCCCGGAGCGGGCGCATGAACATCTCCGCCCCATTCATCCGGCGGCCGGTAGCCACCACGCTGCTCACCATTGCGGTTGCGCTGGCGGGCATGCTGGCCTTCTTCAACCTGCCGGTTTCCTCCTTGCCGCAGATCGATTTTGCAACCATCACGGTGGCAACCACGCTGCCCGGGGCCAGCCCGGAGGTGATGGCCTCCTCGGTGGCCACGCCGCTGGAGCGGCAATTCGGCCACATCGCCGGGGTTTCGCAGATGACCTCCTCGAGCACACTCGGCGTATGCTCGGTGACCCTGCAATTCGACCTGAGCCGCGATGTCGACGGCGCCGCACGCGATGTGGAAGCGGCCATCAATGCGGCGCGCACTTACCTGCCCGCCAACCTGCCGGCCAATCCCGTCTACCGAAAGATCAACTCCTCGCTTGCGCCGGTGATGGTGCTCGACCTGACCTCTTCGATCCGCGGCAGGGGCGACCTCTACGACACCGCGTCCTCCATCATTGCGCAGAAGCTGTCGCAGGTCCCAGGGGTGGGGCAGGTGCAGGTTGCCGGCAGTTCCCTGCCCGCCGTGCGTATCGACGCCAATCCGCAGCAGCTGAACAGCTACGGCCTCGGTCTGCAGGACCTGGCCCGGGTGATCAGCGGGCAAAACTCCAACCGGCCCAAGGGCCAGATCTCCGACGACTTCACCACCGCCGACATCGGCGCCAATGACCAGATCTCGAAGGCCAAAGACTATGCCCCGCTGATCATCGGCTCGAACGGCCAGGGGGGCGTGGTCCGGATGCGCGATGTGGCCAACGTCTACGACTCGGTGCAGACGCTGCGCTCCGCCGGCTTTGTCAATCAGCAGCCGTCCATTATTCTGCTGGTCTTCCGCCTTCCCGGCGCCAACGTAATCCAGGTGGTCGATCGCATCAAGGCCACGCTGCCTTCGGTGCGCGCCTCCATTCCCGCCGGCGACAATCTCAACGTCCTCATCGACCTCACTACCACCATTCGCGCCTCGGTTCACGACGTGGAGCGGACCCTGATGATCTCCATCATCCTGGTGATCGTCGTGGTCTTCGCCTTCCTGCGCAGCCCGCGCGGGACTTTGATTCCCGGGGTCGCGGTTACGGTCTCGCTGATCGGCACCTTTGGCGTCATGTACCTGGTGGGCTACAGCGTGGACAACCTGTCGCTGATGGCGCTTACCATCTCGACTGGGTTCGTGGTGGACGACGCGATCGTGGTGATGGAAAACATCACCCGCCTGATTGAACTAGGCATGCCGGTTATGGAAGCGTCGCTGCAAGGTGCGCAGGAGGTGGGCTTCACCGTCCTCTCCATGAGTCTTTCGCTGATCGCGGTCTTTGTACCCATCCTCTTTATGGGCGGCATCGTCGGCCGCATCTTTCACGAGTTCGCTTTCGTGCTGACCACTTCGATCGCGGTATCGATGCTGATTTCGCTGACGGTGACGCCGATGATGTGCTCCCAGCTGCTGAAACCGATCGGAGCCGAAGTTCATAATCGCATCTACCGGGCCAGCGAACACGCCTTTGAGTTGGTGCTCGCCGGCTATCGCCGCACCCTGATCTTGTCGCTGGAACACCCGGTGCTGATCATCGTAGCCTTGTTTGCGACATTGGCGCTGAACGTCGTGCTGATCGGGCGGGTGCCCAAGGGCTTCTTCCCGCTGCAGGACACAGGCGGCATCCAGGGCGGGCTGCAGGGAGCGCAGGATGCGTCTTTTCAATCCATGCGCGACTCGGTTCTGGATGTGGAAAAGGTGATCCAGGCCGATCCGGCGGTGGACAATGTTATCGGCTTTACCGGCGGGCAGGGTGGCCCCGGCGGCGGCGCTATCAATAACGGCTTCACCTTCGTTCACCTGAAGCCGCTGGCCGAACGCGGCATCAGTGCGGCCGCTGTGGTGGATCGCCTGCGGCCCAAACTGGAGAAGCTGACCGGCGCCTCCACCTTCCTGCAGGCGTCGCAGGATCTCTCGGTTGGCGGACGGCAGAGCAACGCCGCGTACCAGTACCAGCTCTCCGCCGACACGGTGGAAGACCTCACCATCTGGGGCCCGCGGCTCTACGACGAAATGCGCAAGATCCCGCAGCTGAAGGACGTGACCACCGACCAGCAGAACCGCGGCTTGCAGATGATGCTGAATTACGACCGCCCTTCGGCGGCGCGCTTCGGGATCACTCCGCAGCTGATTGATAATTCGCTGTACTTCGGTTTTGGCGAGTCGCAGGTCTCCACCATCTACACCTCGCTCAACCAGTACTACGTGGTGCTGCAGGCTGCCCCGCAGTTTCTGCTCAGCCCGCGCACGCTCAGGTCTACGTATGTGCACTCCAGCACCGGCGGGGTGGTCCCGCTCAACGCATTTACCCATGCCACGGCTTCGACTTCGCCGCTGGGCGTCAATCACTCTTCCTTCTTTCCCTTCGGTGACCGTCGCCTTCAATCTCGCGCCTGGAGTCTCGCTGGGACAGGCGACGCTGTTGATCGACCAGATGGAACGGCGTATCGGTGTTCCTGCGTCGGTGCGCGGCACCTTCGCCGGCACCGCTGAGGCATTTCAGAAATCGCTTTCCACCGAGCCGCTGCTCATCATCACCGCGCTGCTGGCTATCTATATCGTGCTCGGCATGTTGTACGAGAGCCTGGTACACCCCATCACCATTCTCACTACGCTGCCATCGGCCAGCGTCGGGGCGATCATTGCGCTGATCCTTTTTCATAGCGAGCTGGATGTTATCTCCATCATCGGGATTTTTCTGCTTATCGGCATCGTGAAGAAGAACGCCATCATGATGATCGACTTCGCGCTGATCGCCGAACGGGAACACGGCAAGAGCACACGGGATGCCATCTTCGAGGCTTGCATGCTGCGCTTCCGTCCTATCCTGATGACCACCATGGCCGCGTTGTTCGGCGCAATGCCGCTGGCCTTCGGCACCGGCACCGGTTCGGAGCTGCGCAGGCCGCTGGGCGTGGCTATCGCCGGCGGGCTGATCTTCAGCCAGGTGCTTACGCTCTATACGACGCCCATCATTTATCTCTACTTCGACCGCTTCAGCAATTACTTCAGACGCTCCCGGCCCGATGCGCCGCTCGCTTCCTCCGCTCCGGCGGGCGACTGATTCTCTGCTACGGGTTGTGGCGCCCTAACGTAGGCCCTTTATCTGCCAAGGTCGTGTCCGCGTTTCTCCTCCGTTTCTGTGCTCCCTGGGTGCAGAGAGGGTGCGATTTGACGTTTTAAGCGTCTTGAGTCCCCGTTTTTTCTCTGCGGAAGGTGCGCGTTAAGCGCGTTATGCGCGTTAAGTCCCCCCAACCGGGTAAAACCCAGGCCATTGGTTTGCCGAGAGGACTGCGGGATAAGCGGAATAAGCGGGATAAGCCTCCCCAAAGCGGCGGGAAGTGTCACATTTGTGCGTGGTATGCGTGGTATGCGTGCTAAGGCCCCCACAGTGGGGTGCGTGCGACCCCCGTAGAAGGGGGCACCCTCCGACTGTGGCCTGACTGGGAGACGAGTGAAGATGGAAATGCCAGGGTGCCGTGGATTCAACGTCATTTATGGTTGCTCCCGATGGACGGATGTCTCTTTCCAGGTGTGGCTACCTGTATAGATTCGATTCCGGGTGGCTTAGTTTGCGGAAAGAGGAATTTTGTCTGCTTTGGTTACAGAGGAGCGGACGCAGGCGGAGTACGACCAGGCGGATGTGTTTTTGCTAGTGCCAATTTCGCCTTTCCCCCGTCGCCGTCGTCGCTTGTCCCTGGTCGCTCGGTCTCAAGGCGGCTCTCATGGAGCTCAGCGCTATAAGAACAGAGTGACCGCTCTGGCTAGCACTTCATCGAGAATTTCTGAGGGAACCGATTCCACTCTTTTGCCGCCGCGAGCACGCAGATCGAGCACGCGCGGTTGGTCACAGCGCACAACACCTTTGGTCTTTATACCAGTGAGCGGAACGGCGAAGCCGGTCCGGCGAGCAAATTCCCCGCCGCTGGCGATAGGCAGAATTACAGGCAGTTTGGTGGCTTGGTTGAATGCCGTCGGCGAAATGACCAGAACGGGACGCCGACCCCGCTGTTCATGCCCATGGGTTGGGTCGAGCGACACCATGTAAATATCGCCACGGCTCACAGCAACTCGCCGCCCACGGATAGCGCATCAACCCACTGCCGCTCTTTAGCCGGCTGAGGCTTGGAATAATCAGAGGCGTCCAGCAACTCCGCCAGGGTATAGCGAGGCTTGACTTTAGGATCGACGATGAGGCGCTCTCCATCGACCGCTAGCCCCAAGGTGGCGCCCACCTCAAGCTGAAGAAGATCGAGAATCGCGGGAGGAACCGCGAGCATGATGGAGCCGCCGACTTTTCGCAGCTTGGTGGTATACATAACTTATTATATCAAAATATAACATATCATAGCCCAATTCGGCTGATCTTTCGGACGAAAGAAAACATTCGGCGAGTGTCAGAAGTTCGGCATGAGTGCCAGCGGCGCCGGGGCAAGCGTGGCGGGGCATCGGCCCGGCGGCACAACACTCACCGGTTCCAGCGACGGCGCCGTTTCCCTACCCGCCTCCGCGATGGAAGATAGGGCAGCAAAACAATCTGCGTCCAACTTGCCAGGAACGTCACGCTCCATGATCTTCAACGCCTCCGCAGGGCTGAAGCCGCTGCGATAGGGCCGATCCTCGGTCAGGGCGCCGTATATGTCAGCGGCTCCGAGGATACGTGCTTCGAGCGGAAGACGCCCGGCGGTCAGCCGATTTGGATAGCCTGTGCCATCCAGCTTTTCGTGGTGAGCGCCGGCCACCTCCGCTAGTTCCTGGAACTCCCTCACGCGAGTAAGAATGGCACGCGTCAGCCCAGGATGCTGCTGCATAATGGACCACTGCGCATCATCGAGCTTTCCGGGCTTGTCGAGGATGGAGTTCGGAACACGGAGCTTGCCCAGATCATGCAGCAGAGCGGCGCGGTTCAGCAGCTGCATCCGGTCCGGCTTGAGCCCCATGGCCTTGCCAATGTTGCGGGCGACTTCGGTAACCCCCATGGAGTGGCGGAAGGTGAAGTGAGACTTAGCGTCCACGACTTCCGCAAACGCTTCACAGATCACATCTATGTGCGAGGCGCTGAGGCGGTTGTTCTCATGGGGCGATAAGGCGATGACCGCAGCCCGCACGGCCTTCGCCGGGTCGGTGGAACCCTGAACTCCGTTAGGCAAACGCTGTTGCCACAACGCAGACCGCTTGTGCAGCGATTCGGCTGCCTTGACTACCTCAGGATCGAACCAGCGTCCGCTGCGCTGGCGCAGAACGAGCATGGCTTGCACCGCGCCCTGCTCCACCGAGAACACGTCCAGATGTTGTGCCACCGCCATCACCCGAGCCAGTGGAGAGATAGCTGCTGCCTTTAGCCGCTGCGGATAACCGCTGCCGTCCCAATGCTCATCAAGACTGCGCACGGCAAGCGCTGTCTGTTCGCTCATGCCGATCTTGCGCACGATGCTCGCGCCGCGGTCGCAACGGAGCTGGATCATCTCCTCATTGTTACCGTGTTGGGTGAACCCGATTTGCAGGATGCGACGCAGCCTGCGAATGGGGTTCTCATCGGGCGACACGTTGTCCCACAGGAGCCGCAAGGTGGAGAGTTTAGGTCTATCCGGACGCGTCCAATCTTCAAGCTTTACGCCGGATTTGACCGCACGATCATCGCCGCCGCCGAGGATCTGGCACATGCGTGCTGCGTTGCTGCTGCATCCAACGTCTTTTAGCAGAAGAGCGTGATAGAGGTCGGCCAGCGCGATCGGGGAGAAGCCGAGCTCCCTCCCCAGGCGCATGCCAAGCAGACAGCTGCGCAGTGCATGCCCCGGCACAGCACCCTCAGTGAGATCCAAGGCAAAGGACAAGGCGGAAAGTATCTCAGGCAGAGAAGGGGCAGCACTCTCCGCAGAAGGCAGATCTAATGGCGCACTTTGGCAATAAGGTTTCAGCATCCGATAAATTCCTCAGCGACAGGTTCTTATCGGCATGATGGGTGAGTAAATCCTGAGTTGATTGGCACCAGGGATACGACTTTCGCGTGAGCCTTGACGGCGTTGCGGAGCCGCTGCTCACACCAAAGTCACTGGCCTGGCCGTCTTGGCCGCTGGGCCCGTTGAGTTTGGCTACACTAGAATTATGCTTTGCCGTGGTCCTACCTCCGGCGTGGTGTTTGCCTTTGTTCTCTTCTGCAGTGGGGTTCTTGCAAGCGGGCAAGTGCTCCCGACGGTCAACCTCACGGTCGTTGATGAAGACGGTCTGCCCGTCCCCGACGCCCAGGTTACCCTTTCCGAGCCAGGGCGCACCCCGGTCCAGTTGCAAACCGATTACGCCGGCCGTTGTCTCTACCCGCTGCACACCAACTTGCCTTACCAGCTTCGGGTGCAGAAACCCGGCTTCTATCAGGCTCTAGAAGACCACACCGATGCATCCCGCCAGACCATCGAAGTGAAGCTGGCGCATGAACAGGTGATTCGCCAGGAGGTGAATGTCGTCTCCTCGACAGCCGGCATCGATACAGAACAAACTTCAGACAAAAGCACCTTCAATACGCCGGAGATCGTCAACATACCCTATCCAACCTCGCGCGATATCCGCAACCTGCTTCCCTTCACCCCGGGTGTGGTGCAGGACTCGACAGGCCAGATTCATGTTGCCGGATCAGAGACCTATGCGACCCTCGACTTGCTCGATGGATTCGATATCCGTTCTCCGGTGAGTGGTGAACTCGCCATGCGCGTCAGCGCGGATGCAGTCCGCTCCATCGATACGGAAACAACCCGCTACCCGGTGGAATTCGGCAAAGCCACCGGAGGCGTCGTGGCCTTCTACACCGGGATGGGCGATGACAAGCTGCGTTTTAATGCCACAAATTTTGTTCCCTCGTTTCGCGAGAACAATGGACTGCGCTTCGACCAGTTTGTCCCTCGGGTGACCCTTTCCGGACCGATCGTGCGCCACCGTGCGTGGTTCTTCGATGGCCTGGAAACGGAGTACGACAATATCTACATAAAGGAGCTGCCGCCCAATGCCGATACGAACCATCTGCTGCGCGGCAGCAACCTGGTGAAAGCCCAGGCAAACCTTACTCCCGCAGACATCTTTTCCGCCGGACTCCTGTTTAACGATTACCATTCTCCCTACGACGGCATCTCTTCCCTGGTGCCGCAACAGAGCACGACCAAGAGAGACACCATCGCATGGTTCCCGTACATACGTAACCAATATGGTTTCGCAAATGGAGGGCTGCTGCAGGCCGGCTTCGGCGTGGTGCGCTTCCGCGATGGTTACGAGCCCCATGGAGATAACCCATACGAAATTACTCCGGAACTGACACAGGGCAGCTACTTTGAAGACTTGACCTCGCATTCGCAGCGGGAGCAGGGAACGGCAACCCTGTACCTGCCTCCGCGCCATTGGAAGGGAAGCCACGATCTGGAGGCGGGCGTCGATCTCGACCACATTGACTTCGACGAAACGCTTGCGCGCTCACCGGTAAGCTATCTGCGCGAGGATGGAACTTTATTGCGACGCAGCACCTTTCCTGCCCAGGCTCCTTTCACCCGCCATAACTTCGAGAATGGCGCCTTTTTTCAGGATCGCTGGCTCGCCCATCCCGGTTTGCTGATCGAGCCGGGCCTCCGCTTTGACTGGGATGAAATCATCAGGCGCCCGCTCTTGTCCCCTCGGCTTGCCGCCACCTATTCGCCCCCGGGAGCGGAGGGGACGACCAAGCTATCGGCCGGTATTGGTCTCTATTATGAGCACACGCAGTTGGAATATTTAGAACGCGCCCTGGCGGGGATACGCTATGACACGTACTATGCAGCCGATGGTGTCACTCCAGTGAGCGCTCCACTGGAGACGATCTTTACCGCCCAGGATGGCTCCCTTTGGCAAACGCGCGCCATCAACTGGAGTGCCGGCGTCGAGAAGAAGCTTCCCGGCTCGATTTATGCCGGGTTGAATTTTCTGCAGAAGCGAAGCTCCGATGGCTTCGTCTATGCCAATCAAGAAGGGCCGGGCGCGCTATCCGGAACCTATCTTCTCACCAACACCCGGAGGGATCACTATATCTCCGAAGAGTTGGAGATGAGTCGCACCTTTGCCAGTGGATACCGGCTGTTTCGCAGCTTATACGCACTCCTCGGCGGTTACCAATGCGGCTCTCGACTATGTGCCCACCGTTTCGGTGCTCGGCCCGCAGCAGAGCGGACCGCTTCCCTGGGATGTGCCCAACCGTGTGATTTCCTGGGGATGGCTGCCTTTGCTGCTGCCCAGGTTCAAGAGGAATTGGGACTTCGTTTATACCCTTGACTGGCATACCGGTTTCCCATTTAACGCGGTGAATGATAACCAGCAAGTAGTTGGTCCGGCTGGTTCCCAGCGGTTTCCTGACTATCTCTCCTTCAGCCCCGGGCTCGAATGGCGGTTCCACTTCCGCGGATCTTATTTCGGTCTGCGAGGCGTTTTGGAAAATGCCACCGGCAGCCGGAACCCCGTGGTTGTGAACAACGTGGTGGATTCACCGGAATTTGGGACCTTCAGCGAGTTTACCGGCAGAGCGCTGACGGCGCGCATACGGCTGATCAGCTCGAAGTAATTTTGGAACCCCTCGGCAAAGCTCGGAGCTTGTGACTTTTTTGATTTGGCTTGTAGTTCGTGGTTGGAAAGCTTGGAAGAGCATCTGCCAACAAGCATCGCCGGGGTTCCCTCGGCTACGCTCGGGACAGGCTCTTCGACTCCGCGCCATAAGCCGTTTCATATGGAATAGATCCGCGCGGCGCTTCGCTCAGGATGACGGTTTTGCTTGGGGTTGAAAAACATCCGGTTACGTGTGCAGAAAACACGAAAGATCGAAAAAGTCACAGGCTCTCCGGGATGACAAAGGGAAGGCAAGCGCTTTCATTTGGATCGGATGCTGCAGAAAGCAAATACCCTGAGGGCGGGCGGAGGATTTTTCATGCCCATACAAGGCATTCCATGCTACAAACCACAGGTGAGGTTCCATCCTTTGTCCTGCAGACGTTTCGTCTTCATGTATCTGATATTTTTTGCGGCAGGGACCGGCATCCACGGACAGGCCCCGCCGAGCGAAAAGTCGTGACGGCCATGCAACAGGAGAACGTGCTGCTGCCCATCCGTTGGGATGCAAAGAAAGGAAGCCTGCTTTTAGGCGTACCGCTCACCGAAAAAGGGGGAACGGCTTCGCCCAAGTACATCCTCAATGACTCGCTGCCGTATGGCGTGGGGCAGAATGATCTGGGGATGGATCGTGGGCAGATCGGGATTTTCTCCCAAGCCAGCCTGAGCAGTCGGCCCCCGCCTGGTCCACTTTGAACGGGTTGGCCCCAAGCTGCTGCTGGTTCAGGAAAACACGAGGTTCCGCACCGATTCCGCTGACCCGGCAGAACTGCTTGCCGTGCAGCAGTCTTTCCCATCCTCCGTGCTCGCAGGTTTCGAGATCGCAGGAGAGAATGATGGTTTTGTAGTCGTGGATGCGACAAAATATTTCTATGCGGATATTCACGCTATCGCAGAAACACTTGCAGCCGCAAAGCAAGGAACCTACATCGTGGACGAAAACCGTTCCACTATCGTTCCCGAAGCGTCCAAGGCATTTCCGCAGAATACGGAGATTGAGGCCGAACTGACCTTCGTCAGCGCGGATCCGAGCAAAGCAAAGGTGCTGGCCGACGTGGCTCCGGAGGTGCATGCGCTGACTGTGCATGTACGGCAGAGCTTTCTCAGGCTTCCCGATCCGGGCTTTGTTCCGCGCCGCTTTTCGCCCCGTTCCGGCTACTTTGACGCCAGCTACCGCGATATGACCACACCGCTGGGGGTCAATGTCAACCAGCAGTTCATTACCCGTCATCGCTTGCAGAAAAAGGATCCAAACTGTCACCAACACTGCGAAGCCGTTCAGCCGATCCATTACTACGTGGACCGCGGCGCGCCCGAACCACTGCGCTCGGCACTGGTCGAAGGCTGCGGTTGGTGGGACGAGGCTTTCCAGGCGGCAGGTTGGGCCAAGGGCACGTTCCAGGTGGATCTACTGCCGGCCGATGCCGATCCGATGGACGCGCGGTACAACATCATCCAGTGGGTGCATCGCGCGAACCGGGGGTGGAGTTACGGCGACGAAATCGCCGATCCGCGCACGGGGGAGATTCTGAAAGGCAACGTAACCCTGGGAGCCTGCGGGGACGGCAGGATTACTTGCTGGCCGAAGCGCTGCTGGCGCCGTACCAGGATGGAAAGGTTCCAGACCCGCGCGCACGATGAAGCCTTGGCGATGGTGCTGGCGCGCATACGGCAACTGGCCGCGCACGAGACCGGCCACACGCTCGGCCTGGTGCACAATTACGCCGCGAGCACGATGCCCCATACGCCGAACCAGACCATGAGCGTTATGGAGTACCCGCATCCGTGGATAACTTTGGACAAGAACGGTGTGCCCGATTTGCGGCAAGCATATCCAGCGGGCATCGGGGTGTGGGACAAGGTCGCCATCGACTACGGATACCGGGAGTTCGATCACGACGGCAAGCCGATTGAGGACTCCGCGGCGCTGGAGCAGATTCTGCATACGGCCGAGGCGAAGGGCGTGCTGTTCCTGAGCGATGACGATGCGCGGCCGGCAGGCTCGGCGAGCCCCATTGCCCACTTGTGGGACAACGGCACGGATGCCGCCGACGAACTGAACCGCATTCTCGAAATTCGCGCGGCGGCGCTGAAGCGCTTCGGAGAGAACACGATTCGCCTGGGAACGCCAACCGCACAGATGGAAGACACGCTGGTACCGCTCTACCTGCTGCATCGCTACCAGGTTGAGGCGGCGACGAAAGTGATCGGCGGGCTCGATTATCGCTACACGGTTCGCGGCGATGGGCAAAGAGGACCGGAGATCGTCTCCGCAGTTGAGCAGCGCAAGGCGCTCGCCGCGGTGGTGAAGACGCTTTCGCCAGAAGTGCTGGTTCTGCCGGATTCGCTCTTGCGCCAACTTCCGCCGCGGACACCGGGAATGGCCAGAACGATCGACGAAGCCCGAAGCGTGGAGAGCTTTCCTTCGCATACCGCGCTTACTTTTGACCCTATCGCCACAGCCGAGAGCGCGGCAGACTTTACTCTCTCCTTTCTGTTCCTGCCGGAACGCGCCAACCGCCTGGTGGAATACCATGCGCGCGACGCCGCGGAACCGACGCTCGATGA
>CAWJAB010000015.1:0-41194 GCA_963840675.1 uncultured Acidobacteriaceae bacterium
CGATCAGTAGGCTTGCACCTGCTGCAGGGGAAGCCGGACCTGGAAGCAGGTTTCGCCGGGCTTCGATTGAACGGTTACATAACCGCGATGCATGCGAACGATCCGGGTGACCACATCCAGGCCCAGGCCCAGCCCGCTTCCTGGAGCCTTGGTGGTGAAAAAGGGCTCGAAGATGCGCGCCTGCAGCTCGGGGGGAATGCCCGGACCGTTGTCCCAGATCTCGACCAGCAACATATCGCCGGCGGTGCGCACAATGAGCTTGATCTCGCCCTTATCCTGCACCGCATCCAAAGCGTTCTCGATCAATGCGGTCCATACCTGGTTGAGTTCCCGGCCGTAAGCGCTTACGCAGGGCGCGTTCGGTTCGTAGTCGCGGATCACCGTTACGTGGCGCAGGCGGGAAGCGACCATGGCCAAGCGTATTTTCCAGGCTCTGCGGGATGTCGACCTCCTGGATCGGCATCTGGTCCATGTAGGAGTAATCCTTGATGGCCCGGATCAAATCGAAGATGCGCGCGGTCGAGTCCAGCATCGCCTCGGCGATCCTCTCCGTGCGCAGCGAAGAAGTGAACTGCGAGAGCACTACGGCGATGGCGCCCGGGTCCAGATAGCCGGTGAGCGATTCCAGCTGTTCTGGCACCACACCGAACTCGGCCAGCTCCGGAGCGATGTGCCAGGACTCCTGGATATCATGCTGATGCAACCAACGCACAATCTCGTCTTCGCGACGGGTCTGCTCCGTTTCGGCCGGCTTGCCCAGCCGCTTATACTCGGCGCGAACCTGGTCTTCCCAATCCCGACCTTTTCCGTCTTGGCAGAGCTCAGGCAGAGCCGTCCTAAATTGAATCGCTCGTGCCCATAAACGCGCAACTCCTCCAGAACGCCCGCGGCCGAGCGCTGGGCCGCGGAAGCTGGATTGTTGAGTTCGTGGGCCAGGTTGCCGGCAAGTTTGCCCAGCGCATTCAGCTTTTCCGACTGCTGCTCCATGCGTGTGATTTCGCGCACGCGATCCAAAAGAATGCCAACCACCCGTTCGGTAAGCGAAGGGATGGCCTTAAGCATCTCCGGAAAGAGGGACCGGTCGAACTCCAGCCCCCAGGTTGCGGTCGAGGTATAACCCAGGCCGCCATAAGCCTTCATGCGGGAGAAGGGAAGCAAGCCCGTAATCTGCCCGGAACGGCCAATAAAGAGAGCCGCCGGTCCACCATGCTCCCGGCGCACGTAGATTTCTCCCTGGAGCAGGATGGTCATCTTGGTGGCAGGCTCGCCTTCGCGGAAGACCACCGCGCCCGATTCGGCAAAAACTTCGGTGCCGTGGGTCGCCAGCCACTCATACTCCGCCTCGTTCCAGGCCATTGAGCTGGCTTACTTTCTTAAGCGCGGCCACCAGTTCGGGAACCCGCGCAGGGTCATGCGGAGCACGATACGGGGCCGGAACCGTGGGGAGAGCAGGGGTCGGAGCTTGGGTCGTCATGGCACCTCGCGGTGTTCTTTTGATGTTAGCCGATGCGGCAGGGTTCCGCCGTTGAATCCGAGTAAAGAACGTTGACGGGCGTGGCTGAATTTACTGCTCGCCCTGCTGATCGTTCTGCATCTCGCTCTTGTGCATGGCCATGGAGTCGATCAGTGCCTTCAGCCGCTCGGCCGGCAACCGGGGTTCGGCTGCTCAGTTTTTCCTCTCCATCTTTCCCGATCAGGATCACCAGGAACTCGGCTGGTTCGACTTTGAAGTGGTGACGCATCGCTGCCAGCTCATCTTCGCTGAGCCTGGCGGTGGGGACCCTGGAACCGGGGATAGGCTGGTTATGCCCCTCGGGAACGATGGGCACGTACAGCAAGTCGCGGCTCTTGAGGTCTATCGGCTCCGCCTTAAGCTGGTTGAACTGCTCCACCAGCTGCGGGTCGTCGAGTGCGGGGGCGAAGACCAGCAGCGGCCGATAGCAGTCGCGCATTGCGCGCAAGGTATTCGGTTGTGCGGGGCACCCAGCGCTGGGTTGCGCGTTGCGGCTTTGCCCATGCATCGGAGCCATGGAAAAGCTCAAGAGCAGGGCGAAAACGGAAAACCGCAGAGCCGGCGACACATGCATGCAGAGTAGACTCGAAAAAACCCGCAAGGGGTGCGTGAAAAAACGATAACCAATCCTATTCCTGGGCGACCGCCCAAGGACCAGAGCAAGGCTTTGCGGCAGCCTGGGAAAATCGCCTCAGCGAAGGGCACGGCTTCAGCCGTGCCCGGCAGAACAACGTGCGAATCAGGTAGGGCTTTAGCCCCTGAGGTACGCTTTTCCATGCCGTCGTAAGAAACCGCCCGGCTTCAGCAAAGCGACCTGAGAGCCTTCAGGCCAGCTGAAAGCCGTAGCCCTTCGTCGCAGATGTCCTCTACGCGCAAGGCTGGGACGTTCGTTGAGACCTCACTAAGCGCCGACCGGCTCGGCCAGGCGCGGTGCGGCGCCGGGGCTATCCACCGTAACCGTGACCGGATCCAGGAACGGCATCGCGGCCCGCAATTTGCTGCCCACTTCCTCGATGGGATGCTCCGCTTCTTTGCTGCGCATTTTATCGAAGGCCTTGCGTCCGGTTTCATTTTCCCGGATCCAGTTGGTGGCAAAGGTGCCATCCTGGATCTCCGCCAGGATCTTCTTCATCTCCGCGCGCGTCGCATCCGTAACCAGGCGCGGACCCGCGGTGTAGTCGCCATACTCGGCGGTGTCGGAGATGGAGTAGCGCATGTACGCCAAGCCACCGCGATACATAAGGTCCACAATGAGCTTCAACTCGTGCAGGCACTCGAAGTAGGCCACCTCGGGCTGATAACCCGCGTCCACCAGGGTTTCGAAGCCCGCCTTTACCAGCGCGCTCACGCCGCCGCACAACACAGTCTGCTCGCCGAAGAGGTCAGTTTCCGTTTCTTCGGTAAATGTCGTTTCGATCACACCGGCGCGCGTGCTGCCAATTCCTTTCGCATACGAAAGCGCCAGGGCATGCGCCTTGCCGGAAGCATCCTGGTGCACGGCAATCAGCGCGGGAACACCGCCGCCTTCGGTAAAGACCTCGCGCACCCGGTGACCCGGGGCCTTAGGCGCCACCATGCTGACGTCAATTTCTTTGGAAGGCTTGATGGTGCCGTAGCGGATATTAAAGCCGTGGGCGAACATCACGGTCTTGCCCTTTCCAAGATGGGGGGCGATCTGCTCGTTGTAGATCGCCGCCTGCGAGGTGTCCGGGGCGAGAATCATGATGACGTCGGCCCACTTTGCCGCATCCGCCACGGAGAGCACTTCCAGGCCGGCGGCCTTGGCTTTCTTGATGGACCGGCTGGTGGCCGGCAAGCCGACGCGCACATCCACGCCTGAGTCTTTCAGGTTCAGCGAGTGGGCATGGCCCTGGGAGCCATAGCCGATGATTGCTACTTTTTTGCCCTGGATCAGCGAGAGATCGGCATCCTGGTCGTGATAAGTCTTGGTCATTAATCTTTCCTTTGTGAGTGGTTACGGTTTTTGTTCGAACTCGTCCGTTTCTTCCTGGTAACGCAACGGAAGTTTCGGGGAGAGCGCCATTCTGTGATTCCACGTCGCCCAGTGCTTCGAGCACCCGGCTGGTGTGGTGACCGCGGCGCATCACCATGCGGCCGGTGCGCGAAATCTCCAGCACGCGGTCTTCATTCTCATTCAGCACCTGCAGCAAGCCTTCGATTTTGCTTTCGCTGCCGGTGATTTCGATCATCAGCGATCCCGGCGCGAGATCGACGACGCGCGCGCGGAAGACATTCACCAGTTCAAAGATATGCGAACGCGTCTTGGGCGTGGTGGCCACTTTGATCAGCGCCAGTTCGCGGCTCACCGAAGAGAAACGGCCCACATCATCCACCTGAACCACGTTCTCCAGCTTGTAGAGCGACGCCATGATGCGATGGCCGGCAGCCGGCGGCGCATCGGCCACCAGGGTCATGCGGGAGATGCCGGTGCGCTCCGAACTGCCTACCGTGACCGACGAGATGTTGATATTCAGCCGGCGGAACAACGACGCCACGCGGGTCAACACGCCGGGCTTGTCTTCCACGTAGGCGACGAATGTGTGCTGCATGCTTGCCTTTCTTTCTAGACGTCCGACGCGGTTTCTACCAGCGGGTTCTTCGACGGACGCCGGATCATCTCGTGCAGCGCAGCCCCGGGCGCGATCATGGGGTAAACCGTGTCTTCCTGCTCCACCAGGAAATTGATCAGGAACGGGCCTTTATGGGCACGTGCGGCCGCCACCGTGCTCATCACCTCGGCGCGCGTTCTCACTGCCGCCGCACGGATACCGAAGGCCTCGGCCAGCTTGACGAAATCCGGCGAGAGGATCGGTGCGCACTCATAGTTCTTGTCGTAAAACGCCTCTTGCCACTGCCGGATCATGCCCAGGAAACCGTTGTTGATGATGGCGATATTGATATCGAGTTTTTCCTGGGCAATCGTGGCCAGCTCAGGGCTGGTCATCTGAAAGCCTCCGTCGCCGGCGATCACCCAGACTTCCTTCTCCGGGCAGGCAACCTTGGCCCCGATGGCCGCAGGCAAAGCAAACCCCATCGTCCCCAGGCCGCCGGAAGTGATCAGCGACCGCGGCTCCTCATGCTTGTAATACTGCGCCTCCCACATCTGGTGCTGGCCTACGTCGGTGGCGATCAAGGCGTCTCCCGAGGTTGCATGCCATAGATCGTTGATCACATGCGCGGCGTAGAGATGGCCGTCGTCGGGCAGGTTCTTGATGTCGCGCACCGCCGCATCTCCCTTCATGCAGTCGATGGCATGCAGCCACGCAGCGCCGTCGCGCGGGCGGACGTGCGGCAAGAGCTGGTCCAGCACCTGGGCAAGGTCGCCGATTAATGACACTTGCACGGCGACGTTTTTGTTGATCTCCGAAGGATCGATGTCGATATGGATCTTTTTCGCTTTGGGCGCATAGGTCGCCAGCGAGCCGGTAACCCGATCGTCAAAGCGCATCCCGCAGGCAATCAGCAGGTCAGCCTCCTGGATCGAGTGGTTGACCCAGGACTCGCCATGCATGCCCATCATGCCCAGGTTCAATTCGTGGGAAGCAGGGAAGCTGCCCAGGCCAAGCAAGGTACAGGCCACGGGGATCTGCGCCCGCTCCGCCAGCGCCCGCACCTGGTTCATGGCGCCCGAGTGGATGATGCCGTGCCCGGCAAGGATCAAAGGCCGATGCGCGGAGCGGATCAGCTCCGCCGCCTCCAGGATGCCTTGCGGAGCAACATGGAGCATGGGGTGGCTGCCGGCCTTCTCCGACGCCGCCGCCTCAAAATCGAACTCCGCCGTGGCCTGCTGCGCATCCTTGGTGATGTCGACCAGCACCGGGCCGGGGCGGCCGGAGCGAGCAACGCGGAAAGCATCGCGCAGCACCCCTGCCAGGTCCTCGGCACGCGTAACCACGTAGTTGTGCTTGGTCACCGGCAGCGTAATGCCGGTGATGTCCACTTCCTGAAAAGCGTCGGTGCCCAGAACTTTGCTCCCCACCTGGCCGGTGATGCAGACCACGGGAATCGAGTCCAGCATGGCGGTGGCAATGCCGGTAACCATGTTGGTTGCGCCCGGGCCGGAGGTGGCAATGGCGACCCCCACGCGGCCTGAAGCGCGGGCATAGCCGTCGGCCATGTGCACGGCGCTCTGCTCGTGGCGCACCAGGATGTGACGGATGGGAAATTTGCGCAACGCGTCGTACGCGGGCAGGATCGCGCCCCCGGGATAGCCGAACACTTCGCGCACGCCCTCGCCTTCGAGCGTTGCCCAGAGAATCTCCGCGCCTGTGAGCCGTGTTTTTCGATCGTCTTGTCTTGGTCATAATGCTCTTTGCCTGGTCATAAAACTCCTTGGTCTGCCGGCCGCGGCGCGTACCAGAACTCCTTATCGTGCCGCTGCTCGAATTTCTCCAACGCTCCGCCGTGTTTTAACGACAGCCCGATATCGTCCAGACCCAACAGCAGGCACTCGCGACGGAAGGGGTCGATGGAGAAGGGAAGTGACAGGCCGTGGTCATCGTGCAGCATCTCGTCTTCGAGCGATACGGTGAGCTGGTAGCGAGGGATAGACGCGGCGCGCGTCATCAATGTCTGCACCTGCTCTTCGGGCAACGTGATGAGCAGGATGCCGTTCTTGCCCGCGTTGGAATGAAAAATATCGGCGAAGGAAGACGCGATGACACAGCGGATGCCGAAGTCAGAAAGAGCCCAAGCCGCATGTTCGCGAGACGATCCGCAGCCGAAGTTTTTTCCCGCGACCAGAATTTCGGCGTCCTGGTAGTGCGGATGATTCAGGATGAAATCCGGATGGGGCGCGCCTGCGTCCGGTCCTTCCTGGATGCGCCGCCAGTCGTAGAAAAGAAATTCGCCATAGCCGGTGCGCTCGATCCGCTTGAGAAACTGCTTGGGGATGATCTGGTCGGTGTCGACGTTCTCCCGGTCAAGGTGCGCGACGATCGCTTTATGTCTGCGGAATGGCTTCATCGGACCGACTCCACTTCAGCAATAGGGTTGAACTGCCATTTGCGGACATCGGTGAAATGGCCGGTGACAGCGGCGGCGGCAGCCATCATGGGGCTCACCAGGTGGGTTCGGCCGCCGCGGCCCTGGCGCCCTTCGAAGTTGCGATTGCTGGTGGAGGCACAGCGCTCGCCGGGAGCAAGAATATCCGGATTCATTCCCAGGCACATGGAGCAGCCGGGCTCGCGCCACTCAAAACCGGCGGAGCGAAAAACCTCGTCGAGCCCTTCTTCTTCCGCCTGCCGCTTCACCTGCTGCGAGCCGGGGACGACCATCGCGCGCACCTGGGGATGCACGTGGTATCCGCTGACCACCTTGGCCGCGGAGCGCAGGTCTTCGATGCGGGAGTTGGTGCAGGAGCCGATAAAGACGCGATCGATAGCCAGCTCTTCGATAGCCTTGCCAGGCTCGAGCGCCATGTACTCGAGCGCACGTTCCCAGGCGCGGCGTTCCGCCGCCGACTGGCTGGAGGCAGGATCGGGCACGCGATCGGTGACCGGTACCACCATTCCGGGATTGGTGCCCCAGGTGACGAAGGGCGCGAGGTCTTCGGCCTGCAGGACCAATTCGCGGTCGAACTGGGCGCCGGGATCGGTGGCCAGCGATTGCCATTCGGCTACGGCGCGCTGCCAATCCGCGCCAGTGGGACTGAATTGCCGTCCTTTCAGGTAGCGGAAGGTGGTCTCGTCGGGCGCGATCATGCCCGCCCGGGCGCCGGCCTCGATGCTCATGTTGCACAGCGTCATGCGGCCTTCCATGGAGAGCGCGCGAATCGCCGGCCCGGCATACTCCAGCACATAGCCGCTGGCGCCGTCGGTCCCGATGTGGCCGATGATGCCCAATGCGATATCCTTTGCCGTCACCGCCGGGCGTAGCTCGCCTTCGACCGTGATGCGGAAGGTTTTGGGCCGCGATTGCTGCAGGCACTGGGTGGCCAGCACATGCTCCACTTCCGAGGTGCCGATGCCGAAGGCCAGCGCGCCGAATGCGCCGTGAGTGCTGGTGTGGCTGTCGCCGCAGACGATGGTCATGCCCGGCTTGGTGAGGCCCAGCTCCGGTCCGATCACGTGCACGATGCCCTGTTCGGGCGACTGCACATCATAAAGCGGGATGCCGAAATCGGCGCAGTTGGTGCGCAAGGCATCGATCTGCTTAGCCGCGATCGCATCTTCGATGATGAGCCGGTTGGTCGTGGTGGGCACGTTATGGTCCACGGTGGCCACGGCCCGGTCGGGACGGCGCACGCTTCTTCCGGCCAGTCGAAGACCCTCAAATGCCTGGGGTGAGGTTACTTCATGTAACAGGTGCAGATCGATATACAGAAGTGCCGGCTCGCCTTCGGGCGCAGCGACCACATGTGATTCCCATACCTTTTCGAAGAGCGTTCTCGCGGCTTGCGACATAATGACTTTTCCCTATTGATACTGTGACGGTAACTTGAAGGCCCGTCCCTCAGGCGCTAAATGAGGTCTGCGCATGTACGAACTGAGGCCCGTACTCTTCAGGTCGCCCCTTCCGGGGCTGGAATTGAAAATCCAAGTCCCCACGCAAACCCTCCTAGACCGCGTGCAGTGCCTGCCGGCGGTCGATGATCTCGTTCAGCGTCTGATGCACCAGCCTGCCCATCTCCTGGGTGGATACCCGCTGGCCGGCCTGCTCCGCGCGCAGCAAATCGGGCGTGCGGTAGCCTTGCTCCAGCACCTTGCGCACCGCCAGTTCCACTGCTTGCGCATCCTGTTCCAGGTTGGCCGAATGGCGCAGCACCATGGCCGCGGTAAGGATGGCGCCCAGCGGGTTGGCGATTCCTTTGCCGGCGATGTCGGGCGCCGAACCGTGCACCGGCTCGAAGAGATTAACTGTGCCTCCGATGGTTGCCGATGGCAGCATGCCCAATGACCCGGTAATCACCGCCGCCTCATCACTCAGAATGTCTCCGAACAGGTTCTCGGTCAGCACCACGTCAAAGTTGCGCGGCGTGTTCATCAGGTGCATGGCGCAGGCATCCACGTAATGGTGCTCCAGCGCGATGCTCGGATATTGTTGCGCGATCTCAATCACCGTGGCCCGCCACAGCTGCGACACTTCGAGCACATTCGCCTTGTCGACCGAGGTAACTTTCTTGCGCCGCTGGCCGGCGAGATGGAAGGCGACGTGGGCCACCCGGGCGACTTCATCCCGGGTATAGCGCATGGTGTTCCAGGCCGCTCCGGTCGCCCGGTCCCAGGCGCGCGGCTCGCCGAAGTACAGGCCGCCCAGCAGCTCGCGGACGAACAGAATGTCGGCCCCTTCGGTCACCTCAGGGCGCAGCGGAGAGTTGCCAGACAAAGCCTGGTAGGCGAAGGATGGCCGCAGGTTGGCGAATCCTCCCAAAGCATGGCGAAGCTGCAGCAGCCCTGCTTCGGGCCGGCGATCCGGGGGCAGCTCATTGAACTCGTTGCCGCCCACCGCTCCCAATAGAACGGCGTCGCTTTCCAGGGCAGCGTCGAGTGTGGCCGCGGGCAACGGTGTGCCCGTCTGGCGAATGGCGTGTCCGCCAATGGGCATCTCGGTGAACTGGAAGTCATAGCCGCCGAACTCCGCCACCGAACCCAGAATGCGCAGCGCCTCGCGAGTGACCTCCGGGCCTATCCCATCTCCGGCGCAGACCAGCACTTTCAATTTCATTGGTAACAACCTCAGCTTGCGAGCGTTTTTAGTTCAGCACCGTCTCCGGCAGCAGCGGTTCCGGCCGGCGATGGTGCGCCGGGAGCAGGGAGATCAGATCCTGATCGAAGATGGCTTTCCGGTGATCCGCCAGCTCGTTGAAGCGGTGATAGACCTCGTCCAACTCGGCCGCATCGAGCACATACCCGAGCTCCTTCAGGCGGTGAGCCAGGGCGCGCCGGCCGGAGTGCTTGCCCAGCACCATGCGGTTGTTGGGCACACCGACCGAAGCAGGAGTCATGATCTCGTAGGTCAACGGGTGGGCAAGCACTCCATGCTGGTGGATGCCGGCCTCGTGCGCGAAGGCATTGCTGCCTACCACTGCTTTGTTCGGCGCCGGGCCGAAACTGATGATCTGCGATAGCAGCTGGCTGGTCGGGTAGAGCTGCTCCAGCACCAATCCATGGATGCAGGGAAATTTGTCGTAGCGGACCAGCATCGCTGCCGCTACTTCTTCCAGGGCGGCATTGCCGGCGCGCTCGCCGATGCCGTTGATGGTGCACTCGATCTGCCGTACACCCGCCTCCACCGCCGCCAGGCTGTTGGCCACCGCCATCCCCAGGTCGTTGTGGCAATGGGAGGAAAGCGTGATCCCGGCTACCTGGGGTACGCGCTTGCGCAGCATGTGGAAGATGGCGCCATATTCGTTAGGGACGCAGTAGCCCACGGTGTCGGGTAGATTGATCACGTTGGCGCCGGCGTCAATGGCCACGGCAACCATGCGGCAAAGAAAATCCGGATCTGACCGGGTGGCGTCTTCGGGAGAGAACTCCACATCGTCCACGTAGGTGCGCGCCAGGCGAACCGCGGCATCCACCTGCTCCAGCGCCTCGGCTCGAAGGATCTTCAGCTTATGCTCGAGGTGAATGTCTGAGCTGGCGAGAAAGATATGGATGCGCGCGCGGTCTGCGTCTTCCACGGAGCGGGCGGCTGCCTGAATATCTTCGCTGCGGGCGCGGGCCAGGGAAGCAATGCGCGGGCCCCGCACCTCCCGGCAGATGGCGCTGATGGACGCAAAGTCGCCCGGGGAGGCGATCGCGAAGCCGGCCTCCACGATATCCACGCCCAGCTCCTCCAGGGCATGGGCCATGCGCAGCTTTTCCGGCATGGTCATGCTGCACCCTGGGGACTGCTCACCGTCCCGCAAGGTGGTATCGAAAAAGAAAACTCGATCCTGCTCGTGTCTGGGGCTAGCCTGGCTCATCGAGGCGTCTACCTTCCGCATCCTCTCTATTCTCCGCGATTCCGCTGCATAGATCAAATTTATTATTCTTCTTAAAAACATTAGATACACTTATACAAGTGCAGTCTGGCAAGAGATCGAGCGATCTTAAGTTATGGATATTCACCAGTTGGAGACGTTTCTTGCGGTGTCGGAAGAGAAGGGATTTTCTCGTGCCGCCAAGCGGCTGCGCCGCACCCAGCCCGCGGTCAGCCAGGTCATTCGTAAGCTCGAGAGCGACCTGGGTGAGGTGCTCTTCGAGCGCAGCGCCAGGGATGGAACCCTTACCGCGGCCGGAGAAGTGCTGTGCGATTATGCGCGCAGAATGTTACAGCTGAGGGCCGAGGCCTCCAGCGCCATGGAGGAACTGAGGTCGCTCGATCGCGGCCGGCTGCTGATCGCGGCCAACGAGTTCACCTGTCTCTACCTGCTCCCGGTCCTGGACCGGTTCCGGCGCCTCTGCCCGCAGATCGGTGTGAGTGTCCAGCGCTCGTTGGCCAGCAGGATTCCTGACGATCTGCTGCAGCGCACGGTGGAGATCGGCATTCTGTCGTTCCACCCGGAGGGGGATCTCTTCAAGTCGATCGCTGTTTACACCGATGAGTTGGCTTTTGTGGTGAACCCGAACCATCCTTTGGCGGGGGAGAAGGGACTATCGATCGAAGACCTGGGCGCGGAGAGTTTCATTGCCCACAATGTGCCTTCGCCGGTGCGCCGGCAAGTGGTTGCGGCCTTTGAAAAACACAAAACCCCGCTGAACATGGGGGTGGAATTGCCCAGCCTGGAAGCGGTCAAACGCTTTGTCGCCATGGGCAATGGGGTGGCGTTGGTTCCCGGCTTGTCGGTGGGGCGCGAGCTGGCCACCGGCGAACTGGTCAAAGTGCCGGTGGAAGCGCTGCGCTTTGAACGTCACCTTCGCCTGGTGCACCGCAAGCATGCAAACCTTTCCCATGCGGCGACTGCCTTTCTCAAGGTGGTGCGCTCACTTTCCCTGGAGCGCGGTTCGCCTTACGAGTTTCGCGTGGAGCGCGCCGGGTAGGGCTGGGTGTCGCCCGGAATTGCTTGCGGCAGGTACAATTGCCAAAGTGGGTCACTCCCAAAAGAAAATCGACGAGCCCGAGAGGCGGGTAAGCCTGCTGCCGGTTGGCGCAGGCGAGAGGTTCATTAACGAATGAAGAAGACGCTGCTGTTGTTTCTGCTTCTGCCCTTTTTGGCAGCGGCGAGTCAGGCCCAGGAAAGTCGTCAGGATGTGAGCATCAGCGTGAGCGGTATATTCCCGCCGTTTATCACCGGCAACGATGTTCAGCAGACCGGAACTGATGGATTGGGTGGCCTGGCGAGCTACCGGTACATGTTGACTCCAAGGAGCGGACTCGAACTGAATTATCAGTACGCACAGAATTCGCAAAAGTACTACACCAGCTTCAACAACGTGAGAGTGCACGACCGGATGCAGGAGTTTTCCGGCGCCTACGTGTTGAATCAGACCTTCAAGAGCTGGAATCCTTTTCTTGAGGCGGGTCCGGCGGCCTTCATCTTTTCTCCGCTCGATGACGCCAGCACCACGCAAATCGATGTGAAGCAGCAAACCATTCTTGGCGCGATGTACGGCGGCGGGGTGGCGTATGAGCTAAGCCCCAGCTTCGATATCCGAGCAGAGTACCGCGGGCTGCTGATGAAGACCCCAAATTTTGGTCTTGAGCCGCAAAAGACCGGCCGGTTTTACAACGTCTACAACCCGGTTATCGGTATCGCCTACCACTTCTAGATATCCAGGAAAACATCAGATGCCCCATCGTTCCGAACGATGGGGCATCTGTCTTTTGGTGCTCGTTACCACTACCTGGAGATGGGGAGTTGCGCTTCTCGTTTGCATTTGAGGCTGATGGGCAGCTGCTGCAGTTAAATCTTCGTTCTCCCGACCCCTTGCTCTAGAAGATCCTGTAGGCGATCCCTGAACTAAAGCCATTCGGGCTCAGCGAGCTGTTTTGGAAGTTGACCCAGTGCTGGTATTCATAGTCGATGGCGCGGATCGAAAAGCGATGGTAATGAATGTCCAGCCCCCCGCCAGGCGCGAACATCAGGTAGCCGCCGTGGCCGTAACTGAAGGGGAAGTTGAACTGGCCGTTGCCGATCATAAATTTGCCATAAGGTTCCCACCGGTCAATACGCCACCGGAACCGGGGACCGATCTCGTAGTTATCTTCGTGCACATCGTAGGTCTGGTTGAAGCGGAGAAAACGTGCTTCGCCCTCCACACCCAGATGTCCGCGCAGGTTGAAATCCAGCAAGGCGCCGACGCCGAGTAGGCGGTTGGGTCCGTAGTCGGGATTGAAGTCTGAGAAATAGCCTCCTCCAAACAAGTGGGCGCCGCCACGGCCGGCCGCTACTACCTGTGCGTGAAGAAGAGGACTCATAGAAAGGAAGAGCAGGCTTGCCAGCAGATACCTTTTGATCATGAGCACCACGCAAATGAGTTCCCCAAACAAAGAAAGGCGGGGTAGCTTAAGTCTACCCCGCCTCTGTCACACGTAACGTCAAAGAAACACCCTTGGTAACCCTTTACCAAAGGGTCTATTGCGGGCTCGGTTGCGTCGCCGAAGCCTGCGCCGGAGCGGCGCTCTGCTGCGTGTCAACCGCCGGAGCCGTGGTTTCTGCTGCTCCCGTTGCCGCCGCCGGAGCTGCGGTAACTGGCGGCGTATAGCGGGTCAGGCGGAAGAAGACCGGTGTTACCTCGAAGGGCATCTTGTCCCGCGCGTTCAGGATCGGAGGTATCTTCGCGTTCAAGCGAATGACCCTGTCGTCCCAGGCATCGATCTTCAGGTTGCTGCCCAGGGGCAGAGCGGCGATCTGGTCCAGCTTGTTCATGTCCAGCTTGGGTCCCTTGGCCATCAAAGCATTCAGCCAGGGTTCGCCGGTGGGTCGCAGCAACGAATCTCCCAGCCGGGGCGTGTTGAGAGCGGTAAGCTGCTTCGAGCGCGCGTCGAGTTGAGACAGGAAAAGACCTGGCTGCGACAGTTGGTTGGCGTATACCGAGTGGTTGAGCAGGTCAACGGCCTTCTTGGCAGCCAGCTCGTTGTCTGCATCGGAGTGAGACATGTGGATGCGCTCAAAGGTCGCTTCGTCCGGGAACAGAAGACGATCGTTAAACGCGTACCGGGTGTCGATGTGGTGGCCGAGGACGATGTGCGCCAGTTGGAACGAGAGCACCGCGGCCAGATCCGCCTCGGTGGGCAGAACGTCAATCAAGCCCTTGCTCAGGATGATGGTGTTGCCAACCGCCAGCGATTCCAGCGGGGCGGTGAGCATGACGCGGCAGCGGATCGCATCGGTGATCTGGATGTTGTTGCCAATCACGATATTGTTGGCTACCTGCTCCAGGACTTTGTCAAAGTCGCTGGGCGGCGCCAGCAACCCGGCTTGGACCAGGCGGTCGAGGACGTTCTCCTCTGCCTGGGAAATCCACTCCCGCTGGGCTTGCAACGGGCTCAGGTCCTGGCTCTGCTCGCTCTGGTCCTGCACGTCGTCGATCTTCACCGACTCGTTGTCAGACTCGTGGGTGGGCAGCTTCAGGCTATATCCCCAGATGTACGTCTGGGCTTTGAACGAGACGGGATGCTCTGAGCTCTTCTGCGTCTCTTCTACATAGACGCCGACGGGGAGCCAGAGACCGGGCTGGAGATTTTCGCGCCAGCTGTCGAAGTGGAAGTAGCTCGAGCTGTCGTCGTCCTGGTTGCTGCCGGTATAGGTGCCATTGAAGCGGACAATGTTTCCCGCCTGGTCTTCAACCCAGATGCGGCCGGTAAAACGTCCGCTGCCGGTGCCCGGCTTCGGATGCACGTCGAACACCAGCGTGCGCACCGCGCCCAGGAAGTCGCGGCGGACATAGCTGAAGTCATAGTGCTGCTGGTCGAAAGAGATCGGGTCCAGGAACATCATCTCCATAAAGCCGGCGGAGACGTACTGCATCTTGAACGCCTTGGTCAGGCCGGAGACGTACTTGACCGAGCCCTTGAACATGCCGTGGCTGGACGCCATCTCCGGAGTAGGAGGTGTCGGTGATCGACTTGCCGAAGTCGACCCGGCCAAGCAGGTACTGGTCCGATTCCGGCACCGCGTACAGCACCTGGTCCGCCCGCATGTTTTGGATGTAGGTCTGCACCAGCGGAGAGTGCTTCTGGATCTGCTTGATGGTGACCTTTTCGGCCGCAATCGCTTTTTGCACCAGCGCGCTCTGTTCCGGCGTCAGAGCCATTGGGGGCTGATACTTGGTTTTGGCCTGTGCTGCAGATGCGGTGAGCGTCAGCAGCAGACTGATAATCCAAACTCGACGCAGGGTCATTTCCTGGCTCCTGTTACACGTTGAACGATTTCTAACTTTGGCGAACTTCATAAAAATGAATTTCGTAGAACCGGGGCAGCCACTGGCCTAAGCCAGCTGGAAGGTCACGTGAATCAGTGTTGTGTGATCTACCGGATGCCCATCCTTGATCGCGGGCTTGAACCGGATTTGCTCGGCAACACGCTTTGCCTGCTCGTCCAGACCATGCCCCAGCCCGTTCACTACACGCAATACCTCTACCTGGCCACTGGCCAGAAAACGCACCTGAAGGGTTACCTCGCCCTGGATCTTCAGCTGAGCCGCTTCCGCGGTGTATTCCGGATGCGGCTCCGATATTACAACCGGAGGAACGAAAGCCGGTTCGGTTGTCTTGATGGCCACCTGGGTGGGCGCGCTGCCGACGTTGTTGGAAAAGCCGGCCGTGGCCACCGTACCGGTGCCGCCAGGCTTGCCGGTACCACCGACCACGCCGTTGGCAAACCCTGCAGAAGCAACCTTGCCCATATCGTGGCCGCCGGCAACGCCATTCGCCACGCCCGCGCCAAAGGAAGTACCCGAAACCGCGCCTTTCCGTGCTGCGCCGGCGCCGGCATTCGCCCCGGGGGCGTTGTTAAACGCTCCCACGGCCACCAACTGCGAACTGGTGGAGTTGGGGTTAGGCTTGGCCCCGATCGGATCACCGAAACCACCTGTCTTGGCGCTCGGCGCCTCCTTGTTGTTGGCAACCTCTGTCGGCTTCGCGCTGGCAAACAGGCCCACCTTGGGTTGCGGCGGAGGAGTCACCGCCTTCGGCGGTGCCGGCGGCAACTTAGGTTGATCGGGCACGTCGAGCTTGACTGGTTTTGGAATCTCGGGCGGCGGCTGGATCTTCGGCATCACGATCTTGGGCGGGTCCAGCTTGACTACCTGAGGTTGCGGCGGCGCGAACACCTTTACCTTCGGGATCACGACCTTGGGCGGAGGACGGCGGCGTTTGCTCGGTAAAGACCATGTGCTCGATATACTTTTGCTTCTCCACCTTGTGCACCGCGGCAGTCAGCAGCACCAGCAGCGCCATGATGGAGACGTTGGTAAGCATACTGACCCCAAAGGAGCCCCAACGGCCCTCCGGTTCAGGAAGGAGTCCGAAGTTAT
The DNA here is from genome assembly GCA_963840675.1 of uncultured Acidobacteriaceae bacterium. Classification (GTDB taxonomy): domain Bacteria; phylum Acidobacteriota; class Terriglobia; order Terriglobales; family Acidobacteriaceae; genus PALSA-350. The sequence continues at coordinate 15,937 of CAWJAB010000015.1, forward strand.
CGCGATTCAGAAGATCATTCGGCATATTGAATTTCCCTAATTCTCTATAGTCGTAAGGTGATGTCCGAGCCACCGGGGTAAGTACCTTACGCGGCGAAAACTCGTACACATTCAAACAGACGCACGCCCGAGACCAATGCTTAAATAGTCCCGAGCTCCCGACGCGAAACCTGGAGCTACTATCGGCATCCGCACTGCATAAAATCTCAGTACCAAAGTACTTGCGGATAAGCACACGATAGACGAGTTCGTACACGGATGCAGTAACCCAAAGGTGGAGCCGTTGGAAACAGAAGTGTATAGATAAGGCATGAACTGGGCCATAGGTTTCGATCTCAGCTTTTGGGGCAGACCAAAAGCTTTTGAATCTCCTGCGTCGGGGCGCGATGCTGAACCTGCTCAGCGTCTCCCTAAACTAACTCTGTTGACTTGCAAAGACTTTTTGTTGCTTGTCCAAACGGCCGTTCCGGCTCTGCTGTAAGAGTACAAGAAAGGGCTTGTGAACTCGTGAAGATTTTAGTGACAGGCGGTGCAGGCTATATCGGTGGAACCGTGACCCGGCTCCTGCTGGAGCGCGGCCACTCGGTCGTGGTGTACGACAATCTGTGCCATGCGCGGCGTTCCATGGTGCCCCCCGGGGCCACCTTTGTTGAAGGCGATGTCGCTGACAACAAAAGGCTTGAGGGGTTATTCGAGGACGGCTCCTTTGCCGGGGTGATGCATTTTGCCGCCCTCATCGAGGCCGGGGAAAGCATGCAAAAGCCGGAGCTTTACTTCCGTAACAACACCGCGGCGACCCTGAGCCTGTTGGAAGCTATGCTGAAGAAAAACTTAAACAGGCTGGTATTTTCTTCGACCGCGGCGCTGTATGGGGAACCGGTGAGCACTCCGATCCTGGAGGATGCCGCCCTTCTTCCCACCAATGCGTACGGAGAATCGAAGCTTCTGGTGGAGCATATGCTCTCCTGGATGCACCGTGTTCATGGCTTCCGTTATGCCAGCCTGCGCTACTTCAACGTCGCGGGCGCGATTCCCGGCAGGGGAGAGGCGCACGAGCCGGAGTCTCACCTGATCCCGCTTATTCTTGACGTCGCCCTCGGGCGGCGAAAGAGCATCAAGATTTTTGGCCAGGACTACCCAACGCCGGACGGCACCTGCGTTCGGGATTACATTCACGTAGCGGATTTAGCCGAGGCGCATTTGCTGGCCTTTGAGGCGCTCGATGGACGAGACCGGATGATTTACAACCTGGGCAACGGACATGGTTTTTCCGTGCGGGAAGTTGTGGAGTCGGCCCGCCGGGTGACCGGGCATCCGATTCCGGTGGAGGAGCTGCCTCGCCGGCCGGGAGATCCTTCGGTTTTGATCGCCAGCTCGGCAAAGATTGAGACCGACCTCGGCTGGAAGCCGAAATACACCCAGCTGGACGACATTGTGCAAAGTGCCTGGCAGTGGCACCAGCAGCGCTACCGAACAAACCTGAGAGAACAAACGATACCCGCCCTGAGTACAATGCTTGATGGACGAACGAATAGCGCGTGCACACGCTATTCGTAACAGCGACTAAGTCTTTTTACGCTGAGAGGAAAAGCCATGGAGTCCAGCACCACCACGCACCAGCCCAATTTGGATTCGATCCTGCACGAGCGCAGGGTCTTTCCCCCTCCAGCGGAATTTGCCGCGCAGGCGCATGTGAAGAGCCTTGAGCAGTACGAAGCGCTGTATCACCGCTCCATTCAGGATCCCGAAGGCTTCTGGGCGGAGATCGCGAGCGAGTTGCACTGGTTTTCTCCCTGGTCCCGTGTGCTTGATTGGCAGCCCCCGCTGGCCAGGTGGTTCGTGGACGGCAAAATCAATCTCTGCTACAACTGCGTCGACCGTCACGCCTTAAGCGACAGGAAAAACAAAGTCGCCATCTTATGGGAAGGCGAGCCGGGCGAGATCCGCAGATTGACCTTCGATGACCTTTATCGCGAAGTCCAGAAATTCGCCAACGTACTGAAAGGCCTGGGGATTCGTAAAGGCGACCGGGTGGCGATCTACATGGGGATGACTCCCGAGCTGGCCATTGCCTTGCTGGCATGCGCCCGCATTGGCGCGGTCCATTCCGTCATCTTCGGGGGATTCGCGGCCAATGCCCTGGTGGACCGCATCAACGATGCCTCCTGCGTTGCCGTCATTACCCAGGATGGGTCGTACCGCCGCGGCCAGGAAGTACGGCTTAAGCCGATTGTCGACGAAGCCCTGAACAACTGCCCCACGGTAAAGAATGTTGTCGTTTACCGCCGCACCGGCTCCGCGGTGAGCATGAAGCCAGGCCGCGATCAGTGGTGGCAGGATCTTCACGAAAAAGCGGCGGCTGAGTGCCCGGCCGAGCCGCTCGACGCGGAAGATCCGCTCTACATCCTCTACACTTCGGGGACCACAGGCAAGCCCAAGGGCCTGGTGCACACCACCGGCGGCTACTCCGTGCAAACCTACCTGACCAGCAAGCTGATCTTCGACCTCAAGCCGGACGACGTCTACTGGTGCACCGCCGATATCGGATGGGTCACGGGCCACTCCTACGTGGTCTACGGCATTCTGCAGAACGGGGTCACCACGGTGATGTATGAAGGCGCGCCGAACTTTCCCGAAGCGGATCGCCTGTGGAAGATCGTCGATGACCACAAAGTCACCGTTTTCTACACCGCTCCGACGGCCATCCGCGCATGTATCAAGTGGGGCGATCAGTATCCGCTGAAGCATTCCCTGGCCAGCCTGCGGCTGCTGGGCACAGTGGGCGAACCCATCAACCCGCAGGCCTGGATGTGGTATCGCGAGATGATCGGCAAGGGAAGGTGCCCGATCGTCGACACCTGGTGGCAGACAGAGACTGGCGCCATTATGCTGGCGCCCCTGCCGGGCGCGGTTCCCACCAAGCCTGGTTCGGCCACGCGCCCGTTTTTCGGCATTGAGCCGGCCATCGTCAACCGCGACGGCGAAACGGTGCCCGCAGGCAGCGGTGGGTTGCTGGTGATCCGCCAGCCCTGGCCTTCGATGGCGCGCACCATCTTCAACGATCCCGATCGCTATGCCACAGCAGTACTGGTCCGAGATCCCCGGCAGTTACCTTACCGGGGACGGCGCCCGCGTGGACCAGGATGGCGACTACTGGTTGATGGGCCGGGTCGACGACGTCATCAACGTAAGCGGGCATCGGCTGGGAACCATGGAAGTGGAATCTGCGTTGGTGGCGCATCCCAAGGTGGCGGAGGCCGCTGTGGTCGGCCGCCCGGACGAGTTGAAAGGGCAGGCCATCGCGGCCTTCGTTTCGCTCGAAAGCAGCCATCATCCTTCGCCGCAGCTCAAGGCGGAGTTGCGCGAGTGGGTGGCGAAGGAAATCGGCTCGCTGGCGCGGCCCGACGACATCCGCTTTACCCAGGCTCTGCCCAAGACGCGCAGCGGTAAGATCATGCGACGCTTGCTGCGCGAGCTTGCCACCAGCGGCGAAATCAAGGGCGATACCACTACCCTGGAAGACTTCACCGTGATCGCGCAACTACGCCAATCGGATGAATGAGTTCGCCTTAACCGGGGACCTGCGGTTAAGCAATTTGCGGGCTGAGACCCATTTAGAGCGCGTGCTTTGGCTCGAGCGGGCCGAGGCGGTCTAGCTCTCCGCTTCCAGGCAGGGTCTCATCCTCGGATTCGGGGAAATACTGCGGCACGGTGAAGTAGAACGTGCTGCCGCTGCCGGGATTGCTCTTGGCCCAGATGCGGCCGCCATGCTGGTTGATGATGCCGCGGCATAGCGCGAGACCCAGGCCGGTGCCGCCGCGCAAGCGCGAATCCGAGGCATCTGCCTGTCGAAAGCGTTCGAAAATCAGGTCCAGCTTTTCCGCGGGAATGCCCTGGCCCTGATCCTGCACCTCGAAAGTGACTTCTTGCTCGCTGCTTGCCCGCGCGGCCAGACGGATCTCGCCGCCCTTCTCGGAAAACTTGATCGCATTGCGGACCAGGTTGCCCAGTACCTGCAGGATGCGGTCGCCATCTACCCACACATCGACCGGCTGCGCGTCGATGCGGAAGGTAAGCCCCGCGCGGTGGGCGGCTGATTTCTCTGCATCCATCGCCCGGCGCAAAAGCTCAATCGCGTTCCATTCGCCCTGGTGCAAGGGCAGTGTGCCGCTGCCGATGCGTTCGAAGTCGACAATGTCATTCACCAGGCGAACCAGCCGATCGCAGTTGCTCAGGGCAATATCGATCATTTGCGGAACCTTTTCCGGCCGCTTCTCCAGCGCACCGCCGGCAATCAGGCCCAGGGCGGCTCGCAAGGAGGTGAGCGGCGTACGCAGCTCGTGGCTGACAGTGGAGATAAATTCATCCTTCATCCGATCCAGGCGCCGCCGTTCCGTCACGTCCGCGAAGGCAACGACGATGCCGTCCACGCGGCCGTTCTCCACCAGCGGGCAGGCGACATATTCCACGGGCAACGACTGCCCGTCCTTGCGCCAGAAAACATCGTTATCCACGTGCAGCGGAGTGTCGCTTTTTACGCTGCCGGAGATGGGGCAATCCTCGGTGGCGTAGGGCGAGCCGTCGGCGTGCGAATGGTGGACCAGGGCGTGCATGTTCTGTCCCAGCAGTTCCTGGGGCGAATAGCCCAGCATCTCCGCGCCGCTGCGATTGATGAACGTGACCCGGCCCTCCAGATCGATGCCCCAGATACCGTCGCCCACCGAGTCCAGAATCGATTGATGCTGGCGGGTCAGCGCATTGAGCTCCTCTTCTGCCTGCGTCTGCTCGGTAATGTCGATGCCGTGGCTGAGCACATAGGGTTGCTCGCCCGGCAGCTGCAGCAGCTTGTTGCGGTAGGCCACGATGCAGAGCTGGCCCGCCTTTCCACGCAGATAAAAGCGTCCCTGGTGATCCTGATCCGTGTCTTGCTTCAGGGCCGCAAAATAAGCGTCGTAATCGGCCAGGTGATCGCTGTCGATGTAGTTGCGCAACGGAGTGCCGATCAGTTCTTCCGGCTCGTAGCCCAGAGTAGACGCGCCGTGCGAATTGATGGACAGCAGGATGCCCTCCAGATCGTGGGTGCAAATGAAGCCCAGGCTGCTTTCCACCAGCTGCCGGTAGCGAGCTTCACTGGTGCGCAGAGCAGTTTCCGCTTCCCGTTGCTCGGTCACGTCCACGCCGGTCATGATCACGAAGCTCACTTCGTCTTGCGCGTTGGTCAGGGATGTGGCAGTCCAGGCAACGCGCCGCATCTTTCCTGACTTGGAGTTCCAGTTGATTTCATAAGATTGGTTCGCGTTGCCGGCGCGCACCTGCTCGAAGATGCGCATGGCCGTCTCTCGGTCTCCTGGTGGATAAAGCTCTTCCGGAAACGAGCGGCCGGCCAGGTCGCCAAAGGTATACCCGGAGATCACTTCGCAGGCGCGATTGAAGCGCACGATTCGCCCGGCGGTATCGAAGACCAGCACCAGCGCGCTGATGGTGTTGAGCACCGCGGCAACAAAGTTGCGTTCCACGGTGAGCGCCTGCTCGGAACGCTGGCGAGAGCGAACGACATTCTCCTGCGTATGGCCGGTGGCGTAGAGCTCGAGGCGGGTGACAATCTGCCGGGCGAGAACCTGCAGGTTCTCGAGGTTGGTGCGGCCGAAGGCGTTGGGCTCCGCGGAGCAAACAGCCAGCGTGCCCAGAATGGTGCCTGCCGCAGAGAACAAGGGAGCGCCCGCGTAGGAGCGGCATTGAATACCCTGGTCGAGCACGATGCCCGACGGCGCAAAACGATGGTCTGCGAGGGCATCGGTGATGAGCAGCGGCTTGCCCTCCAGCAGCAGAAACTGGCAGGGCGAGCCGGCGCGGCGTATCTGCCGCGCGCTAAAACCAACGGTGGATTTGAACCAGACCCGCGACCAGTCGAGAAATCCAATAAACGCATACGGGGCTTCGCAGATCGAGGCCGCCATGCGCGCGATCTCATCGAAGGCAGGATCTGGAAGCGTATCAAGGATGTCGTATTCCAGCAGAGACTTCAGCCGTTCTGTCTCGTCATGCTGCACGGTGGTGGAGCTCGTAATCATCGGGATTTCTGCATCCTTGGCGATCAACGCCAAACGGGCTAACCGAAAAGTCCGCGGCAAGTATCAACAAAGGGGAATTGTGTTTTTCGCTTGGGGGTAAGCGATAAAGACTGGGTACATCCTACCCTGAGATCACTCCTCCTGTATCTGAGAAGCGGGGAACAATCTTCCTAAGTTGCAACTTGCAGGTTACCGGTGTCCCGCGCAGGTCTTAAGGCGCATCACCGTAAAGTAACGGACGCCGGTAACATCGCGTCACCCGTGAGATATCGTGGGAGAGTCAATCCGATCCGGAGTGAGAGAAAGCATGACGGAAGCTCGACTGTTCCGCAGACATGCAATCGCGGCCGCGGGAATCGCCTTGTATTGCGCCGGGCTCCTGGCGCCTCTCAGCCACGCCCTGGGACATATCGGGCCACCGCTGCGCATGCTCGGTCTGCTGCTGCTGGGGTGGGCCGCTTGGCGGAAGCGTTCCCTGACGGCGTGGATCTTCTGGGCTATGCTCGCGGGCGGTGAATTGGGAGCAGATGCCCCGGCCTTCGCCGTCAGTCTTCGCGTATTCAGCGACATCTTCCTGCGCCTGATCAAGACCATCGTCGCCCCGTTGATCCTGGGTACCCTGATTACCGGCATAGCCGCCCACGGACAAATGCGCAGCCTGGGACGGATGGGCCTGAAGGCCCTGGTCTATTTTGAGGTTCTTACCACCATAGCCATGCTGGTTGGCTTGGCGGCCATCAACATCACGCAAGCGGGCGTCGGGCTGAGTGTTCCCCAACAGCACACGGCGACGAATATTCCCGCAAGCGCCAGGCTCCGCTGCGTTGGGATGAGGTGCTGCTCCACACTTTCCCGGAAAACATCGCCAAGTCTGTGGCCGACAACCAGATTCTCCAGGTAGCGGTCTTCGCCATCTTGTTTGGCGTGGCCATGGGCCGGCTCAGTGCCGAGAACCGTGCTCCCCTGCTGCGGGTGATCGAATCGCTCACCGAGACCATGTTCGCCTTCACCAATGTTGTGATGTATTACGCTCCGGTCGGCGTGGGTGCGGCTATGGCGTATACCGTGGGACAAATGGGACCCGGCGTGCTGCTTCACCTGGGCCGCCTTCTGCTTACCCTGTACGCCGCGTTGCTGGCCTTCGGGCTGGTTGGCTTGCTGCCCGTCGCGCTGATTGCGGGCGTGCCCATCCGCAGGTTTTTGCGTGCAGTCGCCGAGCCGGCAACCATTGCCTTCGCCACCAGTACTTCCGAGGCGGCGCTGCCCCGGGCGATGGAAGCCATGGAAGCGCTGGGCGTGCCTCGCAGGATTGTCGCTTTTGTCATCCCCGCGGGCTACAGCTTCAACCTGGATGGTTCCACGCTCTATCTCGCGCTCGCGTCGGTTTTTGTCGCCCAGGCTGCCGGCGTGACCATGGGCTGGAAGCAACAGATGTTTATGGTGGCAACGCTGATGCTCACCAGCAAGGGAGTGGCCGGCGTTCCTCGCGCCACGCTGATTGTGCTGCTCGCCACGGTTGCCATGTTCCACCTGCCGGAGGAACCAATCTTTGTGATCCTGGGCATCGATGCCATCATGGACATGGCGCGCACCAGCGTCAACGTGGTGGGCAATTGCCTGGCCTCGGTGGTGGTGGCGCGATGGGAAGGCGAATTTGGCGTCGAGGCGCCGGCGCGGGAAACCCTGGAGGCCCTCCCTGAAGTCTTGAGCCCGGCCAAAGGCGTACCGGCAAAGATAATGTGGGTCGCCTGGGCAAGCTTGCTATACTACGAGATCATGAGCCGCTCCGAATAATGGACGGCTGAAGCCGCACAGTAGGCCCCACCTGGGGTCTTTTTTGATGGGGCCGGAGATCGCAAGCGGTAACACGAGAAACCATGCGGAAACTACTCGACACGATCAACTCGCCCGCGGACATCAAGAGCTTTACCGTGCCGGAGTTGGAGGCACTGGCTCAGGAAATACGCGAGCAGTTGATCCGTGTGCTGTCCAAGACGGGCGGCCACCTGGGGCCGAACCTGGGCGTCGTAGAGCTCACCCTGGCCATGCACTACGTCTTCAACACCCCTTCTGACCGCTTTGTCTTTGACGTCAGCCACCAGGCGTACATTCACAAATTGCTCACCGGACGCCGCAGCCGTTTCAACACCATGCGCCAGCCGGGCGGCCTGAACGGCTTTGCTCTGCGCACCGAAAGCGAGCACGACTGCTACGGCGCAGGCCACGCTGGGACCGCGCTTTCCGCCGCCCTGGGCATGGCGGTGGCGCGCGATCTGGCCGGTACCAAGGAGAACATCATCGCCTTTGCCGGGGATGCGGCGTTCACCAACGGCATCAGCTTTGAGGCGCTGAACAATATAGCCCAGCAGACCAAGCGCATGATCGTGGTGTTGAACGACAACGAATGGTCGATCGACCGCAACGTCGGCGCGATCGCCAATTACCTGCACAAGATCGTCACCAACGAGCGGTACACCAATCTGCACGATTCCGCGGCGCGCCTGCTGGAAAAACTCGGCGGCAAGACTGCCCGGCAGATGGTGCGCAAGGCGGAAGAAGCCGCCAAGGGCATGCTGTGGCCCTCCATGCTCTTTGAGGAGTTTGGGCTCACCTATTACGGCCCGCTCGACGGCCACAACATCGGTTTGCTCATCGAGACATTTCAGTTCCTCAAGACCCAGGAGCGTCCTGTTCTGCTGCACGCCATTACCCAGAAGGGCCGCGGCTTTCAGCCCGCGCTCGATAAGCAGAAGAAGTTTCACGGCCTGGGGCCCTACGATCCGGATACCGGCGAGACCACGCCCGGCGGGTCAGCGTACGTATTCCGAGGTTTTCGCGGAGACCCTGGTGAAACTGGCCGACGAGGACCCCAAGGTGGTGGCGATCACCGCCGCCATGCCCAATGGAACGGCCCTCGATCTCTTTCGCCCTCATCATCCGCGCCGCTATTTCGATGTGGGCATTGCCGAGGAGCACGGCGTTATCTTCGCCGCCGGCCTGGCCACCATGGGCTTCCGCCCGTTTTGCGCCATCTACTCCACCTTCCTGCAGCGTGCCTTCGATCCCATCGTGCACGACGTTTGCCTGCAGAACCTTCCCGTCGTCTTTTGCATGGATCGCGGAGGGCTGTCAGGCGATGACGGTCCCACCCATCACGGCCTGTTTGATATCAGCTATCTGCGGGGCATTCCCAACATCATCCACATGGTGCCGAAGGACGAGGATGAGCTGGCGGACATGATGTACACGGCGCTGCAGCAGCCGGGGCCGACCGCGGTGCGCTATCCGCGGGGCACGGGGCCGGGAGCAACCGTCAAAGCCCACCCGGTTGCGCTGCCGGTCGGCAAGGCGGAGATCATCAGCGACGGGGACGAGGTCGCCATCTTTGGCCTGGGAGCCTTGCTGCCGATGGCCCAGCAGCTCGCAGCGGAGCTCAGGCAGCAGGGTTTTTCCGCTGCCGTGATCAACCCCCGCTTTGTAAAGCCGCTGGACCGCGACGTGCTTGCCGAGTACGCCCGGCGCGCCGGGGTGATCGTGACCTTCGAGGATCATGTTCTGATGGGTGGCTTCGGCAGCGCGGTTCTTGAGGCGCTGAGCGAGATGCAGATCGAAGCCTCGGTGGTGCGCATTGGATGGCCTGACCGTTTTATCGAACACGGCAAGGTTGACCAGTTGCGGGCCAAGTACGGCATCAGTGTCGAAGGGGCGATGGAAAAGCTGGCCCCCTACCTGCAGCACAAAACCCGCAAACGACTGGTCGCTCGCTAGCGAGGCGAAAGGCAAAACCGCAGGTCCCTACGCGCTCCGGTCGGGACGGCAATCTTGTTGCGGCACGACCGTCTGCCACTTTGCCGCTCCAATATGAATTGTCATCCCGACCGGAGCGGGCAGCGCATAGGGACCTGCGGTTTACTCGATCAGCAGCGTAGGCAGCTTTTGCTCAGCCGCGCTCAGCAAAATCGGCAGCATCTTCTGCCGGTGACGGAAGAGCGACCTGATCTGCCGCTTCATCATCACGCGGTTCGCCATGTCACCCAAGACTCCAAAGGGCAGCTCGTACTCAACGCTCATCGCTCACTACGGTTCCGTTTCTTTCCTCGCGGATGCGATGGCAATGGCGAAAATACTTGAAGGGACCTCGGCGTTGTTCGTCGCAAAAGAAGTCATTCCAGCGAAATTCTGTAATGAGCGCATCCCACTCCAACCGCAGGGGAAAAAAGGAACCGGTCGAAAACTGATGGTGATCAGTGAGCCCTCGCCGGCCGCATCCGGCGCCTTCTCCACCCGGGCGCGTTGCCAGGCGGGCATCAGCGGCGGGAGATTCGCCGGATCGGCAAAAAACGCGAACACTCGCTCCCTGGGGTAGGGAACCCACTGTTCGCTCTGGAAGGTGTGGCGCATGACAATAAACATAAAAGCAGGCGCCGGTTAGCGCCTGCTTTCAGAACCAGGAAGTCGAAGACGAACTCCTGGTTACGGCATCAGTACCGTATCGATTACGTGGATCACGCCGTTCGACTGGTAGACATTGGCAATCGTCACGGTTGCTGTTCCACCCTTCTCGTCGGTCAGAACCAGCTTGCCGCCCTGCATCATTCCGGTCAAGGTGCCGCCTTCCACCGTGGTCAGCGTCGCCTTGCCTTTGCCTTCCTTGATTTTCTTGGCGATGTCCTTCGAGGTCAGTCTTTCCGGCGACTACGTGGTAGGTAAGGATCTTCTTCAGCTGATCCAGGTTTTCCGGCTTCAACAGGGTATCGACAGTGCCGGCAGGCAGCTTATCAAAAGCTTCGTTGGTGGGCGCGAAAACTGTGAACGGTCCAGGACCTTCGAGCGTGTCGACCAGGCCGGCAGCTTTCACTGCGGCAACCAGCGTGGTGTGATCCTTGGAGTTAACGGCATTTTCGACAATATTCTTGGTGGGATACATCGCTGCACCACCGACCATGGGATCCTTCTGCGCGGGGGCATTAAGAGCGGAAAATCCCAGAATCATCGCTACCGCGACTGCGAGCATATTTCTGCTTTTCATGGTTGTTCCTTTCACTTCAGAGTGCGTTTGCTGCACTGTTAGTACGGGCAGCAACCCTCAACGGATGTTGCTCGCAGCCCCTTGTTGAGCGCGCAGCGAGACTGAATCAGTCCTGGTGACGTAATCAAAGCGCCGCGGGGATGGAGAATCCGGCGCGCGCACCAGCGCTCCACCAGCTGTGCAACACAAGCCTGGCCTCTCCAGGGTGTATCATCGCCTTGAATGCCTGTTTGACTGACAACGGTGCTTTGACAACGCATTCCCATCCAAACCGTAATCGCTGGCTGATCGCAATTGGGGTCTTGAAGCTGATGAAGGCGGCGCTTTTCGTCTCCATGGGCTTCGGCGTCATCAGGCTGCTGCACAAGGATATTGCCGACGTTCTTTTGCGCGCGACCACGGCCCTCCGCTTCGATCCGGAAAATCGCTTCGTCAACGTGCTGCTGGAAAAGTCAGCCCTCCTGAGCCCCCACCGACTCAAGGAGATCAGCTTCGCCATCTTCCTCTACGCCGCCCTGGACATTATCGAAGGCACCGGGCTGGTGCTGGAAAAGGCCTGGGCCGAGTACTTTACCCTGATCCTGACCGGCTCGTTCCTGCCCTGGGAGTTTTATGAGATCGTCCGCCATCTCACCGTGCTCAAGGTGGTGCTTACCATCCTGAATGTGATCGTTTTCATCTACCTGGCCATCGTGGTCAACGAAAAGGTGCGCGTTCGCCAGCGAAGCAAACCCCGGCAACCGGCACTGATTAAGAAGGACTTCTTCTCCGATAACACTTTGGTGTTATCCGGCTTGCCTGACTTTTGCCTGCTTGACAAGTACATCGGGCGCAACCTGAATCAACCCAGTTAACACAATCTGTTGGGGGCATCATCGAGTACCCCCAGCCAGATTGTATTTTTTGGAACCTAGACTCGAAACCCCTTCTTTCCATGGGATTTGCCGGAATTTCCTCTTTGACAGCTCTCGTCTGCTCGGCTAAGATGTGGACAAAAGTGGTCCAAAGTGGGATGAAAGACATAGGTTTACGCGGAAACGGGAAACTTTGAACCGAGAATCACAGTTACCGGCGCCAAGGCACGGCAGGGAAGAGAAAGCAGCAGGATGTTTCGTGGAAATCACCCAACGCGCGTGGACGAAAAAGGCCGGCTCAAGCTGCCGGCGGAGTTCAAGCGCCTGGTGGACGAGCAATACGGGACCCAGTTCTACATCACCAGCAAGGACGGCCGGTCAGCCGAGATTTACCCCTTGCCGGAGTGGCAAAAGATTGAGGAAAAGCTGGCGCGGATACCCAGCTTGAACCCGGCTAAAAAGAAGTTTCTGAACCGGGTGAACTACTACGGGCAGATGTCGGAAATGGATGGGCAGGGGCGGGTGCTCCTTCCCCAGATCCTGCGGGAAACGGCCAAGCTGGCCGGGGATGTCGTGGTTTTTGGAGTGCAGACGTACCTCGAAGTGGCCAACCACGACGAGTTCAAGCAGTCCATGGACACCGATCCTTTGACGGCGGAAGACCAGCAGACTTTGGCGAACTTTGGACTTTAAGGTAGACCCCCCAGGGGGAGCACATGGAACGCAGTAGCGAGCGGCATGTGCCGGTTCTTTTACAAGATGCGATCCGTTATTTGAATGTGCGGGCCGGCGGAACCTATGCGGATGCCACCCTCGGTTTTGCGGGGCATGCCGCGGCGATCGCCAGGGAACTGGGCGGGCAGGGCCGGTTGATCGGTTTCGACCGCGACCCCGACGCGCTGGAGTTAGCGCGGGCACGATTCGAGGCGCTGGCTAAAGATCTGGGCGAGCAGATGCCGCAAGTGGAGCTCTACGGGGAACCATTCTCCGCCATGAGCCGCCACATCGGCGAAGCCAGCCTGGATGGATTGCTGGCCGACTTTGGGGTCAGCTCCATGCAGCTGGACTCGGCGCACAGAGGATTTAGTTTTCAGGCGGACGGGCCACTCGACATGCGGATGGATCCGCGGAGGGGCGCGACTGCCGAACAAGTGGTAAATCAGGCTGACGAAAAAGTTCTCGCCGACCTGATTTACGAATTCGGAGAGGAAAGGAGATCGCGGAGATTTGCCAGAGCCATTGTCAGGGCGCGGCCGATCAGGACTACGGCACAACTAGCCAAAGTCTTATCGGCCGCCGCCCCGGCGATGAAATCTGAGCGAGGCCGCCATCAGATCCATCCGGCGACCAGGATTTTTCAGGCGCTCCGAATTTATGTCAATGCCGAGCTGGACGAGATACAGGCGCTGTTGCAAGTGGCGCCCAGGCTGCTGAAGCCTGGTGGAAGGCTGGTGGTGATCAGCTTCCACTCCCTCGAAGACCGGCTGGCGAAAGATGCTCTGCGCGAGGGCGCACGGCAGGGAATTTTTGAGGTGCTTACGCGCAAGCCGGTGACGGCGAGCGAAGAAGAGACGGATCGCAATCCGCGGTCGCGCAGCGCTAAGTTGCGGGCAGCGGAGAGAACCTCTCAATAAAGTAGCGATCCATAACAAGGGGACCAACATGGCAACACAGACAATCGCGGCATACGACCTGAACTACAGCTCGAGAAAGCAGCAGGTGCTGGACCGGAACCTCTATCTTTTTGCGGCGCAGCAGCGCGCCCGGCGAGGTCCTACTCCGGAGGTGTTCTGCTGCAAGCGGCTGGACAACTCCCGCCTGGTCAAAGCGGCCGATCCTGTGCGCGTGCGCGAGATGCGTACCTTCACCGCGGCCATGGCGTTGCTGTTTATGTTCGTGATGTTCTATGGTTGGCAGCACTTTAGCGCGATTGAGTACGGATACCGGGTCGAGGCGGAAAAGCAGCAGCGCAGCCAGCTCGAGGAGCAGAACCGCGAACTGCGGCTGACCGAGGCACAGCTTTGCGATCCCCACCGGATTGATCGTATGGCCCGGCAGCTCGGGCTGGACGCGCCCAAGCCAGGCCAGGTGGTTCGTGGCGAAAACGCATTTGATCCCAATGCGCCGGTGATGGCAGAAGCATCTCCGATGCCCCGTTTGCGATGAGGTTTGGGTAGGCCGGGGATACCTCCCGTAGCGATCACTTATCCCCGGCATAAATGCACGGTCTAATGATCGGGCCTTTAGGCCCTGAGGTATTCGGCTTTAACCATGGCAGGTTCAGTTGAAGCAGCTCTCTTTCTTCCGCCCGGCAAAACGCACTGACCCCCAAGCTTCGGCACAGGGGGCTCCGGGCCGGGTAGCTGTCGGCACGGTGCATCGCAGGCTTGGCTTTCTGCATATCTCCCTTTTCTTTGTCTGCTGGGCCGCATTCATTTGCGGCCGCTTGGTTTGGCTGCAGGTGGTGCATCACCAGGATTTTGTGGACCGCGCCGCCAGGCAGGAACAGCGTACCTTCGAGGTCGCGCCGCGGCGCGGCATACTCTACGATCGCAATCTGCATGAGCTGGCCATGACCGTGCTCGCCGACTCGGTGTACGCGGTGCCCTCGGAAATTGCCGATCGGCAGGATCCAGAGGGGCAAGCCAAGCGCCAGGCACTGGCCAATGCCCTGGCCAAGGTAGTGCACACCGACCCCACCGACCGTTTCACTTCAGCCCATCAGATTGCAGCGCGACTGAGCGCCTCGAGAAATTTTGCCTGGATCGCACGCAAGCTCGACCCTGCGATGATTGCGCGAGTAAAAGCGCTCAACCTCAAGGGCGTGTATTTCCAACAGGAGTTCAAGCGCTTCTATCCCAACAGCCAGCTGGCCGCCCAGGTGCTGGGCTACGTGGGCACCGACGACAATGGCCTGGGTGGGATGGAGCGCAAGTTCGACCGGGAGTTACATGGTGTCCCCGGCCGCAGGCTTACCGCGCTCGATGCCCACCGTCACGTGCTGGGTAGCCAGGAGCATGAGCCTGACCCAGGAGAAAACCTGGTCCTCACCATCGACGAGAACATTCAGTTCATGGCGGAGCGTGCGCTCGATTCCGCGCTGGAACGCACGCAAGCCTCGAATGGCACCATCGTTGTCCAGGATCCATACACCGGCCAGATTCTCGCATTGGCGATTCGCCCGACCTTCAATCCCAACGATTTTCGCCACGCCACTACCAGCCTGCTCAAGAATCACGCAGTAAGCGACGTGTATGAGCCGGGTTCCACGTTCAAGCTTGTGACTTACTCGGCGGCCCTGGAGCAAAAAGTCACCGCTCCCGACCAGATGATCGATTGCCAGGGAGGCCAAGATCGAGCTTGCGGGAAGAATCATTCACGACAATCAAGGCGAGCATTTTGGAGTGATTCCAGTCCATAAGGCGCTCGAGGAGTCCAGCGATGTGGCTGCGGTAAAACTGGCGTTGCGGGTCGGCCAGGACAAGTTCAGCCAATATATCCACGACTTCGGCTTCAGCGCGCGCACCGGCGTGGAGTTGCCCGGCGAAACCCGCGGTCTCCTTCGCCCAGTCAAAAAGTGGGGACCCTCGTCCATCGGTTCCATCGCCATTGGCCAGGAGATCGCTGTTACGCCACTGCAACTCGTGTCCATGGTTTCGACCATCGCGAATGGAGGCGTCTATCTGCCGCCGCACGTGCTCATACCGGGGCAGGCGGATGGCAACGGTCAACCTGTCAAGCTGCGGCCGTCGCCATTCAAGTCGGGTGAAGACCTGCCTGACCCGCTTCCATCCGGAGCGCATCGCGTCATCTCCCAGATGACCGCCGCGCAGATGCGCAAGATGATGGAAGGCGTTGTGCTTTACGGCTCAGGGAAACCAGCGCAACTCAACGGCTACTCCGCCGGGGGCAAGACCGGCACCGCGCAAAAGATCGATCCGGCGACCCACCTTTATTCGAAGACTATGCACATCGCATCCTTCGTCGGAATCGCGCCCGTCAATAACCCGGTCATCTCCATTGCCGTGATCATCGACAACCCCAAGAAGGGGCCGTCGTATTACGGAACGGCGGTCTCCGCGCCAGTGTTTGCCGAGGTGGCGCAGGAGGTGCTCGAATACCTGGGAGTGACCCACGATACGCCTCTGGTCGCGCAGCCCGACTTGGCCAAGCAACATGCCGACCCGCGGATGGATGAGGATGCGCCTTCGGAGCACACCGGCGATCTCGACGCGCTCTTTGCCGAGGTTAACAATCTCCCGCCGGATGATCCGCTTCGCAACCAGAGCAACGGCCAGCAGGCAGTGCCTTCCGCCGCCAACGAGCTTGGTTCGGCGGCACCGCCGGCGCAAGCCGCTCCGGTGCCGGCCGTGGCGGAGAAGCCTCCCGCCGCGCTTCCTCCCGCGGTCCATCCAGCCGAGGTCAGACAAGAGGCAGCCGATCCCCCGTTGCAGGCCAGCGCCCCAACCGCCGAGCCGCATCTTACCGGTCTTTCCGGACATGGTGTGGTGGTCAATGCAGGGACCCGGGTGGGAGTACCGTCGTTCCTTGGGGAACCGCTGCGTGTGGCGGTTGAATCGGCCACATCCGCCGGCCTGGCGCTGCAGATTGTGGGCAGCGGTATTGCCCGGGAGCAGGTTCCCGCACCCGGCAGCATGGTGCCGCCCGGCACCGAAATCGTGGTCCGCTTCACCCGCTAGCTGACCTTCCCATAGACTGTATCTGCTGTTGATCGCGGGAGCGCGACTCATGGGACGTGAAGCCACATGCCACTGCAAGTGGGGCGACGAGCAGGGCGACTGCAAAGTGCTGCTGGAAGGAACTGAGCTCATCTTCCGTCACGGCATACGCCGGCGCGTCGCGCTATCTGCATTGACCGGTGTGGCGGCGGTGGGCGAGAACCTGGTCTTCCATGCCGGGCGGGATCGCGTGCAACTGCGTCTTGGTCCAGACGTTGCCCAGCGATGGCTGAAGGCTATCAAGACTCCTCCTCCGAGCCTCGCCGGCAAACTTGGAATCTCGTCCACCACCAGACTCCTGGTCGTGGGGGAAATTCAAAGCGAAGAATTGAAGGCCGCAATCGCCGAGGCGGGTTCTTAGCCGGAAAAGAAGTGGACCTGGTCCTGATCTGTGTCAATTCGGAATCGGAGTCAACCCGCGTTGACCCAGTGCTTTGAAGGTGGAACCTGCAGTGCTCCCTTATGGATTGTTTATCCCAAAGGACCGGACAGCTCGCTGAAGGAATCGGCAGTGAGAGAGCTTTTACGCAGCCGCGGTTTTATCGATACCAAAGTAGCCTCGGTATCGGCAAAGCTTACCGCGCTTCGCTTCGCCAGGCGTTAGGCCGGGATATGCGGACAGTGGACCTGGAAGTCGTTTTGCGTGGTGTCGATTTCATCCGGCGCGCGGGCCCCAGCCCGGCGGTGAGTGGCGTCGAATACGATTCGCGGCGGGTGCGCGACGGCTCGCTCTTTGTCGCCTTTCGCGGCGGCACGACCGATGGCAATCGCTTTATTCCCCAGGCGGTGGCCCAGGGTGCGCGAGCCATCGTCACGGATTCCTCCGCGGGCTTCGCCGCCGCAACTGCTTATCCGGCCATAGCCGTGATCGAAGTGGCGCATGGGCGACGCGCGCTGGCTGCCATTGCCGCCAATTTCTTCGAGCATCCTGAAGCGCAGCTCAAGCTCAGCGGGGTAACCGGCACCAATGGCAAAACCACGACCGCATTCCTGCTGGAAGCGATGCTCCGCCACCAGGGGCGCAAGACTGTCCTGGCTGGAACCATCGAGTACCATGCGGCCGGCAGAATTTTTCCCGCGCCGCACACTACCCCCGAATCACGCGACTTGCTGGAGCTGTTTCGCGAAGGAGTGAATGGCGGCGCGACCGAGGCGGTGATGGAGGTATCCTCCCACGCGCTCGATCAGGAGCGGGTTTCCGGTCTGCATTTCGACGTCGCCATCTTCACCAATCTGACCCGCGACCATCTTGATTACCACGGCAGCATGGAGAACTACTTCGCCGCGAAACGCAAATTGTTTGACGGCTCCGCAGGACCACCGCCCCGTGCCGCCATCCTCAACCGTGATGACCCATACGGCGCCATGCTGGAAGAAGCTGCCGGTTCAGCGTTGATATACACCTACGGGCTGGAACAGGGAGACTTCCACGCCGAAGAGCTCCGGATGGAGCCCTCCGGCATGCACTTCATCATGGTCACGCCCCAGGGCAAAGTGCCGGTGGCGACGCGTCTTACCGGCGGGGTGAATGTTTACAACCTGCTGGCTGCAGGCGCGGCTGCGGTCGCCCGAGGCCTCACCATCGAGCAGGTTGCCGCCGGCGCAGCTTCGCTCGACTACGTGCCCGGCCGATTCCAGTCGGTCGATCGCGGGCAGAACTTTGCGGTGGTGGTCGACTACGCCCACACCGACGACGCCCTGCGCAATATCATCGCTGTCGCGCGCGCGTTCGTGACCCAGAAGGGCGGCCGGGTCATCACCATGTTCGGCTGCGGCGGCGATCGTGACCGAACCAAACGGCCACTGATGGGCCGGGCAGCCGGCGAGGGCAGCGATGTAGTCGTGTTAACCTCCGACAATCCGCGGGGAGAAGATCCTCTGGCCATCATCGAGCAAGTGCTGCCCGGGCTTAGCGGAACTTCGGCCATGGTCATCGTCGAGCCCGACCGCCGCCGAGCCATCGCGTTAGCCATCGCCCAGGCGCGGCAGTACGACCTGGTGCTTCTGGCGGGCAAAGGCCACGAAAAAACCCAGACCATCGGCGGCCAGGTGATACCGTTCGATGATGTAGCCATTGCGCGGCAGGTATTGCAGGCCCGGGAAAAAAGCGAATGAAGCTGCAATTACAAGACATCGCTCATTGGATCGGAGCCGACCTCCGGGCAGGGGAAGGGGATCGGCCCGAGCAGCCGGCGACGGGGTATTCCATCGACACCCGCACGCTTGCGCCGGGCGATCTCTTCTTCGCCGTCCGCGGGGAGCGCTACGATGCGCACGCCTTTGTCCCGGCTGCGTTCGAGCGAGGGCGCTCGCGCTGTGGTTGTGGCGCGCAGCAAGGTAACGGATTTTCTCGAGCTGGCGCATACCCACACTCTGCTGATTGTCGACGATCCGCTGGTGGCGTTGCAGACCCTGGCCACCGCGGTGCGCAGGCACTGGAACAAGCGCATCATCGGGGTCACCGGCAGCGCCGGCAAAACCACCACCAAGGAAGCGGTCGCGGAGGTGCTGGGCGCGCGGTTCAATGTGCTTCGTTCCAAGGGCAACCTCAACAACGAATTTGGCATGCCGCTGCAACTGCTCAAACTGGAGCCGGAGCATGAAGTCGCGGTGATCGAAATGGGCATGTCGCATGCCGGCGAAATCGCGGCCCTGGCGCGCATCGCTCACCCTGACTGGGGGGTGATCACCAACGTCGGCAGCGCCCACGCGCAGAATTTTCCCGATGGGGTGGCGGGCATTGCGCGCGCCAAATATGAGCTGGTGCAAAGTCTCCCCGCCTCCGGGGTGGCATTTCTTAATTGCGACGACCCTTACGTGGCCCAGTTCGGGCGGGATTTTCACGGGCGGTCCATCTATTTCGGCAGCGGTCCTTGCGCCGATCCCCGCGCCGCAAACATCGAGGAGCTTGGCGCCGAGGGAACCCGGTTTCAGGTGACAGCCGGCGAAGAGCAGGTAACGGTGACCCTGGCGCTGCTCGGCCGGCACAATATCTGGAATGCGATGGCGGCGATCGCCGTTGGTTTCGAAGCGGGCATTCCGCTGGCGGAGTGTGCCGCCGCGGCGGGCCGGCTGCGTCCTCCCGATAAGCGGGGTGAGGTGCTGCTGATCGGCGGCGCCACAGTGATCAACGACTGCTACAACTCCAACCCCGAAGCGCTCAAGTCCATGATCGCCACGCTTGCTTCGATGCCCGCCAAGCGGCGCATCCTGGTAGCCGGTGAGATGTTGGAGCTGGGGCCGGGGGCAGTCGCGCTGCATCGCGAGTGCGGTAAAGCTGCTGCCGAGAGCGGCATCGACCTGGTCGTCGGGGTGCGGGGAAACGCTCAATATCTTGTAGAAGCCGCGCGCGAAGCCGGAGCGCTGGCGCTCTTTCTTGCCTCTCCCCTCGAGGCCGGCGAGTGGTTAAAAGCAGAGCTGAGATCAGGCGACGCCGTGTTGCTGAAAGCATCCCGCGGTGTCGGCCTGGAGCAGGCGCTGCATTTTCTCCAGCCGCTTTCCTGACCAGCCCGAACGAAGGGCACGACTTTTCTATCTGAAAATCTTTCTCCAGCACTCGAGGTGGAATTCGCGCCATCCCTGTCGAGATGTGTAATGCTTCAGCCCATTTTCACAGCGCAGTGATGGACATCCTTGATATTCTTATTCTTCAGCAGAAATGCTCACTAGTTGCCGCTGTGGTTCGCCCGGAAATGCGGCGCAGACATGCGCGCGATGGCCTGTAAGATAGCTCCAGCACGGCGCGAACGGCGGAGGAAGTTTGCTTTACTGGCTGCTTTATCAAAAACTTTTTCCTTACTTCAGACCCTTCCGCATCTTCCGGTATCTGACGTTTCGCACTGCTTTTGCCAGTCTTACCGCGATGCTCATCGCGCTGCTGATCGGGCCGTTCGTCATTGAGAAGCTGCGCGAGTTTCAAATCGGCCAGTACATTCGCGAGGACGGTCCCAAAGACCACCAGAAGAAGGCCGGCACGCCGACCATGGGCGGCGTGCTCATATGCATCGCCATCCTTTTGCCGACACTGTTGTGGAGCGACCTTTCCAATCCCTTCGTCTGGTTGGTAATGGGCTCCACCCTGGCTTTCGGCGCAATTGGCTTTGCCGATGACTACATCAAGGTCATCCAGAGGCGAAATCTCGGCCTCACCGCCGTGCAGAAGATCGGTCTGCAGATCATCACTGGGGTGGCCATCGCAGTCGTGCTCCTGGCCATGCGGAGCGAGGGCATCTACTCCACTCATCTGATGGTGCCGTTTCTCAAGCGCTTTCGCCCCGACCTCTCCATTCATGCGCTGGGCTTCATTCCCCATCTGAGCGTGCTGGCCTACCTCCCGTTCGTGATCTTCGTCACCCTGATCATCGTCGGTTCCAGCAACGCGGTGAATCTCACCGACGGGCTGGATGGGCTGGCCATTGGTTGCACCATCATCGCCGCGGCGGCGCTCACCGTGCTGACCTACGTCAGCGGCAATGCGGTCTTCTCCGATTATCTGGAGCTGCAGCGCATGCCGATGGTCAGCGAAGTGACTGTCTTCGACGGCGCCATGGTCGGCGCCAGCATCGGCTTTCTCTGGTACAACGCCCACCCTGCGGAGGTATTCATGGGCGACGTGGGCTCGCTGGCGCTGGGCGGCGCCATCGGCACAGTTGCCGTGGTCATCAAACAGGAGCTGCTGTTGCCTTTCATCGGGGGCATCTTTGTGCTGGAGGCAATCAGCGTCATTCTCCAGGTAGGAAGCTATAAACTGCGCAAGAAGCGTATCTTCAAGATGGCTCCGCTGCATCATCATTTCGAGCTGATGGGCTGGTCGGAGTCCAAAGTAATTGTGCGCTTCTGGATTGCCGCGCTGGTGTTTGCGTTGTTTGCGCTCACCACCCTGAAACTGCGTTGAACTCGCATGGAACTGAAAGGCAAAAAAGTACTGGTCGTTGGCCTCGGCAAATCGGGTCTTGCCGCAGCGCTCTTTTTGCGCCGTCGCGGCGCCCAGGTCACCGTCTCCGACCTGCGCAGCGCCCAGGCGCTGGGCAAAGAGATTCCCTCGTTGCTCGAGGCCGGTATCTCGGTGGAAGCCGGGGGGCATGGGCTGCTGACCTTCCGCCGGCAGGACCTGATCGTGGTTTCTCCGGGGGTGCCGCTGCTCACTCCGGAACTGGTTCAGGTGCGCAACCTGGGGCTGCCCATCATCGGCGAGCTGGAACTGGCCGCGCGCTTTCTCCAGGGAAATGTTCTGGCAATTACCGGCTCCAATGGAAAGACCACCACCACCACCCTGTGTGGCGAGATCTTCAGCGCCGCCGGGTTGAAGACAGTGGTCGCCGGCAATATTGGAGTACCGGTCATCGAGACGGTCGATCAGAGTGACCCCGGGGCCTGGTCGGTGCTCGAGGTCTCGAGCTTTCAACTGGAGACCACGGAGAGCTTTCACCCCCGCATCGCCGTGATCCTGAACATCACTCCCGATCACCTCGACCGCCATGGCACCTTCGAGAACTACGTCAAGATGAAGGAAAAGATCTTCGCCAACCAAACCGGGGAAGACTACCTGATCCTCAACGGAGATGATCCCGTCACCCAGCAGGCGGCCAGCCGCGCGCGGTCGCAGATCTTGTGGTTCAGCCGCAGCAAAATTGTCCGGCGTGGAACGTTTCTGATGAATGGCATGCTGATGTTTCGCCCGTCGGAGCAGGCTTCTCCCATCCCGGTGGTTCCCCTGGCTGAGATTTCGCTCAAGGGCGAGCACAATATCGAGAACGTGCTGGCTGCCGTTTGCGCGGCATGCGTGGCCAATATACCCGCCCAGGTGATTGCCCGTGCGGTCGCCTCCTTCCACGCGGTGGAGCACCGGCTGGAGTTTGTCGCTGCCATTCACGGGGTCGACTACTACAACGATTCCAAGGCAACCAATGTGGACGCCACGGCGAAAGCAATTGCCTCGTTTCCGGGAAATATCCACCTGATCCTCGGAGGGAAAGACAAGAACTCCGACTACACCCAGCTCAATGCGTTGTTGCGGGCGCGGGTCAAGGCGGTTTACACCATCGGCTCGGCGGCGGAAAAGATCGAAGGACAAATCGCGGGCGTCACCCGGGTTGTCCGTGCGGGCACGCTCGAGGCGGCGGTCGACCAGGCAGCCGGCCAGGCGGTGGCGGGCGATGTAGTGCTGCTGGCGCCTGCCTGCTCCAGTTTCGATCAGTTTGAAAACTATGAACACCGGGGAAGAGTTTTCAAGCAAGCCGTAAAGGCCCGTCAGGGAGCTGGCATATGGCAAAGCGCGTAGGGGTCGACAAGTGGCTCTACGGCGTAACCGTTCTGCTGGTGTTCATCGGCCTGTTGATGATCTTTAGCGCCTCCGCGGTCATGGCTGAGGACCGGTATGGTTCGCCTTACACCTTTGTGAGGTCGCAGGTCGTATCGGCGGTCCTCGGGCTGGTGGCCATGACGCTGCTGATGCGCGTGGATTACCGCAAATTCAACCGGCCTATCGTGGTTTTTCCGGCGGTTGCGGTCACCACGCTGCTGTTGCTCGGCGTCTTTCTCCTGCGCGACTCGCACAACACGCACCGCTGGATCCGCTTTGCGGGCTTCTTCTCTCTTCAACCATCGGAGATTGCCAAGCCGGTGCTGGTGCTCTTTCTCGCCTGGTTTCTCCAGGACAAGCTGCATTCCATTCGCGACTGGCGCAACACGCTGGTGCCTGCGGCTTTGCCCACCCTGGTCTTTCTCGTGCTCATCGTCAAGGAGCCGGACCTGGGCACCGCGCTGGTCTGCGCCGCGGTGGCGGCGATGATGTTCTACCTGGCAGGCGTGGAAACAAAATACTTTGGCTATGCCGTGCTCGCGGTCGCGCCGGTGCTGTACTTTCTGCTCTTCCGCGTGCCCTGGCGGCGGGCGCGCATGCTGGCCTTTTTGAACCCGGAGGCGGATCCGCAGGGCTCAGGCTTTCACACCATCCAGTCGCTGATCGCGGTGGGCACCGGCGGGATACGCGGGGTCGGATTTTTCGAAGGCCGGGCCAAGCTTTTTTATCTGCCTCAGCCGCACACGGATTTTATCTTTGCCAACATCGCCGAAGAGCTGGGCCTGATTGGCGCGGTGGCCATCGTGGCGCTGTTCGCCGCCCTGGGATATCGCGGACTGCGGGCGGCAAGCCTTTCCAAAGATGCCTTCGCGCGCTTTCTTGCCTTTGGCATCACCGCCACCATCCTGATCCAGGCCTTCTTCAACATCAGCGTGGTGCTGGCGCTGGTCCCGACCAAAGGCATTACGCTGCCCTTCGTTTCCTACGGCGGCACGTCTCTGTTCATCACGATGGCGAGCATCGGCGTGCTGCTGAGCCTCACCCGGGAGATTGACTGACGGGCATGCGGGTCATCATTGCCGGCGGCGGCACAGGCGGCCACGTCATTCCCGCGCTGGCCATTGCCGACGCACTGCAATCGATGTACCAGGCGGAGATCTGTTTTGTGGGCACGGCACGGGGAATGGAAACCCGCCTGGTGCCGCAGGCCGGGTACGCCCTGGAGCTCATCGATGTTGGCCAGCTCAACCGCGTCAGCCTTACCACCAAGCTAAAGACCCTGGCCGCACTGCCGCGCAGCATTGTGCACTGCATGCGCATGTTGCGCCGTTGGCGGCCGCAGGTCGTGGTTGGCGTGGGCGGGTATGCTTCCGGGCCGGCGATGCTGGCGGCGCTGGTGCAACGGGTCCCCACGTTGGCCTTTGAGCCAAATGCCGTACCCGGGATGGCGAACCGGCTGATCGGGAAGCGTATCTCCGCAGCCGCCGTCAATTTTGCGCCGACGCTGGCCTATTTCCACAACGCCGAAGTGACTGGGATCCCGGTACGCAGCGAGTTCTTCGGGCTCCCACCCCGGCCACCGCAAAGCGCGCCTCGGCTGCTGGTGATGGGAGGCAGCCAGGGGGCACGTGCGCTAAACCAAAGAATGCCGGAGATTGCCCGGGAGCTGCTGGCTTCCGTGCCCGGTCTCACCATCCTGCACCAGGCGGGGACGCGCCACGCGGAAACGACGGAAGCAGCGTACACGGCCAGCGGAGCGCCTGTGGACCGGTGGCGGGTACAGGCTTTTCTTGAGGACATGCCGAGCCAGTTTGCGGCCTCGGATCTGATTTTGGCGCGCAGCGGAGCCAGCACGGTGGCGGAGCTTGCCGCCAGCGGAAAGCCATCGCTGCTGGTGCCCTTTCCCCAGGCTGCGGACGACCATCAACGAAAAAATGCGGAAGTATTGGTCGAAGGCGGAGCGGCCAAGCTATTGCTGGAACAAGACATGACCGGCCCCGCCTTGTTGGAAGCGTTGTCAGGGCTGCTGCAGGATCGAGAGAAGCTGCGCGAGATGGCAGCCTGTGCGCGTACCTTTGCTCATCCCCGGGCCGCCGCAAGAATTGCCGAGATGGTGGCGACGATTGCAAAAGGAAACGGCTGACACCTAAGTGCCAGCCGTTCTTTTGTTTCGATCGTTCAGTTGGGATTAACGATGTCCACCACCACCGCCGTGTCCACCACCGCCGAAGCCGCCCCCACCGTGGAAGCCTCCGCCTCCACCG
>CAWJAB010000016.1:0-68530 GCA_963840675.1 uncultured Acidobacteriaceae bacterium
CTGTAAGCAAAAGAGGCCACCCGCCAGGGTGGCCTCTTTTGCTTGCGGTGCATTTAAGTCAGAACCGCACCCAATCCAAATGAGAGCGCTTCTGCAGTTCGCTCGTCCGGCAACGACCCTACTTACTCGCGCCATGCCCAATAGACAGGCGCAAACCCACCCGAAACGTAAACGGAAGCGAAGGATAACCAACAGGTGCAATCCTCTTATTGCTGGTCAAATTATCGAGCTGGGCATAAGCAGCCAGCCAAGACAAGAACTGATAACTTCCGCCAAGATCGAGTTTGGTATAACCGAAATCGAGATTGCGGTTAGGCAGCAGCAACGAGTTCCCTCCTACATAGTCGCGGCCGCCCAGGAAAGTAGAATCGTCACTCCGCGTGGCAACGGCTGCGGTAAAGCCCACCCAATACTGTTCGCCGCTATAGCTCACCGACCCGAACCCGGTATGCGGTGGCCGGTGGAACGGACGCGCCCCGACCAGCGGGCTAAAGGCGCCAATCGGCACCTCCGAGAAGGAGGGCGCCGGACCACCCGGCAATCCGGTATTAAAGGAGGGCTCCAGCGCAGAAGAGGTGAAGGACCGCTCAACCACCGCATCCAGATACGTATATCCGCCCCGCAAGAACAAGGTCCGGAACACGCTGTATTGCACTTCGCTCTCAATGCCCTGGGTCCGGAATGCCTCCGAGTTCACATAGAGCGCCCCGGCATTGCTCAGGAGGCTCTCCAGCTCCTGTTGCTCAGTGGGGCTCAGCTGCGGCAGCAGCGCCGGCACTTCCGTAGCGGGTACGGACTCAATCTGCCTCCCGAACTGGTTGTGGAAGTAGCTCACCCGCAGCAAACCGCGCTCGCTGAGGAAACTCTGCGCCACCCCTCCCTCATAGGTGCGCGACTGCTCCGCGCCAATGGGCGAGATGTGGAACTGCTGAATAGCCTCGCTTCCGCCCGGCTCCCCTGCAAGAAAGTCGTAGAGGCTGCCGATCTGCTCATTGAGCGATGGCTCCTGGTAGCCCTCGGCGAAGTTGAACCGGATCATGGTCCCGTGGAAGAGCCCCTTGTCCGGCCGAACCGGATAATACGTTAACCCCAGGCGCGGAGCGCCCACCGTCCCAAACAGCGCATTCTTCTCGACCCCGCCGCCCAGCGAATAAAAGAGCCGGCTATGGTAGTCGCCCTGAAGCTGCCCGGTGTAATCGTTGTTATCGCGGTCTATGGTTTGATCGAGCCCATAAGCCACGGACTTTCTCGCGCCCCGCTCATCCTCATAGCGGAAGGTAAACAAACCGAGGATGTGCGGCGTGAACGGATAATCGCTTTGCACGTACACCTGGTCGCGGTTGTTAACCCGTTCCACGGTGTTGGGATAAATGCCGGCGAAGTTCAGAACCCCCTGCCCCGTCACCGAGTAGCCGTTCGCTCCGCGGATCAGGGTATTGTAACCGTAATAGTTCGTTGACGCGACTCCGTCCGACGTGAACGTAAGAGGAATGCCCGCGGCGTAGAAGTTGGTGTCCTCTTCCCGCTTGCGGGTCAGCCCGTAGCGCACCAAATTGTGCCAATCGCCGATGGTCCGGTGTTCCAGCGATGCTCCAAGGTAGAGATCCTGGTTCGATCGCTTGCCGGCGTTGGCAATGCCGTAGAAATTGAAGGCCCCCGGAGTTCCCACGCCGGCATCGCTATTGCGCGCCGTTACCCGAAGCTGGGTTGCCGAAGTGAGCGCGTAACCCAGGTTCGCGTTCGCCGTGTCGTCGTGGAATTCATCCATCTTGAGCGAGTTGTCGCTTTGGAAGGCGTCAAAGCCGCCGTAGTAGTCGATCGCATTGTGGGTGCCCCCAACCTGCAGCTGGTTGCGAAAGCTGGTGAAGGTGCCGGCATCCCCCTCATAAAACAGCGACGGAAACGCAGTGCTGCCGCGCTGTGTTCTCAGGATGACCGACCCGGCAGCAGCGTCCGAGCCATAGAGCACACTATTGGGACCCCGATAAACCTCAAACTCTTCGATCCCTGCGCTCGACACATTGCTGAAGTCGAAGGCGCCACCCACGTCTCCTACGCTCACCCCATCCAGGTCCACATGGTTGGAATCGGGGTTGCCTCCGCGAAGAAACAGTGAGGCCAGGGCGCCATACTCCCCCGGGCGCACCACAAAGGCTCCTGGGACCTGGCGCAGGGGGTCGATAAGATCAGTCCGGTTGGGGAAACTTGTACTGCGCTGCGCCGTGACCGCGGCGCTGATCTCCGCTTCGGGCGTTGGCATCCCGGTGGCGGAGACAACGATTTCCTGGCGCGCTTTTGCTGACTCCAGGACAATATTTTCCTCGTGGCTATCCGCCGTGCCGGCGTAAAAGCTGAGGGTGGTGATCTGTTTGAAATTGGTCGCCGAGACCAGCACGTAAAAGCGCCCCGAGGCGCTGCTGGTGATCTGGTAGGTGCCATTCGTGCCGGTCAGCGCGAGCGCCAGGACCTGGCCATTTTGCAGCAGCACGACACTGGCATGAACGATGGGGATACCCAGGGAATTGGTCACCGTGCCGCGGACAATCGCAGCCTGCGTCGTGCCGCAAAGCAACAGGAGGATCAGCAGCAGCGCAGATGGCAGCACGCGCGCGCGCCAGGATCGAACCGGCATGGGAAATCTCTTTTTCTCCCGGAGCGAGGGCGACATGCACCTTGATAGACGCGCTCCGGTCCTGGGACGCGCGCGGTTGGCAAAATCAGGCAACTTTAGGCAAGGGTGCGACCCTCTTTCGTTTCCTTTGTGACGCCTGCCAGAAGTCATAGTTCGTTTGCATCTTGAACCACATATCAGGAGAAGTGCCAAGAGCTTCAGATAGCCTCAGGGACATCTCAGCGGAAACGGCAGCTCGACAGTTCAGCACCCGGGACAGCGCCACACGAGACACTCCCAAATGCTTTGCTAGGTCCGTGATTGACCGGCCCTCGAAGGCCTCCTTCAAGACCTCTCCCGGGTGCGCAGGGTTATGCATTTGACTCATAGGAGATCTCCTTCCTCTTCAGTGGTAATCCTGGCAGTTGACCATGATCGCGTCGGTGCCCTCAAATCGGAATGTCATTCGCCAGTTCCCGTTCACCCACACTGACCACTCTCCAGCGTCAGAACCCTTCAGTTCATGGAGCCTGTAGGCTGTTGATGAGTGGTGACCCCGGGAAGACTCGAACTTCCGACAAACAGTTTAGGAAACTGCTGCTCTATCCACCTGAGCTACGGGGCCCTTGGTATCTGATAATACGGCTTCAGTTTACCGCAACAGCGGCGCGCAAGCCCCTAGTGGACAATGACCCGCACCGTTGTTTTATATCCTTGCCGGGCCGACCGCAAGCGGATCTCGTACCTCTCTGCCTGTCGCGGGTTGTAGACCAGGGCGGGACGGAAGCAGGCCACGCATGTGCCGCCTTCGTGCCGCACGCTGGGGTATACGATTCCGTTCGACTGTTGGGTGAGCAGTTGCCGCGCCAGCAGTTGTGACGGCAGATAGCAGTGCGGTACGGGTTCGGGTTGTAGGCACTCCATGTACTCTTTCCGCGGATCCAGAACATGGAAAGGTGCCTGGAAATCGGCCTGCCAGTCATCGTAGGACGAAACATCCTCATCCGGCCGTTCTCCGGGCATTCTGGGAACGACCATCTCCGCAAGCCGTCTGGCTTTGTGATAAGCGACCTCGGCAATTGAAGTTGCTGCCTTTTCGGCCGCATACCAGGCCCCGCGCGTGGAATCATTAAAGCGCGCTCCGAATGGGCCAGGGTGGAGAAATGCTGCGCGAATGATCTGCGCATGCGGGATCCCATATACCAGTTCAAAGTTGCTGATCCCGCTCAGCCCGTAGCGCTCCCCCTGTATGCGCTCGTTGGTCGCGGCATCCAGTTGGGCCGCATCCCGAAGCATCGCCTTATCATCGGCGACTTCTTCCAGAACGGTTCCGCTTTCGCTGTACCTGGAAGGAATCAGCCGGTGCAATCCTCGTCGCCGGTACTCCCTGAGTGGAGGAGTCAGCGTCCACCCCGCCATGCATCCAGCATGCGGCGGACTTCGGCCATTCCCGGCTGGCCCTGGCGAAGCATGTAATCGACGGGAGCCTGTCCGCCAAAAAGGGGACCGCGATTTTCCAGGGTGATCCAGCGGTCTGCCCAAGGCTTGCCAAAGTAGATGTTCAGCGCCTTGTAGATGCCGATGACGAGCGAAATTCGCGTCAGGGTGTCCTGGTCAAGCTGCTTGCCCTTGGGCTTTGTCTTCCATGCATGAAATGTGGAGGAAGCCACACCGCCGAGAAGCCCTCGCGCCTGGATTTCATTCAAATCCCATTTCCGCGCGATATTCACGAAAACCTTGACTGCGTTCTCGCTCAGTTTTCTGCGCTCATCCGCGCTCGAGAGGTTTGGGACCTGGTCGAAGGAGTAGCCCGCAACATTGGGAGCAGCCAGTGACGTCGCCATACGGCAATCTCGCCTCCGAGATAAATTATCCTCGATTTCGAGAACATCCACAAGGGGGAGAAGGCCGCCAATGGCGGCAAAGAGGCGGGTGGCCCAGGTCTCGCCTTTGAGACCTTGGGGGTCACGCAGAGGAACCCCGGATCTCAGCCGAGGCTTTAGATGGGTACGCTTTTCGCCCCACGCCGGATGCGGAGTTCTATCGTCTACGCGCCCAGGCTTTTCAAGCGGAACAGCGCCGCGATCATGGCATCGATGTCTTCGAAGCTGTTATACAGCGCGAGCGATGGACGCACTGTGGTCTCCACGCCAAATCTGCGCAGCGTGGGCTGGGCGCAATGATGACCCGAGCGGACCGCGATCCCTTCGCGGTTCAGAGCGGCGCCCACCTCTTCGGTACGGAAACCATCGAGCACAAACGACAACACCCCCGCTTTTTCCTTGGCCGTGCCGATGATGCGCAAACCCGGAACCCGCAACATTGCCTGCGTCGCGTAGACCAGCAGCTCATGCTCGTAGCGGGCCACATTCGGCATCCCGACGTGGTCGAGGTAATCGATGGCTGCGCCCAATCCGACGGCATCCGCGATGTTGCCCGTGCCCGCTTCGAAGCGCCCCGGGGGAGGTTGATACGTTGTCTTCTCAAAGGTGACGTCGACAATCATGTTGCCTCCGCCCTGCCAGGGAGGAGTCTCCGCCAGCACGTCCGGCTTGCCGTAGAGCACACCAATCCCAGTCGGCGCGAAGACCTTGTGGCCGGAGAAGACGTAGAAATCGCAATCGAGAGACTGCACATCGATGGGCATGTGCGAAACCGCCTGCGCGCCGTCGAGCAGAACACGGGCTCCGTGGCGATGCGCCATCTGCACCATCTGGTGCGCCGGAGTGACCGTGCCCAGGGCATTCGAAACCTGGGTAAACGAAACCAGGCGCGTCTTGGGGCTCAGCAGCTTCTCGTACTCTTCGAGCAGAACCTGCCCGTCATTGTCCACCGGAGCCACCCGCAGGCACGCGCCCCTCTCCGCGCACAGCATCTGCCAGGGAACGATATTGGCGTGATGCTCGATCCAGGTGATGACGATCTCATCGCCTTTGTTGATGTGCCGCCGTCCCCATGCCTGGGCCACCAGGTTAATGGCTTCGGTCGCGCCCCGGACGAAGACGATCTCCTTCGACGACCCGGCATTGAGAAAGTGCGCCACCTTGCTGCGCGCATCTTCGTAGGCATCGGTAGCCCGGGCGGCGAGCTCATGGGCGGCGCGATGAATATTGGAGTTCTCGTGTTCATAGAAATACGAGATGCGGTCGATCACGCTCTGCGGCTTTTGCGTGGTGGCTGCGTTGTCCAGCCAAATCAACGGGTGGCCGTTCACCCGCTCGTTCAATATTGGAAAGTCGCGGCGTACCGAGCCGATGTCGAACTGCTGCCGCGGAAGCTTCAGGTCGCCCACCGCCCCGGGATGCGACGTGCTGGTATCGGCAACCTCCGCACTCCTCGCAGCCGCAAGGCCGCTATCGTCCAGAAAATAGAACGGAGAAGAATCTGTTAACGCAGAGCGCGCGTCGTTTTCGTTGCGTAGCGGCGGCAGCGCAGGAAGCTTGGGCACGCCTGCTTCGAAAGACGGAAACAGGGCAGCGTCAAACTCCGGCAGCGCCAGCGAAAAGGGAGATACCGCAGCGCTTCGCGGGTCAACCTGAAGCAGGCCTACGGCGGGCGCGGCCGCAGCTTGCGACGCAGTGGCAGGAGCTGCCACGGGTGTGCTCATCCCACCGGCATTCTCCAAAAAGTAGAACGGAGACGCAGTAGTCAGCGCCGACCTTGCATCGTCCTCAGACCGCAGCGGGGCCAGTGGCGGAAGCGCCGGCACACCTGCCTCAAATGTTGGAAACGCAGCGCCGAACTCCGGCATAGGAAGCGAAAACGGAGAAACCAGAGGTGCGCTTCGCGGGTCCTGGGGCAGCGCAGATAGTTGCGGCGCAAGCGGAACGCCGACAGGACCCATTCCCGCCGCAGAAGGCATATAGGATGACATCCCGGGCACATCCGCAGTGAACGGAGGTCCGCCTGCGGAGGGCACGGGAGGGATCGAAGGCAGCGGCATGCCCAACTGCGGCAGTCGGGTTGCGAAATCCTGCGGGCCAGACGGAGCCACGGGCGCAGACGCCGGGACGCCCGCAGGAAAAGCCTGCCCTGGCTGCCCGCGGAAGAACTCATTCGCCAACAGGGTCAGCGTGGCTACGTCGGGGAGTGAACCAGCAAGGCTGGCACTCGCGGCACCCTATCCGTTAGCCGCGAGGCCCCCGCATCGCTCTGATCATTTGTACTCATGGTAGTGTCCGACCTCTACGTTCTCGAGCACACCCAGCGCATCTTCGGTAAGAACTGCGGCGGAGCAATACAGTGACACCAGGTAAGAGGCGATCGAGTTGCGGTCAATACCCATGAAACGGACAGAAAGGCCGGGAGTCTGTTCCCCTGGCAGGCCAGGCTGAAACAGTCCCACTACGCCCTGCTTCCTCTCCCCAGTGCGTAGCAACAGGATATTGCTCTTCCCCGTCTCGTCGACGGTCAGCTTGTCAGTTGGGACGAGCGGAATGCCCCGCCACGTCAGAAATGGCGAACCAAAGATCGTTGCCGTAGGCGGAGGAACACCGCGCAAGGTGCACTCACGGCCAAAGGCGGCAATGGCCCGTGGATGCGCCAGGAAAAACGCCGGCTCCTTCCAGATGCGCGCGAGCAGTTCATCCAGGTCGTCGGGGGTAGGCGCACCCTCCGCGAACAGAAACCTTGAATGCAGGATCGACATTATTGAGCAGGCCATAGTCGGCGTTGTTGATCAACTCGCTCTCCTGGCGCTCTTTCACCTTTTCCACCGTCAGCCGCAGCTGCTCGCGGATCTGGTCGTGGGGATGGCTGAAGAGGTCGGAGACCCGCGTGTGCACATCCACTACGGTAGTAATTGCACTCAGGGTGTATTCGCGTGGAGTCTCGACGTAGTCGACAAATGTCTCGGGCAAGGTACGTTCGTCGCGCGATCCGCAATCGACTTGGATCTCAGCATCGTTCTTGACCTTGTTGACCCTGTATGTGCCGGACTCGACAGGAACCCAGTTGAGCAGCTGCACCAGCCAGCGAGGGGTAATCGCCGTGAGTTGGGGAGCCGTCTTGGTTGTGTTGGCTAACTGCCTTGCTGCAACATCGCCTAAAGCCCTTGCCATGAGAGTTCGTTCCTTCCGTGTCCCCTCAAAAAACCAGGAAACATATACCAGGAGCATGATAGGCGTCTGCCCGTCGCGGGTGAATCGCGGAAATGCGTAATTCGGGACCATTCGGATCACAAAGAATCGACAAACAACCTCCTGACCTCATAATTTAAGGACAGTCGATTTTCCAGGAGGAGCCGCCGGAATGGTTCACCCATCGATTGACGATATTGATTGCGAAATCCTCGCCGAGCTTCAAGCCAACGCTCGCATTGCCTTTGCCGAGCTTGGACGAAGGGTAGGACTCTCCACGCCTGCTGTGATCGAACGGGTCCACCGGTTAGAGGAGAGCCGAGTGATCCTGGGTTATCGCACGGTGGTCGACCCCGCACAGGTAGGACTGCCGGTGCGCGCCATCGTCAAGGTTACGGTGGCGGGCGATAAGCTGGTGAAATTTGCCTCCGTGGTGCGCAACCTCCCCGAGGTGCTGGAGTGTCATCGGGTTACCGGCGCCGAGTCGTTCATCGTGCAGGTCGCGGTGCGCGATGTACGCCACATGGAAGAGGTAATTGATTCGATGATGCCTTATGTCGCAACCAATACTTCGATGATCCTCGCCTCTCCCGTTCCGTGGAATAGCATCCTCCCGGCTGCGCGCTACGGCAAGAAGGCGCGCCACCGCAAGCCCAATAGCTGACTGCCCTCGCCCCGGGGCATACGACCCTACAACTAAAGGTGTACCTCGCACTGGTGCGGACGCAACCTACTCAACCATGGTGGGGTTTGGTACACCAGTAGTCGTTGTCAGGCAAGGAGCGCTATGAAAATCGGAACGTTCGCCGTAGTAACAGCCTCTGTTCTTTTCACACTCGCGGCCGCAGCTCAAACCGCGCAAACCGCGCCGCCCCCGGGAACGGCAGGGCAGCGTAAAGCCAACCAACAGGCGCGGATCGCGCAGGGTGTCAAGAGCGGTCAATTGACTGCTCACGAAACCGCGAACCTGGAGACTCGCGAAGCCAGCGTGAACAAAGAAGAGCACGCAATGCGCAAAGCCGATAATGGAAAACTTACGGCGGCTGACCGCACCGCGATCAACAATCGCCAGAACAAGATTTCAAATTCTATCTACAAAGATAAGCACAACGACGCGGTACAGAAATAGCCCGATATGAGATGGGCAGGAGAGGGCTCTCACAGAGACCTCTCCCTGCGGGTCCCCGAACTCCTCCTTCCAGTTTTCAGTCAGATAAATCAGAACGTTGATACGCCGGCCACCGGGCCTGAGTTGGTGCAGCCCTCCTCTGGATTCAACCCCTATTGACGCTCAGGAAACTGTCAAGACAGATGGGTTGTAAACTATCAGTGGGGGATCTATGGCTGAACTGGAACGCAGAAAGTCGGTAACCGTCAAGATAGGCAACGTGCGCGTAGGCTCATCCGCGCCGGTCGTGGTGCAGTCCATGACCAACACCGACACCGCCGATGTACAAAGCACCATCCAGCAGGTCGCCGCTCTGGCCACCGCAGGGTCGGAACTGGTGAGGGTGACGGTCAACAATGACGCGGCCGCCGCCGCGCTGCCCGCCATTGTCGAGGGATTGGCCAAGCTGGGAATCGACGTCCCCATTGTTGGAGACTTTCACTACAACGGGCACCTGTTGCTGAAGAAGTATCCGGAGTGTGCGCGTGCGCTCGCGAAGTACCGCATCAACCCGGGCAACGTTTCCATCGGCCGCAAGGACGATGACAACTTCCGCACCATGGTTGAGTGCGCGGTAGAAAACCAGAAGCCGGTACGGATCGGAGTGAACTGGGGCTCGCTGGACCAGGCATTGCTCACCAAGATGATGGATGAAAATTCCAAGCGCGCCCAGCCGGCGGAGGCTCGGGACGTAATGATCGAGGCCATGCTGGTGAGCGCGATCGAGTCCGCGCGCGCTGCCGAACGCTATGGCTTGCGTCGCGACCAGATCATCCTCAGCGCCAAGGTGAGCGGCGTGCGTGACCTGATCGAAGTCTACGAGTTGATGGCGGCGCGCTGCGACTACGCTCTCCACCTGGGGCTTACGGAAGCCGGCATGAGCATGAAGGGGATTGTCGCCTCCACTGCCGGCCTCGCACCGTTGTTGCTCAAGGGCATTGGCGACACCATCCGTGTCTCGCTCACCCCCAAACCCGGCGGCGACCGCACCGAGGAGGTGCAGGTGGCGCAGCAGATCCTGCAATCGCTGGGCATCCGCAGCTTCGCTCCCCAGGTGACTGCTTGCCCCGGATGCGGGCGCACCAGCAGCACTTATTTCCAGGAGTTGACCCAGGACATTCAGGCCTACGTGCGCGACAGCATGCCTATATGGCGCGAGCGCTATCCCGGAGTCGAAGAGTTGAAGCTCGCGGTGATGGGCTGCGTGGTCAACGGACCGGGCGAGTCCAAGCATGCCAACATCGGCATTTCCCTGCCCGGCACCTTTGAAGATCCCAAGGCCCCCGTCTACGTGGACGGCCGCCTGATGACGACTCTTCGTGGCGACGACATCGTCAACGACTTCAAAAAGATTCTCGACGACTATGTAGCCGCGCGCTACGGCACCGGCTCGCGCGAAGACCAGCTGATCGAGGTGCGGTAAAGCTTTGAACCGCAAGCCGCTACGCGCTGGTCCCACGGCACGCCGGGTGAGCGCAGTGGACTTGCGGTTCCCCTTGTATCTCTCCGCCCGCTGCCGCAACTCCCCCAGCGAATAGAAAGTTCCCCGCCACAGCCAGGCCAAGGCGATGAGCCATTCCAGCGCCTGTACCATCCAATGGAAGACGGGCATCTACCCAGTATGCGGCCGCCCGTCTTATATACTGGCCTCCGGGCGCCACTGAATGGCAGAAGAAAGACGAAAAAGAATCAGTAATAGTGTTCTCTGGATTGCTGCCGGCATCGCGCTCATCGTCATTTTCTTTGGCGTTCGCCGGCTCACGCGCGAGAAATTGCCGGTGCGGGTCGCCGAGAGCCAGGTGCAGGATCTGGTCAAGGTCCACAGCACCAATGGCCGGGTCGAGCCGCTGCAGGTTTTTGAGGCGCATTCTCCAGCCGCGACCACCGTCAAAGGAGTTTACGTCCACGTTGGCGAGAAGGTGCACGCCGGCCAGTTGCTGGTATCGCTCGACGACACCGACGCACAAGCCAGGCTGGCCGCCGCTACAGCCGCCTTGCGCGCGGCCGAAGCCCAATACCAAAGCGTGGCCAGCGGCGGAACCCACCAACAGCAGCTTGCCCTCTCCGCCAACCTCGCCAAAGCGCAGATCGATCAGGACCAGGCCGCGAAAGATCTCGACGTAGTCCAGAAGCTGGCGGCCAAGGGCGCCGCTGCCCCCAGCGAGGTAGCCCAGGCCCAATTGCGCTTAAACCTCGCCCAAACGTCACTGCACTCGCTGGAGCAACAAAAGACCCAACCCTTCGCCCCAATCGACCTGGCCCAGGCGAAATCCAGCGTAGCCGAAGCGGAAGCAGCCCGGGCTGCCGCCATCCAGGTCATCGAGCGATCGAATGTACACGCTCCATACGCCGCCACCGTCTATTCCCTTCCCGTCATCAAATACTCGTATGTCGAGCCTGGCGCAACGATCTTAGAGGCGGCCGACCTGACCAAGCTCCAGGTGCGCGCCTATTTCGACGAGCCTGAAATCGGCGACCTGAAACTTAACAATCCGGTCACCATTGTGTGGGATGCCAAACCGGATTTGAAATTCCACGGGCACATCATCCGCCTGCCCTCCAACATCATTACCTACACCACCCGCAACGTCGGCGAGGTGCTGGTCAGCATCGAGGACTCGGACGGAATCCTTTTGCCCAACACCAACGTGGTGGTCACCGTGGTCACCGACGAAGTTCACAATGCGCTCACCGTTCCCCGCGAGGCTCTTCACGTGGAGGGTGGGCGCGATTATGTTTACGTCGTCTCCCGTGACACGCTGCGCCGTGCCGCGGTGCAGGTGGGAGCCATCAACCTCACCCTGGTGCAGATCGTGAGTGGCCTGGGGGAGCATACGGTTGTCGCCTTGGGCACCACCAATGGCCAGCCGCTCTCCGAGGGCGTTCCCATTCGCATTGTCAATTAGCGTGGCGACCGTCTGTAGAATGCAGATTGCAGAATTTCCGGGGTCAACCATATCGGTGAGGCGCGCCTGCCAGTTCGTGTTGCTGGGTTTCGTTACCCTGTTTGTGCAAAACGGCGCCCGAGCCCAGGTCTCTTTTTACACCGCAGTCGATCTGGCCCTGCGTAACAGCACCCAGGTGCGCATCAGCGCGGCCGACGTGCAACACGCCGAGGCCGGGGTGATGGAAAGCGTAGACGCCTATAAACCAAGCTTTTCCGTGGGTTCCAGCCTGGGATATTCGTACGGCTTCCCTGTGGGCCAGCCTTCGGTTTACACGGTCAACGCGCAGTCCCTGGCCCTCTCCTTCTCCCAACCGGACTATATCCGCTCGGCGCGCGCTGCCCTGCTGGCCTCGCAGTTGCAGCTGAAGGACACCCGCCAGCAAGTCATCCTGAGCACCGCGCTGGACTACCTGGAGCTGGCGACCACCAACCAGCAGATCACTGCCCTCGATCAGGAAACCGGCTTTGTCGGCAAGTTGATTGAGATCGAAAGCGAGCGTGTCGACGCCGGCCTCGACAGCAAAGTGGAGTTGACCCAGGCCCGCTTGACCGAAGCCCAGATCGCGCTCAGGCGCTTGCATATGCTGGACCAGGCCGAACTGGCGCGTGCCCGCCTCGCCCACTTGACCGGGCTCAACCCGGACGACATTGTCCCCGAGCCGCAAACCATTCCCAATCCGCCCGAAATCTCCCCGCAGCCTGAAGGCCCGGCTGCGAACAACGGCGTGGAAGCCGCGTATGCCTCTGCCAAATCCAAGTTGTACACCGCTTTTGGCGATGCCCGGCAGAACAACCGCCCCACCTTCGCCTTTGGCCTGGAGTACAACCGTTACGCCAAGTTCAACAACTACAGCGAGTACTACCTGCGCTTTCAGCACAACAACTTCGACGTAGGCATTCAGATCACCTGGCCGCTGTTCGACGCCACCCGCAAGGCAAGAGCCAAAGGCTCAAGTGCGGAGGCGGCACAGGCCACGGCGCAGGCCGATCAACTGCGCGACCAGGCGGCGGAGCAGGTTCTACGGCTGCAGAAGAGCGTCGCCGAACTGGCCGCCCAGGAAAAAGTGGCGCAATTACAAAACGAACTGGCCCAGGATCAACTGGACACGATCGCCACCCAGCTCCGGCTGGGAAGCGGCGGCGCTCCCGGAGCAGCGGCGCCCTTGCCCAAGGACGAGCAGGGGGCACGCATCAGCGAGCGCAGCTACTTCGTCGACATGCTCGGGACCCAATTCCAGCTGATGCAGGCACGGCTCTCTTTGTTGAGGTCGATGGGCCGAATCGAGGACTGGGCCAAGCAAGTGCCGCCCGAAGCACCCCCCACCCTTGAGCCAACTCTTCAGCAGGGCGCGGCTATCGATGTAGGTGGCAATCAGGCCTCGGCCTTTGAGACCTGGGGGCATGCAGAGGGACCCCAATCTCGGTTCTCACGCGGGGCCCTGAGGTGCGAATCCTCTTCCCACGACCCGTTCAGCCTAACCCGCTGAGGGGCATTTCCACACCTTTTCTCTCGGATAAACCCCGATTCGCTGAACCCCGTCGTCCTGGGAGACATCTAAGGAAGCGGGTGCTCTTCTAGGTCCTGTTGCCACCCCCAGCACCTGCGGTGCTGATAGACTGTAAGTTAAGCCTATGCCGCTAAAAACGTTACTCTTAAATCCCCCATCGTTCGAAAATTTTGACGGCGGCGCCAGCTCTCGCTGGCCTGCTACGCGTGAGATTGAGTCCTACTGGTACCCGGTGTGGCTGGCCTATCCGGCCGGCATGCTGGAAGGGTCCCGCATGCTGGACGCGCCGCCCCATCACATCTCCGCCACCGAAGTCATTGAGATTTGCAAAAGCTACGAGTTCCTCGTGCTCTTCACCAGCACTCCCGGCTGGACGGGCGACCAAAAACTGGCCGAAGCCATCAAGCGCGCCAATCCCCAGATCAAGATTTCCTTCGTCGGGCCGCCGGTCACCACCTCACCCGACCGCGCCTTAAACGAATGTCCGGTGATCGATTTCGTTTGCCGGCGTGAGTTCGATTTCTCCGTGGTGGAGTTTGCCAACGGCAAGCCCCTGGACGAGATCCTGGGCATCAGCTACCTCAAGAACGGCGTGGTCACGCACAACCCCGACCGGCCCCAGGTAGACAACCTGGACCAGATGCCATGGGTCACTGACGTCTACAAACGCGACATCGATGTCACGCGTTACAACGTGCCCTTCCTGCTCTATCCCTACGTCTCTCTGTACTCCACTCGCGGCTGTCCCGCGCAATGTACCTTCTGCCTCTGGCCGCAGACCCTGAGCGGACACGCGTGGCGCAAGCGGTCCACCGAGGACGTCGCCGCCGAGATGGCGCATGCCAAGGAGCTCTTTCCCGAAGTGAAGGAGTTCTTCTTCGACGACGACACCTTCAACATCCAGAAAGTGCGCACCATTGAGCTCTGCGAAAAACTCAAGCCGCTCAAGCTCACCTGGTCCTGCACTTCGCGCGTAACCACTGACCGCGACACCCTTAAGGCGATGCGCGAGGCTGGTTGTCGTCTGCTGATTGTGGGCTTTGAGTCCGGTGATCCGCAAATCCTCAAGAACATCAAGAAGGGCGCCACCGTGGAGCGGGCCCGCGACTTCGCTCGCGACTGCCATGAGCTCGGCCTGACCATTCATGGCGACTTCATCCTCGGCCTTCCCGGTGAAACCAAGGAGTCCATCCGCAACACCATCAACTTTGCCAAAGCTCTTGATGTTGAGACCATCCAGGTATCGATTGCCCACGCCTATCCGGGCACGGAGTTCTATGACTTCGCCGCAGAGAATGGTTTCATCATCAACAATGGCGCCATGGTCGACGAGGGTGGGCATCAGCTCGCGCACATTGAATATCCGGGCTTGCCCAAGGACTACGTGCTCGAGATGGTGCATCGTTTCTACGATGAGTACTACTTCCGCCCCAAGGCGGCGTGGCGCATCGTGAGCAAAGCCATTGTGAATCGGGACGTCAAGCGGCTTTACGTCGAGGCCAAGTCATTCCTCAAGCTGCGTGCCGCGCGCAACAAGGTAGTGGCAGACGGAAAGCTGAAGGCGGCCAAAACGGCCGGCCCGGTCTTAAACGCGGGAGCATGAACCCACAGCGGTATCTGATCCTGGGCGTGGTAGCGCTCTCTTCGGCCTTTGGCGATACCTTCATGTCTATTGGGATGAAGCGCATTGGCCCGGTACCTTTGTCTCATCCTGGTGAGCTTCTTTCCGCGTTGCGAACCCCCTGGGTCTTGGGTGGAGTTGTCTTGCTGCTGGTCTTTTTTGCGTCTTACCTGACGGCGCTCACCTGGGCGGACCTGACCTTCGTATTGCCGGCGACTTCGTTTGCCTATGTAGCCCTTGCTTTTCTCTCCAGGTTCTGGCTTCAAGAGCAAATCTCGACTGCACGCTGGGTGGGCATCGCGTTGATAACCGCCGGAGTCGGTTTTGTAACCCAGGGCCCGGCTTATACTCCGCGTCATTCCAGCGATCACCCATGAGTTCCGGGCCGGCGGTTGCGGTCATGGTGGCGATCATCGTGTTGACCGCCACGGCTGGCGATGTGTTCATGGCCTCAGCGATGCGCGCTGTCGGCGACCTGGATCGGATCAAGGCGGCGCGAGGCTTGCGCGGCGCGATTTGGGCCGTGGTGAGTGAAGGCCGCTTCCTGGCTGGAGTTGTATGGATGGCTCTCAGCTTCTTCGCCCTGCTCTTCTCCCTCAGCCATGCGGACGTCAGCCTCATCGCCCCTGCGGCAGGTTCCCTCACCTTCGTCAGCAATGCCCTGGCCGCGAAGTATTTGTTGCATGAAAACGTCGATCGCCGTCGCTGGCTGGCTGCTGTCTTCGTCTGCTGTGGTGTCGCGCTCCTCAAGCACTAGAGGCATGCAGATCAAACGCTGCTCAAACACTGATCGAGGACTTAGCCAGGATTCCCCCATCGCAGACCACATGCGAGCCGGTCATATAGGCGGTCTCATCGGAGAGCAGCCAGGCCACAACCCGCGCCTGGTCCTCCGCCTCCGCCAGCCTTCCCAACGGAATCTCCCGGCAGAGTTGGACGCGCATAGCCTCAACCTGCTCCGGCGGAACATTGTTCCACATCATGCCGGTCTCTGTTGCTCCTGGAACAACGGCATTCACCCGGATGCCGAATGCTGAGTAGTCGATCGCCATGCAGCGAACCAGCGAAGAGATGGCTCCTTTGGTTGCGCTATAGGCGCCGCACCCGCCTGCGGCCAGGGCGACAAACCCTGTGGGTGAAGAAGTACAGACAATCGAGCCGGAAACCTTGGCTGCCAACATCTGTTGCAAGCCATGTTTGCACGTCAGAAAAATTCCGGTCAGGTTGGTGTCGAGGATAAGCTGCCAGCGTTCGAGTGGCATTTCATGGATCAGCCCGCCCACATCGATCCCCGCATTGGCGAAGATGCCGTAGGGTGCGCCGAACTCTTCATAGATCAGCGCAAAGGCCTGCGCCACCTGCGATTCGTTGCTGACATCGCACTGCAGGCCGATCGCCCCGCCTGCACCCAGGCCCCGCGCCGCGTCGGCCGCCTCGTTCGCGCTTTCGCCATTCTTGTCGAGGATGGCAACTCGATCGCCACGCCTGGCGCAAAGCAGAGCGGTAGCGCGGCCGATACCGCCGCCCCCACCCGTGATGATGATGAGCCGGCCCCGATTGTCTGCAGATGCCATTCGTTTCTCAAATCCTCTTTGCCACTGATTTCCGAGGGCCTCTCTCAAACGGCCATAAGACGCCCACCCTCGGCGGCTTCAGGGTACACGATAAGAAGAGATTCAATGCGACAGACATCAGCCAGTCCTGTGCACTGCGGGGGCTCGACACGCGTTGAAAGTGGTACACTTGCGTACGCAACGGTACACAAGTGACAACCTATGGAAACGCAAAAAATCGGCATGAGAGAGTTTCGCGACAAGCTTGCCACCTATCTCTTGGAGTCGGATGCTCCGCTGGCCATTACTCGCCACGGCGATACCGTTGGCTACTTCATTCCTACGCGCCGTAAGCGGAACGAAACCGAACGGGTGGCGTTGAAGGAAGCAGCTGCCCGATGGCAGGAAATTCTTGTTTCCGAAGGGCTATCTGAGGAAGAAGTGGTGGCGGATTTCAAGCGTTGGCGTTCGAAGCGAAAACAATGAAGGAACGGAAGCGCCTGATACTCGACGCGAACATCCTCCTTCGAGCCGTCTTCGGCGTCCGCGTCCGCAGCCTGCTGGAGGCCTACGAAGATTCCGTGGCCTTCTACACCCCTGAGGTTTGCTTTAGCGACGCTCGGAAGTACCTCCCTGTGATCGCAGCAAGCCGACAGTTCGATCCGGCTGCCGGCGTTCGCGTCCTTGATAAATTAGCGGGGCTCGTGCAGGCCGTAGACCTGAGCCTCTACGAAGAGCAAGAGGCTGCCGCGCGGGAGAGAATGGCGTCTCGGGACGCTGCAGATTGGCCCGTCGTGGCAACTTCCTTG
Organism: uncultured Acidobacteriaceae bacterium; assembly: GCA_963840675.1. GTDB lineage: Bacteria > Acidobacteriota > Terriglobia > Terriglobales > Acidobacteriaceae > PALSA-350. The sequence goes on from CAWJAB010000016.1 coordinate 17,296, forward strand.
TTGCTCGATTGCCCGGTCTGGACAGAAGATAAGGACTTCTTTGGGACGGGAGTTTCCACCTGGACTACTGCAAACGTCGAGCTCTACCTTCGCGAAATTTAGCGCGCTCAGCCGTAACCAACAATTAGCGCACAACCCTACAACAAAATTGTCATCCCGACCGAACAGGATTTCCTGCCACGCAGCACAGGACAGGGCAACGTGTGCGCCTTTCAGTAAGGAAAGGCGCATGAAGTTCGCCAGAGCCGCCAAGTTAAACAGGAAATCCGGGAAGCGAACCCGGAAATCCGGGTGGGCGAAGTGGAGGGACCTGCGGTTGCCCCAACCAGCAGCTAATTCCACCCAAGGGCGATCGCGCTCCTGCTCGCTTCAGCAGCCAACCAGACTTAGCGATGGCCACCGCCGCCGCCGCCCGCGGAACCGCCGCCGGATGAACCGGAGCTTCCGCCGCCGTGGGAACCACCCGAGCTTCCACCGCCAGAACTGCCGTGGGAGCCGCCGCCTGAGCCTCCACTACCAGCGCCGCCGCGCGCACTGCTCCCGCCACTAGGACCGTGTCCACCGGCAAAGCTGCCTCCCCGCGCCTGCAGAGTGCCGCCGTGGTTCGAGACAGGTGCTGAGACCGTCACCGTCTTGCCTCCGTGCATCACTTGTTTGGACATCATGAAGCTTTGAGATTTGGCATCGAATCGAAGTGGAACACTCACTGGCCTGACAGCCGTACCCTTGTTCACGGGGAGTGATGCTTTCAGCGCGTGAGCCTCCATACGCGGAACACTAGCCGGTGGCAGTGGACGCAGATAAGTATTGCGAAACTCCCGGGGTGGCGACTTGAGAACGCCTATCGGGTGGCCAGGATCGAATTTGACCCGTTCCAGTGAAAAGCCATTCTTGTTGTTCACTGTGTAGACTTCTTCCTTTCGGTTGACCGGCGGCCGGCCCTTGACGTCGTAGGGATGGATGGGGACAAAGCCCACCTTATGCTCACTCTTGACCCAGTGAAACGCTCCGAGATGGTGCCTCTTTTCACCAACGCACCACACGTAGTGATGCCGCCTGTGAACAAAGCCCCCAGCGTGACACACAGCCCACCCCCATGGAGATGCGCTTCCTCCCAACCCGGTATCGATCACTCTTGACTTGCCGGTAATAGGATCCTTTTGCACGCGGTAACGAAGGGCTGACGGAAAACAGGGAGAGAAGGCATCTACATAACCAACATCCAAAGGCCCCGGTGAGTTCATTGGCATTAGCTGCGCCGCGCCAAAGCTGGGGGGGATGAAGTTAACCTGCATTATTTGGGCGTGCTGCCGCCGACCAAAATCGAAAGATCTGGTGGCCGCTTGCTGCTGGTCGTCGGAAGTCGCCGGCTGCCAGCAGGTCCCATAAGGGGCGCAGGCGAAAAATGTGCCCTGCCCTTTCATATCTGCCAGACCCGGAAGCGGCGAAGTCAGGCCGGCAGCCTTCATCACATCGGCCATGGCGGCCGTTCGCTGGGCAACCCGGTCCGCTACCCACTTGTCAAACTCGGCAAATGCGCCGGGGTCGTCGGGGCTGGCAGCTTCCAAAAGGTGGCCGTCGCGTAAGGTCATGGTTTGGACCTTGCCGGTTTGCTTTGGAGCAAGTTCGGGAAGATGAAGGCCTTCGGAGTCCTGCGACGTGAGCCTCGTGGCGTCGATATAGCTGTTGACTCGAACGAAAGCCCGCAGCGGATATTTGACCACGATGTTATCCGTCGGCGTGTTAACAACCAGCTTTTCGCCGAAGATGTACGGCTTGACTGCGAGCGACAGCGTGCCCGAAAGCAGCGCGACCTCGGTGTAAGGAATGCCGCTGGCGGTATGCAGGTCGTTGAAGATGAGAACTGAGTTCTCTCCCAGATAGATTGTGGAAGCGTCTTCAAGCTCGATCTCCGCGCGCCCGTTGCCCGTCACCAGGCTAAAGCCGGTTTCCAGCGGCAGATCGGTAACTGCCTGCTCCCAGGCCTCGCCGGCAGGCTTTTCGTTCTGCTCGCCTCGCGCAATGCGTACATCGCCCTCGACATAACTGATGCGGACGATTTGCGCGTAGGTGGCATCCGAATAATGCTGTCCCAGGATGAATATGGCTTTCTTCTTCAGCTGTTCACTGGCGTCGCTATCGAGAATTTCCTGAAGCTGCGCCAGGGCCCGCGGTTCATCGTTTCGCATCAGCGAAGCGAGTGCCAGTAGTTTCAGGTCATCGTCGCTCCAAACCTTGGGGTCAGCCGGTTCCCCGGTCTGGGCGTGAATCTCGATCTCCAGCGCACCGCACTCATGGACCCAACTGCTGTTAGAAAAGTCGCGACCAAGTTCGGCGCAGGTTTCGAGGGCAGCTTTTACCTGCCCTTGCCTGTTCTGTGCGTATGCCTTCCAGTAGAGGGCCCCATCGGAGTGCTCGCCTTGTTGCCTGACGACCTTGGTGAAAATTACTTCTGCATCGGTCCAGCGCCCTTCGTTGATGGCCCGCGTCCCGTCCGCGTACAAATCGTTGTCCGGCGCATTCGACGCGGCTGGGGCACCCTCTATTGCAGCCGGCGGAGCGCCTGCTGCAAAACTCTGCTGAGCGAGGCCGGCTGCGGGTGTAAACGCCAATGCACCCCACAGCGCGGAATGAAAAACAAGCGAACTCCTCATATCGTGCCCCCTTTCGTATGGCCGGCAGCGGCCTGCCGTTGCTCCGGCAATCGTGAACGCAGCACACGCACCTCAAAGAGCAGGCCGTACGCGTTGGTTTCGTTTTGCAACCGGGCGAGCGTTGCCATGTTTAAGCCTCCGGGTTGGTTGGCAAGCTCGTCCAGCAGATGATCCAGGCGCTTGAGCGCCGTGGCCAGCTCAGGATCATCGTGCCCGCTGGCATGCTGGCGGCAGATGCGATTCGCAGCCAACAGACTCCGCGCTTCATCGCGCAGCGGAGAGACCATCTCGGGGCTCTCGGCATCGGCATGCTTTAGTTCCATCAGCAGCCGCTCCGAGCGGTCCAGATGATCGCTAAGAACCACGACGACCACGCGCTCGCGCTGCGGAACAGGCACAACCCTTTGCTGCTTCTGCTGAGAGTTGATTTCGCCAGCGTTTCGCGTCTGCTTCTGCTCCCATAACCGGCCGCCGATGAAGGCCAACGCCACCAGCAAGACGCAGGCAGCGGCATAACTCAAACCGCTCCACAGTCCGCCACCCAGCCACTTACGCTTTCGCGCCTCATAGGCACGCAACGAGCCAGAAAGAGAGGCCCACACCCGCTCGGCGTAGAGGGGATCGAGCTCCGGTGGTTCTGCAAATTTCATTTCGGCGAGGTCGCTCTGCAGCGCAGCGTAGGCCTTTGAGCATTCCGCGCATCCCTCGAGGTGCCACTCCACCGTAGTCTGGTCGCCCTCGCCGTAGGCCTGCGCGATCATTTCTTCTTCACTTAGATGCTTCATATCTTTACCCTTAATGTGGCTAGCCGGAGCCGGAGCTTTTGTACGGCGCGAAATACCGATTGTCGGGCGGCGCTGGGCGGAATGCCCATCGCAGTGGCGATCTCTTCCGTAGTGCGATCTTCCAAGTGCCGGAGCATGAAGGCCGTTCGTTCTGTCGCCGACAGGCCCTGCATCGCAATCTGCTGCATGGCTCGGATTTCACCGCTCAACAAGAGGCGTTCAGGACCTGCTTCCCGGTCCGCAATTTGCAGTCCGTCTTGCTCCCGATCCGTTGTCTGGGCACTCCGGTTGCTTTCCTCGACCTTGCTGCCGCCAATTTTGTCCAACGCACAGCGCACCGCAATGCGATAAATCCATGTGCCGAAATCCGACCGAGACTCAAAACTCTCCAGCTTTCGATACCCGCGCAGCAACGCCTCCTGTACCACGTCTTCCGCGTCGGCCTGGTTGCCGGTAATGCGGAATGCCACCCGGTGAAGTCCCCTGCTGTGACGCACGACCAATACTGCGTACGCTTCTTTGTCTCCGGCCAAAACCGCCTGAATCGCCGCGTGGTCGTCCATATCCATGCTGAACATTAGACGGCAGCCTATCTGCTACTGTTAGGGGAGATTTTGCGCCTATCCTGTCACCGCATGCGCCCGCAAGCTCACCAACGAAGAGTGAGTATCTAGATACAAATTGCCTTGGCGAACCCAGTCTTAATCGTCGCCGGCGTTCCCACCCGTTTATGCTGACCGTAGATGACCCCGCCCCGGACTCGCCAGGCCCGCTGCAACAAACCTGTCACCAGCCACATCCTTTCGTCCTAATCGGGGTTCCATCGAAGAGGGCGCTTCCCTGCCCCCAGGGGGAGCCGAGGAGAACGTCATGACCCGCTCGAATATCTCGCACCTTTCCCTCACGATTCGCCCCAACCGCACCCGTCTTTCCGGTCTGTTGGGCATCCTTCTCCTCGGCGCCGGCCCTTTGCTTCATGCGCAGATCGATAACGGTGGTGACCCACCCAACCGGGTCGCCCGCATCTCTGTGATCCAGGGCAACCTCTCGCTCGAGCCAAACGGCGTCGACGCTTTCTCCCAGGCCGAGATCAACTATCCCCTCACGAGTGGGGACCGCGTTTACGCCGACAACAACTCCTTGGGCGAGCTGCAGACCGCGGGTCTCGCCGTCCGCCTGGGCAATGGCGCGGATTTCACGCTCTCTTCGCTCACCGACAGCATCGCCCAGTTCGGCCTGGCCCAGGGCTCCATCCGCGTCCGCACCCGGTCCCTCTCCGCGTTCAACGGCCAGCCCGGAACGGTCGAGGTCGACACCCCGAACGGCGCGATTCTGGTTGACCAGCCCGGTGACATCCGCGTCGACTCCTACCCGCAGGACGACACCACTGTGGTTACAGTCTCCTCGGGCGCGGTCGAAGTGACTGGCCAGAATCTGGACCAACAACTTGGCCCCAACCAGTCCATGCGCCTCTCTGGATCCAACCCGGTCTACGCCGAGCAGGTTCAGCTGTTGCCGCCGGACGGCCTGGACCAGTTCGATCAGCAACGCGAGTATCGCCGCCAACGCGCCTCCTCCTATCAATACGTATCGCCTGACATGATCGGCGCCGCCGACCTCGACGACTACGGCGATTGGCAGCCGGCCAACCAAGACAATCAAGGCTACGGAGCAGTTTGGTATCCGCGCAGCGTACCCGCCGGTTGGACGCCCTACTCCAACGGCCACTGGGCCTGGGTCGCTCCCTGGGGCTGGACGTGGGTTGAGGCCGAACCGTGGGGCTTTGCGCCTTTCCACTACGGACGTTGGGCCAACTTTGGCGGACGCTGGGGCTGGGTCCCAGGACCCCCGCGCTCGGCCTTTGGCGGCGAAGTCCGCCCCACCTATTCGCCCGCCCTGGTCGCCTTTGTGGGCGGGGGAGGCGGCGGTCTTTCCATCGCCATCGGCGCGGTCGCCGCCTGGTTCCCGCTCGGCCCACGCGAGGCTTATCAGCCCTGGTATCACGCCAGCCCGGCCTACTGTAATCGGGTGAACGTGACCAATATCTACACCACCAACGTGACTGAGATTCACAACACCTACATCAACAAGACCGTCAACGTTTATAACACCACCAATGTTACAAACATCACGTATGTGAACCGCACCGTGGCGACCGTCGTGGTGCCGCAGCGTGCTCTTGCCTCCGGCCAGCAGATTGCCCAGGCGCAGCACGTCCAGCTCACGCCGCAGGTTCGTGCCCAACTGAGCGCAGCGCCTATCATTCCGCATCCGCTGGTCACTCCGGCAACCGCCATTGTGGCGGTCAAGGCCCCGCCCCGCGCTGTTCCCCCTGTCCAGGCTCGCCCGGTGGTGGAAACCCGGCAGGGTTTTGAACGCGCGGGGACCCCGGGAACGCCGGTCCGTGCTCCTCAGCCTCCCGTCGCGGTGAACCATGCAGCAGGGCAGGCCGCTCCCGTGACGGCCCAACCGATCAACCACGCCGGCTTTCCGCAACAGCGCCAGGTGCAGACCATCGCTCCAGCGCCCATCGCGCATCCAGTCCCTGCGGCGCAGGTTCTGGCAAACCGGCCTGCCTCGGAGGTCGCCCCGGTGCGTCTACCCGTGACCTCGCAGCCCGCGATCCAGCACCCAGCGCCCCAGCAGCCCGCGATTCAGCGGCCGGCGCCACGGCCGCCCGACCAGCCGCGCCCGCTCATCAACAAAACCCCACCTGCGCCTGTGCAGCCGTCTTTCGCCGAGCAGAAGCGCGCGATTCAATCGGTCGACCCCGGTCGTCCCCTGGGCCCGCAACAAGTCGAGAACCTTCGCAATGGCCGTCCTGCCGGCCCAGCGCAACAAGCTGAAGCGCCGCACCCGCCTCCGGCGCCTCGCCCGAATACGGTCCCACCCGCCAAACCGAAACCAGGGCAACCCAACGATAAGGAGCCTCCACCACCGCCCCGCAGCTGAGGGCGGGCGCGCGCTTCCATTTGGTGTGATGGAAGTAATGACAACCTCACAGACCTCGTTGATTCCTCCCGTAACTTGCCACAGGCAAGTCAGGCGGCTTCTCATTGACCATCTTTTTTCCCCGTCTTGACCCGGCAGCAAATAAACTTCGGATTCAGTCAAGACGGGAGAACCTATGCCTCTACACAACACAGAAGAACTCAAAGCCGGTCCCACCAGCCAACTCGAGTCCGATGTCCTGAACGAGAGGACCGAGACCTACGAGTTCCCAGAGGCAACGCAGGAGCCGCAAACGGTTTATCAGACCATCCATAATCAGCTCATCCTCGACGGTAACTCGCAGCAAAATCTCGCCACCTTCTGCACCACCTGGATTGAACCCGAAGTCAAGCAACTCATGGACGAGTCGGCCGACAAGAATATGATCGACAAGGATGAGTACCCGCAGACCGCGGCCATCGAAGAGCGCTGCGTCCACATGCTGGCCGATCTTTGGAACTCCCCGGAGGCGGCCAGCACCATTGGCTGCTCCACCACCGGGTCCAGCGAGGCCGCCATGCTCGGCGGCCTGGCCCTCAAGTGGAAGTGGCGCAAACGCCAACGGGCCAAGGGCAAATCCATCGAGACTCCCAACCTCATCATGGGCCCGGTTCAAGTGTGCTGGCACAAGTTTTGCCGCTACTTCGACGTTGAAATCCGCGAAGTTCCCATGGAAGGCGACCGTCTGCTCCTCACCCCGGAAGAGGTGCTCAAGCGGTGCGATGAAAACACCATCGGCGTGATCGTTACCCTCGGGGTGACGTTCACCCTGCAATACGAGCCGGTGCACGAGATCAGCCTCGCGCTGGACAAGCTGCAGGCCGAGAGTGGGCTTGACATCCCCATCCACGTCGACGGCGCGAGCGGTGCTTTCCTCGCGCCCTTCATGCAGCCGGAGCTGCTCTGGGACTTCCGTCTGCCGCGGGTTAAATCGATCAATGCTTCCGGCCATAAATTTGGTCTAGCGCCGCTCGGGGTTGGGTGGGCGCTGTGGCGGGAGAAACAGGACCTTCCCCAGGAATTGATTTTTGAGGTCAACTATCTTGGCGGCAACATGCCGACCTTCGCCCTTAACTTCTCGCGACCTGGTGGGGAGGTCATATGCCAGTACTACAACTTTCTCCGCCTGGGCAAGGGTGGCTACCGTGAGGTGCAGAGCCAGTGCTATGCACTGGGCCGCTATCTCGCCGAAAGGATCGCCGAGTTGGGACACTTCAAAATTATTTATGACGGCCACGGCGGGATCCCCGGCCTCTGCTGGGAACTGAAAGACCCCGCATCCTCGAGTTTTACGCTCTACGACTTTGCCGATCGATTGCGCGAGCGCGGCTGGCTGGTTCCTGCCTACTCCATGCCGCCCAATCGCGAAGATCTTGTCATCCAGCGCATTCTTGTCCGCCACGGCTTCACGGGAGAAATGGCCGACCAACTTCTGCTCGAAATGCAAAGCGCGCTCGACCACCTGGCCCAACATCCGCCAGAGCATCCGGTGAGCCTCGCGCTTGTCGGCACGGAGGCGAGTTCGCACGACCATTCCGGCCGGTAAATCCACTCCAGACGGAAGTGATCCTAAAGAAAACGCCGGATTTCGTTTGACCATTCGCGAGCTGACAAGCCGTGGCTGTGGTGTTTTTTCCATGACCCTGAATCGGGGAAGCGTTTCACCGCCAAGGGCCTTCTGTTAGAGCGGTTTCGTCTCGGGAAGTGGCTAAAAAGTGCGCACTAAGCGCACTAAGTCCTCGGGCAGGGGATTTTTTCTGCGTTCCTCTGATCTCCTGACGCTGCTGAGGCCTTCCCAAGGGCCGGGGCTCTCGGGAAATGGCTAAAATGTGCGTGGTAAGCGTGATAATTCGGCTGCTTCGGGGATTCTTTGGCGGTTTCTTCTTCCAACAGCTCTTCGTATTCGTGATCGACCGCGGACCAGAGAGTGGTGGGCGGCCGCGGCCGGCGGGGGCCACGGTACATTAGAGACGCACGACGGCGACTTACCCTTGAGACATTTTCTTCCAGTGTCAGCAACCTTACATGTACAGATACAATTTGCCCTAGAAAGGTTTAGGCTTGTTGAAATAAAAATGCGACGCCGAGGAGCGGCGACTTATGTGTTGCGATATGGGTGACAGATAACACGGTCTGTCACCCCCGTTCACGATTGCGACCGAGATTCTCAGTGGTCTCGCCTTCCTGCTCGGTGCCTTTGTTTCACTGGCCAGCGTACCCGCGATCGTTCTTTTAGCAGTCGCGATCTTCACGGTCCACCTCCCTTATGGCTTCAGTTCAATTAAACTGCTGGCAGTCGTGAACGGTCGCGCGCAATTCGGGCCGCCGGGCTACGAATGCGACTTGCTCTACATCGCCTGCATTGTGGCCCTCGTTCTCGGAGGAGCTGGTCCATGGTCGATTGACACGTATCGCTTGCGGGGAGACCGGAGGTTTGCTCCGCGGATAAGTGACGAGAAGCAGACTCACGTTATCAATCAACCCGTAGCTGCGAGGGCCCGGGTTGAACTGCATACACGCCGCGAAGCTGGCTTGAGATGTTCCATGAACCCGCGCGGTGTATTCGGTACCACCCAAGCGGCGCTGAATGAAGCTGCGCATGAATGGCGCACGCGGCTGGTCAACGGTGTTTGTTACGAGCCGGTTCCGGGGTCTTCCCCGCTGGCTAACGCTCGTAGCGCCATTCGCTGATGAAGTGGAAGCCGCGCTCGAGGAGCGGGTAGTGGTCGGGCGTCGGGGTTCGGGTGAGGGTGAGGACGGCGGCGGTGAATGGCGCGGCGGGTTTGGCGGGCTTGTGCTTGGGGCCGGGTTTGGGTGGGTCGGGTGGGACCGAGGTGAGAATGAGGTGGTTGGGGTCGGAGAGCTGCCAGGCGTAGTTGGTGGGGGCGCTGATGAAGTAGCATCTCATGCCGACGGTGTGTTTCTTGGGGTCGAGATCGACGTCGGAGAGCCAGAGCTCGCCGTCTGTGGAGCGCGTGTAGGCGCGGCCGGAGGGGGCGACGTAGAGGTCGGTGATGGCAAGGCCTTCGGGGTCGATGAAGGCGCCGGAGGCTGGGTGGGTGGCGTCGAGATGCCAGGCGCCGACCAGAGGGGATGGCGTGCGGAGAGCGACTTGAAGGTGGTGCCAGGCGATGGTCATGAAGATGGGTTGGACGACGAGGAAGGCGGCGGCGAAGACAATCTCGGTGACGAGGATGGCGATGCGCCCGGCGCGGCGGCTGGTGCGGGGAACCCAAATGGCGGTGGGCGCGGCGGGTTTGTGGCTCCAGAAGAAGCGGTAGAGGGAGACGCCGTCGGGCAGGGCGAGGAAGATGCAGCCGAGGAGCAGGTTGGCGGCGAAGAGCTTGACGGGGACGTCGTAGCAGAAGTTGAAGATAACCACGTCGGTGATGACGAAGGTAGAGAAGAGGGCGCCGGCAAGCGAGGTGCGGCGATAGAGGAGGAGGATACCGCCGAGGACCTCGGCTGAGCCGCAGATGATCTCGTAGACGGGGTTGAGGCCGATGAGGTTCCAGAGGAAGGTCATGGGAGCCATGTTGCCGGCAGGCTCGTTGAGGATGGCGATGGAGGGCGGGGGCATCTGGAGCGGAAAGACCTTGACCAGGCCATAGATGACCATGAACATGCCGCAGGTAAGTCGGAGGACGAAACGAAGCCAGGCGTGGAGGGTGCGGTACTCGGTGCGACGGTTGTTCCGGAGGTGGGCGATGACGGTCCAAAGGATGCCGCCGGCCAAGGCGAAGGTGAACAAGAGGCCGTTCTGGATCCAGTTCATCGTGGTGTCGCCGGAGTCGCTGGGGTGCCAGTGGGCGGCGATGCCGGTGAGATGGAAGAGATGCTGCCCGGTGAACTCGGAGAGATGGTTGAAGGGCCAGTTGAGCTTGTCTTGGATCCAGCCGCCGACGACCGGGAAGGCTTGAAAGAGGGTTCCGTTGCTGTCGAAAAAGATGAAGCAGAAGAAGTAGAGGAATGCGATGCGGAAGCCGAGGCGGGTGGCGGGGCTCAGGGAGCGGGCGGAGTGGCGGCGGAGACGGGGGACTCGGCGGGGGTGGTGATGCCTGAAGGCTCCAAACGGGACCTCGCGTCGGGATCATTTTGGGATGTTGGACGATTTTGGTGTGGGGCGAGTTTGGAGTCAAGGAAAGAAAATTTTGTATGGAGTTGGGAGGACCGGCCGCGCTCGAGGTTCGTGATCGCTATGGTGAAGCTATTGTGCTGGGGCGCGTGGGCTTGTGGCTGGGGAAGGATAGCGGAACGCGCCTCTCGTCACTTGGGGCTGATTTGCACGCTGCGGGCTTCGCTTACCTGTGCTTCTCTGAGCGGGTTTCTTAGGCGGCTCCTCGCCCTGGAATTCAGCTGGATGAAGACCGTCTTGGCCGCAGGATGCCGGACCCGTTAGCCATTTCAGCCGCGACCAGAAGGGCCGGCCTTTTTGGGTGAAGAAAGCAGTGAGAGCCTCTGTAATAAGTAAGCTGTCCCTTTATCCCTCGCATTAGACGTCCCGTTGGCGTTAGGGGAAATTCCGTCCCGTCCCCGAAAAAGATAAAAGATCAAGGATTTCGGCAAGCTGGACATTGTCTTTAGGCTTAGGGGTTCCGCAAAGTGACCCTATATTCGATCTCTTTCTCCGAATATCGAGTCTCAAGCAGATTTAGGGATGGATTTTGAGGTGTTAAGACACGGTTGCCTGCATGGGTGGAGCCCATCCTTGCCGCGAGAGAACGCGTCAAGGATGGTGCACCCGGCGGCTTCAGCTTCAACTCACTGCTTCTGATAGACGGCGGTGGTGGGCTCCGATACGCCAGCCGGACTGCCGACTTGCGTCAGCGTCTTGCCATCCGCTGAGACTGTGTCTGTCCCTTTCCAAACGGCCTTTCCGTTCATCTTTTCCTCTATTGCAAACTCCCTCGGGCTGATCCTTGTGGCCGACAATGTCAAACCATCCGGAACGGTGGGACCGGTAGGAGCTACGTCCTTTCCATCGAATTTGAGTGGCAGCGAAACCTTTATTTCCGGAATGTTCCAGATGATCCCGTCGTCGCCGTTGGCCTCGATCACTGTGGTATCCGGTGCGTTGCTCGAAACCTTCGTACTCTTCCATTTGGCGAACAAACCTGTTCCCGTCGTAACCCGGACAAACGTCTCGGATTCGGAGAAAGAATCCCCGTTGGGCTTTGTTCCGGTGGAGGAAACTTCCGCGCTCTTGCCGTCCACGGCCAACTTCCAGATGTCTGTGTCCAGCACAGTTGAGTCCTTCGTATAGACGGCCTTCCAGGTACTGTCGTCGATCTTTGTCCACACGACGGTGTCTCCGAACGGAGTCTTTGCTGCACTGCCATCGGGCTTGAACGAGTACGATTGGCCTCCCGCAGTAACTTGAATCGTTCCCGCAGATTCGGTGGTAAAGGTGACAGTGTGGCCAGTGATCTTGCTCTTGGAAGCGTCAAATTTCCAAGTTCCGGCAAAGGGATTTTCGGCCACAGCAGCTGTCGCAAACACTGTAAGTGTCGCCGTGAGGACTAACTTCACGTAGATTTTCATCGGGCTCTCTTTCTGTTGGTAACTTGAGATGACGATTCGGGGGAGGCGAAAAAATTGTACGCCTGCCTGGAATGCAATTGCGTTATGGCGAAGAAGATTCTTGGGAAGAGTTCCTGGTTGGCGCATCATCGCAGATGCACTCGTCGACCGGGCCGAAGGCCACTGGAACTACCTTGTTCCGAGTCCCGGGCGGTTTACCGCCCACCCGGAAGTTGATATGGTGTGACCCTGTCAACATCTGCGAATCGCTGGGTGGTTTTTGTATTTGTCTTTTCGAGGACAGGGTCAGCAGCAGCCGTGGCAGGTAATGGCGACGATTGATCAAGCTGATATTCGCGGGTCGGAACCGCATAATCATGATCCGTCGGGAGCTGCCTCTGACTACTCACGCGAGTCCGGCTGAGCCTGTCGCAAACTTCCGCCGAGGATTCTCCTTCGTGCTTGCTCCGGCTGCCGCTGACTCTGTCCTCGAATTGGATAGCGTTGTTCATTGATTGGTCGGTCTTTGTGTTTTCCTTATTTGGAAAGTTTTTGCTTTTGTTCTTTCGGTTCCCGTCATGCCGCCATCTGTTGCTTGCCGGCTGCTTCGGCCTTGATTCCGATGGCCCAGATGAAGCCCAACAGTTCGCGTGCGACTGCGGTCATGGTCTTTCTCTGTTCCTTGCCTCGAGCCATCAGCTTCATGTAGCGCTTGTGCAGGCGGTTCTGCGCTTTCCATGCAATCTCGGTGATCTCTGCGGGAAGCCCTTCCTGGCGTTTGCGCAATTTAGCCCCGATCCATGGCCGGTGTCGATAGCTCCAGGCCGATTCGACCACGATTCGTCTCAGGTGTGCGTTACCTGACTTGGTAATGCCACCTCTTCGAACGCGCTCGCCGCTGGTGTCTTCGCTCGGAAATACTCCGCTATACCCCATCAGCGCCCGCGCATTTTCGAATCGTGAAGAGATATTGCCTAGCTCGGCAGCAATCGTGACTGCCGAGATGTGGGCCACGCCGCGCAATGCCTGTAGGCCCCGGATGACTTTCTGCATCGGCGCGGGAGCCAGCTGCACTACCTCCACGATCACTTGCTCCAGGCGCTTGACCCGTTCTCCCATGTGCTCCACTTCGTTCATACAATCCAGCAGCGTGGCTTCCTGCGCCGGCTGTGTGAAATGGATCTGCTGGAGCCACTCCATGTAACATTCCGTCCATGCCTTCACTCCCAGAGGCGCACGCCGGCCCGTGCGCAGCAGGAACTTGGTCAGCCGGTGCCGTGCGCGCAACTGATCCTGCTTGGCCGCCTCCCGCTGACGGACAAGATCGCGCAATGCCTCGGAATTTTCATCCGGAACCCACACCGCAGTCAGATCACCAGAGCGGTGACTGCGCGCCAGCTTCAACGCGTCCCGCCGGTCGGTCTTGACGCGATCTCCGGGCTTCTTCGGAACCAGCGAAGGCGCCACCACCGCGCACTGCACTCCCAACTGCGCCAACTGCCAGTAAAGTACGAAGCCTGTCGGGCCAGCTTCATAACAGGCACGCAATTGCTCGGGCAAACCAAGCTTCTTGATAAACTTGCGGATCGAATCTTCGCGGTTGGCGATCGTGCCCAGGCTGCGTATCTCGCCATCCTGTTCGGCGACCGCCACGGCTATCGTTTCGGCGTGGACATCTAAACCCAAAAATCGTAACTTCTCTCTCATGACCGGTTCCCTCCGCTTGTGGCTCTGGACTAAGTTCGTCAAACAAACTCAGCCTAACCCACGACCAGCGCATCGAGCCGGTCACACCATAATGACTACTAGTTGTTTAACAACTCGGAATTGGAGAAAACAGTACTGATAAGTGGGCTAGTGTTCCTGATCTACTGCCCATGATCCTGGATCAAGGAACGTTGTGGGCTTCGACAATTTCGATGCCGAGGAAAGAAGAAGGCGTCGATGGAAGCTACTTGGGTCTGCCTCAGTTACAACATCATCCGATGGTTCAGCATACGGCGCAAGATCAACGTCGCAGCAGCCGCGTAAGTGGAGCTGGTATCTCGTCTAGCTCACTCACGCTGAACAAGTGCATCTAGGCTCGCCTGAATGACGTAGCTGCTCGGGCTGGCGCTGTCTTCATCTTGTACCGGCAACGATGAATCACCACAGGCCTGGCGTTGACTGCATCCGCTATACCGAATCTCTCACAGCTTCCTGTCCCTTCAATGCCCCTTCAATGCCTATCGAGTAGGGTGTTAGTATGTGAATCGGCGCATTCAGGGCGCCGCCGTGTCCGCGGGAAAGACTGAGTCCTCCTGAATGTTTGCAATTTCAGCAGTCGATTTTGATGAACTCTTTTCTGCCCGAGAGAGCGGACACCGGGCGCAGCAGCTGATCCGTTTACGGACAGCCGGGAAAGGAGATCATTGTGAAGAAATCTCTGCCTACCCGCGTGCTCCCCAAGCACCCGGATCTCGATCAACTCAAACGTCAGGCGAAGGAGTTGCTGGAAGCGGTCCGTGCCGGCGGGCCAGACGCCGTGTCAGAAGCCGCCGCGCCATATCCTGGCGCTGACCCACAGAAATTTGCGTTGCACGATGCTCAACTTGTGCTCGCCAGGGCGCACGGATTCCATAGCTGGTCCAGGCTTAAAGCCTACGTGAGCGGAGGCATGATCCAACCGCCGGAAATGGAGTCCGACTTAGGCCGTGATGTCTGGGACACGATCACCGCCGCCGCGGCTGGCGACACGGTCACGCTTCAACGCCTGATGGAACGCGATCGGAACCTGAGCCGTGCTGAATACTTCTACGCGCCCCCTATCCACTTCGCGGTACGCGAAGGGCATGCCGAAGCGGTGCGACTTCTGCTCGACGCGGGTGCCGCAGAAGCGGAATGGAACAGCTGTGACCTCGACGACCTGATCGAAATCGCCAGGGACCGGGGTCACGAGGATATCGCTCTGCTTCTCGATGAGGTCCGCGGGCGCCGCGGGCCAATTGCGCCGGCAGAGGATCATCCGATCCATATGGCCGCAGAGCGCGGTGATGTCCAGAGCGTTCGCGACATGCTTAAGGGAGATGCAACACTGCTGAACCGTCGCGATTCCGACGGGAGGACGCCGCTGCATCGGGCGGTGATGGGTTCGGCACACGAGGTGATGGCGCTATTACTTGATCGTGGCGCCGACATTGAGGCAACCGACGGCACAGGCTCGCAAGCCCTCGACGTTGCAGTATGGAGCCGGAGACCGCAGGTCCCGGCGAGAGACGATTTCCACACCGCACGGCTGTTGCTGTCACGTGGCGCAACCTGTGATTTGACGACTGCCGCCGCACTCGGGGACCTGGATCGGGTCACGACACTTCTTGACCAGAACCCCGCCTGTCTGTGCGAAGAGCGCCCCAATGGGAAACGCGCACTATCAGCGGCAGTCAAATTCGGCCACCGCGAAATCGCACGCCTGCTGCTGGAACGCGGCGCCGATCCCAATTGGCCCGAATCCGACGCCCGCCTTGGCGCTTCCCTGCACGCCGCGGCGCGCGCTGGTGACCGCGAGCTGGTGGAGTTGCTGCTAGCGCACGGCGCCAATCCCAACGGCCATGTGGACTCGGCGGGCAATGCCGTCTACGCAGCGAGAACTCCCGAACTGCGGGCGCTGCTCATGGCGCGAGGAGGCACGCTCGATCCATATGACCTGGTCTGGCTGGATGAGGACGACGAAGTTATGCGGCGCGTGACGGAA
Organism: uncultured Acidobacteriaceae bacterium; assembly: GCA_963840675.1. Lineage (GTDB taxonomy): Bacteria > Acidobacteriota > Terriglobia > Terriglobales > Acidobacteriaceae > PALSA-350. Next base: position 32,976 of record CAWJAB010000016.1, read on the forward strand.
GACCCAAGTTCGGCGGAGCTCGGCTGCGGCGGGGTATTCAGCGCTGTATGCACGCGAGGGAAGAAGGATCTGCTGTTGCGCCTGCTGGACGCCGGCATCCGCGTGCCGCCCGTCGTGACCGGGTGTCACAGCTACCTGATCGAAAACATCGAAATGCTGCGTATCCTCATCGCGAGCGGGATGAATCCGGACTTGCCAACCTGGCAGCGGCGGACATTTCTGCACGATCTGTGCTCGGGTATCAAGCGCGGCCAGACGCCAGCGGATGCCATCGAGCGAGCGCGCATCCTGCTCGATGCGGGAGCTTCGATCACCGCCAGAGACGAGGAGTACCGTTCGACGCCGCTCGCATGGGCGGCCCGAACGAACATGCGGGAAATGGTGGAATTTCTGCTCGCACACGGCGCACCCACGAATCTCCCCGATGACGCGCCCTGGGCTACCCCTCTGGCCTGGGCCGAGCGGAGGGGACACGCAGAAGTCGCCGTGGTCTTGCGGAAGTTTGGCGCCACCAGATAAGCCTAACCGGCCTTTGGCATACGCTGTTCTGGCGTGATGCCTGGTTAAAGCGGGGTTAAAGCGGCACAGACGGAGCCGTTTCCTTCTTGATAGCGACGCGGACCGTCGGATTTATTTAGAGCTATGGGGAAAAGCAGGGCAGAGACGGAAGTGACCCTAAAGCACCCTGCGCAGGGGTCGAGAATGTTACGGAGTTGCGCGAAGGCCGAGAGATGCCGCGATTCTGCCGAGAGGCCCGTCGATGGTCCAGATGTGCGTGCCATGCGAGGTGATGCACGAGGCAATGAGTTGAGCATCGATGAAGCCGATGCCTTTGGAAAACAAGCCGCGAGTTTCAAGCATGTATCGCACGTCCGCCGTGCGTATGGTTGGAAGTGCGGTGAGTTTGTCGAGCTCGATGAGCGTTTGCCGCCGGTCCGGGAGATACCCGCACGCTAATTCCGCAACTACGAACGGATGGGTGCAGAGCTGGTCATTCCCGATCAAAGTTGCCAGCTCTGCTTTGAATCTTCCCCTGCGAAACATTTCAACCCAGATGGAAGTGTCGACGAGGATCATGGTTCATCCACTCGCCGCCTACGCACATCTTTGATGTTCGGAGCAGTCCCGGCCAGCGCCAGAAGCCTGCGTCCGGCCTCCCTCGCAATAATTGACTTCAGGGCTTCGCGAAGCAGTTCCGCCCTCTCCGTCAACCCGGTGTACTCGTGCGCCCGCTTCAGTAGATCGTCATCGAGGGTTACGGATGCTCTCATAGCTTTGCCCCTTTACACCAATAATAGCACCGCTATGCGCCGCATTTTGGTGTATTAGGGGGTTGGCCGTTCAGATTGCGTCTGAAAGATGTGACTGGAGACGGGAGATAAGGGGACAGCATGTGTGCTGCAGAAGCACGGAAGGAGTAGAAGGTGAAATAAAATCCGTGTTGTCGAGCTGCATAGGAGATGAGGGCAGGCCCCTCGGGATCGGCTTTCAGGAGCGGGTCTCAAACCAGCCCGAGCTGCTGCGGTAAAGGGCCGGAAGTAAATGCGTCCGATCTCGAACGGGGTAACGACAGCGTAGAATTTGTGTCCATTCCACGGAGAGCGAAAAAAATGCGCCGGTACCATCACATCGGAATTCCCACTACTGAAGCGAAGCCTGGCGAGAACCACTTGAAACACCTGAAACTCTTTGTCGTCAGCCACGAGAAAAGCGAATTTGGCGTGGAGTGGATGCGTTTCGAAGCGGACGCGGCGGTCCCTGATCTCGTCCGGCAAGTTCCGCACGTCGCGTTTGAAGTGGCTGATCTCGCCTCCGAGCTTGCTGGCCGCGAAATCCTGATTCCTCCCAACAGCCCATCCGACGGCGTCCGCGTCGCGTTCATCGTCGAAAACGGCGCGCCCATCGAACTGCTCGAATTCACCGACGCCAACCATCCTGGCCGCCGCCGGCAGAGCAAGATGCTGATATAAACACCCTCCATCCAAAGCACCTCTTAGAGCGAAGGCGAGCACTTGACACCTTTCAAGAGTGGCCAGCGAAAGCTCAAGGGTCAGAGCCTTGCAACCGGCTACGCGTATGCCTTCCGCATCGCATTCTAGCTGCGCATGGTCTCCATCAGGCAGGCGAATGCGGGGAAATCCAGTGATTGCATTCCGTCCGAGAGGGCATTTTGAGGGTCCGGATGCACCTCGACAATCAGACCATCGGCGCCCGCCGCCAGCGCCGCGCGGCACATGGCCGGGATCAGGTCGCGCCGGCCCGTCGCATGCGAGGGATCGGCGATTACCGGCAAATGGCTAAGCTGCCTTGCCAGCGCCATGCCCGCCAGGTCGAGGGTGTTGCGCAGCGCGGGGTCGTACGAGCGGATGCCGCGTTCACACAGCACCACCTGGCCATTGCCGCCGGCCAGCAAATATTCCGCCGCCAGCAACCACTCCTTCACCGTCGCCGCCGGGCTGCGTTTGAGTAGGACCGGCTTTCGTAGCTGCCCAAGCCGTCGCAGCAGGGCAAAGTTCTGCATATTGCGTGCCCCCACCTGCAGCATGTCTACGTGCTCCGCCACCACTTCGATGTCGTCCGTGCTCAGAACCTCCGAGACGATGGGCAAGCCCGTGTCCTGGCGGACCTGCCTGAGGATCTGGAGGGCCTCTAATCCCAAACCCTGAAAATCATAGGGAGAGGTGCGCGGTTTGTAGGCTCCCCCGCGCAACATCACAGCCCCGGCGGCTTTCACCGCTCTGGCTGTTGCCAAAACCTGCTCATAGGATTCCACGGAGCAAGGCCCGGCAATCACCACTGGCTGGCCGGCGCCAATGGCCACGGGTCCTATCTTCACAACGGTTCGCTCGCTCCCGTTCGAACGCTTGAACAGCTCGAGCGGCGGAGTGAACACCTTGACGGTTGCAGGCTGCGCTTCTTCAGTGAGGCTGTTCATGTTCCGGTCTCCTTGAGTTCTCGATAGAAAGCAAAAGGGCCGCGACTTTGGTCGCGGCCCTGGGTGGTAAATGCGCTTTAAACCTGGAAAATCAGATTCGCAGATGCACGTACGCCACCGGAGCCGCTACGGGAAACCAGTAGCGGTAGGTAAAGAAAAAGTATTGGCGTGACGCTGGAAGCATCTTGGAGGAGAGCTTACCCGCAAGAGTCCCGATTTGGAAAGACAAAACTTGTCACTACCCGGGGATGAAATCGATGGTTTCTCGGCCGCCAACTCGCGTGTAGCCAGTCCAGGGTGGAATAACAACATCCGGAGGCTGTCATTCGCGTCCTCATACCCAAATGGAAGCGCAACCCTTTCTTGGGGGTCCAGTCCCGCAGGGACTGGACATTAAGGGCCGGGTGAGGTGCCCGGCACAATCGACCAAGTCAAGACAATCTAAGCAGGTCCCTGGGCTGGTGCGTCCGCAGGCGCAGGCGCAGGCGTGGCGGCAGGTTCCGGGGCTGGCGCCGCGGTCTGCCCCTTGGAGAACGACCGGGTATAGTTCACCAGGTTCCAGACGTCGTCTGTCTTGACGCGCGCGCCTTCGCCTTCCATCTCGCCCTTGCCACTCTTGATGATGTAGAACAGCACACCGTCGCTCTGTCCATTCAGTGCCGAGGGGTCGCGGAAATTCGGCATCTTTGCCTTCATATTCTTGGCCAGTTCGCCCGCGCCGCCCCCATCGTCTCCATGGCACATGGAGCATTCGTAGCTGTAAACTTTTTTCCCTCGGGCCAGGGATTCCGCGTTGGGTTTGACCGGGTTGGCCTGGCCGGCAGCGTCCGCCGGAACCTTGAACTCCGCCGCCGGCGCGGCGGCTTGCGGCGCCTGCGGAGGCAACGCGAAAACGCCGGCCGCCAGCAGGCCAGGTAGGATCAGGAAAGGCTTCAACATGGGAGCCCCCTTAAGCTGAAATGGAATCCGCTGAACACTCTACGCCTAAGACATAACTTCGCAACAGCAATTTCGCCCAGCCAGAGGCTGCGAAGTACCTACCGCAGGAGAATCGGACGTCGCTTGCGAAGGAATATCTCTATGTCATCGACTTGCGCAGAGCCGCCTTGGCGCGTCCCAGCCGGGACTTGGTCGCCGGGACCGAAATTCCCATCCTGTGGGCTATTTTCTTTATAGAATGCCCTTCCATCTTTCCCAGCTCAACTACCGACCGGAGTGGGGCCGGCAGTTGACAGATCGCCCTTTTCAGGTGCATGGACCTCTCGTAGGCAATGTAATGTTCTTCAGGGTTCAGGGAATAATCCGCAATTTGCAGGGGGTGCGAGCTCTCTTCTTCAGGGGCCGAATCGATCGAGCTTTCCACGCGGAAGCGCTTCTGACGCAGGATCATGAGCGCCGAATTGATGCCGATACGGGTAAACCAGGTTGCGAAGCTGGACCTTCCATCAAATTGTTTTATATGCAGAAGCGCTCGCAGAATGGAACTCTGCAGTGCGTCTTCCGCATCCTCCCGATTCCTGGTCACCCTGTAGATCATGCTAAAGACGCGTTGAGAGTTACGTGCGCACAATTCGACAAAAGCCCACTCCTGGCCAGCTTGCGCCGCCGCCACCAGCACGTCGTCGCCCAGTTCAACGCCATCACTTATTGCGCTGCAAGAACTCATGGAAATCATGTTAAGACGATCTGCCCCGCAATTCGCGTGAGATCACTGTCAGCTAACGGTTACTTACATCTGTAGGCTGGGCCCTTCAGGGATGCGATCGCACAATTGGAGCCAAATGGCCGTTTGTAATACTATTCGACCGGAGAAGCTATGCTGCCTGTGCGCGTTTTTCTGCTGTTTTCGTTGGTTTCCGCAGCCACTCTGTTCTCGTGTGCCCAGAACACCGGCCAGAACACCTTGCAGTTGGCCTCTCCCAACGGACAGATCGTATTCACCCTCTCGGCTGGAATCACCGCACAGCCGGCCCTTCGCTACTCCGTTGACTTCCGGGGCAAGCGCCTCATCGAGGAATCGGAGCTTGGCCTGGACCTGCAAGGAGCGGCTCCGCTCGGCCCCGCGATGTTCAAGGTGGGCGCCACTCTGGGCAGCGTCGACAAAAGTTACACCATACCTGTGGGTAAGACAAAGGACGTCCGCGACCACTACAACTCACTCACTGTAGATTTCCAGAGCGAACCCGGGGTTAAGTTCTCGGTTGAGGTACGAGCCTTCGACGACGGTGTGGCCTTCCGCTACCTCGTGCCCGAGCAAACCGACATCAGCAAGGCCCGCATCACTGGGGAGCGCACCCAGTTCCGCTACAGCAAGGATGCCACTGTCTACCCGCTCGTCGTGAACGGCTTTCAGTCTTCGTATGAAGATGACTACATCGTCAAGCCGGTGAGCGGCATCCATCATGACTGGCTGGTCGCGCTGCCTCTGCTGGCGGAGGTGCCCGGAACCGGCTGGGTGGCCATTACCGAAGCGGACATCGATAACTTTGCGGGCATGTACCTGCGCAGTGATAAGCCGGTCTTTACCCTGAAGGCTGAGCTATCGCCGCGCGTCGACCAGACGGGCGTTGCTGTGGTAACCGATACCCCGCTCAAGACACCTTGGCGGGTGCTGATGATCGGCGACACGCCCGGGCGCCTGATCGAGTCGAACATCATCCTCAACCTGAACCCGCCTTCGAAAATTGACGACACCTCATGGATTAAACCGGGAAAATCTGCCTGGGACTGGTGGTCGGGCGACTACGCTTCGGGCGTAAGTTTCACCCCGGGCATGAACACCGCAACCCTGAAGCACTACATTGAGTTTGCCTCGGAGTCGGGCTTTCCCTATATGCTCATCGACGCTGGCTGGGCCGCTCCCACGCCCGCCGCCAAGCCGGGCGATTATGCCGATCCGGCGGACATCACCCGCTTCAACTCCAACGTCGACTTGCCGGCGTTGCTGCGCTATGCCAAGGAGAAGAATGTCCGCATCTGGCTTTGGTCGCATTGGACCTCGGTCGATAAGTACATGGACAAAGCGTTTCCTTTGTTTGAAAAGTGGGGTGTCGCGGGCGTCAAAATCGACTTCATGAACCGCGACGACCAGTGGATGGTGGACTGGTATCGCCGGGTAGTGGCCAATGCCGCCGAGCATCATCTCATGATCGATTACCACGGAGCCTTTAAGCCGGATGGGTTGCGGCGCACCTATCCCAACCTGCTGGTCCGCGAGGGAGTGATGGGCAAGGAGTACTCCAAGTGGTCCGCTCGGGTCACTCCGGTCCACAACACCACGCTTCCCTTCACCCGCATGCTCGCCGGTCCCATGGATTACACTCCCGGCGCTTTCAACAACACCACCCGCGAGAACTTCATTGGCCGCAATGTACAGCCCATGTCGTTGGGGACACGCGCGCAGGAGCTGGCGTTGTACGTGGTCTTTGAGGCGCCGCTGGAAATGGTTTCCGACTACCCTGAGCAGTACAAAGGGCAGAAGGCCTTCGACTTCATCAAGCAGGTGCCCACCACCTGGGATGAGGTGCGCGTCATTGATGGGCTGCCGATGAAATACATCACGCTGGCCCGAAGGAGCGGCACTGACTGGTATGTTGGCTCGCTCACCAACTGGGACGAGCGAAGCAGCAAGGTGCCGCTCGACTTCCTGGGTGAAGGCAAATTTGTCGCCGAGATCTATGCCGATGCTCCCGACGCTGCCGCCAATCCAACCCAGATCAGCTTTACGAAGCAAACAGTGGACCGCACCACCGTGTTAGACATACACATGGTTTCCGGCGGCGGCAACGCCATCTGGATCCACCCGGCGGAGTCCGGACCTTGAGTCCACCAGCACGGCAGGCTCTTATTACCGGCGGCACAACTGGGATTGGCCTTGGCATCGCGGCCGCGATGGCCGAAGCCGGTTACCAAGTCACGGTGACCGGGCTCACCGAGGAGCAGGTTGCTTCCGCGCCTGGGCATCTCTCGGCGGTCAGGCTTGACGTCACCTCGGCTGCTTCGGTTGCGGCGGTGCTGGCGCCTTTCGACCAATTGGCTGCGCTGATCAATTGCGCCGGCGTGATTTTTCGCGATAACGCCGAATACGATATTGAGACCTTTCAGAAAGTAATCGATGTCAACCTGACCGGCACCATGCGTATGTGCGTTGGCGCTCGTGCCAGGCTTGCCGCCGCCCGCGGCGCCATCATCAATACTGCGTCGATGCTCTCGTTTTTCGGTGGGCCGTCAATCCCCGCCTATACCGCTTCAAAGGGCGGAGTGGCGCAATTGACCAAGGCCCTCGCGGTCGCCTGGGCGCCTGAGGGCATCCGGGTCAACGCCATCGCGCCGGGCTGGATATCGACGGAACTAACCCGTAGGCTGGTGGAGGATGAAAGCCGCTCGGCGGCCATTCTCCAGCGAACACCCATGAGTCGATGGGGCGAGCCTGGAGATGTGGGTGGCGCGGCAGTCTTTCTCTGTTCTGAAGCCGCGCGCTTCATCACCGGAGCGATCTTGCCCGTCGATGGCGGTTATGCAGCAATGTGAAAGTGAGGGTCAACCAATGAGCATTGTCACCGCGGCCGAAGCGCGGATTCCCTATCGCCACCCGCAGCCCAAGGAAAGTCATCCCGAACTCGTCATCCCGAACGCCATCCCGGAGGATGAGCGCTTGTGGGTGCCGCAGCAGGAGAATGTCTGGTTTCGTCCGCTTTGCCTGTCGGCAAGCCGAGGTTATTGGGTGAACCTGCTGCGGGTGCGCAAGTCGGGTGTGCTTTCGCGCCATCGTCATCCGCAGCCGGTCCACGGCTTCGTGTTGAAGGGCAGCTGGCACTACCTGGAGCATGACTGGACGGCTACAGAAGGAGCCTATGTGTACGAGGCTCCCGGCGAGACGCACACCTTGGTGGTGGAAGCCGATGTTCCGGAGATGATTACCCTCTTTCAGGTGAACGGCGCGATGATCTACGTCGACCCGGATGGCAAAGTCCTGGGATATGAAGACGTCTTTACCAAGATCGACCTTTGCCGGCGCCACTTTGCGTCCGTCGGGCTGGGTGAGGAGTTCGTAGATCAGTTCCTCCGCTGAGCGGTTTCGCAATTGGTGTAGACCGAAGTGAAAGAGCTTTTCGTGGTTTTCTCCCAAGGAAAACCACTCCTCGCGACCTTTATGAGGCCACAGTAATTACAAAACCGCTTTAAACCCATGCATGCGACAAACCCAAGCCGCTGGAAGATCGTTCTCGCGTTCGGGCTTGTCTACTTGTTCTGGGGTTCGACTTATCTCGGCATTGACATCGCGGTGCAGTCCATTCCGCCGGGGCTGATGTGCGCGGTCCGCTTTTCCATTGCGGGCGTTGTCATGTTGTTTGTGTGCGCCCTGACCGGCCGCAGGATCTGGTATTCGCCTCAGATGATTGCCCGGTCCAGCGTGGTGGGCATTTTATTGTTGATGGGCGGCAATCTCACCCTTTCGTATGCGGAGCTTTCCGTCTCCACAGGATTGGCGGCGCTCATCGTTGCCATCACGCCGTTGTGGTTCCTGGTTCTTGACTCCATGTTGCTGGGCCATCATCGCATCGCGCTGCGGGGCAAAGCCGGGCTCGCGCTTGGCGTGGTCGGGCTGCTTGTGCTCTTCTACCCTGAGCTCACTTCCACGACGGCATTGGGGCGAAAGGAACTCTGGGCTTCGCTGAGCCTGATCGGCGGATCCTTCAGTTGGGCGCTCGGATCGGTGCTGTCGAAACGCTGGCAGTCGGCGATGGACCCCTTCAGCAGCACCGGGTGGCAGGTAACCGCAGCCGGCGTCGCTAATTTTGTCTTCGCCGTGTTGGTAGAGGACTTACATCGCGCGGTGTGGACCACCCGTGGAATCGCAGCTGATCGCATATCTTGTCGTCTGCGGCTCCTGGATCGGCTACACCGCTTACATCTGGCTGCTGGAGCATGTTCCCACGTCCAAGGTCTCGACCTTTGCCTATGTGAATCCGGTGGTCGCGGTCTTCCTGGGATGGCTCGTTCTGCACGAGCGCGTCAGCAAATTTATTCTCGCGGGGAGCGCGGTGGTGGTCCTTTCGGTGATTCTTGTGAGCCAGCGCCAAAGTGAAGGAAACAAGCTTAACCAAGGAGATTCCGGAATTGGTGTAACCGGATTCCTCTGCTGCCGTTGTCATCCCGACATGAGAGTGTCAAAAATGAATTGTCATCCCGACCGAAGCGCAGCGAAGTGGAGGGACCTGCTGGTTCCTTTCATCTTAGCTACAACCCTTTATACTGTCCGCCGTCCACCAGCAAAGTCTGGCCAGTAATAAAAGACGCGCGCTCCGAGGCAAGCCACACAATAGCATCGGCCACCTCTTCCGGACGTCCCACACGCTTCAGCGGCGCCTCGTTTGCCAGGCGTGCTTCGAAGTCCGCGGCGCTGACACCCAAGTCCTGCGAGCGCTTGCCGATGAGCTGTTTAAGCCGCTCGGTCGCGGTGAAACCAGGAGCAACGTTATTCACCGTGATCCCATCTTTGCCAAACTCGTTGGACAGGCTCTTGATGAGGCCAAGCACCCCCGCCCGCACCGCATTGGAATAAATCAGGTCGGCAGCGGGCTGGCGTACCGTAACAGACGTAATCGTCACCAGCCGGCCCCACTGCTTTTTCTGCATCCAGGGCAGAACTGCGCGCGCAAAGTGGATCACACTCATGAAGTTCATCTCCACCGCGCGATGCCACTCCTCGGTCGTGGTGGCAAAAAACATCTTGGCCGGTGGGCCGCCGGCATTGGTCACGCACACGTCAACGCCGCCGAACTCCTGCGCAACGTGCTTGACAAACTCCTCCACCGCGGCAGCATCGGTCACATCCAGCGGTTCGGCCAGCACCTGGGCGTTGTAGCGTTCCCGTATCAGCTTAGCCGCCGGGTTCAATTTGTCAGCGTCGCGAGAACACATGGCCACTCTCGCGCCTTCGGCTGCGAATTTCTCTGCGGCCGCGCGCGCGATCCCATCGCTCGACGCGGCGACAATGACACTACGGTTCTTTAATCCAAGATCCACTTGCCAGCCCTTTCTTTTTTCAACCCTTCACCGGGGCTTCCTGTCGAAGGTACGCGTCGTCTTTGTCGATCCAATCCTGGCGCGGAGGATTGAAGATGTCGAGGTCAACCGTGTCCTCCAGCGCAATCGCCTCATGCGGCATGTTGGGAGGGATGCACAGTACTTCCCCGGCAGAGACAATGACCTCCCGGTTGTCGAGGAAAAATTTCATTATCGCCCTCAAGCACGTAGCTGACCTGTTCATTGTGATGGCTGTGCAGAGGCACCCGCGCGCCCTTCTTAAGCAGGATACGGGCCACCATCACATTCGTACCCACAATCAGTTGCCGGCCAATCAGCGAGCTTAGATGTTCTACCTCGATATCGTTCCACTTGGTGTGCGTTGCGGTTACCTCTGCCATCTCATTTCCCTCTTCGAAAGCCGCGCAGCTCTGCTGCGCGGCTCTGCAAAAGTTACCACAAATCGCCTGTGCGCCGAATCTTGTGCAGGAACGCAGCTCGTCAGTGAATTTTAGCCGAAGCACTCTTGACATCGGCCGTGCCAAGCCAGGTCACCGCGCCGAAAGGCTCCCAGCCACGAGCCGGCTGCGGCAAACACGACGTAGATGGGATTTCCCGTGTAGCTGATCACCGCAAAGGCGGAGAGCAGGTACCAGATACTGCTCCAGCTTGCCGCGACGCTCCTGCGGCGCGCGGCAACTGCCGCCGTGAACATTACATAAACCGCGTCGGTGGCGGCGGTCGACGCCACCACTCCCATGGCAATCAACGGATTCGGTGCCTGGATCATCTCACACCCTCTGAACGAAGCTTCAACCATCTGGTGCAGCACGAAGAGCAGGATAATGCCGACCGGCAACAGCACATAGAACCACACCAGCATCGCACGCGAGCGGTCAGGCTCGACGGAGCACTCAGTGCTCAGGCTCGCGGCGTCGTTTCCGCGGCGAACAAGGAGCGTCACCCGCCACTTCCCAGCTTTAGAAAAATGCACGGTGGCGGCCTGCAACAGACGGTTGCTCGCCTGCCCTCTGGCCAGCCGAACAGTATCTTGGGATGCGCCCTGTGCGACCGTAAGATCAATCGCCGGGTCCAGCAGCACTTCTTCGCTCGATCGATCCTGCACCATCACGCTGAGGTCTGCCGTGCCCACTCGCAGGGGCTGCGGGGCAGCGAAAAGTGTGATGGTAAACGGCCCCGCATCCTGGTGGAGGAGCATCGTCCCGCCGTCGCCGTATGCCGCCGTCGCCCATATCCCCAACGCCAGAACAGCCGCGAGCCGGCCGAGAGGCTTCATGGATTCATTATGACGCCCCGCATCTGCATCGGCTGCAGCAAGATCCAGACGCCCGCCGCATAGACGACAGCAACCGTGGTGGCCCACGGCAAAAGCAGCAACACTGCCCGGCTGGTGCGCGCAGACCACTGCTGCACTAATCTCCAACCCAGGTACAGGGTGAACAGCAGCCCCGCATCCAGCAGCAAGAGCTGTACCGAAAGCATGGTGTTGGCCGGTAGCAGCGGCATCTCCATTCCCCACCGAGCCGGAAGCAGAAGATGCCAGCCAAAGTCCGTCCCCGCTTGCCGGATTGCAGGCGCCAGCGTTGCCCACCCGGTGAAGAGATGAAAAAGCAGGTGTGCCGCCCACATCGCGAGTCCCAGAGGCAGCAGCGCTTGGGAGAAGCGGCAGAAGGCTTCCCTTCTGGATGGCCCGCGGGCGGCAAGACCCACCAACAGCAGGACCGCCAAAAGAACCAGCAACGTTACATACTTCCGCGGAGAGTCACTCAGCGGCGCCACCATCGAGCCGGCACTGGCGAAGCCACTGAGCACGACAACCAGAATGAGAACCGCGATGTCGATGCGCGACGAGAACGGCCCGATGGACGTTGGCGCCGGTGGAACCGCAAAGAGGCCGATGTTGTCATGGGGGCAGGCCTTGACGCAATCCATGCACAGAGTGCAGTCCATGTTTCCCACCTTCTGCGGCATATAGAGCTGCAGCTCGCAGCCCCGCTGCTGCTGGTTTCCAGCGATGCAGTCATGGGTGGTGCAGCGCTCGCAGGTTGCCTGGCTCCGTGCCTGGAGCGTGAAGGGAGAAAGCAAAGACCCGGCAAAATTAAATTGTCCCAGCGGGCAAACGTACTTGCAGAAGCTGGCCCCGCGAAAAAACGTATCGACCATAAAAGCGGCGGCAAAGTATGCGACCAGCAGCCACGCGGTGCGCGCGGGGTGGTCCCAGATAGCAAAAGCTTCGTACGACCAAAAGAACAGGATCATCAGGACGATCGCGACCCACTTGCGTGCGCAGCCGGCGCGGCCACTTCAGTCGAGCCAGACCCAACCGGTGTCCCAGCTCTCGCGGCAGCATGAAGGGGCAGGACATGCAGAAGATATTGCCCAGCACCAGCAGAGCGACTACGCCGAAGGCCCGCACGTAGGTCCACGGCAATACGCCGGCCAGGTTCATGGCGCCGATGGGACGGCCGGCGAAACCATCCGCGATCACCAGGACTGCAATCACAAAGGCGACGCTTTGCAATGCCATGCGGCCGTACCGCGCTCGCAGCAAAGCTCCAATCAAGGGCAACCGCAGCAGGTCGAAGCGCGTTGCGCGATCGGTTGCAACGCTTCCCCGCGAAACCTCTGCAGGCCGGTTTGATCGAGGCGAGAGCAAATGGACCGCAATCGCCATGACCGGAACCAGGTAGAAGATAGAGCCGATCACCCACATCAGCGCGCCTGCTGCTGCCTGATCGCCCAGCGCGGATATGCCGAAGACCCTTGGCCCGTTGGCATAGCTGGGATAGATCACTCTGCCGGAAAAGCTCAGAGACGCGGACAGCGCTGTATTCACCAGGTCCGCGCCGACGAGATAAGGCAGTATGGCCCATCGCGAACCGCGGGCCACGCTGGGCCATGGCTGGATCACAGGAAACCAGAAGAGCAGCGAGGTGCCGAGGAAGCAGGCGTGTTCCACTTCATGCCAGCCGGGCGAACGCAGTGCCAGCTCATACGCCGGCGGCACGTGCCAGCCGAGGTAGGCGATATTCATGGCCAGCCATGCGAACACGGGATGGGTCAGCAGATGCGCCACCCGGTACAGGGCGGGCGTCCGCAAGAAGGGGCCCAGTCCATCGCGCAGCACAGAGCGTGGCAGCGCTCGCAGCAGTGGGAACCGCGGGTGCGCCTAAGAGCAGTAGTGGAGGCACCACCGACATCAGTATCAGGTGCTGTGTCATATGGGCGGTCAGCAGCAGGCCGTCCAGTGTGTCGAGGGGGGAGGCGATCGCAATCCATAGGGCGAGCAGGCCGCCGAGGAAGCACCATGCCCGCCAGGCAGGAAAAATCAGCGGCCGGGTGCGGCGAATTTTGCGCCAGCCCCGGAGGTAAAGCAATGCGGTCGCAATCAAACCCGCCGTGGCCCAAAAGGGAAAGGCCCACGAGCCCCACGCGGCTTGTGATACCCCTTCCGACATTCTCACCCTCTCATAGTGCGGCGGCACAACAGGCGGAAACCGCAGGTCCCTCAGGCTCCGCTCGGGATGACAAAGTGCTAGGGCAGGACTTCCTGGCGAATTGTCGCCTTCTAAATGAATGTTGTACATCACGACCAGCAAGCGCAATGGAAGCCTGCGTTCCCCTTTGTCATCCCGACAAGGAAGCGTCAGCGCAGTGGAGGGTATCTGCGGTTCAAAGCCCCTCTATTGCGCCGGTTGCGGAGGGTTCAGCTCTCCAGTGCTGATGAACTGCTGCGAAGCATCCCGTGCGGGAAGCTGCCCGTCGGGGTGAAGCGTCTCCAGAAAGCTCACCAACGCCGTCACCTCGGGCGGAGAAAGATTCTTCCCATACGCCGGCATGTTCCCGCCGCCCTGCAGCACCTGCCGCACCAGCTGGTCATACGTCAACCGGGTAGCCACACCATCGAGCGCCGGACCCCTCTGCCCTCCCACGCCACCGATCATGTGGCAGTTGCGGCACTGCTTCTCCTGGAAAACGATCTGCCCCTGCCGGCCCAGCGGCGTGGCTTTCTGCACATAATGTACGGGAACGGTGTCGCCGCTCCACGCCTGCATCTCCGGGCTCCACGGCGTATAGGTCCCCAGGTGTTGGCACACCGCAAAACCAACCGCGAGCACCGTGATCGATAGCACCGCAATCGGCCGCCGGTGCCAGCTCTTCTCCCCCTCACCGGCAAAAAACGGCAGCGCCAGCAGGAAGCCAATCCCCACGACCGGAGCGATCAGGATGAACGGCGTCTCCAGGTTCTCCGGGAGAAACGAAAGAATGGTGTAAAGCCACAAGAAGTAAAAGTCCGGCTTGGGCACCGTCTGGATGATCGTTGGATCGGGGAAGCCGGTCGGTCCAAATGGCCCGAAGAACACTGCGCAAAGCGCCACTGCAAAAAGGATCGCTGCGGAAAAAATCATGTCTTTCCACACCGCCCCGGGCACGAAAGGAATCCCGTCCTTGTGCGTCAGCTCGTGGTACTCCTGAATATAAGTGCTGCGCCGGACGATCCGCCCCGGCATGGGCCAATCGTTGATGCCCAACCCCACCACCATCCAGATATGCAGCCCGGCGAACGCCAGCATCATGCCTGGAATGACAAAAACATGCAGGGCAAAAAACCGGGTCAACGTAGGGCCCGCGATAATCGGGCCGCCCAGTAACAGGTCGACCAGCGGCCCGCCAATAAACGGCACACGGGCGACGATCGAGGCGCCAATGCCCAGCCCCCAGTAGGCATCCTGGTCGAAGCGCATTACCTGGCCGGTGAACGCCATGCCTAATGTCATCAGCAGCAGAAAAACACCCAGGATCCAGGTCAGCTCGCGAGGAAACTTATAAGCGCCAAACAGGAACACCTGCGCCATGTGGATCAGCACCACGGCGACCATGAAGTTCGAACCCCAGCCATGCATCGCCCGCAGGAACCACCCCAGCGGAAGCTGCTGGTTCAACACCTGCAGGCTGTTCCATGCCTCGCCCGCCGAGGGAACATAGACGATGGCCAGCAGGATACCGGTGACGATCTGCAGCAGTAACAGGACAAAACTGGCGCTGCCGAAGACATACCACCAGCTCGCCGTATTCGTCGGAACCGGGTGCAGGACCGTGTCCTTGATCGGCCCTTCGAGTTTTAGCCGGAACTCTAACCAGTCGTAGGTTCGCTTCAGCCAGTGCATTCGGAGCTCTCTTTCCGCACCGACGCGCTGGTGGCCAGCGTAGGCATCTGGCCTGCATCAATCATCAGCTTGCCGTTTTGCACTTTGTAGTCGTAGGTGAAGAGGCCCCGCGGCGGCGGTCCCGCAGCCCTCGAGCCATCGGCGTAGTAAACCCCGCCATGGCAGGGGCACATAAACAACTCCGACTGGGGAAACCAGCGCACCGGGCAGCCAAGGTGAGCGCAGTTGATCGCAAAAACCTGGAACTTCTGATCCGCCGTCCGGCGCACCCAGCAGGCAGCCTTGCTGGTCGCACCGTCCCACGGCATGCTCCCTGGACTCACAAAGCTGGCCAGCCGCGTCTCTCCCAGGGGAAATTCAGAAGCGTCGCCCAGGTCGATCCAGGAATCGTAACCGCCATTCTTGCGAATCGGCCCCAGCAGGTAGCCCACGATAGGAGTGGCGATCAATAGGGCAACCGCGCCATTGAGCAGAGCGCCGATCGACACCAACAGCCACCGTCTGCTTACTGCCTTGTCGTCGCTCATCGCGAGCCTCCTCCGGCTTTCTTTTGCTGTGCACCCGGCCGCTGGCTGGAGAGCCAGCCCACCACGTCGGTTACTTCCTGATCGCTCATCGGGTGCCCCGCAAGGTCGTTGCGCCAGTCGGGCTGGCCGATATCCGGGCGGCCGGCAATCACGATCGTCCGCAGTGCCTGGTCACTTATCAGCGCCAGGAACGCCGGTTCCGTAATCGACCCAGCCTTGCTCTTGCCCGCCTGTCCGGCAACTCCATGGCACGAAGCGCAATAGGTCGTGTAGACCTGCGCGCCATGCGCCGCGTCAGCGGGCTTAGCGGCCGCGGTAGGGCGGTGGGGTCGCGCCAGCGAAGCCCCCGCTTTAAACCACGCGGCACGCATGCCGTTGACCAGCGCATCCACCTGCTGGTCAGTCAAGCTTCCGCCGGCGCTGATGGCAAAGGCGGGCATCAGCGTGCCCGGATCACCGTTGGCCACAACCTGATGCAGCACCTGCTCATCCACCAGCGCCTGGTAGGTAGGGTTCGCCAGAGGATAGGATGGGCCGTTCATTCCTTCAGCGCCGTGACACGCCGAGCAGTTCTGACGGTAGAGCGTCGCAAAGTCCACCACCTCATCGGGACGCGGCACCAACGGTCCGGGCTTCGGATGGCCAGGAAGCGGTCCGCAGCCCAGCACAGCGAGGCAAGAAACCAGCATGAGGAGGCGTGCCGTCACTTCTTTCCATCCTCCCGGTCTTCTTCCATCATCCCCGGTGTTTCCAATCCCACGCGCGCGGCAAAGGGCAGATATTGCTCGGTGCGGATGTGGACTTGCTTCCCAACCACCCAACCCGCGACCAGCCCGAACGTTACCTGGGAGACGACAAACCACCACCAGTCGATTCGATCCGCGAGAAAGGGATTGATCAGGGGCAGCGCTGAATGAAGCACGCCCGTCCACAAAACCGGGGCGATGATGCCGCCCAGAAGCACGGGCTGCCTGGGAATCATGGGCAAGCATGGCTCCGTACAGCAGGCCGATCAGCAACGAGCCGACAGCATGGATGACGGTGGCCATAATCAGGGCACTCAGGCGGAAGTGCGGGATCTCCTCCAGGGTGGGATTGGACCAGCCCGCGACTCCCGCTCCGCCCAACAGATTCACGGCGTACCAGATGCTGTGGTAAGCGGATCAGGCCGTAGAGCAGCGCGGGCAAAATCATCGCGGCGCCGCCTGCGATGCCGCCCTTTACCCCGGCGAGTAACCGAGGGTGTATGGACCGGCAGGCGGGCGCGATGGCTTTCGTCGATCTGGATATGAGCGACTTTGGTCCTCACCGTTGTGAACGCGAACTTCTGCACTTTGACCGGCACGGGAACGTGATGCGCATGAGGCCACACCTGGCGGAACCATCCCACGCAGCCGGCAACAACCAGGACGCCACCCAGGATGCTGATGCCCGCATTCGTCACCAGCCCTGCGAAGGTAAACGTCAGCCCAAGGGCCAACACCACCGGCCATGCAGTCGGGGCAGGCAGTTGCACGATCTCTTCGGAGACATCGGGGTTTTCGTGCTGGCGATTCATTGCTTCTGGCATTGCTGTCTCTTTCTCTCAGCGGCCAATGATGTAGACCACGGTAAAGACCACTACCCAGACCCCGTCGACAAAGTGCCAATAGAGCGAGAGCACTTCGAGCTGTCTCGAGTGCTCGCTTTTCAACTTCCCGGTGAGCGAAAAAATCAACACAATCGAAAGCATGGCCAGGCCGATGATGACGTGGCTCGCATGCAAGCCGACCAATGAGTAGAAGGTGGTGCCAAAGAGATTGGTGCTGATGGTTAGCCCATCGTGATAAATCAACTTGTGCCATTCGAGTGCGGTGCCGCCGAGAAAGATTGCGCCCAAAATCACCGTCAGCGCCCACCATAGGCTGAACGCCCCCATCGCGCCTCGCTTCAGGGCACGCTCCGCTATCCAGATGGTGAAGCTGCTCGACAGCAGGCATACCGTGTTGAAGATGGGAAGGTCCAGCACCTGGCGTGGATAGGGCCCAGAGACGCTCTTGCCGATGTAATAGATGTAGGCGACCACGAAGATACCGAAGATCGCAGTCTCGGCAACGATCAGCGCCAGCATGGCAACCGTGCCGTGATAGGGCAGCACCCAATCTTCGTGACTGTGAGCCAGGGGAATGGCGCTGGTGCTCATCGTTTGTGCCCTTTCATTTTCATCGAAACTGCCTTATATGCGTGATTAAGATCATTCGTACCGTGAATCGGTGTCTTCCGGGTGCTTCAGGTCCCACAGCGGCCGGCGGCTGCTCACCACCGGCGCGCTGGCAAAGTTGTACTCGGGCGGCGGCGATGAGGTCGCCCACTCCAGCGTCCAGGCATCCCAGGGGTCCGGGCCGGCGTCCGGGCCTTTGAAGTACGAGTACACCATGTTGTAAGCAAAGATGAGTGTGGCCACTCCCTGAATCAAGCCTCCGATGGATACGATCATGTTCCAGTTGTCCCAGCCGCGGCCCGGTTCATAGGTGTAGATACTCCTCGGCATGCCCAGCAGCCCGGGGATGTGCATGAGATCGAAACACACGTGGAAGCCGATCAGGAACAGCCAGAAATGCCACTTGCCCAGCCGCTCGTTGAGCATCTTGCCGGTCATTTTCGGGAACCAGTAGTAGAACCCTCCGAAAAAGCAGAAGACGATGGCTCCCACCAGAACATAGTGGAAATGGGCGATAACGAAATAAGAGTTGTGCAGTTGCCAGTTCCAGGGGGCGACGGAGAGCATGATTCCGGTCAAGCCGGCGAACAGGAACTGGATCAGGAAGGCGGTGCAGAAAAGCATCGCCGTGGCAAAGCGTATTTTGCCTCCCCACATGGTGGCGATCCAGTTAAAGATCTTGATGCCGGTGGGGACCCCAACCAGTGAGGTCGAGAGGACGAAGAACGCATTCTGCGCCGAGGTCATGCCCACGGTGAACATGTGGTGCGCCCACACGCTCAGGCTGATCAATCCTATTCCGGCTGATGCGGACACCATCGCCGGGTAGCCAAAAATCGCCTTGCGGGAGAAGACAGGAATGACTTCGTTAGCAATGGCGAACGCCGGCAACACCAGCACGTAGACCTCGGGGTGGCCAAAGATCCAGAAAAAGTGCGCCCAGACAACGGGCACGCCCCCAGCCTGAGAGTCGAAGAAATGTCCCCCGAGGTAGCGGTCGATGCACAGCATGATCTGCGCCGCGGTCAAAGGGGTGATGACGATCAGGATCATGCCCGAGACCACCAGGTACAGCCACGGCATCAGCGGCATGCGAAGCAACGTCATGCCTTTGCAACGCATGCAGAGGGTAGTGGCGATAATGTTGACCGCGGCGCCGACGGTGCCGAATCCCGAGACGATCAGCGACAGCGCCCAGTAGTCCGTGCTGTGCCCGCGCGAGAATGCGCGTTCGGTAAGGGGCGCATAAGCCCACCAGGTCACGTCGGGCGCGCTCCCCGCCCCCTGCAGCCCCACGCCGCCGATGAAGC
This sequence comes from uncultured Acidobacteriaceae bacterium, assembly GCA_963840675.1. Classification (GTDB taxonomy): domain Bacteria; phylum Acidobacteriota; class Terriglobia; order Terriglobales; family Acidobacteriaceae; genus PALSA-350. The sequence goes on from CAWJAB010000016.1 coordinate 52,166, forward strand.
TGTAGTACAGCATCAAGCCGCCCAGCGCGGTCATCCAGAAGCTGAAGGCATTCATCCGGGGAAAGGCCATGTCCCTGGCGCCGATCATCAGGGGAACCAGGTAATTGGCAAATCCGATGATCAACGGCATCCCCATAAGGAAGACCATGGTGGTGCCGTGCATGGTGAAGATGCGGTTGAAGACCTGCGGGGAGAGGAAGTTGTTGTGGGGCACCGCCAGCTGAATGCGCAGCAAGATCGCCTCGAAGCCCCCTACCAGCAAAAAGATCACGGCGTAGGCGATGTACATCAAGCCAATCTTTTTATGGTCGACGGTGACCACCCAACTGTGCACCTGCTCGAGCCACGTCCCATAGGCCTCACTCGGCGGGGTGAGGTCGATGGCGCTCCCAATAGGTAGAGTCGAATCAGCCATAACCGAAAACTCCTGTCTGCAGTGGCCCGGGTGTTATCTACTTCAAGGTAGTGAGGTAGGCGACGATCTTGTCGATCTGATCGTCACTCAGCTGCATCGCCGGCATCAAGCTTCCCGGCTTGAAATAGTCCGGATCTTGAATCCAGAGCTTGAGATTTGCCGGGGTATTGGCGGCCGCTCCGGAAGCCAGCGTATCCCGGCTCATAAAGTGGGTAAGATCGGGCCCAAACCGGCCCTGGGCGGCGGTGCCGCGCACCACGTGGCAACTGATGCAAGCCTGCGATTCAAAAAGCTGCCTGCCTTCGGCAACTGCCGGATCCTGTACCGACGGCTGTTGCTGGTTCTTCACCCAGGCCGCAAAATCTTCCGGGGTCTGCACGTAGACGCGCAGCAGCATTTTGGCATGCTGGACGCCGCAGAACTGGGCACATTGGCCCACGTACATGCCGGGTTTATCCGGATTGAACCACATGTGGTTGACCTGGTTTGGAAACATGTCGATCTTACCGAACAACGCAGGGACCCAGAAGCTGTGAACCACATCGGCGGAAAGCAAGTGGAGCGAAGTGGTCGTGGGAACCTGCTCGGTGCTGAGCGGTACGTGCAGCTCATTGGCCGTCGTGAAACCCAATTTATTGTAGTGAAACTCCCACCAGAATTGATGGCCTACGGCATCGACATCGAGGGCCGTCGGCGGCATCTTCTGATCCTCGAATAGCAAAAAGAATGCGGGCAGTAGTGAGGAACAGAACGAACACAATGAGAATCGGGATCACCGTCCAGGCCAACTCGATCTGGGTGCTGCCGTAAATCTGGGGCGGCTCACTATCATCGTTGGGGTCGCGCTGCCGGTAGCGGATGACCACATAGAGCCAAAGGGAGGCGACCACGATAAAAATCGCGCCGGTTATTTGCATCACAAAAAGTGACAAACCGTAGATCATCCGCGCCGGGCCGGAGTGGGGGTCGAAAATGCTCGGGGTTTGGTGGACGACGTTGTCGGTAGGCGCTCCCCATGCAGCGTGTCCGGCACGGCTCAGCAGCAGCAGCAACGCATACGCGGCTGGCCCGGGCCCTTTGCGTTGCAGCCATCCTCCAAACATTCTTGCGGATCCTCCACCGCTTAAAGGAACTTATTGTAGCGCTCTTTGTCTGCAGACGGATTATTAATAGTTGATGCGTCAGCCCCAACCCGGCGTGCACATTTGCCAACTGCGCCTTTGATGCACGAAAAGCAAAAAGGTCTCTTGGTACACTGGCCGCAGTGAAGCGTCTGATCATCAACGCGGACGACTTTGGTCTCGCCCCTGGCGTCAACCGCGCGATCGTTGAGCTTCAGCAAGCGGGCGCCCTCAGCTCCACCACCCTGATGGCCACTGCGGCTTACTTCTCTGCCGCGGTGTACCTCGCCTTTGCCCAACCCGCGCTGGCTGTCGGATGCCACGTGGTCCTGGTTGACGGCTCGCCCTGCCTGCACCGCCGCCGAGGTGCCCTCTCTGCTCGGCCCTGAAGCTGTATTCCGGCCCACGGTAGGAAGTTTTCTGCGCGACTTGCTACGCGGCCGTATTCGCGAGCAGGAGATTGAGGCCGAGGCCATCGCCCAGATACGCCGTATTCAATCCAGTGGTCTCACCGTCAGCCACATCGACTCGCACAAACATCTGCACGCGTTTCCCCGTGTGCTTGCTCCCCTGCTCCGCGCGGCGCGCCAGTGCGGCGTCTTTTGCGTCCGCAATCCGTTTGAACCGTGGTGGAGCCTTCGCGCCACCCGGGGCGCCAGTGCCTGGCGCCGAACCCAGGTGCGCGCCATGCAAACCCAGCGGCGTGCATTCACCAGGCTGACTACGGAACACGGTATGATGACCGCCGACGGCTCGATCGGCGTTCTGGCTACCGGAAGCCTGGATGACTCCGTATTGCGTTCCTTGCTGCAAGCGATGCCTCGGGGAACATGGGAGCTGGTCTGTCATCCGGGGTACAACGACCAGGCGCTCGAGCAGGCCAACACACGGCTGTTGAGTTCACGGGAAACGGAGCGCTGCGCACTGCTCGATGTCATTCCGGAAGCACTGAGGAACGAACCGGGCTTGACCCTAACGGATTTTCATCAACTCCGCTGTTAAGGAGGTTTTCGTTGCATGCTGAAAGTGGAACAGCAGGTCCCTCCACTCCGCTTCGCTCCGGTCGGGATGACAATTCTATTGGAAATCCACAAGTTTCTTCGGGGACAGCTCTGTCTTCGCAACAAATTTGTCATCCCGACCGGAGCGAACCGGAATCGGGAGCGCGTGGAGGGACCTGCTGTTCACTGCAGCAGCGACCGATGCAGATGGAAGCGCCAACCGGAAACAACTTCAAGAGGAATTGGACCATGAAGATCGGCATCACCTGTTATCCGACCTATGGCGGCAGCGGAGTGGTCGCGACAGAACTCGGCATTGAGCTCGCGACCCGCGGTCACCAGGTCCACTTCATCACCTATTCGCGCCCCTTCCGCCTCACCGGCCGCGAAGAGGGCATTTTCTATCACGAGGTGCCGGTTTCCAATTACCCCCTCTTCGAGTACCCGCCCTACGATCTCGCCCTGGCCACGCGCATGTCTGAGGTAGCCGAGTATTACGAGCTCGACCTGCTTCACGTCCACTACGCCATTCCCCACTCGGTGTGCGCGCTGCTTGCCCGCCAGATGCTGGCCAAGCGCAGGCAGCTGCCCTTTGTGACCACCCTGCACGGTACCGACATCACCCTGGTAGGGCCTCGACCGGTCATATTTGCCCATTACCCGGTTCGCCATCGAGGAGAGCGACGGCGTTACCTCGATATCGCATTACCTGCGCGAGAAAACCGTGCACGACTTCGGCATCTTGCGGCCCATCGAGGTGATTCCCAACTTCGTCAACTGCGACGAGTACAAGCCCCTGGGCGACCATCGTGCCGCTGCCCGGGCTCGTTATGCCGACCCGGGAGAAAAAATCCTGCTGCACCTTTCGAACTTCCGTCCGGTCAAGCGCATCCTCGATGTGATCGAGGTCTTCGCCCGCGTCGCGCAGGAAATCCCCGCGCGTCTGCTGATGGTGGGCGATGGACCGGACCGCTCCTCGGCGGAGTGGCTGGCCAACAGCAAGGGCATCCAGGACCGGGTGCACTTCCTGGGCAAACAGGACCGGGTGCATGAACTGCTGCCCGTCGCCGACCTGATGGTCATGCCCAGTGAGCTGGAGTCGTTCGGCCTGGCCGCCCTCGAAGCCATGGCCTGCAAAGTTCCCACCATCGCCACCCGCGTCGGTGGAGTGTCGGAGCTGATCGAAGACGGGGTGACCGGCCGCCTCTTCGCTGTCGGCGATGTGGATGCCATGGCCGCCGCCGCTATCGAACTGCTGAACGACGATGCCCGCCTGGCCGCAATGGCGGATGCCGGCAGACGAGCCGCCCAGGATCGCTATTGCGCGTCGCGCATTATTCCCATTTACGAGCAGTACTATGAGCGCGTGCTGGCGCGCGCCGAGGTCTGATCCGCCAGCACCAGGACATTCGGCGCCATCGGGATCTCCAGGGTCACGCGGGTTCCCCGCCCCGGCCGGCTGAACACTTCGAAGCGCGCGCTGTTGCCGTAAAGCACTTCCAACCGCTCCCGCACATTGCGCATGCCGATGCCGGCTCCCCGGCTGGCGAAGCCTACTTCCCGCACCCGGCCCTCCGCCATGCCCACGCCGTCATCCTCCACCTCGACGATCATCTTGGCGCCCTGGATGCGGCTGCGCAGGGTGATGGTTCCCCCTTGCAGGCGCGGTTCCAGGCCGTGCTTGATGCTGTTTTCGATCAAGGGCTGCAGCACCATGCAGGGCACCAGCAGCTCCAGCGTGCCGGCGTCGATCTCCTTCACCACCCGCAGCTTTTCCGCGCCAAAACGCACCACCTCGATGCCCAGGTAGTCGTCGGCAAAGGTCAGTTCTTCGCGGAAGGGCACATACGAATCGTGATCCTTGAGCAGCGCCCGCAGAATGTTGCCTAACTGCACGATCATCTCCCGCGCCATCTCCGGCCGGAAGCGGACCAGGGACGCGATGGAGTTGAGCGTGTTGAACAGGAAGTGGGGGTTGATCTGCCGCTGCAGCGCGTCGAAGCGCGCCTCCAGCACCAGCCGCTTCTGCTCCTTCAGCTTGATCTCAATGCGGCTGGCATTCCAGATCTTCAGCGGGATGGCAACCACCACCGCGGGGCAGACCCAAATGGCAAGTTTCACCGCAAGGCTTGGGGAGTTCAGAGTAAACAGGCGGCCCGGGTAAAGCTGTGCCAGCCACATCCGCACCATCTGCATGCCCACGATGAGCATCAGCAGCAGGATCTGGCGATCGAAGCGCGGCTCTCGCAGATTGCGCCGCACCCAGCGATAGATGCTGAGGTCCACGAAGGGAGAAAACGACCAAACCTCTTCGGTCTCGACAGCCCGCCCGTACAGCCCGGAAACGACCGCCACCGCAAGAAAGAACGGCAGCGTCAGATACTCGTGGTGCAGCATGGCGGGCAGAGAGAGCACCGCGCCGCCAAAAAGCGCGGAGAGCGGCCCCAGCAGGATGCCCAGAAGGATGACGGTCTCGAAGCCGATGTCCGCCGCATAAAAGTTGGCCACGATGAATCGAATCCACACGCCCAGCGTCAATGGGATACACAGGAAGGCCAGCAGCCCGATCGTCTGGCCCGTGGTGCGGCGCTCGGCAAACAGCAGGCGCTGAAAGGTCAGCGCCCTGGCGGTCACCGCCGAAACAGCGGCGGCGACGCCGAACTTGATCAGCAGGGTGACCAGTACGACCTTAGTCGCATCCACGCTCTTACTTTACGCCAGTCCTCTCGCTGGACACGAGGCTGGGAGAGAGGCTCTAATTAACTATGCCATTGGAAAGTGTAAAGAAAGTAGCGGATGCGGATTTTCCCACCCGCTGGGGTCATTTCCGTATTCTGGGCTTCGAAGGCACCCGTCTCGACCCCGAACCCTGCAGCCCGGGGACCGCTGCCGTCAGCAAGAAGATCGAGGGCGCCATCGCCCTGGTGTTGGGCGATATCCACAGTGGGCCCCCGGTCGTGCGCATTCATTCCCAATGCCTTACCGGCGATGTCTTCGGTTCATTGCGCTGCGACTGCCGCCTACAGTTGGAACTGGCCCTGCGCACCATCGCCCAAGCCGGCGCCGGCATCCTGCTTTACGAGCAGCAGGAGGGCCGGGGCATCGGGCTGATGGCCAAGCTACGCGCCTACGAGTTGCAGGACCAGGGACTGGATACGGTCGAAGCCAATCTCCGGCTCGGCTTCAAGGCCGATTGCCGCGAATTCGAATTGCCCGCCGAGATTCTGAAGCTGCTGGGTGTAACCTCCGTACGTCTCATCACCAACAACCCGGAGAAGGTCGAGGCGTTGGAATCCATAGGCATTCGCGTGGTCGAACGAATCTCAGCCGAGGTGGAGCCGCTGGACAGCTTCGAGCACTATGTCCAGGTCAAGCAGGAAAAGATGGGACACATCATCGACCGCGTGCCGGAGCTCGGTTAGCCACAATCACCTTTGCGGTAGTGATGGCCTGCCCCACATGCCGCTGGGTATGCTCGGCGGCGTGGACCAAAAGTCCTGTAAGGGTAGTGGGCAGGGCCTTGCGGCCGATCTTGACCGGCATATCGGCCGGCTGGCGGAAAATTTTGTCTAAGCGCTGCCGAGTCTTGTCCAGGCTGGCTTCCAGTTCGCGGAAGATCTCCTCGCGGGTCCCGCTTGCGGTCATCTCGCTGGCCAGTGCCGCCAATTGTTCCTGGCTGAGCGGAGTGCCCTCCGCGTAGCAGCAAAACCGGTCCAGGCTGCGGGCAATATGCCGCAATTGAAATCCGACGGAAGGCAGCCCGAAGGGCCGCGCGTGGAACTCGCCGTCGTCAAGGCCACCGCACCACTTGGCGACATCCTCCTGCGCCATCTGCAGCGAATGAAGCAGGGCCCGCTGCAGCACCGGCACATCGGAGAGCGTACCTCGCAACCAAGGCTCCGGCAGTGGAGCTGTAAGTCTCTCTCACAGGAAATCTCCTTCTCCCATACGGGATCTCAAGAGTGCCGGTCTGGACTTTAGAGCACCTAGCGAGGTCGATGCAGAGTGGATCGCTCCTTCTCCCTTAAAAATTCACAGCCCGTGCGCCTGGCGAAATTCCCTTACCACCTCTGCCGGATCGCGATGCTGCCCGTCGACCGCCTCGTTCATGGTCTGCATCTCCTCCGCGGTAATTTTGCCGCCCAAATCCGCAAAGGCGCGGCGCAGCTGCGGCCAGCGGTCCAGCGCCTCCTGCCGCACCAGGGGAATCGCCTGGTAAGGAGGAAAGTAATGCTTATCGTCCTGCAGCACCGCCAGTTGAAATGCCTTGATGGGCCCATCGGTCGAGTTCCCCGCAATAATGTCGACCTGCCGCCCATTCAGCGCCCGGTAGAGCAATCCCAGATCCATCAACCTGGGCGATCCAGCGAACTTGAAACCGTAGGCCTGTTGCAGCCCCGGCAGGCCGTCCGGCCGCTGCTCAAATTCGTAGCCCACCCCCAGTTTCCACTGCGGAGTGTACCGGGCCGCCTCGCTCAGCGTAGTCAGGTGAAGATCTCTTCGCCTCCTGGCCGCGGATGACCATGGCGAAGGTGTTCTCGAATCCCAGCGGAGCCGTGGCCACCACCTGGTAGCGCTGTTGGTAAAGCCGGCGCACCGTATCCACCACCCGTTGCGGGTCTTTATCCACCGGTTGTTTCAGGATCGCAGTCAGCGCCGTGCCGGTGTACTCGACGTACGAATCGATGCGGCCCGCGATCAGCGCCTGGTTGCAGATGTAGCTGCCGGCGAGATAAAAGCGGCGTTCCACCTTCATGCCGGTCACCGCCTCGATGTGCTGGGCCAGCAACTCGCCCAGAACCACCTGCTCGGTAAAATTCTTGGCCCCGATCACCGGATAATCCGGCCGCGGCGGCGCGCAAGCGGAAACACCCAGCAACAAGAGACAAGCCGCAAGACGAAGGATCACGTGCGTCCCGGCACGCGCAGCCGGCTCTCCACCCAACCCAGCCCGGCGTCGGCGCCGATGGCCAGCAATGCTGCTGGGATCGCCCCCGCCAGCACCAAACGGTTGTCGACCGAAGCCACGCCACGGAAGATAAATTCGCCCAGCCCACCGGCCCCCACCGCTGCGGCAATGGTCGCGATCCCCACCGCCAGCACCGTCGCCGTCCGTAACCCGGCCAGAATGAAGCTCGCCGCCAGGGGAAGTTCCACCTTGCGCAGGCGCTGCCCGCTGGTCATGCCCAGGGCCTTGGCGACTTCCAGCACCGTGGGATCCACTCCCTCAATGCCCGCATAGGTATTGCGCACGATGGGCAGCAGCGCATATGCGGTCAGCGCCGCAATGGCAATGCGCGCCGCGCGGTCGCCAATCCAAGGCAAGGGCAACAGGAAGCCAAACAGCGCCAGGCTGGGAATCGTCTGGATGATATTCACCACTCCCAGAACAGGCTTAGCCCAACGCGGATGACGTGTCAGCCAGATACCCGTCGGTACCCCAATCGCCGCAGCCAGCAACATCGCCGAGCCGGTCAGCCACAGGTGCTCCAGGGTCAGCTCGGCAATCTCCGAGGCGTGCTGCGCTAGGAAGCCGGACATGTCCGTGGTCCTCCGATGCACAGCGCGCACATAGCCCTGCACCGCGGGGATGGATGAGCTGACAAATTCCTCCGCGGGAAGATGGGCCACCACCTTGCCGCCTTCCAGCAGCACGATGTGCGAGGCGAGATACAGCGCTTCATCCAGATCGTGGGTCACCAGCAGGACCGTCTTGTTAAGCCGCGCCAGCAGCGCGCGCAGCATATCCTGCATCTCCCCCCGGGTAATCGGGTCCAGCGCGCCAAACGGCTCGTCCATCAGCAACAGTTTGGGTTCAGCCGCCAGCGCCCGCGCCAGGCCGACGCGCTGCCGTTGCCCGCCGGAAAGCTGGTAGGGCAGGCGGTGGGCAAAGGTCTCATACTCCAATCCCACCTGGGCAAACAACTGCCGCGCGCGCCCGGCGATCTCTTGCTTCGGCCGGCCCTCGATCTCGAGCACCGCCCCAATGTTGCGCTCCATGTCAAAGTGAGGAAAGAGGCCGGTCTCCTGGATCACGTACCCGATCGACCTCCTCAGCCGGATCGGATCCCAATCGGTGGTGGCCTTCCCTTCCACCATCACCTTTCCGGCGGTGGGCTCGATCAGGCGATTCACCATGCGCAGCAGGGTGGTCTTTCCCGACCCGCTGCGCCCCAGCAGCGCAGTGGTGGAACCGGTCGCAACCTCAAGGTCGATGTGGTCGAGAATTTCTCGTCCGTCAGACGCGGTCAGCCCAACCTGATCGAAAGCAATCGCGTGTGGGCTGCCGGTCAAATGGCATCAGGAGCTGGGCGGCTCCACCTCGATACCATCCATTTTGATCGGCGGCGCGCCTTTGACCCGCACCATGGTGATCTTGCTGAAGCCCTCTTTAAAACTCGGCGGACGCAGGCGCTCCGCCATCTTGCGCATGACCTCATCGCTCACCGTGCGTTCCCGCCGGCTGTTCCGCTCCATGCACACTTCAAGTGGAACATCAAAGAAGACCGCTTGCGCCTCATAGCCAAAGCTCTTGGCCATCTTGATCCATTGCCGCCGTTCGTGCGCCGACAGGTTGGTCGCGTCCACGTAATTCCACGGCATTTTGGCAATCAGGCGCGCCCGCAGCAGCGAACGCAGGGTGGAAAAAACCAGTCCCTGGTAGCGCTGTTCCGTGATGTCGTCGAACAGGATGCTGCGCAGCATGTCGCTGGAAAGAGGCGTGACCCCGCGGCGCTTGAACCAGGTTGTCTTCCCTGAGCCCGGCAATCCGATCGCCAGCACCACGTAGCCTTTGAGATCCTTCTGTCCGGCCGAAGGCTGCTCGGGAGGAGGGACCGATGGCGACTCCGGCTGGGTCTCCACCACCAGCTTGCCGTCTTCCGACGGGGCAACCGGCGACGCGACCTGCGCGGCTGGTTCCTCGGCCGGCGCAGGGCTCTGGGCAGCAGCACTGGCGACAGAAGGCTCGGGCGCCCCGGCCGGCTTCTTGACCAGTTGAGCTGCTGCATCCTGCTCTTGCCTGGCGGCAGCAGGCTCGGGTGTTCTTCCGCGTTTGTCTTCCGGGTACATCGGCTGTAATGGCGTCGGCTGGTTGACTGGAATCTCCTGTCCGATTTTCCCCGTCGATTCCGAGTCATTCACTCCGCGCTTGCCACGTCGTCTCATTAGGGCGCGCATCCATTCGCGCATGATGTGGATGTAACACAAGTTGCGGCACCGCAGCAAATGCCCTGCTCCCATTCGGGCGCCCGCTCTTTGGTACACTCATCTTTCGCGCTTAAAGGCGTTTTCACAAACGCGCGATTGTGGTGAGAGTGGCGATGGGCAGGCGTTCTTTGGTGAAACGCCTGCGTAGAGTGCCCTTTCTTCGCTTTACACCATTTGTGAAAAACGCTTAACCGCGGTGGCTCGCAGAATAGTTCTCCACCCACGCAGTAAAAACCTCACCCACCCTCAAGGAGATCCCAAAGTTTATGGCTGTAAAGGTTGGCATCAATGGTTTTGGCCGTATCGGCCGCAATGTCTTTCGGGCAGCACTCGGCAATCCTGAAATCGAATTTGTAGCGGTGAATGACCTGACCAGCCCGGCAACGCTGGCCCACCTGCTCAAGTACGACTCCATCCTCGGCAACCTGCACCACACCATCACCGCCGGCGATGACTTCATCTCGGTCGACGGCAAGAAGCTCAAGGTGTATGCCGAGCGCGATCCCGCCAAGCTCGACTGGTCCTCCCAGGGAGCCCAGGTGGTGATCGAATCCACCGGTCATTTCACCGATGCCACCAAGGCCAAGGCTCACTTGCAGGGGACGGTCAAGAAGGTCATCATCTCCGCGCCCGCGACCAACGAAGACCTGACCATCGTGCTCGGCGTGAACCAGGACAAGTACGACCCCAAGGCGCACCACGTCATCTCCAACGCCTCCTGCACCACCAACTGCCTGGCGCCCTTGGCCAAGGTTCTGCATGACACCTTTGGCATCGCCTCCGGCATCATGACCACCATCCACAGCTACACCAACGACCAGGTGATTCTGGACTTTCCCCACAAGGATCTGCGCCGCGGCCGCGCCGCCGCGCTGTCCATGATCCCCACCTCCACCGGTGCGGCCAAGGCTCTGCACCTGGTGGTGCCCGAGCTCAAGGGCAAGCTGGATGGCTTCGCCATCCGCGTGCCCACCCCCAATGTCTCGGTGGTCGATCTGACCTTCACTTCAGAGAAGCCGGTCACGAAGGAGTCGGTCAACGAAGCGCTCAAAGCCGCGTCGACCGGCCCCATGAAGGGCATCCTGGGCTATGTTCTCGCGCCCCTCGGGCTGGTGTTCTTGATAAGTTTCGGCATCAACCGGCTCTCGGCGGGAACAGCACTCGGACTGTTCTTTCTCTACGCCGGCCTTCTCGGGCTTTCGCTGGCGTTTATTTTCCTTGCCTACACCGGAGCGTCGATCACCCGTGTGTTCTTCATATCGGCGGCCACGTTTGGCGCGCTGAGCCTCTACGGTTACACGACGCAACGCGATCTGACCCCTGTCGGCTCTTTCCTGTTCATGGGCCTGATCGGCATCATTATCGCCAGCCTGGTCAACATCTTCCTGGCATCGAGCGCGCTAAGCTGGATGATCTCGGTGATCGGCGTGCTGGTCTTCGCCGGCCTGACCGCCTGGGACACGCAGAAGATCAAGGAGATGTACTCACCGATGGATGACGGCACCGTCGCCGGCCGCAAGGCGGTGATGGGGCGCTGTCGCTCTATCTCGACTTCATCAACCTGTTCCTGATGATGCTGCGCCTGTTCGGCGACCGCCGCTAAGTCGAGCCGCAGCTAATCGAACACAACGCCCCGGACCAAAATCCGGGGCGTTTTGCTATTCTACCCCCATGACGGAAGCGACCATTCGCGGCGTTCGCGAGGACGACATTGCGGCCATTACGCGGATTTATGCCGAGGCCGTCGCGCACGGCACGGCATCGTTCGAGCTCGAGCCGCCGGACGAGGCGGAAATGGCGCGGCGCTGTCGGGCGCTGATTGAAGCCGGCTTTCCTTATATTGTCGCCGAGCTCGACGGCACGGTGGCCGGCTACGCCTATGCCGGGCCGTACCGCGCCCGGCCGGCTTATCGATGGACGGTCGAGATTCTATTTATATCGCGCCGCAATTCCACCGTCGCGGCATTGGCGCGCGTCTGCTGGCGCGATTAATCGCGCGATACGGAGCGATGCGGCTTCCGGCAGATGATCGCGGTGATCGGCGATTCGGTGCAAGTTCCGTCGATCGCCGTGCATGCCGCGGCCGGCTTTACGACGATCGGCACGCTGCGCTCGGTCGGCTTCAAACACGGCAAATGGCTCGAACCGTGCTGATGCAGCGCGCGCTGGGAACTGGTGATACCGCACCGCCCTAGCTTTACGTCCCTGAGAGCATTCGACCCGCACGGCCAGCTCAGGATGACAGCTAACCCGCAACCACGCGCAGCGAGCGATCGAGCGCGCCGAGCACGCGGTCGAGCTCATGGCCGCGGCGCAGGATATGTCCGGTGGCCGAGATCACGCTGAAGGCGCCCTGGCGGCGGCCGAGTTTCGGGTTCTTCTCGATGCGGTAGATCGGGACTTCCGAGGCGCGGCGGAACACCGAAAATACCGCGCGATCCTTCAGAAAATCGATGGCGTAATCGCGCCACTCGCCGGCGGCGACTTTGCGGCCATAGAGGCCCAGAATACGGTTGAGTTCGCGCCGGCTGAAGGTCACTTCGCTGGCGGGAGCGTGCGCACGATGCTCGCCCCCGCGAAACGCGCTTGGATCGATGTCGCCGAAGTCCATACGGCGCCTCCTTGTGTCATCGGGGCTTCATGATCGCGCCGGAACGGACCGTGGGCAAGCCTTTCTTGGCCGGCAAAAGCGCGGCGAAACGGCGAGGCCGGGCCCGCAACGGGCTGCCAACCAAACAAACAGCGGCGCAACAGTGCGGCATTTTTGACCGCCGGAATCACGGTATTGTTAGCGCAATCATAATACGGCCCTATTTCGGCCAAGCACGCGCCAAGCTACCCGGCGAAATAGATGCTGTTGCCTCAGGGCCCGGTTCGGATCGTGTTCCGGATTCCTCAGCCCCCCAGCCCCCCGGGGCGCGAACGGACCGGGCCAAGAGTTTTAGAGGCGCATGTAGATGTAGCGAGCAGAGTTCAGTTCGCGTAAGTGCCAAAGTTGAGTTCCCCCAAAACTATTAGGCCGGCTTGTCGCCGGCCTTTTTGTTTGCTGCTTTTGGTCTGCGGCAGTGCGCTTACTGCAGCGGCGCGTAGGCCGCGCCGAGAACGATGCCCGGCTTGTCGTGCGTGCCCTCTTGCACCATGACGGCGGCGGCATCGACGCCGTCGTTTCGAACTGCGAGGCGGGAACGGTCCACGCCGTTTCGAGCCCCGTCCAGTCGCCGAGCTTGATCCAGTTGCGCACGACATTGTGGTAGGTGACGGTACGCCCGCGATTTTCGCCACGGCCGATGGCGATCGCCACGGCGCGCGTCAGCGGACACAGCCAGACTTCGCCGGCATTGTGCTCGTTCTCCGCCGATTCCACTTTCACATTCAATCCGGCGCCGCCCATCGACAGCAGCACCGGCAGCGACATCACGCCGGATTTCTGGTCGGTCTGCGCGATCGTGCGCTCGATCGCGGCCTGATCGCTGCCGAGCGCATGCATCGCGCCATTGACCACGATCTGCGGCGTATAGACCTCGCGGTCGCCGCGCATATGCGCATAGGCGCGCTGCCGCGCCGAATGCGCCGGGCTGGCGAGCGTGTCTTTCCAGCCGAGATAATCCCAGTAATCGATCGGGTCGCTCATCGTCACCAGCGTCGGATCGTTGGCCAGATCGCCAAGCAGCTTGTCGGCGGCGGGACAGGACGAGCAGCCCTGACTGGTGAACAGTTCAAGCAGCGCCCGCGGCTCGCCGGCATGCGCGACGGCGACCGTCGAAAGCAGGAGACCGGCGATGAAGGGTGCCGACGCGAGGCAGCGACGCCGCATTCCAAGCTCCACCCCAGACCCCAAGCGAAATTCGCCCCCGGTGACGGTTTGATGACGGCGTCCGTTCTAACCCCGGCGACAGTCACCCGCCACTCACTTCGCGGTGAGGCAGGTCGCGGTAGAGAATTGTCGTTTACGCGGCCAGATGGCGCAGCACGTACTGCAGGATGCCGCCGTTCTTGTAGTAGTCCAGCTCCTCGAGCGTATCGATGCGGCTGATCAGCGGGACGCGCTTGAGCCCGCCATCGGACGCGACGATCTCGGCCAGCAGACGCTGATGCGGCTTGAGATCGCCGTGCAGGCCGCGGATCGTCACCTGCTCGTCGCCCTTGAGCCCCAGCGTTTGCCAGGAGGTGCCTTCCTCGAACACCAGCGGAATGACGCCCATACCGACCAGGTTCGAGCGGTGAATGCGCTCGAACTGCGCGACTACGGCGCGCACGCCGAGCAGAACCGTGCCCTTGGCCGCCCAGTCGCGCGACGAGCCGGTGCCGTATTCTTTGCCGGCGAAGATGACGAGCGGCACGTTCTCCGCCTTGTAGCGCATCGCGGCGTCATACATCGTCATGCGCTGCTTCGACGGATAGTGGATGGTGAAGCCGCCTTCGACGCCGGGCACCATCTGATTCTTGATGCGGATATTGGCGAAAGTGCCGCGCATCATCACCTGGTGATTGCCGCGCCGCGTGCCATACTGATTGAAATCCTTCGGGCGGACCTGATGGTCGCGCAGATATTCGCCGGCGGGGCTCTCCTCCTTGATCGATCCGGCCGGCGAAATGTGGTCGGTCGTGATCGAATCGAGGAACAGGCCGAGGATGCGCGCGTCGACGATGTCGTCGATCTGCTGGCTACGCTTCTGCATGCCTTCGAAATAGGGCGGGTTCTGCACGTAGGTGGAACGGTCGTCCCATTTGAAAGTCAGCCCGCCTTTGACCGCGATCTTGCGCCAGTTGGCGTCACCCTTGAACACGTCGCCATATTTGCGGCTGAACATCTGCTTGTTGATGCTCTTGTTCATCACCGTCGCGATCTCGCGGCTCGACGGCCAGAGGTCGCGCAAATAGACTTTGCGGCCTTTCTGGTCGGTGCCAAGCGGCTGCTTGGCGACGTCAATCTGCATCGAGCCGGCGATGGCATAGGCGACGACCAGCGGCGGCGAGGCCAGATAATTGGCGCGCACATCGGCATTGACGCGGCCTTCGAAATTGCGGTTGCCGGACAGAACGGCGGCGGCCACCAGGTCGTTCTTGTTGATCGCCTCGGAAATTTCCTCCGGCAGTGGGCCGGAATTGCCGATGCAGGTGGTGCAGCCGAAGCCGACGAGATTAAAGCCAAGCGCGTCGAGCGACTTCTGTAGGCCCGACTTCTCGTAATATTCCGCCACCACCTGCGAGCCGGGCGCGAGCGAGGTTTTGACCCACGGCTTGACGGTGAGGCCTTTCTCGACCGCCTTCTGGGCGACCAAGCCCGCAGCGATCATCACGCTCGGATTCGACGTATTGGTGCAGGAGGTGATCGCGGCAATAACGACGTCGCCATTGCCGAGCGTGTGGCTGCGGCCTTCGACCGGCACGCGCTTGTCCATGGCGGCGGCTTTTGTTGAATTCCTTGTCCATCGACCAGGCGAAGCCGTTTTTGACTTCCTTGAGCGCAACGCGATCCTGTGGCCGTTTGGTCCGGCAAGGCACGGTTCGATCGCGCAGATCGAGCTCGAGCGTATCGGTGAATACCGGGTCCGGTTACTTTTGGTGCGGAACATGCCTTGCGCCTTGGCATAACGAGCGCCACGCGTGCGGCCTTGCGGCCGGCGTCGCCGCAGATAGCGCAGGGTTTCGGCGTCGATGGGGAAATATCCGCAGGTCGCGCCATATTCGGGCGCCATGTTGGCGATGTGGCGCGGTCGGCCAGCGCCATATCGTCGAGGCCGGCCCAAAAAACTCCACGAATTTGCCGACCACGCCTTTCTTGCGCAGCATCTGCGTAACGGTGAGCACGAGATCGGTGGCGGTGACACCTTCATTCAGCTTGCCGTTGACCGGAAGCCGATAACCTCAGGGATGAGCATGGAATGGGCTGGCCGAGCATCGCGGCTTCCGCCTCGATGCCGCCAACGCCCCAGCCGAGAACGCGCTAGCCCGTTGATCATCGTGGTGTGACTGTCGGTGCCCACGAGCGTATCAGGAAAGGCGAGTCATTCGACTGACTTCTCGGTCTTCGTGTCCTTCACTTTCGCGCGTCCAGACCATCTGGGCCAGATATTCCAGATTTACCTGATGGCAGATGCCGGTGCCTGGCGGCACGACGCGGAAATTGGCGAAGCCCTGCGCCCAGCGCAGGAAGCTGTAGCGCTCCTTGTTTGCTGATATTCCTCTTCGACGTTCTTCTTGAACGAATCCTTGTGGCCGAAGATATCCACCGCCACCGAATGGTCGATGACGAGGTCGACCGGCGCCAGCGGATTGATCTCGTCGGCATTCCCGCTCAGCTCCTTCATGGCGTCGCGCATGGCGGCGAGATCGACAACAGCGGGCACGCCGGTGAAATCCTGCATCAGCACGCGCGCCGGCCGGAAAGCGATTTCCCGATCCGAACGCTTCTTCGCGAGCCATTGCCACGGCCTTGATGTCGCCGCTTGGTGACGGTTTTGCCGTCTTCGTAGCGCAGCAGGTTTTCCAGCAGCACCTTCAGCGAAAAGGGCAGCCGTGAAATGCCCGTAAGCCCGTTTTTCTCGGCTGCGGCGAGGCTGTGATAGGCATAGGTTTTGGAACCGACCTTGAGCGACCGCAGGCACTTGAAGCTGTC
>CAWJAB010000017.1:0-118783 GCA_963840675.1 uncultured Acidobacteriaceae bacterium
GCCGCCCAGCAGCGAGAAGTAGCAGCCGCTACGGCAATCCGGCGGCTTTTCCCCTGGCTTCTTGCCGGAGCTCTTATCCGGGGAGCTGCCGGAATCGGAAGCCGCGGTCTTGCCATTGCAATTCTTGATCGATAGGCTTGACGGCCAGGCGCATGGTCGTATACGTCATGCCCGGCACGGCAGACTCTGCCCGGGTTTCCAGCGGCTGGGATTTGTCTGCATCCTTGCGGACCAGGTAACCCTGCTCCAGATCGAGATTTGGCAACTCCTTCCCGAGCGCCTCGGTATCCTTTTTCGCGACCATGACGTAGTCGCCGCTGAGCAGGCCAATGTAGGAGTCCTCGCGATTCGGATCACTGAGCGCCTGTTGCGTAGCCACCGCGGTCGTGAGATTTCCATTCATCACAAAACGGGTGCGGTCCTCCCAGTAGCCGAAGGCCTCACTGAAGGCGCTGAGCGCGGGCACGCTGACCGCCGGCAACACTACCATCGGCGCGACCAGTTTGGCGCCCGTGATCATAACTTTCAGTATCTTGACGAACTGGGTGTCGTTGGGAGGTTGGCTCACATTCACGGCCAGCTTGCCCGTGCCTTTGGTGAGCAGAATATTGCTGGTGGCGCTGGTTGCCTGGTCGGACTTAAACCCAAGCTGGTCCAACGATATCTTGCCCGCCAGGTTCGGCTTAAGAGAAGCGATGGCGGTCCAGGCAAGAGGCGCCAGCAGGTTCATGTAAGGGTGGGTCTGGGTGGCGTCGATGCGTAACTGCTGGTTTTTTGTCTTGTCGACGCCGTTTCCGTTGCGGAATTTGGAAAGTTGAATACCTACCCCAACATCTCCGTCATGGTCGAGCAACTCATTCTGGGTAATGTCGGTGGCATAACGAAGCTGTTTCGCGTCGGACTTGTAGTGCAGATACTGCGTCTCCGCAGCCGGATCCGCCAACCCCGCTGTCCCTGCGCGCGCGCCCTTATGGAAATCGGGGCTGCTGGTATTGACGCTATCGAAAAAGCCATTCCAGAAGTCGTACGCGTCGTGCGGCGCCTCCATGCTGGCGGCCTGACCGGACTCCGGCAGTGCAAGCGCGTCGTCTGCGTCGAAGAGAGCCGATACAAAAGCGAGGGCAAGCGCATTGCCCGAGAAAGCCCGGCGGGAGATCGACATGAGGAACTCCTATAACTTTGCTGAATTGGGGCGGCAGGGGGGAAACACCTAGCAGCATACCCCAGAGAGTGCAGAAGCGCCGCAAATTCATGCTACAATTCCGCGATTTTCCGGAGTTCCAGGATATGTCTGCTGCGCGGGCCCTTATTGCCGCTTTCTGCCTGCTTGCGCCCATGCTCCCCGCCTCGGGGCAGACGAAGTACGCGCTGCTCATCGGGATCGATACCTACCAGCCCGCCAACACCACCGTGAAAGCTCCCCCCGGAGCAAACACCGGACGTTTCGCTCCGGGGGCGCCACGCTTTAACAATCTGGCTGGTCCCACCTACGATGTTGCTTCGCTGCGCGCCGTGCTTACCAGCAGCAAATTCGGCTTTCCCAATGACGATCAGCATATCCATGTTCTGGAAAATGGCGCGGCGACCCGGGCGGGCATCCTGGCGGCGATGAATAAGTACCTGGTGGAGCAGCCGCAGAAGGGAGATATCGCCGTTCTCTATTTCGCCGGGCACGGTTCGCTGCGGGTTAATTCAAAGTCGAATAAGCAGGTCTTCGACCTGGCGGGAAAGCCTACTGCACTGGACAACACGATTGTGCCGGCCGACGCCTACCTGGGCACTGAAGATATTCGAGACCGGGAGATGGCGCGAATCTTCAACAAGGCGCTCGATAAAGGAATCCGGTTGACGGCCATCTTCGATACCTGCCATTCCGGGGGCACGGCGCGCGGGGCCGAAGAAGGGCCCAGGACCATGGCGCGGATGTTGGCCTTCGATCCCAGGGACATCGCCGAAGCACCCGACGTGAACACCGACGGCACGCCGGTGACGGCGCCGGAGGATCGCAAAGACAACGCGGCGTTGGTGCTGGCAGCCACCCAGGTGGACCAGACAGCCAAGGAACTCCCTGATGCTTCGCCCCCACACGGTGTCTTTACCATGGCGTTGATCGATGCACTGCAGGCACTGCCCGCAAATATTCCCGCGATTGATCTGTGGAAGCGGGTACAGGTGGATCTTGAAGTACAGGGCTTCTCAGATCAGCAGCCCGCACTGGATGGAAGCAAGCAGAGAAAGCAGCAACCGCTGTTCGGAGGCGAAGCGGACCAGGGGAAAGTGCGGGCGACGGTAGTCAGCGTGGACGAGGACGGTGTGGTGCTCGACATCGGCTCGATCTCCGATATCGGGGCCGGGAGCGAGTTCGTGCCGCTCGCTCAGCAGTCGGGCGAAAAGGTAACCCTGCAGATCAAAGCAGCGCAGGGAGTCAACCGCTCCGTCGCGACCGCTTCCCCCGCGGGCGCGAAGGTTGCCGCCAAAGATGTTTTCGAATTGGCCAAATGGGTTCCGGCGGAAAAGCCGGCGGTTTATTTCTGGGTACCGGCGTCGAGCCTGACCCAGGCGCAGATTGCCTCTGCGGTGAGCGAAGCTCGCTCCTCAGGGGTTCGATTGGTCAACGATCCATCGCTCGAAGCCTGGACCGATCTGGTTGGCTGGGACGGCTCACACTGGACTCTGCAGAAGGCTGGTGTCCGCGGGGCGGATGTTCTCGGAGCCACTCTTACGGCGGGGCTGCTGCAGCAAAAGATAGCCAAAACCGGTGTAGTTTGGCTGAATGTTCCACCGCCGACGGAATTGGCCAACCAGCTCCTGATGAACAACCCGCAGAGCGCCGCGCAGAGCACGTCCAACGAAGCCCAGGCGATGTACGTCCTGGCGGGCATGGTCACCGATGCAGGGCCGGCATATGCGTGGTACAACCGGGGCGAACTGATCGCCGGCCGCCAGACGCCGGCCGGTTACGGCGCGGGCTGCTCACCCGATTCCCCTTACCCCATTCGCACCAACTGGGTTTCCATCTCCAATGCGACCGATGCGGCGACCACGATGAAAGAGTCCGCAGCCAAGCTCGCCAAGCTGAATGGGTGGCTGCAACTGCAGTCCAATGAGAACGGCGACTCTGAGTACCCGTATCACCTGGCTTTGCAACGTACCACGGATGGTGGCATCGCGGAGGATAAAGGGCCAAGTTACAAAGGCGACCTTTACCAGCTGATACTGCAAGCTCGCGGAGACACGCGTAACGGTTCGCGCTGGGTGTATGTATTGGCGATTGATTGCCAGGGTAAGGGAGAATTGATGTTTCCCAGGCAGGGCGGCGGCGATCGCTATCCGCAGGAAAATGGCCGGCTTGAACAGATTCCGCTGCCGGGCGCGAGATTTAAAATCACGCCGCCATTTGGAACGGACACTTATGTCCTGCTGACGACGTCGACTGCGTTAACCAACCCCGACGCGCTGAGTTTCGAAAGTGTGGTGCGGGGTGGGGAGCGCGGTGCCTCGTCTCCTCTCGAGACGCTGCTGGGTTCTACCAGCGCCGGTACACGGGGATATGCGGCCGAGGTGCCCACCGACTGGGGAGTTGAATACTTACAACTGCACAGCCAACCGAAAAAACCCGCGGATACGGTTGCCGGAAGCAAACCATAAGTACCGCGTTCACTACTACTCTGCTCTTACAAATTTCAGGTTCGTGTCGCCGTAGAGCACATAGGCCAGCGCCGTAGGGTTCTTGCCATCGTAAATCTCCTGGCGTGTGCGCCTGAGGGTTTCACTTACGTCCGCGGGCCCATGTTGCATCTGCTCCTGCAGCAGCTTATAAAACCGCACTGAAAACCTGGCCGCGACCTGGTCATTGACGGGCCATAACGCGCCAATATATCCGCTGGCGCCTTTGCTCAGCACCGCGGGACCGAAGCCATCGACAAAGTTCCCGGTTTGTTTTGCTTGCCCTACATCGCACGCGTTGAAGAAGAAGAAGGTGTGGCTCAGCAGGCCAGCATCTGCCATGGAGCGCCACGATTGCACATCCAGTGCGCCGTCTTCCAGAAGGATTTCGAACTCATCATGGGCCGCGTCCAATTCCCCATGCCCTGCGAAATGCACGATGCCTTGTGGAGGATTGCGAAAGAGTGCGCGCACTGCTTTTCGATTTCCGTCGACCGGGCTGTAGCCGTCCAGCCGGGCAAGCTCCTGGGTCTCTGCTGCTTCACCGTCCAGTGACCGGCTTCCGCTGTAGTGGGGTGCGATCACGAAGGTTTTTGGCATGGCCTCGCGATAGGGAGGATGTTCCAGCACCAGGCCATCATTCGTGTCCCAGCGCGCCACGGAATAGTTAAGACCGAGAAAATCCTGCCGCCCGGTTCCATCCGCGCGCATCGGTCTCATCAGCTCCCATGGGATATCCGGCTTGTCGGAATAAATCTGGATGGTACGGAAACGGTCGCCTCTCATTTGGACTAACCGCCAAAAAGCGGTCTTGAAGACGTCGGGGGCATAGTTGTCATAGAGTGTTTGCCCAAACCCTTTGGCATCGTCGGCCGCCCGTTCGGCGTCAACCGGCTCGGATCCTCGTCCCGCACTCGCTGGTGAGTGATATGCGAGAAAGTCCGAAAAGCCTTTGAGGTCGGGTAACGAACCGCGGGAACTTCCCAGCCAGGGAGAAAGAACCAGGACTGTGTCGCCCTTGATGTAGAGCGCCAGGTCAGGTTGCGGCACTTGATCGCTGATCTCCATGCTCGATGGAGCCGCTGACACTTTCGCCGTTGCCGTTTCCGAGGCGACTGCGGGTGTGGCGCTGGTGATTTTAATGTCACGCTCGATACGAGCCAGAGGAACCGCCTGGTAGGCAAAGGTGGCCATCACGTGGAGCACGCCGTCGGCCGCGGCTCTTGGGCTGGCCTTGACCAGGAACGTGGCCGGAGTGGGATCACCCTTGCGGGGCAAGTCGATGGTGCCCGAGCCTGTTCCCTGGGTAAACTCCAGGCCGTTCCCAGTCAGAAAGACGTCCAGTTTCCAGCTCTCCTGTCCCGCGGGCAGGGATAAGATCAGTTTGCCCTCCTGGGTCTGGTTGCCGCTGAGAATCGAAACGTCCGGGTGCGGCTCCTCGGTCAGTGAGACGGCGATCGGGAACTCCTTCTCCGGCTGCTCCTGATCCGGACTTACCATCATGGGATATCTCTCGACCGATTCATTCTGTGCCGCCGTCGACCGAGTCGCTGGAGGCGGAGGGGGCGAGGTGGTCCCGGCCGACATTTCGTTGGCCATTGAGTTATGTTGTCCGGACCGTGCGGGCGCGCTGGCGGTATTCCGTTGCCCGACATACCAAGCCACAACTGCTATACCAAGCAGCACAAACACAATCTTCTTGACGGAGATTGAGCCTTTCGGTTGCGGCGATGGTGCTGGTTCCATGGGGCGTCGCGCTAACCTACGATCGTTACTTTACCCTCGGGCGTCTTGGTGAAGGCATGCAGCGTGTTGCCATTTTGATCCAGATGGCGCAGTGTCATTTGCCTGGCGGTTACCGAGATATGGCTAAAACCATACACCTTTTGCGCATAGGGCCCACGCTGCGAAGCTTCGATTTTGAGCGCGTACAAGTCGGCGCCGCCGCCGCCGGAGAGAAAAATGCTGGTCGGATGCCCTTCGAACTCCAGGTGCTGCAGATCGTGGTCGTGACCCGCCATGTACAGGTTCACGTGGTACTTGCGAAACAGAGGATCCCATTCTCGAATCAATACCGGATGGTCTCCATGGGGTCCATCGGAGTAGACCGGGTGATGCGCCATAACCGCAAGAAAGGGCGTGGTGCGCGGGCGCTTTAGCTCCGCTTCGAACCATGCGAGCTGTTCTGCTTGTTGCTGCGGGGTCAGGGTGAAGTCCTTTCCGAACCACTCCTTGTAGCTATCCTTGGGCATGTTGCTATCGAGCGCCAGGAAGGTAATCAGCGGATTCTTGGTGGGAAATTCGAAGCGATACCAACGGGAGGGCATCGTCCAACGGGTTCGTCCGCTGCGCGCGTACTCGAGCTCGGCATCCACTTTGCTCTCGGGCCACTTCTGATAATCGTGGTTCCCGAGGACCGCATACGCTGGACAGGGGAAGTCGCTGGCCGGGTACATCTGCTCGAACTGGGTTTGCCACCGCGGGGAGCTGGCGCCTCCGGCTAATTCACCGTAGAAGTTGTCCCCCAGCATGAGCAGCGCCTGCGGATGAACCGAATGCTGTTTGGAATAGGCGCGCAGCCCGGCTGCCACTTGTGCTTGGGCTTTGTAGTCATCGTAGCCCCAATCGCCCAGCACCAGCATCTCCGCCGCGGCAGGGTCGGACTTTACAGAATCCGCCAGGCATGACAATGATCCGAAGCTGGCCAGCGCGCTGAAAGCAAAGCTTTGCCGCAGGAACCGCCGGCGGTTGAGTTCATTCGAAGGCATACAGCCGGTTTATACCATCTTTCAGGGGACTGTTGTAGAACCGAACGGCATGGACCTTCAGGGGCTTTGGGGGCACATAAACAACCTGAACGAAGGGCACGGCTAAACAGGTTGTTGGAAAACTCGGTTTCAGGGTAGGCCGGGGATGCCTCGCCGCAGCGAGCCGGCACTGAGTTTCTACGTTTTCAGCACCATATTTGTAGCAGGCTACAGCTTGATGCGTGCCAATCCGTCGTGTAGTTCGTCGTGTAGCCCCGGACTTAAAAGTCCGGGGAGCGGGTTTTCCAAACCCGCGAAAACGCTTTATCTTGCAATGACCGGGCTTTAGAGTCTGCGTGAGAACCACTGGAATGACTTGTATTGCTGAGTTTAGTGAGGGATAAGAGTGCATGTCACGTTTTTATCCTTACTCACCGGAACAGGGTTATCTGCTTCCCCCGAACGTAGTGGACGAACTAGGTTCGGATCATCTTTGTTTTTTCATCCGCCGAGTGGTTTGTCAGCTTGACCTGAGCATGTTTGTAAAGAGTTACGGTGCTGAAGGGGGTATGTTGTATGCGCCTGAGCTGATGCTGAGTGTATGGCTGTACGCATATGCGACAGGGATGACGTCGGCGCGGCGGTTATCGCAGCGGTTGGGGGAAGATCTAGCGCTTCGTTTCCTGGCTGGAGGGGCTCGGGTGGACAACTGGGCGCTGAGCGCGTTTCGTCGGCGCCACGCGCTGGCGTTGAACAACGCGTTCACACAGGTTTTGGAGATGGCCCGCAGCCTTGGTTTGGGTAAGCTGGGCCGGGTAGCGATCGATTCGACGCGGATCAAAGCCAACGCCAGCCGGGACCGGGTGGAGACGGAGCAGAGGCTTCGTAACGAGCGGGCCAAGTTGCGCCGTAACGTACGCCGCTGGCAGCAGGCCTGCGACCAGGATGACACTGAACCGGCCGGGCTGACGGTGGCTATCGAAGATGCTGAGCGCAAGTTGGCCGAGCTGCCGCGACGGCTGGAGCGGCTGCGCAAAAGCGGTCTGGAGAAACTGTCGCGCACCGACCCGGACGCGCGCTTTTTGCGCTGCCGGCGCGGCTTCGAGCTGGGCTACACGGCAGAGATCGCTATGTCGGAAGATCATCTGATCGTGGCCCAGCGAGTGACCCAGCAGGCGACGGATAACGCATCGCTGAAGCCGATGATGGAACAGGTCAAACTCGAGTGCGGCTCGCCGCCAGAGGAGGTGCTGGCCGATAGCGGCTACTTCTCGGTAAAGAATCTAGAGTGGCTGGAGCAGCAAAAGATAGACGCCTGTCTACCCGATTCGAACGTTGCGCGGTCGCTGAACCTGGGAAAAAGATGCAAGGGGAGGGCACGGGCGGCGGCGCACAGGCGCATGCGCCAAAAGCTGCGAAGTTCCTCAGGACGAGAAGCCTATGCTCAGCGCAAAACCCTGGTCGAGCCCGGCTTCGGGGTGTTAAAAGAGCAGCGCGGCATGCGCCCGCACCCGCGGAAAAGCTAAAGTCGCTAACGAGTTCACCCTGGCCAACACTGCCTACAACCTCACCCGCATGTACCGGCTCCAACACTCTCAATAAACCTCCACACGAGGCACGAAGCTTACCCAAACTAATCCCTAAAATCCCAACCCTGCCCACGTCTATTGAAATGCCATCGCAGCCCTTCTACAATCAGCCCACCGATCTCCCTTCAGAAGGGCAAACTTAGATCGTCCTTTCCGTTCTCACGCAGACTCTTTAGCCCTAGTGAGAATGCCCCAAGGTGCCCAATCAACCCGTACGTTTTTCGTGACTTCGACGACGGCCGGACGTCGCGCGCTTCTCCGGAGACCTTTTCGGGGAATTACCTTTTTGGGGACGGAGTAACCCGACGAGTTCCACCCGCTACCTGAACCCAATCAACAAATCGGAACCTCAGTTCTCCCGCATGGTAGACGCAATCTGAACCAGCGATGCTCGCCGCGCCGGAAGCAGCGTAGCCGCCATCCCTGCAGCGATAACCACCACGATCGCGCCCAAAAGGGTCACTGCATCGGTGGGCGAGACGCCAAACAGCAGCGACTTCAACCAATGTCCCAGCACGATACTCAACGCGGTCCCTATCCCAACCCCGATCAGCGTGAGCCGCAGCCCGTCCCTAAGCACAAGGGTGAAGATTCGTTCGACGCTGCACCCCAGCGCCATTCGAATCGCCATTTCGCCTGAGCGCTGTGCCGTCGAGTAGGCCATCACCCCGTAGACTCCCACCGCCGCAATCACCAGCGCGAGTCCTGCGAAAATTAACAGCAGGAGCGCGCGGAACTGTGGCTGCGAGAAGTTCTGCGCCACATTCTCTTCCATCGTCCGGATGCGCACCACCGGCTGAGCCGGATTGGTTCTGCGTACCGTCTCCCGCAGATCCGGAATCAGCAGGCGCGGGTCGACTTCGGTTCGCATCACAACCGACATCGTTTGTACCGGAAGAACCTCGTTCGCCTGGCGATACGGCACATACATCTCAGTCGGCATATCGGTCACCAGCGACTGCTTCACATTGCCCACCACACCAACCACCATCATCCAGGGAGTAGTGTCATCGGGCACGGCTCCGAGCTGCATCTTCTTTCCAAGCGGCGACTCATTTCCGAAGTACGTCTTCGCCATCGCCTGATTGATCACCACCACCGGAGGCGCGGTTTCACGATCGGAGTCTTCGATCCAGCGTCCTGCAAGCAGCGGAATCTGAAGCGTCTGAAAATACTCCGAGCTGGCGACGCGGTAGTTCGCCATGACATATTCGGAAGGATTTCGCGGCGGCCTTCCCCGGATATTGAAGTGGATCACACTCCCTCTTCCGCTCACCGGCAGAAAGGATGAGGCCGCGGCAAACTTGACGCCGGGAAGCGTACGCAGCTCCCGCAGCGTGTTCTCGTAAAAGTCCATATTCCGGTGTGCCTCGGCCGGAACGGTGCTGGCGGGTGGTACGGGAAGATCGGCGACGAGCACGTGATCGTCCGAGAATCCAAGGTTGACCGCGGACAGTCGACTCAGACTCCGTACAAAAAGCCCCGCCCCCATCAACAGCAGCAGCGCCAGCGAAATCTCCGAGACAACCAGTCCATCGCGCAGCAGCTTGGTGTGTTTGCCGCTGCCGGCTCGCTCCGTCTCGTTCAAACCTATGCGCAAGTCCCTCATCCGGATATGACTGGCTGGTGCGATGCCGAAGAACACACCGGCGCAAATCGACAGCATGACGGTGAACAGCAGAACCCGAGCATCAATGTGAACTTCTGCACCCGGCGGCAGCACACCCCCCGCGGCATGCAGCAGAGACGGCATCAGGAGATAGGCAAGCGCAACGCCGACCACCGCGCCCGTCAAGGAAAGCACCAGCCCTTCCACGATCAACTGTTTGACGATCGTCCAGTCCGAAGCGCCCAGCGAGATGCGGATGGCGATCTCTCGCCGCCGTGCCGTGGCGCGCGTGAGCATCAGGTTGGCGATATTGCCGACCGCGATCAACAGCACAAAAATCACTGCACCCATCAGCATCGTCAACGCCGGCTTTACCTCGCTCACCAGCTGCGCCTGCATCGGATTCACCACTGCATCGATCGCTATATTGTCTGTCGCATGCTGCACATACAGCCGCTTGGCAATGGCGCTCATCTCCGCACGCGCCTGGTTCAACGGAACCCCGGGCTTCAGTCGGGCGATCGCGTTGATACCGGGATGCCAGGAGCGGTCCTCCGGCAGTTTGCTCGCCCACGGCCCCATGGCAACGACGAAATCCGGCGACTGCTGCAGCAACGCGAACCCCTGCGGAAGCACCCCAACCACGGTGTATGTCTGGCGATCGAGGGTGATGGTCTGCCCGAGGACACTCTCCGCGCCTCCAAACCTTCGCTGCCACAACCCATAGCCCAGCAGCGCCACGGCGGGAGATGCAGGCTGGTCGTCAACGGCACTGATCGGCCTGCCGGCAACCGGAATGACCCCAAGCATGTGCAGCAGATTTCCACTGATCATCTGCCCTGGAATCTGCTCAGGCTGGCCGCTCCCGGTCAGCGCCATGGTCACCACGCGCGTCGCTCCGAACTCCTCGAACGACGTGCTCTGCGCCTTCCAGTCCTTCAAGTTCAGCCACGAGGTGCTGAGCATGGGAAAGTTCGCTGCCCGCTCCGAGACGATCACCAGGCGATCCGGGTCCGAGAACGGAAGCGGACGCAGCAGCACGCTATAGAACACGCTGAAGATTGCCGTGTTGCATCCGATGCCGAGCGCGAGGGTCACCACGGCAACCACGGCGAACACCTTGGCTTTGCGCAACTGACGCAACGAAAATTGCAGGTCCTTTATCAGGCTCAAGTTGCCTCCGCTGCCTTCGATTATGGTCTGTAAAGATCAAATCTTCCGCGCTCTAGAAACGAGTATTTTACAAGGAGCTCATCGGGTGTGCCATTCCTTGCGACAAACCGCGGCTTCGAAGAGGTTTCGAATCCAGTTCCGTTTCCACCTCAATGGGACGTTGAAACACGCCGACCTGTTGGCTACCGGCGAAGATTCCGCTGCGGCCTGGATCAACGGCAAGCAGGTAATGGAGACCGTGCCACTGCCGCCCCTGGAAGCAGGCGCCCTGGAAGACCTACCTGCGGCAGGATGTTAAAATGCCCTTTACGAACTGGGCGAGATCCATCGCCAAATGAATGAGGTCGACCAGGCGCAGCAATTCTTCGAATCTGCCCTAAAGCATTACCCTGACTTTGAAGAAGCGCAGCTAGGGCTCGCGACAACTCTGATGGCGCAACAAAAACCGGATCTCGCCTTACCTCATCTGCAGCGGGCAGTCGCACTCGATTCCCAGGATGAGGTTTGCGTGGTTATCGCCTGTCCCAGGCGGATCGAGCCCTGGGTAACACGGAGGAGCAAAAGAAGGCTTCTTGCCCAATTTCAGCGTCTGCGCAGCCAGCTTGCCTCGCAGCAGGGAACGAGCACGCCGGGAGAAGTGACCAGACAGGTGCTGCAGAACGGTGAGCTTCAGTAAGTGTTACATATCCTGCGGTCAAGGATCGTAGCGGCAGCATTCGTCTTCGCGTTGACCGGTTGCGGAGGAGGTCGTTACACTCCTCCGCCCATCAACCTCTCCGTATCCGTCAACAGCGCCACCGTCACTGTGCCGGCGAACGGAATGCCGGTGTATGCTCAGGTCACCATTGTTGCGCCCACTGAAACAGCAACCTTCACCATCGCCGGCTTGCCTGCCGGAGTATCGTACAGCTACAGGGAATCGGAATCCAACCCTTCAGGCTTATTGACACTGATCGCCAACTCCACAACAGTGCCTGGCACCTACATGCCTAAGATCACCGTGGGCTCGTCCGGTCAAACTGCATCGGTGGTGTTCACGTTGCTGATCACTGCGGCCAAGACGTGATCCACCAGTGCTGGGCATTTCACTTCGAAATCAATTCGTGACCAGCCGGGGCTGACACTTGCCTCTTTAATTTGCAAAGTGTCAGTCCCGGTCGCGGTATCTCTCGTTCACCTGCTTTTCCTCATTCATCAGACCTCAGCCACCAGTTGAAATCGGCCGGCCGCCGCTGTTACTACCTGCACTTGACCATGACCTGGGTTCGGTTCCTTTCGCAGGACCAACATCCCAACTGAATGGAGAGCCTGAACATCACGGTGCACAGCTTTCCGGTCGCGCTGAAGCACCGCCGCCAATTCTGTTATGGAACGAGGCTTCTCCCTTGCCACCTCGCAGAGACGGACACGTTTTGGTGTAATATGCGACAGCATCTCATCCGCAGTGGCGAAAGTGATGCGCTTCTCTAAAGGTACGTGCTCCTTACGGTCCAGTTTACGGGCGCGAGCTAGCTTGTGTTCTCTCAATTCAGCAAAACTATTTGTACCGATTTTTGTTTTCATGCCTTCTCCTTCAGGGCTTCCACTTCATCGAGGAAACGACGTGGGGTTCGTTCATAGTTGATAAAGCTTACTGGTTGCACGCTCCCATCCAATGACGTTCATGGTGTCCGTGAGCGTTGTCGTAACCGAGCACCCTGCCGTTGTCCCGCTGGCATAAACCAAGGTGAATGAACACCAGAACCAGACCGGGATGTATCCGTCAGGCGTTGCCCCTCATGAACCAGGATGGCGAAGGCGTAGTAGAGAATGCGCGATTCTGCGGAGCGAAAGTTCTGCAGCAGATTAAAATCCGACAGTCCGTCGGGACCGAGGGCTACCAACTCTCCATCGATCACCGTTTCAATCGGAAGGTTCTGCAAGGCCGCCGCAATGGTTGGGAATCTCTGGTTGAGCACATTCTCTCGGCGGGTTGGGGGGTAATGCGGTGACAGCATACCTATTGCAGCAAATTAACCCTCCCGGCGGTGAATATGTATCATGTCACCGATTTCCCTGTCCGGTGGGTGCATCCCTGTGGTGGCTTATGGCTCGCGCCCGGTGGCGACCCAAGCTGGTCGTCGGGTGCTGGCGAAGGAACCATGAAGGCAGGCCGCCAGCAATCGGCCCGGTTGAGTCGTGAAGGGCCGCATGATTGGCGATCTGGCCCTTTCTGCCAGGCGATTGCGCTTTAGTGAGTGAGGCGGTTGGTGAGACGCCTTCCACAAGGAGAAATGTACACATGAACGCGCTCGCTGTCGCCACAGGGGAACAGGGCTTGGAATTCTTTGCGTTCGATGCGTCTTACGTCGAGAAACTTCGAGCGGGAGATGCGCATATAGAGGGACACTTCGTGAGCTACTTCAGCGAGCTGATCCGTCTCAAGCTACGCTCGCGCTTGAATTCCAAGGAAGCAATCGAAGATGTCAGGCAGGAAACCTTCATGCGCGTACTGACACTGTTGCGCGGCAAAGGTGGCCTGCGGCAGCCGGATCGATTGGGACCCTTCGTCAATTCGGTTTGCAACCATGTCTTGTTCGAGCACTATCGTTCGCAAAAAAGAACGGAGGCGACGATCGACGACGAAGTGGAGGCCACCCTTGCTGGCTGCGAACCAAGTGCGTTGAGTCTGCTGGGAGCCAAGGACACCGAGCGAGTGGTTCGCCAGATTCTCAACCAGTTGCCTGAACGCGACCGGCGTCTGCTTCAGTCGGTGTTGCTGGAAGAACGCGACAAAGATGAGGTTTGTGCCGAGTTCGGCATCACCCGCAAATATTTAAGGGTGTTGTTACACCGTGCCAAGCAGTCGTTCAAGTCGTGTTATACAAGCCGGTTAGGTGCGACTCTTCGGTAGGGACGATCTTCACCGCCGCGATCATGCGTCCAGCATACTCCGGGGAAGAGCAGCGACCAGTAGCCTATCGGAATTTCTAAAACTCCTTATATTCCCGAATGCATACAAGATCAACTCGTAGTCTTGAAATCGGCCTTATAGGATCGACTTGCCCAGCCTCGGACCTTTGGCAATCGTTGGATTTTGGGGGCAGCGAGTAGTGCGGCAGTCGTTCCAAATCCCTACAGCCTCCAAGCAAGTAATGCAGATGATACGACCAGCTTTGAGAACCACCCGGTGTCCCAAACGGGCGAGTTTAGAGCGGCCAGCCAGCAAGCGGCAATGGAGTTTCGTGGAGTTTCAAACAGACGGACGTGGCACTTTGAGAATTCACTTTTATAATTTCTCATGGAATCGAAGCATAGGCAGCTTACGGACATGTCTCAACCCGTGCCCGCCTACGCGAAAGGCTTTTCTTCGCCTGAAGTTGAAGTTGAGCCTGATGAACTCTTAAGGCGAGGCTTTCTTCTGGATTCATGAGAGTCCGATCTTGCCGCCGCTCTCGCTTTCGCCTCGCATTGTTCCTGATTTCGGCTTGAACCGCTCGTTGAATTCACCTTTTTGCGGGGCATCCTGAGTTGTCGAGTCGCTTCCATGCATACCGCGCAACTCCGTTTATGCGCACACATGCGCTCGTTGGTTTCATTCCTGGCGTTCAATGCATTTTGCTTAAGCTGCATTGCTTTTTGGGGTGCTGCGTCTGCGAGTCCGATCTCCTTCGTCAGGAACACTCGTCCCCAATGCCGGAGAGCGGATTCATAATGCTGGCGGAGCCGCAAATATTCTGGGCATAGCATATTGGCAGACCTGTCAGTACAGATGCGCCTTGAGCTGAGACGGGTAGCGCGCCAACGTAGGGCGGTTTGTATTTATCTTCCGGCGTCTAGCGCTCAGAGGTAGGTTTTGATGTACCGCCAAACATACGCCCGACCAGGCGCCGCGGCCGTTCTCAAGCTGGCGGAAGATTGATTACCCAGGTACCGTTCCGCTAATAGCCAGCGGCAGTCCGAAAGGCCACCCTTCGCGCCTGATTAGCGTCCTACTTGCTTGAGGTGACCTGGTGAAGAAATGTCCTTCTTGCTACGCCATCATGCGCGAATTGACGAAACCGACCCCGGTTCCTGCACTGCAACGGAAGCCGACTGATAGCACTCCTGAGGTTTCGGCAGCTAGGGTCCGATATGAATGTAGCCAATGTGGGCACATGGAAGAGTCGTTCGCTAAGCCGGCTCCGGCTATGAGCCGTGGTTGACCTGCCGCGATGAGCCGTCACCGTCTCAGCTTCCATTCACCGCCACTTGCTCACGAAAACGGGTAAGGAGTAGCCTGTTTACGTCAGGCGCACGAACCCGGAGGCAGACATGAAATCCGCCGGCATTCTCCCACTTGCCATCATGCTCGCAACCACATCAATGTTCGGTCAGATCTCACGCTGCCCTCACGCATTGATCCTTCCAAATGTCCTGTCGGGCTTGAACTGGAGCGTAGTAGCGGCCTCTTCGCGTACGAGAACGCCAAAGGCGTGCCAGCAGACCATGTCGGTCCGAAGACGGAGCAATGGTTTGACTTCAAAATGACGAATTTCTCGCCTCACCAGATCGTGAATGCGGAAATCACCGCCCACGGGTTAAGTTACAAATGGAGAGTTGTCCCTGTCTCCGCTGCAACACCTGACATCTGGAAGACGATGGATGTCGCCTTGGACGTGAAGGGAAATAGCAGCGCTTCCCGTGAACTTTCGTTTGGCCATTTCTCTGCTATCAGCACTATTGACGTGAACTCAGTAACCTATGCTGACGGCTCCATTTGGCACGCGTCTTCACCTGGAGCCTGTAGCGTAGCTCCCAGTCTCTTCATGCTTATCAGTGCTCAATGATGCGTGTGAGAATCTCAACCACAGGCAACCGTACTGGCTTGAGATTGCGGGGACGGTAATTTGTGACCAGCCGGGACTGACACTTTGGAAAAAACGGTCCGTTCACTCAGGTCCGGAGCGCCGTTCTTCCTCAAAGATATCTTCTATGTCGTCAGAGAGGAGCTTGGGGTCCAGAGAACAGCGCTGCGTGAAGCTGTTATATGGGGTCTAATCCGGTGACAGCATATCTATTGCAACAGCCGAAAGGAGAAAGGAATTTAGGGTGAATCGGTATCATGTCACTGTATTTGCCAGCGGGCAGTTCTTCATTTAAAGTGACTCTCCTTATCAAGACCGGCCGTAAACCGGTGAGTTCATGCCTCGCGAAGGGCAATCATCGGGTTCACTTTCGTCGCGCGGCGTGCTGGGAGATAGCTAGCCAGCGCGGCCACTGCAAGTAAAAGCAGAGGCACGATCAGAAACACAGCCGGATCATGCGGGCGAACGCCATAAAGCAAACTTGCCATCATGGAAGCAGTCGATGCAGAAACAACCACGCCGGCAACGATTCCCACGCCGGCAAGCGCGACACCCTTGCGTAAGAACAGTTTCAGAATGTCGTCCCGCCGCGCGCCCAAGGCCATGCGCAGACCGATCTCGCGGGATCTTTGGCCGACCATATAGGCCAGCAAGCCGTAAATTCCGATGGAAGCCAGAAGCACCGCCAGTCCGGCAAATCCGCCCACCAGGTCGGCAGAAAAACGGCGTGAAGCCAGTGACCGATCAAGGATGTCGTTCATAGAAGAAACATTAAATACCGGCAAGCCGGGATCAATGC
The DNA here is from genome assembly GCA_963840675.1 of uncultured Acidobacteriaceae bacterium. GTDB lineage: Bacteria > Acidobacteriota > Terriglobia > Terriglobales > Acidobacteriaceae > PALSA-350. The sequence continues at coordinate 16,410 of CAWJAB010000017.1, forward strand.
TCTGGATTTCATGCCGAATCTGTGGTTCGAGCAGGGTCGCGGGCAGAGACGTCCGCAACACCACGCTCACTTGCTTGCTGGGGTCTTGATAGGTCGAAACATAGATGTGGGGAACGCCATCGATGTCGAGACCGTCACTCTTGATATCCTTAATAATACCCACGACGGTCGTCCATGGCTTGGTAGGGTCTTGTCCGAACCGCACTCGGCGGCCCAGCGGATCGCGATCCGGCCAATACTTACGAGCGGTGCTTTCATCAATGATGGCCACCAGCGGTTTGCCGTCTTCATCGCCCTCGGTGAATGAGCGGCCGCGTAGGAGCGTCGCCTGGAACACCTTAAAATAATCGGGGCTTATCCGAATTCTCTCGGCGCGCAGATCCTGCGAGGACTCGACCGGTCTATCTTCAATCGCTAAGCCTTCAATCTCTAAGCCACCGACCGCGTTGGGGTTGCTATTGGTGGTCGGTAGAGATGAGGTGATTGCGGCGAGTTCTACTCCCGGAATTGCCTTCATGCGCCGCAGCAACTCACGATCAAAGGTGGCCTTACCAGGAATACCGAGATACGGATCCGTCTTCGGATCGTTGGGAACTCCTAGCCACGTGTTTGCCGTGACAACTTGAGTTGGAGTAAAGCCTGGATTTTCCTGCAACAGATCCCGCAGCGTACGCAGCAGCAAGCCGGCTCCCACCATCAGTATGACGGCAAATGCCAGTTCAGAGACGATGAGAACATCCCGCAATCGGCCGGTCTTCGTGCTGTAGCCGGACCCGCGACCGCCTTCACGAATGGCCGAGGAGAGAGCGACTTTTGCCGAATGAAGCGCTGGAGCAAGTCCAAACACTAAGCCGGTAAGAATGGAAATCAGCAGAGCGAAGGCCAGCACCACCCAGTCGATTCGTACTTCGTTGAGCCGGGGAACGTTCGATGGCACAAAGCGCAGGATGAAACCTAAAGTACCCACCGCGGTTGCGATTCCCGCGGCGCCGCCGATGAGCGACAGCAGCATGGACTCGGTCAGCATCTGGCGCACCATGCGGCCGCGGCTCGCCCCCAGCGCTAACCGCACCGCCATCTCTTGTTGCCGCCCCGAAGCGCGCGCCAGGAGGAGATTGGCAATGTTCAACGATACGATGAAAACGATCAGGATGACCGCACCCAGTAACACCAGCAGCATGGGCCGGACCTTGCCCACCAAAGTTTCTTGCAATGGTTGAATCTCAATTGTCCATTGCGCCTGCGGCGGGTAATCGGTGGGAAAGTCGTGGCGTAATTGGGCAGCCATGGCAGTGAGCCGCGCCTGAGCTTGCGCCAGTGTCACGCCAGGCTTAAGTCGTCCGATTCCATGTACTAAAATCCGGGTACCACGCATTGGCGGGGGAAAGGGATCTGCGCTGAATCCGCCGGCGCCAAACACTTCCACGTCGCCGGAAGTCGTCGGTCCAGGATGGCGAAATTCGCGTGGCAGAACCCCAATAATTGTAGCGGGATCACCGTCGATCCGGATGGTACGGCCGAGAACATTCGGATCGGCGCCATAGGCACGGCGCCATAGGCCATCGCTGATCACGGCCAGTGGAGCGAAACCAGGCGCGAAGTCCTGCGGACCAAACAACCGTCCAATTTGCGGGATCACACCCAGCATGGAAAAGTAGCTGAAACTGCCATTGACCGCCTCGAGACGCTCGGGCTGTTTGGCGCCGGTCAAATTCTCGGTACCCTCAAAGATCGGGGTCACATCTTCAAATACACCCGCTCGCGTCTGCAGGTCATCCAGTTCGGGCTTGGAAAACTCAACGTCCCGCAATCCTACGCCGGGCTCGTTAAAGAAGATTCGTACCAAACGATCGGGATCGCGGTAGGGCAGAGAACGCAGCAACACGGCATCCACGATGCTGAAAATGGCCGTGTTGGCTCCCACGCCCAGAGCCAGAGTCAAAATCGCAACCGCGGTGAAACCTGGATTCTTGCGCAACAATCTCAATCCATGACGCATGTCCGAACCTAGTTCACCCCACCAGCGCACGCCCACGGATGCCCGCACGGCATCTTTGTGAGACTCGATTCCGCCGAACTCAATCCTCGCCTGTCGCATCGCTTCTTGCTGGGAAAGGCCTTTGCGAACCAGGTCCGCAGCGTAACTCTGAAGGTGGAAATGCACCTCTGTTTCCATTTCACTTTCAAGACGTTGTCCCTTGACCATCCACTTCAACCAGGAAAGGAATCGAGTCAGAAGATTCATATCTGCTCCGAGGTGGTGCGCAGGATACTGGCGATCAACGATGCCATGCGGTTCCACTTTTCGGTTTCCGAATGGAGTTGGCGCCGCCCGGCTGCAGTCAGGCTGTAGAACTTCGCCTTGCGTTTGTTGTCCGATTCCCCCCACTCGCTGGCGATCCAACCCTGATGTTCCAGCCGATAGAGCGCTGGATATAACGAGCCCTGCTGGATCTCCAGCTGTTCGCCAGAGATCTGCTGAATGCGCAGCAGAACCCCGTAACCATGCAATGGGCCAAGCGAGACGGCTTTGAGAATAAGCATGTCCAGCGTGCCCTGCAGCAAATCAATTTGTTTGCCCACGACCTCTCCTTGTTTGTCTAGGAGAGGTTTAACAAAACTCACCTAGATAGTCAAGGAGAGAGTATTTTTGCGGAAAGATTCCCCCGAGTGACGGGCTAACCGGAAAAAATCCCTGCACGTGCGCCCCGCTATAGATCCATTTCCCACGCAAAAGTTTAGTCACATTCCAACTATTTGTAGTCATCAAGATCGCACGTGACTAATGATTTTGGACAAGAAAATGAAACCGCGCTAGTGTCGAAATATGATTGGCAATCTAAGCACGGCAATAAAACGTCCCGTCCTTCCCACCCTCGCCGACATAGAACGCCGGCGCGCCGAGTTACTCAACTATCAGTTGAATCACCCGCAGCAGCAGAGCCCTCCGGATTCCGCCGAGCCGCCCCGCGCAGCCGGCGAAGCGCCCGCTGCCGGCAAACGCTCCGCCTCCCATACCGCAGGAATTCTCCACCCCACCTCCGCCCCGCCCACCCGCGGAGCTCAGGCTTGACGAAGCCGCCCTCTACGGCCTCGCCGGCTCGGCCGTCCGCACCATGGCTCCGCACACTGAGGCGCACACCGCCGCCATTCTCCTCCAGCTTCTCGCCGTCTTTGGCAACGTAGTCGGCCCCGGCCCCCACTGCATGGTCGGTGCCACCCGCCATGGCCTCAATCTCTTCGTCGTGCTGGTAGGCGAATCCAGCAAGGGCCGCAAGGGAACCAGCTGGAACCAGATCGCCCGCCTCTTCTCCGAAGTCGATCGCCCTTGGCTCGACACCCGCGTCACCACCGCACGTCTCACGCCGTCGGGCCTTATCTATACCTTGCGCGATCAGGAGTCGCCCCCCGACCGTCCCCTTGACCGCCGCCTCCTCGCGCTCTCCGGAAGAGTTTGCCTCCACCCTGCAATCCCTCGGGCGCTCCAGTGGCCAGCTCTCGCCCCTGCTCCGCTGCGCCTGGGATAGCGGCCACCTCCGCACCATCGATCGCCATCGGCCCGTGCAGGCCACAGGCGTTCATTTCAGCCTCATTGCCCACATCACCCAGCGCGATCTCGAACAGCATCTCCCTCCCACAGAAGCCCATAACGGCTTTGCCAACCGCTGCCTCTGGACCTTCGTGCAGCGGCGTAAATGCCTCCCCGAAGGCGGCAACCTGGGCTCCGAGGAGCTCTCCGGAATTGCCCGCGAACTCCGCCGCGCCCTCGATTGGGCAGCCGGCGAAAAGGAAATCCTCTTTCGCCGCGACCACGCCGCGCGCGAGCTTTGGAACGACTGCTACCCCGCCTTGAGCCAGGCTCGTCCCGGCCTCTATGGCGCCGCCACCAGCCGGGCCGAAGCCCAGGTCCTGCGCCTCAGCGCCATCTATGCTGCCCTCGATTGCAGCTCCATTGTCACGCTGCCCCATCTCCAGGCTGCACTCGCTGTATGGGAGTACTGCGCGGCAGGCGCCCCACTCCTCTTCGGCACCGCCACCGGAGACCACACACTCGACCGCATCAAACAGGCCCTCGACGACGCAGTTCCCAACGGATTGACCAAAACGCAGATCAGCACCCTCTTTCACGGTCGTCTCGATTGCGACACCATCGACGCTGCCCTCGAGCAACTCATGTCTCTCGGCGCGCTCAGCCGTTACACCGAACCCACCCGGGGTCGCCCCACCACTCTCTGGTCGGTGATCCAGACAGACGCATCAGGACGCGCAACCGGCAGGGGAGGGGGCTTAATTAGCTTATTTCGCTTATTTCGCCTATTTCGCAACCAGCTCTTTCAGGGAAGTTCACGGCCGTGCCTTCCCGTGAAATCTCGTCACGGTTTACGCTGGCTGATCGGGCGCCCGCCGTCGCCAGCGGTAAGCGGCAACTGAGTTCTTCCAGAAGAACTTCTCCGAGGCTTTGCGGCCCTTTCCCTGGACGTAGTCGCGCACAATCGTGATGGTCTCCGCGTAGGTTGCGTGATGATCACTGTTCGGCCAGTCGCTGGCATACAGAACTTGATCTTCACCGAAAATATCCCAGAGGGCATCGAGCGTGTCCTTGTTAAACGTCGGACCGCCGTTCTGCTCGACGCGGGCGGCGGCTACTTCAGACAGCTTGACGAAGACGTTTTTGTTTTGCGCCAGGTGCCGCAGCAGCGACCAGTACTCGTCGCGCTCTGCCGTAGGCACCTTCGCAGTGGGCAGGTGATCGATGACGATCCGCAACTGCGGAAGATGGTCCGCCACGCCGGCAATGGCGCGAACCAGGCTGAGATCGGGGTTTGCGCTGTCAAGCACCAGGCCGCGATCCGCCAACATCTTCAGCCCGGCAAGAAATTCAGGCTTCCGCCCATCAACGGCCAGATCCCGGTCCCAGAGATTGCCGTAGCGTATGCCGAGAAACAAGGGATTCGCGTGCAGACGCTCCAGCTCCTTCGCATACGCAGGCGTCCCAGGAATAAGGTCGCCAACCATGCCCACGATGATGGGATACTTCGCTGCCACGTTCAGCACCCAATCGTTATCGCTGGCCAGGGGGCTGGCCTCGATCACGATAGCGCCGACCACCCCGAATGGACGGGCGATGCCGGCATAACGGTCGGGCAGAGCAGGCTTGTAGAGCGCGGTGTCAGTCTTCTCCGGCCAGGGCACACCTCCCGGACGTCCAGGATCGAAGAGGTGAATGTGGGTGTCGATGACCGGTATCGCTCGGGGGAATGGCCTCGGCGGCTTGACCGGTCGCCCAGCCTCCGGCTATCGATGCCCCAAGCTTGAGTAGTTCACGCCTTTGCACGCCACTCTCCTTTCTCATGCTTTAGAATTCTGTTGATTCCCGGAGGAGCTTTGCAAAGACGCCATTTTCTCACTTCGTCCCTGGCCGCGGCCGCGGTTGCGTTCACGCCGAACGATTCCCCAGCCCAGGCGCCCTCGGGCAAAGCTCGCGAGTACTACGAGCTGCGCAAATATGACCTGCAGGGCACACAAACCAAGCTGCTGCAGAGCTATCTGTCAGATGCCCTCATCCCCGCGCTCAATCGGATGGGCTTTTCGCCCATCGGCGTCTTCAATCTCGATATCGGTCCCGAAACCCCTGCGGTGTACTTGCTTATCCCGTCGACCACACTGGAGTCACTGGTTACCGCTGAGCTGCAGCTGGCTAAGGATGAGGAGTTTATGAAAGCCGCCGCGCCTTTCTGGAACGCGCCGGCGACCGCGCCCGCTTTCGGCCGGATTGAAAGCTCGCTCATGATCGCCTTTGAGGGTTGGCCGCGTTTGGTGGTCCCACCCGTAACCGCGCAGCATGGCAAGCGAGTCTTTCAGCTTCGCACCTACGAAAGCCCAAGCCAGCAGGACCACGTGCGCAAGGTGGAGATGTTCCATAACGGCGAATTTGAGATCTTCCAGCGTGCCGGGTTCTGGCAGGTGTTCTATGGCGACACATTGATTGGTCCTCGCCTGCCCCAGCTGACCTATATGGTCAGTTTTCCAGATATATCGGAGATCGACGTCAAGTGGGATGCGTTTCGCAACGATCCTCAATGGAAAAAACTGTCGAGTTTGCCCAGATACAGCTCTGAACCGATCGTAACCAACATTTCCAACCTGGTTCTCAGGCCGGCTTCTTTTTCTCAGATATAGTTGTCGGTCTCCTCGCTGAGGCCAAGCTCTTCGATGCCCTTGCCGCCGTGTTTTTCAAGGTCGGCCAGCAGTCCTTGTCCGTGAGATCAAGCGGGTGGGAGTGCTTCCAATCATGGCGCACGACATCGTGCAGGCGATCGACGATATGCTTGTCGCGCACTTCGATTGCCAGCTCGCGACGGCTATCGAAACTGCCGGGCGCCAGGTTGATCGAGCCGATAATGGCCCGCTCGCCATCGGCCAGCAGCATTTTTGCATGTAGCTTAAGGCCCTTCAGCTTGTGGACCTTAACCCCCACATCATCCAGAATGCGCAGGCCGCCGACGCCTTCCAGCAATTTCTCCTTCTTGAGCGTGTGCGGAGGACGCGCCATTACGTGAATCTTTACTCCGCGCTCCTTCGCCCGAACCAGGTGCTCGATGATCATCTGATCCTGGTATCGTTCATTTTGTAGCCACAGCGAGTGCCTGGCTTCGTCGATGAACTCAGTAATCCGCTCCCGGCCATTGCCGCGGCACCAGATCAGCTGAGCATTCTTTCCCGACGCGAAATCCTGGCGGCTCCAATCTGCTTCGAAACAATGGATGATCTCCGCTACTTCGTGAGGTTCCGAGGTGATGATCGCGTAGTCGCGGGTTTCGGTCAGGTTTTCGCTCTGCCAATTCAGCGATTTGACAAATGCGGTGGCATCATCCACGACCATGGATTTTTCATGAGTGAGGTCGAAGGCGGGATTGCTGTCAAGCACGTCGATGCCCGCGGCCTGCAACGTATCCCGGCTTTCATCGTTCTCAGAAACACCACTGCGGCGCTTGGGGTTCAGCATCACCCGCACAGTCACGCCCCGGCGATGCGCAGCCACCACGGCTGCGAGCAACGAGGGATCGGTGAAGATGAACATCTTGACCCGAAGTGATTTTTTGGCGCCATTGATCGCATCCAAAATCGGCTTCGCGGAGTCGTCCGGCAAAACTACTAAGCTGCGTGACATGGTTGTCCTCTCCGGCTCGCAGGCGTTTTCAAAGAGCGGCCTTGGCCGGTACAGTGTCGAACTGTATATTGTAAAGCTCGGCATAGGTTCCACCCAGCGCCATGAGCTGGGCGTGCGAGCCCTGTTCGGCGACCACGCCGTTTTTCAACACGATAATGCTGTCCGCATCCCGGATGGTACTAAGCCGATGGGCGATGGTGAGCACGGTTCTTCCCTTCATCAATCGCCCCAGCGCTTCGATGACCAGTCTCTCCGACTCCGTGTCCAGCGCGGCCGTGGGCTCATCGAGGATCAGGATGGGGTTGTTGCGTATGATCGCGCGCGCAATCCCTATGCGCTGGCGCTGCCCCCCGGAAAGGGTGTCGCCCCGGTCGCCCACCATGGTTTCATAGCCCTCGGACATGCGGGAGATGAACTCGTCCGCATTGGCGAGCTTGGCCGCCGCGACAATTTCCTCCTCGGTCGCGCCTTCACGGCCGTAGGCGATGTTATCCCGCACCGTTCCGCGGAAGAGCACGGTCTCCTGCAGCACGTAGCCGATCTGGTCGCGTAACGTCTTCAAGCGGAAATCGCGCACATCCACGCCGTCAATGCGAATGGCGCCCGCGGTCGGATCGTAGAAGCGGGGGATCAGGCTCATGATGGTAGATTTGCCCCCGCCCGTGGGACCGACCACGCCGATCATCTGGCCCGGCTTGACGGTGAAGCTCACGTCCCGCAGTACCGGGCAATTCTCATCGTAGGCGAAGGCTACATGATCGAAGACGATTTCCCCGTGGATCGCTTGTTCGCGCGCATCCGCCTTTTCGGGGAGGACGGCGTCCGCATCCAGGATGGTCCGGACGCGTTCCACGGCCACCGCGGTCTGGGCAATGGAATTATTCATGCTGGCAAGATCTTTCACCGGCTTGAAAAATGAGGCCAGATAGGACAGAAAGACGGTCAATTCTCCAGCGGTCATTCCCCGGGTGAGAATGAGCATGGAGCCGCGCCAGAGCACGAAGGCCACGCAGCAGGCGACGATGATGGAAACAATCGGCGAGAGCAAGGCCTTGACTTCCCGCGCTTTGAGGGCGGCGGCCACGGTAGCGCGGCTGACGGTGGCAAGTGCTTCCTGCTCCAGCTCCTGCCGCCCGAAAGCGGTCACCACGCGGATGGATTCCAGATCCTGCTGGACGACGGCCACGATATTGCTCTGCTGCTTGCGCACCTCGTGGGTCGATTTCTTCACTGCCTTTTTGAAGCGGGAGGCGAGCAAAAGCAGCAAGGGCGTCACCCCGACGGCGATCAGGGTAAAGTCCCAGTTCATGCAGAACATCACCACGATCATGCCCACAATGGTGAACATGTCGACCACCATGCCCAGGGTGGCCGAAGAGGCGAAATTCTGGATGGTGAGGACGTCGGCCGTGATGGTGCTCAAGAGCACGCCGGATTGGTGGCTGTCGTAGTAGCGCAGCGAGAGATACTGCAGGTGATGGTAGGTCCGCATGCGGAGGTCGTTGGCCACCCACTGGCCGACACTCTCCGTGTAGTAGTTGGCAATGTACGACGCCGCGGCATTCAGGATGGCAATGCAGATTACGGCGATCGCCGCCAGGGCAGCAAGATGTTTCCTGCTTTCATGAGCCACCAGCAGGTGCAGCACACTCGCGAACCACGGGGCCGGCTTGTGATTGCCGACCACGTTATCGAGGATGATCTTGAGCGGCCAGGGGGCGGCCAGGGTCATGGTGCTCTGGACCAGCATCGCCGCGAGGATAACGGCCAGGCTGGCCCGGTAGGGACGCAGCAGCTCGCGGAGCAGGCTCACCATGCTCTTTTGGGTTTTTCCGCTGTCCTGCAGGTCCATAGGCGTTCAACCGCTCCGGTGCAGTTTCGAGGGTAGGATTGGCTTTGCGCCAGTTTAAACGTTCACCCGCTCTCTGTCGCCGATTTCCCGTGCCCGGGGAAAGAGGAGGGCGGTGCTTCCATAAATCTATCCGGATCCTCTGCCCCTTTGGGAGGTATTGCGCCCTCTCTCCGACCTTCATGTACCATCCACTGAGCGCACACCGGATTTCCTGCCACAGTGCACTGGAGAGAACCGCGTATGCCCTTTCCGTAAAGAAAGGTGCATTGAATCGACCATTTCTCGCGGCAGCCTCCACTGTTTGCAAAGAATTGTTTCCCGAGCTGAGCGTAGCGTAGTGGAGGGACCTGCTGTTAATTCGATTTGTGCTCCTGAGTCAGTCAGTTAATCCCGGATTCGCCTTTTTAGGCCCGACTGGCGGGTCGCAAAGTTGGAGTCAACCAGGTCCGCAGGCCCGCCTACGACAATTGCCAAGTGGGCATCACTCGGCGGTGGCGATCAGGTGGTAGATCTGGGCTCCATATTTTTCCACGGTGCCCATGCCAATGCCGGGCACGGCCAGCAGCGCAGAGTCGCTTCTCGGACAGCTGCTGGCGATATTGCGCAAGGTACGATCGCCAAAGATGCGAAAGGCGGGCATGTTTCTGCGCTTCGCCTCGGTCAATCGCCAGGCACGCAACGCCTGCTCCAGGCGGGCCTGCCGTTCCGGCGGAACCTCAGCCTGAGCTGCCTTCGCTGGTTTGCCGGGCGACGAGCCGCGCGCTTCTTCTCCCGCTTGGAAGTCGCGACCGGGGCCGCCGTATCCCGCATCACGAACAGGCCAGCGTCCTTCTCACGGAAGTTCAGCCCGGCCGGCAAAATGCTGACGTTGCGGTAGGGAATTCGCTTGCCTTGTTTCTCAAAGACCGCGTCGGTAAAGGCGATCAGTTCTGCCCTCGCCATGGCTCCCAAGACTTCTTCGAAGTCATCCCGGCTCATTTCATTTTCCGGGAACAGGTCGGCGTGCAGCTTTCCCGTGGACCTTGCGGGAATGGATTTCAACTTTTGCAAAACTCGCTCGCAGGCGTTTCGCTCCGCGTGCGTAGGCCCGCGAAACTTCTGCGCAACGCAATTGGCCGGGGCGCAGAAATCACACATCCCGCAGCCTGCTCCGTTGTCGGATGTGTCCCCGAAGTGGTGGACCAGCGAGGTCATCCGGCAATGATGGTTTTCCGCGAAGCGGATAATCTCCTCTAACTGGTCCTGCTTCTGCTCCGCCTGCTGGGTGTAGGAGACTCGCCAGCTCTCCAGCCCCACACTCACATTCTCGGCAAAGTCGACGACCGCGCCTTTGTGAATCCAGAGCTTCTCCAGAGCCTTGTCGAAGATATCCTCGTCCATCGCGGCCAGCCTGCGCACCGTTTCCTTGCTTTGCGGCTGGTCACCCAGCTTGGCAAAAATGCGGTCCAGCAAAGCCACCGGTGGGTAGTCCCGGCCAAAAAAGAAGTCGTGGGTATGACGGTCCGCATAGGAGTACATGAGGATGGCGCGGCTGGGTTTGCCATCGCGTCCGGCGCGGCCAATCTCCTGGTAATAGCCTTCCAGGCTGCCGGGAAAGCGGTGTGAATCACGGTGCGGACATCCGGTTTGTCGATGCCCATCCCGAATGCCGTGGTGGCGACCATCACGTCCAGCTTGCCCGCCATGAACTCTTCCTGCACCCGCCGGCGGCGTTGCGCGTCGAGCCCGGCATGGTAGCCGGCCGCACGAAATTCGCGCCCCCAGGCGGCGGCCAGGCCTTCGGTCTGCTTGCGGGTGGGGGTATACACAATGGCCGGGCGGTTGGCCGGCTTCGAGCAGGATCGCCCGGGCCAGCATGGGCCGTTGGGATCGCAGCGCCTCCACAATCTCGATGCCGATATTCTCCCGGCGAAAACCATGGATGAAGTGCTTGACCGTGTTCAGCCCAAGCTGTGCGGCGATGTCTTTCTGTACCAGCGGCGTCGCCGTCGCCGTGAGCGCCAGCGCCGGGGCGGGACGGAAACTGGGCAGATATTGGCCCAACATGCGGTAGTCAGGTCGAAAGTCGTGGCCCCATTGCGAGATGCAGTGCGCTTCATCAATGGCGATGAGGGAGGGTTTTCGCTTGGCCAGCAGCTCGGGAAAACCCGGCACGCGAAGCCGTTCCGGAGCGATAAACAGGAACTGAAGGTTGCCCTTGATGTAGTCGACGCAGGCCTGCCGGGAACTCTCACGATCGCGGCCGGAATGTATGCACTCGGCAGCCAGGCCGAGTTGCTTCAGCTTGCGCACCTGGTCATCCATCAAGGCAATCAGGGGGCTGATCACCAGCGTGGTGCCGCCGCGCGCCAATCCCGGCAATTGATAGCAGAGCGATTTGCCCGAGCCGGTGGGCATCACCAGCAATGCGTCTTCTCCCGCGGTCACTGCCTTGCACACCGCCTCCTGGTTGGGCCGGAAGCTGGCAAAGCCGAAGACGCTTTGCAATAACTGGTTGAGATTCGCGTCGCTGGCGATGACCTTCCGGACAGGGGCCTCCGCCGCGGTCTCCTGCTTGTGCGGGAGGAGGCGCTGCCCGGGCGACCGGCGTAGTTTGGCTCACCCGGCCCACCACGGAGCGCACATATTCACTGATGCGCTCGAGGAAGGGATCCAGTTGCGCCTCGCCCTGCTGGATGCGGTTGAGAAAGGCCTCCCACTGGCCGGTCATCGCGGGACTCTTCACTTCGGGGTGCACTACCTCAATCAGGTGTATCCCTTTGTCGGTGGCCTCGAGGCTCTTGCCATTCCGGGTGACGTAACCACGTTTCAAGAGCACTTCGATAATGGCTGCCCTGGTGGCCGGGGTACCGAGCCCGGTTTCCTTCATGGCGTCGGATAGTTCCTTCTCGTCCAGGGTCTTGCCCGCCGTCTGCATGGCGGTCAGGATGGTGGCATCGTTAAATCGCTGCGGCGGCCGGGTCTTCTTTTTCAAGGCTTCGACGTGGGTTACCGTTTGTGGCTGACCTTGCGCCAGGGTCGCCGGCAGCGCTTGCTCGGCAGCTTCCTGTTCCGCATCTCTCCTTGGCTCCCGCCGCCGTGCCTCTCCGATATCAAGGATCTTCCAGCCGGTTTGCCGCACCACGGTCCCGGTGGTGCGATACCGGTCGACGATCGGTTCCGTTGCGGCACGAATTGCGGTGATGACGGTGGTCACCTCCTGCACGTGATCGTCATGCCACATCATCAGCAGGCGCCGGCAAACCAGGTCGTAGATTTTGCTTTCCTCATCGGAGAGCTTGCCTGGCTGCAGGGCAACCGTGGTGGGGATGATGGCGTGATGGTCGCTGACCTTGCTGTCGTTGACGTAACGCTTGCCCGGAGCGCGTTCCCCCGTTCCCGGAGCGAGTTCTTGCTTGTAGGGGCCGGAGATGACCGCCGCGATTTTGGGAACGGTCTCGGCAATGTCGGTCGACAGATAACGGCTGTCTGTGCGTGGATAGCTGATGAGCTTGTGCTGCTCGTAAAGCGCCTGGGCCAGATCGAGCGTTTTCTGCGCGCTGAAGCCGTAGAGGCGGTTGGCGTGCCGCTGCAGTTCCGTCAGGTCGTAGAGCAGAGGCGGCGCCGCACGCACGGTTTCTGCGCTGAGCGTCTCCACCGCGGCCTGGCCGGCCTTGGCCCGCGCCATGATCTCGTTGGCCTCTTTGCCATCGGCGGGCAATCTGTTGCCGTCGGTTTTGTCGTTCTTGTCCTGCTTGTCGTGAGGACGGAACCAGGTACCTTGATAGCTCTGCTTCGTTGGCCTGGAAGGTTGCGACGACCTGGAGATAATCCTCAGGCACGAAGCGCCGCAGCGCGAGCTCGCGCTCGACGATCATGGCGAGTGTCGGAGTCTGCACCCGGCCAACGGAAAGCTCCTCGTTGTAGACGATGGAGTAGGCGCGCGAAAGGTTCATGCCCACCAGCCAGTCGGCCCGGCTTCGACCGCAGGCGGCGTCGGCCAACCGGTCGTAGTCACTGCCCGGACGGAGGCTGGCAAATCCCTTGCGGATCGCGTCCGGCGTCAGCGACGAGATCCATAGCCTGCTGAAAGGCTTTTCACTTTTGGCCGCTTCGTAGATGTAGCGGAAGATCAGTTCTCCTTCGCGCCCGGCATCCGTCGCGCACACAATGCGCGACACGCGAGGGGAGGTGAGTATCTGTTGCACCACGTCGAATTGCTCTTTGCTGCGCTCGTAGACCACCAGGGGCCATTGCTCCGGCAAGATGGGCAAGGCTTCCAGGCGCCATTGCCGCCACTGGGGATTGATTTGGTGCGGCTCGGCCAGGGAAACCAGGTGCCCGATGGCCCAGGTGACCACGTAGCCGTTTCCCTGCAGGTAGCCTTTGCCCCGCTGCTCTGCGCCGAGTACTCGGGCTATGTCACGCGCAACCGAAGGCTTTTCGGCGAGAACCGCGATTGTCCCGGATTCAACTGCCTTCATCTTGATTCCCAGTCTACCCCGATCCCGTTGTGAGCACGGGGTGCCGTTGCGGGCACCCTCGTGCTCTTTGACTCCAACATGAGAAATGCTTTAATCAACTGTGGACGTTTCCCTCGCTCAGATACAGCAAGCAGAACAGAGAATACGCAATTTCATCTACTTTTCCCCCTGCCAGCAGTCGGCTGCTCTCTCCGAGGTGACCGGTCAACAGGTCTTTCTCAAGCTGGACAATCTGCAGCGAACCGGAGCCTTTAAAGAGCGCGGCGCGCTCAACCGGATCCTGCTGCTGAGCGAAGACGAGAAGCGGCGCGGGGTGATCGCTGCCAGCGCAGGAAATCACGCGCAGGCCGTGGCCTACCACGCCACGCAGCGGGGCGTGCTGGCGCGGATCGTCATGCCCCTCATGACTCCCCTGGTAAAGACCTCAGCCACCCGTGGATTTGGCGCCGATGTGATCCTGCACGGGGCAAACTACGATGAGGCCTGCCACGAAGCGATGCGCATCTGCGATCTGGAAGGGCTGACCTTTATCCATCCTTTCGACGATCATGCCGTCATCAACGGGCAGGGCACTATCGGCCTTGAGCTGCTCGAGCAGGTTCAAGGACTGGAGGCAGTCGTCGTGCCCATCGGCGGCGGGGGGCTGATCAGTGGAGTGGCCTGCGCCCTGAAAGAGAGCAATCCGAAGATTCGCGTGGTTGGGGTGCAGACGGAGCGTCTTCCTTCCATGTTGCGCGCGATCGAGAACGGAGGGCCGGTGACATTGCCGGCCGAAGCGACCATCGCCGACGGCATCGCAGTGCGGCGCGCCGGTGATCTCACCTGTGCCCCTGGTGCAGCGCTATGTCGACGAGATTGTCACCGTCGATGAAGAGGAGATCGCCAACGCAATCATGGTGCTGCTGGAAAGGGAGAAGACTCTGGCCGAAGGAGCCGGAGCGGTGGCCCTGGCAGCTCTGCTGCAGAAGAAGACCTCGCTCAACGGCCAACGCACCGCGGTGCTGGTGTGCGGGGGAAACATCGATGTAAGCCTGCTGGCCAGGATTATCGAGCGCGGCCTGGTTAAAGACGGACGACGGGTTCGCATACGCGTCCATCTTGCCGATCGTCCAGGCGCATTGCATCAGCTGACGAAGATCCTCTCCGATCAGCGAGCGAACATTGTGGAGACGCTCCACAACCGTGCCTACTACGGCGTCAATCTGGGCGACACGGTGATCGACATTACTCTGGAAACGCGGGGCGCCGCGCACATTACCGCGATTGCGAACGCGCTTGAAGTGGAAGGCTATCGATATGAGCGTATTCAGTAAGACCATGGGAACAAGGCCCATGCACGAGTTTCTCAGGCTGAAGCGGCTGCCGCCGTATGTCTTCAACATCACCGGCGAGATGAAGGCTGCGGCGCGGGCGCGCGGAGAAGACATTATCGACTTCGGCATGGGCAACCCGGATGGCGCCACGCCCAAGCACATCGTAGACAAGATGATCGAAGCGGTGGGCAAGACCGCGACCCACCGCTACTCCTTGTCGAAGGGAATTCCGCGGCTGCGCAAAGCGATCTGCAACTGGTACCTGAAACGCTATGACGTGGAGCTGGATCCACTCACCGAGGCGATCGTCACCATTGGCTCCAAGGAGGGCATTGCCCACCTATGCCTGGCTACGCTTGACCGTGGGGAAGTGGTGGTGGTGCCGAGCCCCAGCTACCCGATCCACATTTATGGTCCGGTCATCGCCGGGGCCAACGTGCGTGGCATTGCGGTGCACAGCACCGACGATTTTCTGGCGGAGCTGGAGCATTCTGTCCCGCTGATGTACCCGCGTCCCAAGATGTTGATTCTGAATTTTCCGGCGAACCCTACCACGCAGTGTGTGGACCTGGCATTTTTTGAGCGAGTGGTCGCTCTGTGCAAGGAATTCCAGATCTACCTGGTGCACGATCTTGCCTATGCGGATATCGTCTTCGATGGATATCGTGCGCCATCGATCCTGCAGGTGCCGGGTGCGAAGGATATCGCTGTGGAGTTCTTCACCTTGTCCAAGAGCTACAACATGCCCGGATGGCGGGTTGGGTTCATGGTGGGCAATCCGGATTTAGTGGCGGCGTTAGGACGGCTCAAGAGTTACTTCGATTACGGCACCTTCACGCCTATTCAGGTTGCTTCGATCCTGGCGCTGGAAGGGCCGCAGGAATGTGTGCAGGAGATTTGCGAGACTTATCGCAAGCGGCGCGATGCTTTGGTCAAAGGGTTGAATCAGTTGAACTGGAAGGTGCCTACGCCCAAGGCGACCATGTTCGTCTGGGCTTCTATCCCTGAGCAATACAGGGCACTCGGCTCGCTTGAATTTTCGAAAAAACTGCTGACCGAGGCCAAGGTCGCGGTCAGCCCTGGGGTCGGCTTCGGTGAGCATGGCGATGAGCACGTGCGCTTCTCCCTGATTGAGAACGAGGAACGGACCAGGCAGGCGCTGCGGGGCATCAAGCAGATGTTCCAGCAGGATGTTTAAGCCTTAAGGGCCTCTCCGCGGCAAGCCGGATGGTCGCATTGGCAGGCAAGCTCTGTCATGTTCTTTGCATCTTCGCAGACCTCGCTGCAGTACTTTTGCTTTTCCGGGGGAATACAGCTACAGGCGGGGTGTGCACACTTCTTTATTTCGGTCATTTTGTTCTCCTTGCGGCAGCGGACGTTGCCCTATAAGGGTCTAGGATGCGCGATTTGGGTTGGCTGTATGCGCTAGCGTGCTTTTTTTGCGGGCCCAACCGGCTGCCATATCCTCCTCTTCAGGTGGAGTGAAACTGCAGATCCCTCGGCTACGCTCGGGATGACAAAGGGGAGCGCGACGCTTTCATTTGAGTCGCTTGCTGGACGAAGGCAACAGCAGGTCCCTCCACTACGCTTCGCTCCGGTCGGGATGACAATTCATTTCGGGGGATTAGGTTAGTACCCTAAAGAATTTGTCATCCCGACCGGAGCGAAGCGTAGTGGAGGGACCTGCTGTTAGCATCACCCTCAATGGAAGTCGTGTGAATGTACTTCCAGGTTGGTGAAGGCCAGGGGTTGAATGCGCCTGGCCTTGATGTGGATGACGCCGTCCTGATTCTGCAATCGCACCTTCTACCAGGACAAACTTGCTGCGCGTGACCACTAAACGCTCCCGCTCATACAGATCGGGCGTGATGATGACGTTGGCTATGCCGGTCTCGTCTTCCATGGAGAGAAAGATGAATCCCTTGGCAGTGCCCGGACGCTGCCGCGCAATGACACAACCGGCCGCACGTACATATTCGCCATCTTTATAATTACGTAATTCTGATGAGGTCAGTACCTTCAGCGCTTGCAGTTCTTGCCGGCGATAATACAGCGGATGCCGCCCGACGGTCAGCCCGGTGCCGGAGTAGTCCGCACTCAGCCTCTCCTCCGTATTCATCTGGCGCAGAGGAGAGGAGCCGGAGACATGACCTGCACGTTGCTGCTTCAGCAAAGGACCCACCGGCCTGACCGCTTCTTCTACCTGCCAAACAGCGTCGCGGCGATGATGGATGCCCTCCAACAGAATTCAGCGCGCCGATACGGGCCAGCAGAGTAAGCTCCTTGCGCTGCAGCAGCGGCACACGCAGCGTAAGATCTTCGGCGGAACGGAACGGCCCGGATTGCCTGCGGGATTCGACGATCGCTTCTCCTACTTGCTGTCGCAGACCCCTGGCATACATCAGCCCCATGCGCAGTGAGCGCTCGCCATCACTTTCATGCTCGATGGTGCACGGCCACTGTGAGACCTGCACATCGATGGGGCGGATGCGCAGACCATGACGTTGCGCATCCTTTACCAGGACAGCAGGCATGTAAAACCCCATCGGCTGATTGTTGAGAATCGCGCAGGTGAATGCAGCCAGGTAACGCACCTTGAAATACGCAGAAGCGTAGGCAATCAACGCGAAGCTGGCGGCATGGGATTCGGGAAATCCATAGAGCGCGAACGAAGTAATGTTTTGAATAATGTTGTCCTGGGTCGCCGCGTCCAGGCCGTTCTTTGTCATGCCAGTCCGCAGCTTCACCTCCAGCTGCTCCATCCGCTGCCACGAACGGCGCATGCCCACGGCCCGGCGCAATTCTTCCGCTTCCGCACCAGAAAAATCAGCCACCGTCATGGCCATGCGCAAGAGCTGTTCCTGGAATAAAGGAACTCCCAACGTCCGCTTGAGCACGGGCACCAACGATGGATGGGGGTAAGTGACTTCTTCCTTTTTCTGCCGGCGGCGCATGTACGGGTGCATCATCTTGCCCACGATGGGTCCGGGCCGGATGATCGCCACCTGCACCACCAGGTCATAAAACTTCTCCGGGTGATTGCGCGGCAACGATGCCATCTGCGCCCGGCTCTCCACCTGGAACATGCCTACCGTATCCGCATGCTGCAGGGTTTCGTAGACCAACGGATCCTGGGGCAGTTGGGCCAGGTCGACCGGTGCATCGTAATGCTGCGCCACCAGCGACAGAGAATCCTGGATGACCGCCATCATGCCGAGCCCCAGCAGGTCCACTTTGATGATGCCCAGGTCGGCACAATCTTCCTTGTCCCACTGGACTACGGTTCGGCCGGGCATGGAGGTTCGCTCCAGCGGCACCACACGATCCAACTGGCCCTGGCAGATCACCATGCCTCCCGAGTGCTGGCCAAGATGGCGGGGCAGGTCCTGAATGCGCATGCAAAGCTCGAAAAATTTGTGGATATGGGCATGCTTCACATCGAAGCCCGCATGCTGAAACGAACGTTCCAGGGTGTCGTTTTTCCCCTTCCACTCCCACTGCGACACCAGGCTGGAGAGGCGCCCCAGCGTCTCAGGATCGAATCCCATCGCCTTGCCTACTTCACGCGCGGCCGATTTGCCGCGATAGGTAATCACGTTGGCGGTGATGGCGGCGCCTAGCTCCCCGTAACGCGTGTAAATGTACTGGATCGCCTGCTCGCGCTTGTCTCCCGAGGGCAGGTCGAGATCGATGTCAGGCCATTCTCCACGGCTTTCGCTGAGGAAGCGCTCAAAGAGCAGATCCATGCCGATGGGATCGACCGCGGTAATTTCCAGCGCATAGCAGACAGCGGAATTGGCCGCGCTGCCCCGGCCTTGCACCAGGATGTCGTTGCTCTTGCAGAAATCAACCAGGTCCCACACGATCAGGAAATAGCCGGCAAAGCCGAGTCTCTCAATCAAGGCCAGCTCATGCTCAACCTGCTTTTGGGCTTTATCCATTAACGGCTCGATTGTGCTTGGCGCCGTAGCGCTTCAGCACCCCCTCATCAGGTACGCTGGCGCAGAAAGCTATCCATGGTTTCTCCTTCAGGAACCGGATAGCGGGGAAATTCATAGCCGAGATCATGAAGTTCAAATCCAAGCCGCTCTGACAGGGCCACCGTATTTGCGATGGCGTGAGGCAGGTCGCTGAATCGATCCGTCATCTCCCGGGCATCGCGCAGATGCCGTTGGCCATTGACGCGTGAGCAGGCGGCCGGCATGTTCCAGGTCGGTATGGTGGCGAATGGTAGTAAAAATATCGAGGATTTCCCGGTCATACGCGGTTGCATAACGCACACCATTGGTCGCCAGGATCGGCAAGTGCAGACGATGCGCAATGCGCAGGGCAGCCTGGTTGCGCCATTCTTCCTCACGCTCGCCATGGCGCTGCAGCTCGACATAGACATTCTGCTGCCCGAAGAGTTGAACAAGCTTTTCTGTAACGGCGACAGCAGCAGATTCACCTCCATGCATCAGCGCCGCAGCCACCGGGCCTTCATCGCCGCCGGTCAGGCAGACCAGCCCCTCAGCATACTGTTCAAGATCCTCAACCGTAGCCGCCCCTTCGCATTTGGTGGTCTCGCGCATCTTGAACCGGGTAATCAACTGGCAGAGATTCTGATAGCCCACGCGCGAGGTGCATAGCAGAGGGAGACGCGCGGCTTCCGGAACATGGCGATGGGGCAGCCATGCCGCAGGCATGAGCCTGCTGCCCAGGCTGGATACGGCAATTTCTGCGCCGACATGGGCCTTTACCCCATGCTTGCGGGCAAGAGTATGAAAGCGCGCAGCGCCGTATACCCCATTGCGATCGAGCAGGGCCATGGCCGGCATATTGAGCTCGGCAGCACGCTGGATCAAGGTCTTCCGGCAGCGACGCTCCTTCGAGAAAACTGAATGCGCTGGCTGCATGGAGCTCGATATAGCGCTCAGTCATACAGCGCCTCTACCTGCCAATGCTCATCGGTAGGACTCGGGTAAGATCGCGTGTGAGGCAGCAACAAAGCCAGGATGCATCATGAGCCCTGGCAACCAGGTCCCATTGCTCGATCGACCAGAGGGTTGGCTTCCACCAGTCACCGCCGGAAGCCCAGGGCCCGTATGCATGCTCGACGGTATAGCGCTTCTCGCGGAAGACGAAGGAGTCAGGCTGACGATCGCGTACTGCTACGGTTACCACTTCCGGCGGTCTTAGTTGCCGCATGGCGACACGCTGGGTTTGCGGTTTTCTTTCCATCGCAGGGGAAGCGGGCACAACGAACGGTTCGACGCGAAAGGCGTCCGGCTGGTGCGTGTCTTTAAGCACTGCCTGGCCCGCGCAGCCTTCGCCGACAATACTGCGAATCCGGGCCAGGGTTACATCCAGCCGCATGGGTTCCGGTACCTGCGGAGAAAAAAGTCCCAGCTGCACTTTGCTGGTGGCGCCTGGCTGGGCCTGCAGGGTGAGCGAGAGGATCGCAGCCTGGGGTGGATGCGCCTGCAGTTCCAGGTGCATCAGCTTCAGCCATAGCTTGCGATCGGTATTGGGCAGCGCAGGCCGCACCGTGCAGATATGGGATGTGCCGCCTTCGAGATCCAGAGAAAGAGTGATCGAGGCCAGAGCCAGAATATGGGTTTGGGCACGCACTATGAGCTGGTCGAGCATCACGCCCATAACAAACAGCAGCGAATCGAGCAGTTCAAGCGGAGAGTCGAGATCGATTCGCTCTTCCAGGGTCAAGCCGGACTCGATCGCTGTAAATAAATGGGGTGATTCTCCTCGTGCCAGCAGGCGCAGCTCCTTGCCGGCTTGCCCAAGGCGCGCAATCAGCTCTGTTTCCTCCAGCTTCGCCAAGGCTCCGAGCGTGGTGATGCCCCACATGGAGAATGTTTCCGCATGCTCCGGAGAAAGGTCGAGAACATCGATTGGCAAGGGAGCGAGCGCGGCACACTCCATTCCGCGTGGCACTACACGAATGCCGGCACGCTGCGAGAGGCCGCGGGCAAGGCACCTGGCTGCATGAAAGTTGCTGCTGATGGCGATGGATGCACGTATGCCAAGCGCCTGTATCCTTTTGAGCAGCTTTTCGCCCAGCGCATCCGGACTGCCGAATAAAGTTTCTGTTCCGGCAATGTCGATCATGCAGGTAAAGCAGCCATCGCTGCTCTGATCTTCTACCCGTGGGGAGAAGGCGCCGGCACACTCCAGCAAGGCAGCGTGTGCCGTTGCCTCCTCTGCGCGCGAGCGCGGCAACACCAGGGCAGTGGGAAACATCTCCATTTCCAACTTGGTCATGCCTGTGGATATTCCTAGTGTCATCGCCGCGACTGTTGCATGAGCACACCTGCTCGAAGGGAGGCTCGCCATCGAGCACGGCCACTGGTTTGCCCTGCAACTGCGGCCGCAAACGCAGCAGAGCCTGCAGCGGAAATGCTCTTACATCGAGGCAAGCGTAGCGTGCGGTCGTCATCGGCGGCCTGCCCAGGGAGCCTGCCACTGTGCGGTGTGCACGCTTTGGGGTGGCTTGCGGAGAGGCAAGACATTGCCGGCAGAGCGCTGGCGGGCTACCTCAGCCTGGTGCTCCAGGCCGGTAAAGATGGTTGAGTCCTGAGTAAGCACGCCGCCCGGGTCAAGTCGCAGCACCAGGGCGGCGCTGCTTTTGGCGCAGGCATGTTGGGTCAGCAACAGCACATTCGCTTGCAGTCTCTCGGCCGCGGCACGGAAGCGAAACCATGTCGCCAGGGGCACCCGCAAGGCGAATTCCGCGTTCAGGCTGCCCATGTCCAGCACGATGCAACTGAAGCCGCCGGCCTGGAGCAGCAGATCTGTAACCCGCAGCGCTTGTTCCAGCCGCGACCATGATTTGCTCCTTGAGTGGGCTTTTTACCGGCTGGTCTGCGAACCGCGATTTTGCAGAGCATGATCCTGTGGCTCATGCTGCTTAGGTTGCGGCCGCGGTTTGTGCAGCGGTTCCGCGCAGCGAGGAGCGAGCAAATCACTGACTGCGGCAGAAAGGCCCCTGACCTCCATGCGGGGATGGCCGCCACCCCCCTGCGGCAACCCTGGCTTTGTTTTGGGCGGTTTCTCTGCTATGGGAAATCCGCCCGCAGAGGCCAGGGGCATAGCCGCCTTACTGGGGGATGCACCGCAGCGTATCCATAGCAGCCGCGCGAGGTCTACTCCTATGGCCGCTGCCGATTCAGGATGCAAAGTGTCGGAAACATCTACCCAGGCACATACCTTGCCTGCCCGGGTCATGCCGGCGACCAATGCCAGCGCCAGCGAGGTGCGTCCGGAGCATTCCGGTCCAACAATCTCGCTGATAGCGCCGGCCGGTAACCCGCCATGCAGCAGTTCATCGATCTCGCGAATACCGGTGGAAACAAGCGAGTAGGGAGCTCGGGGCAGAGGAGTGAGCGCAGAAGGAATTTTTTCCGCCAGGGTAGCTTCTATTTGGGCTCGCAAGTGTTGGGCGGTAGGCATGGTGGATCTTCGCCTTATTTTCGCCTATTGTGGGTCGCTGGTGTCAACCGCAGCTTGTGGGAAAAGTCTGCTGACCGCTCAAGCAATTTAAAATGAGAAACTTATAGACTCAGGGTGGGTCTCTGAGGAGGAATAAGGTGGTTGCACGCTATCAACAAAAAGCCGGGCGGGTAGGGATCGATATACCCTGCTTTGCTGATCTAAGCAGGTGATGAAACAGCACATCTCTGGCGTTCGTCTCAAGTACAACAAGAGCCGCATCACAGGCTTGCGAGATAATCAAATTTACATTGGAATTAGGGGCTGAATGATCTTGAGTTTTTTTCATTTCGCGATATTAGGGATGGCTGCGATCCCTGTAATTTATTACTCGCTGGTTCTGTTCAGCGCGTGGCAGTTCTTTCGATGTTCGCGTAAGACCAGCCCCGCTCCCCTCTACACCCCACCTGTGAGTAACCTGAAGCCCATCCGGGGACTCGATCCCGATGCCTATGAAAATTTCGCCAGTTTTTGCCGCCAGGACTACCCGGAATACGAAATTGTCTTTTGTGTCGGCGATGCATCGGAACCTGCGCTACCGACAATCCAGAGGCTCATCCGCGACTTTCCCGAATGCCAGATCCGCGTCCTGATGGGCTCCGGCAGGGTCGCTACCAACGACAAAGTCGCCAAGCTGGCCCGTCTGACCGCGGAAGCAAAATATGAAACGGTGGTGATCAGCGACAGCGATGTTCGTGTGCAACCTGATTACCTGCGCTCCGTCGTAGCCGGGCTTGCGGATCCGAAGGTAGGAGCAGTCACTTGCTTTTACGCGCCGGTTCCCAGCGAAGAAAAAACCCTGGTCCAGCGCGTTCAATCCGTAGGCATGCTCTCTGATTTTTATGCCGGGATCCTGGTAGCCAGGCAACTGGATGGAGTTAAGTTCGCCCTGGGTCCAACCATTGCAACCACGCGTAAGCACCTCGCAGGCTTTGGCGGCTATGCCGCGATCGAGAATCGCCCGGCAGACGATCTGCTGGTAGGACGCTTGATCGCGGAGCAAGGCTATGAAGTCAAACTGCTGAACTACACCATCGACACGGTTTCAGATTTCCATTCGCTGCGCGATCTTTTTATGAAACGCCTGCGTTGGACCGTGGTGATGCGCATCATGCGGCCCTGGGGACATTTTGGCCTGATTTTTACCCTTGGTCTGCCCTGGGCGCTGGCGGCAATCCTTGTCCAACCTACACCCGAAGTAGCGTTCGTCTACCTGAGTGCCTATTTCGCGTTCCGCATTGCCATGATGGAAGTGATCGGAAAGTGGGGTTTGAAACAGCCTGGGATCTACAAGAAGCTGTGGCTGCTTCCGCTTTGGGATCTGCTGGCTGCTTGTATCTGGCTTACCAGCTTTACTCGTAACAGCATTCGCTGGAGAGATGGGTACTACTACATTCGCGACGGTGAGTTGGTTCCGGTAGACCCCGCTACGGCCATTCGTGCGGCAGAGAAGGCTCCAGAGCGGGTGTAGATAGACGTCGCCACGTTCTGTCGAAACATTCCAGGAATGGTCCGCGGAAGTAGATCCCTCGGCTTCGCTCGGGATGACAAAGGGAGAGGCGCTCCGGATTACATGTTGGATAACAGCCCAGTCCGCTTCGCTCCGGTCGGGATGACAAGTGTTAGGGCATCCTCTTCATCATCCTGCAGTCTTCGCTCAATGAAAATGAAAGCGCTGCCTCCCCTTTGTCATCCCGAGCGAGACGAGGGACTGCGGTTCTCCACCATCATCCTGTTCTGGACACCTACGGGGCCGTCTTGGCAAAGGCCGGCTTTTCCACGCGACGATCATTTCTGGTCTGGCGCCAGTTCACCCGCGGCAAAAAGAGCGCCGTGTCGATGCGGTCGCGGTAGCGAACCGCAATATCGATGAGCGAATCCAACAGGGAATCGGAAAGAAAGTGCGGCGCAAGACCCGAGATCAATCAGCTTGGAGTGCTTCGCATTGTAGTAATGCTGCTCCGCCTCGACGCGAGGATCCGGTAAGTAGTCAATCTCAACGTTCAACCCAGTTTGCTTGCCCGCATTTTGCACCAGGTGGGCGAGGTCCATTACGGAAAACTGCTCCGTGAATTGATTGAAGACGCGGAATTCTCCCTTCGCCGCGGGATTCAGACAAGCAAGCTCCACGCATCGCACAGTATCGCGAATATCCAGGAAACCGCGCGTCTGGCCTCCCTTGCCGTAGACCGTGAGCGGATGTCCAAGAGCCGCCTGGGCGCAGAAGCGGTTGAGTACAGTCCCGAAGACCTCGTCATAGTCGAAGCGATTGATCAGCGCTTCGTCCAGAGCCACTTCGTCGGTCATGGTTCCATACACCACGCCCTGGTTAAGATCGGTGGCGCGTGTTCCCCAGATCTTGCAGGCGAACATCATGTTATGGCTGTCATGCACCTTCGAGAGGTGATAAAACGACCCCGGCTGCTTGGGATAAGGGAGCACATCCTTGCGGCCGTTGTGCTCGATGGTGATGTATCCCTCTTCGATGTCGATATTCGGCGTGCCGTACTCGCCCATGGTGCCGAGCTTGACCAGGTGGCAATCAGGCTGGAATTCGCGCAGCGCAAAGAGCAGATTCAGCGTGCCCACGACATTGTTCACCTGGGTGCCCACCGCGTGGTTGCGATCGATCATCGAATAGGGCGCGGAGCGCTGCTCGGCGAAGTGAACCACGGCCTCTGGCTCAAAAGCTTTGATGGTTGAAGCCAGAAACTCGTAGTCCGTCACGTCGCCAACGAAAAGCTCGATCGACTTGCCGGTAAGCTCGTGCCAGACTCTCAGGCGATCGGCAAGCGGACGAATGGGCGTAAGGGACTGCACGCCCAGTTCGTGGTCCCAAAGACGGCGCACAAAGTTGTCGATAATCGCAACGGAATGCCCGCGGTTCGATAGGTAAAGAGCGGTAGCCCAGCCACAGTAGCCATCCCCTCCAAGTACGGCAATTTTCATAATTCCTCCGGTGTATTAAAGGTTCACGGAATGGCTAACTTAAAGCCAAGTCTATCAGCGCGCGGGTGCTTCTTGCACCGCTTCGACAATAACCATCAGGGCGGGTGAGGAAATAAAGCAGCCCTCAAGTGGCCGCAATCAGCGCTAGATAGGTGTGCCAGCCCCTTCGGCTACTAAAACCGGCAGCTTGCGTGTCGACGCGGGCGTCGACTGAATGCGCCATTGTTTCATCCAAAGAAACAGGATCATTAAACCCCACAGGTGGTATCCCAGGTTGGCTCGCCTTTCCAGGTGAAGCCGTACATAGTTCTCGATGGTATCGGCGCGGAACAGGTCAGCATGCGCAGAAAGGCCCTCTTTTAAAGTATCAAGCAGAAGCGGACGGAGAGATCCGCGAAGCCACTCATGCGCGGGAATATCGAAGCCCACTTTCTTGCGCTTGAGAATCGATTGCGGCAGTTTGTCGCGCATCAGCTCCTTCAGCAGCAGCTTCTGGCGTGAGCCCCGGATCTTCAGCGTGTCAGGCAGGGTGGAGGCAAACTCCACGATTCGGTGGTCGAGGAATGGAGGGCGCACCTCGACAGCATGGGCCATACTCATGCGATCCGACTTTCACCAGGATGTCGTCAGCCAGATAGTACTGTTGATCGAAGGCGAGATAGGGTACAGGCCGTGGTGGGGGGCCAGGGAGCCGGCCAGCCCTCCCAGGATGTCGCCATCGCCGCGGGCAAGGTTCGCCGCAACAAAGCGGCCTTGCCTGCCTCGGAGAAGGTTCCATTCCAGTGGATATGGGCGCGTTCCGGCGACAGCAGGCAGCCCTCGAGAAAACGCTTTAGTTTGTACTCCAGGCCGATTTTTTCATCGGAGACGGGCAAAAATCGCAAGCCTTCAGCGCCAGGCGAAGGGCGGCAGCAGGCATGGTCCGCGCAAGCCGGGCAAGTTGGTTGGCACGATAGGTAAGGTATCCGGCAAAGATCTCATCCGCACCTTCCCCGCTTAAAGCCACGGTCGCGTGGGTCTTGCACATGCGGGAGAGAAACCACACCGGTAAGGCGCCCGCATCGGCGCTGGGCTCATCCGAGTAGTACGCGAACTGCTCGATGGCGCCCTGCAGATCCTCCTGCGGGTTCAGGTCGAGCTGTTCATGATCGGTTCCATAGTGTGAGACCACCCGCTGAATGTAATCCGTCTCGTCAAAGCTGTGGCCGTTGAAGGAGATGGAAAAAGTTTTCAGGCGCGCATGGTTGGTCGCGGCCGCGTAGTGCAGGATGGTGGAAGAATCAATGCCGCCGCTGAGCCAGACGCCCAAAGGAACATCTGAGAGCAGGTGCTCGCGGACAGATTGGTGCAGCAGAAAGTCCAGCTCTTCCTTGGCGCTCTCGAGATCGCGAGCCTGCGGCGCGGCTTCGGGCAGCTTCCAGTAGCATTCGAGCGCACCTGGCCATCGCGCCATTCCACCAGCAGCCCGGCGGCAGCTTTTCCACTCCGTCCACCAGGGTCCAGGGACAGGGCACATAATTCAAAGACAGATAGCAGTCCAGCCCTTCCATGCTCAACCGGCGCTCTACTTCAGGGTGGACGAGGATGGCCTTGAGTTCGGAACCGAAGAGCAGATCCTCTCCATACCTGGCCAGGTAGAGAGGCTTGATGCCCATGCGATCTCGAGCCAGGATCAGGCGCCGGGTGGACTTGCCCCACAGGGCGACAGCGAACATCCCGCGCATGCGGGCGAAGCATGCGGTATCCCAGGCCAGGAACGCATAAAGCACCGTTTCGGTGTCGCAATGGGTATGAAAGTGGTAGCCAAGAGCTTCCAGCTCAGGCCGTAGTTCCAGATGGTTGTAGATTTCGCCGTTGAATACGATGACGGTGTCGCCGTCGCTGGAAGTCATGGGCTGATCGCCTGCGGCTAAATCGAGAATCTTCAGCCGGGTGGCGCCGAGGGAACACAAGCGCGAGGAGAAAACTCCCTGCTGGTCTGGCCCGCGATGGATCAGGGTCGCAGTGGCCTGGTGAATTCGATCAGGATCGGAACTCCAGCCTTTCTGGGTAAAGCCGGCAATGCCGCACAAAGTTGTAACACCTCCCAAAATGCAAAGGCCCTGATGAGGGAACCAGCGTTGTATCCTCAAACTATAGTTATATCGATAGTTTCTGCCGTGCGGCGGGAGAAAAGCAAACTTTGCCTGCTTGTTCGCCGCCGCAGGCCGGCAACCGCGCTTGTACAATCGAAGTTGACGGCCGGAAATCCATGACGTCTCAGAAACCACTGCATCTTAAAACCTTTTTTCTGATCCTGGTGATGGTCATCGCGGGCCCTCTGGGGAACGTTATGCTGGGCAAGGGTATGAAGCAGGCAGGCAGGCTTGCCATATGGCCGCCGAGCGAAGCAGTGCACACCGCATTGCGCGTCTTCGGCACCGGCTCCATTTGGCTTGGGGTCGCCTCTCTGCTTACCTTTTTCCTGGCCAATCTGCTGGTTTTGACCTGGGCGGATTACAGTTTTGTGCTGCCTGCGTCTTCCATGGGCTATGGCGTGGTCGCGCTGCTCGGATATCTCCTGCTGGGCGAGCCGGTTTCGCCCTTGCGCTGGCTGGGGATCGCCATCATCTGCCTGGGCGTCTTTGTGGTCGGGCAGACCAATCCGCGGAGTCTGGAGCACCATTAGTTTGAGCGCTAGTTGCGGAAATCCTCTTTTCGCTGATCGTGGTGGCCGGGACGGGCGGGGAACTCTGCGTTTCCCGCGCCATGAAGACGGTGGGCGAGGTGAAGGATTTTCGTCCACTGGCGATCGCCCGGGTGGTTCTTCGCGCCCTGCGGTCGGGGTGGATGTGGGCAGGCGTAGGCATGATGGCTCTGGCGTTTTTCTCCCTGCTGGGCGCGCTTTCGTTTCTGAATGTAAGCTTCGTGGTGCCGGTAACCGCGCTGAGCTACGTGGCCGGAGCAGGCGGCGCGGCGTTGTTTCTGAGGGAGCGGGTCAGCCCGCAGCGCTGGATGGGTGTATTTCTGGTCGCGGTGGGCGTAACCCTGGTATTCCTGGGCAATCGATGAGCACATCGACAGCAATTCGCGGCACCCAGAGCATTGCGTTCCGTGAGATCGTGTTGCTGGCCATCGACTCGTTTCGCCTCAACCAGATTCGCTTCGCGCTGACCGCCCTGGGCATGGTCATCGGGACCGCCTCATTGATCCTGGTGGTCACCATTGGGCTCTCCGGCCGGCGGTATGTTCTCACCTCCATTCAGAACATCGGCACCAACCTTGTCTGGGCGGAGTACGCCGGGTTGTCGGATGCCAGCACCGCATCGACCCACGATTACCTGACCGTAGACGACATGCACGCGGTGGAGCAGCAGGTGCCCGGCATGCAGGCGGCTTCTCCGGTGCTCAACCTGCACCAGTCCTTCACCAGCGGCGCGGGCCGGGACCGCGATGTCCTGATCCTCGGAGTGAACCCGGAGTATGCGGACATACGCCGTCTTTACCTGGTCGCCGGACGTTTTTTTGATGAGCAGGACTCGGTGACGCACAGCCATGCGGCCCTGGTCACGGAGAAGTTTGCTTTGACCCAATTCGGCAGCCCCGGGGAAGCAGTGGGAAGGACGCTGGCCATCTCCGGCGTACCGTTCGTTGTCATCGGCGTTTTTCGCGAGCGATTTGACACCTTTGGCCAGTCGGAAATAGTGGACGAGACGGTCCTCATCCCGTACACCGTCGCCCGCTACTTCACCGGCACCGATGGGGTGAACCAGATTTATTTCTCCATGACCGACTCGGGCAGCGTGCCCTGGGCCAGCGAAGCCATTAAGCGAGTGCTCAAGTCCAGGCATCGCCCTGAGTCGGTGTACGACGTGGGCGATCTCTCCGAGGTGCTTTCCATGGCCGGGAAAACCGCCACCGCATTCAGCATTGTCCTGCTGCTGTTTTCCCTGGTTACGCTGTTGGTGAGCGGCGTGGGCATCATGAATATCATGCTGGCCACGGTGCGTTCGAGGATCCGGGAGATCGGGATTCGCAAGGCGTTGGGAGCGACCTTCCGCGAGATCCAGCTGCAGTTTCTCGCCGAAGCGGTGCTGATTTCTCTGACCGGAGGAGTGGTGGGAACGATCCTGGCGATGGGCTTGCCGCTGGCTGTCGCCTTTTTTACCGATTACCGGCTTCAGGTTTCATGGCTGTCGGCGGTGATTGCGATCCTGGTGTCGTGCGCGGTGGGCATTGCCTTTGGAACGGTTCCCGCGGTGCGCGCGGCGCGGATGGATCCGGTACAATCGCTGAAGTACGAGTAGGATGAATTCCGTCGATTTTGGGCGGTTGGGGCGGGTAAACCGGGCATTTTTGAGTGATTTTTTGCCCTGGCAGGCAACTTTTTCATTGCACTTGTTGCTTCAGCGGTATATCCTAAAAGAGCGTCGAATACGATTTTGGTTCTCAGCTCGTTCTGCTTTAGGAGTCCGCACTACCTGCAGATACCCCGATTGAATTCAGCGTCATCTCGTTACTAAGGAAGAAACAATGGAACAAGGTACAGTGAAGTGGTTCAACGATGCCAAGGGGTTCGGCTTTTTGAGCCGTGCAAATGGTGAGGATGTATTTCGTGCACCACACAGCGATTCAAGCGAACGGCTTCCGCACTCTTCAAGAAGGCCAGGCGGTTCAGTTCAACGTAACCAAAGGCCCTAAGGGTTGGCAGGCAGAGAACGTTCAAGTTCTGTAGTCTGTAGTCAGCTTTTTGAAGGAAAAGGCGGCTTAACCGCCGTCTTTTCCTTCAGCTTCAATGGTCTGAAAATCGGCCCTGCAAGATTGTTGCCGGCTCTATCAGGCCTCCTCGTGCTTCCTCCATCCTAATCAATCCAAACCCTACCTATTTGACGTCCAGGCTGCTGACTTGTGAGCCGAGTTGAAACCGGTTAGCCTAAGATCGCTTGTCCATAGTTCCCTCTCAGGGAGAAATCATGTTTAGAGCGTCTGTCCTCCTCTGCTGCTTGTATCGTGCGGAATGGTTTTGGGCTGCGATACCGGTAGCACCGCACAAAATGTCAGCACCACCGGCTGGAAAGGGCAAAAAGTCGGCAAGAGCTCGAACGTTGCCGGCCCGGTTCCGAGTTCCACCACCGGCACTCCGGGCAATACCCAGGTAACCCAGCCAAAACCTCCGCAGGACGAACCGAAAGCTACGCAGAACCTCGACAGCGACTAGGGCTGCTAGACTCGAATCGAACTCATAATCTCTGAACTGGGGTGATGAATGGCTGAGGGTGAAGTAACAATCACGGTGCGACCGAACGGACCATTCCGCGTGGAGGGTCCCATCAAGCTGGTGGACTACGACGGCAAAGTGCTGGATCTTGGTGGTAAACCCGCCATCTCCCTGTGCCGCTGCGGAGCATCGACCAACAAACCTTTCTGCGACGGAACCCATTCCAAGATAGGTTTTCAGGCCGCGGCGGCCGTGGTCCCGGAATCGGCCGAAAAAGTCTAAAGTCTCTAATCCTTCCCACTTAACAAATCATGGGGTGCCCATCCTTCGCGTTGTTTGCGAAGGGTGGGATACTTGCCGGCCCTTCCGAAGCGTTACGATGGTTACAGGGTAACGATTGCCATGAGTTCTGCTCACTCAACGGTTATTAGCATGCGTCTTCCGGTGGCAAGCGGGGATCGCCTGAAACGTATGGCGAAGCGGTACGGATGGACGCCCAGCGACACAAGCGCACGTTTGGTAGAGGAAGGTTTACTCCGGTCAGAATTTGCATTCATCGATTTTCGTGATTCGGCCGTGGGCCGGCAAGCCTGCATTCAAGGCAGCAGCCTTGCTGTGTGGGAGATCATGCTCTTGCTTCGCAGCTACAAGAACGACGTGGCGGCTACAGCCAAACACCTACGGTGGCCGGAAGCGAAGATACAGGCGGCTGTCAACTACACCGAAGCATTTCCGGATGAAATCGAAGAGGCACTGGCGGAACAGAACGCTATGGACTTCACAGCGCTGAAGCGCATGCTGCCACAAGCCGTCGAATTCTCTGCAGGAAAATCGTCCAAACGCTGACGTGCTCAAGCTTCTTCTGGATGAGCACATCTCGCCTGATGTGGCCGCGGGCGTGCGCCGTCGCGATCGACAAGTCACCGTCTGGAGCTTGGTTGAATGGGAGGGTGGAAACTACCTCGGCAAGGAAGACTCAGCCTGCTTGCGGGAAGCCGCTATTCAAGAGCTGACCCTCGTCACCTATGACAGAAGAACGATTCCAAGCTCGCTAAAGAGATGGGCTGAAGAGGGCCTTCACCACGCAGGCGTGATTCTTGTGGATGAGAAGACCGTTTCTCAGAAAAACTTGGAGGTTTGGTCCAATCTCTCGGCATGTTAGTGAAAGAAGTGGGCCCTGAGACTGGATGATAGAATCTATTCTGAGGAGTGATAAAAAAAAAAAAAAAAATATGACATACTTCCGTATTTGCGAAAGGTGGGATACTTGCCGGCCTTATAAAGCGTTACAATAGTTACAGGGTAACGATTGCCATGAGTTCTGCTCACTCAACGGTCATTAGCATGCGTCTTCCGGTGGCAAGCGGGGATAGCCTGAAACGTATGGCGAACCGGTATGGATGGACGCCGAGCGATACAAGCGGCGTCTGGTAGAGGAAGGTTTACGCCGGTGAGAATTCGCATTCATCGATTTTCGTGATTCAGCCGTGGGCCGGCAAGCTGCATACAGGGGAGCAGCCTTGCTGTGTGGGAGGTCATGCTCTTGCTCCACAGCTACGAGAACGACGTGGCGGCTACAGCCAAGCACCTGATGGTGGCCGGAAGCGAAGGTACAGGCGGCTGTCAACTACGCCGAAGCGTTTCCGGATGAAATCGAAGAGGCGCTGGCGGAACAGCACGCTATGGATTTCACGGCGCTGAAGCGCATGCTGCCACAAGCCGTCGAATTCTCTGCAGGAAAATCATCTAGACGCTGAAATGCCCAAGCTTCTTCTGGATGAGCACATCTCGCCTGATGTAGCAGCGGGCATGCGCCGTCGCGATCGACAAGTAACCGTCCGGAGCTTGGTTGAGTGGGAGGGTGGAAACTACCTCGGTAAGGAAGATTCGGCGTGCTTACGGGAAGCCACTGTTCAAGAGTTGACCCTCGTCACATACGATCAGAAGAACGATTCCAAGCTTGCTAAAGAGATGGGCTGAAGAGGGGCTTCACCACGCAGGCGTGATTTTTGTGGATGAGAAGACCGTTTCCCAGGAAGACATTGGAGGTTTGGTCCAATCTCTCGGCATGTTAGTGAAAGAAGTGGGCCACTGAGACTGGACTGATCGAATCTATTTCTTGCGGCGTTGATACTCGATTACTCCTCGTTGGCAAGAGGCAGCTTCGGTCTTCTCCACAGCCGCGGCAGCAGTGACAAATCCAGCATGCTGCGGGCAAAGTCGCCCAGGTTGTCATCCAACAGCCGCAGGCTCTCGCGCAACACATAGAAGGCAGTGAACGCGTCTCCTGCCACCAGGGCGATCGCAGCGCCCCGCAGTCCGAGCGCGGTCACGTGCATTAACAACCAGGCGAGCACCAGGGCGAGACAGGTAGCAGCCAGCATGGCCCGCGCCATACGCTGGTGCTGATTGGTGGCCATCGGCACCACCGAGCTGGTGAACCAGAAGGCCGAAACTACCATCTGCAACAACATGATGTTGAGCAGCACGGGGTCGGTCGGCACTTTGCCGACGGTCCAGACTTTCCAGATCCAATCGCCCAGAAAAGCAACTCCCAGGGTGATGCTCAGGCAAAGCAGCAGCGAGATCTGGCAGGCACGACGGTGAAGCATGCGAGCGACGTCCATGGCTCCTGTGCCGAAGGCGGCCGACATCTCCGGCCAGATCGAGTTGTTGATCAGGTTCATTCCCTGGGCAGCGCTGCGGGAGATGGTCCGCGCGGTGTTGAAGGTGACCACCGCGATGGGACCCATCACCGAGCCGATCACCACCAGGATCCCCTGCAGGTTAAGCGCGTTGACCAGGGGGAAGCTCATGAACGAAAGCGCCGGCCCGGTAAGGCGGCGAATGACCGCCCATTGCGCGTGGCGAATGCCGAAGCGAATCCACGGCACCTCGTGCCGCAGCAGCAGCCACAGCGCGACTACGCCGACCGCATTGACCGCGACATAAAGAACCGTAACCGGGACAGGAGACAGGTGCAGCCCAACGCCCACCATGGTGCTCAAAAAGGCTGCCAGCACTACCAGGCTCTTGGCCATGGTCCCCAGGGGATATTTCCCCACGCAGCGAAAAGCCGCCTGGAACAAGGTTTCCTGCATGCCCAGCAGCACCGCCAGCCCAAGCAGCAATACGATCAGCCTGGCGTCTGCGGCGCTGATTGCGTGCATGTGCAGCCAGGTGTCCAAGGGAAGAAACCACACCGCTGAGATCAACAGCAGCCCCAGCAGGCACCGTAATCACCGTGGTGAGCACCCAGACACTCTGAAAGACGACCAGCGCCTGATCGAAGTTCTGCGCCGCCGCCAGCATGGTCATCTCGTTGCCGGCAACGCTGCCGAAGCCGACATCGCTGAGGCCGAGGTAGCTGGGAATTGTATTGAGCAGGATCCACTCGCCGTACAGGTGCACGCCCCAGTGGCTGAGGAAGACGGGTACAGAGAAGATCTGGGTCAGCGTGGTGGAGAGCCGGCTGAAGGTGTTGGCGCCGAATCCGGCAATCAGCCTCTGTCTAAGACTGCGTGTGCTCATGGGGTCGGTCAGTATGGGGGGAACCGGCAGCCTGATAGCACCATGGTACATGGACCGTGCCACCCTTGCTTGAGGATGCAAGGGTCACCATGTACCCTTAACAGAGACCAATATGAAAGCTCTGCTTCTTTCGCAATATAACCAGCTCGACATCACAGATCTTCCCGCCCCGGTTCCGGGCGCGGATGAGATTCTGGTCCGCGTGGCCGCGTGCGGAATCTGCGGTAGCGATGTACACGGCTACGACGGCACCTCCGGCAGGCGTATTCCGCCGATTGTCATGGGCCATGAAGCGGCAGGGGTGGTCGCCGCGGCCGGGCCCGGTGTGAGCAACTTCAAGCCCGGCGATCGCGTGACGTTCGATTCCACCGTCTACTGCGGGGCAGTGTGAGTTCTGTCGCAAGGGAGAGATCAACCTGTGCAACAACCGGCAGGTGATTGGCGTCTCCTGCGGAGACTATCGCCGCGCCGGCGCGTTTGCGGAGTACGTGGTGGTGCCGCAGCGCATCGTCTACCACTTGCCCGATGCTCTTGAATTCCAGGAGGCTGCCATGCTCGAGGCCGTCTCGGTCGCGTTGCACGGCGTGCGGGTTTCGGAGATGAAGGGCGGCGAGACGGTGCTGGTGATCGGCGCCGGCATGATCGGTTTACTTACGCTGCAGGCGGCGAGAGCCGCAGGGGCTTCCCGGGTGCTGGTGGCGGATATCGATCAGTCTCGCCTGAAGAGAGCCGAGGGCGTCGGCGCCGACGAGACGCTGCTGCTCTCCGGGTCCGAGCTGGTGCAGGAGATTCTCCGTCGCACCGGCGGCAGAGGGGTAGACCTGGTGCTCGAAGCGGTGGGACGAGAAGAAACCATTTCCGCCTCGATCGCGAGCGTGCGCAAAGGCGGGACGGTCACGCTTATCGGCAACATCTCTCCCGAGGTCAAGATCCCGCTGCAGGTTGTGGTCTCGCGACAGATTCGCCTGCAGGGCTCATGCGCTTCGTCGGGTGAGTATCCTCAGGCAATGGAGTTGCTGGCCAACGGCCAAATACAGGTAAAGCAATTGATCACCGCGGTTGCTCCTCTAAGCGATGGTCCGCGGTGGTTCGCCCGGCTCCACGCAGGCGAGCCGAATTTGATGAAGATAGTGCTGGATCCTGGCGCATAAAGGAAAAACATGAAGAGGAATCGAGCGTTTGCTGCAACTGCCCGGTTGTGTCTGCTGGGCGCTGCGTTGTCCCTGCTGGGCCAGGTTGCGTGGGCGGCGAGCAAACCGTTGCAGATCTACTTCATCGACGTGGATGGTGGCCAGGCGACGCTGTTCGTCGCTCCGGGAGGCAAGTCATTGCTGATCGACACGGGTTGGGCCGATGGCGTGTATGCCGACCGCATCGCAGCCGCCGCCAAAGATGCGGGCATCAGCAGGATCGACGATTTGCTGCTGACCCACTACCATGCTGACCACGTGGGGGGCGTGCCGGAGCTGATCAAGCGAGTTCCTGTCTCCACCTTCATCGATCACGGGCCGAACCGTGAACCCACAAACGGGGCAACCGAGAAGGGTTACGAGGCGTATCAGCAGGTTCTGGCCAGCGGTCATTATGGCCATATCGTGGCTAAGCCGGGAGATGTTTTGCCCATCAAGAAGATGAAGGTGCTGGTGATCAGCGCTGATGGACAGCTGATCGACCACCCGCTGCCGGGCGCCGGGGAGCCGAACCAGTACTGCCAGGCCTCGGAGACCAGGAAGGAGGACCAGACCGAGAATGCGCACTCGCTGGGTGTTCTGATTACCTTTGGCAAAAGCTAAAATCCTCGACCTCGGCGACCTCACCTGGGATAAAGAGATGCAGTTGATGTGTCCGGTAAACAAGCTGGGCAAGGTAGATGTGCTGGTGGTCTCGCATCACGGGCTATTTCAGAGCTCGAGCCCGGCGCTGGTAGAAGCGATACAGCCCCGTATCGCCGTGATGGATAACGGAGCCAAGAAGGGCGGCTCCACGCCAACCTTCGAGACGCTGGCGAAAACGCCCGGGCTCGAGACCCTATGGCAGCTGCACTACTCCGATGAGGCAGGGGTAGAGCACAACAGCGCGGAGGAGTACATTGCCAATCCCCCGGGCGAGGATGCGGCCAACTATTTGAAGGTGACCGTGAACAAAAATGGCACTTTCACTGTATTCAACTCGCGCACCAGCAAGAGCAAGGACTACGCGGCACGGTAGGTAGGGGGTTCCTTGCGTAGTGGACTTAAGCTCGCACCAACACTTCCTGCAGAACGGGGTCATCCGGTAACGTTGCCTTTCCATAGTGCAGATCCTGTGGCATCCATTCTACAACATCGCCGGCTTGACCCGGCACCAGGCCGGTGGTAATCTGATCTAACCTATTGCACCGGAGCCCTGCAGCATGCCACGCCGCCATCGGGTTCCCGTCTGGCTCATGGGTCTCACCAACCTGTCGTACGGTCTCTACGGCGGAGTGGTCGCCTTCGCGGTCCCGCAGCTGCTGGGCGCCCGCCACGTCCCCGAGGCATCGATCGCCAGCCTGACCGCCGTCGCGTATTCGCCCGGCTTCTGGGCGTTTCTCTTCAGCCCCATCCTCGATGTCCGATTCAGCCGCCGTTGGTACGCGGCGGCGCTGGCAGTCGCCGCCTCACTCACACTGGTTGTGGCCTTTCTGAACCTCGATCACCTCGCGCTGCTGGAAACCGTACTGACCGTCGGCTTCTTCGCCGCCTATCTTTATCAAAGTGCGGTCGGCGGTTGGCTCTCGTCCATCACCTCTGGCGAGGAGGAGAAGTCCGTCAGCGTCTGGATGACGATCGGCAACGTCGGTGGCTTTGGCGTCATGGCCATCGGCTGCAACCAGCTCGTGCGCTACCTTTCGCCGATTGCCGGCGCGCTGGTGCTCGGGGCACTCATCCTACTGCCGATGATCGCTTTTCCCTTCATGCAGGCGCCTGGCCCGGACCGCCGCCTCGCCAGCGAGTCCTTCCCCCAGTTCTTCGGCGACCTTGTCTCGCTGGTCAAGCAGCGCGAGGTGCTGGTGGCTATCATCCTTTTCGCCGCTCCCGCCGCCACGTTCTCGCTCACGAACTTCCTCGGCGGCCGAGGCGACGACTTCCACGCTTCGCCCGGATTCGTTGGCCTGGTCGGAGGCGTAGGCGTGGCAGCCGGCGGGATCGCCGGCTGTCTCATCTTTCCGGCGCTCAGCCGCATCATGCCCCTGCGGCCCCTTTACCTTACCGTGGGGATTGTCGGCGCCTTGTGCACACTCGGGCTCATCCTGCTGCCGCACGCTCCGGCGTCTTACGCCATCATTTTGATCACGGAGAACCTCTTCCAATCTTTGGCCATTACCATCAGCATCGCGGTCACGTTCGAGACCATCGGCCGCGACAACCCGCTGGCCTCCACGACCTTCTGCTTCATCGCCTCGGCCTATGGTGTGCCCATCTCGTACATGCTCTACATCGACAGCTTCGGCTTTGCCCGTGGAGGAATCGCCGGCAGCCTGGCCATCGATGCCATCACCGGTATCCTGGCCAGCGTCCTGCTCGGCGTCATGCTGCTGTGGCTGGCCCGAAGGTCCAAAGCGCTGGCGTAGGCTAAGAAGAAGGCCCGGCTTTCTTGGCCTTACGCTTGGTGTTGCGCTTCGGAGCCCCGTTTTTCGCTGTCGGCGAGGATTCGATGACGCTCCGCATCCAGTAATCGCCTTCGGCATCCACCTCAATGCCGTGAACCTCGCGCTCAAAGCCCGGAAACTGCTTGCCAAACTTTTCCAAAGCCAGCAAAAGCCGAATGGTGGGGCTGTCGATGTCGCCCAGGCGCTCCCCAGGCATGCGAACCGGGATGCCGGGAGGGTAGGGAACCAGCATCACACCCGCCAGGCGGCGCGCCATCTCAGTAATGCGGACCTTCTCGGTGCCATTTCGTATCAGCTTTTGATACGTCTCCGCAGGTGTCAGCACCGGGTCCGGGTCCACATCGCATGCCTGGTGCAACAGATTCGTCAGATTCAATTCCCCCATGGCGGCATGCATCTCGTCGCTCAATTCTTTCAGCGTCATGTCACGGTAACGATGCGGATGCTCCGCGACCAGGTCCGGCAATGCTTCGTAGAGGGTTCCCTCGTTGTCGTAAAGGCGCTTGAACTCGAACAGCGTTTCCAGCAGGCTGCCCCATTTGCCTTTGCTTGTTCCCACCGAGAAGAGAATCAAAGCGGTGTAGTCGCCGGTGCGGGCAATCTCCACCAGCCGCGCATCGAGAAACTCGGTAAGGATCGCCGCCGGGATGCCCCAGTCCGCCAGTTGTCCCTGGGCATTGATGCCCGGCATCAGGATCGTGACCTTGGTCGGGTCGAGCATGCAATAGTCTTCGGCGATATCCTCATCCCTGAAGCCATGCCAGTCTTCCTCCCCTTTGAGTGTCCAGCAGGCCGACGACTGGATCAGCAGTGAGTCAGGGGTCTCCTCAAAGAGAGAGGTATTGCCGGTGTTGGGATCTGTGACTGTATCCGGCTGGTAAATTCTGAAGAACCATTCGTCCCCGTTGGCCGAGCGCAGCCGATGCGCGATGGAAGACATAGCTTTTCGGAAGCTGATGGCATCCTGAATCGTCTCGTACATCAGCGTCGGACCAGCCGGTTCATCCATCATCGAGGTGGCCACGTCGAGCGAAGCGATCATGGGATAAAACGGCGAAGTGGTGCCATGCATCATGAAGGATTCGTTGAACTGGTCAAAGTCCAGGGGTGCGCGGTCGCTTAGCTTTACGTGGATCATCGACGCCATGGAGAAGGCGGCCAGCATCTTGTGGGTCGACTGAACGGCGAACAGCAACGGCCGGTCGGGCATGTCTTCCGGCACATCCATGGCGAAGCGTCCGCGATAAATGGAGTGGAATTTGGCGTAGGCATACCATGCCTCGTCGAAGTGGATACGCGGCACGCTGCGCGCCAGCATACTGGTGACGCGCTGTACGTCATAACAAAAGCCGTCGTACGTGGAATTGGTCACCACCGCATAACTGGGTTCCTGCGAGGACGCAGCGGCGCTGAACGGGCTGTCTTTGATGAGCTGCTGGATGTGCTCAGGACAAAACCGCCGCAGCGGCACCAGCCCGATCATTCCATAGCCATTTCTCGTAGGTTTGAAGTACACCGGCCGGGCGCTGGTAACGGTGAGCGAGTGACAGATCGATTTGTGGCAGTTGGCGTCGACCAGAACGATGTCGTTGTTGCCGATCACTCCGTGGCCCACGATCTGGTTGGAGGTGGAAGAACCGCTCAGGACGTAGAAGGTCCAATCCGCTCCGAAGATGCGCGCGGCATTCCGCTCCGATTCTGCCGGAGGTCCGATGTGGTCGAGCCACGAACCGAGGGATGAGGTGGAGATTCCCAGATCGGCACGCAGCAGGTTTTCCCCGAAGAAGCGATGAAACTGCATGCCCACCGGGATGCTTGAGGAAGGCCACGCCTCCCATGTGTCCCGGCGCGTCCCAGGAGTAAGCGCCCTGGTCGGTGTATTTCTTGAGCTCGCGAAAATAGGGAGGCAGTAGCTGCTCGTTGTAGCGGGCGACAGCGAAGTCCACCCGGTTTGCGATAAAAGCAGGGGTATCGCCGAAGAGATGGATGTATTCGTGGACCTGCTTCACCACTTCCAGGGGCAGCTCGCTGACCAGCGTCCGGTCCGCGATCAGGAAGATGGGGACTTTCTTGTTTCTGCGGCGCACGGCGCGAATGATCTTCAGCGCAGCTCGTTCGTCGAACTGATGTTCCTGCTCCAGATCCCAATCGAGCAGGATGGCGCTGTGCGATGGATCCGATTTCACCAACGAGAGCCCGTCCTCCGGTGTGGATGTCCTGACCACCTCGTAGCCTTCTTCTCCGATCGCATTGCACAACCGCTCCATCGCGCGGTCCGAGACGGAGTTCGTCCCACCCAGCTCACTGGCAATCAACAGTACCCAACGGCCATCACTCATAGTTTGCAGTCTCAACGAATCGTGTTACGTGCATGTTTCAGTCCTTATGTGCTGCAGTCGGGGAGTTCGCGCCGTGGCCTGCACCAGATTCGCCACCGCTGGAGCAATCATGTTCAGCAATACGGCCTGCGGCTTCTCAGAGGTTTTGAGAAATGCCAGCTGCCGGGTCTTCCAGCCCGGCGGCGCGCTGCGGTGTTCTCGCAGGAAGCCAATGGCATCCAGGCCAGTCTGCGAGACTTGACGCAGATTGGTCGACACCGGTGCGAGCTCCTGGGTAAGTTGGGATTTGGGCAGCAGAGGCTGCAGTTGCGCATCATTGTCGCGCCACAACAGCAGCCATTCC
Source organism: uncultured Acidobacteriaceae bacterium (assembly GCA_963840675.1). Classification (GTDB taxonomy): domain Bacteria; phylum Acidobacteriota; class Terriglobia; order Terriglobales; family Acidobacteriaceae; genus PALSA-350. The sequence goes on from CAWJAB010000017.1 coordinate 56,684, forward strand.
TGGGCCTGCTCCCAATCAGCGACGCTCGCCTTTCCCGCGACAATGCGGTTGACGATCAGCGAAAACTCGCGCGCGGTCTCGCTTTCCGGGGGAACCGCGTCCACCATCCGGTTCAGGGGGGTGAAGGCATCGTAGTGTCCCAGGTCTCCGCGCGCGTACCCACGCGGAGGCTGCATCACGTCGCCGAAGACACGCAACGGCAACGGATCGGGCTCACCTGTCATGCGGCTTAGCATCGCCGGATAGCTGGAGTTATGCTCCAGGCCGTAGTAGTTCAGGTGCTGCGAAATGACGGCCATTCGCGCGTACATGGACGCTACGTCACGCGTATCGCGCGGCGACCAAAGGCGTTCGGCAATAGCCGCGGTTCGCGGCCAGATGCGGCTGTCGACATTCTCCGGCGTGACATATTCCGACCACATCGTCGCTTCTCCGCCCAGAATGCGTTTGCTCTGGTCGCTGCTCAACGTGGTTGGCCCGTCACCTTCTGGATCGGCGGCGTAGTGCTCGGCTGCGGACTGGTTCAAATCGATATAGTAGCCAGCCGACAACATGGCGCGATTGCCGCCGCGCACCGCCTCACCCACAAACTGCGGACCGCGCCAGGACTGGATCACAACGTCTTTCGGCGTGCTGGGTTGCAGAACCTCGTCCCAGCCCACCATGATCCGGTTGTGGCCGGCGACGATCTTCTGCACCCTGGCGGTGAAATACGCCTGCAACGCGGCGTTGTCTTTGATTGCATGGGCTTTCATGAACTGCTGGATGCGCGGGTTCCGGTCCCATTCCTTGCCGTTGCACTCGTCTCCTCCGATGTGGAAGTAGGCGTCGGGGAACAGGCCGGTCATCTCGCCGATAAAGGCGTCGAGGAAGCTATAGGTGCTCTCGCGCGTGGGGTCCATCGCGGGGTCGAAGACGCCCCAGTCGCGCTCGATTTGATACGGGCCGGGGCCGCTGGCTAAGTCCGGATAGCCCACAAACCACGCCGTGGCATGGCCCGGCATATCGAATTCCGGCACCACCCGGATGCCCCGGTCGCGGGCATATTCGACCACCTTGCGAATTTCTTCCTGGGTGTAGAAAAGCCCGTCGGAGCCCTTCTCCTGCAGCAAGGGATACAGCTTGCTCTCTACCCGAAAGCCCTGATTTTCCGAGAGGTGCCAGTGAAAGACGTTGAGCTTGACCGCTTCCATGCCGTCGAGTGTGCGGTAGACCACATCCAGCGGCATGAAATGCCGTCCCACGTCGAGCATCAGTCCCCGCCAGGCAAAGCGTGGCTGGTCGTCGATGGTCATTGCCGGAACGGTGAAGCCGTGCGGTGTGGCGCGGACCAGCTGCAGAAAGGTTTGCAGTCCGTGCAGCACGCCTAGGGGATTGGCGGCTTCCAGGCGAACCTCATTGGCCGTAATCTGCAAATGGTAGGACTCATCTTCGTCCACTTGCTGGATGGGGGCGCTCGCCCCACCAGTCTTGATGAAGAACATCGGCTTGTTGAGGTAGGCTTCGCGCCAGAGGGGGATCCCGGTTTGCCGCGAGAGAGTGTTCAGGAAGCGCTGCTTGGCGCGTTCCAGCCGTGGCTCGGTGAAACCTTCAAGGGTAACGCCGAAGCCGTTGTTGATGAGAAACTCGCCGGTTCCCGGCTTGACCTGGGACGGTAACGGCATAAGGGGCAGGGGGGCCGGCGGAGCCACAGCCTGGCCACCTGCAACGCCGGCGATAAGGGAACTGAGCAGAAGAGTCATGCAGACGATCCGGAACAAGGGCGACCTCAGGCGATAAACGTAAACCGCGCTCAACGATTCTATCTGTATCGTAAGTAGTAGACATAACTCACAGGACCCGGAATTCCTGTCGGGGATCGTGGCGTTGCTGCGCTGCATGCGGCTTTCTTTGGGGAAAGCCGCACACGTGGCGATCTCCGACGCTGTATAACAGGAATTCCGGGGATCGGATTGCCCATGATGCCACCCGCCGCCGTTTTCGAGCACGAGATGCTGCGCGAGATCTACCAGCAGCCCGGAGCGCTCGCCGACACCATCGAGCGCTATGCACCCAATGGCAAGCTCGCCACCGAGGTCTTTCAACCAGTTGCCGAGGCGCTGCGAGGACGGGAGCGGCTGGTGATCGCCGCCAGCGGCTCGAGCCGCCACGCCGGGCTTGCCGCGGAGATCATGCTGGAGGATCTGGCCGGCTTGATCGTCGATGTCGAATATGCCAGCGAGTACGTCTACCGCTCGACCCACACCCTGCAGGATCCTGGAGTTCTGGTTATTTCTCAGTCGGGGGAGACGGCCGACACGCTGGCCGGATTGCGCGAAGCAAAGGCGCGCGGCTTGCCTACGCTGGCCATTACCAACAATGCCCGCTCCACCATGGCGCAGGAGGCGGATGCCTCGCTGCCCACCTGCGCCGGGCCGGAAAAGGCTATCCCTGCGACCAAGAGTTTTACTACGCAGCTGGCGGTGCTTTACTCTCTGGCGCTCTATCTGGCGCGCATTCGGGGAAGAATGACCTCGCCCACCGTGGAACGCCATGTTGAGGATCTGCGCCGCCTGCCCGGGCTGCTCGAACCCGTCCTGGAGAAGTGGCAGCAGCAGATCGCGACGATGGCGCCGTCGCTGAAGGCGTCGCGCGCTTTTCTCTACCTGGGTCGCGGCGTCCACTATGCGATTGCTCGCGAAGGGGCGCTTAAGCTCAAGGAGTCGGCGTATTTACAGGCGGAGGGGTATCCGGCGGGTGAGTTGAAGCATGGCCCGAATGCGTTGGTGAGCCCGGATTCACCGCTGGTGGTGATCGCCACCAGCGACCCATCCGATCCGGACGCGATGCTGCGTTATCGCAAGGTGCTGCAATTGATGCGGGATATGCGGGCGCAAGGCGCGACCATACTCTCCATCGCGAGCGAGGGAGATGGCGAGGCCGCGGGGCTTTCCAACTACTGCATCGAGGTTCCCAAAACCGAAGATTTGTTAGCCACCATGTTGGAAGTAGTTCCTCTGCAATTGCTCGCCTACCAACTGGCGATTCAAAACGGGATCGATGTGGACAAGCCGCGCAATCTGGTAAAAGCCGTTCTGCAGGAGTAAATGGACAACAGCAGGCCCTCACTGCGCTCTCCCGGTCGGGATGAAAATAGGCGCAACGAGCCTTGTTGAGTCAGACGTTGAAGAAGGTCCCCGACCGAAGCGCAGCAAGTGGGGGACTGCGGCTCGCGACCTTACCGCGCTCAGCCCCCTCTCCCCGCAAAGTTATAATGAAGTGTTATGGCCACGAAAAATCTCCCCCTGGAACATTCCCGCAACCTGTTGATTTCGCAACGTGATCAGATCTTCGATGCCTTTCGCCGCTGGGGTCATCTGCAGGCAAAACTCGACCCGCTGGGACAATACCTGCTGCCCGAACCCGTCCCCGACTTGAACTTCGACGGCGAGGACGCCGAGGAAGCCAAGGGCTATTACTGCGGAAGTATCGGGGTCGAATTCATGCATATTCCAGACCCGGCCAGGCGGGAATGGATCCAGGAGCGCATGGAACAATCCGCGCCGGTGCCAGACCAGCGCCAGATTCTGGAACGGCTGATCCAGGCAGACCTCTTCGAGCAGGTCATTCAGTCACGTTATCTCGGCACCAAGCGCTTCTCGCTCGAAGGTGTCACCGTCCTGATTCCCTTTCTCGACGAGATCCTGAACCACGCCGCCGACTACGGCGCGGAGAAGGCCGTGATCGGGATGAGCCATCGCGGACGCTTGAACGTGATGACCAACACCATCGGCAAGTCTGCCGCCGACATCTTTTCCAAGTTCGAAGATGCCAATCCACGCAGCATCCTGGGAGGCGGTGACGTCAAGTACCACGTCGGCGCTACCGGCCAATTTCTAACCAGGACCGGCGGAAAGATAAGCCTGCACCTGGTATCGAATCCCAGTCACCTGGAAGCAGTGGATCCAGTCGCCATGGGCCGTGCCCGCGCCAGGCAGACCCGGATAGGAGAAGCCGGTCAGGTCAAGGTGCTGCCGGTAGTCATCCATGGCGATGCGGCCTTTGCCGGCCAGGGCATCTGGGCAGAAACCATGAGCCTTGGCACCATGCCCGGCTTTACCGTCGGCGGCACCATTCAGATCATCGTGAACAATCTGATCGGCTTCACCGCAGACCCGGATGAGTGCTACCCGACGCGCTTCTCCTCCGATCTCGGCAAGCGGCTGCCTATTCCTATCTTCCATGTCAACGCAGAAGATCCCGAGGCTGCGATTCGTGTCGCCTCGCTGGCCGTGGAATACAGGTATACCTTCCACACCGATGTGATCATCGACCTGATCGGTTACCGTCGCCACGGCCACAGCGAGGTAGACGACCCGACCGTTACCCAGCCGCTGCGCTACGCAAAGATCAAGAATCATCCGCCGCTCTACGAGATCTATGCCCGGCAGATCGGCGTGGACCCTTCCGCCTCGAGTCAAGGAACTGCAGGTTGAGCTGGCCGAGGCGCAGAAGCAAGCGACCCGGATGGCCAAGAGGGCGGTGCTGGCAAAGCTCCCGGCCTATTGGTCGAATTACTCGGGGGGAGCCTACAAGCCGGAGTATGAGGTCGACACTGGCCTGAGCGCAGCGGCTATAGGGGAGATCAGCAACAGTCTCACCACCTATCCGCGCAATTTTCATATTCATCCCAAGATCAAGAAGCTGCTGGAGCAACGCAGGGAGATGGGGCGCGGCGAGCGGCCCTTCGATTACGGCATGGCCGAGGCATTGGCCTTTGGCTCGCTCTTGCTGCAAGGCACGCCGGTGCGTCTCTCCGGGCAAGACAGCCAGCGCGGCACCTTCAACCAGCGGCATAGCGTGCTGGTGGATATCGAGAACGAGCAGCTCTATTTCCCGTTGGCAAACCTCTCTGCGCAACAAGCCCGCGTGGAAATTTACAACACCATCCTCTCCGAAGCCGGCGTGCTTGGTTTCGAGTACGGCTACAGCCGCGATTATCCTGAGACCCTGGTTTTGTGGGAGGCGCAGTTCGGCGACTTTGCCAACGGCGCGCAGATCATCATCGACCAGTTCATCGCTTCGGGCGAAGACAAGTGGGGCCTTCTGAGCGGAGTGGTCATGCTGCTGCCGCATGGCTACGAAGGGCAGGGACCGGAGCATTCCAGTGCCCGCGTCGAGCGCTACCTGCAGTTGGCGGCGCACGACAACATCCAGATCTGCCAGCCGTCCACAGCCGCGCAGTACTTTCACCTGTTGCGCCGTCACGCGATGCGCGCGTGGCGCAAACCGCTGATCGTATTCACGCCCAAGAGCATGCTGCGCAATCCGGACGCAAGCTCACCGCTGGCCAGCTTTGAGCTGCCGCGCTTTCAGCCTGTGTTGCCGGAAACCGAGGTACAGCAGGTAAAGCGCCTGTTGCTATGCACCGGCAAGATTGGCCACGAGTTGCGCATCGAGCGGGCGAAGCACAAAGACAGCACCACCGGCATCGTCTTCCTGGAACAGCTTTATCCCTGGCCGGAAACGGAGCTGGCGGAGGAGATCGCTCGTCATCCCGATGCCCGCGAAGTCGTTTGGGTACAGGAAGAACCCGACAACATGGGTGCGCTCTCGTTCGTGATGCCGCGCCTGCGCAGGCAATTTCCAGAACGCAGGGTGCTCAGCGTCAAGCGCTCGGCGGCGGCCAGCCCGGCGACCGGCTCGGCCAAGGCACATGATCTCGAGCAGAAGACGCTCATCAGCCTGGCGCTGCGCGACGAAGGAAATCAAAAAGCGCAGGTCATGAAAGAAAACTGAAACAGGCCAGCCTGGCATTGCTATATGCAGTTGCGAGTGCTGCGATGGTGCCCGCGTGCCGGCGACAGGTCGTGAAGCTTCCATGGGTAGCTGAACTCCTCCCGCGTCCCCAGCAGCTCCGCCGGCGCGTCCGCAAGCAAAGAGACATCGAAGCCATCAAGCGCACGATGAAGGCCCACCCCCTCGGCTTTCAGGATTGCCTCTTTGCGCGTCCAGCAACGATAGAAGCCGTTAAGCCACGCATCCCCGTGCAATCCGCTCAGGTCGGAAATCTCTTTGGCGGAGAAATGCGCGTCGGCCACTTCCGGTTCGATCGGCCGCACATCTTCCGCGTCCACGCCCACAGGTTGTCCGTGCGCCACTGCCAGAACCGCAATGCACCGGCTGTGCGTCAAACTGAAGCGAATGGAAGATGACGCGTCCTCATCGGCCAGTTCGGGCTTGCCGAAGCGATTGGCGCGAAAGCAGATTTTCGCCGGAGGGCGATCGCAATAACCGCCGAGAATCCGGCGCAGGTTCGCATGGGCGACGGCATAGCGGCCGGCATCCGCAGCAAAATGAAAAGTCACGGAAGCGCCGCAATTCCAACGGGTCGAGGAGCGCAACGTGAGCGGCCAGATCGGGAGCAACCGGCTCCAGAGGCCAGGCCCAAAGATGCACCTCATCAGAGGCGATTGCGCTGCGAATGCCGGACGTGGGCCAGTTGAGCGGTGTCATCGACTGCTGCTATCGATACTGCTCCCAATCGACACTTCTCAGGCGCCGTTCTCCGGGCTCTCCGGCTTTGCGATTTTTTGCGGGCTCTCGATCCACATCAATTCCAGTTGGCGAAGTTTGTTGGCTAAAAATGCTACCTCACGCGCGCTGATATCTTCCGACTCCGCGCGCGCGATCTCGTGTTGCAAAAAGTTGAATGCCGGGCGCATTTCCACAGGGAAGTCGTCGCTGCGCAATCCGCGCAAAACCTCCCACGCTTGAAGAAGCAGTGTCCGGTCACCCGCTTGTGCTCCGTCTTGTGTCAGCAGCGAAGCTGCGCGCCGGAGTCTTTCATGAGCATCCAGTTTGGTCATGGGTATTCAAAGTGTGACACGAAATAGTCAAAGTCATCTACCACAACGGTCAGCATTACCATGAGCCGCTTGGTTCCGCTCCCCAATATAATGCATTCAGAGAACCGCAAGACTCGCCCCAATGAACACCACGTTAAGCGAAACTACAGACACTGCCGCCGCAGGCTGCAACTTTCGTGTACGGTTGGCCGAGTATGTGAGCAGCCAGGCGTTGCCAGTCGACAAACTGGGACATCAGCCGCGGCTTTACGCGTTGACCCGGTTGGTCGGCGAGGGCCTCTCGTACGACGACGACGTGGTCTATGCCGCCGCATGGCTCCATGACCTCGGCGTCTTTGTCGGTCATCGGCCCGAAGACCCTGGCGAACTTGCCGCCTGGGACAATGTCAGCTACGCGATGAAACAAGCGCCGGCCGCTCTTCTGCAATCCGGCTTTCCTACGACAAAAGTTGTAGAAGTGGTGGAGGCGATTCGCACCCACCAACCGCACCTGACCCCGACCGCGTTAGAGGGCACGATCCTGCGCGATGCGGACATTCTCGAGCAGCTCGGCGCAATCGGCATCTTACGTGTTGTTGCGAAGATAGGCCGGGATACGCGCTACTCAACCTTTACCGATGCCGCGGCCACTTTGCGCAAAAACCTGGCCGAGCTGCCGGCTAAGCTTCTTCTGGAGACTGCAAAGACACTGGCTCAGCCACGAATAGCCATGCTTGCGGCCTTCCTTCACGATCTGGATAGGGAATCGCACGGAGCTCTTGGTTAAAAGTGGTTCTGTTATGGTTACCGATGATGTTCCAATCCAGATTTTTTCTGCATGGAGTATGAGAGACTAACCGTTGCCACAGCACTGACATAGAAGGCCTTGTGCAAGGCTGGCGGTTTGCGATTGAGGGCCCGTTTTCATGAAACTGAAAAATGCCAAGGTCGTGGTTTGTGGCGCCGGCGGTTTCATCGGCGGACATCTGGTTAAGAGCCTTCTCGACAACGGGGCGAACGTCATCCGCGCAGTAGACGTAAAGCCGATCGATGAGTGGTATCAGACCTCGGCCGGCGTTACCAATCTCGTTCTGGACCTCAAAGACAAAGACAGTTGCATGATGGCCGCCCAGGGCGCCGAGGTGGTCTTCCAGTTGGCGGCCGATATGGGGGGAATGGGCTTTATTGAGAACAACAAAGCGCTCTGCATGTTGAGCGTGTTAACCAATACCCACATGCTCATGGCGGCGCGCGAAAAAGGAGTCGAGCGATTTTTCTATTCCTCCTCCGCCTGCGTGTACAACGGCGAGAAGCAAAAAAATCCCAATGTGATTGCACTCAAGGAAGAGGACGCCTATCCGGCGCTTCCCGAAGACGGGTACGGCTGGGAGAAGCTCTTCAGTGAGCGCATGTGCCGCCACTTCGAAGAGGACTTTGGCCTGCAGTGCCGGGTGGCTCGATACCACAACGTGTACGGCCCGCTCGGTACCTGGACCGGCGGACGGGAGAAGGCGCCGGCCGCCATCTGTCGCAAGGTGATCGAAGCCAAAGCTTCGGGCAAACACCAGATCGAGATCTGGGGAGATGGCAAACAGACTCGCAGTTTCATGTACATCGACGATTGCACCCTGGGCACGCAGGCGATCCTGCAGAGTGAAATTCATGAGCCTATCAATCTTGGAAGCAGTGAACTGGTGACCATCAATCAGCTGGTGGATATCGCAGAAGAGATCGCTTCGGTGAAATTGGAGCGCAAATACAACCTGAACGCGCCGAAAGGCGTCAACGGAAGGAATAGCGATAACACCAAGATCAAGCAATATCTTGGTTGGGAACCTTCGATCCGTTTGAAAGAGGGCTTGGCCAAGACCTATGAATGGATCGAGAACGAAATGATGGCGGTATCTAGAGCGTAATCAGTTTTCCGTGATTTGATGCAACCACATCGATTACAGACACCATGTCGTGGTCTAGACTGAGGCTGGAGAACCTGTGGGAGTAACAGCGGTGGCGACGGCGAGCGCTCAGTTCCGGCAGATTCTGGGCATCCGATTTTTCGTGGGCAACGCTGATGAGGCCATTGCTCGCATCAGCGCAGGTGGTTTGCTGGTGGTTCCCGCCGCCCCCGCACTCAAGAATCTGGCCGACGACTTTGCTTATCGTGAAGCTCTCCAGGGTGCGGACCTGGTCATCACTGATAGCGCTTTCATGGTCATGATCTGGAACCGCCTCAAGGGTGATTCCATCCGCCGCGTTTCTGGCCTTAAGTACCTTTCTTCGCTGTTAAAGCAGCCTGATTTTTACCAGCCCGGTGGCAGCTTCTGGATTATGGCCAGCGAGGAGAGCGCGCGCAGAAACTGCGCCTGGCTGCAGCGCCAGGGGATTGAGCTGGACGCCGCTGACAGGTACATTGCGCCGCTTTACGGCAAAACGATTCAGGATCCTGTGCTGCTGAAGCTGATCAATGAACGGCGCCCCCGGCATATTGTCGTGAGCATCGGGGGTGGTACGCAGGAACGTCTCGGCCTTTATCTAAGACGTGAACTCAACTGCAAGCCTTCCATCCATTGCATCGGGGCGGCCATTGCTTTCTTGAGCGGCGACCAGGTGCAGATCCCGCGATGGGCCGACCGTATGTACCTGGGTTGGCTCTTTCGCTGTCTCTCCGATCCGCGGCGTTATATGCCACGCTACTGGGACGCACGTAAGCTGTTTTCTCTTATGGTCCGTTACGGCAGCAGTCTTCCTGACGGCCGCAAGAGAACTTCTCCCGCAGGCGTAGAGTTGGCCACCGCGATCGGCCCCTCCGCGAATGCCTCGACTCCTACGCCGACCCAGTTGTAGCCGAACCAAGTCGATCCCTGGCGCCATGTGGACGCGTGTCAGTTAAAGACGTCCGCGTCTCTGAAAGCACGACATTCGAGCCGCATATGCGACGATGGTTAGCCGCTGGAGATCTTCCTACGCGAAGGGCAAGCTGTTCGAAGCTGTTTCGAGCAGGTACCCTCGCGTTCTAAAGCCTCTTTCCCAGCCTGTTGCGGAGCCTAAGGCCCAGCTTCTTACTACTGGTTGGCGCGCACGCTGGCGCGCTGCGTTTCGGCATGCTTGGCTGCTGTTTCCAGCGCCTTTGCCTGGGGCAGGTAATCCATCGCCTTGTTGATCATGGGATCCCAGTTAGCGCGCACTTTCAAACCCTCTTCCTGGCCAAACTGGGTGGTGAAAATCTCCGCCTTGATGTTGGCCTTCACCCAATCCATCACCGGGGTCAGATCCGCGTCGGTGTAGGGAATCTGCTGGCTGGTCAGGAACTGCTTGAAGGAGTCCATCACCGCGTCGTCCACCTGAAAGTCTTTGCCCACGGTCCGGTTCGCCATGTAATGCTTGGCGAAATTGAAGAACGCGTAATGCTCCAATAGCTGATCCTGAATGGCAACGGATTTTGGCGTGTCAATCCGGTCGTCCGGTGTGATCCCGCCCCCGCCGAAGACGGTTCGACCGGAATCGGTGGCTTTGACCTCGCGGCTCTTCGTATCCTGCGGCTGGTCATGGTTGTAGTAGTAGTCGTAAAGCGAAACACCGTTGTAATTGCGCTGGATCAGCCGGCCGCTGGGAGTGTAGTAGTGATAGGTCGTCAGCGCCAGGCCGGTGTTCTCAGACAAGGGGTATACGGTTTGCACCAGTCCCTTGCCGAAAGTGGTTTCGCCGGCAATGATCGCGCGATCGTGATCCTGCAGCGCACCGGAGACAATCTCGGCGGCTGAGGCCGTGCCGTGATTGACCAGCACCACAATGGGATATTCCTTGCCGCCGTTTCCATGAGTCGCACGATAGGTTTGCTCAGGGAAGGCGCGCCCACGCTGGGAGACAATCACCTGCCCCTTTTCCAGGAACTTATCGCATACCGCGACCGCCTCACTCAACAGGCCGCCGGGATTGCCGCGCAGATCGAGAATCAGCCCATCGATGCTGCCGAAGTGGTCGAGCGCGTCGGAAAGCTCACGGCCGGTGGTTTCCTGAAAGTTGGTGATGTGCACATAGCCCACGCTGGGCCGGATCATGTAGCTGAGATCGATGCTGTTGTGCGGAATCTCGTCGCGGATCAGGTCGAATACCAGCGGCTTGGCCGCACCTTCGCGCGCGATGGTGATTTGCACGTGCGTGCCTTTGGGGCCTTTCAGCACGTTGGCAACATCTTCCGAGTTCATGTTGTCGGTGGACTTGCCGTCTACGGCGACGATCACGTCTCCCGGCCGTATGCCGGCCTTGTAGGATGGCGTGCCCTCAAAGGGGCTGACCACGACGATCTTGTTGCTCTGCGGCTGAATCAGCATGCCCACGCCGTAGTACTTGCCGTGCTGGTCTTCGCGCATCTTGGCGTAGGCTTTTGGATCGTAAAAGCTGGAATGGGGGTCGAGCACCCGCAGCATGCCCGGGATGGCTCCGTCGTAGACGGCCTTCTCCGCCTTGTCGCCGGTCAGCGGCTCTGCGTAATTCTGCTCTACCAGGTCATAAACACTGGTGAAGGAACGCAGGTCGTCGCGCAGGGCGGACTCATCGGTACTGGATTGCGCTCCCAGCCGCTGGCTCACCACCGTGCCGAGAACACCACAGATCACAAAGAAGAGAAAAATGGAGAACAAAAACCGTCGTGTGCGGGAGGCCATCGTGGGGTAATCCTCAGGGTCCGGAGGCGCAGGGAGAGGCGGCGGCCCTGCTGCCCGGCCCGGGGTCTTCTTGACTCGAAGTATATCATTGGACGTAAGCTGGACTGATAGGTACTCATCGAGCGAAAACAGCAGAAAATACGGTCTGATCCACTAGCTGCGCAACGGAGCTCCTACCAGATCAGTCAAACTACCACGTAAGGGCCAGAGCCTACCACTTAGCAGCTATACGAGATGTCCAGACCATGAAGTTTTCTCAATTGCAGCAATCAACGGCGGTTTTGATCCTGAGCGCGGCTCTCAGCGCCCTCCCGTCCCTGGCGCAGACCACTAACGCAAAACCCGCAGGCACCGCCCCTGAGACCCCGCCCGTCACGGGCAAGGTGGTGGAAGATATTGTTGCCCGGGTGAACGACCAGATCATTACCCAGTCGGATTACGATCGAGCCGCGGAGCAAATGGATGCGGAAGCCAAGCAGCAGGCCGTTCCCGCCCATGAGCTGCAGCAGAAACAAGCCGATCTGCTGCGCGATCTGATCGATCAGCAGCTCCTGATTTCCAAGGGCAAGGAGCTGGGGATCACAGGCGAAACCGAATTAGTCAAGCAGCTGGACGATCTGCGCAAGCAAAATCATCTCGACTCGATGGAGGACCTGGAAAAGGCGTACGCCGAGCAGGCGAAGGCGCAGGGTGGCGGCTCATTCGAGGACTTCAAAGCGACTCTTCGCAACAGGATTATTACCCAGCAGGTGGTTCGCGATGAGGTTGGGCGGCACATTTCGATGTCGCAAACCGATGTACAGAAATACTTCAAAGATCACGAGAGCGAGTTTGCCCAGCCAGAGTCGGTAACGCTGAACGAGATTATGATCCCAACCCCAGCCAAGAGCGCAACCGAGCCCGCCGATGCGGCCGATGTCGAGGCTGCGCAGGCGAAGGCCGATGCGCTGGAAGCAAAGCTGGCGGCGGGTGCAAAGTTCGAAGACCTGGCTAAACCCGCGCCTGCCGACCCTAATGACCCTAAGAGCCTCTCTCTGGGCGAGTTCCACCGCGGTCAGTTGGCCAAGGAGATTGAAGATAAAGCCTTCGCCCTGAATCCCGGCCAATATACCCAACCAATTCGGACCAAGCAGGGCTTCATCATTCTGCAGGTAACGCAACATAACCCTGGCGGTGAGGGCAGCTACAAGCAAGTGGAGCCGCAGGTGGAAGAAGCACTATTTATGGAGCGCATGCAGCCCGCGCTGCGACAGTACCTCACTTCTTTGCGCGATGAGGCGTATGTAGAGATCAAACCGGGAGTGGTGGACACCGGGGCCAGTGGGAATGAAATGCGCTTGAGCTACAGTGCGTATACTCCCCCTCCGGAGAAGAAGAAAAAGAAATTTGTCCGCGCGCGCTTCCGGGGCAAGACGCGTTCCACCCCAGCACTCCCGGAGGTGCAGACGGCTGCGTCCAAGCCTGCTACGGCGGGTACACCAGCGGCTGCCGGCACCACTCAGCAGGCAAGCAATGCCGGCCAAAAAGTCATGAAGCCCGGCAAGCCAGAGAAGATTCGCTTTGGCCAGGCACCTCGCGAGTCGCTGCCATCTTCGCAGGGCGGTGCGACCAACGCTGCCGCCGGGCCCGCAGACTCCAATTCGCAAACTGCGAGTGTCACTACGCCTGAGGTGCGGTTCGTAAATCCAGATGGCAGTGTGAGCAGCACGGCCGTTGCGGCGCCGGAGAAAAAGACGCGTCTGAGCAATCGGGCGCCGGTGCCCAAGGCCAAGAAGGTCAAGGGTTCGGCGGATACCCCGCCGGCGCCCACTGCGGACGAGCTGGCGACCCAGAAGGTGCAGGACGCGCCGCTAGGTCTGGCCGATCCGGCGGCTCAGGCCAAGAAAAAGCAGAAGGGCGATAAGACCCGGTTAGCCGACAAACCGAAGCCGCCGGATCAAACGCCTGCGCCTTATCTCGGCAGCAAACCGGAACCAACCACCACCCAGCCTGCGCCGCCTGCGGCTGACCAGCCTGCGCCCCCTGCCGGCCAACCCGCTACGGGGACCCCAGGTCCGACGCAACCTTAGCCGGCGCCGGGCCAAGATGAACGCAGGCGAGATGAAAGAGATTTACGTCGCGGATGTAGGCAAGTTCGAAAACCAGGCAGTGGTCTCTTTCTTCGCCGTGGCTTCCAAACAAGTGCGCAGCCGGAAGGATGGCACTGGCCAGTACATGGCGCTGACCCTGGGCGACCGCACCGGGCAGATCGAATCCCGCATGTGGGAAAACTTCGCGGAGACTGCTGCCGGCTTTGAGCAGGGCGATGTGGTCAAGGTACGCGCCGAAGTCTGCCGCTACAACGGGCGCCTGCAACTGAACCTGGAAAAGCTACGCCTTGCCGCAGCCGACGAGGTGGAACTGGCGGACTATGTTCCGCACACCCAGAAAGATGTTGAGGAACTATGGTCAACGCTGGTGCGCACCGTCGACAGCTTTTCCGATCCCTCTCTCCAGGCTCTGCTGCGTTCCTTTCTCGACGATCCGGTCTTCGCGGCGGCCTTTCGCGAGGCGCCCGCGGCTAAGAGTCTGCACCACGCGTGGCTGGGCGGTCTGTTGGAGCACGTGGTCTCGCTCGTGGGCATCTGCGAGTTGGCGGCGCGCCATTATCCCGAGATCAATCGTGACCTGCTCCTGACCGGCGCCATTCTGCACGACATTGGCAAGCTTGAGGAATTGCGCTGGGGCACCAGCTTCGATTACACCCTGCAAGGACAGCTCGTAGGCCACATCACCCTGGGCATCGCGATGATCGAAAAGAAGCTGGCCGCACTCCCCGATTTTCCTCCTGCTCTGCGCATTCTGGTGGAGCACATGGTGCTGAGTCATCATGGCAAACTGGAGTTCGGTTCGCCCAAGCTGCCTATGATTCCGGAGGCGATACTGCTCCACTACCTGGATGATCTCGACGCCAAGATGCACATGATGCGCAGCGAATTTGCGCGTCACGAAGCAGAGGGCGGGGAGGCGGGTGAGATGACGGATTGGGTGCGCGCCATGGACAGGCCGCTCTTGAACACGGCTACTTTCCTCAAGCCCCCAACGGAGGAGTCGTCATGAACTATCTGCTGAAGACCGAACCCACTGCGTACTCTTTTGCGGACCTGGTGCGGGAAAAGGAAACCGACTGGACGGGTGTGACCAACCCGCAGGCGGTCAAGAACCTCGCGGCCATGAAGAAGGGCGATAAGCTGGTCATCTATCACACCGGCGACGAAAAGACAGCGGTGGGCCTGGCTCACGTTAAGTCCGTGGATTTGTCCGATCCCAAGGTTCCGCTGGTTCACATTGCGGTTGGTGCAGCGGTCAAGCGGCCAAAGACGCTGGCCGAGATCAAGCAGCAGCCGCTCTTTCAAACGTCGCCCCTGGTCCGTCAGTCGCGGTTGTCCGTTGTGCCTCTGGACGAGGCCCAGTACGACTGGATCGTGCGCGACTGAGCTGGCGCCGCGCGGTTATTTGGCCTTCGAAATCGTCTACAATCGAAGATTAGGTCTTCTCGCCAATCAAGATGCTACGTTTTTCAACCGCTGGTGAATCCCATGGCGAGTGTCTTATCGCCCTCATTTCCGGACTGCCCGCAGGGCTCGATGTCGATATCGAATTTATCGACCGGGAACTGTGGCGGCGGCAGCAGGGCTTCGGCCGTGGCGGCCGCATGCGAATTGAGCAGGATCGGGCCCACATCCTCTCCGGGGTTCGCCATGGCAAGACCATTGGCTCGCCGGTTGCCATCCGCATTGAAAACCACGATTGGAAAAACTGGACCGAAGTTCTTCCTGTGGCTGCGGGGGATCCAGAAAAACACAAAGCGGTAGCCTCACCGCGGCCCGGCCACGCCGACCTTGCGGGTGCGCTCAAATACGATTTTCCTGATGCGCGCTATGTGCTGGAGCGGGCCTCGGCCCGGGAGTCCACGGCGCGCGTCGCGGCAGGCGCCATGGCCAAATTGCTGCTGAAATCGCTGGGCATCCAGGTGGCCAGCCACGTGGTTCGCGTCGGCCGTGTGGAACTGGCTCGGGTCGTTTCCTGGGAAGAGATTGCCGCACTGACCCAACGCGATGAGATCCTGTTGAACTGCGCCGATGCCGCGACAGAAGCGGAGATGAAGGCCGAAGTCGATCACGTCTTGCGCACTGGCGACTCCATCGGCGGCGTTTTTGAAGTGGTGGTTCATGGCGCGCCTGCCGGCCTTGGCACCTATGCCAACTGGGACGAACGGCTGGACGGGTTGCTCGCCGGTGCTGTGATGTCGCTGCAGGCGGTGAAGGCGGTGGAACTGGGGCAGGGAGTGACGGCTGCGCAGTCTTTTGGCTCCGCGGTGCATGATGCCATTGGCTATGCCCCAGAGGAGACCGATGGCGCTCACACCCGATTCACCCGTGAGCACAACAATGCCGGCGGCATTGAGGGCGGCATCTCAAACGGTGAGGATATCGTGGTGCGCGGCTATTTGAAGCCCATCTCCACGCTGCGCCGGCCGCTGGCATCCGTCTCCTTCAGCACCCGGGAGGCAACCAAAGCGGCTTACGAGCGTTCCGATGTCTGCGTCGTGCCCGCTGCCGGAGTGGCAGCCGAAGCGATGGTCGCGTTTGTTATGGCGAAGCTCGCGCTGGAAAAGTTCGGCGGCGACTCCGCCGGTGAACTCTGCAGGAATTACCAGGGATACCTGGAGCAGATTCGTCGATTCTGAGCATTTGAGTGGCCCTACCTAGCCAATCCCAACGCCTCAAAGTAATAGTAATAATGCACTAAGGAAGATACCCCGTCGCATGGTTTATCCGATCGTCAAATTTCCCGACCCGATCCTGCAGCGGCCGGCACAGCCCGTCACCGTGTTCGACAAGGATCTACGCAAGCTGGTCGACGACATGTTCGAGTCGATGTACGTAGCCCACGGTATCGGCCTCGCCGCCCCGCAGATCGGTATTCCTAAACGTCTGACGGTCATCGATCTCAGTTTCCAGAAGACCCCTGAAGACAAAATTGTTTTGATCAATCCTGAGGTTGTGACCAAAGAGGGAAAGATCTTCGAAGAGGAGGGCTGTCTCAGCCTGCCCGACATTCGAGAAAAGGTTGCGCGGGCTGCGAAAGTTAAAATACGCGCCCAGGATTTAGAGGGGAATTGGTTGGAACGTGAAGCCGATGATCTGCTGGCCCGCGCCTTTCAGCATGAGATCGACCACCTGGACGGGGTTCTCTTCATCTTCCGCATCAGTGCGCTCAAGCGCGATTTTGTGCTGCGCAAGATTCGCAAGCTGCAGCGAGCGGGGGAATGGTAGCCGGAGAATGGTAGATGGTAGCGCACCATGAGGCTGGTCTTCTGTGGAACTCCGCAGTTCGCCGTTCCTACCCTTAAACAGCTGCTGGGGGCCGGGCACAGCATCGAGCTGGTGATCACCCAGCCTGATCGCGTACGCGGCCGTGATCAGGCTCCTTCGCCGCCTCCGGTCAAGATGCTGGCAAGCGAGGCGGGCTTGCCGGTGATGCAGCCGGAAAAAATAAAGAACAATCCAGACCTTCGCGCCCGCCTGGAGGCGATCAAGCCGGATGCCATTATTGTGGTGGCCTACGGCCGCATCATTCCGGAGTGGATGCTGAACCTTCCGCGATGGGGCAACCTCAACCTTCACGCCTCGCTGCTTCCTAAATATCGCGGCGCTGCTCCCATCCAGTGGGCGGTGGCCAACGGCGAGACCGTGACCGGCGCAACCACCATGCGCATCGATCAGGGGCTGGACACGGGAGACATCCTGCTGCAGCGAGCAATGCCCATCGGGCCCGGCCAGACAGCCGAGCAGCTTTTTCCCTTGCTGGCCGAGAGCGGAGCGAGCTTGATGATCGAAACCCTCGATGCATTGCAGGCGGGTCGAATCTCGGCCCATTGCGCAAGATGATGCCGCGTCGTCGCTCGCGCCCATCCTCCAGCGCGAGGATGCCCTGGTCGACTTCGCCCGATCCGCAGTCGAGATTTACAACCGATGGCGTGGTTTTCAGCCCTGGCCGGGAGCCTACACTTTCTTCCGCGGCAAAAAGCTTACCCTGCATCGCCTGGTCCCTGCGGAGTCGATCGCTGTCCCTCCAGGTGAGCTGGTAGTGGAACGAGATCGTCTTTTTGTGGGAGCGGGATCCGCCACCTGCCTGGAGCTGTTGGAGGTTCAACTGGAAGGGAAGAAGAGAATGCCGGTCCCGGATTTTCTGCGCGGCACCGCTCCCCAGCCGCATGAAAAGCTTACATGGCCAGCCCCATAGCCCCTGCACGCAGGGCTGCCTTCGAGCTGCTGCTTGAGCTCAGGCGGAAGCCGGAGGTACATAGCGACGTCCTGCTTCGGTCGCAAAGGTCGCTCTCGACGCTCGACAAAAGTTTGATGACCACCCTGGTGATGGGGGTGCTGCGCTGGCAGCTTGTCTTGCAGCAGCGTATCCGTGAACTGCTTACCAGGAGCAAGGGGCACCTGGGCGACCCGGTCCAGGTTGCGCTGGAGCTGGGAGCGGTGCAGCTCTTGCTGCTCGATCGCATCCCGGCGCACGCCGCGATCTTCGAGAGCGTGGAACTTGTCAGGCAATCCGGAAACTCCTACGCCGTGGGGTTGGTCAACGCGGTGCTGCGGAAACTGGCCCAGGCGCCGAAGCTCGATGCAGCCGACGCCTCGGCGGCCCATCCTTCGTGGATGGTCGAGCGGTGGGTTGCGGCGTATGGCCTTGAAGCTGCTACCGCGATCTGCCGCTATGATCAGCTTCCTCCTCCGGTCACCATCCGCTTGACTTCGCCGGAAGCGGAGGCTGATCTGCAGGAGGAAGGTTTGCAGCTGGAACCCGGCGCCTTTGTAGCGTCGCGCCAGACGGGTGGCTGCGGGAGAGGTCACGCGGGCCGTCGCCCAGGGGCTGGTGCGGATTCAGGATGAAGGATCGCAACTGATCGCAGAGGTAGCGGGCCGGGGCGACGCCATCCTCGATTGCTGTGCTGCTCCAGGAGGAAAGACCGCCATCCTGGCCGAGCGCAACCCAACGGCCCTGGTGACCGCCTGCGACATCAGCCCGCGCCGGCTCAAAGCCATGCAGGCGATGCTCGGCCCTCAGCCGGGCATTCGTTTCCGTGTCCTGGATGCTACCGAGCTGCCGTTTCAAGAGCAATTCGACCTGGTGCTTTGCGATGCGCCTTGTAGCGGGACTGGTACCATTGCCCGCAACCCGGAGATCAGGTACCGGGTCACAGCGGATGATTTCGCCCGCCAGCACGATCGCCAGGTGCGTCTCCTCTGCTCGGCGATGCGTTCTTTGCGTCTGGGCGGCAGGCTCATCTACTCGACCTGTTCGCTCGAAGCTGAGGAGAATGAGGGTGTAGTGGCCGAGGCTCTGGGACTGCAGGGAGGCTTCCGCTTGCTCCCCTGGCGCCGGCAAATCCGGGCGCTGGAGCTGGAGGGCACGCTCCACCCTGGCACTGCGGATACGCTATTTCCCGGCGGCTCGCCGGACGAATTCCTGCGCACGCTCCCCGGAGCATACCCAGGTGATGGATTCTTCGCGGCCTGCCTGGTCCGATGAAGGGAAAAAGCAAACCGCAGGTCCCTCCACTTCGCTACCCCGGATTTCCTGTGGAACTTGGTGGCTCCGGCAAGCTTCATGCGCCTTTCCTTACTGAAAGGCGCACACGCGGTCATGTCCAGTGCTGCGTCGCAGGAAATCCGGGTACGCTCCGGTCGGGATGACAATTTATATTGAGGGATTGGCGCTAATTCGAGGCGGACTACTGTTAGTTAAGGCAATAGCGTTAGTAGTTCACGGCACCAGCGTCCGACTCGAGGAATAACGTCGTACCCCAAGATGAATTGTCATCCCGACCGAAGCGTAGCGAAGTGGAGGGACCTGCGGTTTACTTGAGGCCATAACAAAGCCGCACTGGGAGCTCCGCCTACTGGGCGACCCTAAACGTAACCATCATGCCCGGCTCGACGCGATGGCCTGCGCTGGGGCTCTGGCTTAGCACCGTTCCTATGGGATCCACGGTGTCCGCAGGCGCCATGCCGCCCGGGTCGTCGTCGGAGGGGGGAGAAGAGGGCGCGCTCGACTCGGCATTCTGCACCGGGCCAACCTTCAACCCGGCGTGTACCACAACCGCGGCCGCCGTCGCCAGCGGCATGCCAATCAGGTGCGGCATGACCATCGCAGGAACCTGCGGGGGCGCCGGGCTGGCGATCAGCAGGCTGACGCTGGGGCGTTCCACACCCGCTGCCCCTTGCTGCGGATTCTGCGCGATCACGGTGCCAGGCGCGGCGCCGGTGAAGGGCATCTGCGCCATCTCTTCCAATTCGAGCCCCACGCGGCGCACTTCGATGGCCGCCACCCGCTCCTGTTGGCCTACCACCTTGGGAATCGCTACGCGCTGCGGCCCCAGGCTCTCCGTCACGCGCATGCGCCATTCACGCCGGACGATGGCCCCCGGCAGGGGGGACTGCGCCAGCACTCGCCCCGCCGGCACATCGACACTGTAGTACTTATTGTCGATGCCCAGATTCAATCCCAGATTGGCCGTCCGATGCACAGCCTCCGCTACCGTGAGACCCTGCAGGTCCGGAACCTTCACCTCCGCTCCATGAATCGCGAAGTGCATGGTCGTCACGGCCGAGACCAGGGCGGCCATAGCGAGCGCCAGGCCGGCAAGCACCAAGCGGAAGAAGTTGATCATGCCGGCTCACCGTAGGTGATGGCGTACTCGATGGCCGCCGTCTTTTCCAGCATCTTGGAAACGGAGCAGTATTTGTTCTTCGACAGCGCAACCGCATCCTCCGCCGCCTTGGCCGAAACCTCAGCGTTGAGGCGGTACGTAAGCTTGATGTGGGTGAAGACGCGGGGAGCTTCCTGAGCCTGCTCGGCAACTGCCGAAACCTTCAGAGAGGTGAGGGGTTCCCGTTTCTTGCGCAGGATAGAGACCACATCCACCGAGGTGCAGCTGCATAGAGCCATCAGCACAAACTCCATGGGACTGGCGCCGGCGCGATGTGCCGCCTCACCGTCCATGGTTACGTGATGGCCGCTGTGCGACTCCGCGTCGTACTGTTGGTCATGCTGCCAGGTAACCGTTGCCTGCATGCCTAAAGTTTATCCAGTTACGCGGCCGCCGGGTATCGGGTGACCTTACCTGGTTAACGTTACCGGCTTAACTCCTCGGTAAAGGCCCGCAATACCGAAGCTGTAGGGCGTCCAGGAAACCTGTTCAAACCCCACCGATCGCATGATTTCAAGCATTTGCGGCGGTGCGGGGAAGCGCTGCACCGAGCACGGGAGATAACGATAGGGTCCGGAGACGCCCGAGAGCAGCGAGCCAACGGCGGGAAGTACCCGGCGGAAGTAAAAGGCGTACAGCTTGCCCATCAGGCCGCCAGGCTCGCTGAAAGTCGAGGATTCCCAGCTCCCCACCTGGTTTGAGTGTGCGGTAGAACTCTTCGAGGCCAGCCCGGTAGTTGGCCAGGTTACGGAAACCAAACGCGGTAGTAAGCAGGTCGATCGAAGACTCTGGCAGCGGCAGATGGAGCGCGTCGGCTTCAAAGGCGAGCCCTCCCCGTGGCTCGAACTTGGTCGCGCCGCGCAGCAGCATCTGGTGGGCAAAGTCGGCGGCCAGCACCGGCCGGCCATTCTTTGGCCTGCGCCGCAGCAGAGCCAGCGTCATGTCGCCGGTTCCGCAGCAAACGTCCAGCACCTGGGCATCGGGCCGGGCCAGCACCTGGCGAAAAGTGCGCGCCGTCCGGCTCCACCAAATCCGGTCGATGTTGCAGGAAAGGACATGATTCAGCAGGTCATAGCGGGGGGCGATCTGATCGAACATCGAGCGGACGGCGGCGGCCGCGGTGGTTTCGTCTGCGGTCCCCTCGGGTTGAGCTCCGGGCGCCGCCACGGCTACTTGCGGCTCCGAATCGACTCAATCGCGCCCAGCACTTCCGCGTCGGTCACATCTTCGGCCACCACCGCGTTGCCCAAGCCCTGCAGCAGGATGAATCGCCGCACTCCGGCCCTGTTCTTCTTGTCGCCGGAGGCCGCCTGCAAGAGCCGTTTGGCGCTGAGGTTGGGAAGTGGCGGAGGCTCAAAGTAGAGAATCAGGGATTCCATGCGCCGCGCGGCTTCTGCTGTCACCAGCTTGCGCTCGCCGCTGATGTGCAGCGCGGCCAGCATGCCCCATGCGATGGCTTCACCGTGCAACAGGGCGCGATAACCGCTGGCCGCCTCGATCGCATGGCCCAGGGTGTGCCCGAAATTGAGAATCATGCGCACCCCGAGCTCGCGCTCATCCAGGCCCACCACCTCGGCCTTCATCCGGATGGAGGCGGCAACCATCTTCTCCAGCGATGCCGGATCTCCCTGGGCAATGAGCGCGCGCTTGCTCTCGATGAAGCGAAAGAGCGCCGCATCCCGGATCAGCCCAGCCTTGATGCTCTCGTAAATTCCGGCACGCAGTTCCCGCGGTGGAAGGGTGCGGAGGAGCTCGATGTCCGCCACTACTTCCTGGGGAGGGTAGAAACAGCCCACCAGGTTCTTGCCGGTTTGCAGATTGACGCCGGTCTTACCGCCCACCGAGGAGTCGACCTGGGAGAGCAGGGTGGTTGGCACCTGGACGTAATCGATGCCGCGCATATAAATGGCGCTGAGAAACCCGCCCACATCCCCGGTTACGCCTCCACCGAAGGCGATCAGCAGCGAAGAACGATCTGCGCCGGCCGAGGACATCTCGGTGGCCAGCCGCTCCACCTGGCTCATTCGCTTGTGACGTTCCCCGGCGGGCAGAAAGAGCACGATCGGGTCCCGCGGAGCGAGGGAAGCGCGGACCCGCGGGCCCCACAGGGCCCAGATTTCGGGAGAGGTCAAAAGAAAAATAAGCTTGCGCTGCTGGAGCGCCGGCATCCGCCGGGTTAAGGATTCCAGGATTCCGCTTCCCACGGAAACGGTATATTGCCCGGACTTGTTCGTGACGGGGATCTTACGCACGCTTCGTTCATGGTATCGCAATGCTCAGGGCCGGCTCATCTCGTGGGTGGGGTGAGAGGTTGAAACCAGCGAGGCCACTGTGGCCGCTACGATCACCACGACAATGATGCCCAACGATACCCCCACAGGCACCTTGACCCATTTTCCCAGGAGCATCTTGCAGCCGACAAAGGCGAGAATGGCGGCCAGCCCGAAGTGAAGATAGTGCAGCCGCTCCAGCATGCCGGCCAACAGGAAATACAGCGACCGCAGTCCCAGAATGGCGAGGATGTTTGACGTGTAAACCACGAATGGGTGATGAGAGATGGCCAGTACTGCGGGCACGGAGTCAATCGCAAACACAAGGTCCACCAGCTCGATGGCGACCACAGCCAGCAGGAAGGTCGTCCTGGGAGTCTTGCCCAGCCCCTTTGTCCATTTCGTGATCTGATTGGCTGGCGTTGGGGGTTCGCCGGCCTTCTTCTGCTTCTCTGCCAGCAATAGGCGCACAGCGGCGACTACCAGGATTGCGCCGAAGAGGTACTGGATCCATGTGAAGCGCTCCAGCAGCTTGATCCCCGAAAAGATGAACACCCCGCGCATCACGATAGCGCCCAGGATCCCCAGTAAGAGCGCCTTTCTCTGGTCTTCCGCAGCCAGCCCGAAGGAGCGGAACATCAGCAGGAAAACGAAAAGATTATCGATGCTGAGGGAAAGTTCGATTAGGTAGCCGGAGGCAAATTCAAGCGCTGTTTGATGGCCCTCAACATGGCCGATCCATACCCCGAAGGAAGCGGCGAGGACGAACAGAAACAGGACAAAAAGAAAATTGCGGAGGGTTTGGGT
This sequence comes from uncultured Acidobacteriaceae bacterium, assembly GCA_963840675.1. GTDB lineage: Bacteria > Acidobacteriota > Terriglobia > Terriglobales > Acidobacteriaceae > PALSA-350. The sequence goes on from CAWJAB010000017.1 coordinate 80,013, forward strand.
GGACGCCTTACCGCGGCCGAGGACGGCCAGATCGGCGACGATCAAAACCAGCACCACGGCGTGGAAGCCTATCCACCATGCAATCGGCGCGCCATCCAGCATTCTGCAATCCTAGCCTACGGCGCGTTGCTTCACGACTTAAGGGCGCAGAAGCAAAAGACGAACAGCAGGTCCACTATGCTAACGCTCCGGTCGGGATGACAATTTTGTTGAGGCACTGGCGGCCGCCCCAAGGAATAACATTCCCCTCAATATTAATTGTCATCCCGACCGGAGCGTTAGCGTAGCCGTGGGATCTGCAGTTCTCTCAACCTGCAGCGGAGCTATAGGCGGCTAACGCTGGTTCAGCAGCCGGATCGTCTCCAGAAAAACATCGCCAATGATGGTGAGGCTCTTGGCGCTCAGCTTGTCCATCGTATCCTGAGGGGTGTGCCAAAACGCGTTCTGGTAGCCGTAATCAAAATCGATGATGTCGGCGGAGGGCACACCCCGTTGCATAAACGGCGTGTGATCGTCGCCCACCGGTTCCTGGTTCTGGAAGAAATAAGATTGATCGCCGTACTTTGCCGCTGCCTGTCCCACCAGGTCAAGCAGCCACGGCGTGGAACTCAAGTCCCGTTCCACGTCGAGATCGCGGTCCCCAATCATATCCGCCAGCAGAAAGGCCTTGATGTGTTTAAGCGTTCCATCGGCTTGCCATTTGATGGCGAGATGCCGGCTGCCGTAGGTCGAGTCGGCGTCCGTCCAGCCCTTGATGGCCTCTTCTCCGTCAAAGAAGACCAGCCACACGCTGTATCCATCAAGCTTCTTTCCGCGAAAGCTGTTCGCCAACTCGATGAGCAACCCGGTGCTCGAGCCCCCATCGTTCGCTCCCACATAGCCGGTATCTTTGAGCGGATAGTTGGTGTCGTAGTGGCTGGCAAGGACGATGATGCCGTCTTTCGAGCCGGGAAATTTGACGATGTAATTCGTCATCTCCATCGGCCCGGTCGGCGTGGATGCGGTGAAGGTGTCCTTCACTAGCTCGTCTTGAGCGAACTGCCGTTCGAGGTAGGCTTGAGCCTTGGCGTGTCCTTTGCTGCCGACCCAGCGCGGTCCGGTCGCGACGAACTCCCTGGTATAAGTGAGGGCGCGTTCGCCATTGAATTGAGGGAGAGGCGCTTGCGCCCTGGCCGCTCCACAAACTACACAGAGCATCGCAGTAGCGAGCGGTCGCCAGATGCGGAGAGACAGCTTCATGCGGGTTGTTTGTTCCGGTTCCTTCTGGTTGGGTGGACCATGTACGCGACCCCAATACTCACCAGGTAGAGCACAAGCATCGGCGCAGCGAAAACGCACATCGTCAGCACGTCGGGTGTGGGGGTAATAATCGCCGCGATGATGAAAATTATCAGGATGGCATAGCGAATATTCTTCCATAGCAAGCGCGCACTTACGATGCCGAACAGAGCCAGGAAAAAGACCAGGATCGGCAACTCGAAAGTGACACCCAAGCCCAGGATGACGGTCATGAAAAGTTCGGTGTACTCGCCGACCGTGACCATGGGTCTGAACTGGGATCCGTAGCCTATGAGAAAGGTCAAAGCGCCAGGGTAGACGTAGTGATAGCCGAAAAAGGCGCCGGCCAGAAATAGACCGACCGTGGCTGTCATGAAGGGCAAAATGTAGCGTTTCTCCTGCCGGTAAAGGCCAGGAGCAATGAACAACCACACCTGGAACAGGATGAACGGGGATGCCAGGATGGCGCCGCATACTAAACTGATCTTGATGAAGAAATTGAAGGGGTCTACCGGGTTCAGATAAACCAGATGAGGGTCCAGATTGTGCGCCTTGAGCGCCGCGACGATGGGCTTCTCCATGAATGCAGCAAGCTTTTCGCGGATGCTGTAAGCGACGAAGAACCCAACGACCAGGTAGATCCCCGAGTGAATGATGCGTTTGCGCAGTTCCTCCAGGTGTTCCAGGAGGCTCATGCCCGGCAATTCCGCTCGTTCCGTCACCGCTGTTCGGGCCCGCTCCGCAAGGTCAGTCATGATGGGTGGTGGCCTGTTCCGGTATGTGCTCGAGGCCATTGTTCGCCAGTTCCGGATGGTCACCCGCGACCGCGTTCAGCTCCGCGACTTCCTCATGCACCGGAACCACCCTGGAGGACGGGCTATCCGCGCTCACCGTGATTCCATTGCTGGGCGGCCGGATGGTCGGCACCTCCGAGGTTAGCTCCGGAGTGGGAGCCGGAGTGGCGACCGGCTGGGCCGCCATCTGCTGCTGCCGATCGGCCTGTTCGGCGGAGCGTAACTCTTCTTCAATCTGCATCTTGAACTCATTGCTGGCGCGCCGGAATTCGAGCACCAGCTTGCCCAGCTGCCGCCCGATCTCCGGCAGCTTCTTGGGGCCAAAGATAACCAGCGCCAGTCCGAAAATGAAGATGGTATCGGGCAAACTCATCGCACTGTCATGATACCTGCCCCGCGAAGGGGCCACAAATCATCCGGAGGAGCAGGTTTCTCCCTCGTTAGATCAACGTTCCAGCGTGACTTTAAGATGTTTGGGGGTGTATTACCATAAGTCTTAAGGCGAAGGCGGTACCCATGAAGACATTTTCCCTGGACGAGGCGCAGTCGCTGTTGCCGATTCTCGAATCCCTGTTGCGGCGTGCGATTGAGGGCAAGGCGAGTGCCGGCCTGGTCGAAGCGGAATTGCAGATGCTCAGCCAGAATATCTTCCTCTCCGGGGGTATGTTGGTCGACGTCGGTGCGGTCGCGCGTAAACGCATGGCTCAGCGTGCCGCGGTGCAGCAGGCTCAGGATGCGATCCAGGAAATCGATTCGATTGGTGTCCAGGTAAAAGATCTCGATAAGGGATTGCTGGATTTCCCATGCCAGTTGGGGGACCAGATTGTTCTGCTTTGCTGGCAATTAGGGGAAGCAAAAATCGATTACTGGCATACGGTAGAGGCTGGCTTCCAGGGCAGGCAGCCGCTCGATGAGCGTTTTCTCAAGAGCCGCCCGGAGCGGCCGAACTAGCCAGGCGAATTTCCCATAAAGGGTTACTAGATCGACCCTGCTGCAACTCTGTTATTAACCTGCTCCCACCTTTGCCCAACGGCTGCAAAGCGTTTTCACAAATGATGTAGTCGAGAAGCAGTACCTACCGCAGGCTTTCCGTTAAGGAAACGCCTGCACATAACCACTCTTGCCAACAACACAATTTCGTGAAAACGCTATACACTTCAACCGGCCTTCGATGCACGAAAAGCACACCACTCACGCTAGCCTTACGCTCCTGCTCGGCACCCCGATCACGGACCGGCAGGGTCGCGTGCAGGGACGCCTGAAAGATGTCGCGGTGGCGACCGGTCCATCCGCAGGCAATGTAGCAGGGCTGCTGCTTAAGACGCGGGAAGGCGCCAGGCTGGTCGCGGTGAAGGACGTACTGCAAACGCCGGCCGGAACCATCGAATTGCGGGAGGATGCCGTGCTGCAGCCCCTGCGCGGCGATGAAAACCTGCTTCTCCTCCAGCAGGACGTGCTCGACCGCCAAATCATCGACGTGCACGGCAGAAAAGTGGTTCGCGTCAACGATATCGACCTGCAGTGGTATCCGCAGAATGGCCGGGAGGGGTTGCGGGTGGCCGAGGTTGCCATAGGACTCCGTGGCGCGGTACGCAGGCTGCTCAAAGGTGTTCTGCCCAGGCAATCCCTCGCAAGCTTCGCCATGCACTTCCCCGCCAGCATCATTCCGTGGGAGTTCGTGGACCTGATTGAGGTAGATCCCGCGCGCCGGGTGAAGCTGAAGATCGAACACGAGCGGCTGGCTCATATGCACCCCTCCGATATCGCGGACATCCTGGAAGACCTGCCGCCACAGGAGCGGGAAGCGGTCTTTGTCTCTCTCGATGAGGAGGTAGCGGCCGAGGCCCTGGAAGAAGTCGACCCGCGTCTGCAGAAGTCTCTGCTGGAATCGCTTGACTCCGGCCAGGTGGCGGACATCGTGGAAGAGATGGATCCCGGCGCGGCCGCCGATCTGCTGGCTGAGCTCCCTGAGGAGCGTTCCGAGGCGATTCTCGAGGAGATGAACCCCGAAGAGCGGCACGAAGTCGAGGAGCTGCTCGAATTCCGGGAAGATTCCGCTGCAGGAAGAATGACCACCAACTATGTGCAGGTGGGCTCCGGCGCCACGGTAGCGGACGCGGTACGCGCCCTGCGCGAGTTCGATGGCGACCCCGAGGGCATGACCGAAATCTATCTCACCGGGACAAAGATGTGCTCGAGGGAGTGGTCCCATTGGCGCGCCTGATCCTGGCGCTGCCAGAAACCCGCGTGGCGGTTCTTGCGGAGCCGCGCATAATCTCTTCTCATGCTGAGGCCCACCAGGATGAAGTCGCGGAACTCTTCGACAAGTACAATCTGCATGCGCTACCAATTGTGGATAGCGCGAACCGCCTGGTCGGGGTCGTCCAGGCAGACCATGTAATCGCGTTTTTGCGCGCCAAACAATGAACCACCGCTGCTTTGCTGTACGTCGATAATTTCGGCCGGAAATTCAAATTGAAAGTTCACTGACCTGCATGCTCAAGCGCTGGCGAATCCGCGTACTGCTCTTCCTCGCCGTGCTCGGGCCGGGCTTCATTACCGCCAACATCGATAACGATTCGGGTGGCATTCTCACCTACTCCAATGCCGGAGCCCAGTTTGGCTATACCCTGCTGTGGACCATGATCCCCATCACCGTGGCCTTGCTGGTGGTGCAGGAGATGTGCGCCCGCATGGGGGCGGTCACCGGTAAAGGCCTGAGCGACTCGATCCGGGAAGAGTTCGGACTGCGCATGACGTTTTTGTTGATGCTGCTGCTGGTGGTGGTCAACTTCGGCAACGTGATGGCGGAGTTTGCCGGCATTGCGGGTAGCATGCAACTCTTCCACATCAGCAAGTACATTTCTGTGCCCGGCAGCGCACTGCTGATCTGGTTCCTGGTGGTGAAGGGAGATTACAAGGGGGTGGAGAAAGTCTTTCTGGCGGCGTCGGTTTTCTATATCGCCTACATCGTCACCGGCGTCCTCTCGCAGCCCAGCTGGCACGACGCCATGGTGGCCACCGTGGAGCTGCCAAGAGGATCCATATGGCACTCTAAAAGTTACATTTATATGATCGTCGGCGTGATCGGCACTACGATTTCGCCCTGGATGCAGTTTTACCTGCAGTCTTCCATCGTGGAGAAGGGCGTCACGGCAAAGAGCTATGGAGCTTCGCGTCTGGACGTCATCATCGGATCGTTTTTCACCAACATCGTGGCCTGGTTCATCGTCGTCGCCTGCGCCGCCACCCTCTTTGTGCACGGCATGGGAGCGATCAAGGAAGCGGCCGATGCGGCCCAGGCCATGAAGCCGCTGGCCGGACGCTATGCCTTCTTGTTGTTCGCCATCGGCGCTATTCAATGCTTCGCTTTTTGCCGCGTCGATTCTTCCGCTTTCCACGGCCTACACGGTATGCGAGGGGCTGGGTCTGCAGTCCGGCCTGGATGGCGGCTTTAAAGATGCGCCGGTTTTCTACTGGCTGTACACGCTTCTGGTGGCGGGCGGAGCGGCTGCCGTGCTGTTCGTGCCCAACGCCAAACTGATCAGCATGGTCATTCTGTCGCAGGTGTTGAACGGCGTGCTGTTGCCCCTGGTGATCGTCTTCATGCTGCTATTGATCAATCGCAAGGACCTGATGGGGGATTATGTAAACTCCCGCTGGTTTAACGCCGTGGCCTGGCTCACGGCCGTCGTGGTCATTGCGCTGTCGCTGGTCATGATGTTTACCGGCGGCTCGGGCTGACCCTCAGCAGTACACAGTAGAAAACTCTCTCGAGCGAATAGAATACGATCAGAGTTCAAGGTCAACTTTGGACGTCGAAATCGCTCCCAACTCTGTCTCTGAAGCAGCTACCACCGGGTCGGCTCTTGGCTGGACGGTTTTGCTCTTTGCGGTATTTTGGGCAGGCCTTTATGGACTGTGGCGGGCTCTGCCTTACCTGAAGAATGGCTCCGATGTCGTCTTTGACGCCAAGCTGCGATGGGAGGAGAAAGGGCAGGTCTTTCCCGCCGACCCGGCAGTCACCCGGGTTTTGATTTTCGGCAACAGCAAGATTCTGGCCGGCTTTCTTCCCGCTTCGTTCGACCAGATGAGCTCGGACAAACCATCTGAAGGTCTCGTCCTTCAACTCCGGATTTCCTGGCAGCGACCTCATGTTGCCGCCGCTCGGGGCCATGTGCGAGCGAGGGCAGGCTCCCAACGTGCTGCTGCTCACGCTGCCCTGGGAAGAGGATCCACCACGGCGCGGTATCTTTCATTTCATTCCCGATGACCACGCCGTCATCGATGATCTCTTTCCCTTCCGGAATTTCCTCCGAGATCTCACCGCCTTCCTGCTCAATGCGCCCAGCCACGGTGGCGTGGTGAGTTATTACCGGGAGGCGGAAGAGAACGAGCACGAGGTGATTGACCAGCGCGGCTACCATCTGATCACGGAGCAGAGCCATTTTCCCGGGGGGCGCCTGCCCGACGACTTCCACCTCGAATCCGACCAGCCAATGGAGGTGATCCCGCGCATTGCGCCCTCGCAAAGCGGGCAGATAGGCGAACTGAACCAGTTGGTCCGGCAGTACCACATGGACTGTTACTACGTACCCTATTACCTTCGCATGGGAGAAGCCGCGCCCGACGACGGACGACGTCCACTTTGCCGCGCTGGTCGAGCAGCGCACCGCTTGCAAGGTGCTCGGTCCTGACTACTATCTTTATCCCAATCGACTCTTCGCCGATCAAACCCACTTGAACCAGGCCGGCGCGCGTGTATATACAGAGGCGCTATTTCAGCTATTGAAGGACAGGCTCACTCACCATGCTCTTCAATAGCTTTCAGTTCCTGTTCTTTTTTGTCGTGGTGTGGCTGCTCTTGCTGGTCACGCGGGGCACGCCGCGCAAAATCATTTTGCTGGTCGCCAGCTACTACTTCTATATGTGCTGGAGCACCCGCTACATCTTCGTGATCTGGGGCATCACGATCATCGACTATGTGGCTGGCCTGCAGATAGAAAAAGCGGAGCGGCCCGGGCGGCGCCGTCTCTACCTGGGTGTAAGCCTGTTTTGCAACCTGTCGCTGCTGTTCCTGTTCAAGTATTTCAATTTTCTGACCGGCTCCTTGCGCAGCGCTTCGCATCTTTTTGGGCTGCAGTACGATCCGCCGTTGCTGGCAATCATTTTGCCGGTTGGTCTTTCCTTCCATACCTTTCAGGCCATGAGCTACACCATCGAGGTTTACCGGAGGAGGGTCCCAGCAGAAAAGAATCTGCTGGAATACGCGCTCTATGTCGCCTTCTTCCCGCAAATGGTGGCCGGGCCGATCGAGCGGCCCTACGAGCTGCTGCCCCAGTTTCATCGCGAGCCGAAGGTCACCCTGGCCGAGGTTCGTGCTGGAATGGCGCAGGCCCTTTGGGGTCTGTTCAAGAAGATGGTGCTGGCCGACAACGTCGCCGATTTTGTCGGGCTGGTTTATGGCACGCCACGCCATTACGACGGGGCGGCGTTGTTGCTGGCCACTCTGCTGTTTTCCATCCAGATTTACTGCGATTTTTCCGGCTACACCGATATTGCGCTGGGCTTAGCCCGAATGATGGGCTACGAGTTGCGCATTAATTTCCTGCAGCCCTACTTCAGCCGGTCGGTGGGCGAGTTCTGGCGGCGATGGCATATCTCGCTTTCCACCTGGTTTCGCGATTACGTCTACATTCCGCTGGGCGGAAACCGGGTGAAGCTCTCCCGGCATTATTTGAATTTGATGATCACTTTTGTCATCAGCGGGCTTTGGCATGGCGCCAACTGGACCTTCGTCGCCTGGGGCTTTCTGCACGGAGTTTACCTGATTGTGGCTCAGGCCACAGCTCCGTTCGCTGCGCGATTCGCCGGCCTGCTTGGTCTCCATCGCGTGCCCCGGTTGACGGCCTTCTTCAAGACTATTCTGACCTTCAGCCTGGTGACCTACGCCTGGATATTTTTCCGAGCCAACAGCCTGGGAGATTCCTGGTTCGTCGCCACTCATCTTTTTCCTCTGGGCAGGCTCGACCCTCTCTTGCTGAAGGTCGGTGGATTCAGCCGGGCCACGGCTCCTTACCTGGTCCTATCGATTGTCGCCATGTTTGTAGTCGAGTGGTGGATCGCGCATCCCCCGCAAGTGCCGCGAGTCTGGGAGCGTCCGGTATTTCGTGCGCTGGCTTACAACGTGTGTCTGTACGCGATCGCCTTCTTCGGCTTCTTCGGCCACCGCGACTTCATCTATTTTCAGTTTTGAGGAATCAGTTTGGTTCTGGGATGAGAGAACTGCAGTTCTCTCACACAGTATCGAAGGCAGATTCAGAGCAGCTTGCCAGCGGCGAGGTCGCGGATGAGGGTGCGGTCGGCGGCGAGAAAGTCGTAGCGGGGAAGCTCGGGCAGCGGACACCAGCGCAGGTCGTGAAAGATGCGGTTCGTCATCTCTCCGGCAAACTGGTGGACCACAAAAAATTGCAGATCGATAGCGCTTCCACTGCGGTAGGTATGGCGGGTGTGGGCCACTCGATTGCCGATATCGGCCGCAATGCCCAGTTCCTCATCGAGCTCGCGCCGCAGTGCCTGCTCCGCGCTTTCGCCGTTCTCTACCTTCCCACCGGGAAACTCCCATTTCAGGGCCATGGCCTGGTCCGGACGCCGCTGGCAGATCAGAACCTTCTCATCGCGCAGGATCAGTGCTGCCACGACCAGCCGAACAACCTTTCGTTCCGTTCTCGCTTGGCTGGGGTCTTTCTGCACGTTCATATGAGTTTAGACGCTCCGGCCGCCAGACCGTCTGGCTGGAATCACTCCTGGCCGGGCACAATTCCGTCCGGGTAGAAGACAGGCCAGCCCTTCTGGGCCGCGATTTGCAGTAATGCCGGCGTGGGGTTCACAGGAAATGCCTGGCGCGCGATCTCCAGCATCGCCGCATCGTGAATAGAGTTGCCGAACACCGCGTCGGGAGCAGGGACGCCGGCCTTGATCAGCGACTCGGCTTTTCCCTCGTCCGTGGGAACGTCGACCAGTTCGCTGGTAATCACGCCGCCTACCACCCTCGCGCGTGCCGAAATGACCCGGGACGGCGGAATGTTGAAGCCCCGCACCCCTTCTTCAATCACCCAGTTGTTGGTGGAACTAACCACCCAGATGTCGGTCCCAAGGGCCTGCAAAGAAGAGACCAGCGAGTGCATCTCGGGGAAGATCTTGTCCACGAAGCGCGCCTGGAAAAATGCTGCAGCCGCCCTGCGCACTTCCAATTCACTCAGGCCATCGTAGATCTGGACCATCTCTCCGCACATGGCGAGTTCCGAGACCGTGCCGGCACGATAGAGCCGGTAACGGGAGTCGATCCAGTCACTCGCGTTGCGGGAAACGATGCCCTCCTCGATCGACCAGACCATGAAGTCGTAGCCGGAGTCGCCCTCCCACAGCGTTCCATCACAGTCGAAGACGGCTATGGCGGGCTCTAAGGAGAGAACTGAGTGGATGAAATCTTTGGGGGAAAGAATGACGCTCTTGCTGGACTGGCTGGTGGTCAAGCTGGGTGTTGCTCCTGGCGGGGCACACGCCCCTCTTCTATTGTCAGCGATCTGGCATAATTTTGCACTCGCGCCATGAACGATCGGTGAACGGCTGTCTCTCTTGATTCCTGCGGCGCACCGCCCGGGGCTATGCGGCGTTGCCGGAGCGGATAATCGAGGCTGTGCGCGCCGGCAAACATCCCGAAGGCCCCCCTAAAAAGGAAAACGGCATTATGCGCCAATACCTCGCCTATCTGCGAGTGGAGAAGGGCTTGCGGCCGCTGACCTGTGAAGCCTACCGCCGCGACCTCTCCCTCTTCGCTGAATACCTCGAGGGCACGCACGCGCTACCGGTATCCGCGGGGCAGGCGCAAGTCGCTGGGTTTCTTGAGCACCTGCAGAAACATGGTGTGCAGTCGCGCTCGGTGGCGCGCAAACTTTCCTGCCTCCGCGGATTCTATAAATGGCTGCTGCTGGATAAGCGAATCGGCCACGACCCGACGGTGAACCTCGAATCCCCTTCATCCTGGAAAGTGCTGCCCAAAGCGCTGGCGCAATCGGAGGTGGAGCGCATGATGGAGCAAGCCGGAATGGCGGCAAACCATCCCCAGGCGGACGCCGTTGCCCTGCGCGATCGCGCCATCGTGGAGATGCTGTATGCGGGCGGCATCCGCGTCTCCGAGCTCACCGGCCTGGGGGTCGAAGATCTATCCCTGGCGGAGGGACGCATGCTGGTCCGCGGCAAAGGGGATAAGGAGCGCATTGTTCCGTTGGGGCGAGTTGCGGTCGAAGCTTTGCAAGCGTATCTGGCCTCCGGGCGACCTGCGCTGGCGACCCGGCCAGGAGAGAGCCGGCTCTTCCTCTCCATACGCGGCGCCGGACTTACCCGGCAATGGGTGTGGCACATGGTGAAGCATTTGGATGTCCGCGCCAGTCCGCACGTGCTGCGCCACAGTTGCGCCACTCATATGGTGGAGAATGGAGCCGATCTCAGGACTGTCCAAACTCTTCTGGGGCACGCTGACATCTCGACCACCCAGGTCTACACCCATCTGGCGTTGGGCAGGCTGAAAGCTGTACATCGGGCCCATCATCCCCGGGCCACGCGAATGGGTGCAAAGTGAAGCCGCAAGCTGCGCAGTTGGCAGAGGAATTTCTGGCCATGCTGGCGCATGAGCGGACTGTTTCCCCGCATACTCTGCGGGCCTATCGGCGGGAGATTGCCGATTTCGCCGCCTACCTGGCCGAGCAGGGCGTCGAGATGCGCAGCGTGGATCATCTGCAAATACGCGATTACCTGGGCGAACTTTACGGCCGGGGACTGGCCAAGGCGTCGGTCGCCAGGTCGCTGGCCGCGATTCGCTCCTGGTTTCAGTGGATGGCCAAGGCGGGGCACGTATCCAGTAATCCGGGCGCGCTGGTGGCGACTCCGAAATTGCCCAAGCATTTACCCCGCGTGCCGTCCATCGAGCAGATGAACCACCTGGTGGACACCGCCTCCGCGGCCGCTGCGTGGCCGGAGCGGGATCGGGTGATCTTCGAGCTGCTCTATGGCTGCGGCATCCGCAACGCCGAACTTGTGGGGCTGAATGTGAGCGACGTGCACTGGGCGCGGGAAGTGATCCTGGTCCGAGGCAAAGGGCGGAAACAGCGGTATGTGCCCCTGGGGGATGCGGCGGCAGACGCCATCCGCGCCTATCTTCCGTCGCGCCAGATCAAGCTGGGGGCAAAGGCAAGCGAGGCATTGTTGTTGAACCTGCAAATGAGAGGGACAGGAAGGCTGACCACCAGGAGCGTGGGAAGGATCGTGAAGCAGATCTCGCTGGCCAAAGGATTGCCGGCGGAAATCCACCCCCACACGCTGCGCCACGCCTTCGGCACGCACATGTTGGAGGAGGGTGCTGACCTGCGAGCGATACAGGAGCTGTTGGGGCACGAGCGCCTCTCCACCACCCAGCGCTACACCCAACTAACAGTCGGGCAGGTCACGCAGGTCTACGACCGGACCCACCCGCGGGCCAAGTAGAGAGAGATCGATCTTCGCCGGGTGGGAGGGTGGCCATTTCAAGCCTGGTTTTGGCTTGAGTGGGGTGGTTCCCAAACTGACCACAACTGGAGGGCGTCTACAGCGATGCAATCGCCGTTGCTTCATCCCGATGCAGGGCGGCATATTTGGTAATGCCGACCATGGTGAACACCTTCTGAAAATGCGGCGTCAGCCCAAAAGCGGCAATGGTCTGATCCGCCTTGCTGGCTTCCATCAACATCTGGATCACCAGGGCAATTCCGCTCGAGTTGATGTATTCGACTTTGGAGAAATCGATCAGTACCGGGCGGCTCTTGACCACGCCCTCATAGGTGCCCAGCACCGTGTCCCGCGAACTGCTGGAGATGTCGCCGGTGAAGCGAAGAACGGTGACTGGCCGTCCATTCGCGGCGAGAACCTCATCCACTTTAGCTTTTGTCTCCGTCTGCACTTTACTCGCTCTCCTTAGCCAGCCTGATCACCAGCCTTACGTAGCTTCCTTTGCCGGGGCTTCCCTTGACCCACTCCGCCTCATCCACCAGAGACTGGATCAAAAACATCCCCATGCCGCGAGGATCTTCTTCGCCATGCATTTTTCGGTCGATGTCGGGCTTGGACGGTGCTTTGGCAATCCCTGAGCCGTTATCCATCACTTTAACCTCCAGCGCTTCATCGCTGGCGGAAAGGATCACGCCAACGCAGAGGTTATCATTCAGGTGATTTCCGTGTTCGATGGCGTTAATGCACGCTTCGGCCAGAGCGGTCTTCAGGTCTTCAATGCGTGCGTCGGGGAAGCCCATGAGCTTGGCAACGCTGGCAGCCGTGCCCATCGCTACTTTTTCGAAGCCCAGCCGCGATGGGAGTCTTACTTCCACCGCCGTGCCTCTGGTTTCAACCATTTTGCTCTTCCCCCGTAAAGCAGTTTCACGAGTAGCGCCTCTAGGTATGCATTCGCACCAATGCGAGCGCCGTCATGTCGTCTTGCTGCGGCTCTCCCCTGGAAAACTCAGCCAATTGTTGCCACAGGACCTTGAGGATAGCAGTACAGTCCTCCGACTTGCACTCTCGAAATGTTGCCAGCAAACGCTCTGGACCGAACTCGTCATCGCCCTGAAACACCTCCGTAAGCCCGTCGGTGTAGAAAAGCAGGCGCGATCCAGGCTGGAAGGCCAGGGTTTCCGAGCGGTATTCCATCATCGGGACCAGCCCGATGGGGGTGCCGCTGGCCTCGATCTCATGCACCTTCCGATCGGCGGAAAGCAGAAAGCCAGGGTTATGCCCGGCATTGACCACCTCGACGGTATGGTTCTCCGGGTTCAGTTTGAGGAAGATCGCCGTCACATAGCGGCGCCGGGCCTCCTCCCCCTCGCCGTAGTGATGCTGATTCATGCGCGCAGCCAGTTCGGCCAGCGGCAGCCCGGCCAGCGCCATGGCGCGAAACGCAGAGCGAAACGAGGTGGCCACAATGGCGGATGCCAGGCCCTTGCCGGCGACATCCGCAACCACCATGATCTGGCCCCCATCCGGCAGGCTGACGATATCCACGTAGTCGCCGCCGACCTCGTAACAGGTGCTCGACCGTATGGCCACGGAATAGCCGGAGATCTCCGTCATCTGCTGCGGCAGCAGGCTGCGCTGAATCTCCCGGGCGGCGTCCAGATCCTGTTGCACCCGCGCCCATTCGACCGCGCGCTCGTGATAATGCGAGTTTTCGACCGCTACCCCTGCCTGCAGCACCAGCCCTTCCAGAAAATCCTGCTCATAAAGCGACAGCGTTTTGCCCGGTCCGGGGTCCACCACCAGCTCGGTAAGCTGGACTCCGTCTTTGCTCAGCAGGGCAAAGCGGGCGCAGCCCTCCCAGGGTGGCGGGGGCATCTCCCCCACGGTCAAAGGTGGCTCGGTGACATGAGCCCCGGCCATTTCCAGCTCGCGCACCACGATGCGCAGCACGGATTGCAGCACTTCTTCCGGCCGAACCGCTGCATGCACTTGCCGCGAGACCTCGAGCAACGCCTGCAGCCGGGCCACCTGCTGTTGCAGGTCGATCACGTCGGCTATGGCTTCCGGAGAAGGAAGAGGTGGACATAATTGGCTCGGAAACGATGGGATCAATCTAGCACAGCGCCTCACCAGGCGTGGGCGTGGCTCGCTGCCCCGAACTGTATACTTACAGCAGGCCGCGACGGCCAGGCTTCTTATGGAAACCAAACTTGCTCTTCCCGTCCAATCCAAATTTTCTGAAGAAGTAGCCGAGTGGATCGAAGCCTTCGACGACCTGGTGGTCGGCGAAGGACCGGAACAAGGTGCGGAGCTGATTGCGGCTTTGCGCCAGCGGGCGCGCGAGGCCGGTATCTCCACCCCCGGGGCGCTGACCACTCCTTACCTGAATACCATTCCCAAGCATGAGGAAGTCCCCTACCCCGGGGACCGCAAGCTCGAAGAGCGGCTGGAAGCCCTGATCCGCTGGAATGCCATGGCGATGGTGCACGCCCAGAATAAGAAGGATGCGGGCATCGGCGGCCACCTGTCGACCTACTCCTCGCTGGCCACCCTGCTGGAGGTGGGATACGAGCACTTCTTCCATGCCGTGTATGGAGACCAGCCGGGCGACTTTATCTATTTTCAGGGCCACGCCTCCCCTGGAGTCTATGCGCGCGCTTACCTCGAAGGACGGTTTGACGATGACCGCCTGCTGCACTTCCGCCACGAATTGCGGGGCAAACCCGGGCTGTCGTCCTATCCGCATCCCTGGCTGATGCCGGATTTCTGGCGCTTCCCCACCGTCTCCATGGGCATTGGCCCGCTGAATGCCATTTACCAGGCGCGCTTCATGCGCTACCTGGAAAACCGCAGCCTCATCCAGAAGACCGATCGCAAAATCTGGGCCTTCGTCGGAGACGGCGAGACCGACGAGGTGGATACCCTGGGCGCGCTGGGCGTCGCCTCCCGCGAAAAGCTCGACAACCTGATCTTTGTCGTCAACTGCAACCTCCAGCGGCTGGACGGCCCGGTTCGCGGCAACAAGCGCATCATCGACGAGCTGGAAGGCATTTTCCGCGGCGCCGGCTGGCATGTCCTCAAGGTCGTCTGGGGCGGCGACTGGGATGAATTATTTGAGCGCGACCAATCCGGCCTGCTGCTGAAGCGCATGGAAGAGTGCGTCGACGGCGACTACCAGTCCTTTAAGGCCAAAGGCGGCGCCTACCTTCGCCAGGAGTTCTTCGGCAAGTATCCCGAGCTGCTGGAGCTGGTGCGCGATAAGACCGACGAGCAGCTGGAGAATCTGCACCGCGGCGGCCACGACCGCACGAAGATCTACAACGCTTACCGCCGGGCGGTCGAGCATCGCGGTTCTCCCACCGTAATTCTGGCCAAGACCGTCAAGGGCTACGGACTGGGCACCAACCAGGCACGCAACGCCTCGCACCAGGAGAAAGAAGCTCACCGACGCCGGGCTGGCCCAGTTTGTGAAGCGATTCAAGATCCCGGTTCCGGAGCAGCAGGCGAAGCTGGGTAAACCCTACCGGCCGGCGCCCGACAGCCCCGAGATTATCTACCTGCAGGAGCACCGCCGCGCACTGGGTGGCTACGTGCCGATGCGCGAAGCACCCCAAGCTGGTATTCAAGGCTCCCAAGCTTAAGGAGTTCGGTGAGTGGACAGGCGGCTCCAAGGGACGGGAAGTTTCCACCACCATGGGATTCGTCAGCATCCTGCGCCACCTGCTGAAAGACCCGCAAATCGGCAAGCTGATCGTGCCCATCGTGCCCGATGAGGCCCGGACCTTCGGGCTGGAGTCGGCGATTCGCCAGGTCGCTATCTACGCCAGCGAAGGGCAGAAGTACAAGCCGCACGATAACGACATGCTGCTCTACTATCGCGAAGAGCAGGACGGCCAGATCCTGGAGGAAGGCATCACCGAAGCGGGCTCCATGGCCTCCTTCACCGCGGCGGGCACCGCCTGGTCCAATTACCGCGTGCCCACGATTCCGTTCTATATGTACTACTCGATGTTTGGCTTCCAGCGTGTCGGCGACATGATCTGGGCCTTCGCCGATTCCCGCGGCAAGGGGTTCCTCATGGGAGGAACCGCCGGGCGCACCACCATGCTGGGAGAGGGCCTGCAGCATCAGGACGGGCACAGCCACGTGCTGGCCAGCACCGTTCCCACTTGCCTCAGCTACGACCCGGCCTACGTCTACGAGCTCGCCGTGATCCTGCAGGATGGCATTCGCCGCATGTATCAGGAAGGCGAGGACGTCTTCTACTACATCACCATGTACAACGAGGACTACGCCATGCCGGCGATGCCCGAAGGGGTAGGCGAAGGGATTGTCCGCGGCATTTATCGCTTCCAGCCGGCTGCGGCAGGCAACGCCGTCGCGCAGCTCTTTGGCAGCGGGCCGATCCTCAACGAGGTGGTGCGGGCGCAAGGCATTCTGGCGGAGAAATATGGCGTGCAGACGGATGTCTGGAGTGTGACCAGCTACAACGAGCTACGGCGCGAAGCGCTGGGCGTGGAGCGCTGGAACCGCCTGCATCCTGGACAGCCTGAAAAGGTCCCCTATATTCTGCAAACGCTGCAGGGAGCCGAGGGCCCGATTATCGCGGCCTCCGACTACATGAAGATCCGTACCCGATCAGCTTGCGCCCTGGCTTTCCACCCGGCTGGTGTCGCTGGGCACGGATGGCTTCGGCCGCAGCGACAATCGTGAATATCTGCGCCGCCACTTCGAGGTGAACGCGGAGTCTGTTGTGGCGGCAACGCTTTCCCGGTTGGCGCGCGATGGCAAGTTCGACCAGGCGAGGGCCGAGCAGGCATTCGCCGAGCTGGGCGTGGATACGGAAACGGCCGATCCGGCCCACCTGTAATCAGAGTGCTGCCGGTGTCGGCGTCGAGTGCCGGCTCTGTCGTTCGACTCCAGGCCGGTCGCCAGCCGCTGTCGCGGAAGGGGGACTGCACTCTGCGTCCCCACCACAGCCACATCAGCAGGAAAATGATTGCGACCTCGGCAAGCGCCAGCAGGCTGCCTTCGGGGCCGGTTGTTCCTCCGCTCCACAGCCGCGGGCCGATCGGGTGCGCACCCAGCAGGTGGCCCTGGCAGACAAGCCCGCTATCCGACACGCCGTAGAAATACGATTCTGCCCAGTCCCAGCTGGCGTGAAAACCAAGCGCCCACCACAGCGATCCGGTGTACCAAAGGCTAAGGCAGAAGAACAGGCCGATACCGGCCGCCCCGAACAGCCCCACCGGGGTCTCGCCGGGGTTTGTGCCGTGGGAAAATCCAAACAGCACCGAGAGCAGCAGTGCTCCCCACCAGAACCCGATACCCCGGGTCAGGGTGAATTGCAGATAACCCCGCAGGGTTGACTCCTCGAAGACTGCGACCATCAGGAACATCAGGCCCCAGCCGAAGGCGTACTTGACGATTGCGCCGCCATGCAACTGGATGCCGTCAAAGGCCAGCAGCCGGGCCTTCCACAGAACGAGCAGAAGTACCGAAAGCGCAATGAAGCCCCAGGCCACTCCGCAGACGAACCGTACAGCCCTGGCCTTGCCTTGAAATCCATACGCCAGGAGAGATCGGCGTTCGATGAGCGCCATGACGGCGGTTGCCAGAATCGCCGGCGATAGCTGCACGAATTCTATGATCAGCGCCAGCCTTACGGGCAGGACGACTATGTGTCGCGCCGCGGCAAGAAACGGCCTAAACACCCAGCCCGCGAAAAAGAAGAACACCAGATAAAGCACGACGAACAGCAGCACGCCCCAGCCAGCCCGAAGGCCGTCGGCGCCGATGAACATCCAGGACATGCCGCGCTTCGGCGGTGTATCGCGAGCATTTCCTCGTCCAAGCTGCCCCCTGAAAGCTGCCACATCATCTTACCCCTGCACCTTTGTCCCCGGTACCGTCGTCTGTGGTAAGGAGCAAATACTGACGGGCCAGGATTGCTAGCCACACTGTGCTGGCTAAGCCATTGCTGCGCATGCCCTACCTGGGGCAAACCAGGGTCTGCCGTCTTCCAGGCGCTGAGGAACTGCTTATAAGCCACCGTGGTTGCGCCGGCGTCGCCGCTCTTCTCGGTCGCCTGCGCGACGCCATAGAGCGCGAAGCCGGAGTTCGGCCGCTCCACCAGCGCCGCTTTGGATGCGGCCTTGGCCTCAGCCCATTTGCCGGCGTTCATCATCGCAGCCGCCTCGGTCTCCGCCGCCGGACGGATAAACGAAGGAGGCTCGTGGTAGCCCAAATCCTTTTCCTCGCGCCGCGCCTGGGCAAACAGCTTCTCTGCTTCGGGAACGTTGTTTTGCGTGGCCAGCATGGAGGCACGCAGCTCAAGCGACATGATCGACAGTACTTTGAACAGTGGTTCGGGCAGGGGATCGGGGGACATGGCATGGTTTCCCGCCGGCTCCTTCTTCTCCGTCGCCTGCTGGTCCTTTACCTCCTGCGACATGCGGAACAGGCTGGCATCCAGCAACACGGAATGGCGCTCGGCCACATCCGGTTCGTGGGCGGCCACCGACTGCATCCCGAGAGCGAATTGGGAAAGTCCGCCGGCCAGGAATTCCATGTGCGGCAATCCTGGGGAAGCTTCGCGGCATTGACCAGCTGGATGACGCGCTCCCAGTCCGCCGTGCGCAGAGCAACCGGGAGGTCGGGATTAAGACGCGCAATCGCATCCCGGGCTGACCAGGGATAGAGGGTATTCTCCAGATGGCCGCGCGCAGCGGCCAGTTTGGCCGAAACCTCCTCTGCCTGCTGCAACTGCCCCAGCTCCATGAGATTGGCCACCGAATACATCAGGTTGTGCACGTAGTTCCAGTCGTTGTCCACAGCGACGTGCTGCTGCCGCATGTAGTTTTCGTCGGCCAGCGCAGACGCATCGAATGCAGTCTGCGCCCGGGCGTAATCGCCGGTGCGGTAAAAGATGTGGCCGGGCATGTGGACCATGTGTCCCGACGCCGGCGCCAGCGAGGCCAGTATCTCCGCGCTGTGCAGGGCTTGTTCCGGGTGCGGGCTGGCTTCCACCGCGTGGATCCACAGATGGTTCGCGGCGGAGTTCTCCGGTTCCTCCTTGAGAACCCCTTGCAGGATCGCAATCTCTTCTTTCTTGCCTTTGCGCGGTTCTCCGGCTGGGTCATAGCCGTCGGCGACTTCGCCGGCGAGAGCGATGCGGGCATTCGTATCGTGGGGATTCTTGCGCACCAGCGTGCGCAGGATCTCGATTTCCCGATCGAACTTCGCTTTGTCCTCGGAGCCGGCCTCGCGAATCGCGGCCTCGTGCGCCTCGGAGGCCTCGATGTAGAGCTTCTCCCGCTTACTGGCGTGGCCTTTGAGCGCAACCGCCTTGGCCAGCGAATCCTGCGCGTAGCTCTTGGTTTCGCTGTGGTTGAAGGTCTCCGCCTGGTACAGGCCCCAGTAGCACATGGCGCAATTGGCATCGGCGCGGATGGACTCTTCAAAGGCGCGGTCGGCCTCGTAATCCCAAAAATCGTAAAGCAGGTTGATGCCCTGCTCAAACCACATCTGGGCCTTGGCATTGGCGGTAATGGGGAAGCGCACATTGCCGGCTCCGGCAATCACTTGCGGCGCCGGCAGTTGCTCCGGGGGTACCGGATCTCCGCTGTCCGTGGGATGGCACATGGGCATTTTCATCTGCCCGATGGCCCCCCCGGTTGCCAGCAGAATCACGGCGAAAGTACTGATGAGTCTCAGCTTGCAGAAAAATTGCCCGTGCATAGGGTTATCCACCATGTCTCCGCTACCTGGGTATTCTGCACCAAATAGCCAGGGTGCACTAAACTAGAGTAGTGCAGGTTTTCGTTCCGGCAGCAGAAGTTGGCCCCCGAGGACAGCAAAGGAATTATCCATTGATCGCAAGCGCTTTAACCAAGATCTTCGGGACTAGTAACGAACGCGTGATCAAGCGGCTTGCGCCCGCGGTCGAGCAGACCTCGTCGTTCGAGCCTGCCATGACAGGCTCTGTCCGACGAAGAGCTCCGCGCCAAGACGCTGGAGTTCCGCGCCCGCATCGCCGCGCGCCTGGAGGGTATTGAAGACGCCGAAGAACGCGTCGCCGAAGAGAAAGTGGTGCTGCACGAGATCCTGCCCGAAGCCTTTGCGGTGGTGCGCGAGGCTGGCCGGCGCATGCTGCAGATGCGCCACTTCGACGTGCAGTTGATCGGCGGAATGGTGCTGCACCAGGGCAAGATCGCCGAAATGAAGACCGGCGAAGGCAAGACCCTGGTCGCGACCCTGCCTTGCTACCTGAATGCGCTGGCCGGTCATGGCGTGCACGTGGTGACCGTCAATGACTATCTGGCCAAACGCGATGCCGAGTGGATGGGCAAGATCTACGAGTTCCTCGGGCTCACCGTCGGCGTGATTGTGCACGATCTCGATGATGCGCAACGCCGCGCTGCGTATGGCTCCGACATCACCTACGGCACCAACAACGAGTTTGGTTTCGACTACCTGCGCGACAACATGAAGTTCGATCGTGCCGACTGCGTGCAGCGCGGGCACTACTTCGCCATCGTGGACGAGGTCGACTCCATCCTGATCGACGAAGCCCGTACTCCGTTGATCATCAGCGGCCCCACCGACCAGACGACGGACAAATATGCCCGCGTGAACCGCATCCTTCCTTCGCTCGAACTGGGGGAAGAGATCGAGCGCGGCGAAGAAAAGATCCTCACCGGCGACTACGTGGTCGATGAAAAGCACAAGACCATCAGCGTGACCGATGAGGGCTGGGAGAAGATCGAGGGGTTGCTGGGCATCGGCAACATTGCCGATCCGGAGAACTGGGACCTGAAGCATCACGTAGAAGTTGCCATCAAAGCCCATTCGCTGTACCGGCGCGATGTGGCCTACGTGGTGAAGGACGGCGAGGTCATCATCGTCGACGAGTTCACCGGCCGCCTGATGCCCGGCCGCCGCTGGAGCGACGGATTGCACCAGGCGATCGAGGCCAAGGAAGCGGTGAACATTCGCCGCGAAGACCAGACGCTGGCCACCATCACTTTCCAGAACTACTTCCGCCTCTACAAGAAGCTCTCCGGCATGACCGGCACGGCCGAAACAGAGGCCACGGAATTCGAAAATATCTACAAGCTGGAGATCGTGGTCATCCCCACCAACAAGCCGATGCGCCGTCTGGAAAATCCCGACGTGGTCTTCCGCACCGCCAAGGAAAAGTACTTCGCCGTCGCCGACGAGATTGCGCGGCTGCATGAAGAGAAGCAGCCAGTGCTGGTGGGCACCACTTCGATCGAGAAGTCGGAGCTGCTTTCAGGGATTCTGCAGCGCAAGGGCGTGAAGCACGTGGTGCTCAACGCGAAATTTCACGAGCGTGAAGCGGAGATCGTGGCCCAGGCGGGCCGCCTCGGCATGGTGACCATTGCCACCAATATGGCCGGCCGCGGTACCGACATCGTGCTTGGCGGCAACGCGGAGTTCGCCGCCAAGCAGGAGTTGCTCAAGCGCGGGGCAGCGCAGGCAGTCAACGCGGCTCAGGGAGCCATCAATCCCATGGCCGGCCCGGGCATGATGCGCTTCTACTACCAGGGGCAGGAGTTTGAAACCAGCCAGGAGACCTGGGACAAGGCTTATGCGCAGTTTGCCGCGGCCGCGGATCGCGAGCACGACGAGGTGATTGCCGCCGGAGGCCTGCACATCGTAGGCACCGAACGCCACGAGTCCCGGCGTATTGACAACCAGCTGCGTGGACGCGCAGGCCGCCAGGGCGACCCCGGCGCTTCGCGCTTTTATCTTTCCCTCGAAGACGACCTGATGCGCATCTTCGCCAAGGAGTGGGTGTCGAACCTGCTGCAGCGGCTAGGCATGGAAGAAGGCGTGCCCATCGAGTCGAAGATGATCAGCAGCCGCATCGAGGCGGCGCAAAAGGCAGTGGAAGGTCAGAACTTCGAAGCCCGCAAGCACCTGCTTGAGTATGACGACGTCATGAACAAGCAGCGTACGGCGGTCTACGGGCTTCGCCAGCAGCTGCTCGAAGGTCTCGATCAAAAGGAGCTGATTCTCGAAGATTACGTTGCCAATCTTCTGAGCGCGGCGATGGAAGCGCACGCGCCGGAAGCGATGCATCCTGATCAGTGGGACGTGAATGGGCTCAAGGGCCAGCTGGCTTCGCAGTTTGGCATCGATCTGGAGAAGGAAGGCATCGATCTCGACACGCTGAACCGCCACGAGTTGGGCGAGGCGCTTTTTGAGCGTTTGAAAGAGAAGTATGAGATGAAGGAAGCGATCCTGGGCAGCACCACGATGCGTTATCACGAGCGCATGGTGATGCTCAGCGTGCTCGACGGCTTATGGAAAGACCATCTGCTGAGCATGGACCATCTCAAGGAAGGCATCGGTCTTGCGCGGATACGGTCAGCAGGATCCGCTGGTTGCCTACAAGAAAGAGTCCTTCGACATGTTTGAAGCCATGATGGGACGCTTTCAGGAGGACACGGTCCGTTTCCTGTTCCTGATGCAGATCGTAGGGCCCGGATGGCCAGCCGATTACCCAGCTGCCCCCCAGGAAGGCGCCTGAGATCTCCGGCGAGTTTATTCCCCCGGTGGGTGATCTGGTGGGCGCCGGCCTTCCGCAGCGCAGTCCAGCCACGTTAGAGGGCAATGGGGCGCGACCCGCCGCAGCGCCGCAGCCGTCGCGTCCACCGGCTGTGCCTATCCCGGCACGGGCGCCGTCGACCACCATCGATGCCCTGGAGCAGGAGTTTCAGCGCAAGAAGAAGCGTGAGCTCGAGCACGCGAGGATGGCCGGCGCCAATGGCAGCTCCGATGCCCCCGCACAACAGCGCCGAACCGGAGAGAAGGTAGGGCGGAACGATCTTTGCCCCTGCGGCTCCGGCAAGAAATACAAGAAGTGTCACGGCGCAGAAGCGTTAGTCCAAATTGAGGCTACGCAGGTCGCCCCATGGCTAGGTCCGGTCGGGAGACAACCATTTGTGCGATGCTAAATAAGTTCCAAATGATGCACGCACGAAGCAATTTCTCGCAAGAAGATTCGTTGCGAAATTGCATCCTGATCGGCACGTACGCATGAGGACCTGCGGTTCGCCAACCCCGCCTCAGACCTCAGGTCCCTCGAACCCCCTCAGCGAAACCGCTCCGGGATCTCATCGAAGGTGAAGTTCTCCACCTTGAACCCTGTCTCATCTCTCCAGCTTTCGAAAATGCGACCGTAACTGAGCGTGATGAACTGGCTGTCGCTGATGCCAAGCTGTTTCGCGGTTGCGTCGATCCATTCGCTCGGTCCTTCCAGTTCGGCGTAAACCCCCAGGGGCGTTTCGTCGAGAACGCAATGACCCGTTGCATCCGCCCATTCCGCGCGCCACTTTTCGTAGACAAATACAGGACCGAAACCGAGCGCCTCGAATACCTTTCCCAACACCGGACCATCCGCAACCTCGGTCTCTGTTTCCACCCGGTTTTTGTGCCGGCCCTCTTCGCTTTGGCCGCCAGGGACGCTCTTGTGGGTCAGCACCCATTTGCTGCCGTAATGACGAATGCGCAGGATTTGCCGTCGAGTTACGCAGCCGGCGATCGGGCGTGTCATAAAGAGTGTTGCGTTCGAAGGTGCGCGCGGTCACGCGCGTGAAACCCAGCGCCGGCAATTTCTGCTCGAAAGCCTCGCGGTCCTGCACCCGTATCTTTACTTCCGTTTCCATGGCCTGCATAGGCCGGAGTCTATACCAGCCGGTGCCCATGGGAAAATGGCAAGAGTGACAGGCAAGAAAACACTGCGGCTGGCGGTCGACGCCAACGCCCTCGACTCGGCATCATCGATGGCGTCGCTGAACCAGGCCGCGGAGCTCCTGCGCAGGGGCGGCACTGTGGCGTTCCCCACCGAGACCGTTTACGGGCTGGGCGCGAATGCCCTCGACCCGGCGGCGGTGCAGGCAATCTTCGAGGCGAAGCAGCGGCCGGCATGGGATCCGCTGATCGTGCACATAGCCGGCGACGACCAGCTGCGGCTCGTGGCTGGCGACATTCCACGCCAACGGCCGCTTGCTCATGGAAGCCTTCTGGCCAGGTCCCCTGACCTTGTTGCTGCCGAAAGGCGCGGCCGTGCCGGCCATCGTCACCGCTGGGCGCGCCAGGGTCGGAGTGAGGATGCCGCGTCACCCGGTCGCCCGCAGACTGATTGAGATCGCCCAACTGCCAATTGCCGCGCCCAGCGCAAATTCATTTGGCAAGACCAGCCCCACACGAGCGGACTTTGTTCTGCAGGATTTGGAGGGACGCATCGACGCAGTGATCGACGCCGGCGACGCGACGCTGGGCCTCGAATCGACAGTGGTGGATGTGTGCGACGAGCAACCGGTACTTTACCGTCCTGGCATGGTGACCTTGCAGCAGCTGCAGGCAATTTGCCCATCGCTGATCGCCTATCGTGAGCCGCAGGATGGTGAATCCGCTTCCCAGGCGATGCCCTCTCCTGGACTAGGCCTGAAGCACTACTCCCCCCGCGCGCGGCTCATTCTGCTCGAAGGAGTAACCGGTCCGGGAGAGTTATTGAAGCTTGCCGAGCAGCTCCATGCCGCAGGCGAGATCGTCGGCATTATGCTGCCCGGGAGCTTTCCCGATTTGCCTTTTCTAACCTTCGATTGGGGAGATCTGGCAGATCAGCACGAGCTGGCGCGGCGGCTCTTCGCCGGCCTGCGCGAATTGGATACAGCCGGGGCAACCGTCATCCTTTGCCCATTGCCGGAAGACACCGGGCTGGGTGTTGCCATTCGCGACCGTCTCCACAAAGCCGCACGTTGACTGGCACGACTAGAGCGCCCCGTTATCCGCGGCCTTGTAAAGATATTTGATGCTGGATTTGTAGATCAGCGTGCGCGCCGCCGTGTCGCACCTTGATGCAATTGCGGTCATACCATTCGATATAACCTTCGATCTGCTGGCCATCTTCCAGCACGAAAACCATCAAGGTCTTGCTGTGGATTTGCTTTTGAAAATAAAAAGCCTCCGCATGCGAGCTTTCTCCCTGCACCGCGGAGTTCCACCGGCCGTGGATTACCGGAACGGGGGAGAGAGTGGGACCACGTCCAGCGTAGCGGGTTGCTGCTGTACCAGCCGGAAGACGCGGCCGTATGAGTTTGCGTGGGCCCGCTGGGATGACAGAGGCCAAAGTGGATGGAGCGCTCCGTCGGCTTTGGCTTTCACTTTAGACGGACGGACTTCGTCGCGGCGAACCGGAATGGGTGAGGTATCGGGCATCGCTTCAATTTGTTATCTAAAGGATTGGATGCATGATACTGCCGGGTGGGTTTAACCATGAAAAAAAGGCAGAAAATGGCGTGTTGTCTAAATGCGCAGTAACCCAGGCGTTGGTTAACTAATTACCCCACGGCCGGCCAGGCCAACGGCAAAAGAATCGAGCGAGAGTGAGCGCAGCAGATTGCGCCGCATGCCTTGTTCCACCTGGTCAAGGCCGCGGACAGCCGCTCGGATCCATTCCACATCGATGGTTTGCGCGACGCGCGTCAGCTCGGTCATCAAGTCGATGTTGCGAATCAAGTGGCCCGCTCCGGAGTGCAGCAGCAACAGATCTTCGAGCAGGCTGGCAAACGCGTGCAGCAGGGCACTGGTTTTTTGCTGGCCCTCGGCGCCTGCGCGGTAGGTCTCGGTTACCCGGAAGAGCGCTCCATAGTCTGCCTCCTCCGCGCGCGAGCCCGCCAACTCGCCGGTGGCGTTGTACAGGATCACCAGCGCGTCCTGGCGGCTGGCCAGATATCCTTCGAGGTCGAAGCCGATTGCCTGGCCGATGGCGCCTTCCGCCAGGCGCGCAACCAGTGCGCGCTGTTTCGGCTTCCAATCCTTCCGCCGCTCGGCCAGCACCGCTTCAATCTGCTCCGGCGGCAAAGCGCCCAGGCGAAAGATGCTGGAGCGCGAACGAATGGTGGGCAGAAGCTCGCCGGTATTTTCTGCGAGCAGCAGAATATGAGCGTAGTCGGGTGGCTCCTCGAGGATCTTCAGCAGGGAATTGGCCGCCTCCTTCATGAAGGCCGTGCTGGTGAAGATATACACCGCGCGAGGCGCTTCGGCGGGTAGCCGGTAGATGCGCTGCACTACGCTGCGCACCTGGCCCAGCTTGATCAACAGCTGTGGCGGGTCTGGAGGAATGACCACCACATCGGGATGGGTCTGGATGAGGACGCGCGTTTCTTTCTTATCCACCTCGCGCAGGTCTTCCCGGGCGGCAATGGCTTCGCTTACCCGCTCGGCGAGCGGCAATGAGAGCGCGATGCGCGTGCAGTTGCTGCAAACTCCGCAGAAATCGGGCAGGCCGTCGCTGACCGGATGCTGCAGGCACGCCATGGTCTGCGCCAGCATGATGGCCAGGGTATATTTGCCGGCGCCGCGGGGGCCGGCGAGGATCAGTGCCGGAGGCATGCGTGCCGCCGCGATCGCCTCCCGCAGGTGGCGTACCGTCGCAGCATTTCCCAAAAATTGATCGAAGCCCACGTATTCGAGTCTAGCGCGGTCTGCGGGACAAACGTTCCCTTACCACTTGTACGATGCGCTGGTGGACTTCATCAATGGAGTCGTCGCTCTCGATTGCGACCACGCGCGATGGCTCGCGGGCGGCGATCTCGCGATATTTGTCGAAGACGCGGCGGTAGAAGGCGGTGTCTTCTTTCTCAAATCGGTTTTCATCGTTGCCGGTCGCTGCGGCCACACGCTGGTTGCGTTGCCGCGCGCGGGCCAGCGAGCGATTGAAATCCGGCAACAGCAGCAGGGTCAGATCCGGCTGCAGGCCGCTGCACAATGCGGCATGGAGGTCGCGCACGACCTGGCTGCCGAGTTCCCGGCCGCCGCCCTGGTAGGCTTCGCTGGAATCGGTGAAGCGATCGCACAGCACGATGCGCCCGGCCGCGAGTGCCGGCTCGATGACCTCGGCGATGGATTGCGCGCGATCGGAGAACATCAGGCCCAATTCCGCCAAAGGGGAAATGCGGTCGGCGCGCGAGTCCAGCAGCAGGCCGCGAATGCGGTCGCCTACGCGCGTGCCCCCGGGCTGCCGCGTCGGTGTCACCGCTAGGGATTGGGCTTCGAGCCACTCTTTCAGGCGGCGAAGCTGGGTGCTCTTGCCGGACCCATCCAGGCCCTCGAAGGTAACAAAAAAGCCTCGTGGCATGCACGGAGTTTACATGTGAGCGCTAAGCGGTGAAGCAACGGCGCTACCCGCGATGCCTGGAGCTCACGGCGACAGCCCTTGGCATCGGAACGTCGCTTGCAACGTCCAGTCCCGTACCCGGATTTCCGTGGAACTCGGCGACTTGGCAAATTCAGCGCCTATCCTTCTGAAAGGCGCACGCTCGTCCTCGCCAGCGCTGCGTGGCAGGAAATCCGGGTACAGGATGGATACCGACGAGCGCCGTTCTGACTTTCCTCACCCGTTCAGAAAAGATAGACCTTCTGAAATTGCTCCATTCAACCGCGAAGCTGACCCCGTAGCCAGATCCGCGATCTCCAACTCCAAACCACCATATTCAGGATGCATGTTCTCCCGAAGCTTATAGGCGATATGGACGACAGACCCTTGCTCCAGGCGGAGCTCCTGGGCGCGTGCCGCCCAATCCCATCCCAGCGCAGACCAGCTGGCGCCGCGCGCCCCCTGGGCGAGTTGCAGGCAGATATGGCGATCCTTGATAAGCCGCACCGGAGCCGTAAGACGGGCGTTGTAGGCGACGAAAACAGGTTCTTCGTTGCCCGTGCCGAACGGTTCCAGGCGCCGCAGCCAGCCGTAGAGAGCATTTGTGATCTGATCAAGAGGCAATACCGCATGGCACGCCAGGCTCGGCGCCGTCTCTTCCACGTTAAGCGCCGCCCACTCGGCCACCCGGCTCTTCAGCTCCGGCAGCCGCTCCGCGGGCAGACAAAAGCCGACAGCGTGGGCGTGGCCGCCAAAACGGCTGAAGAGTTCCCGGCAGCTTTCGATCGCGTTGAGAAGATGAAAACCAGGCACCGACCGGCCGGACCCGTACGCCTCTCCGTTTTCCAGCGCAATCACCATTGCCGGACGCCGCATACGGTCGACCACCCGCGAGGCGAGTATGCCGATGATGCCGCGATGCCATCCTTCTCCTTCGATCACGATGCAGCGGCTCGCTGCAAACCCTGGGTCTTCCTTGAGGCGCTGCTCGATCTGCTCCAGCATGCCGGCCTCCGCCTGTTGGCGCTCGCTGTTCAGCCGGTCGAGCTTGGCGGCTAATTCACCCGCCTTGACTGGGTCGCGGGTGGTAAAGAGCTCCACCACATCGGAGGCGACATCCATCCGGCCGGCGGCGTTGATGCGGGGCGCGATGCGGAATGCCAGATCGGTCGCGGTCAGGGCGCGCTGCGCCGGGTCTAGCTTAGCCACCTGCATCAGCGAGCGCAGGCCGGCGCTGGCTGGGCGCCGCAACTGCTCCAGGCCCACGCTGGAAAACACACGATTTTCTCCCAGCAGCGGAACCGCATCGGCCACCGTGGCGATGGCCAGCATCTTCAGGAACGAAGGGAGAATCTTGCTCCGCGTGCGCTCCACATCCCACGCTTCCAGCAGAGCCTGGGCCAGCTTAAAGGCCACGCCGGCGCCGCACAGGTGCTTACACTCATAGCCGCAGCCGGGCTGGTTGGGGTTGAGGATGACCAAGCGCAACCGGCAGGCCGGCGTGCGGCAGATGATGGTCGGTAACGATGAGATCGAGCCCCAGCCGCAGCGCAGCTTCCGCGGCCACAAAATCCCGTATGCCGGTATCCACGCTTATCACCAGCCGAACGCCCTGTGCCGACGCGGCGGTGAGCACCTCGGCCTGCATGCCGTAGCCCTCGCGCAAGCGGTGGGGCACGTGGAAACGCGCCTCCCCGCCAAGCATCTCGATCGCGGTCTTGAGCAGGACGATGGCCGTGGTGCCGTCCACGTCATAGTCGCCGTAGATGAGGATGGGTTCCCGGCCGGCGATGGCCGCCTGCACCCGGCTGACCGCCGCGGCCATGCCCTGCATAGCGTAGGGATCCAGCAGGTGTTCGATGCGGGGATGGAGAAAGCGATCCGCTTCGCCGGCGCTGCGTACGCCGCGCTCCGCCAGTAGCTCTGCCACGATCAGCGGCAGCCCGGCGCTTTTGGCCAGGGTGGCGGCGGCGGAGTTAGCCTGGGGCAGGACCCAGCGTGCTGGGGGAGCCGCCGTGCTCAATGACCCGGCAGCATTCACCCTTCTTCTTCGTCCTCATCGTCTTCGAAAACAAAGTCTCCGAAGTCTTCGACAAACTCCAGCAGCTGCTGGTAGCGCTCGTACCACGGGGTGGCGTTCTCGTGTACAAAAACGATGCCCTGGTGGGCAAAGCCGAGCTGGATATATCCGATCTTGCCGACGTAGTTCACCAGGTACTGGGCCTCGTGTACTTCGGCGGCGGCCTCGTCGGGAAAATTGTCGTCGCGGATCTGCTCCAGCAGCATCGCGATGTCTTCTTTCTCCAGCTTCACGTCGCTCATGGTGACGAACGGAGCGGAGGCGCTCTTGGCCATTTCTACGAAGTCTTTCCAGCTATCGGGATTGTCTTCGTCTTCCCACAAGACGGTAGGCAAGTCTTCGGTGATGAAGCCAGGCAGGCGGCGCATTGAATGCCCTTCAATAAAGGCCACCATGTCATCTTTCAGAGAGATCAGATCGTCGGGCTGCATATTCGCGAATCTATTGTCGCAGATGCCGGCGGAAGATGCCGGGAAGATCGCACCGGATTCCGTGCAGCCGCCCGCCTCCGGGCGACCCGGTTAGGCCCCTCGAATATGCTATAGTCCGAGTCAGATCAAATGATTTTTTCGCGGGAGTACGTCAATTATCTGGCACGCCAGACGGTCAACCAACTGATCGAGGCCAAGATGATTCGGGCGGCGAAAGTGGGTGCCGTCGCTGAGCGTGTGAATGCGGCCATCCTGGAAGAGTTGTCGCTCGAAGACCGCATCAACGAAGAGGTGCGCGTCATCCTCGACGCTTACCAGGAAGACATGCGCCGCACCGGTGCCAGCTACGCCGAGATGTTCAAGAAGGTCAAGCAGGAGCTGGCGAAGAAATACAAGGCGGTATTGTGAGACTCTCTCGGGACAAACTCAACAAGCTGGCGCACGTGGTAGCCGACACGCTGGCGGAGACCGACGAATGTGAGTTCCTGGACGACCGCAACACCATCCGCCAGGAGGCGCGCAAGGCGCTGGAGAAGGTGTTGACCGACGAGATGAAGATCGATCAGGCGGCGCGACTGAAGATCGCCTCGCAGCGCAAGATCATCGTCGAAGGCAGCCAGGAGTGGGACATTCTTTACCGCAAGTATTACAACGACGAGGTCAGGAAACTCGGCATTCTAGGCAGCGATCGGCCTGCGGTGGGTCGCCGGGCCCTGCTTTGATATACTAGCCTCTGTTGACTGTGGAAGCCGTCAACCCCTGCCTCAACCCACCGTGGCGTCATGGTGTAATTGGTTAACACGCCGCCCTCTCAAGGCGGAGAGTTCGGGTTCGATCCCCGATGACGCTACCAATAGAATCAATAACTTAGCCGATTCCGACCTCTGTAACAGTTACTGCGTGCTAAAACTTCGCTAAAACTTTCGTCATGCGCTCAAAGGCCGAAACCGCTTTTTGAATTCCTCCAGCGTGGGCACTGCTTCGGTGCGGGCGGGGGAGTCGGCTTGCGAACGGGAGCACCTCCGTCAGATAGATGGCGATGCCATGCTCATGGCGGCACGTCGCCGGAACCGGCGCTTCATCGTGCAGATGTAGGAATGTCGCGGCGTGCTCTGCGTCCAGGTCGCCTTCATCGAACGGCGTTCCTGCGGTTGGAAGCGGTCAAGCAACGCCTGCTCTTTCTCTGACAACCGAGTCGCCACGCATCTCTTCTGGTTCCGTTCCTGGCGCTTCAAGCTGCCGTCGCTTGTCCCGAAGGTCTATTTCGAAAGCGGCGATATGCTCGCCGATGATTTCGGGTTTGGAGCGCACGAACGCGTCGTAAAAGAGATCGTGTTCGAATATTCAGACGACCCGAAGAAGCCCCACACGCTTCATGGCTGAATCGCGTCAAGACGGTCAGCAAGTCGCCGCCCTGGTCTGCATTTCCCACAGATTGCGCACCTCAGCGTACTCGCTCGAGCACCATTCGGCGCGTCGGCGGCCTGGGTACCGCCCCTTCCTTTACGCTTGGCAGTGGGCAGTCTCCTCAATCATTGCTGTCAGGATCAAACGCCGTCGAACAGCTCGGGCAAAGATGCCACTAGGACTGACCACGCTGAGGATTACTTCTCGATGACGCGCGCGTGGTGGAGCTTTCGGTCACTGGTTAATTCGCTCGCAGAGGATGGAGGCCGCGTCGAAACGCGGCACGGTACATGCCGGAGGCTTCCTGGCGAAGGCGTTGAAGAGGGGATAAGGTTCTGCAAAACCTTTATGCGTCGGTTCGATTCCGACCCGCGCCCTCCAATTCCGACCCGCGCCTCCATCTTTTTACCTCTGCAAACACAGGGTTTCCCGAACCACTCGAATAAATTGCACTAATTTTGCATTTACTCTCCGGCACGCGGTGGTCTGAAGTGTTTGGACCATGAGCACCGTCAGCGTTCCGGCCATTCCGACCGTCACGATCTTTGTGAGGCACAGCAAGGACTGCCAACACAGGGGACGACTACTTCTACAAAAAGTGCAAATGCCGGAAGCACCTCCGCTGGACTCACAACGGCAAACAGATCACCGCTTCCGCCAAAACGCGGAGCTGGTCAGAGGCTGAAAAAGCCAAGCGCGCCGTAGAGGACGAGTTTGGAAAAGGCAACACTTCGGAGAGCATCCAGATCGAAGCGGACGCACGCGTCACGTTGGCCGAGGTAAAAGAGCGCTTCCTTACGAGCAAGCGCCACGGCGATGGAGAAGGTCCGCAAGACGCGGAGTTGGGCGGAAGCCGAAAGGACAAACAGAAGCTGATCCGTTGTGATTACGTTGAGGACACTTCTGGCGCCTGGCCAGAAAGGTAATCAGGCGTTATTTTCAATTTCGCGGTCATACGTTTTGCAAATTGCCTCTCCCGTCCTTTTCACTGTGCCTCTTGCTACGCGGGAGCGTTCCTTCGCCTCAAGCAACATGACGTGGCACTCCGCTTCGACCTGGGCTGGCCCAGGGAACCCAGTTTCATCGATTCTTAGACTCGCCCCCGGACACACTGTTCAATTCTTTTTCTCGAACTCGAACTGAGTTCGGTATTCAGAGTCGAGCACAACGTAGGCGTTGAACGGCTTGCCGGTCTTTGAAACAAAGCCCTTAATGAGCGACGTCTTTGCTTTGGAACTGCAGAGCTGCTTGATGTTGGCTTCGGTGAGAGTCTTTAGCGCAATTTCACTATTGATCGCAAGATGACATCCGATCTTAAAACCGCTGCACCCAAAGAATGGCTTGTCTTTGATCTTGCGCACGACACCTTGTTTGCATTTGGGGCAGATGATCCCGTCGCGAGGCATCGTGGTTGCTGCGACCGCGATAGCTGTTGTTGATAGGACAATTGGGATGTCGGTCCTGAGATGAGCTTCGATTTCCTCTCGGAGCTGGCTGGAGGAGTACGCTCCTCGCTCTATCTTGTCGAGCTTTTCTTCCATTTCGGCGGTGAGCGACGGGCTTGAAGTGCGATCACTGACCTGGGCGATAAGGGCAACTCCTTTTGCAGTCGGCTCGAAGAATTTACCTCTGCGAAGGATGTATTCGGTTTTCTCCAGACGCTCGATGATGGCCGCTCGGGTGGCTTCTGTGCCAAGTCCTTTGCCTTTCATAATCGCTCTTAGGTCTTCGTCTTCGATGTTCTTGCCTGCGGTCTCCATGGCGGCAATTAGCGTCGCGTCATTGAAGCGGCTGGGCGGTTTACGTTCCTTCTGCTTGAGCTCCACACTTTTCACCTGGTGCTGTCGACCCATCTGTAGCTGGGGGAGCTGCTGTAGCTCCTCCGCTGCCGCGGCGGAGTCATCCTTTTTCCCTGTTGGCTCTTCCGGTTCGGCTTCGTCTTGGTAAACTGCTGTCCAGCCTGGAGCGACTAGCCGAGAGCCGTTTGCTGCGAACTTGTGAGAGGCGATGTCCACGCCTATCCGTGTTTCTTCGGTTTCTTTGTCCGGAAGGAAAATCGCGAGGAAGCGCTTGGCCACAAGGTTGTAGACGTTCCTTTCCTCATCGCTTAACGCCTTCGGTTTTACGCGAGTGGGAATCATCGCGTGGTGATCGCTCAATTTGGAATCGTCTACGTAGCTCTTGCTGAGCGGCGTGCCGTGCTCGGCGCGTTCAATCGCTGCGGCGACGGCCTCGGCCGGGGCAGGGAATTCGAGGGCCTTTAGGGTGCCGGCGAATGAGGGAGCCATGTCTGTCCCTAGGTGCCTGGAGCTGGTGCGAGGATAGCTGAGCACTTTGTGAGTCTCGTAAAGGCTCTGGGCAATCTCGAGAGTTCTGGCGGCGGTGCAGCCGAACTTGCGGTTCGCGTCCTTTTGCAGCTCGCCAAGATTGTAGAGCTGCGGGGGCGCCGTCTTGCGAGGCTTCGTGTCGATCGCCTGGATAACTGCCTGGCTATTCGGCGGGATGGACTTCTGGATCGCTTCAGCTTCCTCCTTCGTCTCGAAGTCGAATTTACCGTCCTTGTTGAGTGCTCGGACGCTAAAGCCAGGAAGTTGAGCATGAACTTGGTAGTAGAAGCTCTTCACGAAGCCTTTAATTTGCGCCTCACGCTGGCAGATGAGCGCCAGCGTCGGGGTTTGCACTCGGCCGATGGTGCAAAGTGTTTGGTTCGTGATTGTGTAAGCGCGGGTGTAGTTCATCCCCCAAAGCCAATCGATCAATGCGCGAGTTTTCGCGGATTCGGCCAGAGCGTCATATTGGGACGAAGGCTTCAGCGACCCGAGGGCCGCACTGATTGCTTCTTCCGTCAGAGAATTTGCCCAGAAGCGGCGAACCGGTTTGTTTGACCCGCTAAGTTCGTAGATGCGCCGGAAGATGGCCTCGCCTTCGCGGCCGGCATCCGCAGCGTTGACTATCTCGGTTGTACCCGGGTCATTAAACAACTTCTTGACGATCTCGAATTGAGCGGCCGTATTACCGTTCGCGACGTAATACCATTTCTCGGGGATCATGGGAAGCTGAGCCTTGGTCCAGGCACCGGACCACGCGCTGTTGAGCACTTCAGGGTTCGGCAATCCTACAAGATGGCCGATTGCATAGGTCACGATGTCCTTCGGACCTTTGAAATATCCGTCTGCACGCTGGTTGCAGCCCAACATGCGAGCGATGTCTTTTGCAACGGATGGTTTTTCAGCGAGGATTACGCGCATATTACTGGGCCCCTTTTCTTGTGGTAGCAGTGTCGCCAATTCGCCAGACGAGCCTGGCAGCCTTTTTCCATTGTTTTCTTCCCGGTTTAGCTTTCCGCTTTGGTTTTCGGTCCCTTCCTGAGCGAGTCCAGGATTGCAGCGTCGATAAGCGCATCGATCGAACGCTCTCGCTGCTCGGCAGCCTGGCGCACCCGCGTTTGCGATTTGTGATCTATCGTTATCGAATTTGCTTCAATGTCTGAACACTATTATCAGTAGGGCGCATAAGGAGCCTCGAACGCAATATCGCGGTCTACACGAACGTTGAAACGATACCCAACCCGCACCATGACCGTGGGTTGGATATTTAAGTTCTTTTGAGTGATGGTGATGCCAAGCTCGCCCAACTGCTGACCCAACGCCTGGGTCGCAACTTGTGAATTGGTAGGAATGCCGGTAGTGCTGTACTGATTCGTGTTCTGGCTCAGCTCAATGCCGGCAGAAAAAGCACTGGTCAATAAAGCGAAACCTATGAGCCGTTTGTAATGGTTATCCACTTGGTCTCGGAAGCCCGATTGTCCACGCGCATCTTCTCCCACCATGCCATCGAGCGAAATAGAGCTTCCATCCGGGTAGATCAAACGGGTCCAGATCACCTGAATGCCGTTCTGACCGTAGGCGACGCGATGGTTGTAGGTTCCGATCACTCTTGACCCTTGAGGAATCAGCAAATAACGCCCCGTTTTTGTGTCGTAGACGTTCTCGCGAACTAGCCCTCGAACCTCTCCTGGAAGATCGGAGTTGATTGCCTGCTCGAGAACAGCCGGAATGTCCCAGCCAGCCTTAATTTCATAGGGAGAGATTGCCGCCACCCTAGTTGCTTTCAAATAACCGGCATCCGGCCGACCTTTCGCTTTCTCTACGAAGCTCTCTTTGTCATTCTGCTTGTTTTGATCGTCTGAACCAGTGGGTCCGCCCGGGCCAGCGCCCGGCCTCTGGCCCAACGTCGCCGCTTCAGCTCGCAATGCATCGAGCACAGGCGAAGAGCCAGCGCTCGGGCTGGCTGCTCCTGGGAAAAACCCGCCGCCGGCCTGCGACCGGGCACTCATCGGAGCATTGATTGCGGCTTTCTCTGCCTTGATCTCATCCTCATACGCTTGCTCTTCGGGCGAGAGCGGAGGAGGACCGCCAGCAGGAGGATTCCCTCCGTTCGGGCCTCGATACTGGCCTATCCCGTTCGCTTGCGCGGTTTCACCGCGAGGCGTAACTTTCAAGGGAGGTTGTACCCCGAGCTCATCCCCCACGTCGCCGCCTTTCGCCGCCTTTAGGGCCATTTCCTGCTGCTTTGCCGCCTCTTGATCCCCCGCCGCCAGGGCAGAAGTTGTAGGGTGGGGTTTCGCCGTTCCCGTCGGAGCGACGCCCTTGTGTTTGATAATCGAAATCGCGATCACAAACACGAGCACAAAGCCCCCAAGAGCAACGGTGACACCAATGCTCTTTTTGACCCTCACCGCTCCTTGCGGTTTTGGGTGAAGATCCAATCCAGTCGGTGGCGCGGTCGGTGTTGCGAACTCCTCATGCGGCTCATAGCCATCGAAAGGCGGAGTTACGGTACTCTCACTACCTCGCCTACTCTCGTCAGCCATTATCGTCCCCCTGCAACCGTGGCCTGCCGACGAATCTCAACCCGGTCAGCTTTCTTCCCGATGCCTAATAACAAGGCTCCACGATCGAACAGCCGGTCGACTATGTAGATGTTGTCTTTCACGCGGTAATTTACAATCTCTTGTCCCTTCTCGCCTTTAAGATTGGTGGACTCGATGACCAACGCGGGCAGCTCACGGCTGCGAGCTGCGTCTGGCATCGTGATATAGGTTTTGACGCCGTCGTCAATGACGCGGATCGGACGAATCGAAGGGCTTCCCCCAACGATGTCGTAGTTGAAATTCAAGCGATCGAGCGAGTCACCGGCCAGCGGGACTACCACTGTCTTCGCTTGCGCTTGAGCTGTACGCTCTGCCTGCTGTTGCAAATACTGCTGCCACAACTTGTCTTCGTCGTCCTTGTAGGTGAACGCGGTCCGTGCGATGTACTCAGAGGGTTTGGAAATCAGCCGAAGATAGTAGGTCCGCTTGTCCGTGGTGACGACCAGGTTGGTATCGAGACCTTCAGCGTGGGGCTTAATAACCAGGATCGGCGTCACCAGATCACCCGAGCCGGACGAAGCCGGAACAATCTCCCAGCGCGTCGAGTCGCCGATCTCAGGTTCACCCATGATCTTCTCTCCAGGCTCAAGCTCAATGGTGCACACACGAAGCGGAGCACAAATGATGGTCGGGAGACCGACGCCATAGGTGAACAGTACGCGACCGTCTTTCCCGATGGTTGACACCGTTGGGGTGGCTTTTGCCTCTTCCCCCTCCGCGAGCGCGGCCTGTTGCACTGCCGACAAAACCACATCCCGATGTAGTACCACAGGAGGGTGGTACGCACTCTGCAGGGCCGCAGGATCACTAGCGGCGGAACCGGCACTCAGCTGTATGGCTTGGGAGATCGAAGGCACTAAGGTTGCTTGGGGACTACCCACGGGCGCTCCAAGCATCTTTACGGCAGTTGCGAATGGATACTTGTCTCGATCGAGAATCCCGCTCGATTCGGGGGCAGGTTGCGTCTTGCCTGCAGACGTTTTCTGGTCATTCGCGCTCATCTGCGCTGGAGCTGAAGACGATTGCTGCGCCACCGCAACATTTGCAGCAGCGAACAAGAACACCGAACTTGCGACAATCCATCTCATCATTTCCCCTTAGAGAACTTTGTTCCAATTGAGTTCGGTGACGTAGATGCCAAGCGGGTTCGAGCGGATTGTCGCCTCATCTTTGGGAGGACTTATGATGATAGTGAAAACGCCCTTCCATTCCTGTTTTGCTGCCGCAACGCCGGTATGATCACGAGTCGTCTCGGACCAGGTGATTTCGTAGGAGGTCGGACTTATGGGCGTGATCGCGTGCACATCCACATCGACTGTCATCGATTGACCGCGTTCAAACGGCGAGTCGCTTCGGTAGAACTCGCTGATAAATGTTTGCGCCGCGGAGCCGCCCGCAATCATTGCGTAGACCTTGTCCACGTCATGACGTTGCGCGTAGGAGTCTGAAGTCACACTGCGCGTATCCTGCAGCCAATCAATCAGCATCGCTCGCACCACTCGCTGGTCGACTGGATCTGCCTGCTCTGCCGGTCCCTGGCCGACAACGCGCCCCAGATTATTCACCGCGACTACGAAAGGAACGACACGAGAACGGCTGGCTTGCGCGATCATCCCGAGAACCAGAAGCAAGACGATACCCCCCATCATGAAGGCCATCATCCGCCAATTCTTAGCTCGCGTAATGAGGCTGCCGTACCGCTCATCCCACTCGTGGCGCGCCGCCAGATACCCTTCGAGGGCAGCCTTCTCAGCAGGTGGTTTCACCCGGATAGCCTCGGCGTTTTCCGCACCAGTTCTTTGAAGTGCCATGGATGCCTCATCTACTCAGGGGAATGACCGATACTTAGGCCGGGGCCAGAGATCATCGAACCGTCGGGCGGCAACTTGCCATGAGCGCCTTCAATCAGCGCTCTGCCTTTTTGCAAAGCTTGCTGTACTGCTGTTCCGCCGCCAGTTGAACTTGAGGGCCGTAATATAGAAGCAGGGGGAGGAGGTTGAACCACACTTCTACCCGCAGCAGCAAGAGCCGCCGGGCTACTGGGCCCGGACCTGGTCGAAGTTGGCGGAGGAGGGACCTGGGTTATGGGCCCTCCCGCGCTTAAAGGACTTGCCGCCGCATTTATCCTGAGCGCAGAAGATGCGACGGCACTTCCGTTGTAAGCCGCAGCATTTGTCGCCATGCGGCCGGCAGCGCCTACCGTGTTCGCGGCCTTCGCGACACTTCCAGCTTTGCTTGCAGCTCCTCCCGCACTTGCTGCTCCCGCTACCGCGCCTGTAGCGCCTGCAGCAGCTGTTGCTGGCGCACCGATCCCGCTCGCCAGGGCAGCGCCGCTGAAAGCGGCCGTCGCCGCCGCGACGCCCACTCCTATCGCGTCGCCGCCGCTTACCGAGAGTGTGCCACCAATCACGTTGCCCGCGAGCTTCGGTACAATCCAGCAGATGACGCCATAAATGACCACTTGGCACATCAAATCCCACGCAGCCGAGATGTCCGCTGACGCGCCGGTGGCGGCAATTTGTGCCTCAGCGACCCACTGGGTTGCAAATGTCTGGCCCACGCCGATAACCAAATACAACACCATGAGTCGAGCGCCTATGCTGATCACCAAGCTCACGTAACGTTCCACGTAGGTAGAAGTCCAACGCGAGCCGCCGAAGCCGAGGAAGATGTATCCTGCCCCGATCACGATATAGCTCTCGACCATAGCCATGATGAAGTGAATTGTGATGACCAGGTAGGAGAGCACAATGCCGAGACCGGCCAGAATCAAAGCAAGTGCAGTCGCGGGAGACAATAAGAGGTTCGATCCGGCCGCACCATTAAACAGATATTTCGCTATATCGATCCCCTGCTCCAGAATTGTCGAGGGGTTCATGGGCGTGGGCCGTCCTGATCCAGCCCCTCCAACTTGCACAAAGCTCTGAATGATAAGCGGGAACCATTGTGGTGCGAAGGCTAACAAAATCCAGAAAAAGCCGATGGTCATCAGCTTCTTAATAATCGCCGCCACCACCCCTTGCATATCCTGCTTCTCCAGGGCGACTACGATGCAGGTCCATGCAAAATCGACAACCGCTAGTAGCTTGAAGAGGTTATAGGCGTATGGCGCGAT
>CAWJAB010000018.1:0-138816 GCA_963840675.1 uncultured Acidobacteriaceae bacterium
CGCGACGCGTCCCTTCACCCCGGTTGCATGTAATGTTGCGTGCCATAAGGGGGATGCCTGTGCCAGGGTGTACAGCGGATGCTCCTGTTTTCGTTCCCCTACTGCGGTAGTACCCACGATCAGGGTACAATCGGCCACCGCGTTTGCGACGGTAGCAAACTCTCTTGCCTCCGCCAGGATGGCGGAAGCATCCACCGCGGATCGTGCTTTTTCCAGGCCCACCGAGTATTCGTTGACCAGGCGCAAGTCGGTGAAGCCAAAACCGTGCATGGCGCGCGCGACCGCGCCGATGTTGTTCGGATTACGCGCCCGCACCAACACCACGCACACCCGCGCGCGCTGCTCTTCGCTCAGCATCGCTCTATCTTAGGTTGCCGGACCAAACCCGCACCAAGGGCACGCCCGAAGGGTTTGCGGAAAAACGCGATTTCAGGGTAGGCCGGGGATTTCCGACGACGAGTCTCCTCACACCGGCTCAAAATGCGCGAACATGTTCTGGAACTCGGTTATATTCGCCGGCACTTCATACGTGCAAACAGCCTCGAAGCGCTTCCATATCTCCAGCACTACGGGGTTGGAATGGGCGCTGGCGATCGCTTCTGGTGAGACCCACTCAAAGATCTCGATCACCGTTCCATCCTTCGCGCGCATAACGATCGAGGCTCGCTCAGTTACCAGGCCTGCGGCGCGCAGGGGAGGAAGATGATCGCGAACCTCAACCAGCAGAGCTTCATCACAACCAGGCTTTGGGCGGTAGCAGGCTACTGAGATCGAACCCATGAAAACCTCCATCAAGCATGAAAATCGTGGCCCTTGCGCTCCGGACCGAAGCCGAAGATCAGGAAAAGAGAGAAAATCACGCACATCTCAAAGATGGTGAGCGCCCACTGATAGCCGAGATGGCGGCGAAGCGTGAACTCCACCACCACCGAGGGTGCTCCCATCAGGATGCCAAGCTGGTACACCACACCGGGGAACAAGCTGCGCACGCTGCTCGGGGAAAGCTCGTTCAGGTGTGCGGGGATCACGCCAAAGGCCCCCTGGACTCCAAACTGCATCATGAACGACCCAAGGGCAAGCATGACGATGGTCGAGCCGAAGGCCCAGAGCGGGATGGAAAGCGCAGAAATGGTCAACGCCAGGATGATGGCGTAGCGCCGCCCCAGCCGGTCAGAGTAATGGCCGATGACCAGCGCTCCCACGATAGCCCCGACGTTGTACAGGATGGCCAGGTTGGAAACGACGGTATTGGAAAAGCGATGCACCGTCTTGAGAAAATCCGGGTAGAGATCCTGGGTGCCGTGCGACAGGCAAGTCATGGCCGTCATCAGCAGCACCAGGTAGAGGAAGTCCTTCTTGTGCTGCCACACGATCCGGGCTACTTCGCCAAAGCTGGCCAGCCGGTGCTTCTGCCACGACGAAGACTCGGGCGACAGCAAAGTAAGCACAGCAATAATGGCCGCCAGCACCAGGCCGCAAAGGAACATCCACCGCCAACCAAGGGTCGGCTCGATGGTACGCAGGGCGATGGCCGCCAGCAGATACCCCAGGGAGTAACCCGCCTGCATGATGCCGGAGAAGAGCCCACGCCAGCGCCTGGGAGAACTCTCCATGACCAGCGAAGCGCCGATGCCCCAGTATCCGCCCATGCCGATCCCATAGAGGCCCCGCAGCAGAACAAATACTGCGTAGCTGGGAGCGAAGGGGGTGAACGCCGTGATGATGGAGAAATAAAGCACGCAAGCGATCAGCGGGCGGCGGCGTCCATAGCGATCGGCCAGCGAACCAAGAATCACCGCGCCCACCGGCCGCATGGCCAGGGTGATGGTGATGGTCCAGACGATGTCGCTCTTGCGTACGTGAAAGTTGTCGGCGAGAACGTCCACCAGAAAGACGAGGACGAAAAAGTCGAAGGCATCGAGGATCCAGCCCAGGATCCCGGAAGAGACGGCGAACCCCCATCGTGGCGAGATGCTCTCGGGGGTGGTCTCTATGCTGGGCGCATCGGCCACCGCCCGCGACTGCTTCATCCATTCCATCTATAGTCTCGCCAGGGTTAGACCGCCATCCAGTACCAGAACCGCGCCGGTTGCATAGGGAATTTCTCCGCGCGCCAGCGCGCTGACCGCGGTACCCACATCCTCAGGGGTCCCCCACCGCTTCTCCAGCAGAATACCGCCTTCGATCAG
The DNA here is from genome assembly GCA_963840675.1 of uncultured Acidobacteriaceae bacterium. GTDB lineage: Bacteria > Acidobacteriota > Terriglobia > Terriglobales > Acidobacteriaceae > PALSA-350. The sequence continues at coordinate 2,190 of CAWJAB010000018.1, forward strand.
GGCGTCGTATTTCCCCTTAACCCCTTCCGTCATGTCAGTTTCTATGATGCCTGGCCGCACTTCATAGACACCGATGCCGTACTCTGCCAGGCGCGCGGCCCATAGTTTCGTGGCCATGGCGATGCCTGCTTTGGAGATGCAGTAGTCGCCCCGGTTCACGCTGGCCACCGTGGCGGATACAGAACTGATATTGATGATCGAGTATTTTGCTGCAGGGTCCTTGGCCCGCTGCCGGATCATCCAGGCGGCAACCGCCTGGGTCAGAAAGTAAGGGCCGCGAAGATTGGTGCCGATCACCTCGTCGAAGCTCTCCTCGCCGGCCTCGAGCAGGTCGGCTCGGGTGCGCGGCGCAATGCCCGCGTTGTTGACCAGAACATCGAGCCTGCCCAGTTGGTCGCCGACATCCGCAATCAGCCACAGCCGGTCGGCCGTCGACGCCACGTCCGCCTTCACATAGATGGAGCGCTTGCTGTACTTCCTGAGTTGTTCCAATACCGGCTCTACCTGCGCCGGGTCGCGCCTGCCGGAGATCGCCAGCGTGAAACCGGCCTGTGCCAGCTTGAGGGCGATGCCCAGACCTATTCCGCGCGTGCCGCCGGTAACCAGCGCCACCTTTTCCTGATCCTGCATGCTTAACCTTTCGCTTCCGGTCCGAAGAAAGTGTAGTAGCGGGAGTTCGCAATTCTGCTGATCAGCAGGCAAAGCTCCAGCAGATGGTAGTCGCCCCACATGCAGGCCTCGCCGCAGGGAACCTTGGCTCCGGGGGGAATATAGTCCCACCCGTTGGGGCGATGGTAGATGCTGTGCAACAGCAGCCCTTCGTGATCGGGTTGGACGGACAGGTAAGGTTCCTGCAGCAATCGCGCGGCGATGGTCAGCCCGGCCTGGGTGTAGACAGCTTCGTTCGAGAATATGCCCGAGGCGAATCAATCCCTGGGCAGCGATGGCGCCGGCGGAAGCGTCGACCGGCTCGTAGTCGTTGAAGGGATCTGCCGGCTTGGCCTGCCAGTCGCCCAGCCGGTGCAACTGGGGCGCCCCGGTATCCCAATAGCAGATGCCATCGAGCGCGCTTGCCTGTTGCAGGTAGAAGTCGCATGCGGCGCGAGCCGCCCGCTTCCATCAAAGCCAGGCTTTCCCTATTGGCGCCGGTAGACTGGACGAACTCCATCAGTTCAGGAAAACCAAGCATTCCCCATGCCAGGCCTCGAGTCCAGGTAGAGAATGGCGAGTAGCCCTGCTGCGACGAGGGGCAGCGGAAGACGCCGCTGGCCGGATTAAAGACGGCTTCATGCACGGTTCGCCCGCGCAGCGCCGGCACATCGTAGGCATCGCGTCCGTCGCCGTAATAGAGGTTGAAGCGTGCCGTGGTTTTGGCATGGATCAGCGCCCGGTCAAGAAGACTAATGCGCACATCCTGTTCTCCCTGCAGCGAGTGGCCCAGCATGTGGGAGACACAGCAGATGCGCAGAGTGCGGATGGTATCGATAAACAGCGACTGGCTGCCATTGAAGGAGTAAATGTAGCCCAGGCCATCCTGCAGGCTGGTCCAACGCGCGGCCTGCACCGCGCCGCTCACCTTCAAGGCAAGCTCGTAGAAGTTCATCTCCCACTCGTTCGCGGGGATGCGGCCTTCCAGCATCAGGCGGCGCAGGTTGCCGTAGGTGGAGATGTTGTTGAAGCCATGATCGTGCACCCCGGTATGGGTAAGATGCTCCGCCATGCCGGCGACCACGTGCCGCCGTGCCGCTGCCAGCAGATCCGCGTTGCCGGTGAGATCGAAGCACAGCAATGCATTGCCGTATTGAAAGCCCTGGGTCCATTGGGTCCAGCTGCGGGCCGTGTAGCGGCCGGCAATGGTGATGACGGGTGCACCATCGCTGTCTTTCCAACGCTGGTCGAGACGGAGAGTCTTTTCCGACGCCAGCTCCAGCGTGCGCTGGATGGCCGGCAATAAATCCTTCGCGGTTAGGGTGTGATTCGATTCCAACCTGTCTCCTTCAAACGAGTGCAATAAAGCGATCGATCATTTGCTGCAGCACCTGATCGGGATCGCTATCCCAGATGGCCTGGTTAAAAATCTCCACTTCGATGGGCCCGTCGTAGCCTGCCTGGTCCACGGCAACGCGCAGCATGCGGTTATCGATCACCCCGTCGCCCATCATGCCTCTGCCCATAAGCGTGTCGGGCAAGGGAACCAGCCAGTCGTTCACATGAAAGCCGTAGATTCTGCCCGCGGAACGGGCAATCGAAGCCAGCACCTGCGGATCCCACCAGATATGAAAAACATCGAGGATGAGCCCAACCTCTTGCGGAGTATAAGCGGAAGCCAGTTCCAACGCCTGGGCGATGGTGACCAGCACCGAGCGCTCCGCCGCATACATGGGATGAAGCGGCTCCAGTCCAAGCTTGACGCCGCGCTGACGAGCGTAGGGAACCAGGGCAGCGACGCCGTCCGCCACCATCTTTCTGGCATCGGCGATCGGAACCTCCGGGGAAGCACCCACCACCAGCACCAGGGAATCGGCCTGGAGCGCGGCTGCTTCGTCGACCGCCCGATAGTTGTCCTCAAGGCTTTTTTTGCGGCCGGCTTGGGTCGGGCTGGGGAACATGCCGCCGCGGCAAACGCTGGAGACATGCAGTCCGGCATCCTGTACCAGGCGCACGCAGGAGGCCAGGCCGGTCTCCGCGATCTTGTGCCGCCACAGCGCGATGGAAGGGATGCCGTGGCGCACGCAGCCCTCGACTGCCTGGCTCACGCTCCATTTGCCAAGGGTTATCTGGTTGAACGAAAGCCTTGCCTTCTCTGCCATGCGGACTACTTCAGCCCCACTACCAGGTAGAGGTCGGAAAGGGTGCGATGGTAGCCGTAGATATAGGAGGAGGCGTCGGGGGTCATGACGATAGGCCCGATCTGGCTTACGCCGGCAGGGTCGGCGGGCGCGAGGCTGCGCCAGAGAGTGCGCTTGCCGGTTGCGAGGTCGAGCCGTTCGACCTTCGCTGGGAACTCGCCCGGTCGATATACATAAAGCGACTTGCCGTCCGCCGACCACTGGACTGGCTGTTCGCCGGCAATGAGGCCGGGAACCGTATTGGTGGGGCCGCCGGTGAGTGAGTAGAGATAGCCCAGCCCATCTGTTCCTACACCCGCCACCTGGGTGCCATCGGGCGAAAGAACCAGTATCAACGGATCGATCCCCTCGGGAGAGATCGGGACGGCCTGGTCGGTGATCGACTTTTGCAGATAGATGCGCGCACCGTGACCCTCCTGTTTGGCGGTGAAGACGATGCCTTTGCTGTCGGGCAGCCAGGACGCCCATTCATGGTAAAGACCATCGTGGGTGAGCTGCTGCGCTTCACCCGCGCCGCTGGGCAGCAGGACTAATTGCGCGGGAGACGCTACGTTCAGGGCCAGAATCCACTTGCCGTCGGGCGATAAGCCGACGGCATTACCGTCACCCAACCTCACCGCAGATTCCTCGGCAGTCTTGCGCAGGTAGACGGAATAACCGGCGCCGCCGCCAACTCCCTCTTCGTCGAAGAGCAGCTGCTTGCCGTCCGTGGACAACTGCGCTGGGAAGGAGTAATCGAGCCAGGAGAAGTCCTGCTCCCTGGTCATGCCGGCGATCATTCCCCCCAACTCGCGCCGCCAACTCTGGCGGGAGAGAAGCAACTTTCCGTCGGGGGAAATATCCTCCAGCTGCAGCGAGGCTGGTACCCGGGTGATGATCCGCTTGCGGCCGCTGGGGGTCACGGCATTCAGCGCCCGGCCGCTTCCCTCGAGCGCAGGATCTTCCTCGTCAGGGACGCTTGCGGTGTACCAAATCTCTTTTCCGTCCGGCGACCACGCCAAACCCTCGGCGGTCAAAGAGCCCTGGGTTAGAACCTTGTCCGTGCCTTGCCGGTCGACCACGTGCACCCCGCCGGCATCGTCACCCACCAGGGGATGGTCGAGATAAGCAACCAACTCCCCATCGGGAGAGACTCGGGGATTGCCCATCCATCCTGGGGTTTCGTGGATCACTTTGCCGATGGGATACTCCAGGCGATTCTTGCCGGCCACGTCGCGGATCACAGCCAGTTGCTTCCCGTCGGGGGACCAGTCCGCCCACTGCACGCCGTCGAGAACGTCACGCGGATCTCCTCCGTTCATGGGCATGCGGGCCAGGGTCCCGATCTGGGTGTAAGTTCCGGTGACGGTCACCTTGGTCAGCAGCGCAATATCGCCGGTGGAGGAGATGCTCATCAGCTCATCGCCATGGCGCTCCAGGGAGCGTGACTGCGGGCTCTCCGCACTGGTAATAAATATTTCCGTCGGCTTGCCTTCCCATGCGGCGCCGTAGACCACAGATTGCCCATTGGGCGTGAAGCGGGCCGAGCGGACAGTACCACGGCGGAAACTGAGCTGATGGTAAATCGGTGGCGCCGTATGGTTCCGCGCGGCATGCAGAAACCAGCCGATGACCAAGCCGGCCAACAGTGCGGACGTGGCGGCGAGGATGGCATAGGACCACGGACCCCGGCCTGCCGGCTGTCTCGTCTCGACTGGCGGGACGGCGGCGACCGCACTCACGCTGCCGGAGACCGGGGCCTGGGCGGTTGCCGAGCGCTGGGAATCCAGCTTGCGCTTAAGGATCTTCATTTCAGCGCGCATCTCGGCTGCCGACTGGTAGCGCAGGTCGCGGTCCTTTTCCAGCGAGCGGTCGAGAATGCGCTCGAATTCCAGCGGCAGGTTGGGATTGAGTTGGTGTGGTGGCGCCGGGTTGCGGTTGAGGATGCTCTCGAAGATCACCGCTGACGTACTGCCATCGAAGGCCAGCTTGCCGGTGGTCATCTCGTAGAGCGTTGCGCCCAGGGAAAACAGGTCGGTGCGGCCGTCGAGTTCTTCTCCTCGCGCCTGTTCAGGGGACATATAAGCGACGGTTCCCAGGGCGCTCCCGGGGCTGGTCAGGTCCTTTAACGTCTCGCCGTCAGAGGTCGCGTTCAGGTCGCGTCGCTGATCTATCTTGGCCAGACCGAAATCGAGCAGTTTTGCCTGACGGGTTTTGGTGATGAAGATGTTGGCCGGCTTGATGTCGCGGTGCACGATACCCTTGGCGTGGGCCGCATCCAGCGCGTCGGCAATTTGGATACCGAGATCGAGCACGAAGTCGATGGGCAGGGGGCGGCCGTCGATACGGTGCTTGAGCGTCTGGCCCTCGAGGTATTCCATGGCCAAATAGGCCCGTCCCTCTTCTTCGCCGACATCGTAGATGGTGCAAATGTTGGCATGGTTCAGCGCCGAGGCGGCCCGGGCTTCCCGGCGGAACCGGTCCAGCACCGGAAGCTGACGGCTGATCTCGTCGGGCAAGAATTTGAGTGCGACGAAACGTCCGAGGCGGGTATCCTCCGCCTTGTAGACGACACCCATCCCACCACCGCCAAGTTTTTCGATAACTCGATAATGGGAGACGATTTCGCCGATCATGGTCCAGCGTTAGCGTAGGGGAGGGAAGAAGCCAAGTCAACGAAATGCTTTGCAGTCACCAGTAACCTGTATCGCCGCCTCACGCAACAGGAGGAGGACAAGTTGCCTCGGGCTTCGGTGGTCGAAAAGCTCCGAGCAGCATGGGCAAGAAAGCTCCCTCGGGGTTCCCTCGACTACGCTCGGGACAGGCTCTTCGACCCCGCGCCATCGAGCGCTGTATCAGCCGATAAATCTGTGAGGCGCTCCGCTCAGGATGACGATTTTGGGGTGAGTTGGAAATGCAAGAAACCAGCTTCCTCTGGGGTTTCTTGTCTGCCAAACGAGTTAGCGCTTATGGGACGCAGTCTTTGGTTTCCTCAAACCTTCGTGACTAGAGCCGGAGGCCGCCTTCCGATAGCGTGGCTCGAGTTGAACTACTGCACCGGCCACTTCCATTCGCGGATCTCTTTCTGATCGATCCCGTTTTCGTGCGCGTAGTTCACCGCCTTGAGTTTCGTGGACGAAACCCACACGAAACCCTGTAGGGCGAGGCGTTGGCGCCGGTTTGCCGGCTGTCGATAGGCTGCAGACGCTGCCGCAGAATGAATGATTCCGCCAATGGCTCGGGAAATGGCTAAAAAGTGCGTAATAAGCGTATTAAGTCCTGGTGCAGGGAGATTTTTCTGCTTTCCTGTGAACTCTTGATGCTGCTGAGGGCTTCCCAAAATGCCAGGATTCTCGCGAAATGGCTAAAAAGTGCTTGGTAAGCGTGCTAATTCGGCTCCCGCAGAGCCTCGCCGATACGATCGGCGATGGAGTCTCCAACGCAGGCGCCGAAGAGGGGGCGGAGGCCGATTGGCGGCCTCCGCTCCCCAGTTCCGGAGGCGATGGAGGATACCGCTGGAACCCCCTATTCAATTGTCAAACATCGACGTGTTTAAACGGTTTCGCGAAACCACTGTAGCCCTGAGGCTGATCACCGCGAAGCGGCGGCCGTTAACGATGCGAAATAAGTGAACTATTCGAACTAAGTTGCTGTCCGTTACCACAACGTCCCAAGGAAGCTGGTCCGGTTAATCCGTTCCTGATTATCACGGGATCTGGCGATTCGGTGGCATACGGGGTTCTCCGGACAGCCGGCCATCATCGTTCGAGGTTGTTACTTGTATAGATACAATTCGAGGTGGTTTAGTTTATGAGAATTGACTTGGTCCAGAGCATTTTCACTTCTACTCTGCACAGTCGGTTTCGGCGAAGTGCGTCTTTTCTTGAGCAAAAGCCGCGTCGGGAGCGGTTGCTTTGTATACACCAGAAGTGAAAATGCTGTAGTCGCCACGCTGCTACTGCAGCTTCGCATACTCCTCTCTGGCTTCTTTGAGGATAGGGATGCCGGGGTCGGCGTCTTTCCAGAGGGTAAGGAATTCTTTGTAGGCGGCGAGCGCGCGGACGCGGGCGGCGTCGGCATCGGCTCCCTGCGCGTTCTTCGCCTGCAAGGCATTCGCACGAGCCACACCTAGATGTGCCAATGCTCCTGTCCAGCAGTTCCAGACGATGCCGCTGTGATCGATGATCTTCTGGAACTCGGTAGCTGCCGCACCGCCTTGTCCGGCTGCAAGGTATGCCTGCCCGCGTACATACGTCGGATAAAGGCAGGAAATATTGGCGACAAATTCAATCTGGCCGTACTCGATGGGCGGCAAGGCGGGTTGCAGGAGGTTGATCGCGCTGGTTGCATCCTTGCGGTTGAGCGCCAGTTGCGCCTGAATCGCGGGCAGCCAAAGGGACTGCACCTGCGTGTCCAGCGGGAACCGCTTGTTAAGGTCTTGCGCCAAAGATTCGGCTCGTGCGGTATCACGGGCTATGGCGAACGCCAAGGCGGCTTCGACCTCGACGCTCTGACTCGTGGGAACAAGCTTCAAAGCCTCGGCTGCTGACTGCCGGGCTTCTGTGGGATTGCCGTAAGCCGCTTGTTGCACGCCGGCATTCGTTTGCCATGTCGCAGCCGTTTCCTTGCTGTCAGCCCGTAGGGCGGAGTCCACGGCTCGCTTGGTGAGCTCCCTTGCCTTGGCCACATGACCGCCATAGGCCTCGGTGTCGGATGCCAGTGCCAGTCCAAAGTTCTCTTCGGGCTTGCCCGCAAACCACTGTTGCTGTTCCGTCATCGCAGTGGAGTCCGACCCAAGAAAGGCAAGAGCGTAGAGAGCAAGGTGGAGCCCGAAATTATCTAGTTTTCGAGCCTGCCCCTCATGAATGACCTGCCGCGCCTCTTCGAACCGCTGCAAGGCAAAGGTCCAGTTTGCGAGATTCAGGTTAGAGCTCAACCGATCCGGAGCAAGGCGCAAGCCTTGCCTCGTGACCTCCACGGCCTTCTCATATTGCCCCTGTGCGGAGAACACGACGCCCAAATTGCCGTACGCTGGAGCGTCCCGCGGGTAGCTCTCAATCGCCTCCTGATACGTCTGGGCCGCCTTATCCAATTCTCCGGTCACAAGCGAACAGTACTGGGCGGAGATCGTCAACTTTTCCCGTTCGCTGGCATGTTCCCGCAACTGAAATGCTTTGGTGATGTACTCGCTCGCCCTCGCTAGCTCGCCGAGATTATGGTAGTCGATGCCCACTACGGCGTAGCCCATGGCAAAATTCGGATCCAGCTCGATGGCGCGTTGATCGTAAGGCAGGGCTGCGACGGCGCCTTTCTCGTTACGGGCCTTTCGTCCAAGGCTGTAGGCTTTCAGCGCTTCCAGCGAAGACGTAGTGGCCTCGGAAAGCGGAACATCAAACTTCTGCACCGTAGCCAGCGATTCGCCCAACTCACCGCGCAGCTTCGTAGCCGCCTCGCCCAGGGCGTCCAGCACCTTCTCCTTAGACACTGCCGTCACCTGCTCCTCGGCCAGCGGGTCTCCGCTCTGACAGTTCACCGCCTTCAGTCCGAGCACGTACTGGCTGCCCAGAGTGGCAATCGATCCGGCAACGTAAGCCTTGCTGCCCGCCCGCTGGCAAAGCTCCCGCGCAACGTCGGGTGTGAGCTTGGTATCGCGCGGGCGCGTCATCAGTTTCAGCGTTGCCGCGACCTTGTTAATGGAATGGTCCGCCGCCTTCACCTGACAGTGAGGTGGGGCTATAAGCTGCATAAGAGGAGGAGTGCCATGGAGCTATTCACAATGGGTATTGATTTGGGCAAGACGACGTTTCATCTGGTAGGAATGAGCCAGCGCGGAGAAGTGGTATTGCGGAAGCGATTCTCTCGAGCGCAGCTGTTGCAGTTTACCGCGAACCTGAAGGTGGAGCTGATCGGCATGGAGGCATGCGGAGGATCACATTTTCTGGGGCGGGCGTTGCGAGAGCAAGGGCATGAGGTGCGCCTGATTCCTGCGCAATATGTGAAGCCCTACGTCAAGACGAACAAGAGCGACTACATCGACGCGGAAGCGATCGCCGAAGCGGTGGGAAGACCGACCATGCGTTTTGTGCCGGTCAAGAGTGATGACCAATTGGACCTGCAGTCGTTGCATCGGGTCCGTGAACGCTGGGTGATGCGAAGAACGGCGGCGGTCAACCAAATTCGTGGGCTATTGCTGGAGCGTGGCACGACGCTGCGCAAAGGCCGGCGCTACGTGGATGAAGCACTACCTGTCATACTCGCAGGCGGCTCGGCCAAGCTGTCGGGGGCAGTGCTGGTATTGCTCGCAGAACTGAAGCAAGAGCTGGAGCAGCTAGCCGAGAAGATCGATCGTGCTGACAAGTCGGTTGAGAAGATTGCTCGGGAGAACGAAGCCTGTCGAAGGCTGGTAAAGATGCCGGGAGTCGGTCCTGTAACAGCAACGGCGATCATCGCAACGATCGGCAACGGCACGGCATTTCGCAAAGGGCGCGATTTCGCCGCCTGGTTGGGAGTGGTTCCGGAGGAACACTCGACCGGAGGAAAGCAAACATTGTGGAAGATTCCGCAGCGTGGAAACCAATACCTGCGCAGGCTGTTCGTGCAAGGAGCCAGAGCTGTTATGCAGCATCGGACCAAGCAGTCGTCTGGTTTAAGTGCGTGGCTGGCGCAGCTCACCGCACGAACGCACCAGAACATCGCTATCGTTGCACTGGCCAATAAACTGGCACGGATGGCCTGGGCAGTGCTGGCCAAAAATGAGGTCTACAGGCCACCGCTGCTAGCAGGCAATATCATCTGAACGGCCTGCAGATGACGCCTGGAAGAACACCAGGCTTGGAAATCGCTAGCGCGATTCCCACATCCGCAGACCGGCGACGGCGGCGGAGTTCAAATTTCCTGCCAGGTCTGCTGGCGAAGAAAGAGATGGCACCACGGTCTAACCGTCGTTCTGGAAACCTGCTTCCGGTAAGGGTCGTTGAAGACCGACAAGTTAAATAGGAACAGAGCGAAGCGCATTCCATCCAGGCCCGGGGTCGTTAAACACCCCAACAAGGCCGTATACATACGCGCACACCTTACCTGCTATTCTCGCTTTTCGCTTGCGACAAAGCGGCGGACCATACATATCGGAAAGCACATTCAGAAACGGCGACTGGTTGAGCCCCACGCTGAGGGCCGTCTTGAGCGTGTCGTCGAATACGGCATCGCCCGTGCTGTTGCTGAAATCGGCGAGAACAATCGTGTCCTTATCGGTCAGGCGGTGCGCGGCCTGGGGCGAGCGAAAGTAGAACACTCCCGCGATGACCACCACCACAAGAACCACGGCGGCGGGAAGCAAAATCTTCCAGAGTTTCTTGCCCGCGAGAGGAACTTCGGCCACCACCACCGCGCTCGATGACGAAGCCGGCGCAAGCGCGGGGGAGGACCCAGAGGGTGGCGAAGGCGGTTGGGCAACCTGAGAGCCGCTCTCCCGCGCCACCGCTACCGCGCCGGAACTGGCAGCCATGGCTCGCCCCGTCTCGGAATCCCGCTTCAGCCGTTGCAGGTCGGTTCGCATTTCCGCCGCGCCCCCTGGTAGCGGAGATTGCGATCTTTCTCCAGTGCCTTGTTGATGATGTCTTCCAGCTTGGGCGGAATGTCACGATTGAAACGAATGGGCGCGGGTGGAACAGAATCGAGTATTTCTTTGAAGATGACTCCCGAACTTTCGCCATGAAAGGGCAAAACACCTGTCGCCATCTCGTATAGCACAGCGCCGAAGGAGAACAGATCGTCCGCGCATCCAACTCTTTCGCCCGCACCTGCTCCGGCGACATGTACGCCACGGTGCCCATCATCGTGCCCGGACTGGTCAGATGCTCCGCGTTCACCGTTTGCGTATTTGGGGACGCAATCTGGCTGGAAGAACTGCCTGCCGGAGTGACCTTCGCCAGTCCAAAGTCGAGAATTTTTGCATGTCCGCGCTTGGTGACAAAGATGTTGGCGGGCTTGATATCGCGGTGGACGATGTTTTCTGCATGAGCGGCGTCGAGCGCGTCTGCAATCTCGATGGCGAGCGACAGAATCGATTCCGTGTCCATCGGTCGCGCACCGATGCGATGTTTCAGGGTCACGCCGTCGAGAAACTCCATGGCGATAAACGATTGGCCTTGCTGGTCGTCAATTTCATGAATGGTGCAGATGTTGGGATGATTCAGGGCCGAGGCCGCCTTGGCTTCCCGCTCGAAGCGGCTGAGCGTCTGCGGGTCTTTGGCTACATCGTCGGGAAGAAACTTGAGAGCGACAAAGCGACCGAGCTTTAAGTCCTCAGCCTTGTAGACCACCCCATCCCGCCACCGCCGAGCTTCTCAACGATGCGGTAGTGCGAGATGGTTTCGCCGATCATCGTTCAGCGTTAGCGTAGGGGAGGGAACAAGCCAAGTCAACGAAATGCTTTGCCGTGGCCAAATTGCGGCAAATGTTAGGACGGGTGCCCCACGTTCGCCCGAGCGTACGTGGGCCGAAAACGATCTCTTCGAATGCCTTCAGTCGGTTCCATGATTGTTCCTCTCGGGAACACGATCTTAAAGGCGTAGTAAAAGCATTCGAAGGGCTACGCCCAGCGTTTTCGGCCCATGTACGCTAAGGCGAACATGGGGCACCCGTCGCAACCTTTGCCGCGGCTGTGCTACTTCACCGGCCACTTCCACTCCCGGATCTCTTTCTGATCGATCCCGTTTTCGTGCGCATAGTTGACCGCCTTGACAATCTGCCCCTTCAACCATTCCTTGGTGTGCGCCGCCTTCTCTTCCAGTCCCGGCACGCGCTCAATCACATCGATCGCCAGGTTGAAGCGATCCACCTGGTTCAGGATCGCCAACTCCAGTGGAGTATTGATGTTGCCCTTCTCCTTGTATCCACGCACATGAAAGTTGTGGTGGTTCGTGCGCCGATAGGTCAGCTTATGGATCAGCGAGGCATATGCGTGGAAGTTGAAAATGACCGGCTTGTTTCTTGTAAACAGGCCGTCGAACTCGCGGTCAGACATGCCGTGAGGATGCTCGTGCTCCGGCATCAGCCGAAAGAGATCGACCACGTTGATAAACCGTAACTTCAAATGTGGGCACCGCTCGCGCAGAATCGCCACCGCGGCCAGCGCCTCCGAGGTGGGAATATCGCCCGCGCAGGCGAGGACCGCATCCGGTTCCTCGCCCGCGTCGTTACTCGCCCAATCCCAGATCCCAATGCCCTTGGTGCAGTGAATCACCGCATCTTCCATGGTGAGATATTGCAGATGCAGCGCCTTGTCGGCGACGATCACGTTCACATAATTGGTGCTCCGCAGGCAATGGTCGCCCACGCTCAGCAGGCAGTTAGCATCCGGCGGAAGATAAATCCGCGTCACCTCCGGGCTCTTGTTGGTGACCACATCCAGAAATCCCGGATCCTGGTGGGTAAAGCCGTTATGATCTTGCCGCCACACCAGCGACGTAATCAGCAGGTTAAGAGAGGAGATGGGCGCCCGCCACCGGGTCTCCAGCTTGCTCTTCTCCAGCCACTTGGCATGCTGGTTGAACATGGAGTCGATGATGTGCACAAAGGCCTCGTAGGAGGAGAAGAAGCCATGCCGTCCGGTCAGCACATAGCCCTCGAACCAGCCCTCCAGCGTGTGCTCGCTCAACATCTCCATCACCCGCCCATCGTTGGCCAGAAAGCCGCCGTCCAGGTCTTCGGGCAGCATCTCTTCCATCCACGTTTTGCCGCTGGCCTCATAGATGGCGTCCAGTTTGTTGGACGCCGTTTCGTCCGGGCCAAAGACGCGGAAGGAGGTCATGTTGCGCCGCATTACATCGCGCAGGAAATGTGCCAGCACATTGGTCGACGAACATTCCACCTGTCCCGGTTTCTCCACCTTGACGGCGTAGTCGCGAAAGTCCGGCAAATCCAGCGGCCGTCGCAACAGGCCGCCGTTGGCATGCGGGTTGGCGGTGATGCGCCGCGTGCCCACCGGCGCCATCTCCCGCAATTCCTCGATTAGCCGTCCCGACTCGTCAAACAGCTCTTCCGGCCGATAGCTGCGTAGCCAGGCTTCCAACTTCGCCAGATTCTCGGGGTTTGTCTTCGGATCGGCAATGGGGATCTGGTGGGCCCGCCAGAAGCCTTCCACCTTGTGCCCGTCCACCTGCTTGGGGCCGGTCCATCCTTTGGGCGTCCGCAGAACGATCATCGGCCACTTCGGCCGCTCGACTATCTGCCCGGCCGGCGCGCTCCGCGCTTTTTCCTGGATGGCGCGAATATCGAGCACGCAGCCTTCCAGCACTTCGGCCAGCTTGGGGTGCATCCGCTCCGGGTCATCGCCCTCTACAAAATGCGGTGTCCATCCCAGTCCTTTGAACAGCATCTCCAGTTCGTCGTTCGGGATGCGGGCAAGGATGGTCGGGTTTGCAATCTTGTACCCGTTCAAATGCAGTATCGGGAGCACAGCTCCGTCCTGCACCGGGTTGAGAAACTTGTTGGAATGCCAACTGGTGGCCAGCGGCCCCGTCTCCGATTCTCCATCGCCTACCACCACGGTTACGATCAGGTCGGGATTGTCGAATGCCGCCCCAAACCCATGCGAGAGGCTGTATCCGAGTTCGCCCCCCTCGTGAATCGACCCTGGTGTCTCCGGCGTGCAATGGCTGCCGATCCCTCCGGGAAACGAGAACTGCTTCAGGAACTTCTGCAGCCCCGCGACATCCTGGCTCTTCTCCGGATAGACCTCGGAATAAACTCCTTCGAGATAACTGTTCGAGAGCGTCGCCGGAGCCCCATGCCCGGGGCCGGAGACGTAGATCACATTCAAGTCATATTTCTTGATCAACCGGTTCAAATGCACCCAGACGAAGCTCTGGCCGGGGTCCGATCCCCAATGCCCAAGCAGCCGGTTCTTGATGTGCTCCGGCTTCAGCGGCTCCCGCAGAAGGGGGTTCGAGCATAGATACAACATGCCGGCGGAAAGGTAGTTGCACGCGTGCCAGTAGGCATTCATTTTTCTGATCTCATCGGCGGTCAGGGGCTCGAAATGCCCTGCTTTGCTCGACGAGCCGGAAGCCACCACCGGAAGTGTTTCAACGTTGCTCATATTTCTCCTTATGCAGCGAATGCTGATGCGGTTGATGGTTAAGATGCGATTCTTGCGGGGATGGCGCTGGCCAACCTCTACATGGCGCTATTTCGTTCCATCTGGCCCACGTGCACGGCGATCATTCGATCTTCCTGGGCGGGAATCACCCAAACCACAACCTGGGAATCCGCGCGGCTCACCCGGCGCGGCTCATCGCCTTTCGCCTCATTGGCGGCTGCGTCGAGTACCACGCCGTAGCTTTCCAGCCCGCGCAGAATTTCCGTCCTGGACTTCACATCGTGTTCCCCGATGCCGCCGGTAAGACCACGGCATCCAGGCCACCCATTAACCAGGCGAACGCGCCGATTGCTTTGCGCACGCTGCGGGTAAAAACCTCGAGCGCCAACCGGGCCTCCGCGCTTGCTGTCTCCGCCTGGCGTACCGCGCGCATGTCGTTGGGCAGCCCGGAGAGCGCCACCATCCCCGCTTTGTGGTTCAGCATCGTCTCCACCGAGTTCATGGCTGCCACGCGGTCACCCTCGGCCTGGCGCAGCAGGTACAGCACCAGCCCAGGATCGAGATCTCCGGGTCGTGTGCCCATCACCACCCCACCGGTAGGCGTCAGTCCCATGGTTGTGTCGATCGAGCGCCCATCCTCTAGTGCCGTCACGCTGCACCCGCTGCCCAAGTGCGCAATGACCATCCGCTGCGGAAACAGCGCTTGCCCACGCTCTGCCGCAACCCGCATTTCATCCACCACCGACTCACAGGAAAGCCCGTGGAAGCCGTAGCGCCGCACCCCCCGCTCGGCGATACTCGATGGGTATGGCGTAAGTCGAAGCTGCCGCCGGCATCGTGTGGTGAAAGACCGTGTCGAAGCAGGCGTAGTGCCGGGCGTGCGGAAATCGTCCCATCATGTCGCGGATCAGCGCGATCGCCTCCGGATCGTGCAGCGGGGCGAACACCACCGCCTGCTCCAGATCCTTGAGCACCTCCTCGGTGATTCTCTGGTGCCGGTCCAGCACTGCCCCGGGATGCACCACACGGTAGCCAACCGCGTCGATCACAGGCATCCCCGGCCCGCAGACCGCGCCTTCCAATAGACTAACCGGGTCTTTCCTGCTGTTCTCCTTCGATGCCCCTGGGCTCAACTCCCGCCCCTCGGCATCGCGAAACGTGAACCCAAGCTTTGCTCCGCCTATTCCGGTGATCTCACCGGCAAACAAGGCGCGAGGCCACGGCGGCCGGGCGCTCGTGCCTGCTTCGTGGCTGGCGTCCTGGCCGCCGTCGAAAATGGAAAACTTGATCGACGAGGAACCGCTGTTGATTACGAGTATGTGCACCGCTCACCTGACTCCAAGCTACACCCGTCATGTCTCACGCAGATGAATTCCACCTGCATGCTTAACGGATAGAGTCGCCGAGATCGGGGAAAGTCTCGCCGGAAACAGGGAAAAGGACACCCATGAGTAAGTTCACACGAAGGACCATGCTGAAGGGCGCGGCGGCGGCTCTGCCGGGAGCCGGAATCTTCGCGCTGCCCTGCTTAGCACACGCGATTCAGGCGAGTAGCACGCCGCAGCAAAGACCTAAGGTCAAGATCACAGATATCCGCACTGCTCAGGTTCTGGTGCATGGACCACAAACCCATGTGCGGGTTTATACCGATTCGGGCCTCTATGGCCAGGGGGAATCGACCGATGCCGCGGTCGGCACGGCCTCGTTGGTACATGGATTCCGCCGCATATTGATCGGCCAGGATCCGCTGAATGTTGATGCGCTGTGGGAGAAGATGCGGGTCTCGGGAATCTTCGCCGGCGCCCAGGGTGGGCAATACGTGACGGCGATGACCGGGGTGGAGATCGCGCTGTGGGATCTTGCCGGGAAAATCCTGGGTCTGCCGGTTTATCAATTGCTGGGGGGAAAGTTCCGCGACAAGGTGCGCATGTACTGCGACTCGGATATGGATAATCCGGTTGGCGCGGAATCGGACCGCAAGCTGCCCTGGATCAAAGAGCAGGGATTTACCGCGATGAAGATCGACCTGGACGATGCTGCCGATCCGGCGCGCTTCGACAAAGTGAACTGGACCGCCAGCAACGGCGAGATCGATCGCATGGTGAGCTGGGTGAAGCATGTGCGGGAATCGATCCCCAAAGAGATGGACCTGGCCTGCGACATGCACGGCCGCTACGACGCAACCACCGGCAAGCGGGTCGCGGTGGCGCTGGAACCCTACCGGCTGCTTTGGCTGGAAGAGCCTGTGCCCCCGGAAGATATCGACGCCATGGCGGATATCCGCCACTCGACTACTACGCCGATCTGTTGCGGCGAGAATCTGTACTTGCGCTGGGGCTTTACTGAGCTGCTGCAGAAGCGGGCAGCCGATATCATCATGCCGGATATCCAAAAAGTGGGCGGCCTTTCCGAAGCGCGCAAGATCGCCAACATGGCCCAGGCGTACTACGTTCCGTTTGCACCCCACTGTGTCGTCTCGCCCATCGGCACCATGGCTTCCGCCCATGTTTGCGCTACCATTCCCAATTACCTGGTCTGCGAATGGCACTGGATCAATCATCTGCAACTGTGGAAGAGCTTTATTAAGGAGGGCGAGATCATCATCAAGGGTTACGTCACTCCTTTGGATAAGCCCGGGTTCGGCGTGGAGATGAACGAAGAGGTTGCGAAGACCGTACAGATCCCCGGAACGACGTGGTTTGAACCGGAAAAATGAGGATAGGGAACGTGGAGCAAAGCTTTCAGCAGCTCAAGCGCATAGTAGTGGGAACGCTGTGTTCCTGGATGATGTTGAGTGTGTGCGCCAACGCGCAGCAGGGATTTTTCACCCGGGAGGATGTGATCAAGTACACCCCCGACTGGCAAGGGGAACGCTTCCCGGACGGCCGGCCCAAGGTGCCGGATGCGATTCTGGACCGGATGAAGACGGTGACCCTGGAAGAGGCCTGGGCGGTGGTAGAAAATGCCGGCTTCATGCACCAGTATGAAGACGGCTGGCTCTCCATTCATCCCGACAAGGTTTTGGTGGGCAGGGCGCTCACGGCAGTTTGGATGCCGGGGCGGCCCGACATCCAAAAGCTGATCGAAGCCCAGGGAGTGCAGGATCATCGCCAGGGCGCGATGAATGCGTGGCCGGTGGATATGCTGCAACCCCGCGACGTCTATGTGGCCGACCATTTCGGGTTGAAGGTGGACGGCCCTTCGATTGGCGACAACGTGGGCAACGCCATCTACGCCAAGTCAGGCAATGGCATCGTTTACGACGGCGCTGTGCGGGATATCAACGGGCTGGAGGAGTTACCGAATTTCGTAGCCTTTGTTCGTTACTACGATCCTTCTCACCATTACGGATCGTTGCGCTCGGGCAAGCTGCTCAACTCGACCATGGTAAGCATCAATGGACCCACGCGCATCGGCCACGCAACGGTGATGCCGGGTGACGTCGTGTTGGGCAGGAACGGAGGGGTTATTTTCATTCCCCCGCAGCTTGCCGAGCAGGTGGTGAAGAGCTCGGAATCGATTCATCTGCGCGATGTGTTTGGCCACCAGAGGCTGGAAGAGAAGAAGTACACCGCCGGGCAGATCGATGCCCGCTGGACCGATGCAATCGAGCAGGACTATCGCGCATGGCTGAAGCAGAATGAGGATCATCTCTCCGTCCCCAAGGAACAGATCGAAGAGATATTGAAAGAGCACCAGTAGGAAGTTCCCCCACGGCAGGTCCCTGCACGAAGGGCACGTCTCAACCGCTGGGGTACGGCTTTTCAAAGTAGTTCCAAGAAGGTACAGGCGTGGAAAGGCGTGCCGCAGGGGCTAAACAGGCTGCGGAAAAACTCGGTTCATGGTTGTAGGGTGGATGGGCGGGCGCAGCCGCCGGCCGGGATAGAAACGGAGACGCGAGCAGAGCATTGGTACGATGTAGCCATCATGATGTCTCTGTGCTCCATCGAAGCGCGCGCGTCGGCGCATAGCGTCTATGGCCTTGAAGCGTGCCGTTGAAATAAGCCACGGGCGTGGCATGTCCGGAATGCCAGCCAGCGTCCAGGTCTCCAGAGCGGCAGCGAACGCCTCGTGCATCGACTCTTCGGCCAAGTCCAGGTCTCCGAGGAGGCGCACGAGCGTCGCCAGAACCCGGCCCGACTCCGACCGGTAGAGAGTCTCAATGGTCCTGCTGAGTTGTTCGGGCACAGGCGGCGGCATCTACGCCAAACTAGCAAACGGAGTGGCTCAATACAACTGCGCTCAGGTTTCCCCCACCCACAGTTCATCGGCGTTCTAAGCGTCGAGCGACACAATCGTGAGCTGCAGTCATCGATTGGTCGAAGCGCTGTGCTCCTGGGGCCGCATCCATCTCCCGCGAGGACACACCTTCTCGAAGACTCCCACGGCTCCCGATCTCCGGCGATAGCTGCCCTTGGGGACAACGCCAAAGATGCCTACTTGCTAACGAATCCCACGATTAGAAACGCGAAAGCTATCGTGAGGAGTGCAACACGCCAGCGGTGAAGCAGATCCCATCTACGCCGGTACGTCTTCCAATCGGGAGGCGGAGTGGACTTAATACGGTTGTTGATCGGCACGAGGGCGGTGACCGAATACAAACTCGCCAACATCCACAAGACCGCCGATGTAGCGATCCAGATCGGTAAGCGGCCAGATTGGTGCCATTGGATTACGACCTCGGCTAAAGTAAGCAAAAATACAAGAATGTACCAAAATGGCATGAATCTCCCCAGCACACGAGCGAGGGCGCTTGCGGCTGGCAGATGAACATCATCCGGAAGTTTATCGAGCGTTGGATGAACAAACGCGGCGATAGCCAGTTCACTTCCAACCATCAATCCAGCGACGATAATTGCGACGACATTTAGGACTTCCATCATGAATTCCTCGATAAACAACACCTTGGAGTGAGTTAAGGTTTCTTCCTGCGAAGAAGAAACACGGCAGCTTCATCATGTTCTCGTTATATGTCGCTAAGTGCGTTTCACTGTTATAAACTCTAGCATCGCTATATTTGATGCGAAGCATTCGGAAAAAGTTTCACCATCCGCAAACCGTTGATTCTAGCGGTGCTATACTTCCTATCGATGGCAACGACGCCGGCACCTAACCGAATTGCGGAACGAAAACTGCGTGACAAGCAGGCCCGCCGGGCACAGATTATCAATGCCGCACGACGAATCGCGGAGCTTGAAGGGTGGTCCAACGTGACCGTTCGGCGGCTATCCGACGAAATTTCCTACAGCCAACCCGTCTTGTACGCTCATTTTGGAAGCCGCGAAGGGATTCTCGCCGCAGTTGCTATCGAGGGTTTCCGGGAGATGGGCCTGGCTTTGGAGAAGGCACGGAAACGGGTTAGGCGTGGAAATACGGTCGAACCGGTCGCGGCCGCATATCTGGAGTTCGCCGCGTCTTCACCAGCGCTGTATGAAGTCATGTTTTCGCTCAGCCTGAGCGTACCATTCGATGACGCGGCTACTCCTCCGGAGATGCGCTTCGCGTTTTCCCAACTCCTGGAGTTGTTTCAGGGGCAGAGCTCGAAGTCAGAGGTTATATCAGAACTGTTTTGGGCGAGCCTCCATGGTATCGCCGAGCTAACAAGAACCAAGCGATTTACGCGCAGCCGCCAGAAAGAGCGCGTGAGGGAGCTCGTCGAGCTCTTCACTTTCCCAAGATGAAATGGCACAGGTGGTGAAAGCGCGATGAACTGGTCGATTATTATGGGGCGGTTCAGGCGACATTGAGAATCGCAGGCGTGGTGGCAGTAGTTGTGTTAGGCCTACTATGGTGGCGTGATACCTATCTCCACCTGATACAAAACAGAGTTTTTCCCAAACGGATTCAGCCGTGCCCGCGGTACTTCCCTTGAAAGGCGAAGCGGGTAGCACACGCGATCGGAATTGACGAAGGAAAGGTGACGGATGAATCGAACTCGTCGGCAGTTGCTGGTTGGCGGTGCTCTTCTATTGAGCGTGCAAGTCATGCAGGGTCAAGCAACGACCGAGCCGCATACGGGAGCTCTCAAACGGGAGTACCGGGATGGTGAGACGATCGCCTATCACATGGAGGCGGTGAACGAGGGCCACCTGAGGACCGTGCGCTACGAGGCGGAAGCGAGCGCGAAGGTCAGCCGGGAGCATGCCGGGCCGTTTAGCGAGAACTTTGCCTGGACCGGCCTGATCGTGAATGGTCAACCGCTCGTTCTGACGCCGGCAAGCCAGCAGTTTCGAGAGGGCCTCTCCCTTTCGCCCGATTACACGCTCTCTGTTCCGGATCTGAGCAAAGTGCAACCTATACTGATCGGACCGATTACAGACCTGCTCACGTTTTACGCCGACGTTCAGCTTGCGTTGAGGCAGAAGGATCTTGTGCGGACAGGAGACCATGTGTACGTCAAGCATGGAACGCCCAACTCATGGGCTGATGGAACGTACACGGTGTTCGGCCAAGACTCCATCGACTTTGATATCACTTTGACCAAGGTCGATACGACCGCACAGGAGGCGACGCTGACCATTCGTCACGTTCCGCCCGCGGTGGGGCAGATTCCATTCCCCGCGGCGTGGATGGCAGCGCCGGTCGGCAGACTTCCCAATAATTGGGTTGAAGTGGAGAAGGCGCAGGGCAAGTATTCGGCTGAAGTTGGAGAAGAAACCTTTGAGGTCGTGATCAAGCTCTCGATT
Organism: uncultured Acidobacteriaceae bacterium; assembly: GCA_963840675.1. Classification (GTDB taxonomy): domain Bacteria; phylum Acidobacteriota; class Terriglobia; order Terriglobales; family Acidobacteriaceae; genus PALSA-350. The sequence goes on from CAWJAB010000018.1 coordinate 22,805, forward strand.
CCATCCGGACGCATCCTCTCCGCGAAGATGGACAACCCGGTGGATATTCTTGGACGCGACTGCGAGGATGCTGCACTCACAAAGTGCAGCACACCAAGCCGATACCGCATCCGTAGGCGGGTTTCTTTGGAGAGCAGAACGTCAGAGTAACTTGAGTTTTCCTTGCTTTCAGGTAAATCGCGCCTATTGGAGGGTTGCGCTGCGTAATTTTGGGCCGCTCATCCGTATACCCAGCGTATGTTCGGACTACGACATGACACTGGCGGCAGGGATGGACAGCGACGCGCGGCAAATTGCACTTGGCCTGCGCCAAGGAAATCTCGTTCTCCTCGACGCACTGGTCGAGCAATACCAGTATCGCCTGGTTCGCTATCTGATTTACCTGCTGGGCAGGCGCGACGGAGTCGACGACCTGGTGCAGGAAACGTGGCTGCGGGTTCTGGAGCGCGGCTCCTCCTACGACGGCCGCTCTCGCTTTGAGCCATGGCTCTTCACCATCGCACGCAATCTCGCCATCGACCACATGCGCAGGCGGCGAATTTTCAGCCTGGACTCGAACGACGATGAGGAGGGGGAGGGTGTTCGGCCGTCACCTGCCTCCGATGCTCCTTCGCCATTCGCCCTCGCAGCCCGGACGGAAGATGCCGAGGCGCTTGCTCACTCGTTGCAAACACTTGAACCCAGCTATCGCGAAGCACTCGTCCTTCGCTTTCAGGAGGATCTATCGCTACAGGAAATATCTGCCATCGTGGGAGCGCCGGTCTCTACTGTCTCTTCCAGGATTTATCGAGGTCTGGCAACGCTGCGGTCGCAGTTCGAAGGAGGAAGCCATGGGATCTGACGGTCACGAACGTTTCCGGCACATGATCGATGAGACGCTGGCGGGCGGGATCCCGGTTCAGGAGGAACAATCCCTGCGCGAGCATCTCCAGGCTTGCGCTCCATGCCAGGAGTATCTGGCTGCCAGTAACCGGGTCATCGCCGGCCTGGGCGGCTTTTCCTTCGCGGTGGACCCAGGCCTCAATGCGAAAGTCTCCGCATCGCTCAGCGTTACGAGCGCAGCAGATCAAGGCCACGCAGCCCGGCCGCCGGCAATTGGTGTTGAGCTGCATGCTCGCGCTCATGCTCACAGCCGTTGGTTCATTCTTCGATCTGCGATTGAGCGGCTTGATCGCCTCTGTTTTTGACCTACAGCGCATGCAAGTGCAGCAGGGGTTGATTGCCTTCTGGATCGTACCCTCACTGTGCCTCTTACTGCTGTTTCCAATATTGCCCCTGCTATCGGCAGGCGGCACGAACCAGAAAGAAAGGAACTTATGAAGATCCGCAATTTTTTAAGTATTGTTCCCCAGGCAGTCAAGCGTTGGGCCTTGGTCATCGGGGGTTGCGTCGTGCTGATCGGGTGGGTTGTGGGGTACCATGCCGCTAACCAGGGCGCAGCTTGGTGCGGACAATGTTCATTTATGGCATCGCCGCCTTATTCGGCGGCGTGGTGATCGCTACCTGGCTTGTCTGCCTCGGGTTTGTGTTTGCGGACGCCCGGCGGCGGGCAATGCGGCCGGTGCTTTGGGTTCTGGTCGCAGCCTTGTTCCCTCACTTGCTGGGATTTCTTCTTTACTTCGTTTTGCGTCAGCCAATCGCCTCGCCTTGCACTCACTGCGGACAGGCCATCCCGCTCAACCAGCAATTTTGCGCATGGTGCGGGAATCCACAGACCCGCGAACCTCGGGCGACGCGCGCATGGCCGTGGACCCGTGTTAGGGCGGGCTGCCGGTAGCCGCCCTGCGAGAAGCCCGGTAGCATGATCAAAAGACTCCGGAGACTTGCTTGAAATCGGACCGAACCGCGCCGCCGATCTGGATCATGGGGATTTCGAATTCGTCGTTTGGGCTGTACGGTGGCCTGGCGTTTTTCGCGATCCCCCAGATGCTGGCCGCGCACCATGTTGCCGAGGCGAGGATTGCGGGCATTACGGCGGCGGCGCTGTCGCCTAATTTCTGGGCGGTGGTGTTTGGACCGATGCTCGATGTGCGCTTCAGCCGCCGCTGGTATGCCACCCTCTTCGCTGCGCTGGCGTCTCTGCTGGCGGTCATCGCAGTCCTGAACCTGCGTCATCTGGTTATTCTCGAAATCGCCCTGGTTATCGGCTCGGCGGCGGCGATCCTTTCGACGACGGCGCTGGGCGGATGGCTTTCGACCGTCAACCGCAAAGAAGACGAGAACAAGCTGAGCGCGTGGTTTAACTTCGCCTCCATCGCCCCCATGGGCTTGAGCATGGTGGTGGGGGGCGAGTTACTGCGCAACCTGCCGCCCTGGCTGGCAGCGGGTCTTGCTGGGAGCGATGGTCTTTCTGCCGGCGACGATCTTCCTGTTTATTCCTGCTCCAGGACCGGACCGGCGGTTGGCGGGCGAGAGCTTCGGCCAATTCAGCCGCGAGATCCTGCTGCTTTTGCGCCGGCGCGAAGTGCTGATCACGCTGCTGCTTTTCCTTACTCCCTGCGGTTCCTTCGCGCTGACCAACATGCTGGGAGGACTGGGCAACGATTTCAGCGCGTCCCCGCGGATGGTGAGCCTGGCTGGGGGAGTGGGGGCCGTCGTTCCGGGCGTGTTGGGGTGCCTGCTCTTTCCTTTGCTCGCCAAACGGATGCCGCTGCGCCTTCTCTACCTGGCAAACGGCACACTGGGGGGACTGTTCACCCTGAGCCTGCTGGCGCTGCCGCACGCTCCGTGGACCTTTGCGCTGGCTCTTCTGGGCCAATTTCTGTTCCAGGCGATTTCGTATACGGGCACGGTGGCGCTATCGTTTGAGGCCATCGGGCAGAATAATCCGCTGGCTGCTACGACTTTTACGTTTCTTATCGCCGCTACGAACGTTCCGGTGGCGTACATGCTGTACCTCGACGGGCGGGCTTACTCCTTTGGCGGAGTGCGCGGCAGCTTCGCAGCCGACGCGCTTATCAGCATTGTGGTGTGCGTGTTGATCGGCTGGTTCCTGTCGCGGCTTCCGGGCGAAGCCTTTGGCGCCGGTTTGCCGGCTGTCGATACGCTGCAGACACTGCCGCAGGATGAATGATTCCTCCGGGGCGCGGGGAAATGGCAGGTCCATGGAGGGCTGGAGTCCGTCCCCGACTCGACTTTATGTGATGTCCGTCACGTTTACCTGTGTCCGCCGTCACATCAATCCATGGCCGTCGCGCCTACGATCTGTCTGTTAAGAAGAATCAATCGTAACCGAGGGTGACCATGACAGGACTCCAGAAAGCTGTAGAACACGAGCAAGCGAGCACGTTCGAAGACCAGAAACAGTCGCACAGCGGCTTTCCCTTCGACAAAATTGTCTATGTCGGCGACCTGTCGGGAGAGGCCTCCTACGGGCTGCGCTACGCACAACAGCTTGCCGATGAACGCAATGCGGAGCTTGTGCTGGTGCACTCGCTCGATCCCATGGTTTACGCATTGCCTGGTGCTGCACTGCGTGACGACGCTGCGAATGCAGAGTTGACGGCCATGGAGCACGACCCTCAGCGCCACGGCGCCAACCACGATTCCTTGGTGCAGCGGGAGCAAATTTGCGCAGAGATCCTGGGCGAGGCGATGCGCCACTCTGCATCCCTGCTCATTCTCGGCACCGTGGGACAAACAGCTGCCGGTAGCATGGCGCTCGCGACCATGGCGCGGCTTTTACTGGCGGATACGCCCTGTTCCATTTTGACGATCCCCACCCCGGCAGAGTCAGCAGCGTTGCCCCGCTTGCTGTGGCAGAACGTGATCGCAGCCACCGATTTTTCTGATGCCGGCATTGCCGCTCTGGATGTTGCGCAACGCATCGCGAGGCGAGGGCTGGTGGTGCTCCACAGCACGCAATGCGGCAAGGAACAGCAATGCAGCCTCTGCATGACGCGACTTCGACTGCTTGCGCCCTTCAACGAGTCGCATACTTTGCCGGTCGAGCATATCGTGGCCCCGGGGGCAGTGATCGCTGCTGTCGCTGCGGTGGCGCAGAGGGTACACCCTGACCTGCTGGTACTGGGAGCACCCACCGTTGGGATCGACAGCGCGCGGCTGGATGACAGTACCGTCTACCGCGCGATCGTCAGTCCCACTGCCCGGTGCTCCTGGTACCAGCCGGGACCGGGCGTGACGGCGGCACAATCGACAAATCAATCTACGCATGGTTGGAAAAGGTTCGGTGCATCGACGACCAGCCGCCGCTCCAGGCGACATCCGTTATGGTGTCTCGTTCTGAGCCGATGTTGTGACTGCCGTCACAGCGCACACACTCTGCTACAGGCTAGTGTCAAAAGACAGACGATATGTGATTTAGGAGACGCACGTGAAACGTGCTGAAAGGTTTGCATGATTGGCTTTCCACGTGTAGATCCCATACCTCCACCCGCGCCGGTCTGGCTTTTGAAAGTACTCGACATCGTCACCTTGTCGCTCCATTTCGTGGCGATTTATCGTTTTGCCGCCGGCCTCGAAGCGCGCCGCCTTTGGCGGAGTGCGCGGCAGCTTCGCAGCCGACGCGGCTATCTGCATTGTGGTGTGCGTGTTGATCGGCTGGTTCCTGTCGCGGCTTCCGGGCGAAGCCTTTGGTGCCGGTATGCCGGCTGTCGATAGGCTGCAGACGCTGCTGCAGGATGAATGATTCCTCCGGGGCGGGGATGCCCATTGGGTGCTGCCATGCGAGCAGTGCATCCGTTAGGTAAGTGGCATCGCGTGAGCTGAATAATCCGTAAAGAACTGCGCCAACTCGGCGAGTTCGATTTGGCCGGCTGAATGACGGTCGAGCACCGCGATGACATCGGCTTGGGGAGCCAAGATCCGCATTTTCTGCAGCATTCGCGCAAATCGATCGCCTCTATAGAGGAGCGGCCGGTGCTCTTGATCGAAATACTTTCTGACCAGATTGCCGACCAGGGCGAACAGCAAGACGTGCAACAGGTCGTATACAGTTACGTGGGAAGTTGCCTCCGTCCCAAGAGCTCGGGTGAGGATGGCGATCCCTGACTGATGCTGGCCGATGTTACGATCGAGCAGTTCGTGACCGACCTCGTGGAATAGGGCCTCGACCAGGTCGGTACCTACGAACCGGCTCGTGTCGACGAGCGCCGGATGGCTGTGAGCGCCAATGAGATCGTAGGAGTGACGCACGAGGACGACATCGGCCGCGCAATTATCCTCAGCCAACACCAAGCTACGCCGCAGGCCCACGATGATGTCATCTTTGATTGGGATCAACTTTGTGGCGAGCCAGCGCTGCGTTTCAAGGAGGGCCGTCTGTTCCTCGGGCCACGCCCCATGCCGGTAACCATCGGCCAAGTCGTTCATGGCCGCGGCGAGATCGACGCCCCAGCTTTCCGCCATGAGCTTTACGGAGTGATCGATCCCTGCGAGGTCAGCAGCGTCGCGAGCGGCATATTCTCCCCAGCGCAGAATCTCAACGGGGGCAGACGCCGGCGAATCTGGCCAGGGCGACATGGTCGGCATCTGCCTCGATCGCGCCTCGCCTGAGATCGCGGATATGTTTGCCTATGCGCTGGAACAGCGAGGTCAGGAAGCTGACATGGAGTCTCAGTGCGATCGTTCGACCGCCAGCGAGCTCAACGACACGACGGTCTATGTCGACTGGATACATGGCGCCGCCACCGCTCATGCCGCGTCAGCAGGCTCTAAGCACAGAGCGCCGCCTGCACACAAGCTGACGCAGAGTTCCTTGAGATTTTCCTCCGGATCAGGGCCGAATGCACAACCCAGCCACGCCGCGTAGGCTGCGACGAGCGCCCGGAACGTCCGTGTTCCATCGATCATTAGAATTGCGGCTGCGCTGGCGTGATTAAGACGCTTGCGGTGCACAACACCGTCTTCGCCGCGATGGAGAAAGATAAATGTATCCGCTTCGGCTTCCGCAAAGGACGCCGCATCTGGCGCCAGGTCGCTCAACGCCTCGACATCGAAGCCGACGTTGAGCAGCGCACTATTGCGGTTGAGCACGAGAACGACGTCGTCCTGATCCTTCAGCGCTCGACGGAACGCCTCTGTCGAGCGCATCGCCGAGCTGGGCCATTCGGGCGATTGCGGCCGGATACACAGGTTCAGAATGATGAGTTCGTAGCGCAGCAACCCCAGAACCGAATCGGACAAGGTTTGCGCGCCCGCATTGCCGTTCAGGACGAAATCGGCGAAGCGCACCGCCTCGGCATATTTTCGCGTGTCGATCGGAACATCACGTGCATCGAGCGTCCGAACCAGGGCTGGGATCACGTCTTTCATCACTTTGGTACTCAGTGGGAACGCCTCTTCGATCGCCGCGATCCGATTAGCAAACAGGCATTGTGCGAAAAGCTCGATCCGATTCTGATCCATCGCCCGCAAGCGGTCAACGTCCGCGTCATCGACGTCTGGAATCGGTTCGCTCGGTGCTGATGGCGTCAGCACGCGTTCGCGGAATCGCTCGTCGGTCAGGAATCGTGCGTAGGCATTCTGGAACCGCGCCTCGGCGCGAATCCGCATAGAGGGGCAATCAATGGCCACGAGCCGCCCCCTGGAGCCAGGCAGGGGCCGCGACCAGGTCGGCGGCGAAATACGGAGACCAGTGTGCGCGCAGGATTTCCCTGGTCGTGTCGAGTTCTGCGAGCAGGTTGTCGAATGATGGAAAGTTCTGATCGCGTTCGATCATCACGGCCCGCAACGCCGGCATGCTTGGCGCGGCGTAACGCAGGAGCTCGAAAACCTCGCCCGGTACCGGTGCGCTGTGAGTGTCCAGCAGCACCCCGTTCGGGGCTATGCCGCCCGCAAGGTGGATCTGAACGACGCGGTCCAGCGGTAGACTGTCGAGATACTCGTAAGCGTCAAACCCCTGGTTGCTCGCATTGTTGAAGACGTTGGTCAAGTCCAGAAGCAGGAACGTATTAGATCTTTCGAGTACCTGAATAATGTATGCCTGCTCTGTCATTTCTTCCGGCCCAGGGCGGAAGAGCACCGAAATATTCTCGAGAAGGAACGGCACCGGCAGAAAACGAACCACCTCGCAGCATTTCTCGGCAACAAAGCCAGCCATCTCACGGTCGAGCGGGAGCGGCGTCAGATTGCCGATGGCACGACCCGGTACGCTGGTCATACAGAGATGATCGCTCGCCCAATGCGCGTTCGTGGCGACAACCAGATCACGCATCCTGGCGAGGTAGTCGACGCGCAAGGGTTCGACCGTGCCAATTGACAGATCCAGTCCGTGCACGACGATGTCGTAACGCTCGCTCAAAAGCTTCGCATCGCGCAGGCGCTCGGGCGGCATATCGACAAAATGCTCAAGCATCAGCTCGAGAAAGTCGACAGGGGATTGTTTCGCCAGGAGGTCCGGCCGGAACTCAAGTCGATAGCCGAGGCCGACGCCCAGGAACGGCATGCCGGCAATTCGATCGGGGCAGGTCGGGACGTGATTCGCCGCCGGGTGCGTCGCGTGCAAGGCCTCACCTCACTTTCTCGGAACGAGGCAGCGGCGAGCCGACGCTTGGTGCCGCTATCCGCAGCTTCAACATCGGCTCCATTCGGAGCAGTTCCTGCAAACGGGCGACCGGCACGGATCCCTCAACGCGTAGCGTCATCACTTGGGCCGGAGTGTTCGTCTTATGCTTCTTGCTCATGCGACATGTCTCCCTTGGACCTCACCACGACGGCCATTTTTGCCAGGCAGGTGGGGATCTGCGTGAACGCCGATGACACCTTCCCAGAAGAGGCCTTGAAGGATGTCCACCAAATCCGCGGCAGCGATGTCGCGCGGCATCACCCCGAGGGCGGCGCTGAGTTGGGAGTGGATTTCCTCCACGGTGAGTGCGCCGTCACGCAGCAAAATCAGCAGGGCGGCAGTCCCTCGGTTGACCCTCAGCGGGAAGGAGCCACGATGAAACAGGACCAGCAAACGGTCCTCGGCGCGGAACCGGGTGTCAACGTCGTCGGGGAGCATCCCGCCTGCCGTGATCAGCAAGGCGAGCTGTTCGACATCGTACTCGAAGATTTCGACGGCGATGTCGCCGCAAAGGCCGATCGGCACCGAGGACACCGCGAGTTCTTCTCCGTCGAATGCCGCCATCCCGCCAGCGAATTCCGTCATTCGGTCCCGTTCCCCCGCCCACTCGTGCATCTTCAGCTCGTAACGGCACATGTCCCGGACGTGTGCCAGGCACAGCGTTTCGAGCGCGACCAGCAGGCGTCTGCCCACCGCGACCGCGTACTCCCTGGGATCGACTATCGGATCTGAGCCGATCATCGATCCGGACAACGCGAGGCGCGCCGCTTGCAGGCACCTTGGTCCTAAAAGGGTAGCGGTGTAGGGATAGAGGCGCTCGACCACGGCGGCCGGGTCGATCCGTTCGTCCTTCTCCGCACCGGCGCTTGGGCGCGCACGGACTTGCGTCGGCTCGCCAATTACGGATTGCAACACCCGCTCGAGTCCGTCAACATAATCAGCCACGTCCGGCAGGTCCGCTGTCAAGCAGTGTCCGGCCAGCCCGATCCGGCGGGCTCGCTCCGGATCCTCCAGCGCATAGCGGATCGCGTGGGCGAGTTCGGTGTGGTCACGCGGGTCCGCGACGACCACGAGGTTCTGGCGTTGGCGTGCGGCCAGGCGGAACATCTGCTTACACAGCACCTCCTCGGAGACGATGAGGCAGGCGCCGCAACTCAGAACTTCGGAAGGAATGGCCGGAGTGTGCGCCCGGATGGAGAAGTCGCGCTCCAGGAAGGCAAGTGCGTCGCAGGCCCGTATGAAGCCCGGGATGCGCCAATGTGGGATGAACGGATGCATGCGGACAAAGCGCGCAATGCCGAGTTGGTCGACTTGCCGGCCGAACTCAGCTTCCTGCCAGCCGCGGCTCAGGGCTACGATGTGAAACTGGAATCCCTGATCTATCAAGAGCTTTGCCGCGCGCAGGAGATCGAACGTACCCTTCTGCTCACCGAGCTTGCCGTAGATGCCAAGCACTGGCCAACCCGGCTCGAGCGGCACAAGAAAGGGGGAGGGCTCGGCCTGCGCATCGGCCCAGCGGTCGCACGCCAAGGCCAGCATCCGTTGGAGGTCCGCCGGCGGAGCGGCGGGATTGAATACGACCTTGGGGAGGCCGAAGCCGATTCCTGAGGCGATTTGTCCCTCGGCGACGCCGTGCGAGCGCACGACCTGGCGCGCGGCGCCCCCCGTGATGACCCGATTCGCCCGGCACAGCACCTCCCGATAGCACGGCTGAAGATCCGGCACGCTCATCAGCCGGAACAGATCGCTCCCGGCGTGTTTGAAGACAAACGGCGTGCCGGTCCACGCGCCGACGATGCTCGCGGCCAACCCGTAAGGCTCCAGATACTGTGAGAAGATCACCTCGCAGCGCTCGTCCACCGCTTTCAGGGCGCGCGACACAAGTCGGCTGACCGTCGGGTTGCCGAGTGGGATGTAGTAGATCTTGCTGCGGTCGGGCTTATCGGTGCTATCGACATCCACCCGGCCGCCCGTCCCTGGGAATTGCGGTTGATACGGTCCGTTTATCGCCCGATCGTCCGGCGACAGGTCGATCTTGAAGATGTCTTCCACCTCATTGGCATTGGTGACGACCCGGACCAGGTGTCCACGTTCAGCCAAGCCGCGCGCGGCCCAGTAACATTGCGCGCTCACCCCACCTTGGATCGGGGGATATTTAGTAATGAAACACAGGTTCATAATTACTGTACCTGCCAAGCCAGCGCTCTATCTCATCCATATATGGATGAGATAGGTGTGGCGGTAATCTATTCAATGGATAACCGAGCCCGCCACACCCTACTTGCGGCGATTGGTACTACTTCCCCCCCGCCGGCAATTCACGCAATAGCCTCACATTGTTTTCGCTCGCGAATATGACATCGCAGACTACGCAGACGAAGCAAACGAAGCAAACTATACAACTGACAGAGACTGCTCCGGCCTTAACGGGCTTCATCGCCCGCAACTCGAATTTCATTTGATCGCCGCCGAGCACTTGAGCTGCCTTGATCTTGTCCAAGCTCAGGTCTCCGCGCACTTGCAGGGTTTTACGTTCTTGAGCCATTTCGCTTCCTTTCCAGGTCAGATTTTCCGCTTAGGTCTTACCTCCGGGAGACGTGGTTCGTCCCCCCGTAAACTCGAGTTCGGTTACAGATAGAGAAAGGGAATCACGAGCCACCCCGTAACTTCCCGTGCAATAGTGGTACCGCACTAATACAGAGTGCATCGGTGCGGTAACGCACATAATGCAAGAATTTATTTGGTCTTCAATGCGCGAACAATTGCGGCTCGGAAGTAAGTCTCTTTTGCTAAAGACCGTTTGTGGTCCAGCGCACAGACAACACTGCCTGGCTCTGGTAGCAGAATGACGTTCCCTGGTAGAACCGTGACATCCGATCCAGAACATCGTTCGTTCATCCTTGTGATTGAGGACGTGGAAGAGACGCGCCATGGGATAGAACGATTGCTCACAGCCAGCGGCTATAAGGTGAATACAGCCAGGGATGAAGAGGAAGCGGTTCTGAAAACCAGCCTTCACCATCCTGATTTAATTCTCATCAGTCTGGGGCTTGATGTTGTTCAGGTACTTCCACTCGCCATGCGAATACGCGAGCGCGCTGGACTGGGCGAGGAAGTTCCGTTTGTGGTTTTCTGCTTCTCAGGCCTCGACGAGGGGGCCGAACTGGCAGCCGGGTACAACGTTTACATGACCCAGCCCGACAATTTTGATCAGCTAAGAGCCTTTCTCAGCCGGCTCCTTGGAAAACTGCCCGGGCCGTGCTGAATTGTGGTTTCCGCTTTCCGCCGAACAAACGGTCAACTTCATCCTCCACGATGCGGTAGCACTCACAGACCCTGGACTCCAGCCCCTGGCGATCGAGAATCCTGATGTGGCCGCGGCAGTAATGGATCAGCCCGGCGTCCTGCAGATGTCCTGCGGCTACGGTCACGCTCTCGCGGCGTCCACCGAGCATGTGAGCGATGAGCTCCTGGGTCATCAGCAGCTCCGAGCGATCTTTCCGGTCGTGACACAGGAGCAGCCAGCGGCAGAGCCGCTGTTCCACGGAATGCAGGCGATTGCACACAGCGGTTTGGCAAACCTGCGTGATGAGGGCCTGTGTGTATCGCAGGAAAGAGCGTTGAAGCGGACCGGCACGCGCGAATTCCTGCTGCAGCTGCCTCGCTGGCAACCTGAACGCATCTCCGGTGAGGGCGACGACAGCTCTGCTGCAAGTCGATTCCCCTCCTAAGAAAGACGGCGACGCCGGTAACACCGTCATTTCCGACCAGACCCATTCCCGCGGTCGACCCGTCCTGCATAGTGTAAAGAAGGGAAACAACTGAGTTTGTCGGAAAGTAGCAATAATTGACGCGTTGGCCCGGTTCGTAAACTATCCTTCCCGGTAGGAAGGCTACCGGCTCCAGGTGCGGCAGCAGAAGTTCACGCTCCGCCGGCGGAAGAGAGCACAATAGAAAATTCCGATCCGCATTCAACGCTGGTATGGTCTTGTGCATAGACCGCTCGCCCTCGCGAGTGCTACATCCGAAAGATGCAAATCCTCGCGCCTGAACCCCAACCGTGCCATGAACATGGGTGATTGTTTGCCTCGCAGTGCGCCATCCCCGGCAATTGAAGGGCCGGGAAATGAAGTCAGCCTGTGAGGCTTGCCCCAAAAGCTCCTTCTCCAAAATCTCGGGCCGACTGTGGAAACCGATCCGGAAGCGCGAATGCGGCGTCTGCCCGCGATGGACCGGGCTAAGGATCGAAATACTAGAAAATGGTGACAAGATAGGAGGTTTCGTTTCAGGGAAAGCAAGAATATTCAGAAAAGCGGAGCAATTGAGAAATCTCGAACCTGTTCAGTAAATTCGCATCCGGGGGGCAAGTGGGAGGCCGAATTGCGGCGTGTGACGCGTATTGTCGGGCGGGGATCTACGAAAACCGTTTTCGGGAATTGACCGCAGATGCCAACGACTCGGGCCGAGAGATAGCTGGCTACGGATGGGAGGCCAGTTGCTTCTCCGACTCCGCGATCAGCTTGCGGAAGACCTCGACCGCTGGAACCGAAGGCGATGCGAGCGCATCTTTGCCTGAATACCGCCATACGGGCGGGGCATCGAGTGGAGACCAGTTCGGATCCGTGCTTCCGCGATAAACGACGAACATATCCTTCGGCGAGCCAGCCTCGATTTGCGGCTGGGGAGTGGAAGGCTGAGTTCCGGCGTTCGAGGGGTCGTTAGGGTTTCCCGTGCCCCAACGAACACTCCCACGAGTCGTCGTTTGGGTCGGGGTGCTGGTCGTGCCCCCACTCACTGGAGGAGTTCCATTGACCGGAGTACCGCCGATCGTGGGTTGTATCAATTTACCGTTGCCCTTGCGTACTGTCATGACCAAGTCTGCAGTCAATCCTTCCTGCACGAGCGTAAACCGCCCCCACTGGTCCAGGGCTTTCTCCACATCTGCGCGGGCGGCACGATTGGCGTTCGGGTCCCTGACATCTACGCCGGCGGTTGGATCGACGATCACGAGGACCGTCCTGGCGTGGAGGACATCCGCCGGAAGAACCGCCTTTTTCTTATCCTTGGCGGAAGCAAGAGCAGAGCAAAGGATGATTGCAGTGACTGCGACGAGTTTGCGAAGAGGCATAGCGGCCCTCCGGCTACGCGCCAAGTTTACACCTCGCTCACTGACGATGACGATGCGGATTGATGCGTGGCCGAGTTTCCGTTCGCGGAGCGTGGCGCAGTCATTGGCTAGCGGAGGTTCTGGTACACCAACTGCTCAAAGTCGCGCAGCGTTCGGAGGGCGCCGTCGTCGTAGAACGGCAGCACCCGCATCATCATGACACCGCCGATGTGCTGCACGGGATCGATCCAGAATTCGGTGTTGTAAACACCAGCCCAGCTCATGCTGCCCGCGCTGCGAAACCGTGCATACTGCGGGTCGCTGGACGCGATCTGAAAACCGAGGCCGAATTTATCGTGGCCGGCGCCGAGCGGAAATGGTTTGGCGAGCGACGGGTCGAGGGCGGGTTGCAGCTCCACGAAGATGGACCCGATGTTGTTCTCGCCCATCATCTTTACCGAGCTCTCGCTGAGGATTTTCGCGGATCCCAGATGCCCTCCGTTGAGCAGCATTTGCAGGAACTTGCCGTAATCCTGAGCGGTCGAGTAGAGACCGCCATCGCCCCGGTACAGGGCCGTCGGCGTTGCCGGGATGGGGCTCCGAGGCTGTTTTGCAACAGACCGTTTATTCGGGCGGTACTTCGCGGCCACGCGCGATTGCTTGGCGAGTGGCACAGCGTAAGACGTATCCACCATGCCCAACGGTTCGAAGATGTGCTGCTGGAAGTAAATTTCGAGCGGCTCGCCGGAGATTTTCTCAACGATCATGCCAAGCACCGCGGTGCTCGGGCCGTAATTCCATTTGTCGCCAGGATCGTTCAGGAGCGGCAGCTCCCACGCGTCCTTTTTGGTCGCCTCCGTAAGCCGGTACTCGATCGCGTTCGAAAATCCGTAGGCGAGGCCGGAGGTATGCGTCAGCAAATGGCGGATCGTCATCGGCCGTTTCGCCGGCCGCGTTTCATAGGTTGCGTCCTTCTCGTTGAACTTCGTTATTACCTGCAGGTGGTCAAAGCCTGTCAGGTATTTCGACACCGGATCGTCGAGCTTGAGCTTGCCCTCCTCGAAGAGCTTCATAATCGCTACCGAAGTCACCGGCTTGGTCATGGACGCAATCGAAAAAATGGCATTCACGGGCATCGCTATATCCTGCGCAGCATCGAGCTTGCCGGCTGCGCCCTGGTAGAGCACGCCGCCGCGATTGACGACGAGGGCGACGACGCCCGGTGAGTCACCGCTACTGACAGCGCTGCTCAACTGGCGCGATAGCGCAGCCGTGGCCGCATCTGAAAATCTCTCTTTCCGCGTCTGCTCGGGCGAGCGAGTGGGCTGTGCGTTCGTTCGCGCGAGTCCCGAAGAGATCAGCCATCCAGTGAGAGCCACAAACGCGGTGAAGGTAGCGGTGATCTTGTGCAGCGTCATCATCCAGAAGCCTACTTATTCCCCGTGATCCTTTCCCGTGATTCGGGCGACAAACAGCCGCACAAACCGATCACCGTCCGAGGCTACGCAAACCCGTGCATTCGGCTGCAGAGGAACAAGGCCTGTCGATCTCGTAGTGATCCCCATGCAGCACGTTGTTCTCGTCGTATCCCATGCGATTGGCGACGGTTTCGCCGCGGGTGAACTCACCTCTGGTTTCCACATCCACATGCATGCTCTTGAGCGTGACCAGCGTCGGGTCAATCACCGTGCCCACTGCCAGCGGGTCATACATCGCGGCTCCCTGGTACCCGCTTTTCTCCGAACGGGTTAGATAGAAATCGGCAAGCTTGGCGATGAAGTCGCTTTCCGGCGCGTGGTTCGCCTGCAGTTGGGTCACATACTTGCGCGTCATCAAGGTGCGTTCCCCGACGTCGGAGCCGATCATGGTGACGGTCCAGCCGGCATTGAAAACGATTTGTGCCGCCTCCGGATCGTTGTAGATGTTCGCTTCCGCCGCTCCGTCCACGTTGCCGCCGGTGATGGAGCCCCCCATGATCACAATGTCCTTGACCAGAAATGCGATCCCGGGATCCTTGGAAACGGCCAGCGCTATATTGGTCAGCGGCCCGACGGGAATGAGCGTGATCTCATGGGGATACTTGTGGACCATCTCGATGATCAAGTCGGGTCCAAATCGTGGGTCGGCCTTGCAGGTCGGGGCGGGCAATTCGACTCCGGCAAGCCCATTTTTGCCGTGCCAGAACTGAGCCGTGATCAGCTTTTGATTCAACGGGTGCTGTGCTCCGCCCGCCACCAGCACATCACATCGCCCCGCCAGCGACACCAGCTTCAGGGCGTTTTCCAGACCTTGCGCCGCCTCAACGTTACCCGGCACCACGGTCAGCGCTTCGACCTTGAGCTCGGGCGAGTTCAAGGCCAGCAGGATGGCCATGGCGTCGTCCACGCCCGGATCCGTGTCTATGATTACGCGCCGCGGAGCCGTCTGCGCGAAGCCGTTGGTCAGAATGACGAAAACAATAGACATCAGGATGGACGTGATGCGCAGTCGCTTCACTGAAGGGGTTCCTTTCTTGGAAGAGCGTCTTGACCTTTCTAACAGTTAAGCGAGCAGACGGGAAGTTTGCAGTATTGGCGGGACTTTTGCACGCCACGCGATGTATACGTCAAGATGCGCATATTTTGTCGTACCATGGTGCGCATGAAAAAGGCACTCTCAGAAATCGCACTCTAGCCCACAAGGCATCGAGAGACGCCGTCGAAGCCTACATTGCCGCTGTCTCGGAGCCTGCTCAAAGCACTCTTCGTCAGCTTCGCGAGATCATCCGCTCTGCCGTCCCCAAGGAGGCCGTCGAGGTCATTTCCTACGGGATTCCCGCTTTTGCGTTGCCTAAGGCTTTTTTCGGCTATGCCGCTTTTAAACGGCATATCGGCGTCCTTCCGTTCAGCGGATCCCTGTTCAACAGCTTCGACGAAGAACTAAAACCGTACACTCGCACCAAGAGCAGCCTTCATCTGCCCTACGACAAACCGCTGCCCGCTCAGCTCATCCGCAAACTAGTCCGCGCTCGGTTAGCCGCTATAGCTACCCCGGCGCGTCGAAGTTCCTAAAGGGTGGCAGGCGTTGCGTTTCAGTGCCGAGCTCCGGCGCTCGTAGCACCTTCGGATTTCGATTCGGCCCAGCCCTGTCACGCGTAATCTGGGCTACGTTCGGAGTCGTCCCTTCGGAGCCTTGACAAAGCGACCTATACCACCGTACCTCGTATCAAGTTGCCTAGCAGACAGTTGGCTGCTAACCGTGCTCGGCAAGCCATAGTCGACGCTTCCAGTGGAACTCAGATTAGCTGGACGATTTAGGATAATCTCCAATTTCAGCTACTGGGTGCTGGTGCTCACTGCTGCGAAGGTTGCGGCTCCGGCACGGGCCATCGAGAGAATTCTGCCGGGAAAAATGCCCAGGATGAAGGTAGCGGAAAGCGTGAGTAACAGGGCAATCGTGAGGGAACCCTTCAGCCTCGGCACCAACTGCACGGGCGCATCGTCCGCAGGCTTGCCGTATATCGACATGAGCAGGCGCAGATAGTAGTAAACCGCGATTCCGCTGTTCACCAGGCCGATGATGGCCAGCCATACTTCTCCGGAATGCAGCGCCGCGGTAAATACATAAAACTTGCCGAAGAAGCCTCCGGTGAAGGGAATGCCGATCAGGGACAGAAGGAAGAAGGCCAAAGCGCCGCCCAGCAAAGGAGAGCGGTAGGCCAGCCCACGGTAGTCGGCCACGGAGTGCAGCTTGTCGTCAAAGCCCCCGGCATGGCTGACGATGGCAAAGGCGCCCACGTTCATCGCCGCGTAGGCCGCGGTGTAGAACATGGCAGCAGCAATCCCTTCGCCGGAAAGCGCGGTGAACGCGACCAGGGTGTAGCCGGCGTGGGCAATGGAAGAGTAGGCCAACAGGCGCTTCACATTGTGCTGGCGCAGACGCGCCCAGGTTGCCCACCGTCATGGAAAGGGCAGACATGATCCAGATCAGCAACAGCCAATGAGCGTGCAAGAGCGGATACGCGCCATAGAGAATGCGCAACAGCACGGCAAAGGCGGCGACCTTGGGCCCGGTGGACATCAAGGCCACAACCGGGGAAGGAGCACCCTCATACACATCGGGGGTCCAGACTTGAAAGGGCGCGGCCGAAACCTTGAAGCCAAGGCCGATCAGAACCATGGCCACGGCGAGCGTAGCAAAGCCAGGCGTCGCGCTCTGGGGAAGAGCGGCGGCGATCTCAGCGATATTCGTGCTTCCCGTTGCTCCAAAGGTCAGGGCAATGCCGTAGAGAAAGAAGGCAGTCGCGAACGAGCCCAGCAGAAAGTACTTGAGGCCAGCCTCGGGGCTCTTGCCGGTGCGCTTGCGAACGGCCGCGAGGATGTAGGTCGCGATGGAAGAGATTTCCAGGCTGATGAAAACCAACAACAGCTCGACCGCGCTGGACATCAGGCACATGCCCACAGCGCCGAAGAGCACCAACGCGTAATACTCGGCCGGCCTTTCCTTGGTGCCATCGAAGACGTCAAAGGCGATTAACAGCGCGACCAGGACAATGCTGCAGATCAACACATGGAAGAAGACGCTGAAGGCATCGGTCTGCACCGTGCCGTAAAATGCCGTTCCCGGCGGCAGTGACGCTTGCCACACGCTGGCCGCCAAGTGCGGCGATCACACCCAGCAGCGCCAACACGCCGATGGGCTTGCGGGTCATACCCGGCGGCATGATGGGCTCAATCAGCATGGCGAGAACGCCGGTGATGGTGAGCAGCAATTCGGGCAGTATGCGATAGACCGGCATCACCGCTTCTCCGCCAGGGTGGTTGCCGGCGACGCCAGCCCGGTTACCGCGCCATCGATGGCACGCATCCAGTAGGGGGAAAAGACCCCCATCACCAACATGAGAACGGCCATCGGCCAAACGGCGAGGTGCTCGCGCAGGCCCATATCCGACACGGTTAAATCTGTAACCATAGCTGATTCGCTACCGTAAAAGACGCGCTGGATCATCCACAGCATGTACGAAGCGCTGAGGATGACGCCGACGGTGGCCGCCGAGACCCAGGCAACATGCCCGGGGAAACTGCCGCTGATGATAAGAAACTCGCCCACAAACCCATTCATCAGGGGCAGGCCGACCAGCGCGAGCGAGGTGATGACGAACAAGGTCGCCATATTGGGCAGGCGCTTGGCCAGGCCGCCGTAGGCGGCGATCTCGTAGGTTCCATAACGTTCGTACATGAAGCCGAGGAGCAGAAACAGCGCGCCGCCGGAGATGCCCTCGTTCACCGTCTGGTAGACGGCCCCGTCCACGCCGGAGACGGCAAAGCAGAAGATGCCGAGAATGCAGAAGCTGAGCTGCGCTCACGGTAGAGAAGGCCACCAGCCGCTTCATATCTTTCTGCACAATCGCGATCAGCCCCCCATAGAGAATGCCAATGACCGCCAGCGCGATCATCCACGGCGCCACCTGGCGGGCCTGGGCAGGGAAGAGACCGAGATTAAAGCGCAGGATGGAATAGAGGCCCAGCTTGCCCGCGGCCACCATGACGATGGCGGTGGGGGCTTCGCTGAAGACGTCTCCCAGCCATCCATGCAGGGGAAACATTGGAACCTTGACGGCAAAGGCGACGAGAAATGCCAACGAAGCCCAGAAAAGCGCCTGGGGCGGAAGGCCGCCCTGCGCCAGGATGGATTGCAGCCGGACAAAGTCAAAGGTGCCGGTCTTGGCGTAAAGCCAAACAATGGCGACCAGCAGCAGCGCTGAGGGCAGAAAGGTGTAGATGAAGAACTTGATGGCCGCTTCGGTGCCGCGATCGCGGCCGAACATGGAGATCATGATCGCCATGGGCACCAGGGTCATCTCCCAGAAGGCGTAGTAGAGGAAGAGATCGAGCGCGACAAAGACGCCGAACATCGCCGTCTGCTGCAGCAGGAAGAAGAAGTAAAACTCCTTGGTGCGGTGGGCGATGGTCTTCCATGAAGCCAGCACGCCGAGAGGCGCCAGAAAGCCGGTCAGCACTACCAGCCAGAGCGAGATGCCGTCCACCCCCAGGTGATAGCGAATGGCGGGGTTGGCGATCCAGGGGATGTCCACTTCAAATTGAAAGCCCGGGTGGCCATAGAGGTAATGCGCCGGCAGATGGAGCGTGAGCCCAAAGGTGACCAGCGTGACCACCAGGGTGAACCACTGGATGATGCGGCCGCGGCGGGGAAGCAAAGCCACGACCACGGCTCCTGCAGCCGGCACGAAGGTGATAAGCGTCAATATCGAATCGTTCAGCACAGATATTCGCTTTCTCGTTAGGGGTGCATGGTAAAGCCGAAATAAGTGATCAGGAGCAGGGCCGCTGCGCCGACCGCCAGCCACCCCGCGTAGGAACGGATGTTGCCCGACTGCACCCGCTGGACCAGAGCGCCCAGTCCGCGGGCGCTGCCCGAGGCAATGATGCCACCGCCGTTAATGACTCCGCTATCCACCGCGCCCCACAACAGATAACGGGTGATGAACAGCAAGGGCGTAACGATGACAGCGGTATAGATCTGGTCGATCCAATACTTGTGTTCGAGCAGCCGGTAGGCTCCGCCGAGGCGCTCGGCGATGCGGTCGGCCAGGCCGGGCTTGCGACGGTAAAGCAGATCGGCAAAGAACCAGCCGATCAAGGCCATAACCACGGAGATCACGCTGAACAAGCGCTCCGTTTCACTGCCATCGGGCGGACGGGCCTGCGACCAACGGGTGCTGCCTGCGGTCTGGTCATGCTGACTGTCATAACTGGGGTTCTGAGCACCGGATCGAGGAAGTGGGCGAACTGGTCCCCGCCTCCGAGCGCTTTGGGAATTCCGATCCAGCCGTCCGCGAGCTGAAAACGCGGCCAGAATGATAAGGGGCACCAGCATCGACCAGGGCTCTCGTGGGGGTGCACATCGTGCGCCCGGCTTGGCGCCAAAGAAGGTGAGATACCACAGACGGAACATATAGAAGGCGGTGAGCAGGGCAGTTACCAGGCCCACGAACCACAGGATGGGACCGCGCGGCCGGCGAAAGAAAGGTCTGGTAAAGAATCTCGTCCTTGCTGAAGAAGCCGGAGAAGGGCGGGCAATCCCGGAAATGGCGAAGACCCCGGCAGCTCATGGTCCAGAAGGTGATGGGGATGGCCTTGCGCAGGCCTCCCATGGCACGCATGTCCTGCTGCCCGCCCAGGGAGTGGATGACGGAGCCGGCGGCGAGGAAAAGCAGACCTTTGAAGAAGGCGTGGGTGACCAGGTGGAAGATGGCCGCCGAGTATGCAGCGACCCCGCAGGCCAGGAACATGTAGCCAAGCTGGGAGATGGTGGAGTAGGCGAGCACCCGCTTGATATCCGTCTGCACCATGCCGACGGTAGCGGCGAACAACGCGGTGGCGGCTCCGATAATGGCCACTACGCCCAGGGCAAAGGGCGAGCGGTCGAAGAGCACGTGGGAACGCACGACCATGTAGACGCCGGCGGTCACCATGGTGGCGGCGTGGATCAGGGCCGAGACGGGGGTGGGGCCTTCCATCGCATCCGGCAGCCAGACGTATAGCGGAATCTGCGCCGACTTGCCGGTGGCGCCGAGCACCAGCAGCAGCGCGATGGCGGTGAGAAAGCCACCTTGCATCTCAGGATGCTGGGCGATGGCGCCGAAGACCTTGCTGTAGCTGAGCGAGCCAAAGTGGGCAATCATCAGGAACATGGCCAGCAGAAAGCCGAAGTCGCCGATGCGGTTGAGGATGAATGCCTTCTTGCCCGCGTCCGCGGCGGATTGGCGCAGGAAGTAAAAGCCGATCAACAGATAGGAGGCGAGACCCACACCTTCCCAGCCGACGAACATCAGCAGAAAGTCTTCTGCCAGCACCAGGGTCAGCATGAAAAACATGAACAGGTTGAGGTAGGCAAAGAAGCGCCAGTAGCCCTCCTCGTGCGCCATGTAGCCGACGGAGTAGATATGGATCAGGAATCCTACGCCGGTGACGACCAGCAACATGACCAGGGTCAAGGGGTCGAGCAGGAAGGCAAAATCGGCGCGGAAGGTTGAGGTTTGGATCCAGGGTATGGCCAGGCGCTCAACATAAGGCAGGGTGAGGGTGCTGAAGCGGAAGGCAATGCCGGTTACCATGGCCAGCGGGGCCGCGGTGAAGAGCAGGGCAATGCTCGATGACCACCGCGTTGGGCAGGCGGCGGCCCAGCAGCCCATTGAGCAGAAAGCCCAGGAATGGCAACAGCGGGATCAACCACAGATGGAGGGATGGATTTCCGTTCATAGTTTCATCAGGTTGACTTGATCCACGTTGAGGGTGCTCCTCGAGCGGAAGATAGCGATGATGATGGCCAGGCCCACCGCGGCCTCAGCGGCGGCGACGACCATCACGAAGAAGACAAAGATCTGGCCCTGCAAGCGGTGCCACTGATAGGCAAAGGCGACAAAGGTCAGGTTCACGGCGTTCAACATCAACTCAATCGACATGAAGACGGTGATGATGTTGCGCTTGATCAGGAAGGCGCCGACGCCGATGGAAAAGAGGATCGCGCTGAGCACCAGGTAGTAGGCAATGGGAATAGCCATGTTCAGTGCTCCTTGCTGGCCAGCGCAACCGCGCCGAGGATGGCAACGAGGATCAGAATCGAGGTTACCTCGAAGGGAAGCAGCAGATCGCGGAAGAGCACCTTGCTGAGGTCGCTGGTGGAGACCACGTAATCCCCCAGCCGGGCCTGGTGCAGGTGGCTGCGCGCAGAAATAAAGATGAACGACAGCAGGCTGACCAGGATGGCTACCCCGGGGATTCCCACGATGTAGGCAGCGCGGCTGCCGTGGGTGCGTTCTTCCTTGCCGGCATTGAGCAACATGATGACGAAGGTGAACAGGACCATGATGGCGCCGGAATAGACGATGACCTGGGCGGCGGCGAGGAACTCCGCGCCCAACAACAGGTAGAGCACAGCCAGCGAGCTCATCACCACAATCAGCGAGAGAGCGCTGTTGATGGGGTGGCGCTGGAAGAGCAGATTCAATGCGCCTGCCACGCAAAGGCCACCAAATACGATGAAGAGAACCAGATACATGCTAGAGCTTTTCTCCTGTTGCTATATCAGGCCCGAAGGTGATTGTAGAACACGTCCACTGAACGGGGGCTGGCCTTCAGGCCGCTCCATAAATTCTCGCACTGTGAACGCGGCTTTAGATGGGGTACGGTTTTCCTATCACTTTCATCTGCAAAATAGGTTGAACAGCAGGTCCCTCCACTCCGCTTCGCTCCGGTCGGGATGACAATTTCAGTTTGATGGACGTTGATCGAGGTCCCAAGTGCACCTTTGTGCTGGTTGAAGAACTGCAGATCCCTCGGCTTCGCTCCTGAGACTTTCCTGACAAGGCTCAGTGACGTCGCTAATCTTCATGCGGTTTCCGGCTGGCTGAAAACGGCGATCGCGCCGCTCTCATTGGTGCCGCGATCAGCTGCAAACTCACGGCAGTCTCGCTCGGGATGACAAAGGGTAGGGCGGCGCTTTCCTTGGCATCGCATGCTGGTTGAGTGAGCCGCAGGTCCCTCCTCGATTGAGACAACCGCATCAGGCACGGTAAGCCAGCCATAGGCTGGTGGCGAGAATGTTGAGGATGGCGACAGGCATCAGGAACTTCCAGCCAAAACCCATCAATTGGTCGTAACGAAAGCGGGGCAGCGTGCCGCGCACCCAGATATAGAGAAAGAGGAAAGCAGAAAACCTTCAGGACAAACCACAAGACCGGCAGCAGAGCCTGCACCACGACCCCACCGACAGGCAGGAATCAGCGAACCGAAGGGGCTGGTCCACCCGCCGAGGAAGAGCAGCGTCGCTACACAGCCGACGGTGATCATATTGGCGTACTCGGCCATGAAGAACATGGCAAACTTCATCGAACTGTACTCCGTGTGGTAGCCGGCGGTCAGCTCGGTTTCAGCCTCAGGCAGATCGAAAGGAGCGCGGTTGGTCTCGGCATACGCCGCCATCAGGTAAATGAAGAAGGCGACGAACTGAAATCCACCAAAGACATTCCAGGAGAGCAGGCCATGCGCCGACTGGCTGTCCACGATGGTGCGCAGATTGAGCGACCCGGCCCGCAACACCACGCCAACCAGGGAAAGCCCAAGAGCTAGCTCGTAGCTGATCAGCTGGGCGCTGGAGCGCAGACGCTCCCAACAGGGAATATTTGTTGTTGGACGACCAGCCGGCCAGCGCAATGCCGTAAACGCCAACAGACGTAACGCCAAGGATCACCAGCAGGCCGATGTTCACATTGGCGATCTCGAACATGTCGACCCCGTGCCAGGTGATGCGCGCACCGAAGGGCACCACGGAAATCGAGATCAACGCACAGCCAAGCGCAATCATGGGCGCCAGAATGTAAAGCGGACGATCGACGTTGGTGGGAAGAAGGTCTTCCTTAAGGAAGAGCTTGAGCCCATCGGCCATGGGCTGCCATCATGCCGAAGGGTCCCACACGGCTGGGTCCCCAGCGGTTCTGAATGCGCCCGACCAGCTTGCGCTCGAGCAGCACAGTGTAGGCTACGGCCCCGAGAAAGATCGCCAGCACCACGGCGATCTTCAAGCAACTCAGCAAGAAAAAGATCAGGAAGCTCACGTGCGTATCCGCTTTCTGCCAGGTACTAGTCCGCTGCGGTTTCTGTGGGTTTGGTGGTGTGCGACTCCATCACCGCATGGAGCATGGTGCTGTATCGGCCCAAAGTGCCCGAGGTAAAGAGTGTGTCTTCGGCCGGCAAAATCAGCGCGTGACGCTCCGGGCCCGCGCTGATTTGCACTAGCGACGATTGCACATGGACATCGTTGCCGGCCAACAGCTCCATGCGCGAAACCTGATAGCCGGGGACCAGCCGCTGAATCTCATCCAAAATGGCGAAAGGATCAAAGGGACTCAGCTTGGGCTCCAGGTTCTGCGCCGCCAGCCATACGCTGTGACGGTCGGCTTCGCCGGATTGCGCACCCCGGCGTCTGCCCCATGTCGGCATGGACCCCGCGGCCGAAGGGAACCAACTTCTTCGGGTCCGCCCCCATGCAATCGGCCAGCCGTACCATCAGCTCGAAGTCACTGCGAACACCCGCCTTGTCGGCCGCCTTCTTCACCAGTTGCTGGTCGCCATAGGTGTTGGTGACGGTTCCCGCTTTCTCGTAAAGGTTGCTGCTGGGCAATACGACATCGGCTGCCCGCGCCGTTTCGGTCAGGAACATGTCCTGCACGATAAGGAAGGTGTTCTTGAGCACCGCAGGGTCAATCCCGTAACGCGAGAGGGGATTCGATCCCACGACATAGAGGGCGGCCAACTCACCGCGCTCCGCGGCGTCGAACATTTCTACCAGATCGAGGCCCGGAGCCTGGGGCAGCGCGTCCCCGTATTCCTCGGCAAAGGCGCCAGGGGAAGCCACCGGAACATAGCCGGGCAGCAGGCCGGGCAGCAAGCCCATATCGGCGGCGCCGCGGGAGTTGACGTAGTCGCCCAGGCAGGCAAAGCTGGCGTGGGGCAGCCCCAGGCCAAAGTTCACCAGCGCGTCGATGTCGCGGCCGCGGTACTCGGAACCAAAGATGATCGAGCAGGCTGGGCTCGGCGCGCAGCGCCTCACGGAACTTCTTGGCCTCGTCGCCCAATTGCGTGCCGGGAAAGGCTGCGTCTTCGCCGCCCAGGAAGCGCACGACGTTGGCGTAGCCATCCTGAGGAATGATCAGCGTCTCGTGCGCCTGCCGCTCCAGCTTGATGCCGGCGTGGTTCACGATGTAGATGCGGGCATTGTTGTGGCGCAAATTGGTGCGCAGGTTCCAGGCCAGCAGAGGATGCTGCTCGGTAGGATCGTTGCCCAGCAGCAGGATCGCCGGGGCCGTCATGCTCTCGCGCAGCGAAGCAGCGCGGTCCTTCTGCCCGGAGATGGCGCGGGCAAAGGCGGTGTAGTCGGCGGTGCGGTGATGATCGATATTGTTGGTGCCCAGCACCGTGCGGGCAAATTTCTGCAGCAGGTAGTTTTCTTCGTTGGTGGTTCGATTGGAGCCGATGACGCCAATGGAGCTGCCGCCGCGGCTCTCGCGAATCTCGCGCAGCTTGGCTCCGGCGTGCTGCAGCGCCTGCTCCCAACTCACTGGGGCCAGGTTGCCGTCCGGCTGGCGCAGCAGCGGCTTGGTCAAGCGGTCGGCGTGGTTGGCAAAATCGAAGGCGTAGCGTCCCTTGATGCAGAGAAAGTCGCCGTTGATGCCGCTCTTGTCGCGGTTGTCGCCGCGCAGGATCTCCGAGCCGTCGTTCACGCTGCGCACGCCCAGGGTGGTCTTGCATCCGTCGGCGCAGTGGGTGCAAACGGTGGAGACGTGGTTCATCTCCCAGGGGCGGGTCTTGTAACGATAGGTTCCCGAGGTGAGCGCTCCCACCGGGCAGGCATCGATGCACATGCCGCACTCTTCGCAGTCCAGGTGATCGCCTTTGTTGGGGGCAATGGTGCTGGTGACCCCGCGGTTCTGCACCCCCAATGCCCAGACGTCCATGCCTTCGCCGCACATGCGCACGCAACGGTAGCAGAGAATGCAGCGCGGCCGGTCGAAGAAGACCACAGGGGACCACTGCTGTTCTTCGCGGTGCTGCTTGGTCTCGGTGTAGAGCGACTCGGGCGGCCCGTACTTGAAGGTCATGTCCTGCAATTCGCACTCGCCGCCGGCATCGCAGACCGGGCAGTCAAGGGGATGATTGCCGAGCAGCAGCTCGATGGTGGCTTTGCGCGCCTGGGTAATCTCGTCGCTTTCGGTGATGACCACCATGCCTTCGGTGACCGGGGTGGTGCAGGCGGTCTGCAGCTTCGGCACCTTTTCCAGGCGCACCAGGCACATGCGGCAGGCGGCTTGCAGGGAAAGACCGGGGTAGTAACAGAACTGGGGAATAGCGATGCTCGCCGCACGGCAAGCTTCAATGAGCAATGTGCCTGCGGGTGCGGTTAGCTTCTTGCCATCGACGGTGAAGGTTACGTCAGCCATAGTTTCCTGTCTTGTTCTATGCGTTGGCCAGTACCGGTTGGTGCGCGTAAGGACACGGTTTGCCGTCCAGGTGGTCTTCAAACTCCTGGCGAAACTTGTCTACGAACGCAATGGTGGGCATGGCGGCGGCGTCACCCAGCGGGCAGAAGGTGCGGCCCAGCATGTTCTGCGCCAGGTAGCGAATGTTGTCGATATCTTTGGCGACCCCGCCCCCGGCGTGGAAGCGGGTGAGGGTCTTCTTCAGCCAGTCGGTGCCTTCGCGGCAGGGAATACACCATCCACAGCTCTCGTGCTGATAGAACTTCATGGTGCGCAGGGCAAACTCCACCATGCAAACGGTGTCGTCCAGCACCACCACTCCACCCGAGCCGAGCATGCTGCCCGCCTTGCCCACCTGGTCGAAGTCCATGCCGATGTCAATCTCCGAGGGCAGAAGCACCGGGGTGGAGGACCCGCCGGGAACCACGGCTTTGAGCGACCTGCCGTTGGGGATGCCGCCCCCGACCTCGTAGATCATCTTCTTCAGGTTGTAGCCCATGGGCAGCTCGTAGACGCCGGGCTTGGCCACATTGCCGCTGAGACAGAAGAGGCGCGTGCCGCCGTTGCGCTCGGTGCCGATCTTGGCGTACTCCGCGCCGCCGATGCGGAAAATATGGGGTACGGTGGCCAGCGTCTCGGCGTTGTTGATGATGGTGGGGCCGCCATACAGGCCCACGACCGCAGGGAAGGGCGGCCGGATACGGGGAATGCCGCGCTTGCCCTCCAGCGATTCCATCAAGGCCGACTCTTCGCCTACTTCGTAGGCGCCGGCGCCGGTGTGCGAGACCACCTCGAAGTCCAGGTCGCTGCCGAAGATGTTTCTTGCCCAGAAAGCCCTTGGCATAGGCCTCATCGATGGCCTTCTCCATGATCTTCAGCAGGTAGCGATACTCACCCCGCAGGTAGATGAAGCCCATTTTGGAGCCGATGGCCAATCCGGCGATGATCACGCCTTCGATGATGGAGTGGGGATCGTGCTCGAAGATCAGGCGGTCCTTGCAGGTGCCCGGCTCGCTCTCATCTCCGTTGACCAGCACGTACTTTGGCTTTTGCGACTGCTTGGGAACAAAAGACCACTTCAGCCCGGTAGGGAAGCCGGCGCCCCCGCGGCCGCGCAGACCGGAGGCCTTCATCTCCGCGATGATTCCCTCCGCGCCCAGGGCAATGGCCTTGCGGGCAGAAGCGTATCCATCCATCTCGAGATATTTGTCGATGGAGGTCGCGCCCTTGCCGAAGCGGTACGAGATCACCTTCACTTCATCTGGATGGGAGACGAGATAAGCCATGCTTTGCTCCGAATGTGCGTGGTGAAGTTCCGCTGCAGATGCGACTTTAACTCTTGGAACGATAGTCTTCGAGAACCTTGTCCATCGAGTCCGGCGGTTAAATTCTCATGAAAGTCGTAATTCACCTGCACCGCGGGCGCCCAACTGCAGGCGCCGATGCACTCTACTTCTTCCAGGGAAAAAAGCTTATCGGGTGTGGTTTCCTTGTTGCCAATGCCTAAACGCTGCTTGCAATGAGCCAACAGCTCATTGCCTCCGCGCAGCATGCAACTGATATTGGTACATACCTGTACATGATACTTGCCCGCCGGTTTGGTGTGCAGCAGCGAGTAATAGCTGAGGACGTTGCGCACATCGAGCTCGGTAATTTCCACCCGCGCCGCCACTTCGCTGATGACCGCGTCGGAAAGATAGCCAACCTCATCCTGGGCATACAGAAGCATGGGGATCAACGCCGACCTGCGCAGCGGGTAAATCGTCACCAGGCGGTCAAAGCGCGCGGCCAGGGCGGGACTGAAGATGGTCTTGATCTCTGTGCTCATAATTTGATTTTAAGAGATACCCAATGGATGGCCCAGATGCTCATCGGCTGCCGGCGAAGCGGCCCGCACCACGTGTTCTACCCAGTCGATCGCTGCCGTATCGAGTGGCTTGGGACCCGCCGGGAAAGTTAAGCGTGCCGTCCTCTTCGATGCGGAACTCACCCCAGGTTTCCTGTTCCGGTTGGGTCACGCGCCAGGTGGCCTCCCCGGTCTCAGGACTGAAAGCAAAGGCCCAGCACGCAGTCGTGACACTTGACCCAGGCTTCGTCAGAGAGGCCGGTCACCACCAATTCCTTTCCATTGAGACTGGCCGCATGAGCGTAGACCCGAAGCATGGAGACCAGCGACTCCCACACGTGCTGCCGCACCTGCGTGGGGTAGGGAACACCGTCGGAGGTGCTCGGTCGCGTCGCTCACCGGTCGATTTCTCCCAGGACAATATCGATGGACCCGATGACGGCGACGACATCGGCCAGCAAACGGCCTACGCACATGGTTTCCAGAGCCTGCAGGGAAGCAAAGGTCGGGTTGCGCATGTGCACGCGATAAGGCTTGGCGGTGCCGTCGCTGACCACGAAATACCCCATCTCTCCGCGCGGAGACTCAATAGCCTGATAGACCTGGCCGGCCGGAACGGCAAATCCCTCGGTCACAATCTTAAAGTGATAGATGAGGGATTCCATCTCCGTCTTCATCTTCTCCCGGTCGGGCAGCACGACTTTGGGCGCGTTTGCCTTGATCGGGCCTTGCGGCATGCCATCGAGCGCCTGCTGGCAGATCTTGACCGACTCGCGCATCTCTTCCACGCGCAAGCGGTAGCGGGTCCACACATCGCCCACATCGGAGACGGGGACTTTGAATTGGAACTTCTCGTAGCCGGAGTAGGGCATGTCGCGGCGCAGGTCCCAGTCGACGCCGCTGGCGCGCAACGGCGGCCCGGTCACTCCCAGGGCAACGGCATCGGCGGCGCTGAGGTAGCCCACACCCTTCAGGCGGTTTACCCAGATAGGATTGCCATTGAGCAGGTTTTCGTATTCGTCGATCTTTTCCGGCATCATCTTGAGCAGGCCCTGCACCCGCTGGTAGAAATCGACCGGCGGCTCGAGCGCAATGCCGCCCACGCGGAAATAGGAGCCCATCATGCGCTGGCCGCTGACATCCTCAAAAATCTTCAGAATCTCTTCGCGCTCGCGGAAGGTATAGAGGAAGAGGGTGAGGGCGCCGATATCCATGGCGTGGGTGCCCAGCCAGACCAGGTGAGACTGAAGGCGGGTGAGCTCGTTGAGCAGCACGCGCAGAAACTGGGCCCGCGGGGGAATTTCCAGCTGCAATAGCTTTTCGACCGCGAGGCAATAACAGAGATTGTTCGACATCGGGCTGAGATAGTCGATGCGGTCGGTGAGGGGAACCACCTGCTGATAGAACTTCGCTTCGCAGGTTTTCTCGATGCCGGTATGCAAAAAGCCGATGTCGGGTACCACGCGCAGCACAGTTTCGCCATCGATTTCCAGCACCAGGCGGAGCACGCCGTGGGTGGAGGGATGCTGCGGCCCCATGTTCAGGACCATGGTGCGGTCCTTGTTGCCCTCTTCCACGCGAGGTTCGATCAGCGGTGCAATGGCGAAATCTGCGGCGTCCACTAGCGATAACCCTCCACCGGGTAATCCTTGCGTAAGGGATGGCCCTCCCATTGGTCGGGCAACATAATGCGGCGCAGGTTGGGGTGACCGCCAAAGCGCACGCCGAAAAGGTCCCAGACCTCGCGCTCGTAGAAATTGGCGGAAGGCCATTCGGGGGTGATGCTGGCCACTTCCGGATCGAGGCTATCCACCAGGACGCAAAGCCGGAGGCGCTCCTTGAGGCTGTGGGACAGGATGTGGTAGGTCACCTGAAAGCGCGGCTCGCTGGGATACCAGTCCACGCAGGTCACGTCCGCCAGGAAGTTATAGCCGGCCTTCTGCAGGGTGCGGCAGACCGGGCGGATGTCGTCGCGCTCGATCCACAAGGTCAATTCGCCGCGGTCGAAGCGGGCATTGGTGATGCAGGAGGGCTTGGCGGCAACCAGGGCGGCGATGGCGTGATTCTGCGCGTGCGCCTGGAGCACGGCATCTTTCTCGTGCAAGGCGTCCATCACAGGTCCGCCTTATCTGCGGACCAGTCCAGCACTCCTTTTTTCAGAACGTAGAAGAACCCGACCAGCACGAACCCCAGGTAGACCACCATCTCCCAAAAGCCGAACATGCGGGACCCGACCAGCTTAGGCAGGTCACGGTAGACCACGGCCCAGGGCAGCATGAAGACGACTTCCACGTCGAAGAGGATGAAGAGCATGGCCACCATGTAAAAGCGGACGGAGAAGCGTCCCCGGGCATCGCCTTCGGCTTCGATGCCGCACTCGTAGGTTGCCAGCTTGACCTTGGTGTTGCGGTGCTTCCCGATGAACCAGGAAGCGGTGACGATTCCGGCTCCAAAGCCCACGGCAACCAGGATTTGTAGCAGGAGCGGCAGGTAGTTCCAAAAGTAGTCTGGCGTCTGCATTGCAACTCGTGGGGGCGTCGAGGATTCAAGCGCGCTGTCTCGACTGTAAGTTTTCGCCCTTCTGGAGTCAAGCCGCAGGGTCTTGCAATGCCGGAGGAGAGGGGGATTGGAAGGAGGAGATTGCTTACCACGTTTTGCCTGAAGTGAGGGAGTATCGCATTTCCAGTGGAGGCCTGCGCGTGGCCCATGGCGACTACCGTCTGAGCCAGCAATACCACGGAGTGGTCATACACGTTGGTCATGTGTTTGTCGCAGAGCCATTTTCAAGGAACTGCGGGCCACCACATGGAGCGATTCGGGAACAGGCCCAGCGATAAGGAACCTCACTTTTTGGCCGATGAGTCCGCTATGAGGTGGAACCATGCTCAAGTTTCATAGCGGCCCCCTGGCGGAGAACAAAACACACTTGAGGTTGTTGAAGCTGGCGGGTGCCTCTGCCGAGTCCCCGCCGCCGGTTCGCCGCCGGCTATCGCCCGAGGGTGGCCGTGCTCTCGAGATCCTGGGGCACGCGATTGAGTATCTTGCCGATGAATATGCCGCGGACCCCAAAGACAAAGGACCTCTGGGAAACGCGGACCCGCGGATCGAAGCTATCCAGATTCTCAAGGCGCTGAACCGCGCTGTATATTTTTCCGGCACCGAGCTCGAACCGTTCTTCCGCCGTATGCGACGGTGGTTGCTGGGCTCGCGGGTCGGGAGTTCGCCGACTACTTGAGCAAGGCGGCGGTGATACTCTCCGTTTATGCATTTTGTTCTCAATGGCCAATTGCGTGAATTTCCGCAGTTGGCACCCCCGGCGCATCTGCAAGACCTGATCGCTGCACTCGGCCTCAAAGGCGATCGTGTGGCGGTCGAGCATAACGGCAATATCGTTTCCCGGGCGGAGTGGGGAAGCACCGGGCTGGCGGATGGGGATCGGCTGGAGATCGTCCATTTTGTCGGCGGCGGCCACCGCTGATGAGCTGGCAGCGCAAGGTTCTTCGTTTTGTGCTGGTAGCGGCCTGCATTACCGCGCAGGGGTTGGGCCAGGATGCAAGCAGGAAGGATGACGGCGGCCCCACCTTTACTGTCTCCGATCTACCGGTTGGCCGGCCGCTCCGCATCGTGGTTTACGGGGACATGCGTTTTACCAATCCCAGCAACACCAGCGACACAACCCCCGGGGTGCGCAAATGGCTGGCGCAAAAAGTTGCTGAAGAGAAGCCGGACATCATGCTGCTTACCGGGGATATGCCCTTCCACGGCAGCGACCCGGCGGACTGGAAGATCTACAGCGAAGAGACCGCGGCATGGACCCAGCAGCGGCTGCGGATATATCCCACCATCGGCAACCATGAACGGCTTCCGGATCCGCAGCACGGCATGGAGAACTACTTTGCGGCTTACCCGCAGATCGATCACCACGCGTGGTACTCGGTACAACTGGGGAATATCTATCTCATCACGCTCGATACCATCAGTCTTCTGAACCGGGGCTGGGAGCAGCGCATCTGGCTCGAATCACAGCTCGCGCATCTTCCCGCGTCGGCGGACTTTGTCTTCTTTCTATTTCACGTTCCGCTGGTCTCTGATCTGCAGACCGCTTTCGTGCTGGGCATTCCCGACGCAGGCACGCTCGACCTGCGTCATGAGCTGGAAGCGAGCGCCGCCCGATCACACGCCAAATTCGTGATTTTCAACGGCCACATTCATAACTACGAGCGGTTTGACATGAACGGCATTATGCACGTGATCAGCGGTGGAGGGGGCGCCCGCCCTTATCCTATTTTTATCCGCGGCGACCAGGACTTGTATCACGCCCGTACTTATCCCAACTTCAACTATGTCGTCATCACCCTTCAGGGCAAGCATGCCGACGCGAAAATGTATCGCGTGGTGGATCCCGATGCGGCGCAGAGGTCAGTGGAGTTGCAGGATAGCTTTACCCTGGACGCGAAATAGGCAGAAGAACGGCCCGGCATATCCTGCGTGGGCCCAATGCTCATCCGCTGCCCAATGATGGCCAGCTATAATTGCCGCTTACCAAGCGCAGAACAATCCAGCAACAAGAGTGGGTCATGGACAAGAAGGTAATCATCAGCTGTGCCATAACCGGGGCAATTCACACCCCTACCATGTCGCCTTACCTGCCCTTCTCGCCCCAGGATATTGCGTCCCAGGCCATCGAGGCAGCAGAAGCCGGCGCCGCCATTCTGCACCTGCATGCACGCGATCCGGAGACCGGGGAACCGAACGGCGACCCCGGCACTTATATGCAGTTTTTGCCGGCGATCAAAGCGGCCACCAACGCGGTCATCAACCTGACTACCGGCGGCGGCCTGAACATGAACCTCGATCAGCGCCTGGCGACAGCGCTGCGCGTCAAGCCTGAGCTGGCCTCCTTCAATATGGGCTCGATCAATTTCTCCATCCATCGGCTCACGCGGCGATACAGCGGATGGAAATACGACTGGGAAGAACCGTACCTGGCGCGCACCGAAGTCGAATATATTCCGCAACACGTTTGTGGATATGAAGCGGGTGGTGAAAGAGCTGGGTGAAGGATGCGGCACGCGGTTCGAATACGAGTGCTACGATCTGGGACATCTTTACAATCTGGCTTATCTTCTGGACGAGAAGCTGGTCGAGCCGCCGCTCTTTCTGCAAACGGTCTTTGGCATTCTTGGGGGAATGGGCACGGATGTCGAGCTGCTCAGCTACGTGCAGGCAACGGCGGACCGACTGTTCGGGCGCGAGAACTACCAGTGGTCGGTGATCGGCGCCGGGCGCCACCAGATGCGCATCGCAACGCTGGCCGCGCTGCTGGGCGGGAACGTGCGTGTAGGCCTGGAAGATAGCTTGTACCTGCGTAAGGGCGAACTGGCTAAATCCAGCGCCGACCAGGTGAGAAAGATCCGTACTATTCTCGAAGAACTTTCCTTTGAGATTGCAACCCCCGACGAGGCACGGGAGCGGCTTCACCTGAAGGGGGCCGATCAGGTCGCTCTCTAATGCCTGCACAGCCATGAAGCTAACTATCATCCCCTGCGCACTGTTGCTTTGTATCCCGGCTTCAATAGGCGCCGCGGATGCTCCTTACGACATCCTCATTCGTCATGGCCATATCATCGACGGCGCCGGAAACCCATGGTATGCCGGGGATATCGCGATCCGGGGCGACCGTATCGCGGCCATAGGATCTCTGGGCAGCGCCCAGGCAAAGCGCGTGATCGATGCGTCGCGTCTGGTGGTCTCCCCAGGATTTATCGATATGCTGGGCCAGTCGGAATACTCATTGCTGATTGATAACCGGTCCCTGAGCAAATTGTCGCAAGGAATTACCAGCGAGATTACCGGGGAAGGCGGCTCGATTGCGCCGCAAAACGAACGAACGCTTGGCGCCGCAAAAGATCTTCCTCGATCATTACAATCTCTCCATAGACTGGCAGGATCTCGCCGGCTACTTCCGCCGTCTGGAAGCCAAGGGCACACCCATCAACCTCGGAACCTACGTCGGAGCCGCCCAGGTTCGTGAGGCGGTGTTGGGGGATGGGGATCGAGCGCCTACGCCGGCGGAGTTGCAGCAGATGGAATCGCTGGTGGCCACCGCCATGCAGCAAGGCGCGCTGGGCGTATCCACCGCGCTCATCTACCCGCCGGGACATTATGCAACCACGGAGGAGCTGATTGCCCTGGCCAAGGTCGCTGCGCAGTACGGCGGCCTCTATGCGACGCACATGCGCAGCGAAGGGCAGAGCGAAATGAAGGCCATCGACGAGGCCATACGAATCGGCCGCGAGGCGCAGCTTCCGGTGGAGATTTTTCACCTCAAGGTCAGCGGGAAGACGCGCTGGGGCGGGATGCCGCAGGTGATCGCGAAGCTGCAGGCGGCGCGGGACTCTGGTCTGGATATCGCCGCCGATATGTATCCCTACACAGCGGGTGGCACGGCGCTGGCATCTTCGCTGCCTCCCTGGATGGCCGATGGCGGCATGGAAAAGCTGTTGGCGCGATTACAAGATCCCGCGACGCGCCGGCGGATCGTGGCGGAGATGGCGCAAGACCACGACGATTGGGAGAACCTCTATCTGGATTGCGGTGGCGGCAGCGGTGTGATGATCTCGGCAGTGGTGAACCCCGCGCTCAAGAAATATGACGGATGACCGTGGCTGAAATGGCCAAAGCCGAGAACAAGCCGGAGATGGACGCGCTCTTCGATTTCATCCTCGCCGACAAGGGACAGACAGATGCGCTCTACTTCATGGCCAATGAGAAAGATCTGCAGTACGGGCTGAAACAAGCCTGGACCAGCGTCGGGCTCGATGCCGGCGAGACCTCGCTCGATGGACCGCTGTTTGAAGCGCATACGCACCCCCGGGCGTGGGACTCGATGCCGCGCTTCCTCGGTCACTATGCCCGGGATCTGCAACTGCTTGATTTGTCCCAGGCAATTCGCAAGATCACCTCACTGCCGGCGCAGCGTGAACATCTTACCGGCCGCGGACTGTTGAAGAGTGGCTTCTATGCCGACGTGACCATCTTCGATCCGGCGGCCATAATCGATCGCGCCACCTATGCCGATCCTAACCAGGTGGCGAAGGGTGTGAAGTACGTACTGGTCAACGGTCAACTGGAATGGGAAGACGGCAGATCGACGGGCGCCACCGCGGGGCGTGTCCTGCGCGGCAATAATTAAGAGCTGAAGAGCTTCACCATCTTGTCGCGGGAAGTATCCACGTGCACCTGCATGGCATGCCGGGCCTCAGCCGGCTCGCGTCTCTCGATGGCTCGCAGAATCTCCGCATGGCCGATCCAGCCGGGGACAGTCTGGGTGCAAAGCGTATCGAGGCGCGCCACATAGCCGAGGGTCAGATTGAGTTGTCCCAGCACCCTTTGATTGCCCGCCAACTCGCACAACCGTTGATGAAATGCCTGGTTGGCAATCAGAATCTGCTCCAGGCCGGCTGCGGAGTCTTTCTCCGGCGCCAGAATCGCAGACAGGTCCTTTATCTGATCGTGGCTCGCGGTCTGCGCCACCTTTTCCGCCGCGTAGCATTCCAGGAGCTTGCGGTAGTCGTAGAGGTCCACGATGTCGCGCACCGAGATGGGCGTCACCATGAAGCCCTTCCTGCGGATCCGGGTCAGCCAATGGTCCTGCATCAGGCGAGTGCAGGCTTCGCGCACCGGGGTGCGGCTGGTTCCGCATCGCTCGGCGAGATCGGCTTCAGAGAGGAATTCTCCGGGAGGAAGCTTGGCCGTAATCAACCAATCGCGCAGGACGCGGTAGACACGCTCTACTTCTCCCAGCTTGTTAGCCTTGGCTCGGGCCGGTTTCGTCAATCGCAGGTCACCAATGTGTATCTCCAGAGAATACTACCGGGCTGTGTCATCATCGTAAGAGGGGTTGTTGCCTATGGCGGTCATCCGGCGGTTCAAGCTGTTTCCAATGCACCTGGGTTTGATGGGCCTCGCGGCAGTCGCCTCCGCGGCCCTCGCGTTCGCGCAAGCCAAGCCCGCCGCTGCCCCAGTGGCGCCGGATCGCCTGCCCGATACCTACATGATCTATTCGTTGGTGATGCCGGGCCAGGTGTTTCAGGATATGGATGCCGGCCAGCCGTGGGCCATCAGCAATACGACGGTGAACGAGGATGATATGGACCCCAAGCTGGCGCCAGAGGCTACCCTCCAGCCACCCTCAGACAACGTGCAAGCCTTTACCGAAGCGGTAAACGACTACAACCAGCGCAAGAAGGAGCGCCTGGTGCTCAGGCGGCGTCTCCACTTGCCGCGCCCGTACGTGCTGCTGTCGCCCGCCGATAGCGCGGCCTTGAAGGCTTCGCGCACTTCCATGAACGCCTCCTCGTCTGACCAATCTACGTTTGGCAATTACCTTGGCATCACCTATTTCAGCGAGGTCTACTTCAACGCGGCGCAAACAGCAGCGTTGGTCTACATCCTTGATTGGTGCGGAAACCTCTGCTCCCAATCGGAGTGGGTTTATCTGGAAAAACAAAACGGTGTTTGGGTACGACGTTCCGGCAAGGCGCCTGCGCAGACATAAGAATTTCGGAGGAAGCATGCGGCAGGTATGGGTCTACTTCATATTCGCGGTCATGGGCCTGAGCCACTGCTTTGCGCAACCGATTCGGGTTGCCATTGTCGGGCTGGAGCATGGGCATGTTGCGGGCTTCCTGAAGCAGTTCCCCAACCAGCAGGAGGTGCAACTGGTGGGCATTGTGGATGCGGATACCAGCCTCTCGCACCGTTACGCCCAGCAGTTTCATCTCGATTCAAGCCTCTTCTATACGCAGCTGGATGCGATGGTCGCGGCCTGTCATCCGCAGGCTCTGCTGGTCTACACGTCGGTCGGCGAGCACCGGCGCGTGATCGAGGCAGCGGCCCAGCACGGGCTGAGCGTTATGGTGGAAAAGCCACTTACCATGTCGCTGGAAGATGCCCTGGCGATTCGCCGCGCGGCCCGGGAACATCACATCCAGGTGTTGGTGAACTACGAGACCACCTGGTATGCCAGCAACCGCGCCGCGTACGACGAAGTGGCCAAGGGTGCGCTGGGCGACCTGCGCAGAGTCGTGGTGCATGATGGCCATGAGGGGCCCAAAGAGATCCACGTGCCACCGGAGTTTCTCAAGTGGTTGGAGGATCCGGAGCAAAACGGCGATGGCGCCTTGTACGATTTTGGCTGCTACGGTGCGGACCTGGTCACGTGGCTCATGCACGGGGAATCTCCGCTGTCCGTAACCGCGGTGGACCAAACGGATAAGCCGGAGATCTATCCCCGGGTGGCGGATGAAGCAACCATTATTCTGCGTTATCCAAAAGCGCAGGCAGTGCTGATGGCGTCGTGGAACTGGCCTTTCAGCCGCAAGGATATGGAGGTGTACGGTGCGACCGGGTACTTGATCACGGTCGGGCCGGACAAGCTGCGCGTGCGGACCAAAGGTCAGGATCAGGAAAGCGCAGGAACCGCTCCACCGCTGGCGCCGCCCAACGACGGATCTCTCCACTACCTGGCCGCAGTGCTCAACGGAAGCTTACAGCCGGACGGCGACCTTACTTCGCTTGAGACCAACGTGGTGGTCATGCAGATCCTGGACGCGGCCAGGCAGTCTGCGCGCGAAGGCAGAACCATCAAACTCGCGCCTTTGCCGAAATAGCATGGAGCGAGCCCAGGCGAGCGGCCATGGGACCGCGTCGTCCGGTGTCCACTCTGTTTCTCCGGACCACGAAATGCGGCCGGCCATGGATCACCTCTGAAGGCTGGTACCTCCGCTTCTCTCCACACAGCGAGCACACCACGAAAATCGAGCTGGCAGGGAATCGGTCGGTTCCGGCTAAGACGTCGTGGCCGCATTTCTTGCAGCAGACCACGCAAGACTTGGGGAAACGAAGAGCACGCATGTCGACCACTATAGGGGAATAAAAGGAGAAGATCAAGTCTACAGCAACCGGCGCCGCGTAAATTCTGCAAATCAAGACATGCCCCTTGCCATGGAACGTGGGAAGGGCATATGATAAAGAAAGGCAGAAGATGATACAGAAAGAAAGAGAAATGAGCCTGAACGTCAAGGATCCGGAGGCACACCGGCTCGCGCAGGCCATCGCCCAGGAGACCGGCGAAACGCTCACCCGCGCCGTCACGGAAGCCCTGCGCGAACGCTACGAACGGCTCCACAAGCGCGATGCGGAGGCGCTCGCGGCCGACATCCGCGCCATCGCCGACCGCTCCGCCGCCCACATCAAAGGCCCCTATCTCGATCACGCTGAATATCTCTACGACGAGCGCGGCCTCCCGAAATGATCCTCGACACCTCGCCGCTCGTTGCCATCCTGGCGAAAGAGCCGGATTTCGAACGCTACGTCGACGCCATCAGCCGGGCATCGCGCTGCCGCATGTCAGCCGGAAATTTCCTCGAACTCTCGATCGTCATCGAGGGCCAGTTCGGCGCCGACGTGCTTCGGCAATGTGACGCACTCATGCGCCGCATCGACATCGTGATCGAACCCGTCACGGTGGACCAGGCGCACGCCGCGCGTCAGGCTTTTCACGACTTCGGCAAGGGCCGCCATCCTGCGGGATTGAATTTCGGCGACTGTTTCGCCTACGGGCTGGCAAAGATCACGGGCGAGCCTCTTCTCTTCAAGGGCGACGATTTCAAAAACACCGATATCGTATCCGCTCTATAACGCGCAACCATTCCAAAGGATCCGATACCGCGCCAGCGATCGATCAGTAGGCTTATTCTCCGGGCCTTGGGCAGATTGGTCGGAGGGTTCCACACGCAGCGGCAACAGGCGCAGGCGTGTGCGTTCCGAGTCGACGGTAAGCAGTGCGCCATCCTGGAGTTCCGAGGCCATCTGCCGAAGCGCGAGGATTACCTGCTTCCCAATTACGTTTGGCGATAAGTAGTTCGGCGCGGATCTGCACCACGCTGGGCTTCTCCCCCTGGGTAGCAGCGAGGATGGCGCCAAAATCCAGATCATGCGTAAGGACGATGTAATTATTGGTTTTGGCGTACGCCATGATAACTCTGTCCGACGCGTTTCCTGATCCAAGCGTTGACCAATGGGCTGCCTCAACCCCCTCGCCTGTTAGCAGGTCTACCCACCGCGGAGAGAGGTTCATATCGACGAGTACCTTCATGCTTTGGTCAGCATGACCTCGCGTTCGTCAGCGCGCCAAGCCGCATAACGGAGAGCCTGCATGATATCTTCGCGCTCGATGTAAGGGTAGTCAGAGAGAACTTCCGCGACACTCTGCCCGGCGCCGATCTGGGCTACGATCATGCCAACCGTGACTCGGAACCCACGGATGCAAGCCTTGCCGCCCATCACTGCGGGATCTTGAGTAATGCGGTCGAGGTGTCCCATGTGTCGCTCCTGCTCTCTTCTGCGCTCCTGCTCTCTTCTGCGCTCCTGCTCTCTTCTGGGAAGGTAGCTTCATCGTAGAAGTTCCAGAACGCTATTTCAAGAAGCTTACAAGACGAGGGCGCATAGAATCCAACGGCCAAATCGAACCAGATTCTGCTGCAAGCGACCCAAAAATGACTTATTTAGTCGCCGCGAGCTATCTGTCCCGTACCCCTTTGCGTCTTGATCCAGCCATCGATCCTGCCCTCGAGAAGATCCAGAGGCAGCACGCCGCCGTTCAGCATTTCGTCGTTGAAGGTGCGTATGTCGAATTTTGAGCCGAGCTCTTTGCGGGCGCGCTCGCGCAGCTCGAGGATCTTGAGCTGCCCCAGCTTATAACTCAGTGCCTGGGCCGGCCAGGCAATGTAGCGGTCAGTCTCGGTCTGGATCATGGGCTCGTCGATCACACCGGTTTTGCGGAAGTAGTCAACCACCTGCTCGCGGCGTCCAGCCCTTGGAGTGAATGCCGGTGTCGACCACCAGGCGCACGGCGCGAAAGCGCTCGCTGGTGAGCCTGCCGTAGTCGGAGACAGGATCCTGGTAAAAGCCAACCTCCTTGCCCAGTTGCTCGGCATACAACGCCCAACCCTCGATATAGCCGGAGTTGAACGAGTGCCGGCGAAAGTTGGGGAGGTCCGTCATCTTCTGGGCCACGGACTCCTGCATGTGATGACCGGGAATCCCCTCGTGATAGGCGGTCGCCTCGTCGTCGATGAGGGTGCGATGGGCAAAGTCGGAAGTGGCGACAACCACCCGGCCAGGCCGCGTGCCATCAGGCGTTCCGGTTTGGTAGTGGGTTGCCATCGCCGATTGGAAGGCCGGTATCGCTTCCACGGTTACGGGGGAGCCGGGAAGATAAGTGAAGAGCTGCGGCATCTTGCCCTGCATCTGGGCGAGATACCTGCGATAGTCATCGAGAATCTGCTCGGCGGACGTCGGAATGTACTTGGGATTTTTTCTCAGGGAAGCGTCGAAAGAGGCCACATCGGAAAAACCCTCCTTCTTTGCAATTGCGAGCATCTCGGCCTCGATTCGAGCCGACTCGCGCAGCCCAAGCTGGTGGATCTGGTCGGGCGTGAGATTGCTGATGGTCGTGCGCAGGCGGATGTCGTGCTGGTAGCGGCTCGCGCCCCCGGGTAGCGAGGTCACCGAGAGCGTGGTGCGGCCGTGAGGTGCGTATTCCGTAGCGACAAAGTTGGCGAAGGCCTTGTAGGCCGGCAGCACTTCCTTGTTGGCGGCGTCGGTAATTTGCTGGGTCAGGCGCTGTTGATCGGCAGCAGAGATGCTGCTGGGAAACTTCTTTGTCGGCAGCAGAAATGGATTCGCGGCAATGACCCCGTGGCACTGGCCGGGGATTTTCTCCAGCAGAAAGCGTACCGGCATGAGGTGGTCGCGCATGCCGGCGCGCAGCACCTCCTCAGTCTGCGAAAACACACGCGGAATCTGGTGAAGGCGCGCGATGTAGTCCTCGTAATACTTGACGCTGCTGAATGGCGAGGAGAGAGGAAGATCCGCGAGGTAGGTGTGAGGGCCGCTCATCTGGGAGATCGGCATCTCAAAATCTTTGAAAGCGTATTGCTCATTGCGCCGCTCCAGGGTGCGGACCATGAGCTCGTGGGAAATCACGTCCTGCTCGGTGAAGCCGGCGGTGGAGATTGCTTTGAGGCGCGCGAGAAATTTCTCATCCGTGGCGTGCTCGCGCTCGACTTCGGCCAGAGAGACGTCATCGAGCCGGTCGTTGTAGCGATAGTCTCCGTATGCGGTCGCAGTTTCCGGCGAGGCCTTCAGGTCGGACTGATACTGCTCCTCAAAGAGCGCGTTCTGCGCGCCCAATCTGGCCGCGACGGAAGCGGGCGGGGCTGCGAAGGAGTTGGAGGCGGAAAGGGACAAGCAAGCAAGGATGAGACTTAATCTACTGATGCGCATGTAGTAAAAAGACTAGCAGAGGCGGGATATTGATGAGAAATAGCGGCCCCCCCTGTGCCGGCTACCTTATGCCGAGGGGCCGGTGCAGCGGGCTAGAACGATGGTCACATCGTCCGGCTGCTCCGCGCTGCCGATCCAGTCCGCTACTGCGCCGGCGACAATTTCAGTGATGCGGGGCAAAGGCTTGTTGCGGTGTTCCTTGACCAACGCGATCAGGCGATCCTCGCCAAATTCCCCAAACTCATTTTCCGGTTCGGTCACACCGTCACTGTAGGCGACAAAGATATCGCCGGTCTGCATCACCAGCGTCGACTCGTCATAGGTGACCCCGCTGAACAAGCCGACCACCGTGCCGTTGGTCGAGAGGGGAAAGACTTCGCCCGTTGCCCGCACAATGATGGGCGGCAGGTGGCCTGCGTTGCAATAGGTCAAGACCCGCGCCTTGGCGTCATAACAGCCGAGAAACATGGTGGCGTACTTGGCCGCCGGCGTGCTGCGATAAAGCTGATAGTTCAGGGTGGTCATCAGCATGGCCGGCGCCACCTGCGATTCCGCGCTGCCATCCCCGCGGTAGTACATGCGGGGATCCTCATGGGACCCATAGGCCAACGAGGCAGGCATCAAGGCCATCTCCGGTTCCAGGGAATAAGCGCGCACGAAGGCGTGCACCGTGGCCATCAACAGCGCCGCGGAAATTCCTTTTCCGCTGATGTCTCCGACCGCGAGCACCATCCGGTCGCTGCCCAGGGGAATAAAGTCGTAATAGTCGCCGCTGACTGTGCGCGCAGGAACGCAAACGCCGTGGACCTCGAGCGTAGGCAGGTCAGTGACCTGGCGAGGGAAGAGCAGTTCCTGCACCTCGTAGGCGATGCTGAGCTCGTTCTCCAGCCGCTGCTTCTCTTTTTGCTCCTCAATCAGTTTGGCCAACGATGCGGTCATGGAGTTGAACGACTGCCCAAGTGCCGCCATCTGGTCGCGGCCCTGGAGCTGTATCCGGTGGGTCAGATCGCCGCGGTTCACATGTTGCGTTGCCCCATAGAGTCCTGCTACCGAAGCCGTCATGCTGCGCGAGAGACGGATACCGATATAGAGCGCGACCAACTCAATCACGGCAAAGAAAATTGCGATCGCGAACAGGATGTCGCGGAGGATCAGCGCGCTGGCCCCCAGGGCGGCGAACAGGGTCGCAAAAAGCATGGAAGGTCGAGTGGCCACATCGATGTATCCGTCTTCTCGCTTTTCCCCGGTCTTCCAGTCCATCACATCGAGGAGCGTGAAAAATTCCAGCGTTACGTCGAACCAATGGGAACGAGGGGGCAGCTGCCCGCTGACGACCGCATTCTCGGGTCGCCGCTGCGCCCTGCGGTCTGCTGGAACAGGCGGATACAACCTCACGATACCCAGGCGTGCTGCGGTGGGGACAAGTAGATTCGCCGTGATGGGCAGATCGGAGACCAGGGCGAGCTGCCGGCTGCCTTCACCCTCCAGCTTGACGGTGCGCATATGCAGGCTGTCCTGGTCCACGACGTAGCGAGTGAAGTCTCCGTTGATAAAGGCGGGAACCGGGGCCGGGGGCGTCTTGAGGAGCTGGCCCCCAGTGGAGAGGACAAAACTCCTTCCGTTTCGCAAGACGGTTACGGTCCGCCCAGGAAACCTCTCGTCGGAAGCGCGCGTCAATTCGCCGGCCAGCTGCTCGTTGAGCTTGCCCGAGCTTCTCCATCGGGAATAGCTGCGCGGCCAGCGCATCGTTGGCCGCCTGCAGGTGCAGCAACTCCGAATGCAGGTCGGAGGTGGCAACGTAGGTGGCAAATTGGCCGGCAAATATAAAACCCGCGAGGCCGCCCATGAGCAAGAGCAGCAGGATTGGCATGACGCCGATGAACAGGTAGGTGACGATCAGCCGGTTGCGCAGCCTCCATAGCAAGGGGCGGTAGCCCCAACGGCAGAGGAGGACGAGGGCAAAGAAGGCGAAGACAAGGCTGGTAAAGATTGCCCAGCCGCCGAGCTTGGTTCCCGGCGCCGCATCCGCGGTCCACAGCAGGAGGCAAATGATGCCCAGCCAAAGGGTGATGCGGCCCCATTTGGTGGTGGGGCGGAGTATCCGCCTGGTCCACACCCTCACAGCTCTGGATTTTGCTAGCTCGAACGCCATATGCAGTTACAACAGCGGAAACCCCATCTTCCCCGTAGTATAGGCCAGTCGCAGAACGGGCTCTTTATTTGCGATGATAGGATCTGCGATGGTGAAAGAACAGTCTCGCCTGCTCTCCCTCATTGAAAGTGGATTTGCCGCACTCCGCATCCTGATCATCGGCGATGTCATGCTGGACCGCTCCATCTGGGGTGATGTCGATCGCATCTCTCCCGAAGCGCCGGTCCCGGTACTGCGCT
The DNA here is from genome assembly GCA_963840675.1 of uncultured Acidobacteriaceae bacterium. GTDB lineage: Bacteria > Acidobacteriota > Terriglobia > Terriglobales > Acidobacteriaceae > PALSA-350. Next base: position 66,063 of record CAWJAB010000018.1, read on the forward strand.
CGGTGCGCACGACCAGCGCCCCTGGGGGTGCGGCCAACGTGGCCATGAACCTGGTGGGCCTGGGGGTAAGCGTCGCCCAGGCCGGCTTCTGGGGAGACGACGCGGAGATGCGCGAGTTGCGCGCCTTGCTTGCCCCGGCGAATGTCGACCTCTCAGGGATGGTTGCTTCCTGCCATCCCACCATTTCGAAGACCCGGATCACCTCCCGCAATCAGCAATTGCTGCGCTTGGATGTGGAGAGCGCTGAGCCGCGTCCAGCCGTTGAGCACCAGGCGCTGCTGGAGCGCGCCGCTGGAGTTGGTGCGCACCGCCGATGCGGTGATCCTCTCTGACTATGATAAGGGCGCGTTGAGTGCGCCGCTTTGCCAGGCGGTCATCGCCCTCGCCCGGCAGCGGCGCATCCCGGTACTGGCCGACCCCAAGGGCCGGGACTTCAGCAAATATGCGGGCGCCACCACCATCTGCCCTAATCTTCAGGAGCTCGGGCTGGTCACCGGGATACCCAGCCGCAATCTGGCCCCGTTGCTCGCCGCGGCACAAGAGCTGGTGGGGCAGTTGGGGATCGATTACATGACCGTCACCATGAGCGAGAAGGGCATCCGTATTCTCTATCCCGACCGGGTTGTTCATTCGCCCACCCGTGCGCGCGAGGTCTTCGACGTCACCGGCGCCGGCGATACGGTGATTGCCACCCTGGCGGCATCGCTGGCCGGCGGTCTTGACCCGGAGACGGCCGTCACCCTGGCGAATATCGCCGCGGGCATCGTGGTCGCCAAGACAGGGACAGCGCCCATCTCACGCCACGAGCTGGTGGCCGAGTTCACCGCATCCGCCCAGATGAAAGCTCCGGACAAAATTCTCGATTTGCCACATCTGCTGGTTCGTTTGGCGGAGTGGCGGGCCAGCGGCGATCGAATTGTCTTTACCAACGGCTGTTTTGACATTCTGCATGTGGGCCACATTACCCTGCTCGAGCAGTGCCGTGAATTTGGAGATAAGGTGATCATCGGTTTGAACAGCGATGCCTCTGTCAGGGGGCTGAAGGGACCTACCCGGCCGCTGGTAAGTGAGAGCGAGCGGGCGCGTGTTCTGGCTGCCCTGGGCGCGACTGACGCCGTGATTATTTTCGATCAGCCCACTCCACTGGAGCTGATCCAGGCCGTTCGTCCCGACGTGCTGGTGAAAGGCGGGGACTACACCGCTTCGACCATTGTGGGGGCGGACGATGTAGTCACCTGGGGTGGCCGGGTCGAGATTGTCCCCACGGTCACCGGCGCGAGCACCACCAACACCATCCGCAAAATGACGGCGAGCCAATAGACGGCCCATACCAGGAATCCAGCCCCGCACCCGGATTTCCTGCCATGCAGCGCTGGACGAGGCCGCGCGTGCGCCTTTCAGTAAGGAAAGGCGCATGAAGCTTGCCGATATGGCACAATCTTTCCTCCGGGGGGTGAGCTGATGAGCACTGCGCGGCTGCTGCGGCAGGCGGGAGTGGGGTGGGGTTTGGCCGGGATAGTGGTAACGGCGGCAGCGGCAGTCACGCAGGCAGAGGGATTCACGATTCAGCAGGCTCTCAGCGCCCCATTCACGTCCGATCTGACGGCCGCTCCATCGCATGGACGGTTGACATGGGAGGCGAATATCGGCGGCCGGCGCAACCTGTGGGTGGCCGAACCGGCGCCGAATGGTAAGGGCTACGTCGCTCGCCAGATAACACACTACGGCGAGGACGACGGCCAAGAGATCAACTCCCCGCGATGGACGCCCGATGCCGCCAATATCATTTACGTTCGCGGCGATGGCGCGCAGGGCGAGAGTCATCCTGTGCCCAATCCGGCTTGGTTCCCCAAGGGCGCCCAGCAACAGCTGTGGATGATAAGCGCGGAAGGGGGCGAGCCGCGCTTGCTGGCCGAGGGCCATGATCCCGCAATATCGCCGGACGGCAAGCGACTGGCCTACGTCCTCAAAGGTCAGTTATGGCTGCTCTCCCTCAACGACGCGAAAGCTAAACCAGAGCAACTGCTGCAGACGCGAGGCTCTGCGGCGAATTTGCGTTGGTCTCCGGACGGCTCGCGGCTGGCCTTTGTGAGCGATCGCGGCGACCACAGCTTTGTCGGTCTCTATTCAGCGGCCTCCGGTTCGGTCACCTATCTTGACCCATCGACCGACCTTGATAGCCGTCCCGTATGGTCGCCTGACTCCGCTCGCATCGCTTTTCTACGCATTCCTCCGGATAGGGATTCACTGCTCTTTGAGCCGCATCGCACTGCTTTGCCTTGGTCGATTCGGGTGGTGGAGGTGGCGACCGGTAAGGCGCATGACGTGTGGCGCGCGGCTGAAGGAGCAGGCAGTGCTTACCGCGAGCTAGCTTCGCTGGAGCAGTTGTATTGGACCGTTGGCGACCGCATCGTCTTTCCTTGGGAGCGCGATAGTTGGCTTCATCTCTATGCCGTGCCGGCGTCGGGCGGGACCGCGACGCTGCTCACGCCGGGCAATTTCGAGGTAGAGCATGTGTCTCTCAGCGGCGACCGCAAGATGCTGGTATTTGACTCCAATCAGAATGACATCGACAGGCGCCACCTCTGGCGGATCATGTTTGCCGCGGACGGAGCAAACCATGCAGCAGAATCCGTAACGGCGGGTGATGGCATCGAGACGCAGCCGGTGATTGCGAGCGACTCCGTGACCGTGGCTGCTTTGCGCTCCGATGCACGCTTGCCCATTCGCGCCGCGGTGGTCAAGAGCGGTGAACTGATCGACCTGGCACCTCAGGCCATTCCAGCGGATTATCCTGCCGCGCGCTTCGTTGACACCGCGGCAGGTCATATTTCCCGCCGCGGATGGGCTTGAGATTCACGGCCAGCTCTTCGCGCCGATGGGGATCGCGCCGGGGGAACGGCGGCCGGCGTTAATCTTCTTCCATGGCGGGTCACAACGGCAGATGTTGCTCGGCTGGCATTACATGGAGTACTACTCCAATGCTTACGCGATGAACCAGTACCTGGCCAGCATTGGTTATATCGTTCTCAGCGTGAACTACCGCAGCGGCATAGGTTACGGGCTCAACTTCCGCGAAGCGCTCAATTATGGAGCGACGGGTGCAAGCGAATTCAATGATGTGCTGGGCGCGGGACTTTATCTGAAGAGCCGGCCCGATGTGGATGGAACACGCATCGGCGCGTGGGGTGGCAGCTACGGCGGCTATCTGACTGCGCTGGCCTGGCCCGCGCGTCCAATTTGTTTGCCGCCGGCGTCGACATGCATGGCGTTCACGACTGGAACACGGAACTGCCGACCTTTTCACCGAACTACGATCCGCGCGAACGGGCGGATGTGGCACGGCTGGCGTTTGCGTCGTCCCCGATGGCTTCGGTGGCCACGTGGCGCTCGCCGGTGTTACTGATTCACGGCGACGATGACCGCAACGTTCCCTTTGCCGAAACCGAAGAACTCGTGGAGGCCTTGCGCAGGCAGAAGGTCGACTTCGAGGAACTGATCTTCCCGGACGAGATTCACGACTTCCTCTTACGCCGGGACTGGGTGCGCGCTTATTCGGCCAGCGCCGAGTTCCTGGGGCGGAAACTTGGAGAAGCCACTCATAAATGACTTAGCCGCCGGTCTACGTGCCTATTCGTTTCTCAGCGTCTTCATGGGATCGATGCCGGCGGCCCTTCGCGCCGGAATCCACGCCGCGAACATCGCCAGCAGCAGCATCACCAAGGGAACAGTGCAGAAGGTCAAGGGATCCAACACGCTGACGCCAAAAAGAAAACTGCGCAAGAATTGCATCAGCAGAGCAGCCACCACCATTCCAGCGGCCGAACCCGCTGCGGCGAGCAACAGGCTCTGCTTCACGATCGCGCCTACAATCTCCCATCGCATCGCGCCCAGCGCCAGCCGAATGCCGATCTCCCGCGTTCGCCAGCTCACGATGTAGGCGATCAGGCTGTAGACCCCCACGCCGCCGATTAACAGCGCCACAGCCCCGAATGCCAGCAGCAGAATCGCCAGCGACCGCGGAGCCGCCACCGACGCCGCCACCACCTCGTTCAGGCTGCGAACGCGCGTCACCGGCACCAGGGGGTCGACTTCTTTCACCGCTCCGCGCAGTTCTTCTGCCGCTTCAGAAGCGCTCGCGTGCGTGCGCAAAAGGACGGACATTACCGGCTGTTCACGCGCGGTGGTCATGGGAAGATAGACTTCATCCCCGAACCCGCTGGCAAGACCGCTGCCGTGCGTGTTGCTCACCACGCCCACCACGACAGACGCCGCGTTGTTATTCCAGGCCGCCGGAGCCGGCTCATCCTTCACATCGAGAAGGTGTCTGCCCAGCGGATCCTGGTCGGGCCACAGCCGCTCCGCCATACTCTGGCTGATGACCACCGCGTGACTTGCTCCCGACTCATCCTGGTTGGCGAGCATGCGCCCCCGCACCAGGCGCATGCCAAGCGTGGCAAAGTAGTCAGGCGACACCACGCGTCCGGTGGCCACCAATGCGCTCTGCCGCGCATCCCGGGGATGTCCTTCGGCGTCGAAAACGTAGTTGTTATCCCGCCCGCTGAGCGGCAATGAATCGGTCAGCGCAACCGCTTCGATCCCCGCGATGCCTTGCGCTTTGTTCAGCAGCGTGGTGAAGAACCCGCTGCATCGACCCTTATCCTGGCACGCCGTCGCGTCCAGCGAGACCTCCGCCGTAACCACCCTTTCCGTACGAAAGCCCGGATCCACCTTGGATAAGCTGTAGAGACTGTGAAGCAGGAGACCCGCGGCAGTAATCACCACCACCGACAAGCCAATCTGTCCGACCACCAGCGCCATTGACACGCGGAATTGCGACGATCCTCCCGTCACGCTGCGGCTGCCGGAGCCCAGCGCGCCCCGCAGGTTGGGCGATGCCATTTTTAATGCCGGGACCAGCCCGAAAATAAATCCCGTCAACAACGAGGCCGCTGCAGCAAACAGAAACACCGTCCAGTGCAGGGATATCTCGTTCAGCCGCGGAGTGTCTGCCGGCAGCAGCCGCACCAAACCCCGCAGGCTCGCCGCGGCCGCGGTCATGCCCGCGATTCCCGCCAGTGCACCCACCAGCACGCTCTCTGCCAGCAACTGGCGGAGCAGCCGGCCCGAAGAAGCACCCAGCGCCCCGCGAACCGCCATCTCGCGTTCGCGGCCGGAAGCCCGCGCCAGCATCAGGTTCGCTACATTGGCGCAGGCAATCAGCAGGATCAAGCCGACCGCGGCAAACAACAGCAGCAGACGGGGCCGCGTCGCCCCTACTTCGGATTCAAGCAGCGGTACTACGGTGAGAGCGGATGCCCAGGTATCCGGCATCCGCCAGGGAAACAGCGGCAACAACCGCGCGTGCAACCGGTGCAGCTCGTCCTGGGCCTGTGCCGGCGTCACCCCGTCCTTCAGGCGTCCAAACACGTTCAGGTCAAAGTTTCGCCAGGGATCGATTGGATCGCCGCCTTTGAAGGCCACGGGAATCACAAACTGGGTGTCGGCATAGGGAAACCGCACGCCCGCCGGCATGACGCCGATGATCCGCCGCGAGATGCCGTCAATGCGGATGGTTTGGCCGATCGCATCCGGGCTCCTGCCCGAAACGCTGCTGCCAATAGCCATAGCTCAACACGGCAACCAGATCGCGGCCGGCGGCTTCCTCCTGCCGGGTGAAGAAAGTGCCCAGTGCGGGATGAATCCCCAGCGTGTCGAATGCGTTCGCCATCACCTCAGCGCCAAACACCCGGTCGGAGGAGTCGGCCGCCGCCACATTCGACTCCGCATCCGCCCCGAAGCCGCTGATCGCGCTGAAGGAATCGGAATGCTCCCCCAGTGCCCGGATCCAGCCCTTGGGAAAGGGGCTGACGTCGCCGGATTCGATGCGCATCAGCCGGTCCTGTTGGGGAAAGGGCAGCGGGCGCAGCATGATCGAGTCCACCAGCGAGAAGATCGCCGTATTGGCCCCGATCCCCAGCGCGAGCGTGCAACACCGCCGTCAGGGTGAATCCTGGTGACTTGCGCAGTTGGCGAAGGGCGAATTTTAGATCGTTGAGCATCCTGCTTCTCTGAACTTGCAAGTCATCCGCCACAATCAGACAGTGCTAAGTTACCGGGATTCAATCGTCCGTTACGGGGACAGGAGCTCGGCTAATGTCCACTCGCGAAAATTTTGTTCGGAACCGAACACTTTCCGCCTATTCCTCTCGCATCAACCTGGATGGATCTATTTCCAGCGCCCGCCGGGCAGGAATCCAGGTAGCGGTCAAGCCCAATAGGGCCATGGTGGCAACGACCCCGAGCAAAACCAGCGGATCACGAGGGTTCGCCTCGTAGACAACCCGCCCCAGCAGTTGCGTGGCGAACATGCCGAGCGTCAGCCCCAGAGTGGATCCCATCAGCAATAGAACCAGGGGCCTGCCCAGCGCCGCTTGCATCAACTCCGCGCGGCGCGCGCCCAGCGCCACACGGATGCCTAACTCCTTCATGCGGTGGCTGACGCTATACACCGCCATGCCGAAGATGCCGGTGACGGCAAGCATGGCCGCAAGCAGGCCCATGATGCCAAGGGCGGCGGTCGCTGCGCGGGCGGGGAAGAAGGCCAGATCTAATGCATCCGGCCAGCTTCGCAGCACGAAGGGAAGATTGGGATCGATACCGGAGAGCATACGGCGGAGCGCGGCAGCCGTATCGTTGGCGGGCGCGAGCGAGCGAACGACCAACACCGTGTCGTTGCTGGTGGCTTTCTGCGCCAGAGGGAAAGAACATGGCAGGCGCAGCATCTTCGGTGAGGGTTTGATATTTTCCGTCTTCCACTACGCCGACAACCTCTGTTGGATGGGTTCCTCTGAATAAGAGAAACTGTTGTCCTACGGCGCGAGTGTTTCCAAACATCATCCGCGCAAAGGTCGCGTTTACCAGCACAACCTGGGGAGCGTTTGCATCGTCGTGCCAGGTGAAGTCGCGCCCCGACAGTAATCGTGTGCCGGCGGCTGTGAGGTATCCGGGAGAAATGGAGAACTTATGGGCGTCGAAAACCTCTTTCCGAAAATCGGTGGTTCCCGTCCGAAACACTCCCTCACTTCCACAGCAGTCGTTGTCCAGCATGGCTCGATCGATCACGCCCGCCGCCGAGACTCCAGGGATGAGAGCCGCTTCCTCGGCCATGCGCCTCTGCACCGGCGGCCATTGATCCTCGGCATAGCCTCCCATATTCAACTGTGTTTCCGCCAGCATCACGCTCTGCGGCTGGAAGCCCAGGCGGGCATGCAGAGAGCGTTCCATGCCGCGTAACGCCACCAGCGAGGAGGTGACCAGCAGGGTACAGAGCGCGATCTGTACACAAAGCAAAACATCGCGCAAGGCGAAGCCGCGCGCGGCGGACCCCGCGCCGCGCCGCTCTTCATGGCTTGCGCCGCGTCGGATTGCCAGACTTGCCGCGCCGGCAAAAGACCGAAGAAGATGCCGCTGCCCAGAGACAACAACAATGCAAGGGCATAGACCTTCGCGTCGGGAAGGACGGTAACATGGACAGGAAACTCCGCGAAAGGCTGCCAGCGGCTCAGCAGATGCAGCAGGGTCGCTGCGAAGAACGTTCCCGTCATCCCACCGAGCAAAGAAATAAGCACGGCTTCCGTCAATAGGGCGCGCAAAAGTTTCCAACGGCTGGAGCCAATGGCCAGGCGAATGGCCAACTCGCGGCTGCGCTCGGCAGCCCGCACGGCAAAAATGCTGCCGAGGTTGGCGCAGACGGCCAACAGCACCAGCGACGCCAGGATCATAATGCCGGCCAGGAAGTTGCGAATCGGATCGCCCCAGACATCACCCATCAATCCCGGCTTGACCAGGCGGGCGGTCAGTCCGTCGTCCTCGGTTGGATATTGGCTGGCCAACCGGCTGGAGAGGACGTTCAGATTGTCGCTTGCCTGTTGGGACGTTACGCCGGGCTTCAGACGTCCCAGTAACCAGAGATTGTGATTGCTGCGATTCGCCAGGTAGCGATCGCTGTATCCAAGCTGCGGCGCTTCGACGATGGGAACCCAGAAATCCGGCCAAAAGAAAATCTCGGTTCCATGGAATTCCTGCGGAGCAACGCCGATCACGGTAAAGGGATGAGTGTTGAGGTCGACGGTCGTGCCCAGGATGAGCGGATTGCTGTTGAACCGGGACCGCCAAAAATCATAGCTAAGGACGATGTATGGAGCCGATTTCGGCCCATGCTCATCGCCCGCATGAAACAACCGGCCCAGCGCAGGCTGGACGCCGAGCAGGTCGAAGTAATTGCCCGAGGCGAGATAGCCGAAGCTCTTAAACGAGGATTTTCCTACGCTGATCGCAGTGGTGGCCGAATCGTAAGTGGCCATTCCGCTGAAGGTGCTGTTGCCGTCGCGGTAGTCGAGGTAATCCGGATAGGACTGGAAGTACGATCCATGCTCCTTGTGCTCGACCAGATAGAGGCTATGCGGCTGGGGCACGTTGAGCGGACGCAGGATGAGCGCGTTGAGCACACTGAAGACAACCGCGTTGGCGCCGACGCCGAGGGCAAGCGTGACCACGGCGGTGGCGGTGAAACCCGGGGATTTTCTCAATTGTCGGAGCCCGTAGCGAAGATCGCGCCAGAGGCCATCCAGAGCCAATGCGGTGTCGGCGCCGGTGACCCGCTCCTTGATCACCACGGGATTACCAAAGCGCAACCGGGCGTCGCGGCCTGCTTCCTCGGCGACATGCCACGGGCAAGATTGTCTTCGATGCGCAAGGCGATGTGCGATTGAAGTTCGACGTCGATCTCCCGGTCCATGCGCGAGCGGCGAAATAGGTTGGCAATCCGGCGAACCAGCGACATTTCGATCACCTCTTACCCCTATACATCTTAGTATGATCGACGGTAGACCTAGATGTCTATGGTTGTCAAGACGCGATGCGGGCCGTCTGTATGAAATTCCTTTACGTGCGGGAGATAAGCTCAGCGTGGTTGATGGGTGGCAGCGGGCTGTAGCTTGCCTTCACGAAGAACGTATGAGGTCTCGCGGGTTCCCAAGCCATGGTAATTGCCACCGTCATTGCACTTCGTGGGAGTCGCCGACCACCCCACGATTTCTTTGCCGCTTGAGGTTTGACGGATGCCTTCCAGCAGAAATGCAATGCGCTCCGGTGGTAACGTGGCTTGTGCCACAGGCACGAATGCGGCTTTGTCGAGTTTGTAGATGGCCAGCGATTGTGCGGCCTCTTCGCGAAACTGGTCCTGCAGGACGACGAGCTCTGCGCGGCCGTTGCCCTGCAGGTCGGCAAAACCGGCGACAATCTGCAGATTCGCGCCCCAGGGCACATCCTTCGTATGGTCCTTGAGCGGCCTCCAAACCTCCGTAGGCAGGCGGCCAATCCGGGGGCGGCCATGCCCTTCGATAGCCGGATCCGGCGGGAACAAAAACCTCAGGGTAGTAGCGGACGTCGGCAATCGCAAAGCCGCAGCGTATATCGAATGGCCGGCGGTTCCACGCCACTAACTCTTAGTTACCATCGCGATCGAGATCGGCGAACTCGTAATCATAGGCGCTGAACAGCTTATCGGCGGTCTTGCGGTCGGACGCAAGCAGGTAAGTTGTGCTGGAGTTTGTGTCGCCCATGATGTTAATCAATACGGTAGGGGACTGCCTGATATCCGGAGGTTGGAATAAGCGGAGACTCGATCCGGGCCCTCCGGAGAGGGTGAGAACCTGCACCAGGTTAGCCGCGCTTCCGGTCTTGCCATGAAAAATTTCGACGGTGTGATGACATGTGGCGGCTGTGTCGTCGTACACCATCCAATCGACGAATACCTCCAGATTGTCACCCTGTCGCAGCATTCCCAAGACCTCCGGCTGGCTCTTCTGCGGCACCGCGGGCAGGTGGAGAAAAAAACCCGGCCCGCTTTGTAAACTGTTTGCCCATCGGGGCTGAGTTGATAGCCCTGAACGGTCTGGTCGCCGTGAAGCATGGCTCGGGTGTTCGGAGTTTGGTCGTAGATGCTTCTCTGTGCTGCACCAGACACAGCGCAAAACAGCACAATGGCGTGCATACTCGATTTGCTGAGCCAGGTCACGAATACCCAGCTTAATCGGGAAAAGGTGGGTGCGTCCAAAATTCATCCAGGCGCCGGTGCTGCGAAGGAGGATGATGAAGCAGCGAAAGGCATTCATTGCCGTGCGGCTACGCAAGTAATGAGCGGCAGGGCCATGTAAGTTACCAATGAGTGGGTGAAGCTATAGAACGCGTAATGCACGTAATACCAAAGCGATCCACAGAGTTTGTTGTATAAACTCATCGCACCCCCACAGATCGTCAGACTTAATTGGAGCCACCACTATGAGCCCTAATGAAGCGAAACCAAAAAGCCTCAACCCTGACCAGTTTGTTGTTGAAGAGCTGGGCACAGAGCTGATGATCTATGATCAGCGGCGTAACCAGGCATTCTGCCTGAATCAAAAGGCGGCTTTCGTCTGGCGGCATTGCGATGGAAAGACGACGATTGCTGAGATCGCGGTTCAAATGGCGCAATCTCTGCGCGAACCGATCGACGCAGCAGTGGTACAGTTCGCCCTGCAGGGCCTGTCAAAGGACGGATTGTTAGAGACCACGAGTTTCCTGCCCTTTGTTGCAGAGGGTCTGACGCGGCGAGACATGATGCAGAAGATCGGGGTACGCGCCGCGGTGGCTCTGCCGTTGGTTACGGCACTTATGGTAGCCACTCCAAAGGCTCATGCTAGCTCTCACACTACTGCCCCGAAGCCTCGCTTTCCCATCCTCTGATACGCAGAGCCAACGAATACCGAGGGCAATGGGGATGTTACACTTTTCTGCCTTGGCTCCAGTGCTGGAACGCTCGGATGAGTTCCGGCCTGGAGTCAAGTTGGTAGAGGGAAACGCGGATCATAAACCTTCAGATCTTACGTTTGTGAAAACGGCCCTCCTTCCCAGGAGATCGGCGCCCAAGCCCATTCTTACCCCCGCACGCTTCATCATTTCGAGGGTCAATAGCGTTGAATCACCAAAGCGTTTCAGCTTTTCCATGCTGGCCTTAGGTGGGTGACTGCACCACTCTTCCTATATTTAGACCACCGCGTAAACATGAACGTGCGCATCGATCAGCCCTGGCATCAGAACGCGGCCGGCGCAGTCGACCACCTCGTCATCGGCGAGGGGAGGGCGGTCGGAAACCTCGCTGAAAATACCGGCCTCAACAACAACGTTTTCCGTGGCTCGCAGCGTCTCCGATTCGCCGTCAGAGATGCGGGCGGAGCGAAATACAATTCTCGTCGTCATTGATTTGTCAGCAGCATCAGACGGGCGCTCCTCATACCACGAAATCCTAGCACGGCATGGAGCCGGGGCCTCCCCTTGCACAAACTAGGAGAAGCAGGCTAGACTCCTAGTTAGACTAGGAGTCTGGAATTCCATGGAAAAAGCCGTAGATCTGCTTCCGGGCACGCTTGACATGCTCATTCTGAAAGCCGTGTCCCTCAGGCCATTGCATGGATACGCCGTGTTGCAACGCATCCGGCAGATTTCGGGCGAGGTCTTCGATATTCCGCAGGGATCGTTATATCCGGCGCTCTACCGGTTAGAGCACCAGGCGCTGATCGTGGCAGAATGGGGGCAGAGCGAGAACAACCGGCGGGCGAAGTACTACAACCTGACCACCGCGGGACGCCGCCGCTTGCGGGAAGAAACGGCCGGCTGGAATCGCCTGGCGTCTGGTATCACCGCAGCCTTGAATGCAAAACCAGAGGAGGTGTGACATGTTTGAGACGATTCGTTCCTGGTTTCGCGTACGCGCGCATCGGCGGGATTTCGAAGACAGCATGCGCGAAGAGTTGAGCTTTCACGTGGAGCAGTATACGGAAGAGCTGATGCGCTCCGGCATCTCCGAGGCAGAGGCGACACGCCGCGCGCGTATTGAGTTCGGCAGCCGTAACCGTATTGAAGGGGATTGCCGCGAGGCGCGTGGCCTGCACTTATTCAGCGAGCTTTTCCGCCAGTCGCGTTACGCCTTGCGCCTGTTTCGCAAGACGCCGGGATTCACGTTTACCGCACTGCTGACGCTCGCCGTCTGCCTGGGCGCGAATCTCACGATTTTTGCCGTGATCGATTCGATCCTGCTCCGCCCGCTGCCCTTTCCCAAATCCGACCGGCTGGTGACCGTATTCAATACCTACCCGCAGGCCGGCGTCGATCGCGATGGCTCCTCGCTGACGAACTACTACGAACGCCGCGGGCGTATTCCCGCGTTCACCTCGATCGCCATCTACCGCTATGGCACCGCGATCGTCGGTGAGAGCGGCTCAACGCAACGCGAACAGATTACCCGGGTTTCTCCCGATTTCTTCACCACCCTTGGGCTTGGGCCGGTCGTGGGGCGCGCGTTCAAGGAAGAGGAAACCTCGTTCGAAGCCGACAACGTGGTCGTGATCACGGACGGTTTTTGGCGGCACAGCCTTAACGCAGACCCGCACATCATTGGCAAGCAGATTCGGGTGGATGGCAATTCCACGACCGTCGTGGGCATCTTGCCGGCAGGCTTTCGTTTTCTTTCCTCGAAAGCAGGCCTGTATCTTCCCCTGGCATCCAGGCCCGAGGATCGCGCCCCATCGGAGCGGCATTCGGGGGGAAATGTCACGCAAATGATCGCCCGGCTGCAACCCGGCGCGAGCCTGGCACTGGCGCAGTCGCAGATCGACTCGCAAAACACTGCGTTGGAGCGAGACGACCCGCAAGCCAAAATGATGGCCGATGCAGGCTTTCGATCCCTGGTGGTGCCCCTTCATGCCGATCACGTTGCGGCCATCCGGCCTACTCTGCTGTTGCTGCAATCCGGCGTGCTGACTCTGCTGCTGATCGGCACCGTCAACCTGGGCAATCTGCTTCTTATTCGCGCCGGAGGCCGAGCCAAGGAATTGGCGGTGCGGCAGGCTTTGGGCGCCAGCAGAAAGCACGTGCTGAGTGAAGTGTTGGTTGAGACCACCTTGCTTACTGTTGCCGGAGGATTGCTCGGACTCATCGTCGCGGATGCCGGCATTCATCTTCTCAGCACGCTGGGCGGCGACCGCCTGCCGCTGGGGAGCCAGATTGTATTCAACCCCCGCCTGGCATTGGTCGCGCTGGCCGCAGCCATGGTGATGGGCTTGCTGCTCGCGATCCCAATGGCATGGCTTAATCTTCGACACCCGCTGGGGGATGCGCTTCAATCCGAGGGCAGATCTGGAACCAGCGCGCGCACCACGCAATCCCTGCGCCACAGCTTCGTGGTCTCGCAAATTGCCTTGGCCACCATGCTGTTGGCGGGCGCCGGCCTGCTGGGGCTCAGCCTGCAGCGGGCCATGGAAGTTTCTCCTGGCTTCCGATCCGACCACATTCTTACGGGAAAGATCACACTTCCCTGGAAGGGCTATCCCGATCAGACGGCGCGCGTCGATTTTACCGAGAAGCTGATCGATAAGATCGGTCAGGTGCCAGGAGTGCGTTTCGCCGGCATCGTAACCAATGTGCCGTTCAGCGGAAACACCGGCAAGAGTGCCGCCGCCATTCAAGGGCGCACGACGTCGCCCGGCGAATCGCCGCGCGGTAACTATTCCTACGGGGTTGGAGGCGACTACTTCAAGGCCATGGGCTTCTCGCTGCTCGAGGGCCGATTCCTTACCTCCGCCGATTCACGCAGTACGCAGCGAGTGTGTGTAGTGGACCAGGACTTTGCCCATTACTACTGGCCTGGGGGCGGCGCGTTAGGCCATCGTTTGTTCGAGGGCAGCGAGCAGGGCAAAGACGCCGATGCCTTTACCATCGTCGGCGTTGTTGGCAGCGTGAAGCAGGCGGGGTTAACCGACGAAGTAGCGCAAGGCGCCATCTACTATCCCTACGCCTTTCACGGCGATGACTTTTTCGTAGTCGCCCGTTCCAGCCTGCCGCCGGAGTTGCTCGGGCAGACGTTGCAGGGGGTCGTCAGGCGGATCGACCCCGATCTGCCGGTCAACGATGTCCGCACCATGGAGGCCCGAGTCGCCGACAGCCTCGCCGATCGCCGCACGCCGGCGCTGCTTGCGGTCCTTTTCTCCGGGATAGCTCTGCTGCTGACCGCCATCGGCAGTTACGGCGTGTTGAGCTACGCCGTAGAACAACGGCGCCGCGAGATCGGCGTGCGCATGGCCCTGGGAGCGCAGCCCGGGCAGATCCGCAACCAGTTTTTACTGCTCGCATTGCGCCTGCTCGCTTGCGGCGTGGTGCTTGGGGGAATCGGAGCATGGCTGGCTGGTCGAGCCATGCAGACCGTGCTCTTCCATGTACCGCCCTTCGACCCGGAGATCCTCAGCGGTGCGGCCGTGATCATGGGACTGGTATCCATCGCAGCTTGCCTGGTGCCGTCTTATCGGGCCGCCCGGACCTCCCCGGTCGAAGCTCTCCGCGAGTCGTAGGAACTGGCCACGGCGGTCGACAACCTCGCGTCGACCGCGCGGTTACCATCCGTGTCTCTCCACAGCTGAGTCATGAAGTTGTCATCCGTCTGTAACGCAAGCGCAATGCGAGTCCGCGAAGCTTTGAGGCGTTGCCCAGGCACAAAGCCAGACAGCCAGAGAGGAAATACTCATGCCAAAGTATCCCCAGGGGCGGCTCGCGTCCCTTATGCTCACAGCTGCACTGGCGTGTCTCGCCAGCGTTCCCAGCTTCGCCCGCGACCGTGACGGCCGCATAAGTACAGCTGCGGACAAGGTCAAACACGTCTTCGTGATCGTGCTGGAAAATAAGAACTTCAGCGTTACGTTCGGAACCAGCACGCAGGATCCCTATTTGCAAAAGACCCTGGTACCCGAGGGCGCTCTGCTCACCCAGTACTACGGTACGGGCCACGTCAGCCTGGATAACTACATCTCCATGATCAGCGGCCAGTCGCCCACGCGTGATACCGACGACGACTGTCTGCCCGGATTGACCGGGGCGATCGGCAACTACAACGATGTGGAGCAGACGGGCTGGGCTTCCGGCGGACAGGTCGTTGCCACCGGCGGCTGCATCTACGCCAAAGACGTGCGCACCTTGCCTGATCAGCTGAAAGAAGCCGGCCTCACCTGGAAGGGTTACATGGGCGACATGGGCAATGATCCTTCCCGCGAGAGCGCGACCTGCGGCCATCCGGTCATCGGCATCGGCACCGACAACACCAATGCGGCTGAGGCGCCGAGCGCCGCGGTGCCGCTGGGCGACGCCTATGCAACCAGGCACGACCCCTTCATGTATTTCCACTCCATCATCGATTCACCCAGCTGCAAGACTCATGTGGTCAATCTCAATGATCTGCCCGCCGATCTGGAGCACGAGCGCACCACTCCTAATTATGTCTTCATCACGCCCAACCTGTGCGATGACGGCCACGACGGCAACGGCACCGGCGCCCCCGGCACCACCTGCGCGAATGGCGGCCCAGGCGGCCTAACTTCCGCTGATGCCTTTCTGCAGAAATGGGTGCCGCAGATCATGGCATCGCCCGCCTATCAGAAAGACGGCCTCATCATCATTACCTTCGACGAAAGCAGTTACGCAGAAAGCGTCAGCGTAAATCCCACCACCGGACAAGAGACGGTAGACATCATCTTCCCTGGCGACACCTGCTGCAATCAGCAGCCCGGTCCGAACCTCAGCGGTGTTCGCCCGGGAACGTTGACCCTGGTGGATACTCCAACATTGGTGGAGAACATCGTGATCAACGGCTTCGGCGGCGACCAGGTCGGGCGCGCTGTTGTTATCGCCATTCATCAAGCCGGGCAGCACGTCGGATACCGAGTATAACCACTATGCGATGCTGAGGAGCCTGGAAGATATCTTCAAGCTCAAGGAACATATCGGTTATGCGGTTGACGATCCGTCCGCAAATTACTTTCTGGACACTTTCGGCAACGACCACAACATCTTCAAGTTTGACACCGATTTCAGGTAAGAAGACGCAACCGCTATCCAGGCTGGCCATCTCTGCTGTTCTGGTGGCGGTGGCCGTTTGCTGCTCGTTCGCTCGAACGGCGAGCCAAACCCAAAGCGGCTCCATTTCTCCCGTTGCCGCCCTGGGCAAGAAGATCTTCTTTGACCCCTCCTTATCGGCCTCCGGACGCATGTCCTGCGCCACTTGCCACAGCCCCGACCACGCGTACGGGCCGCCGAATGGGTTGGCAGTGCAGCTGGGCGGCCCGGCGTCTGGACCGCCAGGGAGCGCGCGCAGTGCCGTCGTTACGCTACGTTTTGAATCACACCCCGTTCTGGAACAAGAAATTTATTGAGAACCCCGCGGAGCGGCTGCTTGAAGGAGATGATCCTCCGACCGGAGGCTTCGGCTGGGATGGCCGCTTCAACCTGCTGCGTGAGCAGTCCGCCTTTCCCCTTCTGGCCGCTAACGAGATGGCCAATACCTCGCCTGGAGAGGTGGCCGCCAGGTTGCAGCGCGCCTCGTACGCCGAAGACTTTCAGAAACTGTTTGGCGCTCAGATCTTCGATGATCCAGCCAAGGCCTATGCCCAGGCGATGGTGGCGATAGAACGCTTCGAGCTGGAAGACCCGAGTTTCCATCCTTACAGCAGCAAGTATGACGATTACCTGGACGGCAAGGCCCAGCTCAGCGAGCAGGAGCGGCGAGGGTTAGCCTTGTTCGACGATCCACGCCGCGGCAACTGCGCAACCTGTCATCTGGATCGCAAGGGTGTGGACGGGTCGCATCCGCTGTTCACCGACTACCAGTTTGAGGCCCTGGGGGTGCCGCGTAACCCGGAGATTCTGGCCAACGCCGCGCCCGGATATTTCGATATGGGCCTGTGTGGGCCGCTGCGCACAGATCAGACCGGGCAGTCAAAGTTCTGCGGGCTATTCAAGACGCCCACGCTGCGCAATGTCGCAACCCGCACAGTGTTTTTCCATAACGGGCGCTTCCATACGCTAAAGGAAGCACTGCGTTTCTATGTGCAGCGCGATACCGACCCGCGGCCTGGTGGTATCCCTTATCTCCGTCAGGCGCGGTGACGAAATTCGACGATCTTCCTCCGCAGCTCCGCGGCAATATCGATGTCATCGACCAGCCGCTGACCCGCAAGGAAGGGGAGGCTCCAGCATGGACCGATGCAGAGATCGAGGATGTGATCGCTTTTCTTGAAACCCTGACTGACCGGGACACAGTACCTGTAAATAAATAGAAGGCGGGTCATGTAATACATTTCACCATCTGATTTGCCCGTGCGCAGCCTAGCTGGTTTTGAGGTAGATTAGGCAGCCACCGCACCTCCTCCGCTGCCGACTGCTCCTTGCCGGGCCGTCAAGTGATACGTCCGAGGCCACCGGTCGCTCTGCTTCGGCACTCACTCGGCCATTGGTTTAGGCCGCTCGGAGCTAGGGCGTGGTCGTGAAGGTGGCAGCATCGGTGGCGGTGGAGCTGCCGCCTATGTATACGGTATAGGCGGCTGGCTCGACGACCTGCTGAGCCTTGACGTTGTAGAAGGAAAGTTCACTAAAACCAAGCGGGAAAATGAACGGTCTGGGATTGCCCTGGGTCCAGAGTGATACGAGTAAAGCCCTTGAGGTTTCGTACCGGCTGCTCGGTGCTGGCGCCTCGGATATTGACATAGCACTCGACGATTTCGGTGGCACGCCGCTTGCCCGTATTGGTAACCGTGGTGGTTGCTACCACGGGCTGGTTCTTCCGGTCGCGCATCAGCGAGGCTGAGCTTATAGACTGCGTCGAAAGAGAAACGCCGGAATAGCCAAACGTCGAATAGGAGAGACCATGTCCGAAGGGGAAGAGCGCGTCATTGGGCACATCGAGATAGCGGGAAACGTACTTCATCTCAACGTAACCGGGGTGAGCTGGATCGGCGTGCTGGATTGGGCGGCCAGTGGGAAGCTGGTTGTAGTAGAGCGGTTCCTGTCCCACAGCGCGCGGGAAACTCATGGTGAGCTTACCGCTCGGTACGGTATCGCCGAATAAAATGCCGGCGATTGCGGGGCCTGTTTCGACACCAGGGTACCAAACCTCCATGATGGCGGAGACATGCTGAGCGGCCCAGTCCAGCACCAGCGGGCGGCCGGAGAAGATGAGCAGAACGACAGGCTTGCCGGTTGCTACGACAGCCTCCAGCAGTTGCTGTTGGTTCCCGGGCAGGTCAAGATGAGCGCGCGCCGCCGCTTCACCGGTCATGTCGCTCGATTCGCCAAGGGCGAGGATCGAGACGTCGGAGTTCTGTGCGGCGGCAATCGCTGCGGCGAACCCGGAGTTCGAAGTGCCGGAGATCTCGGTTCCCTTGGCATAGGTGAGGATGGCGCCACTTTGCTCGGCACGTTCCGCCATGGTGGCGCGCAAGGTGCGCACATCGCCGAAATTGTTTGCGCCGGACCATGCGCCGACCATGTCACTGGCATCATCGGCGAGCGGGCCGATAAGGGCGATGCTCTTCGTGGTCTTTTTGAGCGGCAGGAGAGTGTCTTGGGGCGCAGGATTGTTCTGCAGCAGGACGAAAGACTCCTCTGCTGCCCGGCGGGCAAGTGGGCGATGCTCAGCGACTGCTCCTGTTACCTCCGGGCCTTCGGTGAAGGGGTGATCGAAAACGCCGAGAGCGAACTTGACGTCGCAAAACGCGTCGCACAGCTTCATCCACGACAGGCATGGGCACTCGGCCTGACTTGACCAGCGCGGGCAGCTCGGCGTCGTAGTAATGCGACATCATATCGATGTCGACGCCCGCGGTAAGGGCCTTTTCGCTGGCCGTCGCAGCGTCGAGCGCGATGCCGTGATGGACGAGTTCCATCACAGCGGTGTAGTCGGAGACGACCGCGCCATCGAAGCCCCACTCATCGCGCAGGATGGTTTGCAGCAGGAACGGATTGGCGCTCGCGGGCACACCGTTGAGTGAGTTAAAGGCGGACATAACGGTGGCTGCGCCAGCCTCAACCGCTGCGTGGTAGGGCGGCAGGTAAACCTGGCGCAGCTGCAGTTCGCTCATGTCGGTGGTGTTGTACTCACGCCCGGCTTCGGCCGCGCCGTAGGCGGCGAAATGCTTGACCGAGGCGGCGACGGAGTCTGGTGCGGAGAGGCTGTCGCCCTGGTAGCCCCGAATATAAGCACGAGCGATGGCGGAGCCCAGGTAGGGATCTTCACCCGCGCCTTCGGTACAGCGGCCCCATCGAGCATCGCGCGCGATGTCGACCATGGGTGAATAAACCCAGTTGACGCCGGCGGTGCGGGCCTCAACGGCGGCCATGTGAGCGAGCTCGGTCACCAGGGCGGGGTCCCAGCTGGACGCGGTGGCGAGCGGAACGGGGAAGATGGTGCGGAAGCCGTGGATGACGTCGGCGCCGAACAGCAGGGGAATATGGAGCCGCGTGTTGTCAACAGCGGCGTGCTGGAAATGGTTGGTCAGGCTCTGCCCAACCGTGTTCAGCATGGAGCCGAGCTCACCCTTTTGCGCCAGGGCGTAGCTGTCGATTCCTCCCGGACCGGGAGGGTTGACATTAAGCGCGGCGGTGGAGCGATCGGAGGTTTTGGCGGGGTGCGCTTCGGTGGCACTGTACTGGACCAGCTGGCCGATCTTCTCGTCCAGCGTCATTTGCTTGAGGAGCGCATCGACTTTTTGTTCGATCTGCGGGCTGGCGAGTTGCGCATTGGAGGGTGGCTCGGGGGACACCTGCGCCAGGCCCCCGCAAAACGCAAAGCAGACAAAAAGACCGGCGAGCAAACGGGATCGACAGTAGGCCATGCGGAACTCCTCAAAGCTACTTTACCCCTCGGGTCATGGCAACGAATCGCTTCGGGGTTACTAAGTACCGGGTCGCATAAGTGAGCCGACCGTCGAATAGACCGTAAGCAACCGGGCTGCTTTTGAGGTAGATTAGGCAGCGAAGGTGTGATCGGATGTCTGGCAAGATCCACTTCGGCGTGTACGACCTGGACTGCGACGCCATGGAGTTGCGCAAGCATGGCGTGCTCATCCGGCTGCAGGAGCAGCCTTTCCGGGTGTTGGCGATTCTGGCGGGGCGGCCGGGGGAGATCGTCACCCGCGAGGAACTGCAGGAGCAGATCTGGGGAAATGTTTTCGTTGACTTCGATCAGTCCCTGAATAAAGCGGTGAATCGGGTGCGAGAGGCATTAAACGACAATGCCGGCACCCCGCAGTATATTGAGACAGTCCCGCGGCGGGGATACCGCTTTATCGCGCCAGTGGCGGCGCTCCCTCAAACCGAAGCGCAAGGCCCGGTCGCTGCCAGTGAGCCCAGGCCCGCCGCCGGGCCCGGCGCAACCCACATCCCATCGATCCCCATCCCGGATTGGCATCGTCGCTGCACTGGCGAACGGTGAGTCGTGCTCGCCGCCATCGGCATCACCACCGTGGCGTGGTTAAGGCAGCCCAAGAAACCCACCTTGCAGGAACCCAGGCATCATAACTTCCTCTGGTTGGGGGCCCACGCTTTCGCGGGACGGGAAACTACTTGCGTACACTTCGAGTGTCGGCGGTGACCTCGCCGCATATCTGGTGCAACAGACCGCTGGTGGCGAAGCGATTCCGGTGACCACAGGATGCTTACCCGAGGCCAGGCCTGATTTCTCGCCCGATGGCACGCGCATCGCGTTCTATTCGGCAAGAAACGGAGGGGGAATCTACATCGCCCCGACTCTACCTGGCGAACCTAGACTCTTGGCTGCAACCCCGACTTGGGGGAATTCCCCACGGTTCTCGCCCAGCGGCGATACCATCCTTTACTTTCGCGAGACCAGAAAGCGTTCACGGTATCTGTTGATGGCGGCCAGCCGGTCGATCTGCCTCTCAATCAGGGCTTCCGCTTAGATGGCCCGGCCGGTTTGGGCTCCCAATGGAAAGTGAGATTCTCTTCTATGGGGTTCGCAGCCGTGAGCAAGGCAAGCCGGCCGATTGGTGGATCGCCCCGCTGGCACAAGGCCAGCCTCGGCTGGCCCACCTTCCTGGAGTGGAGCAAAACGAACTGCCGCCATATGCCGTGCGCGAGTGGGTTCGGACCGCGGACGACCGCGAATGGATCATCTACGCTACTGCGTACCCTCGAGAGCTGGAAGCTTTGGCGCATCGGGATCTCCCCGCAGGGTGCAATGGATGAGAACCCGGAATTGCTCGCTTTCCGGCAACGGCGAGCTCGGAAGCCGCGTGCGCTGCGTCGGAGGATGGCAAGCTCGCCTATACCATCTGGGGCTCCAGCGTATCGATCTATCAGATCCCGACCGGTGACCGCGGCGAGAAACTGGGCGCCACCGCCCAGTTACCTCTCCCCGACGGTGGGTCTTACGGCGCTCCGTCCGTCTCTCGGGACGGGAAGTGGATGGCGTATGACACCTACCAACCCGGCAAGGCCAGCACCATCCTGCTGAGAGATCTGAGCACCGGCACAGATCACTTGCTCGACGATAAGGGTCCGCGCCCGGGCGAAGCAGCAGCGACTTCGATTTCTCCGGACGGATCAAGAGTGATTTTTAACGCGATTGCAAAAGAGGGTAGGGCCCCGGAAAACTCGGGCAGGCTCTTTGCTTGCGGCTTCATGGTTGCAGCAGCGGGTGGGGAGCCGGAGCAGGTCTGTGAACGCTGCACGCCCCGAGGGTTTTCATCCGACGGTTCTGTTGTTCTGCTCCAGAAATATGACCCAACTGACGCAAACAAGGATCGGATTGTCGCCCTCGATCTGCGCACAAGAAAGGAGCGGGATTTCCTTAGTCACCCGGAGTAGGCCGCTTTATCACCCTTTCTTCTCCTGGGATGACCGTTGGGTGGTTTTTAAAGAAATGCCATCGTGGGATTTGTCGGAGGCGACCGCCCAGATCATGATTGCACCCGTGCGAGATGGCTCGGCCGCCGGCGAAGCGGAATGGATCGCGGTAACCGACGGACGGTACGAGGACGATAAGCCTCAATTCTCTGCCGGACGGGAACACGGTGTATTTCACGTCCACGCGCGATGGATATCTTTGCATTTGGGCCCAGCGGCTGGATCCGGCGACCAAACACCCGCTGGGCCCGCCGTTCGCCTTCGAGCACTTTCACAACTCGGCGGGCCGCTCGTTACGCCAAACGCTTTAGCATAACCGGTTCAGACCTCAGCGTTGCCCGCGACAAGATCCTGATCAACCTGCGCGCAGATTCACGGTGATATCTGGATGGCGCAGATGCACTAGGGTGCGGTCTCGTTATTTCCTCACCCTTTGGATCAGGATGGCGGCAGCCGCACTGAGGAGAGAAACCGCCGCAACCAGCCGGAGGGCCCGCTTCGCATGATGGAGCCTTGGCTGCTCGAACTGCGCTCCCAGCAAAGGCCCCGCAATACGCTCACCCGCGTATGTATTCTCGCCGCCCAAGCGGACGCGCAGTGCGCCGGCCATCGCGCTTTCCGGTTGGCCCGCATTCGGGCTTTTGTGCTTTCCTCCATCCTGCCACCAGGTGCGCAGAGCGGATGCACTCCCGGCCACGCCGGCAATGGCAAGGCTCGTCAGGCGCGCCGGAAGGTAGTTGGCCACATCGTCCAGCCGGGCGGCCGCCTTGCCAAAGTAGAAGTAGCGCTGGTCGGCGTGGCCGATCATGGAATCCAGTGTGTTGACGGCTTTATACGCCATGGCCAGCGGGACGCCGCCGATTGCCATGTAAAACAAAGGCGCCACGATGCCATCGCAGGCGCTCTCGGCGAGGGTCTCGATAACCGCACGATTAATCTCCGTTTCGCTAAGAGCCTGCCGTATCACGTCCAACAATTCTCGACACTCTGAGCCGGGCACGCGGCAGGTCATTCTGCTTCCAGCGCGCGAATAACTGCAAGGCTTTCATCGACCAGGTTGCGCGTCGCGAGGCAGGTCCAGCCGAGCAGAAGCTCCGTTGCGATGCCGGCGCCACGATTTAGCCGATGTGCCCAGTCGATCGCTTTCGCCGTGACCAGGTAGGTGCCCCCGACCAGGCCGAACGTCAGCACGCGCGCCTGCGACCAGCTCATCGTTTGCGCTTTGTCCCGGCCGGCGTAGTCGCGATTCCGCAAGCTGGGTGCAATGCCCAATCAGCCGGACGGGGTGCGGAAACCACTCCGGATCTCCGGCGATCCAGTCCAGCAGAAAGGCGATCGCGATGGTTCTGTGCGCTTCATCTCAGACTCGTAGAAAACGGAAACTTCGCAAGTAGTCTGCACGAAGATCCACGGCTACGCTCGTGCCATGAAGCTTCTCGATGGACGCTTTTGCCGCGAGAATGATTGTTACGAGTAGTTTCGCGCGGCCCGGAGCGATGAAAAGCATTCTCGATCTAAACCCCCCTGGCTCGCCTCTGTACGGCACGGCTGCAGCCGCGCCATACGTGGGAATATTTGGACGCCTGGAGGTCATCTGCCTACGAGCTGGGGCAGCGCGTACTCAATCCTGCCCAGGCAAAGATGCGATCCATATCCAGCGATGCGCTCACCTGCGTGAGCAAGCCGATCCAGAGATTCTTTGCGCTGCGTCTTCCATGGATTGAGCACGGACGGTAAGGCCAGCTGGTAGAAGCTGCGCGCGGCGATCACAAATTGATGACGAAACTCGTCCTCGTCAAAGATTCCATGCAGATAAGTGCCGAGTATCCTTCCGTCCCCGCTGAGGCATCCATCCAGCTCTCCAGAGTCGAGAGTGGCGAAGGGCTCCGCCTGTGGCAGGTAGTCCGTCTTGCCCACATGGATCTCATATCCGGATATGCGACCACTCCGGATTGGCTGGCCGAAAAGAACACCACCACGGATCATGCCGGAACAAAGCCGGGTAACCTTTTCTGCCTGCATCGTAGTGCGGATATCCAACAAGCCCAGCCCCTGCATGCAGCCCTGCCGCTCGACACCGCCCGGATCAGCCAGCTCCTGGCCCAGCATCTGCATACCGCCGCAGATACCCATCACGAGGCCAGCCCTGGCGTGTGCGCGCACCGCCTGATCGAGGCCGCTCTCCCGCATCCACTCCAGGTCGCTCATGGTCTGTTTGCTTCCCGGCAGAATCACCACATCAGCATTTGCCAGAAGCTCGGCCGAACGGCAGAAGAGCAAATCGACAGCAGGCTCCGCGCGCAGCGAGTCGAAGTCAGTGAAGTTGGAGAACGAAGGCAGCGCCACCACGGCGATGCGCAGTGGACGATCGGGCGCCGTTCCGCTGCTTGACCAGCCTGCGCGCGCAATCGCCGGCAGGCCGACGCTGTCCTCCTCCTCCAGCGCGAGCCCGGGCAGGTAGGGAACTACGCCCATGCAGGGTTTTCCCAAACGCTCTTCCATCATGCGCACGCCGGGCTCCAGCAGGGTAAGGTCGCCACGAAACTTGTTAATGCAGAATCCGCGGATGCGTTCCCGCTCCACTGGATCCAGCAACTCGACGGTGCCGAGCAGGGAAGCGAAGACTCCGCCGCGATCGATGTCGCCTACCAGCAGGCACGCGGCATCCGCCATCTCTGCCATGCGCATGTTGGCGATGTCATGCTGCTTCAGGTTGATCTCAGCCGGGGAGCCGGCTCCTTCCAGAACAATCACCTCAAAGGCAGAAGCAAGCGCCTGGTAGCTCTCGCGTATCACCGGGCATCAGCTCTTCCACCCGCCGCTGATGATAGTCGGCCGCGGAGATCTGCCCCCAGATCTTGCCGCGCACCACCACCTGCGACGAGCAATCGCCGGAAGGCTTGATGAGCACAGGGTTCATATGAACCGATGCGGGAATGCCTGCGGCTTCGGCCTGCAGCGCCTGGGCGCGGCCTATCTCCAGGCCCTCGACGGTCGCGGCCGAGTTAAGCGACATGTTCTGCGACTTGAAGGGAGCGACCCGATAACCCTGTTGGGCAAAGATGCGGCAAAGGGCCGCGGTCAACAACGATTTGCCAACATGCGAGCCGGTGCCGAGAACCATGACGGCGCGTGCCTGGCTCATGCGGCTACCAGGCTCTTGACCATTTCGGACCGGCCTTGGTTCCGTCACGCAACCGCGCATCGATGCCGGCGTTCACCTCGATCAATCTGCCGAAGAGCCAGACCAGATCAGAGAGACGATTGAGATAGGCCAGCACCTCCGGTTTGACCGCTTGCCCGCTCTCCGCCAGCCGCACCGCACAGCGCTCGGCGCGGCGGCAGACGGTGCGCGCGACCTCATAGGCCGCGGACTCGGTGTGCGCGCCGGGCAATGACCAGTCCGCGAGGATTCCCTCCGTCGCTTCAATCTGGTAGACCAGCTGGGTCAGGAAGTCGACGTCTTCCGCGGTGATGTAGGGCTGCGGCTTGGGGCTTTCCGGAGGCGTCGCCAGCGCGGAGCCGACGCGGAAGAGCGTCTTCTGTATCTGCTCCGTCCAGCCGGCAATCTCCTGGTTATGGCAAATGCTGCGGGCAAAACCGAGCACGGTGTTCAGCTCGTCGACAGTACCGTACGCCTCCACGCGAACGTCGGCCTTGGAAATGCGAATGCCTCCGGCCAGCCCGGTCTGTCCTGCATCTCCATGTTTGGTTGCGATACTCATTGGTTTTCTCCTGGTGGTTCACTCATAGCGCACGACGCAGCAGTACGCTTTGGTTTGTTGCCACGCTTCCTGTTCAGAGCAGCCGAAGAGATGCCGCAAGACCACGCGCAGCACGCCCGCATGCGTAACCACGGCGATCGGGCCGTGGCTGCGGTCAAGAAGATGATGCACTTCTTCCATGATTCGCGCCTCAAACGCCTCAAAGCTTTCTCCCGAAGGCGCAGGCAGATGGGGATAAGCGGCCATCCATTCCTGCGCGAAGTCAGGATCCAACTGCTCAATCTGTTCCCAGCTCATCCCTTCCCAGTCGCCGAAATGGATCTCCCGCAAGTGGCGGACGCAGCACCACGGTGATGTGGCGGGCCGCCGCAATGGATTGCGCCGTGCTCCTGGCACGCCTCAGGTCGCTGCTATAGACCGCATCGATCGCATCGTGCGCGAGCAGATGGGTAAGCTTGGTGAGCTGCGCCCGGCCCTGCGCGTTCAGCTCCGGGTCGGAGTGGCCGCAATAGCGGCCGGCCATCTCTGTTTCCGCGTGGCGGATGAAGAAGATCCGGCTCATGGCTGCCAAACCCCGCAAAGATACACGGCTATCTCGGTAAGCTGCGTGGTTGCGCCAAAGCAATCGCCAGTGACACCACCAAACTTTCGCATGTAGAAGAACCCACTCAACAGGGGAACAAGCATCGCGCACACCAGGGGAGCAATCGCGGCCTTGCGTAGAACGAATGCGACGATGGCAACGGTGAAGATCGATCCCACAATCAAAGACGCGGTCGACGTCAACTTTGCGATGCGTGCACCCTGCCCCTCGTTCTCGCGCGCCGGCGGAAGATAGTAGCTGAGCGGCAAAGCCGACCAACGGCAGAGCACATGCGCCGATACCAGGTACGCCGTGAAGTGTTCGAGCGGCAGCCCAGCGAGCAGCGCCGCGCGGCTAAGCAGAGATAGCGCCAGGGCCGCGGCCCCGTAGGCGCCGATATGGCTGTCGTGAAGAATAGCCAGCCGTCGTTCCACGTTCCAGCCACCCAGGCTATCGGCTACATCGGCGAGACCGTCTTCATGCAAGGCATCCGGTGATGAGCACCAGGTACAGCAGAACGGCCACGGCCGAGGCAGGGCGGCCAAGATGCGGCGCCAGCAGCTTCTCCAGCAGCGCCGCGCCCGCTCCAACTACCAGGCCAACCAGCGGAAAGTATTTTACTGAGCGAGCAAGGCCGTCTGCGGCGAACTCCACCTCGGGCACCGGCAGGCGGGTAAGAAATTGAAAGGCCACCGCAATGTCCACCGCAAATCGCGGAAGCCGGCGCACGCTCATGTATTGGCTCCGCTGACGCCCGCCGAAGCGAAGGTGGCCATCTCCCGGTAGAGGCGCAACGCCCCTTCGAGAATAGGCATGGCCAGCACCGCACCGGAGCCTTCTCCCAAACGCATATCCAGGTCGAGGATGGGCTCGATATCCAGATAAGCCAGCAGGACACGATGGCCGGGCTCCTGCGATCGATGTCCAGCGAACAGGTAGCTGCGCACCGCGGGAGCGAGGCCGCAGGCGATGGCCGCGGCCGCGGTAGAGATAAAGCCATCCATGACGATTGCGATTTGCCGCCGTGCCGCGCCCAGCACCAGGCCAGTCATGGCAGCGATCTCCAGGCCGCCGGCACAGCGAAGAATCTCCAGCGGCCCCGCGGGCTGGGCAAAGTGCCGGCTGACCACCGCCTCGACGATGCGGCACTTGTGGGCATACGCCTCGCTGTCGAGGCCGGTGCCTTTACCGGTCACCAGGCTGGCCGGCATGCCGGTAAGCGCCGCCGTCATCACGCTGGCGGCGGTGGTGTTGCCGATGCCCATCTCGCCTACCGCGATCAGGTTGTTTCCCTTGGCGAAGGCAATCTCCGCGAGAGTGAGCCCGACTGACAACGCCGCATGCAGCTCCTCTTCGCTCATCGCCGGTTCGCGCAGCATATTTCTGCTGCCCCGGCGCACTTTGTATTGCCCCAGTCCCGCATGGCCGGCAAGGTCCGCATCCACGCCCACATCGATCACGTTTACTTCTACCTGGTTGAGCCGGGCCAGCACGTTGATAGCGGCTCCTCCGGAAAGGAAGTTGAGCACCATCTGTTGCGTTACCTGCGCGGGATACGCGCTCACCCCTTCCGCCGTGATGCCGTGATCCGCGGCGAAGACGTAAACCGCTTTGCTGACCGGGCCAGTGACGTTGCCGGCGCGGATGGCGACCCATTGCGCAGCCAGATCTTCCAGCCGTCCCAGGCTCCCCAGCGGCTTGGTCAGCGTGTCCAGCCGGGCCTTAGCCTGGGCCAGGTAAACCTCCGCCGGCGCAGCGATCTGGCCGATCACTTCTTCTAAATGGAGGGTGGTGTTCATCGGGCTTCTCTCTGGTACAGCTCCGCGCGCTCAATCAGCAGCGGGTGACGGTCCGGGGGACATTGAAAGGCGTGCTCCAGGATGGAGGGCTTCAGCATCTGCTGCGGGCTGCCGCTGGCCAATGGTTGTCCCGGGCTGAGCAGCAGCACGGTGGAGAAATTCTTATCCACCAGGTGGAGATCGTGCATCGACGCCAGGATGGTGATGCCCTCCTTCTGGAGAAAATGCAGCAAGTCGATCAGCTCCACCTGCCTGCCGATATCGAGGTTCTGCGTCGGCTCATCGAGCAGCAGCAGCCGGGGTTGTTGTGCCAGTCCCAGGGCGATCTTCACCCGCTGACGTTCCCCTCCGCTGAGCTCGTTGAAGATGCGATGGCGCAGGCTGGACACATCGGCCAGGTCGAGCGCGCGGTCGACGGCCTCGCGGTCGACACGCCCGGGCCCGCGCAGCATGCCGATGTAAGGGGTGCGTCCCTGCTCGACCACCTGCTGCACGGTGAACTCAAAGGGCAGCTCGAGCTGTTGCGGCACCAGCGCGATGGTGCGCGCGATCTCTTTCAAGGGGATGGCTCGCCATCGGCCGTCCGCGCAAGGTAACACTGCCCGATGCCGGGCGCAGCACCCCGGCGGCAATCCGTAACAGTGTCGTTTTTCCTGCGCCGTTGGTGCCGATCAGCGCGCTGCAGCTGCCCTCTTCCAGATCGAAGGTTGCCTGGCGCAATACGCTGTGTCCCTGGTAGTCGAAGTGCACGCCGTCCACGCGCAATAGGCAGGTCATACGGTGTAGCTCCGTTTCATTTTGCGCAGCAGGTAGAGGAAGAAGGGTCCGCCGATAAACGCCATCAGAATGCCCACCGGCACCTCCGAGGGGGCAAAGACCGTCCGCGCCAGGGTATCGGCAAGCATCAGGAAAATAGCCCCAGCCAGCGCGGTGACGGGCAGCAGGCGAACGTGATCAGGGCCCTAGCAGCAGCCGCGCGACGTGGGGCACGATCAGCCCGGCGAAGCTGATCATTCCGCCCAGCGAGACAGCGACCGCCGTCAGCAGCGATCCGATCAGGATGATCCACACCCGCGCGGACTCCACCCGGATGCCCAGCTGCTGCGCGTACTCATCGCCCAGCGCCAGGGTATTCAGCGTGCGCATCAGGGGCAGGGAAGCCACGGTCGCCGCGATCAGCAGAAAGGCGCTGACTCCTAATTCCGTCCAAGCCGGTATGCCAATCACGCCGTGCAGCCACGAGAGCAGAATGCGGTTGCTGGCGCCGCTCTTATCGAACAGCTCGAAGAAGTAGCTGGTATTGGTGAACATGGTGCTGATGGCAAAGCCCGCCAGCAGCAGGGTCACTACGTTGGTCTTGCCCGCCGATCGAGCCAGGGCATAGACCAGCGCCATGGTGGCCGCGGAGCCGGCAAAGGCCAGCAGCGCGGTGGCGCTGAAGCCGAAGATCGACCACTGGGAAAAGAAAAAGATTCCGATACAGGCGCCAAAGACAGCGCCTCCTGATGATCCGATGACATAAGGGTCGGCGATCGGGTTGCGAAAGAGTCCCTGGAAAAGAAGACCGGCGAGCGCCAGCCCGGAGCCGACCAGCCCCGATGCCAGCACCCGCGGCAGGCGGATGTGAAAGAGAATAAGCCGCTGCGTCTCGGTAAGCGGATGCTGCCCGAGCATGGCGGCCAGGATAGTGCGCGGGGAGATAGGCACCGCGCCGGTCGCCAGCGATCCCAGGGCCACGGCGCCCAGCCCGGCCGTGAGCAGCAGGATCAGCGCGAGAGGGCCGAGTCGCGGTCGCCCGCGCACCCGGCGCCGCGCCGGCTTCAGGGCCAGCCTCCGTATGGGGGCGTGCCCGATACCGTGGCTATTTCAATCGCCAAGACTCGCCTCCAAAGCTGATCTTCACCCCAGCCCGAACGGTGAAGGGAAGCGCCGGATAACCGAACGCTTCGCTGTAATGCTCGCTCAACAGGTTCTGCATATCAGTGTAGGCCGTAAGTGAATGGGTGACCTGATAGCCGCCGCCGAGTTCAAGCCGTTGGTAAGCCCCATCCAGGTTCCGGTTGGGCAGCAGCAGGCTGTTGCCGAAGTCCGCATCCGTGAGATAGTCGCTGTCGTCGCGGCGGCCGACCAGCGTCCCGGTAAACGAGCCGTACCATCTGGAACGGTTGTAAGTAAGTCCAAAGTAGCCGGAGTGGGGAGCGCGGCGGAACGGCCTTGCGCCGACCAACGGAGAAAAAGCGCCTATTGGGATGTTGGGAAAGTCCGGGTTAGTACCGGTGGGCTGCGATTCGCTGGAGAAGGAGCGCTGCACCACAGCATCAAGATAGGTGTAGCCGCCGCGGGCAAAAAGATTACTGCCGATCTTGTACTCAGTGGCGACCTCCGCGCCCTGGGCGCGGAAGGCCTGGGAGTTGACCGCCGCTCCATATTGCACCGCGGGGTCGCTGGCGGCAGGCAGCCCGAGAGCCAGCAGAGCCGACTGGGGAACGAATTCCACCCCGTTGGTAAATTCGTTGTGGAAGTAGGTCACGGCTGATCCGGGCGCGTCCGTTCCAAAGCTGCTGGTCCACTCCGCCATCGTAAGTGCGGGAGGTCTCCGGCCCGATGGGAGAGACGCCGTACTGCTTGATCAGCGCGGGGCCATTGGGCAGCGCGGCAAAGATGTCATAAAGCGAGATGCTCTGGTAGTAGATGCTCGGCTCTTTAATACCTTTGCCGAAGCTGAAGTTCAGCTTGGTTCCACTCAGCCAGCCAGAGTTCTTGGGGCGAAAGAGATAGTAGGCAAGGGAAGCGCGCGGTGTGGCCGCGAAACCAAAGAGCCCGTTGTCTTCCAGTCCGCTGCCTATTGTGTAATAGAGACGGTTCCATATATCGCCTGCCAGCTGGACCGTGTAGCTGTAGTTGCCGCGCTCGATGGCGGTGGGCGTTCCGCCGGAAGTAAGCGTCGAGCCCCGCTCATCTTCGTACTTGAACCCGCCCAGGGCTACGATGTGCGCGTTGATCCGGTAATCGGTTTGGGCATAGACGAAGTCCCGCTTGCTGGGGGCCAGATAATCATTGGGGTAGGTCTCGCCGTAGCTCGCGCCGTATTGAAAGATCGCCTGCCCGTTGACACTATACCCATTCGCACCCTGTATGTTGACCGGGGCGCCCAGATAGACATCTTCGTCCGGGTCATAGATTCCGGTAGCTGCGTAATCGGTGTACAGATAATTCAACCGCAAGCCGCCGTACCGTATCTGGTTGTGCCATTTGTCGGTGGTCTGGTTGTTCCAGGCGGCGCTGTAGTAGCTGTCGTGCTCCTTCACGCTGGCATCGTCGGGGATGCCATACAGCAGGATGGCATTCGGCTGATTCGCAGAGACAGTAAGATGACGCACGGTAAAGCGCAGGTCGTTGGCCGTGTTCGGTGTCCAGCCAAAGTTGCCGGCATAGGTCGCGTTATGAAAGGCGCTGTTGGGATAACTGTTCTGCGTGTCTGTGCGGGCAAAGGCCGAGTAGTAATCGAATTGCCGGAAGGCGCCGCTCAGCGTCCCCACCTGGCGGAAGCTATCGAAGTTGCCTCCATCGCCGGAGTAAGTCAGCAAGGGAAGCAAGGTGCTTCCGCGAGCCGTGGTAAGGCTGACCACGCCCGCCAGGGCATCGGAGCCATAGAGCGCGCTGTTCGGCTCCCGCAGCACTTCGACTTTATCGATGCCGACGGTATCGATGTTGGCGAATTCAACCGCCCCGCCTATGTCATCGGCCGGGACGCCGTCGATCAGCACCTTGTTGGCATTGGAGTTGCCGCCGCGGATGTACAAGGCCGTTGTTCCACCCACCTGGCCTGTCTGGGTCACTTGAACACCCGGAACCAGGCGCATCGGATCCTGCACTTCGGTCGAGTAGCGGTACTGGTCCGCGGTCAGCACACTCACCGGCGCACCCACCTGGGCCTCGGGCGTAGGTGTGCCTGTCGCGGTTACCGTAACCTGCTGGGTTAACGTTTGCGTGGCCAGCGTGATATTTACCTCGGCTTTGCCCGCTGTTCCCACGAACACCGCCTGGCTGGTGGTGGACTGGAATGTGGGCGCGACGGCACGAACCTGGTAACGGGCGGCTTTCTGCAGCGGGAAGAGATAATTGCCGGCGGCATCGGTAGTGGTGGTTGCTACGACTGAAGCGCCGTCCAGCAGCTCCACCGTAGCGGAAACAATGACCGCGCCCAGCGGGTCGGTTACGGTTCCGCGCAAGGTGCCGCTCTCGGCAGCAGATGCCAGCACCACGAATAACAAGAAGAACGGACCAACCAGCTTCCTCAATTTAAACCAATCGAACATGCTTACCCCCTCGGGTTGGTGGAGCAAGGCCGTTCTCCTGACTTACGCGTCAACAAACCCTGGCTGCCTTCCCAGGACCTTGGTCCCAGTGGCTTTGCGCGTCCATACCGGGTTCTCTGCGCTTACAGTTACGGGGTAGTGGCGGATTCGCACCGCCTTCTCGTTACCTTGCCGTGGTTGCTGTTGCAGAACGGAATAGTACCGTCCTCGGTTACGGGATGAAATTCCCTGGCCAATTCCTCCAATGCGTTGATGGCGACGGGGCTCGGATCCTGGATGCCCGCGTCGACGTAGTAGACCTTGCGTTGCTGCACCGCGGTCAGGCTGCTCCAGCCAGGCCGGTTCTGTAAGGTATCGAGCGCGACCTTGCCGCCGCGGACTAACAACAGTGCTTCCGGCGCCCGGGCGATCACCGCCTCCATGCTGACCTGTGGCCAATCGGGGATCAGGTCGTCGGTCACCGATTTGCCTCCGGCAGTCTCAATAATTTCGGTGATGAAGGCATGCTTGCCGATGGTGATGATCGGGTCATACCACACGGGCATCAGGACGGTCGGAGCTGGTTTCCCGGCGGTCCGCGCTTTCACTGCCTCGATGCGCCGGGTAAGGCTGGCGTGCAGCGCGGCCGCTTGCGGAGCGCGGTTCAGTGCGTCGCCCAGGCTATCGACCGAGTGCAGAATCCCGGCAAGCCCATGCGGGTCGACCAGGTAGAGGGGAACACCCACCGCCTCCAATTGGCTCGCCGTCTCCGCCGATCCCGGTATGCTGGTCCCCACCACCAGGTCGGGATGGTAGGAAAGAATGGTTTCGATCGAGGGCTTTACCAGGCTGCCGATACTTGGTTTCTTCAGAGCCTCCGGGGGATAGATGGTGTAATCGCTCACCGCAACCACATCATCCCCTGCTCCCAGGGCAAAGACAGCTTCGGTCGCACTGGGCACCAGGCAGACCACGCGATGAGGGTGATCGGGCACGGTGACCCGGCGTCCGGTCTCGTCCTGCAGGGTGCGGCTCGCCCCAGCGACCGAGGCGATCAGCATGGTCAGAACCAACACCGCGCTCTTGCTGCGGCCGCCCATTACTGGTTGACCTCCGCTCTCACCTGGGGGCTGACTTCGATCTGACCTTTGAGGACCAAAGGCAGGCCGGCGACCAGCAGAAGCACGTTGCAGGCGACGCGGGCCACGCTCTGGTTCATCTCGCCCAGCAGGTCGCGGAAGCGCCGGCCCGACGGGTACTCCGGCACCACTCCACTGCCCACCTCGTTCGAGACCAGCACAATGGAGCAGGGCGGTGACTGCAGCACCAGGCAGAGCGTTTCGATCGCGCGTTCGATGGAGACTGGATCGTCCGCCCACTGGTCGAGCAGGTTAGCGGCCAGGAAGGTCAGGCAATCGATGATCATCAGGTCGCAATCGGAGCCGTAGTGAACGATGGCGTCGGCCAGGGCGATGGGTTCCTCTACGGTTTTCCAGTGTGCTGGGCGGCTGCTGCGGTGGCGGTCGACTTTGCGCAGCATCTCCTGGTCGTCGCCGGGTTGCGCGGTGGCCACAAAGACGACGCGGCCGGCGTGTTCCCCGAGTTGCTGTGCGTAGTGGCTTTTGCCGCTGCGCGCGCCACCGAGCACCAGTGTTACCGTATTCCGGCGGGGTTCCTGCATGCGTCGCCTCTGGCGCAGGGCAAGGCCCTGGCGCGAAGCGGGATAAAAACAAATAGGCTGCGTCCGTGCTGATTGGCGACTACGTCAGCGAGGTTGCTTTCAGCTCTCCCATCGAAGCTGAAACGGCCCTGGAGGGCATCTGGCCGGTCTCCTGACTTACGCTTCGTTGAGTTTGAACAGCCTTCCCAGGACTCGCATCCCAGTGGCTTCAGCAAATTGGTTCAAGCTCTCGGCGCTTACAGTTACGGGGTAGTGGCGGATTCGCACCGCCTTCCCGAACACCAGATGGGTCAACGATAGCGCCCCCGGTGCGGTGCGTCAAGATTGTTTGCCGGGAGAGCGCAGGCGGGAAGGGGCCGGGGGTTCTCGGGAAATGGCTAAAGTGTGCGCTCTATGCGCGCTGAGGTTCTCGCAGGGGAGATTTTTCTGGGTTTTTCTGACCTGCTGACGCTGGTGAGGCCTTCCGGGCTTCTCGGGAAATGGCTAAAAAGTGCGTATTAAGCGTATTAAGTCCTCGAGCAGCGATTTTTCTGCGTTCCTCTGGAGTTCCTGACGCTGCTGAGGGCTTCCTAAGGGCCGGGCTTCTCGGGAAATCGCAAAAGTGTGCGTGGTATGCGTGGTAAGCGTGATAAGCCGGCTCCGAGGCTGCTTTGGGTTCGGCGGGATGTTGGCGCCCTAAGGTAGGAGGTTTATCTGCCAAGGTCGTGTCCCGTTTTGTCTGTGAGGAAGGTGCGAGTTAAGCGAGTTATGCGAGCTAAGCCCCCTGCCGGGTAAAAACCCAGGCCATTGGTTGCGGAGAACACTGCGGGATAAGCGGGATATGCTGGATAAGCCTCCCCAAAGCGTGGAGGAAGTGTGACATTTAGGCGTTCTAAGGACCCCACAGCGCCGTACATGGGATGCCAATAGAAGGGGATGCCATCCGGCTGTGGCCTGACTGGGGAACCAGCGGAGATGAAAATGCCAGGGTGCCGTGGATTTGACGCCATCTTGGTTGCTCCCGATGCACGGAGGTTTCTTTTCAAGGTGTGGCTATCCTTATAGATTCAATTCCGGGTGGCTAAGTTTGCGGGAAAGAGGAATTCATCGATTTATTTCTGAGTGCTTCGACGGTGGCAAAATCCAGGTTTCGATTCCTGGAATCGGCAGGGCCGGAGCCGAGATAGGTATCACTTCGACGCATCTCTGTCCGAAGCGAGGATTCCATGCCTCAAGTGTTTCTAAGCTACCGTCGTCGAGACAACGACTACGCGTTGTCGATCTACTTATGGTTGATCAAGCGATACGGACGGGAGTCAGTGTTCTGGGACCGAAAGGACATCGACGCCGGGCGTGACTTTTCGGAGGTGATCAAGCAAGGCATCGAGAAGTCTGCAGCTCTCATCGCACTGATCGGGCCTGGATGGCTCGGAGGACCGGATGCAG
This sequence comes from uncultured Acidobacteriaceae bacterium, assembly GCA_963840675.1. Classification (GTDB taxonomy): domain Bacteria; phylum Acidobacteriota; class Terriglobia; order Terriglobales; family Acidobacteriaceae; genus PALSA-350. The sequence continues at coordinate 101,357 of CAWJAB010000018.1, forward strand.
AGGGCCTCCGTAAGATCGATTCCGACGAGGATTGGGTACGGAAGGAGATTAAGGCCGCACTCAACCAGGGAATCCTTATACTGCCGGTTTTGTGCAGCGGAGCGAAAATGCCTGCTGGCAATGAGCTGCCGGCAGATTTGGAGCGCTTTTCGCGTCTTCAGGCTTCATCCATGGCAGATATGCGGCTTCATTCCTTGCTGGCAGACAGCCTGGAACAAGCCGGAATTGGCGAAAGCGACACAACGGGCGGGGGTAAAATACCTTCCCGGGTAGCGCTGTGGGCGGGCAGCCTACTCAAACGCCAAGCTGAGCGTTTGCAGATTCGGGCCAAGGAGCTGATCCGAGAGGGCCACATTGAGCGCGCGCTGGATGAGATAAACGAGGGCATCGAGTTAATGATGGCGCTGCTCGACTTCGTGCCCGGGGAACAGGCTCTGGAGGTGCAATTGGGCTATATTTACGGCGCGCTGTCTCAGGATTTCGAAGCAAAAGAACAGCCGGACGTAGCTGCACGCTATCGGGATTTGCAATTGGAAATTTTCCAAAGAGTGAAAGATGATCTTACTGCTTTCGACTACCTCACGGGCGACGCGGCAAGCGCGATCAAGGGAGTGGGGGAGGTGTATGCAGGGCGCGGGGACTTCGACCAGGCGATCGAGTACTACCGCAAGGCGCTGGAGATCAAGCCGACATATCAATATGCATGGCATGATCTGTTTGCCGCCTATGACGGCTTGGCACGGAAGGGGCGAGTTGAGTTGGACGAAATGAGGCTGGCGCTCGAAAAAACGAAGGAGTTTAGCGCGGGGTCACAACCTGGAACGCAGGTTCCGGGCTTGGATCTTCAGTATCTGGATTCCTTGGAGGTTCGTCTGCACTACTGGGAGCTCAACAAAGCCGGCAAACGGGTTTAACAGATTGACCCGATGTGGGATAAAGGGACAGCATACCTGTTGCAGTAAATCTCGGAGGGAATAGGTATGCTGTCCCTTAATCTCCCAGCTCCTAAACGAACGATTGTACGTCCTGAGGGAGTTCAGCAGATGCAGCTTATGGCACGGGGTCACTGAAGCGTTCGATGTGATTCCGGGCCGGACCGTCCTTTAATAGGCACAGACCTCCTCCTCTCCGCCGGCGAGGACGGGGGTTTCATCTAAACCCTCGGCCACCGCCTGAGTCTCCTCGGCGAGCTGCAGATCCTCGGGGCCTTCCACCTTCCGCAGCTTGCGCTGGATGGCCCTGGTGCGGGTCTCTGCCTTGTCGATGGTATTTTGTGCCTCGTTTAGCTTCTTCTTGACCTTCGCCAAGATACCCGCATACTTGCCGAATTCTGTCTTTATCGAGCCCAGAATCTCCCAAACCTCACTGGACCGTTTTTGGATAGCGAGCGTGCGAAAGCCCATTTGGAGGGCGTTCAATAGCGCCGCGAGTGTGCTCGGCCCGGAAAGGACGACGCGATACTCACGTTGAATAGAATCGGCAAGGCCAGGGCGCCGCATCGCTTCCGCGTAAAGCCCCTCCGTCGAAAGAAACAGGACTCCGAAGTCTGTTGTCGAAGGCGGCACCAGGTATTTTTCGGATAGATTTCTGGCGCAGAGCCTCAATGTTGCCTCCAGTTGACGGGAGGCTTTGTCGACTGCTTCCACATCGCCTCGTTCGGATGCTTCGATCAGGCGGTCGTAGTCCTCTACGGGAAACTTCGCATCGATCGGAAGCCAGACCGGCTCACCGTTGCTGTCGCGGCCGGGCAATTTCACAGCGTATTCGACGCGCTCACCTGTGCCGGAAGTAGCGACGTTCTTACTGAACTGATCCGGGGCGAGGATCTCCTCGATGATCGCCCCTAGCTGTCCCTCTCCCCATGTCCCGCGGATCTTGACATTGGTCAGGACTCGTTTCAGATCGCCCACTCCGGTGGCCAGCGTCTTCATTTCGCCGAGCCCCGTGTAGACCTGTTCCAGACGTTCGCTGACCTGCTTGAATGACTCCCCCAGCCTGGCTTCCAGAGTGCCCTGCAGCTTTTCGTCAACTGTCTGGCGCATTTGCTCCAGCTTCGTTTCGTTGTCAGCCTGAATGGTTACAAGCCTGTTGTCAACGGTGTTTCGAATGTCGTTAAGTTCGCGCTGCTGCATCTGGGAGATCGCTGTCAGGGTCGACATTATGCTGTCGCCCAGGTTCTTGAAGGAGGTTCCGGTTTCCTCGCGGAGTTGCTGGGCTTGGGTGCGCAAGGATGTTTCCATCTTCGACAGGCTCTCAGCGGTTTGCTCTGCTACCGTGGTGAGCTTCGTGTCGATGGTCGTTTGCAGCCGGAGTTGCTTGTCTTCGACATCCGATTGGAAGACGCGGATCGTACCCGAAATTGTTTCGGTTTGCTTGCCTTGGAGGGTTTGGGTCTCCTTGACTGTTGTGTCTAACGAGGTTTTGAACTCTGCGAGCTTGGTTGATACCTCATCTCGGAGCTTCGTAGATGAGGCTACGACAAACTCGGATAATCCGTCGCTCTTGCGGCTGGATTCGGTCGTAAAGGACTCAAGACGCTGTTCCACTCCCGAGCGTAGGAGCTCAAGCTTCTGGTCGTTCGATCTTGTTAGGACTTCGATCTTGGTAGAAAGGGAATCTCCGATTCCCGTCAGTGAACTCACGACTTCACTACGGAGGCCTTGCGACTGAGCCGTTTGCTCTTGGCGATTGCGAGAGAATTCATCGTGGGCGGAACGGTCCGCCTGCACTTGGAACGCCTGCAGCTTATTTAGATCGTTGAGGACGGGCGATAGGTCGGTTTCTTTGCCCGCGAGGGTTGAGAGCTTCCGCATCCGGAACAGAACCAACAGCAGTAAGAGGCAGCTAACCGCCAACATGCTAACAATCGCGTAGATCGCCATTTGGATATCTCCTTCAGGCGCGGGATGGTGCAATCCGCGTGCCATCCTGAGCGGTTGCGTTGATCTTTTGATTCGAAAGGGGTTTGTTGAGGTGGGAGAACCAATCGCTGGTTCGTTTTACAACCCTCGTTGAAGTGGATTCAACCGACGTTGAAGCGACATCCCTAACGCTGCTTGGAAAGACCGGCCGGTGAAGGCCTAAAGCGGGACGACTAGAGCAGGACCTGTCCGCGAAACTCGTCCCCGAGACTCCGCCAAAACACTGCCGCAGCTCGATCCACTGATCCGCCGAGGAGACGTCAGCGGATATGATCTCAGCGCGTCGTGAGTCTGCCGAAGGAAGTGCTTCCATAGTTACCACCAGGAGGTCCAGATTGAATGCAGTTTACAATAAATATAGGATATTTGATATTGTAAACTGGAGGCCCTGATGATCGCAGACCGCATTCGACTGGCTCGCCGCAAGGCTGGTCTCTCCTTACGTGATCTTGCCGCGGCAATGAACCATAAGGTGACCGCCCAGGCGATCGGAAAATACGAACGTGGCGAGGATATCCCCAGTTCGGGCGTGCTCCTATCCCTCGCTAAAGCTCTCGGGGTGTCGGTCAGCTACCTGATGGATACCCAGGGTCTCGTCCTGACCGGTGTGGAGTTCCGCACCAAGGCCAACACAACTGCCACGGACAGGGCCAGTGTCGAGACCGCAGTGCTCGAGTGGATCGAACGCTACCTGCAGATCGAACACATTCTCGAACTGGACAGTGCGGAATGGAAGTCGCCGCTGCCTTCTCCCCACAAACTTGGAGCGATCGAGGATGCTGAAGGACTGGCTCGCGCGGTGCGCGAGAAGTGGAAGCTTGGGATTGATCCCATTCCCAACATGACCGAACTGTTTGAGGAAAAGGGTCTCAAAGTTCTCATGGTCCCACTTCCGGAACGCGTCTCTGGGTTTACCTGTATGGTTGCTCGCGAAGAAGGAGCCCCTGGCTTGCCCGTAATTGTCGTCAACAGTCGCTTTTCTCTCGAACGGCGACGGCTGACTCTGGGCCATGAGCTCGCTCACCGGCTGATCGACCCTCATAGTCTGGATGATAAGGAGGAAGAGAAGGCAGCAAACCTGTTCGCGGGTGCGTTCCTGATGCCCAGGGAACATCTTCTTCGCGAGGCCGGCAAACAGCGTAATGCGCTCGGTTATAAAGAGTTGATTGCCTTGAAAAGACTCTATCGAGTAAGCGGTGCCGCGCTGCTCATGCGCCTGAGGCAGATCGGGGTCATTAATGAATCCGTTCTTACTTACGCCTTACAAACGATCGCTCGCGGGTGGCGCACTCAAGAGCCCGACGAACTTGAGCCAGAGGCTGAAAGAGGCCAGCATGAACGGCCGCTCCGCTTTGAGCGTCTCTGTTATCGCGCCCTGGCGGAAGACTTCGTGTCTCTTAGCAAGGCAGCTGAATTGCTACAAATTACTTTACCCAGAGTTGAGGCCGGCTTGAAAGGGCCGCAAGGGCGGCATGCGGATTATCATCAGTGATGCAAGCTGCCTCATTGATCTTCGCAAAGCCTCCTTGCTTGCGGTGTTTCTCTTGCTGCCGTTTGAGATTCCTGATCCCCAACACTCTGTTTGAGGATGAGCTGCTGAGCTTCACGGACAACGAAAAGAAGACACTGCTCGATGGGGGTCTTAAGGTAGTCGATCTTCCAGGCTCGCAGGTCTCCCGTGCCCGAGATGTCATTCGTGCACAGCCCCGGCTTTCGATTCATGACGGGTTCGCGTTTGCACTGGCGGAAGTCAATCGCGGGTGCATTCTACTTACCGGCGATTCCTTGCTCAGAAGTCTTGCCGAGACCAGCCAGATCGAGGTCCATGGTGTCCTCTGGGTTTTTGATCAAATTCTTACCCACGAACTGGCGACCCCTGAGACACTGCACGCGGCGCTCTCTCAGCTGGCCGCCGATCCCGCTGTCCGGCTGCCCAAACGAGATGTCGCTGCCTACATCAAGCGCTACGAGGGTTCCAAGTAGATGGATTCCATTCCTGGCAATAAAGACCACGATGATTTGAGCGGCGGGGAGGCATCGCACGCCCTCTATCGCTAGTGCACTGGTTGAGAAAGACCGTACCTCAGCGGCTAAAGCCGTCGAGCCTACAGTAGGTTTTGCGGCACGGCTGAAGCCGTGCCCTTCGTGGAGGGTTGTTTTTTCCGCAAGCTTTAAGCCGTGCCCTTCGTCCCAGAAACCCTCCAAACGCGGCGCAAACCAACACTGAGCTGCGGTCTTACAATCTTCCAATGTCTATTCCCCATCGCTCCGTTGGGGCGGGCACGTACTTTGTAACCAGCGCGACCTTCAATCGCCGCCAGCTCTTTCAGGTCGAGGCAAACGCCGAGTTATTTCTGCAGACCCTGCAACACTACCGCCGGGAGGGTTACTACAAGCTGCACACATTTGTCGTCATGCCGTAGTTTCGTGGACAGAGCTCCGTCTGTCCACCACCGCCGTCCACCGCCGCCCCGCGGGCTGTGCCAAAATGCAGGCTTGACCGGGCGTCTTTAGAGAAGGAAAGCAGGTCCGCGGAAATACCCCCGAGAAAGGGCAATTTCACATGGACAAAACTATGCCTGAAGATTTGGTCGTGCGTTCAGTCGATCATCTACCAACGGAATCGGAAGCCGCGAGTACCCGTGGTCGCGACCGCTGGGCCGCGCATCGCTTCATTGATAAATCTGACTATAACATCTATAATTATAGTCGATATAGATGGAGGGGAGCATGGCCGTTTGGCAAGTTCAGGAAGCTAAGACGCGTCTAAGCGAGGTGATCGAGGAGGCCAACAGCAAGGGTCCGCAGTTCATCACCCGGCACGGTGCGGAAAGGGCCGTCATTCTGTCCATCAAGGATTATCGTGCCCTGACCGCCCACAAGCCAAATCTAAAGGAGTACTTGCTGGGTGGCCCAAAGGTGGATAGCTTCGAGGTCCCCCGCGACCGCGACAAGGGCCGGAAGGTGAGCCTGTGACCAGTCCTCTTCAGTATCTGCTCGACACCAACATCTTGTCCGAGACACGCAAGAAGCAGGCCAATGAACAGGTGATTTCATTTCTGTCTGCCGCTGAACCGTCGTCACTTTACATCAGCGTCCTCACGCTCGGAGAACTGAGGAAAGGCGTAGCCCTCAAGAAACAGTCAGATGCCGATGCCGCAAAGAAAATCGCAGCCTGGGTGGACGGACTCGAGTTCAGCTTTGCCGACCGCATCCTCGGCATCGATACGGATACAGCGAAACTATGGGGAGAGCTATCCGCCGAGCGCCCGAGACCAGTCGTCGACACGCTGCTGGCCGCAACTGCTGTCGTGCATGACCTGGCGTTTGTCACGCGCAACACCGGCGATGTGAAGGACATCAACTTAAGACTGGTTAATCCGTGGAGGAAATGAGGAGACATCCTCTGGCAGGCTGCGGAAAACTTTGCACGGACAGGAAAGCAACACCTCAGGGGCTAATGCTCGCTGCGGCGAGGCAGCCCGACGTATTTTGAATCGTTTACGGCACACTAAAGTCATGCCCTGATACAAAACGAGAGTTTTGTCGCAGCATGTAGAGCCGTCCCCGCGCGTGGGACGTATCAGCACGGCTGAACGGCTTGCGGAAACACGCTTTGCACGAAGGGCACGGCTTCAGCCGTGCCATCAAGCAGTGGCCATTGAGGGCTTTAGCCCCTGAGGTACGCTTTTCCAGGCTTGCCTCGCGGAGCTACAGAGAAAAGCGTACCCCAGCGGCTAAAGCCGTCGAACTCACAGCGCGTTTACGGCACGGCTAAAGCCGTGCCCTTCGTGGGGTACATTTTTCCGAAGCTTTAAGCGGCGCCCTTCGTCCCAGGGGCTCTCCCAAGGCTGAACTGCGGTCTTACAATCTTCCAATGTCTATCCCCCATCGCTCCGTTGGGGCCGGGACGTACTTTGTGACCAGCGCGACCTTGAATCGCCGCCGGCTCTTTCAGGTCGAGGCAAACGCAGAGTTATTCCTGCAGACCCTGCAACATTACCGCCAGGAGGGACACTACAAGCTGCACGCGTTCGTCGTTGTGCCGGATCATGTTCATCTCCTGCTGACTCCTCAGGACATTGCGATCGAGCGTGTCCTAGGGCTCATCAAAGGAGGTTTTTCGCATCGACTGGGATCTAACTTTCCAGTTTGGCAGCGTGGATTTAGATCACCGCGTCCGCGATCGTAACGAATTCCAGGCCAGACGCGAGTACATTCACCAGAATCCGGTTCGAGCGCGGATCGAAGAGATACCAGAGTTGTATCCGTACTCCTCCGCGTATCGTCAATCTACAGGAGCAGGGTTGAGCCCGGGGAACTGCCTCTGATGCCAATAGGGGTAAGGGGCATTGGCCTTGCTGGCAGCATCCAGCTTGGCTACCTGCTCAGCGGTCAGGTTCCATTCCGCCGCGGCCAGGTTCTGTTTCAGCTGGGTTTCATTGCGTGCGCCGATAATCACCGTCGCCACCGTCGGACGCTGCAGCAGCCAGTTCAGCGCTACCTGGGGCAGTGGCTTGCCAGTCTCCGCTGCCACCTCATCCAATGCATCGATGACCTTGAACATGTACTCATCGTCAACCTGGGGACCCTTGTCGGCGGTCTTGTGCAGCCGGCTCTCCGCGTGCAACGGCTGTCCCCTGCGGATCTTCCCCGTCAGACGGCCCCAGCCAAGAGGACTCCATATAATTGCACCGACCCCCTGATCGATGCCCAACGGCATCAACTCCTGCTCGTAGTCGCGGCCGATCACCGAGTAATAGACCTGGTGCGCCACGTACCGCGACCACCCATACCTATCCGACACCGCCAACGACTTCATCAGATGCCAGCCGGAAAAATTGGAGCACGCGATGTACCGCACCTTGCCGCTGCGCACCAGCGTGTTCAACGTATCCAGCGTCTCCTCCACCGGCGTGAGCGCGTCAAAGCCGTGGAGATGATAAATATCGATGTAGTCCGTCCCCAGGCGTCTGAGGCTGGCCTCGCAGGCATGCACAATATGCAGCCGGCCGGAGCCCATCTCGTTCGGCCCGTCACCCATGGGGAATGTGGTCTTGGTCGAGATCAACACCTTGTCGCGCCGGCCCAGGATCGCCTGCCCCAGAATCTCCTCCGACAGGCCTCGCGAATACACATCCGCAGTGTCGAAGAGATTCACACCCGCATCCAGACACAGGTCGACCAGGCGAGTCGCCTCCGCAACATCGGTCGCTCCCCACGCTTTGAAAAACTCACCGCCACCGCCAAACGTCGCCGCGCCGAAGCAGAGCGCCGGCACCTTCAACCCCGAATGTCCAAGCCGTCGAAATTCCATAGATGAAAGAATAAACGAGATCAGGGGTTGCTATGGCGCCGGCCAAAGTGGGTGCATGCTTGTGGTTGCTGTGCTTGCAGTTCTTCATTGCCGAACAGATCGTCGCGGCGTGGGCTGGGATGCGGGCACAGTGGAACGCCTGGCCGCGTATCCGCGGCCTTTAGTTCTTAACTGGTCGGGCTGGCGGATGCTGCGTTGATGCCGGGGATAAATCCCCGGCATCAACGCCGCTCGAGCAAGGCGCGATCCCACTGCGCCAGGTTGGCTCCGGCTTCATAAGAGCTCTCGAGGAATGTAAGTAAGGCCTCATCCGGAGAGGGCTCGCGGCGCAGATCTTCGTACAGGTAAATGAACTCGCCCAGGGTGCTGTTGTAACCGGCTTTTGCGGGCTGGATCGCTGCCGCCTCCAGGCCCTTCGGCGCCGGAGCGGCATAACAGTAAAAAGCCGCTTCCCCAAAGCCTCCGTTGCCGGGCCAGAAGCCTGCGCTGATCACTTCATGCGAGTAGGCCTCGCGGGTGATGGCATCGACATTCGGCCGAGGGGGCGCAGGGCGGCCGGAAAAGCGGGTGACCGCCAGGTCGAAGCTGCCCCAGAAGAAATGTACCGGGCTTACCTTGCCCACGAAGCGAGAAGAAAATTGCTGGAAGATCTGGTCCGCTCGCATCAACACTCGCCAGAACCGGTGCGCCGCCTGCGGGTCATAGGATGCGTGCTGCTCGTCCTCGGCAAAGGGAATCGGATGCTGCAGTTCCACCGGCGTGCCATGGATATTGACCGTGACCCCGAGCGCGGCAAGGCTGCGCTGGTACTCACGGTAGAACGCGGCAACGGATTGCGCGCGGAGCGGGGTCGACAGGCTCGCCCCCGTGCTCAGAAGAAACTTCAAATCATGGCTGACGAAATCGAAGGTGATCTCAAGAAACTCCGATCCGTACGGCATGGCCGAGGTGTTCAGCCCGCGCGCGCTCACATACAGCGGAACATTCCACCAATGCGCCTGAAGGGGGCTGAGCGCGAGCCTGGTCTTGCCTACAATCTGCGTCCACATGTGCAAGGTGTCCGCAGTCTGCTGCCAATCAGTCCATTTGAGTTCGGGCCAGGTATCGGTCATCGTTACTGGCAGAAGACCAGCATGCCGAAAAGGAAGATCCAGAAGATGCCCATGGTGTGCCAGTACCAGGCAGTGCAGTCCACCACCACCTGGCGCAGCTCCACCCGGCGCAGAAAGATAAGCCCCAAGCTTGCGCCCGCCAGCGCCAGAACGCCAATCAGCAAATGCAGGCCGTGGGTTCCGGTAATCAGGTAGAAGAAGTGGCTGCTCGGGTTGGAGGCGAAGAAGACGCCCTGATCGAACATCTGCTTCCAGGCAATCCATTGGCCGCCCAGGAACAGCGCTCCCAGGACGACAGTTGCCGCCAGCCACGGTGCGGCGCGGCGAAGCGTCGGCCGGCCCATGCCTAACCACTCTTCCATCACATCGATCTCATGGAAAAAATGCCTGCGTCCTATTTCCATAGTGAGGCTGCTGAGCAAAATCAATGCCGTGTTGATCCACAGAATGGGAGGCAGCCCGATCGGGTGCCAGTCGCCCACCCAGGCATTCGTATCGTTGAAATGGCCGCTGGTCTGGCGGGCAAAAAATGCGCTGACCAAGGCAATGAAAAACATCAGGTCGCTGGCCAGAGCGAAAAACAGCACCATGCGGTAGCGGCCCAACAGATCGCGTGGCCCACGCCTGCCGGGCTGCCGGTTCTCCCAGTTTTCACCGTCGCCACCGCCGCCAGTCGGCCTGCGGGCTACCGGCGGTTTGCCGCCAAATCCGGGATCTTTGCGCTCTGTCTCAACAGGGGTGCGGGTGAAGGTTGCAGGCATGGCTCAAAACTCCCGACATTCGAAGATTACTCCTGTTTGCCCTGTGGCTCCCAGTGCATTTTGCAATCTCCGCAGCCATTGGACTCAATCTTTGGGGGATTGGTTGCGGTGGGCGGGCCTGCTAGCGCGTAATTCCGAGCAAATTCGTCAGGCGAGTGGTTGACGCACCATGTCTACGAAAAATTGATGCACGCGGCGATCGTTGGAGAGTTCCGGGTGGAACGTAGCGGCCAGCAATCTGCCTTGGCGGACTAAAACAGGGAAGCCGTCGCGCTCCGCCAGCACTTCGACGCCGGGTCCCACTTTGGTAATGCGAGGGGCGCGGATGTAGACCATTTCCAACGGGCCACCCGGCAGCTTGCTCTCGCCGGTTCGGATCGCGCTGTCGATCTGCCGCCCATAGGCGTTTCGTTCGACGCTGATGTCCATGGCCGCCAGACTCTCCTGCGGAGGATGAGATACATTTCGGGCCAGCAGGATACAGCCGGCGCAGGTACCGAAGGCCGGCTTTTCCGCGACAAAGCGCTGCAGGGAATCGAGAAGCCCGTCGCGCTCCAGAAATTTCAGGAAGGTGGTCGATTCGCCGCCAGGAAGGATCAGGCCATCGAGGCCGTCGAGCTCCGCCGGCTTTCTTACCTCAACGGCATCGGCCCCAGCCTCTTCCAGCGCCTGGGCATGCGCGGCAAAGTCCCCCTGGATGGCGAGCACACCGATGCGCGGACGTCTTGGACTCCGCATGTCTGCTCCATCAGCGCCTACCAGCCGCGGGTCTGCAGCAGTTCGCCTTCTTCGAGGCCGGCAATGGCCAAGCCGTGCATGGCGCCGGTCATCTGCTCGCTGACCTCGGCCAACACCTTGGGATCGTTGTAGTGCGCGGTGGCAATCACGATCGCCTTGGCGCGCGACTCCGCCTCTTCGCGTTCTTCCGGGTTGCGGACTGCGCCGGTCTTTGCATCCAGCTCCACATCCAGCGGCGTGGCGCCATCCTTCATAAAAATTCCAGACCCGACAAAGACCGCCTCCGCCCCCAACTGCATCATCAGCGCTGCGTCTGCGGGTGTGGCGATGCCGCCCGCGGAGAAGTTAGGCACCGGCAGCTTGCCGGTCTTGGCCACCATGCGCACCAGCTCGTAGGGAGCACGATGTTCCTTGGCAGCGGCGTAGAGCTCTTCATCGCGCAGCACGGTGAGCGCCCTCATCTCGCTCACGATTTGCCGCATGTGTTTCACCGCGTGCACCACGTCGCCGGTACCGGCTTCGCCCTTGGTGCGGATCATGGCCGCGCCTTCGGCGATGCGGCGCAGGGCTTCGCCCAGATTGCGCGCTCCGCACACGAAGGGCGTGGTGAAGGCGTGCTTGTCGATGTGGTGCAGCTCATCGGCCGGGGTCAGCACTTCGCTCTCGTCGATGAAGTCGACGCCCAGGTACTGCAGGATCTGGGCTTCGGCAAAATGCCCGATGCGCGCCTTGGCCATGACCGGGATCGACACCGCGGCGATAATCTGCTTGATCAGGCTGGGCTTGGCCATGCGCGCCACGCCACCCTGGGCGCGGATCATCGCCGGCACCCGTTCCAGGGCCATCACGGCGGTTGCGCCGGCACGTTCGGCGATGATGGCTTGCTCGGTGTTCATCACGTCCATGATGACGCCGCCCTTCAGCATCTCGGCCAAACCGAGTTTCAGCCGCAATCCGGTCGGGTAACTTCCATTCATCTCAGCCATCTATCTGCCTCCAGCGTCTTCGGAAACTATCTTCAGTTTAACAGTTATTGCGCAGGGAGCCTGCGCCCACCGCGCGGCCGTCATTGAGTTACTGCGGTATACTCGGACTCAGCATGGCAGCTACAAAAACGTTTTATCTTGAAACATTCGGTTGCCAGATGAATGTGCATGACTCGGAGAAAGTCATTGGCACGCTCCGCCATGAGGGCTACCAGCAGGTCGACACGGAAATCGCCGCGGACCTGATCCTCTACAACACCTGCTCCATCCGCGACAAAGCCGAACAGAAGGTCTTCAACCGTTTGAACGACTACAAGAAGCTGCATGCCTCGGGCAAGCGCTTCGTGGTGCTGGGCTGCGTGGCCCAGCAAGAAGGGGAGAAGATCTTCGAGCGCGCCCCCTATGTTTCGCTGGTTTCCGGATCGGCTTCATACCGAAAGCTGCCTGAGATGCTGGGGCGGCTGGAGGCAGGGGAGACGCGGATCACCGGCCTGGATGATCGCCAGACCGAAGAGACCTTCGAGACGGAGTTCACTGCGCGGACCAATCCATACCGCGGTTACATCACCATTATTGAAGGATGCGACAAGTTCTGCGCCTATTGCGTGGTGCCGTTTACCCGGGGCAAGGAGCGGAGCCGGACCTCAACTTCCGTGCTGGCCGAGGCGCGCCGGATGGCGGAAGCGGGTTACACCGAGATCCAGCTGCTGGGGCAGAACGTAAATTCCTACCACGACCGCGAAGGGAAGCTGACATTCGCTGAGCTGCTGGCCGCGGTGGGCCAGGTTCCGGGGATTCGCCGGGTACGCTTTACCACTTCGCATCCGCGCGACTTTACCCCGGACATCGTCGCGGCGATCGATGCCGTGCCCACGCTCTGCGACCACGTGCACCTGCCGGTGCAGAGCGGATCGACCCGGGTGCTGGAAGCCATGGCGCGGGAGTACAGCCGCCAACAATACCTGGATCGGATCGCCTGCATCCAATCGGCCAAGCGGTCGATCAGTTTGACCACGGACATGATCGTCGGCTTTCCAGGCGAGACCGAAGAAGACTTCGAGCAATCCTTGAGCTTGTTGGACGCAAGTTGGTTTCGATGCAGTGTTTGCCTTCAAATTCTCGCCTCGTCCCAACACTCCGGCGATTTCCTTGACCGACAGCGTGCCGGAAGAGGAGAAAAGCCGGCGCCTGCAGGTGCTTATGAAACACCAGCGCGAGATCCAAAGGTCTCGTTATGCCAACCATATAGGAGAGATTATGGAGGCAGCGGTTGAAGGATATAACACGCAGAGGGGCCAGGTAAACGGCCGCAGTTCGCAGAACAAGACTGTCAATTTCACGACTCCGCACCCTATCCAGTCCCGCTCCGGGCAGCTATGTGCCGGTGCGGATCACCCAGAGCTTTCCCAACAGCCTTGTCGGCGAGGCCATCGCCTCACGGCGCATCACGGAGGTGACCATGGATGTCGAAATGAAGATCCGCGGTCTGGTCATGGATCCGGCAAGCAATATGCCGATCGTGATTCTGAAGGACGTCAAGAGCGACACGGTGCTGCCCATCTGGGTGGGGATGTACGAGGCCAACGCCATCGCGCTCGAGATCGAGAAGTCGGCGACGCCGCGTCCCATGACCCACGACCTCCTGAAGAACCTTATCCAGGGCTTGAATGCTGCGGTGCAAAAGGTTGTGGTGACTGAACTTAAGAACGACACCTTCTACGCCGTCATCTGGATGGAACAGGATGGCGAGGTGGTCAGCCTGGATGCGCGTCCGTCCGACGCGTTGGCGTTGGCGTTGCGCTCCGACTGTCCTATTTATGTGAGCGAAGAGGTGATTCGGATCGCCAAGCTGGCGCCCAGCATGGCGGAGACGACTCCCGAGGAGCTTCGCCGTTGGCTGGAAGGCCTGGGCGACGAGGACCTCGGCCGCTACAAGATGTAGGGAAGAAGCTAGGAAGATGTTGCATTTGCTGGGCTTCCAGGCGGAGTGTTTAGTTAACAGAATATACGTTATCAGACGTGATAAACGTAGGCCTACCGCGTCAACGCAGCATCCAGCCGCAAAGATGAGCGCCAAGTGGGTGGCGCAAGTCTCGCATTGGACCTGCGTCATGCAGAGAACTCAATTCTGCACCTGCGGCTCTCACTTTGGAGTCCTTCAGCCACAACGACAGCACCACCCCGGCCGCAAAGATGAGCGCCAGCGTCAGACCGGTCCATAGGCCGTAGATTCCCCACCGTGTTTTGAAACACAGCACGTAGCCCACGGGCAAACCAATCACTCCATAAGCGATGAGATTGACCACCATGGGACCGCGGGTCTTGCCCAGCCCGCGCATCGCTCCCGTGCCTACACCCTGGATGCCATCGAAGATTTGAAAGACGGCAGCGACTGACAGCAGGCGCACGCCGACGGCGACGGTCTGGGGGTCATGGGTATAGATGTGGATAAGCATTTTCGGCATGGTCACGAAGGCCGTGGCGGCCAGGGCCATGAAGACTCCACCGATGGCGATCGCCATGGAGCCGCTGCGGCGGGCCAGAGCGCGATCGCCTGCCCCCACGGCATGGCCAACCGCGATGGCTGCCGCTGCAGAAACTCCCAGAGGCACCATGTAGGTGAGACTGGCTGAATTCAGGACGATCTGGTGCGCGGCCAGGATGTCGGGCGAAAGCCGCCCCGCCATCAGCGTGGCGAGTGAGAATGCGCCCACCTCAAACAGCAATTGGGAAGCCGCCGGCCAACCCAGCTGGATCAACCGGCGGAACTGCGCAGGCTGCAGACCAGGCCAGTGAGCAAAGAGCGGGTGTCCGCGATCCCGTTCATGCTTCCATGCCCACCAGACCAACACGCCGGCCATGTAGATGCGGGCCACGACGGTGGAGAGCGCAGAACCGCGGACGCCCATCGCCGGGAAGTCCCAGCTTTCCGTAGATGAGCGCCCAGTTGCCGAACCAGTTGACCAGGTTGGCGGAGATCAAGGCGAAGGTCACGGGCCTGACCTTGCCCACGCCCTGCAGGTAGCGCCGAAAGGCGACGTAAATGAGCAGTGGAAGAGCGCTGTAGTTGAGAAGTTGAATGTATTCGCCGGGCTGGTGCGCGCACTGCTTCGGTAATCCCAAGAAGCGGAAACAGATGGGGCGCGAAGCCCACCATCAGCATGGCGAACGGGTGTGTATACGATGGCCAGGTACACGCCCTGGGCCAGCGCCCGATGGCAATCGTCAAAATCGCCGCGGCCGAAAGCTTGGGCGACCAGGGTATCAAGCCCCAGCAGCAGGCCGATGCCGAAGAGCGCGGGGGTATAGAAAATGGCGCTGCTGATGCCCACGGCGCCGATGGCGGCCGGGCTCAGGCGGCCCACCATGATGGTGTCCACCATCGACATCGCCATCCAGCCCAGTTCCGAGAGCACGACCGGGATGGCAAGCAGCAATAAGGCCCCCAGTTCCCTGCGGAAACGCGTGGCGGATGCGATTGCGTGACTGGAGCGTGGGAGAGCATGGTCCTTTTCACATTAACTGATTTGGAGGACTGGGTATGGATGGATCCTGCGCCGGCAAATTCAAGATGGTAGAGTCAAAGGAGCGCTCACAGACCGGGAGAGATGGCCGAGTGGCTTAAGGCGCACGCTTGGAAAGCGTGTGTACCGCAAGGTACCGTGAGTTCGAATCTCACTCTCTCCGCCATACGAAAACCCCTTTAAATATTTCCTTTGTCTATAGTGGTTGCCAAATGGCTCGGTTTTGGCTTACCCGAAACCTTCGATATCCCGAGAGAAAGGAACCCGGGGCCAACCTGAGGACAGGCACCCAGAACGAAACGTATCCTGGTGAGATCGCGCCGCCGAGAAAACCCACAAAGCGCCCGACATCCGCGTCTTGGGTAGATGCGGCGACAGCATACGTATTCACCGTCAAGATGGCCTATCTTGCTGCAATAGGTCACCGCATTAGCCCCCGGCTTGGTCGGAAACTATCGATATGGTCAATGTACCAACTTGGAAACCCAAACTTACGGGCAGGGCAGCCATGCGTTCGACGTATGCCTCATCGGCTTGTCGGGGATCCATCTCGGGACATAGATATGTCATTGCCGGAATCCATTTTCCGTCGACCGTCTGTAGGTTGACAGCCTCTGGAAGATAGACTTCGCCGAGGACATCTTTCGCGTGTGAGTAGAGGCGGGCGAGTTGCGAGTGGGTTGCTTGCGCAATGATCCCATAGGCGAGATGCTGATCCGTCCTGATCAAATTCGCCCTCGGTGCAATCTCGATATCGAATCCCATGATCCGCGCCACTTCCCACCTTGGCGGAACTAGGTCAACTTCTTTTAGAACGTCAAAGTTGATGTAAGACCCATAGAAAAATACCCAAACGAAAGGTTCCTTCATGGCATCGCTCCTACTACAAGGTTTGTCTCCTAACAGATGGCGGATACACTGAAGCGTGAGCGGCATGGCTTTGGGGGTCGATTCGTAGGCTAATGGGTCGGGTCTATGTTGTAAGAAAAGTACAAGCGTAATTCCAGGAACGGACCCTTGAACTTTGCAGGCAGCGGCGGATAAGGTGAGGCGCCGACGATACTACCCCACGCGGCACGGTCCAGTGAGACATCTCCGCAGGGGAATTCCAGGACCATCGTGTTCACACGACCATTAGGGTCGATTTTGAAACGGATTCCCACGCGGCCCTGCTTCTTTGAAGGCGGCCGCCCGGACTCGGGGATGATCGGAAGCCAGGCTTTGTAGGTGGCTTGTATGACCTTCTTAACGTAGGGGCCGAAATCAACTCCCTGAGTATCCTGAGAATGTCGACGTGCGTGGTTGCGAGAGTCGACTGCCCCGCGTCTCGCGGCGCGGTTACCGCTGCTGCTTCCTGACCTAGGCAATTCGAGGGCGTGACCCAAAGGCGTGAAAGATATAGGAGGGCCACGAAGACCGAACGGCGGGAAAAACGCCTTCCAATCATGAATCCACCTCAACGATGATGGTACACCGGGTCACCGGCGGGCTGGCCAGGAGATGTGCAGGCTACTTGGTGCACCCGCCTCCACCACTCGATGTGCCCCGGCCTCATCCATTAAGTGGAGGCGGACGCAACAGAATACGGCCATCCTGTTACTTGCAACCGCAGTGACAATGTCGAGCATCGATTCCGCACTTTGTCGAGCACGCCCTCGATCCGATTCTCCCAGGCCTGATCAAAACTAAGGCCGTCGATGTGCTGCAAAATGTCTACGCGTGCGGGAGGCTGGCCGATCTGAAAAACAGTGCCGTCCATAAAATCAGCCGCGCTGAGGCCGCCGAGAAGTGCACCGTATTGCGCGAGTGCGCGAAATATCGCGTGGCTATTTTCTTCGCCGGAGCGGATGAAAAGGTCCAGGTCTTTCGTCGATCGCGGTTCGGCGTGAACGCCAAAAGCATAGCCTCCCACAATAAGGTACTTAACGGCGTGGTCGTTGAAGGCGCGTAATAGCTCTTTCAGATCCTTTGGCATCATCGACCGGAACTCCCTTGAAAGGGGCGGCAAAAGCATAGGCCGCTTCGCTGGCATCCCAAACGGCGGAGAGCCGGTCTCCAACGGACAGACTTTGCCAGTAGCGATTGGTTTCCGCCTGCTGCTGTTCGAGGTCTGTGACCCTGCGAATTGTCTTGTCCGCGCTCATGATTCAGTCACATGTTGGGCGTGCTTCTGACGCCGGCGAAGAACCGGTTCAAAAAGCCTTGGCGTTTCACTGCTACCTAGCTCTCATCATAGCCCTTAAGTATGAGTTTCCGATGGCTCGCGTCAGTTGTCCTGCTCTTTATAGTCAATGGTTTATGGTTCATTTGCGCCGCACTGCGTCGCTCCACGATAAGATTCTTCCCATCTGCAGGAGGATTTCTCCCTTGATTAATCGGCGCACCTTTGTAAAGACAAGCGCAGCGGCGCTCCCCGTGGCCTATCTGGCGGCGCACAGTCCTGTGAGTTATGCGGAGGATCCGTTAGCGCCGCGCCTTCGCCGAGATTAGAACCCGGCATTCCATGGCAGCGAAAGATCCGCCGTGTGGCCCAGGTGAACATGACCGAGCATGACCCAGTGGTCATGGATGTTGAAGCATGGGCCGACTACATGGCGCGCCTGCAGGTGGGGGCGACGTTTATCAGTGTGACCGGCATCCTTGCCTTCTACCAGACTAAGGTCCCGTTTCATCGCAAGGGCAAATACCTGGGCAACCGCGATTTCTTCGGCGACTTAAATGCGGCGGCAAAGAAGCGGAATCTTCGGACGATAGCCCGCATGAGTCCCGATCTGAACTGGGGAGATGCGCTGGCGGCTCATCCCGAATGGTTTCAGCGTGACGCGGAGGGAAAGCCCAAGCCCGCGGCGGATGATCCGGAACTTTACTCGACCTGCATGTTCACCAGCTACATGACGGATTACATGACCGCCATCATCCGCGAGATCAACTCTCTCTATGATGTCGATGCCCATTACATGAATGGGTGGCCGCCGCTGGGCAGCCTGCAAACCTGCTATTGCGCCGCCTGCCAGAAACTACCGCCGCCGGGAACCCCCGCTTATTGGGACAAGTTTACCGAACGGGTGCTCTACCTTTGGAAGCTCTACGACGGGCTGGCCAAAGAGAAGAAGGGTTCCAGCTTTTACTTCGCCAACCTTGGTGGCGGGGTCCACGCCGGCCCAAACCTGGCGCAGCTGGGGGAAATTTGCGAGTGGTTCCAGGCGGATAACCAGGGCCGCGGTGGCCAGGACGAACCAATCTGGGGATGTACCCTGCAAGGTCGCGTATGCAGCGCGGTGCTGGATGGCAAGATGGCCGCTAACGTGGTGGGACTGTGGTCGACCGGCTCTATTCGCTGGAGAGAGAGCACCAAGTCGGCAGCCGAGGCACAGATGTGGCTGGATGAAACCTCGGCCAGCGGAATGACGCCGTACGTCCACTCCATCGGAGGAGAAACGGGACTCGGGGAAGACCGCCGCTTCGAGAAGATCGGCCTTGACTATTTTGCCTGGACGGCAAAACACGACCCTCATTTTGTGAACAAGCAGTCGATTGCAAATATTGGCGTGGTGATTGGCCAGCGAACCCAACTGTTTTACAAGACGCCGCATGATGTGCGCATGCCCGAGTACATGGACGGCATGTACTATGCCCTGCTCGAAGGCCGCTTTCTGTTTGATTTTGTGCATGAGGACAGAATGCAGCTGGAGCGGCTGAAGAAATATTCGGCGCTGATTCTACCCAACACCGCGCTGCTGAGCGACGAACAATGCCAGCAGTTGCGCGATTATGTGCAACAGGGCGGCGGGCTGCTGGCCACCTTCGAGAGCAGCATGTATACCGAGCAGAACGAACGGCGGGCTGACTTTGGGCTGGCGGATGTTTTCGGTATCCACGCTGCGGGACCTGTGATCGGGAGGGTCGGTAACTCCAATCCGTTCTATGCGCGGATAGAGAAACAGCACCCACTTCTGGAGGGTTTTACACAACACCAGCATCCTGCCTGGTTCGGAGTATCGGGTGCCTCTGGCGCCGGTGGATGGTCCTGTTCTCACCGTGGTGCCGGGCTTTCCCGCTTACCCACCGGAACTCTCCTATCCGCCGCAACCGCACACCGTGGAACCGGCGGTCGTATTGCGGCAGACCGATAAGGGACGTCTGGTCTTTTTTCCCGGAGATATCGAGCGCACCATGTGGCTTGCGGGAAACACTGACCTCAGCCGCCTTCTACAGAACGCGATCCGCTGGGTCAGCGGAAGCGGTGCGCCGGTCTCCATAGAAGGCCGAGGATTCATTGAGGTGTTTGCATGGGAGACGGAACCCGGCTTTGCCGTGCATGTACTGAACTACACCAATCCCAACGTGCATCGAGGCTGGGTGCGCGAGTTCTACCCCATCGGCGAACAGCAAGTGCGCATGAAATTGCCGCCAGGACGAGGGATCAAGCGCGTAGAACTGTTGCGCGCCGGCAAGGACATTCCCTTTCGAGTGAGAGACGGATCGGTCGAGTTCACCATTCCCTCGGTCGAGGACTATGAAGTCGCAGCGATTTACTCAAGCTCGTAGCGACCAGGGGATAAAAGCGATGAGAGTGCTGACCGGCTAGTGCGCAGCGCCGTCTGATGCAATGGCTTTCCGTGGCCTTCCACCCTTAGCCCCATTCGCCCGAGATGCCCGCCGTTTCGCCGCAGTCTTAGCACGGCCGCCCTTGCTGCCGAGTTGAGCCATCCAGCTCCGGTTCCCGTACACCCCTTCAATGAGCGCAGGAACATACAGGTCAACATTAAGATCCGGAAAGCTGATGCCCGTGCCACGACCGAGCAGCTCATAGTTCTGCATTTGTTTCTTCCTGGCCTTCCCCATGCCTTGAAGATCCTCAATCGGAAGCACCAACCTCCGGTCGTTGCTCAGCCCTATGATGATGAGCTTAAGGTTGGGGACATACTCTACAGTCTGGGCACGTGGGCCATTGTCGTGGAGTTTTGCCCTTTCAAACGCTGCTTCGATCTGGGCATCCGTCGTAATCACTTTGTGCTTAGTCATGGTGCTTCTCCCAAAGCCTTACTAGTTCGTCGAAGTGGCCAGCCGCGACGTCTAGTATGTGGCCGCACGTCAGGCTTGCTTCCATTGCTCGGCCTTACGGCGTCTGTTCTGTCCGCCAGAGAGACTGTGCCGTCAAGGCGAAGATCGACGATAGCTTCTATCTCGGCGTAGAACCCATGCACGTGTTTCGGCTCATGATCCATCGTGTATGCCACGAACCGTATGCCCTCGAACCGAATAGAAACCATCCGTCAGTATAATAACCTAAGCTGTTTAGGTTTAACAAGAGTCACTCACCGTTCCAACGCCAAATCGTTCAATCGCCCATTTGCGTCCGGTGGGAAAGCAAAGCTTTGAGCTATTCGTGCCTGAGAGCCGCCATCGGCTCCAGTCTCATAGCTCGGATAGCGGGAAGCAATCCGGCCAGGACGCCCGTGAGAATCAGCATGAGCGATGCCGTGGACAAAGTCATGGGATCGGCAAAGGAAAGGGCGAAGAGCATATTCGCGAAGATGCGCGATGCGGCAATTGCAAGTGGAAGTCCTATCCCAATCCCGATGAGCGTCAAGTAAAGCGCCTCATGAAGAATCAGGCGGAGAATACCGGCGCGCTGTGAGCCCATCGCCATTCGTATCCCGATCTCCCGGGTGCGCAGGGTGATGGAATACGTCAGAAGACCGAACAGACCAAATCCCGCCACCATGAGCGCGACGGCGGCGAAGAAACCGGACAGACTCGCCGTCATCTTCTCATTGACCATCGCACTCTCGCTCCTTTGCGCAACTGTGGTTGTTTTGGTTGAATATTCATGACCGAAGGATGCCACTTCGCGTTCCACAGTTTTCTCGAACCCTGCATCAACCGTTGGACCCATCGTTCCACGGACGAGGAGAATCCCTCCTTCGTCAGAAGAGCCAAACTGCGGCGACGGCAGAAACACAAATGCGCCATCGGCGTCGCGAATATCGACAAGCCTTGCGTGCTGGGAGACGCCAACGATCTCGAGGTTCTGGTAATCCGGCCAGACTCCAAAGCGAATATGTTGGCCGATAGGATTTCGCGATTCGAAGAGATGCCTGGCCAGCAGGCTGTCGATGATTGCTGCAGGGGGATGCTTTTTATCGTCAGACCAGTTGAAGTCGCGGCCGGCGACGAATGGGATACCGAGCGTTCTGAAAAATCCTGGCGAAACGATGACGAGACCTGCCGCGGCGGCGTCAGCAGGGTTCGAAGCCGATAGTCTGGAGACAGTGTCTTTCCAGGCAAAGGTATTTCCTAGGATTGGGATGTCTGAGAAGGCTGCGGACCGAACGGAAGGTAGGCCGCGAATGGCTTCAGTAAGCTGCTTGCGGTAGCTGTCTTTGTCCAGTCCCTGGTAGCCCCCTGGAAATGGAGTGAGATCGAGTTCAGTCACGCCTGCTTTATCAAATCCAGGATTGAAGGACTTGAGGCTTTGCAGCGTTCGAAGAAAAAGCCCCGCAGTTTGTAACAGGATAAGCGAGATGGCAACCTGGGAGACGATGAGCGCTTTGCCGAGACGCCCTGTGCCTCGGCCTAAGGTGCGCGCGCTTTGCTGCAGCATGGAACCTGGATGCTGGCGGGTAAGCTGCCAGGCGGGGACCAAGCCCGTCAGAAGTCCGGTGAAGATCGCCGCCAAGGCGGCACAGGTAAAGATGCGCCAATCAGGTCTTACATCGAGCAGGGCTGGAACAGTCTGGCCGCGGGTCATCAGGGCGATGAGAAGCTGGCTACCCCAGTAGGAAAGGGGGAGCGCTAGCAACGCTCCGCAGCAGGAAAGGACCAGCGTTTCAGCAATGAACTGGCGAACGGCTTGCCACGGACTCGCCCCTAAAGCGACGCGGGTGCTGATCTCCTGACGACGGCGGATGGCTCTGGCCAGTGTGAGGCTCGCCAGATTTACGCAGATGACCAGCAAAATCAAACCAACGATGCCGAGAAGCAGGTCAAGGGGACGCTGCAGCCGGCCGCGGAGATCCTGCCATTCCATCCTGGCTCCAGTAGCGACCCGATCCAGCTGAAGACCCATGGAGAGAAAGGCTCGCCTGCGCTCGCCTGTACTTTCGACGGGCACCGTGGCCTCAAGAAGCCGAGGCCAGAACGATTGGAGCTGAGCAGAAGCACGGTCGATCGTATCGTTGTCCGCGAGCCTCCCGGTGACAATGAGCCATAGTAAGGAGCGGCTTTGCAGATCCTGCGACCGGAGCGCGCCCACGGGGACGGTGATCTCTGGCGGCGAGCCGACGGTCATGCCGGTAAACCACTTCTGCGTGACCCCAACGATCGTGAACAATCGTCCCTCGATGTGAATTGTCTTGCCGACGGCCGAGGGTTCGCCGGCGAAGCGTTCCTGCCAAAGTTCGTAGCCGATTACGGCAACCTGCGATGCCTGGCTACCCTTCGCATCGCTCGGATTGATCAGGCGGCCGGCAAGCGGTTTGGTACCCAGGACGGAGTAATAGTTGCCGGTGACCGAACGGACATCTGAAAGGGACACGGTCCCATTGATGTCCACGCTGAGGGCGCTTCCTGCTGTCCAACCGCAAATGTTTGTGAAGGCGCGCTGTCGACGCTCCAGTTCCGCAAACATGGGATAGGAGATCGGGACTCTTGAATGACCACGATAATTTCCCGTGAGCTCCACCAGTTGCTCGGGATGCGGAACCGGCAGAGGACGAAGTACCAGCGCATCGATCACGGTGAAGACGGAAATCGCTGCTCCGATGCCGACCGCGAGGGCGGCCACAAAAACACCTGCGAAGAGCGGGTTGCGTGAGAATGACTTCAAACCGTAGAAGAAATCCCGGTAAGCCGATCCCATAAAGAGCCTCTGCCAGTCAGCCCGGATACTCTCCAGACGAGCTGTGAATTTCAGGCTAGCAGAGCATCATTGCAGAAAACTAGACGGCCGGAGGCCGTTCTGGAGGCAATCCCAGGCCGCAGCCGGATTCAGCCGTCCCTGCGGGACTCCCCGGAACGGGTGGCAAAACCCAGGAATGTGGCGCGAACCCCTCAAAGCTGCAGACACATTTATCGTCACGTTTCCGCTCGATTCGTGCTTGACATTGATACATTGTGTTGGCACAATTGCTGCCCACCCCCCTTGAAGGATAGATTCCCCGTTCGAAGGAGTCATTGTGATTCGAAAAATATGGCTGGTTCTGCTGGTAGTCGCCGCGATTGTGTCGTTCGGAAGTATTGAAGGCCAGGCGCAATCGCTGTTGACGCGCCATGTCCCTGAAGGGATTCGCAATGGGCAAGCGCGGTCTCGCGGACGCCTTCCCGCAACCCAAGTCATGCAGCTGGTAATCGTTCTGCCGCTGCGCGATCAGGCAGGACTGGATTCATTCCTTCACGACCTCTACGATCCGGCCAGTTCCTCGTACCGGCAATTCCTCACGGTGCCCGAGTTTACAGAGAGGTTTGGTCCCAGCCAGGAGAATTATGACGCCGTGATTCGTTTTGCGGAGGCCAACGGCCTCACGGTGGTCGGCACCTCGCGCAATCGCATGAACGTGCAGGTCAAGGGGGGCGTGGAGAACATTGAGAAGGCCTTCCACGTGACCATGGGGGTCTACCAGCATCCCACCGAGAACCGCACCTACTACTCTCCGGACAGGGAGCCTCGGGTAGACTTGCCGTTCGCTCTGTGGCACATCTCGGGCCTGGACAACTATTCCATCCCGCATCCCGCCGGCTTGCACAAAAATCCAAATCCGGACGTGCGCTCCAATGCCACGACGGGCTCCGGTCCGTCGAGTTCGTTCTTAGGCAGCGACATGAGGGCGGCCTATTACGGTGCAACCGCTCTTACCGGCAGCGGCCAGTCGCTTGGACTGCTGGAGTACTACGGCACCGATTTGAGCGACCTGAATACGTATTTCAAGAATGCCGGCGAGACCAACAATGTCCCTGTTACCCTGCTCTCCACGGATGGAACCAGCACCAGCTGCCTGGAGTCAGCAGGCTGTGACGACACCGAACAGACGCTCGATATGACCCAGGCGATCGGCATGGCCCCTGGACTGTCCAGCCTGGTGATGTACGTGGGATCTACCGACTCGGCCATTTTCAACGCCATGGCGACTGCCAGTCCGCTGAACGCGCAGTTGAGCTCTTCCTGGACATGGAGCCCGGCTGACCCCAACACGGACAACCCGTATTTTGAAGAGTTCGCGGCGCAGGGTCAGAATTTGTTTCAGGCAGCCGGCGACAGTGACAAGTGGAGTTCGTCTTCCGAGATTTTCCCGGCAGACGATGTCTATCTCACATCGGTGGGCGGTACTGACCTGGAAACCAGCGGCGGCGCCGGACCCTGGAGTTCGGAAACAGCCTGGGCCGACGGTGGAGGCGGCATTTCACCCGACAAGTTTGCTATCCCCTCCTGGCAGACGACTGCGGCCAGCGGCTGCTCCAGTTGTTCCAAGACCTATCGCAACGGCCCGGACGTTTCGGCTAACGCGAATTTTACTTTTTACGTCTGCGCCGACCAAACCACCTGCACGGCAAACGAATATGGTGGAACCAGTTTTGCAACGCCCATGTGGGCCGGCTACCTGGCTCTGATCAATCAACAGGCCGTCGCCAACGGCAACAAGACGCTCGGCTTCATCAACCCGTCTCTTTACACGCTTGGCGAGGGGTCGAGCTACGACAGCGATTTCCACGACATCACCAGTGGCAGCAATGGCTATTCGGCCACGACCGGGTACGATTTGGCGACCGGCTTGGGCAGTCCGAACGGCACCGGCTTGATCAACGCCCTGGCTCCAACGGCGACAAGTCCTAGCTTCGCCATTTCCGCATCGCCGGCTTCCCTCTCCGTGGTACAGGGCAAAAGTGGCACTTCCACCATCAGCACCACCGTCGCCGGTGGCTTTGACTCGGCGGTTGCCTTGACCGCGAGCGGCCAGCCGACAGGCGTCACCGTAAGCTTCAATCCCACGTCCATCGCCGTGCCAGGTTCCGGCACGTCCACGATGACGTTGGCCGTGGCCACGACCGCTGTGGCCGGCACCTACACGATCACGGTGACGGCCACCGGCGGCGGCATCACGCACACGGCGACCATATCGCTTACCGTGACCGCGCCCACGACGGGTGCCTTCACCATCTCCGTCTCGCCTTCTTCGGGCTACCTACGTCAGGGCACCAGCGGCTACGCCGTCATCACCACGGCTGTCTCCGGCGGCTTTGACTCGGCGGTTGCCTTGTCCGCAAGCGGCCAGCCGACGGGCGTCACCGTCAGCTTCAGCCCTGCCTCCATCGCCGCGCCGGGTTCCGGCACATCCGATATGACTCTAACCGTGTCCAGAACCGCCGCGACCGGCACCTACCCGATCACGATAACGGGTACAGGCGGAGGCATTACCCATACGACAACCCTCACTTTCGAGGTCACCAGCAGAAGGTAACACTGATAGGTGCCAATGCTCTCCGCGCCGGGCCCGAAAGCCGAAGGGCCCGGCGCGCTGGCTGGCGGAGGTGCAGTCGCGGGGACTGCCGATTTTGCCTCCTTAATTTTCCCTGCGCTCGGAATCGCCATTCGTCGCGCCGAGCCACATTTGGCGAACGGCCCTCCGGGCCTTATAGCCGTCATGGACCTGCGGCCCACCCTGGTTGATGAAAATAGATTGAGGGGTTCGGAAGGGTCTAATGAAGGGTCCCAAGGAGCGGCCGAAACATCAGAAGTATAAAATTCCCGACCGCGGGAAATTGGGTGGTCACAATTGCCAGGAGCGGCAATCCGCCGACGGTCAGCAAGTGGAGCGCAACCTGAAAATAGCTTGCCTCCCCCGGAGTGCTCCCCTCCAAGCGGCTTAGCATTCCATTCCGTTGGAATTGCACCATCATCGTCCCGATCCAAATGAGAAGGACAACGAAAGTCAGCAACGAAAGATCACCCAGGGTCTTTCGCCCCTCAAATGCGTAAAACATGATCGACAGCACTGCCACAACGTAGCCGTAGGCGACAAAAGCTATAAGTGTTCCGACCTGCAGCATCGTATACCGGATAAATGCTACAAATCGAAGTGCCAGATACAGCCGTAGCTCATTGTGAAACTGGAGTGAGGACGAGGGACACCCCGCCACAGCACTTTCAACGCCCACGTTCAGAACGTGATTGAGAGAATCGATTTCCCCAGCATCTACCTGCTTCCCTTGCGCGTCGGCTGTCACGAAAACACTGAGTTCTCCCTTTGCGGCGGACGCCAACACGGAATTCGTCCCATACAAAGAACTTATGCTTTCCACAGTTTGGTCCAAAACTGTGAACGACCTTTCGAACTTCGCAAGGTCCCATACTTGATGGAGAGTAAACCGCTGCTCCCAATCTGCTGAAAGGCATCACGCATGGTGGTCGTCTCGAGCCATTCCAGTAGTTTCTGCAGCTTGTTCCAGATCGACCTGGCGTGAAAGCATCCTGTCACCACGGTGAGCAAAAGCATGCAGAAACCCCAAATCACGATCCATAGATGAAGCCAAAGTCCGTCAAAACCGTTCAGGCTATCCCAGAGAAATACCGCCGCGAAAACGACCACTCCCATACTACCCAATTGCACCAGCTGCTCCTGTGGCGACAAAGCATCGGTCTCGGCCATCACGTCTCGTACCCTCGCGTATAGATATTCGTTCATAGCCGGTTGGAGGTTGAGATCTATCCTACGGGACGCTGCCCAGTTCAACCTTTTCAACTGCATCCAGCTCCATAGCGAATACCCCAGGAGGATGGCGGTGATCGGCATTACGGGAGAAAGCCCTCCGTTCAGGTCAGTGACTCTTTCCAACAGGACGCCGCTTTGCCGCTGAAAAGCCGGCAACCACCAAATCATGCAGGCTGTCCACATCAGGTAGAGCGAAGCGATGGACATGTACAGGAGCAATTGTTGTTTTTCTTTAAGGACTACGCTTTCTTCGCTAATCTGCGCGACGAAGCGCTTGAGAAACACAACCAGCAGGAAAGCAATGGTTGCAATGGAAAAGATCAAAAACACGAATATAGCTGTTAGCCAACCACGCCCACTGGACAGAGGCAAGCCAAGGACTGCCCAGCTGAGTCGTGCGCCCAGTATGTCGAGCAACAGCAACTGATTGTTGATCACAAAGAGCAGATAAATGCGTCGGGCCTCGAGTTCACCGCGTAATCGATGCGGGTAAGAGAAGGTCCCTTCTATATCCGCCTTTGATCGGGCAAGCGAAAAGAAATGTACGCTGCTTAATGCGCCGATGAACCAAAGAAAAGCAGTAAAGTAACCAGGACCATGTCGCCTATCGGGCACCGTCATATAGTAAGCGGGCAGCAATCTCGCGTTGTTGGAGCCCACGGCTGCATTGGGCGGCAGATTTGCATCATAGGTCGACAAGCATGGAAAAGCTGGGGTTTCACCGTCGCTTTGCTGCCGGCCATTGGCGAGCAGTAGAAACCCATTCTCGCCCGCCACTGAAATCGGATAACAGCGCTGCGGGTCCGGCCATTGGAGTGCTGGCTCGCTAGGATCGAGATCCGGATCGAGAAGCATTTCGATCGATAGGAATTCTCCCTCCTGTTGACTGCTCTTAAACGACATCGGTGGATCTTCAGAAGGATCTTCGGTTGCTGATGACGCCCGAGAGAAAATTGCGCGTGCCCAGGAGTACCATCCAGGACGGCGAGTCGGCCCCGCTGCAGAACCAAAGGCCGCTGCAAGACCCTCTCTCCTCTTGTTACTGCGGGAATTGACCATCCCTGGAAGGGCAGGCAGAGAGCTTACGACGATGGTTCCCGTTAGATCGACAAAATGTGGTCTGTCTAGTTCCATCTCATCAGCTGCGACAGTCGCGGCGCGGACGTCGGGGAGCTGATCGTGTAGGTATTCGAGCAGGTAAAGGCGGTCGAGAGGA
This sequence comes from uncultured Acidobacteriaceae bacterium, assembly GCA_963840675.1. GTDB lineage: Bacteria > Acidobacteriota > Terriglobia > Terriglobales > Acidobacteriaceae > PALSA-350. The sequence continues at coordinate 129,640 of CAWJAB010000018.1, forward strand.
TTGCTGGCGCTGATGACGACGGCGCGGATGCGGTGAGCGCGCAGTTGTTGAACCAGGTCGTCCAGCGAGTGAGCAACCTGAGTTGCCTCCTGTTGCCGGCCAAACGCCGGCGGCGAATCACTATCAACTGGGTCCCGGACCGTGAGTTGGGTCGGTGGTAAACCGTTAGGCAGCCCAATATATCTCGAACTGGATGCTGCAACCCTTGCGCTCTGGACGTCACTCAAGGTTCGAACTGAAGACAAATCCCTCGGAAAATGTAGCGATAAACCATAGACATGTTTAGGATCGATAAAGAACCAATGCGCTTGGTCATTTGTGGGTCCCATCGGATATAGCTCGCTACCCCCAAAAGCGCTTTCGTCTTCGCTCAAATGCGCGATACGTTGCCAGGAATAACCAAGGCTTGTCAGGTAGTCGATCGCATTCGAGTGCGCTTGCCCCGAAGGTAGAGACAGTGTTTGCAAGGTGCATCGTGGTACCTGAATGTCGCAAAACTGTTTGAATTCGGCAATGAGATCCTGCCCCGAGGCGTCCGGTGATATAAAAGCGGCACTCGGGATGGGGGGGATTCCTTTTGGCAGTTTTTTCATTCCCTGCCTGTAGAGCTCTCGCGCCAGTACATCCTGAATTGCCGGGAAAGAGGCTGAAAAATGAGGCCCTGCGATTTTCAACTCGCTTTGATCCGCGTCACTGATTTGGTTGTGCATCCTGAATTGCTCGCGATAATAGAGTGCATGAGATAGCTGAAGCCGGTTAACTCCTGAGGTCGGGGTTTCCCCCACAAGCAAGACGAAGAGTCGTTCCTTTGCGGCGGCTCCATTGCTGTCGTTCTTGCGGAAGCAGAGGATGCCGGGCTCTTCTCGCCTTCGGGCCTCCGCTTCTGCATCTGAAGATTTATCCTGAGACGTATCCTGGATCGATTCGTTCGTGCGCCATGGAAACCAGAAGCGGGTGTAGTTGTAGTGCTGCGCTGTCGCAGCCGCTTGGATTGCTTCAATGTCGCGATCGAACTCCGGTGGCATCTGGGTGGCGCTTGGATCGGGGACGATGGCGATCACGACGCGGAGCTTCTCTCCGCCAGGGACGCATCCCGCCAAGTCACCAACCATGTGTTTCTTTACGCTGAATTTCTCAGTCTCAAGATGCTTCGAATCGGGGGACATTATATTGCGGGTGATCTCGACAGTGCCCTCATCGGCTTCTCGAGGAACGTGATGGCCACTGATGCCCCACTCATGGGACGGATCCTCACCATGGTCGAACTCTATCGTGGCGTATTCCTGGCAGAAGGCGTACCAGGGGCCTTGCTGGTTAGCGGTGAACTCCCCGGCGGTGGTGGTATATCGATCCGTGACCGCTGTATTCGCTGATTGTTTTTCAGATCCGGGTTGAGAGGAGTGCCCTCCGATAGACATCACCGCTGCTAGTAAGGCAGCTCCACCTAATCCTGCGACTATAGGAGCCGGTCTCTGTTCCATCGGACCATTCCCCCCAAAATCCGGGTATTACTGGAAAAAGCAGGTGACTCGTGAGGGTAGTGAATTAGGGGATTAAAACGTTTCATGAAAGCTTTAGGTAAGACGCGAAGGGAAGGGACCCTCCCATGGAGAGCGGTTGCTGGACAGAAGGCGTTTTTGATCACAGCTCTGGGGAAAACGCTGCGGCGTGGAGGGCCGTCCCATTCAGCCCATTTTCATTACCGGCTGGGCCATCGGCCACGGGCAAATCCTTAACTCGAAGGACTAAGGGTCGGAGCCGGGGTCGCGCGGCCCGAAGCGAGGATGGTGGCCCATCGGCTCGTCGGCCTGAAGCGTCTTCCATTGTTCCGGGGTCAGCACCCGGCGCAGGCCGAGGAGCATGCGCGCATTGGCTTTCTCCAACTCTGCGCGCGCCTGGGCTACGCGATCGATTTGCGCCAGAACTTTGCTCTCATCCGGCTGATCAGCCGCCAGCAGCGGCTCCATCGATGTCTCCTCTTTGCGGACATTGGCGCTAAGATCCATCAAGCCCGGCCGGGCCTGCTCAAAAACCGCCTCCATTCTTTTCTGCTGGTCGGCGGTAAGACCAAGTTTTTGTGCGTACTCCGGATTGTTCCACCAGCGGCCGTGAGGTCCCAGGCGAAACGCCCGCTCCATAGGAGGACGCCGCCCTTCCATGGGGGGCGGTCCCCCACCGTCCGCCGGCCCATTTTGTGGTGGCGGGCCGCCCTGCTGGCAAAGGCCCGTTCCTAAGGCCATCCCCAGCAGACCGACCAGCGGCAGCTTCCGGATTCTAGTTGGTCTGGACAACAGGTTTGCCCCCCCGCGCTCCCACATCCGCGCCTACGCCGCTGCCGCTCCCCGTCGAAACCAGGTGTGTCAGGGACTCCATGGACGCGGGCACCGCAACCGACAGCTGTTCGTCCACTTGCTCCAGCAGCGCATCGTCCTTGTTCGCCTCATTGTTCGCGGTATTGTTCGCCGTATTGATAGCTGCAACCGGCCGGGGACTGGGGTGAAGACCCAGAAACACCAGCACCATCAGCACCAGGGGGAGCACAGCAGCGATGGCCCAGCGCAGGGCAGTGACAGGGCGCCTCGCTCCGGTGGCCAGCAGCTGCCGTGGACGCGCCGCCAGGCTCTCCGCGCTCCACTCCATGGCGGCGCTGCGGAAAACTGCCGTGCTGCGCTGCAGGCCCTCCACCGCGCCCCGGCATTCGGTGCACTCGCTCAGGTGGCGAAGCATCTGCGGCGTGGGCCGGTCGATGACGTACTCCTCCTGCTCCCAGGGGGACAGATGGGTAGTTTTCATCGTGTTCTCTCCTTCGCCTTGCGCACCGCAGCGAGGGCACGGTGCAGGTGACTTTTGACCGTCCCGACATGCAGCCCCATAGCCGCTGCAATCTCGGGTAATTCCATTTCTTCAACAAAGCGCAGCAGAAAGACGCTCCGCTGTTTCCCGGGAAGCTTCTCCACCGCATCCCAAACCTTCAGCAGCTCCTCCCGGACTACCAGCGAGGTCTCCGGTGAAAGCCCAGGGGAGCGGAGGCGGTCCGCCAAGGCCCCGACCTCGACGGCCGAGGTGTTTGCCGTCTTCCAAAACTGAAACTTGCGCGAGCGCGTGGAGTCGCGAATGAGGTTGGTCGCAATGCGCGTGAGCCAAGTCGCGACACTGCAGTCCCCGCGAAATTCGTCGCGCGCCCGGTATGCCCTCAGCAGGCAATCCTGGGTCACACTCTCCGCCAGGTCAGCGTCTCTCAGCGAGAGCAGAGCATAACGATAGATGCGAGACCGGTAGGTCGCGCAGAGCGTGTTTACGTCTGCCAGCTCTGCGATCATCCGGTCTCGCACGGGTGAAAGCTCTGCAGCCTTTTCGCCAACCTGGATAAGCTGCTCCAATGCTCCCATAGACGTGTCTTTCCAGGCAGCAGTTTACGCTGAAAGAGCTTTAGAGGGCGGTTTCGCAATTACCGTGGCCTCAGAAAGGTCGCGAGGTGCGGTTTTCCTTGAGAGAAAACCACGAAAAGCTCATTTCGCCTCGGTCTACACCAATTGCGACCCGCCCAGCGCAACCCCTGCAGCCGGGTTACCGCGGTCCGCGACCCGGCCCGCCGAACCCCATATGCTCTTTTTCCAACTCGCCAAACTTGGTCTTCTGGTCGGCGTCAAGCAGCGCATAAAACTGGGCCTCGGCCAGAGCGTGAGAGGCCATCATCTCGCCGCTTATCTGGCCTAATTTAGTGGCGGTCGACTGGATCGTCTCTTTATCGCCTGTTTTGATGGCTGCTTCCAGGGCCTGGTGCGCTGCCTTTTCGCTGGCCCACGTACCGGAGTGCGTCGTCGCTTCCGCGGTAAAGATGGAGGTGGCTTGTTCTACTTGTGAAGAGTTAAGCGAGAGCAGCGTGGTATACCGCTGGACCTGGCGCTGGGCCATTTGTGCAGGCGACGGCGGGGTGTGCTCTGTCTGCGCCTGGGCCATCGGAAAGAGCCCCAGGACTGCGACCAGCACAAGCGAGAGTTTCATACTTCCTCCTTGACGGTTGAGGGGTTGGAACCAGCGACAGCTACCAGACTCAACCCATCTCGCCCCAATAGACGCAGCTCGCAGCCTCTCGGTTTACCCTGCTCTTTTTATGTAGCCCCTCTGCATAACCCCCAGGTCTCAAAGGCGAGACCTGGGCCACCCACTCATGCTTTGGAAGCATCGGCCGGCCGCCGAATGGTATGATCCGTCTGTTTCAGAGTACGAACCGGGTCGCTGTTTTATGGGGGAAGATGGAGTGATGCAAAGAAAGCTGTCCCGAATCCTCGTTTTGAGCGCGCTTGCCATCGCTAGTGCCTCTGTGCTGGTGGCATGGTCGCCCATGCACAAGCTGCACGCCGCTGCGGTAGAAGCGCCGCAGGCGGTTCCTGTAACCGTGGAACGCCTGGATCCGGCCCTGGATCTGCTCGTTCCCGCCCATCCCGTGGTGGAGAAGGTAGCCACCGGCCCCGGCTTCAGCTGGACCGAAGGGCCGGTTTGGATACCGGCCGGCTACCTCCTGTTTGCCGAGATTCCCAGCAACAGCATTCGCAAGTGGAGCCCCGCCGGCGGGGTCAGCATCTTCCTGCAACCCAGCGGATACAAAGGTTCGGCGCCCCTTCCCGGTCCCGAGCCCGGCCGCAACAGCGAGCCCGGCTCCAACGGCATGACCCTCGATAGCCACGGCCGGCTTACGGTGGCGGGGCACGCACAACGGGATGTGTGGAGGCTGGAGCAAGTTGACCCCAAAGCGCAGGTCACGATTCTCGCCGATACCTACCAGGGCAAGCAGCTGAACAGCCCCAACGACCTGGTGTACAAGTCCGATGGCGCGCTTTACTTCACCGACCCGCCCTACGGGCTCCCCAAACTGGACAAAGACCCGGGCAAGCAACTGGAGATAAACGGGGTCTACCGGATACCCGGCGCTGTCTCGCAAAAGCCGGGGGCGCCTCCCGCCCGCGCGCAGCTGCAGCTGCTGGTCAAGGATCTGCCGCGGCCCAATGGAATTGCCTTCTCTCCGGATGAGAAATATCTCTACGTGAACAATTCAGAGCCCCAGAAGCTCTGGATGCGCTACACCGTCCAGCCCGACGGCACGCTCAGCGACGCCAAACTCCTTTTCGACGCGAGCTCTGATCCGCGGCCAGGAGCGCCCGACGGCATGAAGGTAGACCAGAAAGGCAATATCTACAGCGCGGGTCCGGGCGGGGTTTGGATCTTTTCTCCTGACGGCAAGCATCTGGGCACGCTGGATATTCCGGAGCGCGTGGGGAATGTAGCCTGGGGTGGCGCCGATCATAAGACACTCTATGTCGCGGCCAGCTCCAGCATCTATCGTATTTCCCTGCTGGTCCCGGGGGTGGTTCCGCACATGCACTGAGTACGTGGCGTAGAACAGAATCATGTCTGTGATCATCCGGGCGGCGGTTGCATCCGACATGGATGCGATCACCCTTATCTATGCGCATCATGTCAACTACGGCACCGGGACGTTTGAGACCGAGCCGCCCGATCGCGCCGAAATTGCGCGGCGTTGGAGCGAAGTCGCTGCGCGGGGCCTGCCGTGGCTGGTTGCCGACGACAGCGGTGACGTTGTCGGCTATGCCTATGCCGCACCGTATCGTGCGCGCCCGGCCTACCGGCATACGGTGGAAGATTCCGTCTATGTTCGCGTTGACCGCCTCGGTACCGGTCTGGGCAAGCAGTTGATGCCGGCTCTGATCACCGCAACCCGGGCGTGCGGAATGCATCAGATGATTGCTGTCGTCGGCGACAGCGCCAACCACGCCTCGATCAACCTGCACCGCCGCTTCGGCTTCCACAATGCGGGGTTGCTGAAAGACGTCGGCTTCAAGTTTGGCCGATGGCTCGACACCGTCTTCCTGCAGCGTAGCTTGTTAAAGAATTAGCAACAGCGACTGGATTAAGATGTCCGTGATGAGATGGAAATCCTGGCTCGCAGTCTGCCTCTCTCTCTTGCTGGTCTTGCTGGCGATCGGGTGGCTTCGGCGCGAGCGAAAGCGCGCAGACATCGCCGTTGGAAACACTCGCGCGCTCCCCGGGCTCACCAGCAGCAGCTTTGCTGACGGGGGCTCGATTCCCCAACGGCTCTCTTGCGATGGTGCAAACCTCTCTCCGGATTTGAAATTTCCGGAACCACCCCCAGGGACCACGGGCTTCGCTCTGGTGGTCGACGATCCGGACACGCCCTTCGGCTTTGTCCACTGGCTGCTGTACGACATTCCACCGGACACGCGCGATATTCCCGAAGGCGCGTCCTCGGCGGGCAACCTGCCCAGGGGCGCCGCGGAAGGCTTGAACGACTTCAGCAGTCTCGGCTACGGCGGCCCTTGCCCGCCCGGCACGGCGCCGCATCACTATATCTTTCGGCTGTACGCGCTCGATCTGAGCGACCGCCTTCCGCCGGGGATGACCAAGAGCCAATTGGCAGCGGCCGTAAAGGGACACGTGCTCGCTGAAGGCAAAATGTCAGGCCTTTATGCACGAGCCCACTAGCGGTGGCGTTGTCGGAGCGTATTTCGTTTCCTGTCACCTTCTTTTTATTTGGCCGGGGGTAATCTCACGAGAAGTTACTGGCGTGCCCGTTCCTTGATTTGGTGGGTGACGGATGAGAACCGAAGTGAGTATGCTTCTCCTCCGATGGTGTTATTGCGGCAACTCATTCCACCGATTGTTCGCTGTTACGCCGTCATCCGAAATCCGTCCGGTTGGAGAGTGAAGTATGGCCCTGCTCAGCAATGCATCCGCCTGTGTTCCGCCGTTCACCATGTCACAAAACACTATTGACGCACTGGAGCGGCTGCGCGGGTCCTACGAGGGTCGGTTGGCGGAGGCAGCGTTGACGGAACTCGATCAGGCGGTTTTGATTGCAGTTGAGATCACTCTGAAGCACGTGAGGAAAGCACGGAACTCCTGGCCTGACCATTTCGCCCATCGCGCGATAAATCCCCAGTTTTGCCGCGCTATCTCAGACCAGGCGTGCCCACAATACTATGTGCATAAGCGATACGCCCTGCCGTGCCAAATCTCCTCCCGTGGTATAGAACTCTGAATAGCCCAGTGCGCAATTTCGAGAAAACCCGAGCGGAATTCCAGGAGATACTCGCCAAGCCCATTCGCGAACTCGGGCTCAAACTCGAGGGTTCTCCGCTCGAACAATTCGTTCAGCAGCTCTATCGCGAACTGGAGGCCAAGGGCATCCACAAGTTCCGTCCGCTTTGTTATCTCACCGACGAATGGGGATGTCCCAATGGCGAGCCCGTCATCGGCATTCCGTTCTATCTGGCCAACCCGGACCTGGCACAGCTGGAGCGCGATATGAACGACCTGGAAGACGATCGCGAGATCATGATGTACATGCGTCATGAGGCCGGACACGCATTCAATTACGCGTACCAGCTATACAAGTCGGCTGAGTGGCGCGATCTCTTCGGTCCGTTTCGCCGCACCTATCGCGATCATTACCGTCCCATACCGTTCTCACAGAAGTTTGTTCGCCACATGGCCGGGTGGTACGCGCAGAAGCATCCGGATGAAGATTTTGCCGAAACGTTTGCGGTCTGGCTCACGCCTCGCTCGCAATGGCGAAAGCGCTACCAAGGTTGGGGCGCGCTGGCCAAGCTCCAATACGTCGATCGCATGGCGCGAAAAGTGGGAGATGTCGAACCCATCCGGCGTCGCGGCCGGACCGACATCACCGTCGATGAGATGGAATCGACGGTCGGCGAGTTCTATCATCTCAGCCTGCCGGAGGAGATTCCGATGCAGGAGCTTGCGCTGGATGCCGACCTGGCGGACATCTTTAATATCTCCCCCAAGCGGCGTAAGGGCGTGCGACCCGCCGAGGAGATGCTGCGTCAGCATCGCAAGCCCATTATCGATAAGGTCGCGTATTGGAGCGGCGTGCAACGTCCGATCGTCAAGCGGCTGGTGGAAGCCATCTGCAAGCGGGTTGAGGACCTGGGCCTGCGCGTGGACGTTCGACGCGAGTCCGAGTACCTCACCGAGTTCACGGTGTACACCACCGCACTCTCCATGAATTACCTGATCCGTGGGAAGTTCATTCATCCCTGAGGCATGGGGCTGCTGCCGTCACACAGATTGGAGGTCGCATGACTGGAACGAAGTTAAATCACCGTGCTGTACGACTTGTGGGAAGAAGAACCTGTTGAAGTGCCGGAGGAAGTTCCTGCGCCGCGCAAGCGCAAGGGGCAAACGAAACGCAAGAAGAAGCCGGTAAAGCACGACCGCGAAGAGATCTTCGAAGCCCTGGAGAAGCTCGGCCACGAGCCGTCATATTATGTTCTCAACGGCCGCCCGCAATCGCTGCTCGGACTCGCCAAATGTGGCGCCGATCTCATTTTCAACATCACGGAATCGTATGCGGGCGATAACACCAAGGAGATGCAGGTCACCGCATTCCTGGATATGCTCGATATCCCCTACACCGGCGCGGGACCGCACGCGAACATTCTTGCGCAGGACAAAGCGATCGCCAAGAAGATGTTCGCTTTTCACGGGATTCAGTCGCCCTACTTCGCGACTGCCTATCGCGGCAACATCGACCACGCACATGACATCGCGTTCCCGCTCATCGTGAAACCCACCTCCGAAGACGGGTCCATCGGCATCGATGCCGCTGCCGTAGTTACCAGCGTGAAGGAGTTGATGGAGCGCATCTCCTATATACAGGCGGAATTCAATTCTCCTGCGTTGATCGAGGAGTATATCGAAGGACGCGAGATCTACGCCGCCGTCCTGGGCAATTACGAGAACGCATATGCGCTTCCGCTGGTGGAGCTTGACCTTTCGAAGCTTCCCAAGGGCATGCCCAGGATCGCCAGCCAGGATGTGAAATTCGAGAAAGACACGGAAGCCTATAAGCTGACCAAATCGGCGATCGCCGAAGACCTCGATGAAGAAACCGTAACCAAGCTCAGCGAGATCGCGATCAAGGCCTATCGCGCCGTCAAGCTTCGCGATTATGGGCGCATTGACATGCGTATATCGAGCAAGGGCGAGGTTTATGTCATCGAAGCGAATCCGAACCCCTGGCTCTCGAGCGGGCAGGAGTTTGCCATGGCCGCGAAGAAATCCGGCCTCTCCTATACCCAAATGATCGGGGAGATCGTGGACCTTGCGATGGCTCGG
>CAWJAB010000019.1:0-133222 GCA_963840675.1 uncultured Acidobacteriaceae bacterium
AACCCTTGAGACCCGGCCGATTCGTGCTGGAAAAATGCATTGGCCTGAAGTCGTCAACCGAAATTCGCCTTCAGCAGCAACCGGTATCTTTATTCACATCTCAACGCCACCATCGGATCCACCCGCATGGCCCGCCGGCCCGGGATAAAAGTCGCGACGAAGGCCACGGCTAACAGGAAAAGTGGCATGCAAATGAATGCAACGGGGTCGTGTGTGCCGAGCCCAAACATCATGCTGGAGAGCACTCCGGAGACGGCGGCACACAGAGCCACGCCAATGGTCGCACCAATCAGAACCGGGCGCATGGCCTGCCAAAGCACATGGCGCATGACCTTAGCACCGTCAGCGCCCAGAGCCATACGAATGCCAATGTCACGTACGGATCGGCTTACGCTATAAGACACCATCCCAAACACGCCAATCGAGCAGAGCAGCAGGGCCAATGCGCCCAACGCTCCTGACAGCGCAGCCACGATTCGCGACGGTGCACGCCAGACTTCGAGGTAGTCTTCGAGCCGGGTCACATCGATCGACACCCCAGGATCAATCGATCGTCCCGCTTCGCGAATACTTTTTGCTACGTCCGTGATGCCGATTGCGTAGCGAACCAGGACGTAGCTTCGCGAGTCGTCTTCTGTCCCGGCCGGGAAATAAAGATAGTTTGTGTCGAGTTGACCGAGATGCGAAACCTGAGCGTCTTTGGCTACGCCGATGACTGAATATTCGCGACCCGAAATTTCCCGCAAAGCTTTACCCAACGGATCTTGACCCGGCCAGAGCCTGCGCGCGGTCGATTCCGTGACGATGATCCCTGACGCCGCATGCGTTTCTGCTGGAGTGAAGTCTCGACCTCGCACGATCGGAATCCCAAGCAGCGAAAAATAGTCCGGCGTCACGTGGTTATATTCAATGGAAACTGTGTCGGGACGGCCGGGAATCGCAAATTCTGAACCGCTAAAGTCGTGACTCAGGGGCGCGCACTCCGCCTGCGCAACTTCGACGACCCCAGGGAGACTCTGGATCCGCTCCCGAAAACGTTGCATAAAATGCGTAGCGCGCGCCGGATCGTAGCCTTGTTTTTCTAAATTCAGAAAAATCGTCGCTACGCCTTTGATCTCAAATCCAGGATCTACAGTCTGCGCGCTGTAAAGTCCGCGCAGCAGCAATCCGGCGGCAAGCAACAACACCATGCACACGGCGACTTGAGAGCCGACCAGCGTGTTGAGCAAAAAACGCCCGCTCTTCTTGCCTGCGCCGAATGATGTGCCGTCTCCTTTGATTGCAGTGTTCAGGTCAGGCCGCGAGCTTCGCAATGCCGGGACCAGGCCAAACGCAATTCCCGTGACAAGGGAAAGAACGAGTGCATACCCGAGCACCTGCAGATTGGGCGCAACATTCACGGCCATCGGAGGAAAATCATGCGGCAAATGAGAAGTTACCAGCTGCGTGATCCGCATGAAGGACCAGAAGGCAATGAGAGATCCAAGCGCGCCGCCGGCGAGCGAGAGCAAAAGACTCTCGGTTAGCAACTGCCGCACCAGGCGCCACCGTCCCGCGCCCATCGAGAGGCGAAGTGCGATTTCTTTCTGCCGCACCGAAGCGCGCGCAAGCAGGAGATTAGCAACGTTGGCGCAGGCAATCAGGAGGACGAGCGCGAAAGCGGCGAGGACCACGGAAGCGACCGGAATCAGGAAGCTGCGTTCTTCGGGACTCGTGAAGAACGTCGCGGCATGGATTGCAAGCGAAGTGGTGCGTCGTGGTCCCGAGTGTTGCTCGTCAATGCGGCCCGCAATCACGCCCAGATCCGCACGCACCTCCTCCATCGTCACGCCGGGCCGTGTTCGCCCAAGCAAAGCCAGCCAACTCATATTGTCGCTCGAAAGCCGGTCGATCCCTGGCTCCAGAGCCAGTTGCATCGTGAGAGGCGCCCAGAAAGCGCTCGGAACCGGCTCCGTGCCGGTGAATCCCGGACGCGCAATGCCAATGACAGTATAGGCGGTCTGATTGAGGACGATCTTCTTACCGACCAGGGAGGGATCCGATGCGAATTTTCCTCGCCACAGATCGTCGCTCACCACCACAACCGCATTCGCTCCGCGACTTGCACAATCGGAATCGATAAAGCCTCGCCCATGCGCAGGATGCTCGATCAAAACTTCGAAGTAGTTGCAGGTGGCGACTGTCCCCAGGACTTGCCGCACGTCGGTATCCCGAAGGTTTGCTTCAACGTAAGGCTCATAGGCCACCAACCCCGAGAAGACATGATTGTGATCGCGATAGTCCTGATATTCCGAGTAGGAGAACCAGTTCGCACCGTTGTGAATCAGCCGGTCCCCTCGTCCCTGAAAATGGAAGATCTGGTTGACGCTGACCAGTTCCTGCGCGCGCGGAACTGGGAGTAACCGCAGCGCCAGGCCGTTCAAAACCGAGAAGATCCCGACGTTGATGCCGATGCCCAGCGCGATTGCCAGAATGGCAGCGACAGAAAGGCTCGGGCTGCGCAACAGCGTGCGAGCGCCGAAGCGAACATCCTGAAACAGCTGCTCAAGCCACACGATGCTCCAAACTTCCCAGGTCTCCTCTTTCACGCGCGCAACGTTACCGAACTTGCGCATCGCCGCAGAGCGCGCGTCCTCTGGAGACATGCCGCGGTCGATATTGTCCTGGGTTTCCCTTTCGAGATGGTCGCGAATGTCCTGTTCGAGATCCGCCAGCATGCGTTTGCGCCGTGTCATGCTTCCTCCTGCTCTCCCGGGCGGAGAATCTGCGCGATTGCTCGCGCCAGTTTGTCCCATTTGCCGGTTTCAACCGCCAACTGTTGTTTGCCTTTGGATGTCAATGCGTAGAACTTGGCCCGGCGATTATTTTCGGAAGTCCCTTCTTCCGCCGAGATCCATCGCCGCTTGATCAGCCGATGCAGTGCCGGATAAAGCGAGCCCTGTTCGACCTGGAGCACGTCGTCGGATCGGAACTCGATCGCCTTTGCGATGGCGTGACCGTGCATGGGGCCGAGTTGCAGGGTGCGGAGAATCAGGAGATCCAACGTGCCCTGGAGGAGTTCGATCCGTTCGTTCTGCTCTCGGGTAGACATTCTAGGCGATCATAGACAGGCTTCAGGTAGAATGTCAAGGTGAGCGAGTGATTGCATTTCCGTGGCACAATTCGTCGTTGGGTCGGTTCACGCGAAATCGCCACGGCTCGAATCGAGCGTCGGGCAGGAGAATTCCGCTGCGCCGGGCGAGTCACCGGCTACTCGTCAACCGGCTACTCGGAAGTGTCGTTAGCAAGTGAAAATGTCCGCTTTTGAGAACAAATGAAGTGTCCGGTTTCATAAGTTAGTAGCCGTAGAGGCGGTGGGAAAGTGCGAATCCCGCGCAGTGTGCGGGATTTGCAAGTTGGGAGGGAAAGTCTGTTTTTGGACTTTTCCTCTCAACGTCTTTTCCACCGCCTTGATTTGTTTTTTGGTCAGCGGCGTCAACAGTTTTCCTTCCGCGCTGTAATGACCGACGCGATGTCCTGCGATCATGAGTGTCAGTGTTTGGTCCAGGTGCTGATGGATGATCACCTTGCATCCAGCCAGGGTGGGACGCCACTCGGCACGCTCGAGCTGCATGATCAGGTTGTAAAAGCTCACCGTGTTATCCCGATCAACGGTGCGCTCAAACCGCTGCGTGAAGATCATTTCCAAGTTCCTGTGCCGGCAGGAGATGAATGCCGTGCCTCGCTGCGCTGCCGGAACCGTAAAGCGGCGGTTGAACTCGGCGATGTAGTGCTCATTTAGAAACTTGTTGGCCCCTTCCAGGGTTCGGATCCCGCGCAACCGCAACTCCTGCGGCAGCCGTCCCTGCCAGGTGGAGAAGTTGCGTTCCGAGCGGCCCCTCGCTTGCGGAGAGTAGGACGGAATCATATGCACTCCCAGCTCCTTCATGGCACGGCCCACCTGCGTGGGACGCTCATAATCGACCTTGCCGCCGCTCTTCGGCGTATACCAGAAATGGGCTCCGCGGTCCGAATAGAGCGAGCAGAACAACCCCTTCTGTTCGATCACCGCCCGCAGCCCGGCCATCACGGTGGCGGTCGTTTCTTCTTCGGCCAGCTGCGCATAGTAGATCTCGCTGGTAGCGTCGTCGAGGATCACGATCAGATCGTGCCGACGCTCATCCTGAAACCACTGGTGATCGCTGCCGTCGATGTGCAGCATCATCCCAGGCAGGGGACGCCGCTCGCGCCGCTTGCGATGCACGCCGCGCCTGGCCTTGCGCTTCACCAGGCCGGCTGCCTGCAAGGCTTGTTTTACCCACGTGTAGCTCAACCCGATCCGATGTTCCTCGCCGAGCTTCTCATGAAAGTGCCGCACGTTCAGATCGAAGTACTTGTCCCGGTAAAGGCTCAGAACCTCTTCGGCCTGCGCCTTCGGCACCCGCCTGCTGCTTGGCTTGCGCCGTCGCCGGTCCAGTAATCCCCGAGGGCCTTGCTCCTCAAGCCGCTTCCGCCAACGTCGCATCTGACGCGTGCTGATGCCGATCAACTCCGCTGCCTGCCACCACTTGATCTTGCCCGTTGTGGCTCGCAACAACACTTCCTGCAACTTCATCGCCCGCTCCGCTGCGGTCCTCGGATAGATCTCCATGCTCTCGCGCATGGCTCCATCCTCGCCGCTCGCTATGCGGACACTTCACTTGCTAAAAACACCGGACATATTATGTGCTAACGACATCCGGCTACTCGTGAGTTACTCGTGAGTTACCACTTGGGCAGCAACTCGGAACGAGCCACTCGCGTCCGGAATGATCAAGCCCGCGCGACCCAAAGAAGCGCCGGCCCCCACCAAGCTCAGCGACCTCACAGTATTTCCTAAAGCGCTCTAGAGACCCGGCAGGCGCTGGCGCAGCGGCCGGGCCTGCCGTTCGCTCACGGCGATCTCAGTGGACGCAGCGTCGGACATAACAAGCAGAAAGCTGCTCTTGAAGTAAGGCTTGATCTCTTTGATCCGCGACATATTGACCAGCACCTCGCGGCGCGCGCGGAAGAACTCCTCCGGCGGCAAGGCGGCTTCAAGTTCGGCCAGCTGGTAGTTCACCCAGAACGAGTCTTTCGCTGTCGTCGCATGCACGATGCCATCCTGCACCTGGAACCAGAGGATTTGTTCCGAAGGCACAAGCAGGGCGCGTCCGTCTTTCCGGCAGACGATTTTGCGGAGCGTCTTCGGCGCCTCGCCTGTCGCGCGCAGAATGCTCTCGCGCTCCTTTTCTTTTTCCGCGGAAAGAGAGCAAAGCTTGCTCGAGCGTTCTATCGCAACCGACAACCGCTCCGCGTTCGATGGGCTTGAGGAGATAGGCAAGCGCGTTGGCCTCGAAGGCCGCGAGGGCGTGCTGGTCGTACCCCGTGGTGAAGATGACGAGCGGGATCTCGATGGCGGACGGAATCGACCGCAGTACCTCGAAGCCCTTGAGCCCGGGCATTTCTATGTCGAGAAACAAAAGGTCAGGCCGGAGCTCTTCGATCTTCTCAATCGCCTCGAGGCCATCCTGAGCCTCGCCGATCACAGCGACTTCGGGATGAGCGCCGAGCAACCGGATCAGCCGCGCGCGAGCATCCGCCTCATCGTCAATGACCAGGCTCCGCATCACGCCGCGGCTCCGCTCTCGCGTGGCAACAGAATTGTGACGCGCGTTCCACCCGCCTGCCGCACTTCTATTGTCATCCGGCCCTGGTCCTGATAGAGCGCATTGAGGCGCTGCGCAACATTCTCGAGCCCGACTCCGTTCGATCGTCCATTGCTGCCGTTGAGTTTCAAGACACCGATTGCGGGTCCGACGCCGTCATCTTCCACTCGCAGACGCACCTGATTTCCGTCCGCCTCGGCAGTGATCCACAAGTGGCCTGGACCGGGCTTCGGTCCCAGGCCGTGCTTCAGCGCATTTTCCACAATGGGCTGAAGGATCAGCGAGGGAATCTGCTCCATGGCGACCGCCGGGTCGACGGCGATCTTGACTTGAAGCCGGCTGCCGAACCGAGCTTCTTCAATCTGCAGATACGTCTCAAGGAACTCCATCTCTTCGTGCAGCGAAATGAGGGGCCGCGCGGAGTTGGCCAGTACATGGCGGAAGACTCTGGCGAGCCGCAGCGTCATGGTCTCGGCTTGCTCGGGATTGGTCACCACGAGGTTTGCGATGCTGTTGAGCGAATTGAAGAGGAAATGCGGGTTGACCTGAGCGCGCAGGGCGCGCAGCTCCGCCTCGGTCACCTGCTGCTGCAGCACCGCTTCACGGCTCTGCACCACGATCAGCCGCTCTTCCATGTGCAGTGCGTCGAGCCGATGACCGAACTGCGCTGCCACGCTGCGCAAATAATTCACTTCGTGCGTCACCAGGCCGCGCCGCGCAGGACCGGGCGAGATGGCGAGCATGTGGGTGACCCGGCCCTCCGATCGAACCGGAACGAGCAGTTCGACTTCGTCCTGGGTGTGTCCCGCGTGGTACGGGTGCTGGCAATCGAGTTCTACGAGTTCGCCGTCGTTCACCGCGTTCAACCAATCCGGCTCGGGCCCATGCGAGTGCGGCCAATTCAATGTGGGCAGGCTCGTCTTGGACAAGTTCTCGAGCGTAACCAGCTGGGCAGCTCTCAGCTCCAGCGATTGACGGGCAGTTGTCTCCACGGCGTCGGCGATCTCTGTCTCGGACCGAAGGCGCGCCAGCTTTTCCGACAACTCCCGCAGCAGAGTGCGGTAGTCCGGCGCACGGAAGATCCAACGGTTCACGCATTCGCCGATACGACGGTCAACGAACGTGAACAGGACCAGCATGGGAACCGCCGTCAGGGTCTCGACGCATGCCCGGGCAGCCCCCGGATATGCCACGCGGCCCTCGAATCGGAAGAACGAGAGGGTGTAGTAGGACAGCGTGAAGGCCACGGCCGTGAGCGCCGCCAACACGACCTTGAGGCTATGACGGATAAACAAATCGGAAAACCGGAAACGGGCGAACAAGAAGAACGCGCCTAGAACGACGAGGAGTGTGATCTGTTCGCTGACGACGCGGAGCAGGTCGCACAACAACACGGTCCAACGGCAACAATTGCGTGATGAGAACTGCCGTCATGGCGCCGAAGGTGCCCACCAGCATCGCCAGAACAGGAAGCCTCATCGCCCGCGATGCGAGCCGTTCCCGGAACAGGGCGATTCCCAGCGTGAGCAGAATGGCTCCGTTGTATGGGGTCGATAACTTGAGGAAAAGCAGTGACGAGTTCACACCGGTTAAGACGCCGTGCCAGAGCGGTATGACGATCAGTGTACAGGTGATCACCGCCAGCGCCTGCAGCGACCGGCAGCCGATTCTTTGCCAATGCAGGGTAGCGAGCGGGCTCCACAGGCTTAACACGGTGATGGGCCATGCCGCGGCTGCAGTGTACTGACAGGCCAGGATGATGAGCGCCGCTCGTCCCTGTTCGGGCGCGCCGCATGTGAGGGCGACGGAATGCGCGAGACCGCCCAGATTCCATATTAGGCAGCAAGTCACGAACAGGATATTGGCTGCGCTGGCGCCCGGCAGTTTGGCCGCGCGCACGGTGAGAACCAGAAGAAGAATGCTGATCGCCGTCCCAGTCGCGAAGCCGATGAGGCTGCCGGCGAGATAAAGGTTAATCGCGATCGCGCTCGGAAACATTGAGACAGAGAACATGGATCGCGCGGCCCCCTGAACTCGAGAAAAGCGGCGCCCGTGAAAACCGGGACCGTGGCGAGACGCGGCGCTCGCGTGCATCAAGAATACCGCCAACTGTCGGTTTTCACCGGAAAACCAGGCAGACGCGGAGAATCGCCGCTGGGCGAGGATTCCTGCGCTGCGATTGCGGCTTAAGACACAAACAGCCAGCCGAACCGGCCTGGCGAAGGTCTGTCGAAGGCGAGGAACGAGTTTCGTCACCACGACACTCGCTCAATCCCCGCGCTTCGCGTTCAATGCCGCTACTGCGCACCGGCGCGATTCCGGTGGCTCTTCTTCGGTGATAAGCAGGACACTCAGACTCTCGAATCTGCTCAACCGTTCCATATAGACCTACCGTAACCCGGAGCCCGACCATGACCACCCTGCTGCAGGACCTGCGATTCGCCCTACGCCAACTGCGCAAGTCTCCCGGCTTCACCATCACTGCCGTTTTGACACTGACGCTGGCCATCGGCGCCAACGCCGTCGTCTTCGGCGTATTGAACGCGCTCATCCTGCGTCCGCTGAATGTGCCTCAGGCAGAGAGCCTTTTCGTCATCCAACATGGGAGCGACGGCGGGTCCCACTCCTATCCCGATTATCTCGATCTTCGCCAGCGCAATCGCAGCTTCGACGATGTGGCTGTTTTTGCTATCCGTCAGTCAGGGCTGGATACGGGCAAAGATCCATCCAATGTCTGGCAGTACGAAACCAGCGGAAACTACTTCGACGTATTGCGCATTCAGCCTTATATTGGCCGTTTCTTCCACGCTTCCGATGAGCACGGCCCAAACAGCGCGCCCTATGTCGTGCTCTCCTACGCATATTGGCATAGCCATTTTCAGGACGATCGCACCGTGGTGGGCCGCGTTGTTCGGCTCAACAGGCATCCATTCACCATCCTTGGCGTGGCGCCTCCAGGGTTCCAGGGGACCATCTTGTTTTTCGCTTCGGATATCTTCTTGCCCATCGTGAACCATGAGCAGTTAACCGGCGAAAAGCTCTTGAACGGGCGCGAGATCCATTGGATGTTTGAGATGGTGGGACATCTGAAGCCGGGAGTCACTCCGGCGCAGGCCACTGCCGATCTGAACTCCGTGGATTCGTATCTGAAAAAAAGCTATCCCAAAGAAGAAGATAATGCGTCTTATACGCTGGCGCGGCCTGGTCTTCATGGCGACTATTTGGGGGGCGCCACGCGGGCTTTTCTCACCGGATTGATGCTTCTTTCGGGTTTGATTCTGTTGGCGGCCTGTGCCAACCTGGGCAGCCTGTTTGCCGCGCGGGCCGCCGACCGTTCTCGCGAAGTGGCCTTGCGCCTGGCTCTTGGTTCGAGCCGCAATCGCATTTTGCGCCAGCTGTTCACCGAATCCGTGCTGCTTTCGCTCGCTGGAGGCGTAGCGGGACTCGTGGCAAGCATTCTGCTTTTGCGCCGGTTGAGCGTGTGGCGGCCAGTTCCGCAATTCCCCCTCCATGTGCCGGTAAGTCCGGACGCTAACGTTTATTTGCTAGCTTTGGTCTTGGCGTTGGTCAGCGGAGTTCTATTCGGAATTGTTCCCGTGCGCCAGATTCTCCGGGCCAATCCGT
The DNA here is from genome assembly GCA_963840675.1 of uncultured Acidobacteriaceae bacterium. Lineage (GTDB taxonomy): Bacteria > Acidobacteriota > Terriglobia > Terriglobales > Acidobacteriaceae > PALSA-350. Next base: position 9,291 of record CAWJAB010000019.1, read on the forward strand.
ATGAGATCGTCAAAGCGGGATCGACAGGCGCGTTCGGGCGCCGAATTACCGTGCGAGACGTATTGCTTGTCGTCCAAATTGCGATCTGTGCCGTGCTGGTCACTTCATCGATGGTTGCTGTGCGTGGACTCATGCGCTCCATGCACAGCAACTTCGGTTTTGAACCGCGGAACGCGATGTTGGTAGATATCGATCTGACGACAGCAGGCTACAGCGGCGAAAGAGTACCCGCAATGCAACGGCGCATGATCGATGCCATACAAGCGATTCCTGGCGTAGATTCCGTAGGATCGGTGAATTGGCCGCCGTTAGAACTTCCCGGTGGTTGGCAAGGGATGGTCTATACCGACACAACCACGGATCTGAGCCCATCGAATGCCGCGGCCGACCCTTATTTGTACAACGTAACTCCAGACTACTTCCGCGCATCCGGGACATCTTTATTGGCGGGCAGAGCCTTCACATGGCATGACGACACAAACGCCCCGCGCGTAGCAGTGGTGAACCCGGAGTTCGCAAGCAAGATACTGGGCTCCATACCGGACGCTATCGGCCGGTATTTCAAGATGAGGGATGGAACGCGCGTGCGAGTGGTGGGTCTGGTCGAAGACGGAAAATATAAGAACCTTACCGAAGACCAACAGCCCGCGATGTTCCTCCCCCTCCTGCAGTCGCCGGCTAGTTGGACATGGCTGGTGGTGCGCTCGAGCCGCGACCCGCAGGAGCTTGCCGCGGCCATGAGAAGTGTGCTCCGGGACATCGACCCTGGGATGGTTCTGGCGATTCGCCCGTGGAGCACAGAACTGGGCGGAATTTTGTTCCCCTCGCGCATGGCGACAGTATCGCTGGGTGTGCTGGGCGTGATGGGAGCGCATGCTGTCGATTACCGGCATCTTCGGAATGGCGGCATACTCGGTGAGCAAGCGGCTGCGGGAGCTGGGAATTCGCATCGCCCTCGGCGCGAAACGGAAGGAAGTGTTGCAGGCGGCGTTGGGACGTGCGTTCAAACTGTTGGCGATTGGTTCGGGGGTTGGATTGGTTCTGGGTCTGCTTGCGACGAAGGTGCTGGCTTTCATTGTGTATCAAGCCACGCCGCGCGATCCGCTGGTCCTGGCCGGCGTGGTTCTGGCCATGCTGCTGTTGGGGCTGGTGGCTACGTGGATTCCAGCCCAACGCGCTCTGTCGGTCAATCCTTTGATCCTGCTGCGCGAGGAGTGAGTCGGGGCTCGCTTCTAAGTTGCCTTACAACGGGCTTCTCGGCCCAGTGGCCTCGGGAATCTAACCATCAATAACGAGGAACCAGGCTGTCGTGAACTAGCAGATAAACGGACTGCTGGGTGAGAGCAACGCCGCGATTCATAAAGCAGCCGGGCGCGGCCAACCGGTCTTTGGCCTGCTATGTGGCCAGCATTGCGCCATCGCGGGCCTAACAATGCGCTCTTGATGCAAACAGCAATATGGAGATGCGGGACAGAACCTTTGTCGCCAAAGACCTCACGCTCGGCTTCCTGACGAACTTCGCGTATGAAGTGCAGAGCGGCAGATCGCGGGCAAGCCGGGTTGGATGGACACGGACAAATGGGACATTGATGTGAAGGCGGATACACCTGCAACATGCCAAGCGCTCTATTTACGGGCCTACCAGCAATGATGCAAACTTACCCTTTTCGAGACTGCGCTCGGCTTGGTCGGAAACTATCGATACGGTCAATGTACCAACTTGGAAACCCAAACTTACGGGCAGGAGCAGCGATGCGTTCGACGTATGCCTCATCGGCTTGTCGGGGTTCCATCTCGGGACATAGATATGTCATTGCCGGAATCCACTTTCCGTCGACCGTCTGTACGTTGACAGCCTCTGGAAGATAGACTTCGCCGAGGACCTCTTTCGCGTGCGAGTAGAGGCGGGCGAGTTGCGAGTGGGTTGCTTGCGCAATGATCCCGTAGGCGACATGCTGATCCGTCCTGATCAAATTCGCCCTCGGTGCAATCTCGATATCGAATCCCATGATCCTCGCCACTTCCCACCTTGGCGGATCTAGGTCAACTTCTTTTAGAACGTCAAAGTTGATGTAAGACCTATAGAAAAATACCCAAACGCAAGGTTCCTTCATGACAGCGCTCCTACTACAAGGTTTGTCTCTTTAATTTTGTTAAACCAAGTACGGTCAATCCGAATCTATTACCTATAGGAGAAAATAGATACTAGCCTTGCTTGGAAGGGGGCCTTAGTTCGCTTAGTTCGCTCTTTTTTCGCATCATTCACATGGCATCATGGCAGGCACGAAGCCAGACGTCGCTGGCAGAAGCGACTTTCCACTCTCTCCAAGCTGCGTTCCTTCGCCCCACGGGAACACGAGTTTCCCTGGTGCGTTAGCGCGGCTGAATGCCCGCAGCAGGCGAATTAGCACACGTACCACGCACTTTTTAGCCATTTCCCGAGCCTACAGCGGCTTCGCAATGGGTGCAGTTTCTTGTTGGCTGCGCAGTCTCCCGAAACAGGGCCAGTCCCTTCAACCCCTTGTCTCACTCTGCTTTGCCCACCGAGTGGTCCGCGTAGACTTTTTGGAGTAGATAGAAGGCCTGTTTCTTCTCGCCCTTTTCGGAGAAGAGGCCTTTGCGGTTGAATCCATCTTGCAGTTTGGGGATGTTGCGGCCGGGGGAGCGGAAGTCCATCAGGACCCACGGAACGACTCCCCGCAGCTGGGGAATCTTGTTGAGCATGACGATCTGGTGTTCCAGGACGTTGACTTGCTGCTCTTCCGCCCAGCGCTGATCGGGGCCGCCGTGGTTGCCGTACTTTGCTTCGGCGCCAAATTCGGAGAAGAGCACCGGCTTCTGGGGTAGGACCCACTTCACGTTGTCGGCGTTTTCGGGGCGCAAGGTGTACCAGCCGATGTATTCGTTCACGCCGACGACATCGAGCACACTGGCGAAGGGGTCGTCGAGGACCATCGTGTTCTCATCGGCCTTGTAGTGCGCAGTGTTGAGGGCCGAAGTGATGGGCCGGGTCGCGTCGAGCCTGCGGGCCTCGTTGACCAGGTTGGTGAGGAACTCGGTGCGGCTGGGGTTGTTGCCGGTTTCATTCGAAACTGACCAGAGGATGACCGAGGCCTTATTGCGGTCACGGCGAATCATCTCGTTGAGCATGAAGCTCGCTTTGGCGTAGACCTCGCGCTTGTCGAAGGAGATGCGCTGCCAGAGCGGGATCTCGGACCAGATCATGATGCCCTGACGGTCGGCCATGCGCTCCATGCGTTCGTCATGTGGGTAGTGGGCGAGACGGACGAAGTTGGCATTGAGGTCCTTGAGAAAGGCGAAGATGTTCTTGACGTCTTCGTCTGTGCAGGCGCGGCCGGTGCGGTAGGGAGCTTCGGCGTGCATGTTGGCGCCCTCAAGGAAGATCGCTTTGCCGTTGAGAAGAATCCGAGTGCCGTCGACGCGGATGTCGCGAAAACCGATGTCGTCGGTGAGGTGGTCGGTACCGGAGCCGAGTTCGACCTTGTAGAGCTTGGGATTCTGCGGCGACCATAGGTCAAGCTTCGCGGCCTTGACCTCGAAGGGTGCGCGGCCTTCGGCGTCGGTCTGGAGCTTGGTGTCAATGCCGGCTTCGGGGATGCGAAGCGTGACCGGGGTTCCGGCTGCTGCGCCTTCAACGTGGATGTAGCCCGCGAGGGTGGTAGCGTCGGTGGCGGCGAAGGTAGCGTTGTGTTTGAGGTGAACGTCGTAATCGTCGATGAACTGCTGCGGCAGGGTGACCAGCGAGACGTCGCGAGTGAGGCCGCCGTAGTTGAACCAGTCGATTCCGACGGAAGGAATGCCATCGACCTGGCGTGTGGAATCGACGGCAATGACGACGAAGTTGCTGCCGGGTTTCAGCACCGTGGTCACCTCGCAGTCGAATGGGGTGTAGCCGCCCTCGTGATCGCAGATGCGCTTCTGATTGACCCAGACATAGGACTTGTAGTTGGCGGCACCGATGTGGAGGAAGGTGCGGGTGCCGGGCCTGGGCTGGAAGTCAAAGTCGCGCTGGTACCAGACGACGCCCTCGAAACGAAAGAGCGTCGGCTCCTGAGTGTTCCAGTCGCCGGGGACCTTGAGAGTGGGCGCAGTGGCGAAGTCGTATTCCGCATTGTGTTGGCCGGAGTCGATGTTGGGGTGGGTGTTGAGGGCGTAGCCATTGTCGCGGACCTTGCCGTCGCTGGTGTAGAGGTTGCCGGCGGGCGGCTGATCGACGAGGTAGTGCCAATCGCCGTTGAGAGAGGCGACGGTCCTATGGTCGACGCCGACGAGAAGCGTTCTCAGCGGTTGTTGCGCCGGGGCGCTAAGAGTGAAGGCGCAGTAGGCTAGCGGAATGATTCCGTTGCGGACGATCTTACGCGGGCTCTCGAAAAAGGGTGGCATATGTCCTCGACCCGACAATCTTACTGCTCTCGCGGCGATGTTGTGGACTGTGGGGCGTCGTGGAGGAGCCAAAAATATTTCGCGGATCATTGCACTTTTTCTCCTTACTTTGCGCCTTAAGGAGTGAAGGCGGTTGCTGAAACGCCTTCCCACAAGGAGAAACTACCATGCGCACACTAACGATGTTGAAAGTTCCCACAGGCTTCATCGCCGCTGTTCTCGCTGTCGCTTCGCTGGCGCCGGCCGCCCAGGCACAGGGTCGGGATGCAGGATTTGCCGCCAAAGTGAATGTGCCGTTCGCATTCCAAACCGCGACCGGGCAACATTTCAATCCCGGCATCTACACCATCCGTATGAACGGCCCACAGACTATGCTCATTCGGGGAGCAGCAGGCGCCGGATTAGTGATGACCCAAATGGCGGGTGACGGCCTGCCCGCGGCTAATGGCAAAGCTGTGTTCACTCATTACGGCGACAAATACTTTTTGCGCGCTGTCTGGGTCGCCGGAAACGATAGCCACCTTCTCTGTGGCACGTCGAAGGCGGAACATCAATTGCAAGTTGCCGCCGGCAGAACACCGGCCGCAGTAGAGCTGGCTCTGCTGAACCCAGGACGGTGACACGTATGCTGACTGAAATCCATCGCTGCTGCTCCCGCATGAGCAGTAGCGATGGTCATCTTTTTGCTTCGCTCCTGCTGAGTTCCGCCTGCAGCCACGCGTCACTCCATTCTCAACGCCCGCATTGGCTCTACATAAATTGCGCGGCGTGCCGGAATGTAGCACGCCGCGAGCGCCGCCAGCGTCAGCAGCAGTGCCGCCCCGGCAAAAGTCAGGGGATCGGTGGATCGGATGCCATAAACATAACCTGCCATCACGCGACTTAGCCCTAGCGCTGCCGCCAAACCAATCGCAACGCCGGTCAGCGTAAGGCTCATGCCCTCGCGCAATATCAGTCTCAGCACCGCCGGACGATCTGCTCCCAGAGCCAGGCGGATGGCGATCTCCTGGCTGCGGCGGCTCACCGTGTACGACATCACGCCGAAGATTCCTATCGCAGACAGCACCATAGCGAGAGCGGCGAAAATCCACACCAGCATCATCGGAAAACGGAGGGTGCCATAAGTTTGCGCTACCATCTCGCTGAGCAGCTGGACGTCATTCAACGGTTGCTCCCGGTCGAGAGCCAGTATGGCTTCGCGAATAGAGGGCACCACCGTCATGGGCGGCACGGCGGTTCGAACATCCAGATAGGCCCACGACACGGGGTGCTGCTCGAACGGCACGTAGACGTCAGCTCGAGGCTCCCACAGATCGTAACCGCGGCGGTCCTTCACCACACCTACGATTTCCAGAGACTGCGCAGTTCCGGAGCTTTGCCCCGAGTAGACTCGCGCCAGAATGGTAAGGTGTCTGCCTATCGGATTCGAGTGCGGCCAGTAACGCTGTGCCGCCATTTCGCTGATCAGCGCGACCGGGGGCGTGCCGCTGCTGTCACTCTCCGAAAACTCTCGTCCCGCCATCAGGCCAATTCCCATGGCGCGGAAGTCTCCCGGCGAAACAACATTAAAGCCTGCAGTCGGCTCCTGCCCAGGCGGCGCCGGCGCCTGGCCCGCGGGCTGGAAGAAAACGGTGGAGCCCGGTTGCTCGATTCCCGCCGATTTCACCCCCGGAGTGCTCTGCACGCGCTGCAGCAGCTGACGGTAAAAGAGCGTCTGTTGGCCGGCCGAGGGGTACTTGTAATGCGGAAGATCAATTTCCATGGTCACCACGTTGGCGGGATCGATGCCCAGATCCACCTGCATGAGCCGCAGAAACGTCCGCACCAGCAGCCCTGCGCCGCTAAGCAGCACCAGAGCCAAAGCCATTTCAGAAATCACCAGACCGTTGCGCAGACGCCGGCGTCCGGACTCCGCAGTCGAGGTGACCCCGCCTTCTTTCAGCGACTCATTGAGGTCAGGTCTGGAAGCTGTCAGGGCGGGCGTGAGGCCGAAGATGATCCCGGTCGCTAACGTCACCCCCAGGCAGTAGAGCAAAACCCGCCAGTCGATGCTGATGACGCTTGCATTGGCCACACTGAAGCGGTGATAACGGCCCATCTCCAGCGTGAGCAAACGATCGCCTGCGTAGGCAAGCACCAGTCCCAGCGCGCCTCCGATCACGGCGAGCAGCAGGCTTTCGGTCAGTAACTGTGTAACCAGCCGTCGCCGGTTGGCCCCGATGGCCACGCGAATGGCGATCTCACGTTTCCGGCCTGTCGAGCGAGCCAGGAGCAGATTGGCGACGTTGGCGCAGGCGATGAGCAGGACAAACAACACGGCGCCCGACATGATGAGCAGCGGCATTGCCATCTGGCGGTGATAGGCGGCATGCAGCGGCTCAACTTTGATGCCCCAGCCCTTGTCGGCGTCAGGATACTGCGCAGCCAGATTAGCCGCCAGAGTGTCCATCGCAGATTGCGCCTGCTTGAGGTCCACGCCTGGCTGCAGCCGCGCCTGGGCCTGCAAATCGCGCGAAGTGCCGCGTCCGGCTTCGCTTAGCTCTTCGGGCGTGAGCGCCAGGGGTAAAAATACATCGATCTCCTGGTCCCAGGTGAAGCGGAAGCGGGCTGGCATCACGCCCACAACGGTGTAGCGCCTTTCATCCAGGTCGATCGTCTTGCCCAGAATCGCCGGGTTAGCCCCGTACCGCTGCTGCCACAGGCGATGACCGATGACGGCTACCTGGTCATGGCCGGGTTGCATCTCGTCAGGTGTAAAAAAACGCCCCATGAGCGGCTGAACCCCGAACATGGGCAGGAGATCGAGGGAGGCTTTTATCCCGCCGATGTTCTCCGGCCGGCCGCTTTCCGTGATGTTCAGCCCCGACCACCGGTAGTAGCCGACCTGCTGGAAAATCCTTTTCTCCCCAGCAATGTCAACCAGGTTGGGGGCGGACACGCCCGTCTGTACGTAACCTTCGCCTTTCTGGTTCCTCCACTGGCCAAGGCCCACCAGTTCCTTTGGGCTCGGGTAGGGCAGAGGGCGCAGAATAATAGCACTCACGAGACTGAAGATGGCTGCGTTAGCGCCGATACCGAGCGCCAGGGTAATGATGGCAACAGCGGCAAAACCGGGATTGCGAAGCATCTGACGGAACGCGAAACGAAAATCCCGGCCCAGGTTCTCGATCCACACAAAGCTGTTCATCTGCTACGTCTCCTCGCGAATCAGGATCCGACCCCTCTGCCATTCACCGTTAGCGGTATTCGCTCAGGGGCGCTGGTGCGATGTTACTCCGGGGCGCTGCTGGAGTTGTGGTTCGGGTGTTGGGCTTCCCGGAGCGCCTGCCAACACTTTGGGTTCCAGCTCCAGTGCACCTGCTTGTCCTCCGTCTTGCGCCAGGATTACCACCCGTACACTCTCGGTATGGCGCGGCACGGGTACCGTGATTGTTACCAGCGTATTCGACGCCGCCAACTGCGCCGGATCCTGGCTGTTCGAGAAGATCGTTAGCCGCCGTAATCGCGACGCCAATATACCTCTCTGCTTTGAGAGGCTGACGGCTGCAATCGTGATATCCGTCGCACTGCGTCCATCGTCCATGGCCTGCCAACGCAGATGGGTCGACTTCAGCAACGTCGTCAGCTCTACGGTTTCGCTATCCGGGTGCCGCGCCACATGCACTAGCGACATGCCCAGCGAATCGAATGGTACTTCCGACTGCGCTGCCTCTTCGATCTCGTACATCGGATCCACGCTATATGGGGTTGAATCCGTCTTCGTCATTGGTTCTGGTGCGAAGTAACCTGTCTTCGTCACCGCCCGCAGCTTCGGATCGCGCAGCACGACCTCGATCTTGCGGAACTCGCCGTTATCTTCGCCTGTCTTCGGCTGGTAAGTCAGCGTGTAATAATTCGAGCCCAATTCCTGCGCTTCGGTCATTGCAATATCGTCATCGTTACGTTGACTGAAAAGCCGTCCACCCGTGCCGTGAATAAAGAGGCCGAAATTGATGGTTTCTGCGAAAGGATCGACGCCGTAAAGGCCGGCTCCTTTCTGCCCGCTTTCACCTTCAAGCCTCAACACATCCGGATTGCCTGCGCCCTGCAATCCCGGACGGATCAGGAACAAGCTGATCCGCGCGTCTACCAGCATGTTTGTCGTGCCGTGCGCGTAAAAGCCGTAACTCTTTGTCATAGTGGGGATCCAACGGGTCTATGAAGATACCCGGGCCACCATCACCCACCCATAGGATGTTTTTCCGTTCCGGCAGGCCTTTATTTTGCTGTGCGATCTGCTGCAGGGCTTCAATCGATTGTGAGAGCCTCTGGCCAAGCCAAGCCAAGCTGCCGAACTCCTGGCTCCCCAACTTGTAAGGCTTCGCCGGTGGTACGTGATTCAGCGCGACCACCAGGTCGTCTCGGCTGTGCGTGTATGCCTGAACCAGATCCAGCCTGGTATTGTTCAGCACCATGAGTTCTGTCGGCGATGGCAACCGCTTGGGCTGCAAGGCAAGGTATCGGCGTATCGAATACCGTGCGTAAGCAGAGTCGGCGAAAGTGGTATTCATGAGATCGAGTACGAGGATCGTCGCGGGCGCACCCTCTGCCGTCTTGGCGCCGTTAGCTGGTGCGTCGAAGGAAAATATACGCTGCGGCTTTCCGTTCTCCGTGATGGCGAAGTCATCTTTGGTGAGTCCGGTCACAACCGGCTGCCCTTTCCTGTCGATCACGGTTACGTCCAGGAAGACCAGATTCGATTCCACGCGGAGTGTCGTGGTCGTCGGATTTGCGTTTTGCGCCCTTGTGGGGAGAGATAGGCCAGCCACGACGCTAAAAAGGAACACGGCGCGCACCAAAGACCGAAAGGCTGGCATACCTATGCGTCCTGAAACCTAGCTTTATGGGACGCGAGCGCCAGAAGGAAAGTTTCTTCGGACGAAACTTCCACGAAACCTCGTAACGAACGTTAACCGAGATATTCCTTCAGGTTTCGCGTAATCATCGCCCACCCTGTGCGGCTTGCATCTAAGAACGGCAGAGGCACAGGCCCGTCGACATATGAATTAACGGTCAGTTTGGTTGTCGATTTTGCCTCTGGAATGAGGATAGGCTCAATCAAGTACTCCACTTCGCAGTTTGGCATCACCAAATCGGGCGGCGTCTTGATCCGCCAAGTGACCCGCAGTCTATAGGGCGGTTCCTTTGCCAAAACGGTGCCATCCACCTCCCAGCCGTCATCCCGCTCAAGGCGATAGGCTTCCCCCACGTCGCCGACCGTTACTCGCGAGCGCATGAAATACTGTTCGGTGTCCGCGGCTTCCGTCAGCGCAGCCCAGAGCCGCTCGACAGATGCATCGACAAAGACTTCAACCGCACTATTGAGTTGCCATTCCTGCATCCGCAGCGTTCCTATCCGACCTCCAGCACTGTTTTGGCAGAAGACGATGGTGGCGCCAACCGCAGTGCCGGGCATGAAGGTGCCAGCGCATCACGCCGGCGCAGGTCTGTTCTTGATTTGATGATACTTCCTCTGCCGGTAAGGATGCATTATTGACAGGTTCTGTACGGGAGCGCCCGCACGACAGGTTCTGTCCGTCTATAGTCGTGCACATAATCCGTCGACACGATACCGATTCCAACTCCGTGGGATACTCTCTATGGCATGGCAGCGACATTGGGATCATGAACACGGGAGGACGCTAGCCCATCTGTGGGGCGATGACGTTCTACACGTCGCTAAGTTCACGGAGCGACGGAACATTCGCACATTCATTGGTGTCTGAGTAAGACAAGGATTCACTCGAGAGGACTCGTTGCACCGATGACCCTGCTGGACGCACCTTCCTATGACCAAAGCCGTGCTAAAAAACGCCGCAGTCTCCTGATCGGTATTCTTATTTCCTGCGGGCTCGTCGGTATCGTTGCCTTTCTTTGTTGGAATCTGCCTGCAGAGCATCGCGTGAACCAATTCTTCACAGCGGTCGAAGGAGAGGACTTCTCGAAAGCATTTGGCATTTGGAATAACGATCCCAATTGGCAAGAGCACACGCAGCGATACGCGGAGGCGGGCTATCCCTACGGCCGTTTTGTCATTGATTGGGGCAAATCCGGCGACTACGGCCGCATCACCAGCTACAAGGTTTTGCATAGCACCTCGTATGGCAATAACATCCTTTTAGCTGTGGAGATAAATGGACACAAGACGGCCCCTCTCGCTCTGGCGGTAACAAAGAGCACACATACCATGAGCTTTTCGCCTTTTGACCTCACGCCGATGAAGAATGGCTTCGGGTGGACTTATTGGCAGGTCAGCTACCGCTAACGGTCGCTGGGGTTCCGCGAGGAGCGCCTGTCCTGGCATGGTGAGATCATAGTGCTGTATGGACGTGCAACTCCAAATCCCGGACGACGTCGCGCGCGTGGTCCAGGTCCAACGACCAGACCTCTCTCGCGCCGCCCTTGAAGCCACCAATCCGATCTGGCCTGATCGTAGATTAGGCTAAGGTCCTCCAGGAACCGGGTATTACCATCCTGCGTTACGAACTCCCTCTCGTGCGTTACGCAAGGACTCTGGCAAATCCTGATGGAACCGCTATGCTCATCAACAAGCGGCGATTCTCCAGCACTCTGTGATCGATTCTTTCGGGGGAGGGATTCGATAGTGGAACAAGGAGAATCGCCGTTTTCACGTCCTTCATCATTCAAGCTTTCATCCGTTATCAGGCAAACTTTGATAACCAGCGAAAGCAGTTGCCCGCCTTAGCCGCTGAAGAATACCTGGCATTGGCAGCGGTAGGGATCGGCAAGGCGCTTGGCGATCTGCCTATGCTGACCACGACAACATCTGCACACTCCGCGAAAACAATTGCTCGACCGCGCCAAATCCAGGCTGGCCTAAAAGCTGGACACCGAGGGTAGCGTTAAATCGGGGTTCTCATATTCCAGTATGGATCGAGCAGACTCGCTCTTCAGCTGAGGTGCCGGAGTGCGAGGCGGCGTGAGTCGTTTTGCGGGTGGTTGGAGCAGGCCGAAGGTCGCCGGTTTGGGGGAGCGGGGATCGGGAACATGGGTTTTGGGGGAGAGGCTCATAAATACTCCACGGGGGTGGGTTCGACTGCCGAAACGAAGGCTCTGCTGAAACAGCAGGAGTCGAGGATGGATCTGAGACCCGGACCAATTCTACACCTGTTTCGGCAGCGCGCACCGTGGAGGCCCCAGGGCGATGCTGGCGGCCTGGCCGGGGGATCAATCCCACGACGATCCGAGCGCCGCGGGTGGCACGCTAGGTGTATTCCTCCTGAGTCTCGCCCCTTTGTAACCAAATCAGAGTTACATTCTTCTTTTGTAAACTAAACCACCCAGAATTGAATGTATATCGGCAAATGGACCTGGCAGAGACATTCGTCCATCGGGAGCACACCTCAATGACGCTCAATCCACTGCGACATTGCATCTCCATCTTCACCGGCTCCCTCGTCAGGCCACAGCCGGAGGGTGTCCCCTTCCATGGGCGTCCGCACGCACCACGAGGCGGCCCATTACGGAGCAACGCTTAAAACGTTAAGGCGCACTCTCTTCTGCACACGGGGAGAACACCCCAGAGGCCGTCCTTTTCCAAGATGCCCGGTGATTGCGCCCATGCAACTGAGCCTAGGTTCTTGACAAGCGATAGTCGAATGTCTACCATCCTCTCACATCGAGGGTCGAATGCCTTCCATGGCACGGGCGAATCGCAGTGGAAGCGGATGGCCGAAGTTGGAGCGCGCGTGATGTGGCCCGCCGCTGAGGAGAGCTGAGATGAGATGGTGGCGCATCACAAAAAGAAATGCAGATCTGGAAAGAGAGCTGCACTCCGATCTTGCATTGGAAGAAGAAGAACAGCGGGATCGTGGACTGTCATCGGAAGAGGCGCGCTATGCGGCTTTGCGCGCGTTTGGCAATCCCACGCTGATTCGCGAGCAGACTCATGCAACCTGGTCCTGGAGCTGGCTTGAGTCCCTCGCAGGCGATCTGCGCTACGGATTTCGCGGAATGCGTCGCAACGCCGGTTCCACCGTATTTGCGATTCTCATTGTCGGGTTCGGCATCGGTGGCGCTTCGACAGTATTCAGTGTGGTCAATGCCCTGCTGTTACGTCCCCTTCCCTTCCGCGATCCGGGTCAACTGGTTTGGATTGCCAATGGGGAAAACTACAGCACCCAGCCCGAACACTATGTAGACCTCCGCGACCAGAACAAGTCATTCTCCGATCTGGCGGGTTGGGCTGGAACCTACAGCGCGGGCGACAAGGAATTAACAGGGAGCGGCGAGGCGGAGCGTATTACCGGCGTTCCGGTCACCGGGAACTTCTTCGCATTGCTGGGAGTGGAACCCGCAATCGGACGATCGTTTACCAGGGAGGAATGCCAGGGAAAGTATTCCTCGCCGCCCGCCATGCTGTTGAGCGACAGCTTTTGGCGCAGGCGGTTTGCCTCCGACCCACACGTGGTGGGCCGGAACCTGACGTTGAACAATCAGCTGGTGACCGTAGTCGGAGTCCTGCCCGCATCGTTCGACTTCGCCAGCATCTTTGCCCCGGGCACTCCCATTGATGTCTTTATTCCCTGGCCGCTCAACGACAAGACGAAACCCGCCGGAAACAGCATGTCGATCGTAGGAAGATTAAGGCCCGGTGCCACTGTCGAGGGTGCTCAGGCTGAGTTTACCGTCCTGGCGAAACAACTCGAGAGCCAACATCCTGAGCGCAATCCGATATTCCCCAGGCTGGTTCCGCTGGAACAGCACGTCAGCGGGCAAGTCCGTCCAGCTCTCCTGGTCCTGATGTGCGCAGTGGGTGTGGTGATGCTGATTGTCTGCGCGAATCTTTCCCATCTGCAAATGGCGCGAATGGGCACCCGGCAAAAGGAAATGGCGATACGAGCAGCCTTGGGAGCCGGGCGTTTTCGGCTGCTGCGGCAGGTGTTAACCGAGAGCATCATCCTCTCCTGTTGTGGCGCCGCGCTGGGCCTCATCCTCGCGGTGGTTGGCACGCGCGCGCTCGCGCATCTCAGCGCATTCAACCTTCCTCTACTCGAAAGCGTTCGGGTCGATGGCAGCACCCTGGCCTTCACCTTGTCGGCCGCGGTCGCTGCGGGCGTGCTCTTTGGCCTGGCGCCCGCGCTCCAGGTCCCGGCGTACAAGCTCCGCGACGGGCTGCAGGATGCGGGCCGCGAGTCGAGTGGCAGTCGCCGGCATCGCTGGTTCCGCGATGGACTGGTGATCTCCGAGTTTGCCCTCGCCTGCGTGCTGCTCGTGGGCGCGGGGCTGCTCATTCAGAGTTTTCTGCGCGTCCTGGACGTGAACCTGGGATTTCAACCGGAGCGCGCAGCCGCGTTGCGGATCGACCCCAGTTTTCCCATCGCAGCTCCCGCGCAACAGAACGGGTTCATCGACGATGTGCTGCATCGCGCCCGCGCAGTTCCCGGCATCACGGCAGCCGGAATAGCCGATGTCCTGCCGCTCGACGGGGACCGGTCCTGGCAAGTCTCGGGCAAAGGACAGGTTTACGAAAAGGGCCATTACCCTCCGGAGGCATTTATTCGCGTGGTGAGCGATGGATACTTCCAGGCCCTGGGAATCCCCTTGAAGTCGGGGAGAGAATTCACCGAGAGCGATCGAGCGTCGAGTGAACCCGTGGTAATGGTGAATGAGACTTTGGCTCGCACTCTGTGGCCCGGGCAGGACCCGGTCGGACAGATGATGACGCAGGACGGGGGACGGCGCGTCGTCGGTGTGGTTGCCGATGTCCATCACGGAGGACCCGAGAGGTTGGGCGGGTCTGAAATGTATCTGCCAATGCGTCAAACCGGGGACTACGCGGCGATGAAGCTTGTGGTGCGAACCGCACTTCCGCCGGATAGCCTGGCCGCAGCTATCCGAACGGCGCTACGGCCAATCGATCCGAATCTCCCTGTCACCGAGTTTCAAACCCTTCAGGGGTTGGTCGACAGGGTGGTGTCGCCGCGGCGTTTTCTGGTGATACTGCTGTCAGCATTTGCGGGGTTCGCGCTGTTGCTTGCATCGCTCGGGATTTACGCGCTGATTTCTTATTCGGTGAATCAGCGCACCAAAGAAATTGGTATATGTATGGCGTTGGGAGCGAGCCCCGGGCGTGTGCGGCGAGGTGTTCTTGCAAGGACGCTGGGGCTCGCCCTCGCCGGGGTGGCACTGGGAATGCTCGGCTCTTTCGCGTTAAGTAAATGGATCGAGTCCCTGCTATTCGGCACAACACCCACGACCCCGGCGGTCTTCTCGAGCGTAAGTTTGCTACTCTGCGCGGTCGCCTTGGTTGCTGCGTACCTTCCGGCGCGGCGAGCCTCGCGCATCGAGCCGTTGCAGGCATTGCGAACAGAATGAAGCTGACAAGGGGAAGAGGAATTCTGAATACAAATTTAAACTGGGTGGCCCAGGTCTCGCCTTTGAGACCTGGGAGTTATACAGAGGAACCCCAATCTATATAAGATAGGCGGCATGGCTGTGGTCTGAAGCGCTATCAGAAAAGAGGGCACCTCCACTTTGTGACCTTCTGTTGTTATCGGCGCCAACCGCACTTAGAATCGGCGATCGCGAGAGATCTTTTTGAGGATGCTCTGGAGCGTATCCGCTGCCGTTATGAATTTCTGGTTACCGGTTCTGTAGTCATGCCTGAACATATTCACCTGCTTGTCAGTGAGCCGCGCAGAGAATCTTTGGCGGTCGGACTACAGGCCCTGAAGCTCTCCGTAGCGCGTCGCTCTGGGACCGGCCGATTCTGGCAAGCGCGTTATTACGACTTCAATGTATTTACGGATCCGAAGTGTTTGGAGAAGCTGGACTACATGCACTGGAACCCAGTGAAACGCGGTTTGGTAGAGAAAATGGAGCAGTGGTCATGGTCTAGTTACCGCTGCTACACCACCGGTGAACAAGGACCAGTCCACATTGAATCAGCCTGGAGAGACCACTGGAAGCCCGAAGAACAGCCAGTCACGCAGTAGATGGCTTCGTGGTCCTGTAAACCCAGGTCTCAAACGCGAGACCTGGGCCACCCAAGTATCAGCAGACAGGTTGTTCGGGGACGGATTTTCCTCCATCATTTCCCGGCCGGGCTCTTTCTTGCGCCAAACGACGCATCGATCTGTTTGGCGTATTCCGCCGCCTTTGCCAGGATCGCCGGCTCGTCGAGCGTGAGCATGCGTCGATCTTCCATCACCACTTTGCCGCCGATGACGCTCGTCCTCACATCGGAGGACTTGAGTGCATAGACGATGGCCGAGTAGACGTCATACATCGGGGTGGCGTGCGCAGCGCTGGTATCCACCACGATGAGATCCGCCTTCTTGCCCACTTCCAGTGAGCCGATCTGCCGCTCAAGATGCAGGGCGCGCGCGCCGGTGACGGTCGCCATCTCGACGATCTGTGCCGCGGACAGCGCCTTGGGATCCATGCGCGCGAATTTTTGCTCCTTCGCCGCCAGGTCCATCTCCTCGAACATGTCCTGGTTGTTATTGCTGGCGGCGCCGTCCGTTCCGATACCGACGGCGACTCCCGCCGCGAGCAACTCCACCGCCGGCATCAGGCCGGCAGCCGTTTTCATGTTGCTCGAAGGGTTGTAGGAGCAGCCTACTCCGAAGTGAGCCAGCGTCTGCACGTCCGCCTGATCTAACCAGATGCAATGCGCGCCCAGCACATTCGGTCCCAGCAGGCCGATCCGCGCGAGATACTGGACGGTGGTCAGGCCATGCTCGTGCCGGCTTTTCTCGATCTCGAACGGAGCCTCGGCTACGTGGATCAGAAGCGGCGCCTGGTTGCTCTGGGCGAGCGCCGCAGCATCCTTGAGCAGCGTCTCCGGGCAGGTATAAATGGAGTGCGGCGCAACCGCAGGGGTGATCAGTGGATCGCCCTTCCAATGCTTCAGAAATGACTCGGTATAGCTGAGCGCGGCGGCAGGGGTTGCGCTGTCGGGAGAAGGAAATCCGATCAGGGTTTCTCCCAGCACGCCGCGCATTCCGGCGGCCTTCGTCGCTTCCGCCACTTCCTCTTCAAAGTAATACATGTCGGCGACGGTGGTTGTGCCGCCGCGCAACATCTCCAGCAGGCTAAGCCGCGTCGCCCAGGTAACGAAATCCCGGGTGACGTAGCGATGCTCAGCAGGAAAAATATACTTATTCAGCCAATCATCCAGAGAAAGGTCATCCGCCAGGCCGCGGAACAAGCTCATGCTCATATGGGTATGGGCGTTGATCAGTCCCGGTAGAATCAGCCCGCCGCGTGCATCGATAACCTTACCCGATTCATACATGGCGTCGATCTTTGCGGTTGAGTCGATGGCGGCGATGGCATCTCCCTGAACCGCGATCGCGCCATCTTGCAGGATGCGGCGCGTTCCGTCCATCGTCACCACGGTGCCGTGAACCACGATCAGATCCACTCGCTGCCTGGCGAATGCCGGCGTCGCCTGAGCGGCGAGCGGCAAGCAGCAGAGTAAGAGCCAACAAAAGCTTTGCCATCGGCGACGACCGGGCATAAAGGAGTTCACCCGCAAAGACTAACATTCTCGCCTCGCCAGCACAGCGAGTACTGGCCGTACTTTGTTCGTTTGCGAACACCTGTGTTCGAGCATGGACACCCTTACAGGCTGCGCCTGACGAACACGTTTCATTCCACGAACCTTAGGGGAATCATGCGCTGGGCCGCCACGTGCTTCCCTTCCCTTTACCCAGGCATGAAGGAGGTCATCATCCCATGACAACCCGCAAGCTATCCGGTTTCCTGCGCGCTACGGGAGCCGTCTTGCTTGGCATCTCCACCTTCATTTCCCTGAACGCCCAGGTCCTTCCCGGCTCGCAGTCAACGGGTCAGGCACAGAGCTTCGCGCTCACCGATCTGAGCGATCTAACCGTGACCGGCGGCAAGGCAGAAGCCGTCGAATACCGGGAGCGCAAAGCCGTTCGTCTGACAACACAATCGGAGGAAGGCGTCTTCGCCTTTCTCAAGGGAATCCAGATTCAGGACGGGACGATTGAGGTCGATATCGCCATGAAGGCCACGACTCCTCCAGGGGTACGGATGCCCGGCTTCATAGGCATAGCGTTTCGCGCCAGAACGGATGCGTCGCACTACGAATTGTTTTACCTTCGGCCTGGGAACTCTCATTCTGAGAATCAGGCGATGCGCAACCACTCGGTGCAATACGTCGCTGCGCCGGGATTCGATTGGTACAAGCTGCGCAGGGAATGGCCGTGGGTATACGAATCCTATGCGGATCTGCAGCCGGAAGCATGGACCAAAATGAAGATTGAGGTTCATGGAAGAACTGCGAAGTTGTATGTCAACGGGTCCGACACTCCCAGCCTCATCGTGAACGGCTTGAAAGGCGAGGACCTGCAGGGCAGTGTTGCGTTATGGGGATACTCCGGGGAGGAAGCATATTTCTCCAACTTGAAATTCGTTCCCGCCAAAGCGGAAGCCGTAAGCAATGGCGGCGAAGCTTCGGGAACATGGGACGTAAAATTCGCCAGCGATTACGGGGCTTACCAGGGATCGATGGAGCTTCATCGCGCCGGCAACGAGGTGCAAGGCAGATGGTCCGGTGCGTTCGGCCAGGATCAGCCGATCACCGGCAACTGGCGAAACGGCTATGTCGAGCTTACATTTAGTGGAACATGGCCGGGTGACAAGCCGGCGCCCATGGTTGCTACCATGGCCGGATGGATTGATGGAGATTCTGCCAACGGCCGCATGAAAGTAGAGGGTCGAGCCGACGGGCAATGGACTGCTCTACGAAAGAAGTGAACATTTTCGAGCGATCAACTCCCACCGAATGAGCGACGCGCAGGGTCTCGCGAGCATGCTCTCGAAACCCTGCGCTCCCTATCTCTTCCGGCGGGGCTTAGTCTCCGGAGCTCGCGACCGGTTTCACCAGGTACGCGTGAATCTCGTTGGGGTTGCTCTTTAAAGCAGCGAATCCAATGATCTCGCCTCTGTCGTTAACGGAGCATGCGGTCTGCAACTGCAAGGTGGAGTCTGCGGGCACGAGAGCATTCAGGTCGGTTGGCTTTCCATTTCTCCACAGGGCAGCCCGCAGGTTGAAATTCGCGTCGAGGGACGCTCCAAGCACCATGCCGTTATCGTCGATGGCGAGGGCCAGACTGTAAGAGTCGCCTTTCAGAGTTCCGAGATCGGTGATGTGGCCATGCTGCCAAAGAAAAGCATGAAAGCTCACGTCGCCGGCGGTGTCGGAAGCTCCCACAACCTGCCCATGATCATTCAGGCCGGTGGCAAAGATCCCGAAGGACTTCCCATCTCCGCCGAGGTTGCCCAGATCGATCGCCTTGCCGTTCTTCCACAGAACAGCGTGAAGCGGGGTGAGATTGTTCAGCTCGATCGTATTGAACGGGCCGCAGGTTCCGGTGGCGCCCGCCACCTGGCCCAGGTTATTGATTGCGTATGCGACACCGTCAGGGTCGCCGTCAACCGTATGAAGGGCCTGAACCTCGACCTTCGACCATGGGAAGGGTCTCGTCCAGATGACTGGTTTGAACTCGATGGTTTGCGGCGAAGTGGACGCACCCGGACACGTCGAGTCCGCTTCGGCGTTTTCCGCCGTCCCTGCCGCGACGCCCCAGTCGTTAATTTTGAGTGCGACGCCGTCGCTGCCCTCCTTGCCGTCACTGTTCCGCAGTCTCGGAAGCGCGACCATGGTGCCGTCTTGCCAGAGAAACGGCACGCAGGTGTTGCCGCTGTGGGTTAGAGCCAGCGCCGTCGATCCGCAGAAATCTTCCCCGTTCGGATCGGGCGTCCGCGTGTCGGCTTGCCCGACTACCTGCCCCCAGATGTCCGCGCCGAACGCAGAGCTGTTCGGCCCTCCGAGTCCGCGGGTGCCAATATCCTTCATCTTGGTTTTTTCCCATAGAGCCGCATGGGACACGGCCGGATCCGCGAGGACAATTTCCCCGCTAACCAGCCCCTGCCCCGAGATGGAGTATGGCTGGCCAGGCGGCGCGCCCACCGGCCCGAGGTCGACGACTGTGTATCGCCGGGATTCAGTGGGTTGTGCGAAAGTGCAAATCGGCCCGGCAACCGCCACCAAGGCCAAACTCAGCCGCGCGATGCGCGACCACTTCGATGCGAATGGAATGGATTTCATTGTCCGCCTCCTGACCTGCTGCCTCGAATAAGGAATCGCGGAACGGAAGGTTACAGCTCCTGGGGCAAGAGGCATAAAATTGCTGCTGCGACTCTGGTCCAGATGCCAAACTGCCCTCAATGCGAAGCGGAATTGGGTTCCGGTGACCCCGCCGGATTGTGCCCGAATTGCCTGATCCAGGGCGCTTTCGATAGTTCCCTTGGGGCGGATGAATCCGGAACTCAAACCATCGATACAGCGACAGTTGCAACCGGCGATGACGACTTCGGCCGTTACCAGATCCTTCGACCTTTAGGCGAAGGGGGTATGGGCACGGTGTACCTCGCCGAGCAGCGCGAACCGATTCGCAGGCGTGTCGCCCTCAAAGTCGTAAAACTCGGCATGGACACCGGCCAAGTGCTGGCGCGTTTCGCCAAGGAGCGCCAGGCGCTGGCCATGATGGACCACCCGAATATAGCGCGGATCTTCGACGCAGGCGCCACACCCAAGGGCCGGCCTTACTTCGTCATGGAGTACATCGAGGGGGTCCCCATCACCCAGTACTGCGACCGCAAACGGATGACCATCGGCCAACGGCTGGAAGTATTTCTCTCAGTGTGCCGGGCCGTTGAGCACGCGCACCAGAAAGGCGTGATCCACCGCGACCTGAAACCCTCGAACGTGCTGGTCACGGAACAGGAGGGCAGGCCCCTGGCTAAAGTGATCGATTTCGGCATCGCCAAGGCCACCGACCAGTGGGCGGTAGAGAACACTCTGATCACGCAATTCGGCGAGATGGTGGGCACACCAGAGTACGCCAGTCCTGAACAGGCCGCGGTGATGACGGCAGACGTCGATGAGACCTCCGACGTGTATTCGCTCGGAGTGCTCTTGTACGAGTTGCTGATCGGCGCTGTTCCTTTTGATGCGGCCCGCATGCGGCTGGCCGGCTTAGCCGAGATGCTCCGCATTATTCGTGAAGAAGAAGCTTCGCCGCTTTCGCGCAAGCTGGGCACCATGGGTGCGGCCGCGACCGGCATCGCCGAGCACCGCCAGACCGATCCGGCGTCTCTGCGCCGCCTGGTGAATGGCGACCTCAACTGGATCACCATGAAGGCTTTGGAAAAAACGCGGGCACGACGATATGCTTCAGTCGCTGAGTTGGCGGCCGATATTCAAAGACATGTCGAGGACCGTCCAGTCCTGGCGTCGCCGCCGAGCACCTGGTACCGAACCGGCAAGTTTCTCCGTAGGCACAGGCTGGCTTCTCTCGGCGCGACCGCCGGGCTCGCATTCATCCTGCTAAGCGGAGTGACGGTTTGGTCGTTCCTGCACCGCGCTGCTCCGCCGCGACCCAGGCTGGCTGATAAGGACACAATCGTTCTAGCGGATTTCGCAAACGCCACGGGTGATCCCACTTTCGACCGAACTCTGGGCCAGACCCTGGCAGGGCAACTGGGGAATTCAACTGATCTGGCCCTGCTTTCCGACGTGCGCGTGAGCCAGACGCTCCGCCTGATGGACCGGCCCCCGGATGCGAAGCTCACCCCGGCCATAGCCGCCGAGATCTGCGAGCGGACCGCAAGCACAGCGGTCGTGGAGGGTTCGATCACCAGCCTCGGAAACGAGTACCTGCTGAGCTTGCGCGCAAGGAATTGCCGAACCGGAGATGTCCTGGACGAAGAGCAGGCGCCCGCAGTCAAAAAAGAGGACGTCGTCAAAACCTTAGGCCAAATGGCAAGCCGGTTCCAGACGCGGGCCGGCGAATCACTGCCAAGCACAGAAAAGGAGCCGAGTCTGCCGGCCGAGGCAACCACGCCCTCGCTCGAGGCCTGGAGGTCCTACAGCGCGGCAATGAAAGCACAACAGCGTAAAGCGCAGGCAGCGGAAGTTCTCCCACTCCTGACCCGGGCCGTCGAGATCGATCCGCAATTTGCCATGGCTTATGCGCAGCTGGGCCGGCAATATGCCTCCCTCGGAGAAACCGAACTTGGTGCGCGGAACATAGCCAAGGCCTACGAACTACGGAATGGGGTGAGCGACCAGGAGAACTATTTCATCACTTTCAACTACGATCGGGAGGTAACAAGAAACCTGGAACTGGCGCGGCAGACGCTTGAGTCTTGGGTCCAGAGGTACCCCCGGGATCTGCTGCCCCACGGCTTCCTGGCAGCTTTCACTACGCAGGGATCGGGTCATTACGACAAAGCGGCGGAAGAAGGTCTAAAGGCGATCGAGCTCGATCCGGATTACGCCATCGGCTATACAAATGTGGCTTTTGCCTACATCTACCTGAACCGCCTGGCAGAAGCCGAGGCTGTGCTTCGTAAGGCGTCGGAACGCAGGATCGAAGCCGCTGACTTCTCGCTATGCCGGTACTTCATCGCATTTCTGCGGAACGATCAGGCAGCAATGGAAAGGGAAATGACTCTACGTCAGGCGAAACTGGAAGCCCAGGGATTCTTCGAGCACCAGGAAGCTCTCACCTTGGCGTACCATGGGCGCCTGAAAGAAGCGGGCCGCCTGTCGGACCGCGCGGTACCCTTATCCCGCCAGGCAGGTTTGCGCGAGCGGGCCGCCCAGCTGGAAGGCGCTCGTGCGGTATGGAGCGCCTTGTTCGGGATGCGGGAGGAGGCACAAAGAAACGCGGAGGCGGCGTTGGCGCTTCACCGAAGCCGGGATGCCGACTACGGACCTGCCTTTGCCTTGGCGGTTCTGCACCAGTCCGCGCAAGCTCACAAGATCGTGGTGGATCTCGAGAAGCGCTACCCGGAGGACACATCTGTCCAGTTCAGTTACCTGCCTGCGCTACGGGCACTCGAAGCTCTCAACCAGGGGGACGCAGCGAAAGCACTTGAAATGACACAAGTGGCAACTCCGTACGACCTGGCTGTCCCGGGTACGGCGTTCTATATCGGCTCATTCTTCGGAGCGCTCTATCCGGTCTACGTGCGTGGCCTGGCTTATTCCCGGCTGGGCCGTCATCGCGAAGCAGCGGCTGAGTTTCAAAAGATTCTTGATCATCCGGGTATCATGCTGAACGATCCCATGGGGCCCATGGCGCGTCTGCAATTGGCGAGAGCATACTCCGCCTCTGGAGAACGCGCGAAATCGGCGACCGCCTACAAGGACCTCCTCGCTCTCTGGAAGGATGCTGACCCCGATATTCCGGTCGTCGAACAAGCTAAAGCTGAGTCCGCCAAATTGACCAGGCCGGCGATGTAACTTTGCGCTCCAGATTTCCTTATTCTGTTTAGCGGAATGCCGTAGGGAGAGGACCATGACGAATGGCCAAACCATGCACACGCTGACAGGATCATCCCAGTTTCCGACCACGCGGTGGACCCTGGTGGTGGCTGCCGGCGATCCACAGCGTAAGGAGGCTCGTTCCGCGTTGGTTTCTCTATGCGAGAACTACTGGTATCCGTTGTATGCCTATCTGCGCCGCCGCGGCTATTCGGCCGATCAGGCGCAAGATCTCACGCAGGAGTTCTTCATCCGGGTGTTGGAAGGCCGATACCTCGATCGCGCTGATCCGGAAAAGGGCCGGTTCCGGTCCTTTATTTTGACTTCGTTGAAGTTCTTTGTGGCCGACGAAGCAGACCGGGATCGCGCCCGCAAACGCGGCGGCGGAATGGTGGTGTCGCTTGAACTCTCGTCCGGCGAAGAGCGCTACCAACGCGAGCCTGCGCACGATGAAACGCCGGAGCGGATTTTCGAGCGGCGTTGGGCGCTTTCGCTGATCGATCGAGTGGTTGAGAGATTGCGGGAGGAGTTTGTGCATCACAGCCGCCCGGAGCATTTTGAGAGGTTGAAGGTGCTCCTTCTCGGGCAGTCTGACGCGCCGTATGCCGCGCTGGCTCAGGAAATGAACACGTCAGAAGGCGCGCTCAAGGTGGCCATTCACAGGCTGCGCAAGAGGTATCGCGAACTCTTTCGCCAGGAAATCGCCGATACTGTGGCCGATCCCGAAGAAGTGGAGTCGGAACTCCGGTTTCTGGCGGCCGTGCTGGTGAAGAAGTAGCGGCCATCCCCCTGTGTCAGCGCAGTTCCGCGCGCTGAGCGACCGCCTTGGCCTCGATCGTCACGGATCCGTCGCTTAAGCCTGCGGTTCCAGCTTTTACGGTGATAGGTCCACCCTGCCTCGAGGTACGCACTACGACGAGTGCGCGCCCTTGAAACAGCTTGCGCCGATCTCCCTGGTAGGAAGCGTCGTCTTGACCGTCGCCGTTCCCCACGGCTGCGATGACGCCTGGTCCGCTGAGGGAGAACTGTACTTCCTGGTCAGCATTCGGCTGCCAACGACCCTCTGCGTCGACTGCCTCTACGAGCAGGAAAGAAAGGTCCTGTCCGTCAGCCTGAACTACAGTTCGGTCTGGTGTCAGGCGCAGAGCAGCTGCATTGCCTGCTGTCGTAAGGACGCTTTCCGCAACAGTCCGACCCCCTCGCACGCCACAGCCTTCAAGGTACCAGGCGCGTACGGTAGGGAAAAAGTCGCCTTAAACTCCTGGTCGCGGCCAGTTGGCTTCTCGCCGATCAGCTTGTCATTGAGGAACAAACGGACCTTCTCCGCGGCGGAGTACACCTCCACCTGCAGCGGGTTGCCTTCCTGCCCGGGCCAAGTCCAGGACGCCAGTGTTGGATAAGTCGCCCAGCCGGTGGCGATGATCTTCTTTCCTTCGGGTTCGGGAAAACGCACAGCGGCGTACACGCGATCGCCGCCGTTCCACAAGATGTCTCGATAGTAGGACTGCGGTTTGCGATAGCCGGTCAAATCAAGATCTCCGCACGCCGAGGAGTGCCACGGATACCCGTGGAACATAAGGGCCATAGCGGCTTTGATACCTGGATCGGCTGTCCCCTGGGTCATCGCAGCCATCATGTCCACCCCATTGGCCATGCCCAGGAACATCTTGTCTATGATGGCCGTGTTCATCATCCCGCCCATGATCTGTTCTACCGCCTGTGCCTGTTGTGGAGTGCCATAGGACCACGCGCCGATGCCGGACTCACCCAGATAGTCCATGGCAGTCCAGGTTAGATCACCGATGACAAACGGATTGTCCTGGGAGATTTGCCACAAGGGAAATACTTTCGCCGGGATACGATTCGGTGGTCAGCATGATGCGATTGGGCAGCTGGCGATGGTCCGCAGCATAGGTCGGAATAAGGTTGTAGTTGTAGCCAGTGATATCCAGCAACGAAAACACAGCTTCTGCGTTCGGCGCGGTGGTGGAGCCGGGGAACGCCAGGGTAAGCGGGCGTGTATTGTCGAGCGATCGAACCTGGTCAGCTAACTGCTTACCGATTTTCCGGCCTTGTTCGACCTCCAGTTCGGGGATCTCGTTACCGATTCCCCAAATCACAATGGAGGGATGGTTGCGATCGCGCAGCACCATGGCCGAGATATCCCGCTTCCACCATTCATCAAAGTCTCTACCGTAATCGAACTTGACCTTGCTGGCCTTCCACATGTCGAACGGCTCATCTAATACCAGCAAGCCAAGGCGATCGCAGGCATCCAGGAACGCAGGAGATGGCGGGTTGTGCGCGGTTCGCACTGCATTGTGCCCGGCTGCCTTCAACAGTTCTACTTTGCGTTCCTCGGCGCGGTCGAAGGCCGCAGCCCCCAACGGCCCGTTATCATGATGGACGCTGCCACCTGTGAGCTTGACCGGCTTTCCATTCAGAAGCAGCCCCTTCTCTGCCGACCACGAGAGTGAGCGGATACCGAAGGGCGTTTCCACCTGGTCGACCACTTTGCCATTTCTGCGTACCCGGGAAACGGCACGGTACAAGGTGGGCGAAGCAGGCGACCACAGAGCAGGGTGGGCAACCGAGATCGTTTGCGCGGACTCCATCTCCTTCCCTGGAGCAATCGTCAGGGTCGATTGTGTTGCGCCCGCCTGGTGTCCTGAGCGGTCGTACAACGTAGTCTCCAGCGTTACATCGGCCGACCCGGCGGTTTCATTGGCGACCTTGGTTTGGATGGAGACCAAGGCGGAGTCATCGGATACCTTGGGTGTAGTGACGAAGACTCCCCAGTGCGCCACATGCGTGGGCTCGGTTACAACAACGCGGACGTGCCGGTAGATCCCTGACCCGCTGTACCAGCGGCTGTTGGGCTGGGCAGAGTTGTCGACACGCACCGCGAGCAGGTTGGGGCCGGTGAAGTTCAGTAACGGAGTGAGATCGAAGGAGAAACTGGTGTAGCCGTAAGGATGGGTTCCCAACTTATGACCGTTCAAGTACACGGTCGCATCCCGATAAACCCCGTCGAACTCGACGCTCACTCGCTTTTTCCGCCAGCCGGCAGGAGCGGTGAACGTTTTTCGATACCAACCGACCCCGGCTGGGAAGTAGCCTCCACCTGAGCCAGACGGATTTTGACTCTCTGGCCGGCCTTCGATACTCCAGTCATGGGGCAGGTCCACGTTGCGCCAGGTTGTATCCGTAAAGGACGGCGCCTCGGCGCCGCTCGGGTCGCCGAGCAGGAACTTCCAATTGGAGTCGGCCGGCAACTCCAGCCTGGGTGCATTGGACTCTGCTGCATGCATCGAAGCAGGAGCTAGCGGCAGTAGGGTGGTGCAGATTGCCATCATGATGCGCAGGTGCGGTTTCACGAGGACCTCTTTCTCGGTGTGCTCTTGCGAGCCTTCCTTCGCGGGGTAGGCGCAGTGGGTTTTGCGTGTTCGGTGGCGCGTAGACCAGACACGAGGATGCGAATGGTTTCCCCGAACAGCCGGTCGATCGGCTGTCCGTATTCCAACTCGACTTTTTTCCCCAGCGAGGCGTAGCGCCGTTGGGCTGCGATCACCGCATTGAACACCGCATGCAGCGTCAGGCCGGGGTCTAAGTCGGGGCGGAGAGAACCGTCGGCGACGCCCTCGCGGATCAACTTGCGGAAGAGTTTGAAACCTTGATCATGGAACCGCCCCTCCAGGGTCAGAAGGCGCTCGGCCGGCCAGTGCCGCGCGTACATCGCATCGAACTGGGCCATGAAACGAATCTTGGCCTCGTTCTTCGCCAGCTCATCGGCCATGTATTGAAGCAGCCCGGTGATCCTGGCGAGCCCGGTGGTTGCGCCCTCGAGACTTTTCATCGCGCCCGTGGCATCTTCCTCCATCATCTCGCCGAGAATCGCCCAGACGATGTCATCCTTCCGGGAAAAGTACTGATATACCGTGGAAGGGCGAAGCTCGCTGGCGGAGATGATGTCGGCCACGGTGGTTCGGTCGATACCACGCTCGTCGAAGAGCTCTTTGGCCGCTTCCAGGATGCGACGCCGCTGCCGCTCCCGATGCAGGTGATAAGTTCCCGGCGGTTTGGTTTTCTTCCTGGTTGCCATTGCGGCGGACGCAGCACGTGATCTGTACTGGTTGTACAAATTCGAACTATCCGTACGAATTACAGTACTGTGCTTATCGGCAGCCGTCAAATGTGAAAATCCAGGAATCTGTATGTCGACCTTTTTGGGCCCCATAGCTCAGATTGCGAGATGCTGATTTATTCACATCTTCCTGCCCACGACTTTCCGCACAGGTTTTGACAGGATAGTGACAAGCCTGAGACATCTCGGATAGCCGCCAAGGAATAGGATCCTCCACGGAGTCCGAACTTCAGAGTTTCTCGCCTGCCATGGCGGCCGGAGAGAGATTCACAAGGCCGCCGTGCCAATGAAGAGAAAAACGCCGGACTACCACCCGAAAGAGGCGACGCGCGTCTCGCAATGCCTCGACGGGCAGAAGCGCAGCTTTCACGGCAGGAAAGCTCAAAACAAAAAGTCCGGAATCGTATTAGGAGAAACCCTATGAAATTCACGACCGAATCATTGAGGCCATCGCTCGTCCGTGCCTTGGCACTATCGCTGTTCCCAACCCTCGCGTTTGCGCAACACTACCAACAGGCCAACCTGGTTTCGAATGTCGCCATGACCCCAACCGCCGCAGTCACTGACCCCAATCTTCAAAATGCGTGGGGACTGGTCCATGGCCCGGGCACGCCTTGGTGGATTTCAAATAACGCCGGCGGCACTTCTACGCTCTACAACACCTCTGGCTTAAATCCGGCAAACCCCGCGGACCAGACCCCGCCCCCTACACTGGAGCCCGTTACAATTGTTCCGTTGAACGCGGCTGGGGGGTTACCAGGAAATGGCGTCAAGATTCCCCACGCCCCGAGCCAGCCCGCTCCAGGATCTCCCACAGCTGTGATGTTCAACGGCAGCGCAACCGATTTCCTTCTTGGTCCGGGCGCGCCAGCCCTGTTCTTGTTCGTAACCGAAGACGGCACTATCCAGGGTTGGAACCCAGCAGTAAATATAACCACTGCGGTCATTAAGGTTGACCATTCCCAATTCCCGGACAAAAAGAATGGAGCCGTTTACAAAGGAGCGACCATCGCCCAGATTGGCGGAAAGGAATATATTTTGACCGCCAACTTCCGCAGCGGCAAGGTTGATGTTTTCGATTCCAACTTCAAACAAGTAAACATTTCGAAGGAGCTATTCGACGATGATGAAATCCCGAGCGACTTTGCGCCCTTCAACGTGCAGGGCATTGGACCCAACATCTACGTAACCTATGCCCAGCAGGATGGGCCAAAGCACGATCCAGTTGGTGGCGCAGGCAAAGGTTTTGTTCGGGTCTTCGATCCCCAGGGCAAAAAGCTGGCCGACCTCGAGCATGGTGACTGGTTTAATGCGCCTTGGGGCATTGTGCTCACCCCTGCTGACTTCGGCGCCTTCAGCCATACCATATTGGTTGGTAACTTCCGCGGTGGCACCATCGCGGCATTCAATCCACTGACCGGCCGGTTTCTCGGCAACGTCCTCAATCCGGGCGGCGCAACGGTGAACATTGACGGGCTGTGGGCACTTGCGTTCGGCAATGGCGGCGCTTCCGGTCCGGGCAGTACTTTGTTCTTCACCGCGGGCCCTGACAACGAAACCAACGGCTTGTTTGGAACGCTGACGCCGATCGCCAGCGAACTGGCAGCCGACGACGTGCAGTAACTCACAGCGTCACCTTATTACCCGGCGATCTCTGTTACTAAAGGAGACGCCGGCTCATATTTAATATTCCGGGCGACGTCCTCAAGCCGCGATCCCGTTCCCATCCCGCAAACCAGACGCTCTGGCTTACCATGACAAGCGTCTCTGGAGTTTCACAGTGTCCATGCATCACCGCCATATCCTGATCCTTGCCTTCGCATCGCTCTGCACCACCGCGTGCATCGCCATGTCCACTCACCATGCGGCCGGACCGATTTCGTCCGCACCAACGCCGCAGATCTTCGCTCCTGGCGTGGTCTCAGGCCCGGCGAACGATGGCTCGCCTGCCTTTTCGCCGGACGGTAATACGATCTTCTTTACCCGCAGTACCGTGAACTGGGGAGCGATTGTCGAGTCGCATAACGTCGATGGTCATTGGACACAACCGACGCTTGCCCCATTCTCCGGCGAATGGCCTGACTCGTCCCCCGCTATGTCCCCTGATGGGTCCTATCTGGTGTTTGAATCGAAACGACCGGCCATCCCGCCGGCCTCTCGTCCCAAAGAGGGAGAACCCATCCCTGGCATCGTCTCCAATCTTTGGCGTGTCGATCGCGTGGGCAAAGGCTGGAGTAAGCCTGTGCGGCTACCGGACGCGGTCAACCTTGTTGGCCAATCGATATGGAAGCCAAGTATCGCTGCCGACGGCACGATCTATTTTGTCTCCATTGACGGCAAGGGCGCGAAGCGTCTCTTCTCTTCCCTATACAAGGATGGCGCGTACCAGCGGGCCCAACCGCTTCCGTTCAGCGATGGCACAACCCTGGATGTCGATCCGGAGATTGCGCCGGACGGATCGTTCTTGGTTTTCTGCAGTGCCGGGCGGCTCCCGGGCGACTCGAAGGATCATCTTTTTATTGTTCGCAGAAAAGCTGAGGGATGGGGCGTGGTGGTTCCGATCCGTTACGTGGGCGATGATCAAAACGGCTACAGCACCGACGACGAACCGCACCTGGGGCCAGATCATCGCACGCTCTACTTCAGCAGCGACCGTACGATCCCGGCGCATTTCCCACGCTCGCCCGAGCAAGCGCAATTGGATTTCAAGCGTCTGGACAGTTTGGGTTGGTTTAGTGGGTACGTCAACATTTGGTTTATCCCGGTATCGGCTTGGCTAAATGCAGACGATCAGGTACGCAGCAGATAGAGTCGTGGTCCTGTAAGCCCAGGTCTCAACGCGAGACCTGGGCCACGCAAGTATTTCAGCAGACAGGTTATTCGTGGACAGTCCCCCCGGGTCCTGCGTAGCTGAGGGACCCACCGTGAGATTCCACACCGCCTGCGAAATATTCTCTTGACTTTCTGTCACCTGTCAGATATTCCTTACACGTGAAACAAAGAAGTTTTCCCGTGAAAGGAGATCAGCTGCTGGCGATGCTGGCGGCGCTGGCCAATCCGCATCGGCTACGAATCATCGCGGCACTTGCGGCTGGCGGGCGCAACTACGTTAGTCAGCTTGCACGGGAACTTGGTATCAGCCGCCCATTGCTGCATCTGCACCTGCAGAAGCTTGAAGGCGCGGGCCTGGTTACCAGCCAACTTGAACTGTCTGAGGATGGCAAGGCACTCAACTACTTCGAAGTCCGCAGTTTCGACTTCGAACTCACGCCGGCCGCCATCGCGGAGGCGGCCAAATCCCTCACTATTAAATTCGAACCTTAGAGGTTTCCATGCCCGACCACTTCCAAGACATCTTCCTTGCGGCGTTCTTCTTCCCGTCTGCCGCGGCGGTTCTCGTCTTCTTCATGAAATATGTGTCTGCCGTCCTACAGGCGAGAGTGCGGCTCGGCCAGGATGAAGCGTATCGCGAGATCGCGGCAAAGGCCGCGGCCGCTCAAGCCGAGACGGCTGCGGCACTGGCGGAAATCCAGTCCCGGCTTGCCGGAGTCGAAAGGATTCTTAAGGAAGTGGAGTGAACGGATTGCTTTCTCCGCGGAAAAGCGAGAAAACCATAAGAAAAGGAGCACCAATGAACGAGGTTTCATTGTTTCGCCTATATATCTTGCGCGGCATGTATTTGTTTATCGTGGTCGGGCTAAGCGTCTATCTCTGGCCGAGCGTACTCAATCCCGAAAAACATTGGGAACTGATGCAGGGGCAGGCCTCCTGCATGCTCGCTGCCTTTTCCTTGGTCTGCTTACTCGGGCTGCGCTTTCCGCTGCAGATGCTGCCCGCGCTCCTGTGGGAAGTAATCTGGAAGACGCTTTGGCTCATCCTGGTTCCGTTACCGCAATGGATGGCGGGCCATGTCGACGACTCGATCAAGCCCTCGATCTTTGCCATTTCCCTGGTCGTGCTCGTTTATATCGCCATTCCCTGGCGCTATGTATTTGCGCACTACGTTAAAGCGCACGGCGCTCGTTGGCGATTACGAGCGGGATAGAACGGGGAAATACTGGAACAGACGAAAAGTGACCCAGCTGAACCGAATCCGTTTACAAAGACGTAAATGTCCGGCGCGCTTTCATTTTCCATCTTCAGAAAACGCAAGCAGAACGTTACCCGGCATGCCCCCATTGGTCGAGTACCCCGACGTTACAAACAACATCCCTCCCGCGACAACCGGTCCTGCGTAGTTGATGGACCCACCGTGGCGCCTCCACACCATTCACCGTTGCAAACGTCCGCACGGTATCAAAATCCCACAAGATCGTGCCATCGAGTTCATCGTAAGCGCGCATGTGCCCGTCGAGCGATCCGGAGAAGACGACCCCGGGAATCGCCGTAGCAGGCGCCGGTTGCGCCGCGCTGCAGCCTGGCTTGCCGATGCACGCAGGATGCGGAGCAGCGGTAGACCAGATCTTTTTCCCGGTTGTGATCTCGAGCGCGAACATGCCCCCACCCGCCTTTGCATCGGGCGACCAATCGGATAACGGGAAATATACCCGTGTATCCGTGGCAGCACCCCCAAACTCGATACCGCCAAGCACACCTCCCTTGCCCACGCGCGCCTCCCAGACAATCCTGCCGCCGTCATCAGGATCAAGGCCATAGGCAATTCCCGACTTCTGCCCTACGATCAACAAACTCTTCCCATTTTTCAGAACCCGCAGAATCGGCGGCGCTCCCACATCGAAGTCTCCGCCAGGATTCTTAGGGCAACTCGATTTGTCCAGACCGAAGCAACCGACGTTAAACCGGTCGTCCGGGGTCAGCTGTTTCACCCACAGAATCTTTCCCTCCTTCAGATCCAGGGCGATCACCGCATCGCTGGTCGCGCTGCCAGGCTCTGAGTAGTTGTCCCCTGTGCCGATGTAGAGTGCGTGGCGATCGGCGTCGATCGTCGGAGAATTCCATACCGCTGCCCCCGAAGGTCCCAGCATTCCCGTCCCGGCCGCATTCGTCGAGGTCGCCTGCGCGGGGGTCGCGATCGTGTACGTCCTCCACACAACCTTTCCGGTCTTGGCATCCAGCGCGCTTACGCTACCCCGAAAGCTACAGCATGGATACTTGGGATTAATACCGCCCAGTTCTTCCGCCGAGGAGACTGGCACATAAAGCCTGCCGTCGTAGAGCCTGGGAGCGCCGGAAATCATCGCGAAGGGATGTTGATCGAGTTCGGCTTTCCATAGCAGAGCGCCCGTAGCCGTATTGACGGCATACGCCCGCGCTTGCACGTCGCCAAAGTATGCGGTCGAACCGTCGTCGCTTACCGTAATGGCAGTGCGCGCCGGCGCCATAGGCAGAAACGACCAGTATACGCATCCCGAGTGCATATCCAGCAAGTAGATGTGTGCGTCAGCACCAGCGACAAAGATCCGGTTGCCAATGATGGTCGGTGGGCCGCCCCCGCCGGTCGCCCCGGAATACCCGAACGCCCACTTCACCTGCAGCCTTGCTAGCTGGGACTTGCTGAGCCCGGCTCGCTCTGCCGGTTGGAAGCGGCTGTTGGACAAGTCGCCGCCCCAGCCGTTCCATAAAGGGGAGTTCGAGACCGGCCGAGAAGCCGCTCCGCACGCGTTCGCCTGTGTAGTCTGCTCAGTCTGAGGCCGGCCCAGATAATTGGCCACCGCGACACGCTGCTCATGCGACATTCCCGATCCCACCGCGCTCATCTTTCCGCTCTCCAGCGTGGTCAGGATCGCGGGCTGCGGCATCATCCTCAGAGTCTCCGGCCACGGCGCCCGCACCGCATTGAACGGGGTGTGACAGGAGGCGCACCGGGAGTGGAATAGATAAGAACCGTCCTTCTCGAACTCTTGCGCTTTCGCGATCCGCGCCAGTGTGATGGGAATATCGTCGGAACCCTGTTTCCAGTCGCCGACCAGTTGGGCATTATCAACGCTCAGGCTACCCTTGAACGAAACCCTCGGATCGTTCAATTCGAAAGCCACCGAGCGGTCGCCAGATTCCAGTAACGTGAGGGGAATCCTCACCTTACCCATATCCGGGCTGTCGAGGGTGGCGGCAGAACTCCCGTTTGCTTGCGGGCCGAGGTGGAGAACGATTCGGAAATCCTGCCCATCGATCGGAACCTTGCCCTCCCAGACGCCATCCACAGCCTTGGTCGTGACCGCAGCCATGAGTGACGTGCACAGCAAGAGCAGACAGCAACACGGTTGGCAAACGCCGCATAGGTACCTTTCTGAAATACGCACGACCCTTCGATGTTTGAACAAGACCGGGCCCTGGTGGTATTCATGGCAAGACAACAACCACCTCGGCCTCTCTACCAGGTCGAAACCACTGTACTCCTTATCCCTGGTGTCAAGAGCAGTGCCGACAAAGAGCGGTAAAAGACGAAACTTCTACCGAAAGAGCAAACTGGCAATAATATGAATCAAACTTTGGCTGAAATTTTGCTTCTTGTTTCCATCGCGATCAATGCGGCGCTCTTGACATTCATAGCTGGGTTGCTTCGGAAATCTATGAATGATACGGATGAACCTGCATTTAAGGGACTGCAGATGCTGCCCGTGCGCCTGTGGGAAGTAATCTGAAAGACGCTTGGGCTACGAGCGGGATAGAAGGGTTTTACTGCTTTTTAATCATCAGGCGTGGCCGGCAACTTAACCGGCTACAAATCGATTGACATCGCGCTTCAACTCAAGTCAACGTTTCGCAACGGTTATTTGTCCGTTGACACATCGCTTGCCGCGACACCGGCTCGGTGAGCCAGGCTCGCGATCAACCTTCGACCGGCTGGTTCTGTGTTACTGCTGGTCTAGTTTCCCGTCGGGGTTGTCAGGGCCACCCCCCCTGGCTACTGCCTGCATTTTCTCCCGCAGCGCGGCACCAAAAGCCGAGGGAGTCGTTCCCCGCTACGTGTCCTTTCGGTGTAAATAAACAACATTAGCCAGATTTTGAGGAGAACTATGATGCTTTTCAAGATATTGCCATCTGTGGCAGCGTCTTCGCTTATGTCCATCGCAATTCTGACGATTCCCGCGGCCGCCGCCCAACAGGTTGCAGACGATGTTTCTGAGGGGATTCGTCAAGCCAGCGATTTGGGCCGGGTGGCCCCTTCCCAGCAGATCACGATTACCGTCCAGCTCCAGATGCGGAATAAAGCCGCATTCGATAAGGCGGTGGACGCGCTGTACGATCGCGAATCGCCCACCTTTCACAAATGGCTCACGAGGAGGATCTGAAGCGGTACGCACCCGCCAAGGAGCAATCCGACGCGGTGCGGAAAGAGCTTGAGAGTCACGGCCTGGAGATTCTCTCGGCCGATGAAGATGGGTTCTCGCTCCGTGCCCGCGGTACCGCGGCAAACGTAGAGAGCGCGTTCAACACGCAGATTCACGAGTTTCAGCGTAACGGTCAAATCTTCCGTGCGAACGTGGTGAATGCGCGGCTATCCGGGGCTGCCGGTGATTACGTCGCGGCAGTCGCGGGCCTGGAAAGCCATCAGGTTCGGCCACGCTTAAGCCGCGCCGTGAACCTGAAGACGCACCAGCCTCCACCGACCGTCCCACTGACTAAAGTGAAAGCTTCCGGGGGGCTGAGTTCCCTCATCACCGAAAGGCCCTTTCCGCGCCGGAGACATTCACTTTCAAGACGCCGGGCGCGAAGCTTCCCGTTGGTGTGTATTACGGGAACGTTTACGGTGCGAACCCCGACTTGTGGCCCGACTTCACTCCGGCACAGCTCCAGGCCGTGTATGGTTTGCCGGCTGCCTACAAACTGGGACTGAACGGAAAAGGGCAAACCATCGTACTGCTGGAGGCCTACGGGTATCCCACGATGGAGGCAGATGCCAACGCCTTCTTCGAGCTGACCGGCTTGCCGCTGCTGACGCCCTCCAATTTCAGCATCGTCTACCCCGCAGGCAAGCCGTTGGATCCGAATGCCGGCGTGCTGACGGGATGGGATATTGAGATTGCGCTCGATCTCCAGTGGGCTCATGCCATCGCGCCGGGAGCCAAGATTGTTGTCGTCGCGGCAGCCGGACAGTACGGTGAAGATTTTCAGAATTCCATGGAATATATCATCAAACACAATCTCGGTAACTCGATCAACGACAGTTGGGAAGAGGATCAGGATCTTCTCGCCGGTCCGCCGGAGGAGAAGTCCTACGATCAAATACTTGAGAGAGCCGCGGCTAAGGGTATCTCGTTTCAATTTTCCAGTGGCGACAGTGGAGACGGCGGCATCGGGACACCCATCGGGGCGCCTGGCGTACCCTCCAACTCGCCGCACGCCACCGCGGTTGGCGGTACATCCATCCTCAACAAAGTCGGGGAGTCAGGATTCGAACCGCTGGGGTGGGGCGGTGATTTTGTTCTACTCAACGATGATGGTGTTGTGGATCCACCGGTGCCTCAACCCTTCTTCGGTGGGGCCGGAGGGGGAGAGAGCATTTACTTCCCCAAACCCTCCTGGCAAAAGGATCTTCCTGGGACTGGGCGGCAGGTTCCCGATGTCTCCGCACTCGCCGATCCCTATACCGGCGTGCCCATCGTGCTGACCCAAAACGGGACGCAGGGCGTACAAGTTGGGTGGGGCGGTACCAGCCTCGCAAGCCCCATCTTTACCGCCTTCTGGGCCATTGCCGAGCAAAAGGCGGGCATTCGTTGGGCCTGGCCGCACCCACCCTTGCCGCCTTGAAGCCTGGTGAACTGGTGGACGTGCTGCCACTTTCCAGCCCCACGAATGCAGCCGGGACCATCTTTGCCAAGACGGGCTCCACCCATTACTCGGCAACCGCTCTGTTCGACGGACTGGTCGAGAATACTACCGGCTTCACCAGCGCGGTGTTGGACGACGGCGAAGGTGTGGACATTGCCATCGCATTCGGCATGGATAGCTCGCTGACGGTTACCAAGGGCTGGGACAACGTTACCGGGTATGGCACACCAAACGGGCTCACCTTTCTGGACGCGGTTGCCAAGTAGAAAGGAATTCGCCAAGTGTATTGACAGCGCGGGGAGCCAGAGCCTTCTGGCTCCCCGATTTTTTACCCAAACCTGCTGTTAAGGCATCACCGGAGGCTGATAAAACTTGCCGACCCAGGAGTGTGCCAAATACGCTCCGTAGCTTTTTGGTAATCCGCCGGCTTCGCATCAAAAATATTCGGCACAAACGTCTGCGGGTTGCGATCGTACAACGGGAAGAGGCTCGACTGCACCTGGACCATGATGCGGTGCCCCGGTTCAAACACATGGTTCACGGTAGGCAGCGCGAAGCGATAGAGCAATGGTTTGTCCGGGATGATGGCCTCAGGGTGTTCGAAGCTGTTGCGATAGCGGCCGCGGAAAATGTCCAGGGAGATCGCAAGTTCGTACCCGCCCATCGCCGGACGCGAGGGCACAGTATCGGGAAAAACGTCAATCAGTTTGACTGCCCAATCGGCGTCGCTGCCACTGGTCGACGCATACAGGTTCACCTCAGGTGCGCCGCTCACCCGTACCGGCTTCTGCAGTGGCTCGCTCATATACGTCAACACGTCAGAACGGCCATCGACAAACCGTTGATCCATCACCAGCCATGTCCGCCATGCGTTCCCATCGCCGTCATAAACCGGACGCGGTCGATACGGTACAGGTTTCGCGGGATCCGATACATATTCATCGAATCTGGCGGCGGACTCATCCGGAGCTTGAAAAGACAAGCTTCCATTTGCTATCAGGTACAGTGGCCGTGACTTATGAGGGCAATCCGTATCACAGCTCGGAGGCCATGACTGGAACCGGTCCCAATGAACCTCACCCGTGTTGTAGATCAGCACCGGCGGGGTTTCCGCCTTGGGAGCGGCGTCCAGCAAATATTGATTGAAGAATGGCAGCAGCACATCCCGGCGGAACTGCACCGTGGTGTCCCCTTCCCACAGTAGGGGGCCAAGCGAGTAGCCATCATAATTGACCTGGCTATGCCGCCACGGGCCCATCACCAGGTAGTTCTTGTCGTTGTTGGTGTCCTTGGGCTCTACCGCTTCATAGCTGTGGATCGCGCCCCACATGTCTTCCTGGTCCCACAAGCCCTGTATCCACATCGTAGGCACGGTTAGGGGCACCTTTGCCATGATCTTATCCAGCGCCTGCCCTTGCCAAAAAGCATCGTACGCCGGGTGCTCTTCCACCTTGCGCCAGAAAGGCAGCTGTTCGAGGCCGCCCGCCCGGGCAAAATCGCCCGCCGAACCTTTCCTGAGAAAGTTGGTGTAGTCGTCATAGGCCTCCCGGGGAATGCTCTCGCCTTTCCCCCGAGCGCCCGTCTGCTCCGCAAAGTAGTCAAGGTTATTCTGGCGAAACGCTCCATAGTGGAACCAGTCATCGCCCATCCAGCCATCGACCATGGGACTCTCCGGCGCCGCCACCTTCAGCGCCGGGTGGGGATGAATCAGGGCCATCACCACCGTGAACCCCTCGTAAGAAGAGCCGAGCATACCCACCTTGCCATTCGATTCGGGCACATTCCTAACCAGCCAGTCGATGGTGTCGTAGGCGTCGGTCGTATCGTCCGCCCCGCTCTGATTGAGAGGACCAAGCGGGGGCGGCGTCATCAGGTAATTCCCTTCCGAACCGTATTTACCCCGTACATCCTGGAATACCCGGATATAGCCTGCCTTGACGAAGACGTCGTCGCCCTCCGGCAGCTCGTCGAGCATGTGTGGCGACTCGGTCCGCTTGGCCCGCGACGCTGCGTCGTAACACGTGCGCGTCAGCAGGATAGGCACGTGGCTGGCCCCCTTCGGAATCACGATGACCGTGTATAGCTTCACCCCATCGCGCATGGGAACCATCTCCACCCGTTTGACGTAGTCATAATCCGTCTGTGGGAGGGGTGAACTTGGCTGGGATGTCTGAGGTCTTATCCTGCGCTTGCAACGAGAACGAGCATCGCAAGCAAACCTAGAATAGCGGCGAATGAACGGCACAGAGGAGTCACTCGGTATCTTTACCTTCCCGATCTTGTGGACAGGATGTTCACCAGAAAGTATGACACCTGCACCTTGCCCTCCCAAACGTCGCTGCTGCGCTCATGACAGTTCCGTTCATCCGGTAGCGCAACCGTTTCCCTGTTTTCCCCAGGCGTCGACCGACCATCGCTCCCTGTGCATTTATTCGCCTTTTATTCTCCTATACTGTCGCCATGTCCCGCTACGACCGGCCGTCGCATCGCGTCTACCTCTCCTTCATGCTCTCCCACGGAATGTGGCACTGCCAGTTCCTCGAAGCAGACGCCCAGACTGTGCTGCCGCGAGAACTGAATTTTGCTGACCCGGAGAAGATTAGGGAGTTGGCACGGCGCGGAGAAGCGTGGGGCACCCTGGAAGTCAGGCAGATGCTGGAGCACGCTATAGAGATGGGACGCGGAGGAGTTTGGCTGAGACTGACACCGATACAATATGCGACGCTGAGGCGCCATTGAGACTGTTAACCACCCCGCCCGAAACTCACGGAGACGGCACCATCCGAGCTGTGGCGTGATACAGGTGATAGTCCGAGTATTGATGAACCTCCTCGGCAACACCCATATTTCCTTCGGTAGTAATCTCCACTGTATGGGGTAGCCAAAACACCGCGTTAAATCCATGGATCGGCGTCGATTCGAAGTGGAGACGGTAGCCAATCGTGTCAGCTGCATGCTCGGTATCGTGTCAGTAGATCGGTCCTGGGAAGAACGATTTCGAAGGTCGACTGATCGATCCAGAAGACACCGGGGTACAGCTTCCGCGCACATCTTTGCCCTGGGCAAGGGTCGTCCCTGGCCAGCCGGGCGTTAGTTCCCGCCCGGATTTCCACTTCGTCAAACGTGCAACAATTTAGGTCACATCTGTTATGTGACTATTGAGTTCAAAAGCGAAGCGGCCGAAGCCCTGACGCAGACCTCAAAACCGTAATAGTGGCACATCATGAGACACGCAACCAGCACTGAGCACATGTCCCCCTCGCCGCCCATATCCGCCGCCATCCTCAGGCATCGCATGGAGCTGCTTGCCTTCCAGGCCTGGCAGCGGCCACCGCGGCCAGCCGCACGCCGCTTAGGACGCTTAGCGCGCACACTTCTCCGCACCGCCAACCAGGACTTGAGACGAGATACATAACAATCCTGAAGGGATCGGCAACAATCGCAGACCAAAAGGTAACGCTCAAAAGCACTGAGGGCGGCCTCCTACAAAGCCCCGCGTGAGAACCGGGATTGGGTCCCCTTGCATGACTCCCAGGTCTCAAAGGCGAGACCTGGGCCACCCACTCATGGTTTTGGATTTAGGGAGGTGGTTCTCACGCAGCTCTTCAGGCAATGCCTACCTATGCCTAACTCTAACTCCGCAGTTAACTAACTTAGTAACTTGGCAAAAAGGTTCACTTCGTTTGCACAATATTTAGTCACGCCTCCTACGTGACTAATGATTTCGGGAAAAAAACCATTACCCCCTAACGCGAAAATAGAAATCGAACTAGTGTCGAAATATGGCACCTGCAAACAACATCCTCAGCGCTTCCCTACCCTCACTCGCCGCCATCGAACAGCACCGCCGAAAGCCGCTTGTCTGGCAGGTCGCCCAGTGCGCGCAAGCCGCCACGCCATCAGAAGAACCGGCCGCCGCCGAAGACCCCGGCCTGAAACAAGAGCCCCGTCTCGCCGAAAACCTCGAAGCACCCGCTCCCGACCCCCGCCGCCCGCGCTGCCCACTCTCTCCGAAACCGCCCTGTACGGTCTGGCCGGCCTCGCTGTCCGCAGCCTCGCGCTGCACACCGAAGCCGATCCCGCGGCCATCCTTCTGCAGTTCCTTGCCGCCTTCGGCAACATGGCCGGCCCTGCGCCTCACTGCATGGCCGGCTCTACCCGTCACGGCCTCAATCTCTTCGTCGTATTGGTCGGCGAATCCAGCAAGGCCCGCAAAGGAACCAGCTGGCGTCAGATCTCCAGCCTCTTCACCGAAGCCGACCCGGGTTGGGTCGCGCGCCGCGTGACGGCGGCTCGCCCCACTGCGTACCGCATCCTCCATGCCCTGCGCGATCAACAACCCCCCAGCGATCGCCGCCTCTTCCTCCTCGCCGAGGAGTTCGCCTCCGTCCTCCATCTGCTCGGCCACAACTCCGGCCAGCTCTCCCCTCTGCTCCGCTCCGCCTGGGATGGCGGCGACCTTTACGCGCACAATGGAACCCATCTCCTCTGCGCCACCAATGCGCACCTCAGCATGGTCGCCTATATCACGCCCAGCGAGCTCGCCCACCACCTCACTCGCAGCGAAGCGCACAGCGGCTTTGCCGAACCGCTGCCTCTGGACCAACGTGCGTCGCAGCCAATCCCTGCCCGACGGCGGCAGCCTCTCTGCGGACCAGCTTTCCGCCATAGCCCGTGAGCTGCGCCGCGCCCTCCACTGGACGCAAAGTCAAATCCACTTCCGCCGCACCGAAGCCGCCGGGCAGCTCTGGCATGAACGCTATCCTGTCTTGAGCCAGGGCCGCCCCGAAGCCCAGGTTCTGCGCCTCAGTGCCATCTACGCCGCTCTCGATCGCAGCGCCTTCATCGAACCCGCCCATCTCCAGGCCGCCCTGGCGATATGGGATTACTGCCAGGCCAGCGCCCGCCTCTTCTTCGACGCCGCTCCCAGCTCGATCCACCGCCTGCCGCATCCGCGAGGCCATCGACGCCTTCTCCGGACGGCCTAGCCTCTGGATATACTATTGATGACGTATATCAAGGAGGTTTACCGTGCAGGTATCAAAGTGGGGCAACAGTCTTGCCGTCCGCTTGCCGGCCGCAGTGGTAGACGCACTGGAGCTTAAGGAGGGCGACCAGATCGAAGTCAGAATCGCCGGCCCTCGGGAGTTCGAGATTCGCCGCGACCGCACCCGAGAAGCGGCGATTGAGCGATTGAGACAGCTTCGTCGCCCCCTTCCCGCTGGTTTCACCTTCGATCGGGTTGCCGCGAATGAGTAATAGAGCATTCTTCGACACCACCCTCTTGATCTATGCAGTTTCGCTGGAAGATCCCTGCGCCGCGATCGCGGAGAAGCTTCTGGCTGACGGGGGGCACATCAGTGTGCAGGTATTGAACGAGTTTGTCGCAGTCGCCCGGCGCAAACTGGATATGTCATGGGAAGACATCCGCGACGCGCTAGCCGCCGTTCGCATCCTCTGCGAGCCCGCAACTTCTCTCTCCGTCAAGACCCATGAAGCCGCACTCGACCTGGCTTCACAATATGGCTACCAAATTTATGACGCATTGATTCTCGCCGCAGCTCTCGATGCGCAGTGCAACATTCTCTACACCGAAGATATGCAAGACGGTCAAAAGATCGGAGCGCTTACCATTCTCAATCCATTTGGAATCGCCTTGTGATCGCTAAACGTTTGTAGGCGACGCCACACGAGGTGTACCCCGCTTGAGCAACACCACGCTCCCCACACACCCGCGCCAATCGAGGCCGCGAAGGTGCCTATCTTCGCCATGTCGAGCAGTCTCCATCGCCCAGCGCGAGCGTGGCGATAAACAGCGACATGGTGAAGCCAATACCGCACAGCCAGCTGGCGCCAAAAATCTGCCTCCACGAGACGGCAGCCGGCCGCGACGCCAGCCCGCTCAGCGATGCCAGCCGGGCAAACAGGGTGATGCCCAATGGCTTGCCCAGAAGCAGGCCCAACAGCACGCCCAGGGTGATGGGATGAGTGACCGCCGCGCCGACCTTGCCCAGGATGTGCACCCCGGCATTGGCAAACGCGAAGATCGGCATGATCAGAAAGGCCACCCACGGCTGCAAGGCGTGCTCAATGCGATGCAGCGGCGACTCGATCATCTCGCATTTCTGCTCCAGCGCATGGATGGCGTGGTGCGCCTTGGGGGAGTGGGGATCGCGCCCCTCAAACTCGTCGAGCAGCCACCGGCTCTGGCGCAGAAACTCCGGCTTGTCGATGCTACTGCGCGCAGGAATGGTAAATGCCAGCAGGATCCCGGCAATGGTGGCATGCACCCCGGAGCTGAGCACCGCCGCCCACACGCACACGCCGATCACCGCATACACCGCAGGATTGCGGATGCCCGACCAGTTGGCGGCACACGAAACCGCCACGCCTACAAATGCCAGGCCGAGCGCAACCAAAGAAATGTGCCGGGTGTAAAACAACGCGATCACCAGCACCCCGAAGATGTCGTCCACGATGGCCAGCGCGGCCACAAAAACCTTCAACCCCACCGGCACCCGGCTGCCCAGCAGCGCCAGCACGCCGAGCGCGAACGCAATATCCGTCGCCATCGGGATGCCCCAGCCATTGGCCCCGGCGCCTTCTTTATTGATGCTGAAGTAAATCAGCGCGGGCACGATCGACCCGCCCAGCGCCGCTATAAAAGGAAAGGCCGCCTGCTTGAAGGTGGAGAGTTCCCCGATCAGCAGCTCGCGCTTGATCTCCAGGCCCACCAGGAAGAAAAAGATCGACATCAGGCCGTCGTTCACCCACTCATGGCGGCTCTCGGAAAGCGAGATATGCCCCATGGTGATGGTCTCTTGCGCAATCCAGATCTGGTGGTAGCTATCCGCCCATCGCGAGTTGGCCCATACCAACGCCGCCGCCGTGGCCACCAACAGCAGAATTCCGCCCGCTGCTTCCATCCGGGCAAAACGGGCAAAAGGGCTGGTAATGATATCGATGGGTGGACGTGCATTGGATTGCAAGCCGGTCGGCACGGGCAACTTGACCTCCGGTGGCGGTTCATCAAGAGTACAACAGGCAACAGTTTGCTTTAGCATTCGTAAACTTGAGAGAGGTCAATTGAATCCAGTGACCGTAGAAAGCGTCGCTTCCCTGGTTGGAGTCTCCAGCGCCACGGTTCGCAACTGGGTGAAGGCTGGACACCTGACACCCACAGCTCACAAACCCTTACTCTTCCTGGAAGAAGACGCCCTACAAATAAAAAGGGATATATACTCTGGCGCTTTGGCCCGGTTGCGTGGACGGGCAA
Organism: uncultured Acidobacteriaceae bacterium; assembly: GCA_963840675.1. Lineage (GTDB taxonomy): Bacteria > Acidobacteriota > Terriglobia > Terriglobales > Acidobacteriaceae > PALSA-350. The sequence goes on from CAWJAB010000019.1 coordinate 52,221, forward strand.
ACAAGTCGTGCTCGCAAGTCACCAGGATCCCGAAAGAGTACGCAACAGACCCGTCCGCCCTTGCGACTATCGATGCGGTGGTTGCTGTCTATCGGCGAGAGCATCTTGACCTTGCGGCAACCATGTACTTTGCTGCGCTGCGCTTGCTTGAGTTGCACGATGAGGTTGCGCGCAACCCGGCTGGCAGCGTTCACGATTTTCAGTCCTTCCATTCGTGGAAGCGCCCAGTCGCAAGAGAGGAGCTTTCCCAGTGGAGCGCTGGGCTTAGCTGGCTTCACGATTACCACTCCGTCTATTTTTCCTTGAACAGCCCTAGGGAAGGGGATTTCCTTGGCCTCTTATATCAAAGCCTTTGCGATGAAGGAAACAAGTCGAAAATGGGATCGTATTACACTCCTTCAGAGCTGGTGAGAGAGTCGTTAGAGCATGCAACCTTCTCTGGGAACACTTTCCTGGACCCCTGCTGTGGAACAGGAACGTACCTACTCTACGCCGCGAAGATTCTTCGGTTGGGACCTGAGCAACTATACGGTTTCGACATCGACGATTTAGCAGCTCGCATTGCCCGGATCAACTTGCTGCTAGCCTTTCCTTCCTACCAGGCAACGCCAAACGTCCGCTGTCTGAATGCGCTCAGCGAACTTGCAACTGGGGAGTTGTTCTGCACCACAAACCACCTTCTCGAAAATATTGATTTTATTGCGACCAACCCACCGTGGGGTGCATACAAGAACTTTCCGGTTGGAGTGCGCCACTCGCTTGAGCTCAAGTCTAACGAAGCTTTTGGATTGTTCTTAGCGAAGTCCCTGACCCTATTGAAAGAAGGAGGTATTCTCTCGTTCGTGTTGCCCGCGTCGATCCTGAATATCAGGAGCCACTCTGATATCCGATATCTCATTCTGGAAAATGCGAAGATTGTACGCATATGGGAACTTGGGCGGCAATTTAGTGGAGTTTTCACAACCGCTGTCAAGTTGGACCTGATAAAGGGCAAGCCAGATCCAGAATGGCTCGTCTCCATCAGGGACGGCGATGGGAATACTTTTCAAGTGAAACAAGCCCGGTTCATGCGCAACGAACACTACACCTTTGACGTTAATGTGCGTGCACACGAGGATTACATCATCCAAAAAATCTACTCCATCGACCATGTGACGCTGGAAGAGAACGCAGAATGGGCACTCGGTATTGTCACTGGAAATAACAAGATGCACCTATCTGATACGGCACAGGAGGGTATGGAGCCAATTGTTCGGGGCTGCGACATCAGCCCGTTTAGGCTGCGAGGCGCTCAATCATTCATCCGCTTCGACCCAAATGCTTTCCAGCAGGTTGCTAAAGGGTCTCTATACCGAGCGCCCGAAAAACTCATCTATAGATTTATCTCTAATTCTCTAGTCTTTGCTTATGATGACCAGCAGCGTCTTACTCTAAACAGCGCTAACATCCTGATCCCTCACATTCCTGGGCTAAGTATCAAAGTTGTGCTTGCCTTCCTAAACTCACAGGTCTTTCAATATCTCTTCAAGAAGAAGTGCGCGACCCATAAGGTTCTTCGATCCGATCTCGAGAAATTACCGTTTCCAAAGCTGTCAGTCACCATGTCGTCGGAGATTGAAGCTAACGTTGATGCGATTCATGCTCGAGAAGGCGATTTTGAAAAACTTGAGAACCTACTGTTCTCTGCATTTTGTCTGTCCGACAAGGATGTACAGGTGATTCGTGACACTTTGGAAGACGACGATGGAGCAGCTTAAAGCAAGAAGCTCCTGCCCCTTCATTCGCCTATGGGCAAGTATGGTTCTGAGCTTCCAGAGTGGAAGACACAGATTGGATTCGTCCTCGTCAAACTAATAAATTAGTTGACAAAAAAAGAGCGTGTCGCTATCCTTTTTTCAGGTGACGAGGCTATGCCCCCTAAAAAATCGCCCACGTTGACCGAGGCCGAACTCCGGCTGATGAAGGTTCTCTGGGAGCGCGGCGAATCGACCGTAAACGACATCGCTGCCGCCCTGCCGAAGAAGAATGCCCTGGCGTACAACTCCGTGCTCACCACCATCAGAATTCTGGAGCAAAAGGGCTATGTGCAACATCGTAAAGAGGGACGGGCCTTCCTCTATCTACCGCTGGTTGCGGAGCATGAAGCCGGGATCTCGGAAGTTCGCCTTGTGCTGCGCCGCTTCTTTGGCGATTCACGGGAAAAACTGATGCTTTCCCTGCTCGGCGACAGCGATGTAACACCAGAAGAGTTGCAACGTCTAAGAGATGCGATTCAGCAGGCCGAGTGAGCCTGGGGTAACCCGATGGAAGCGAATCTGTTGCAGCAATTAAGTTCGACCGGCCCCGCGGAGCTGTTGATTGCCAGCATCTGGCAGGGCCTGCTGTTGACCGCCGTGGCCTGGGCCGCGCTCAAGCTCGCTCCCAGCCTGCGCGCCTCGACCCGCTTTACCGTTTGGATGATCGTCTTTACCCTGGTCGCTTTGTTGCCCTGCTTTGCCGCCGGCCGCGCGTTCTTCGCCGCACCGGGGATGTTGGCCCCGCCGCCGTACAGCCGGCCGACTTCGGGCTGCGGATCAATATTGTATGGGCGTTTGTGATCGAGGGCCTCTGGGCTGCTCGCTTCCCTCTTTGCCCTGGGCCGCCTCTGGGCCAGCGTGCGCCAGATGCGCAGCCTGTTGCGCAACTCCACTCCCGTCGAGATTGGCGAGGAGATGCAATCCATCGTGCGCCCGGCCCGGCAGCCGTCCGGTTGAAGTGCGGCTCTCCGATGCGGTCGATGCGCCCAGCGTGATTGGCTTCTTTCATCCTGCCGTCGTGGTGCCCCGCTCCCTGTGGAACCAGCTGACGCCCGCTGAATTGCAGCAGATCATCCTGCACGAGATGGCCCACCTGGACCGCGGCGATGACTGGACCAATTTGCTGCAGAAACTGTTGCGAGCCCTGAGCCCGCTGAATCCCGCGCTCTTTTGGGCAGAGCGCAACCTTTGCCTGGAGCGCGAACGGGCCTGCGACGATGCCGTGCTCGATGCCGCCGGCAATCCCCGCGCCTATGCCTCATGCCTTACCAAGCTTGCGGAAAGCAGGCTGGTAAAGCGCGCCGCCATGCTGGCGCCGGGCTTCTGGAAGCGCCATTCGGAGCTGGCCGGCAGGGTGGACAACATCCTCCATCACCGCCGTGCTCCGCGGCCGTTCTTCTCCCGCAGCCTGGTCGCGACCACCCTCTTCGCTTCCCTCTTTGGAGTGCTGCTGCTGCAGCGCTGCCCCGGCATTGTTACCTTTGCTGCCGGCACCAACCGTAGCAGCCAACCCGGCACCTGCCGAACCCGCCTCGTTTGCCCGAGTGCAAGATCAATATCAGCCGAGGTATCAAGAGGCGGTCTTTCATCCGGCCGACAACGCCGTGAAGCCGGTTGTTCAACCTAAGCCTCACACCTCGCGCCGTGCAACCTCTGCCCGCCAGCTCCGCTTCCTCGAAGTGCGCAGCAACCAGGACGGAGTTACCTTGATTCTCTTTACTGTGGACGTTCCGCGTAACGCGAACGTCGTCCCGACATCTATCACCCTGCCAACCCCCGATAACTGGATCGCGTTCCAGATCTAAAAAACTTCACCCTGAAAGAGGAAAACAAATGTCTCGAGAAACTAATTTATTAAGAGCACAAGGCAAGCGCTTCATCGCGCCCGTTGCTGCTTTCGCCCTCATTGTCTCTGGCGGCGCCTTGGTCATGGGCCACAGGCACGTCGATGCCGCGACTTCACCTGAAACCCCCACCACGCCGATCAACAACGCCAGCATCGATCCCCTGTTGGCCCTCGACCAGGCGACAGAAGCGGTGGCCTCGCGGGTTACGCCTGCCGTGGTCAACATTGCCGTCACCTCTCACGCTCACGAACAGGCGGCGGAGGCTCAGGGTGACCAGGAGGGTGAGGGAGACAATCCCTTCTCCCAGTTCTTCGGACCGGGAGGTCCCGGCTTCGGCCACGGTGGCCCCATGCAAGGTCAGGGCCAGCGCCAGATCGAGCACGGTATCGGCAGCGGCGTGATCATCTCGCCTGACGGATACATCGTGACCAACAACCACGTCGTCGATGGAGCCATGGAAGTGCGGGTAACCCTGAACGACCGCAGGAGCTTCCCGGCCAAGGTAATTGGCACCGACAAGCTTACAGATCTCGCCGTCGTCAAGATCGATGCGAAGAACCTGCCGACGATTGCCTGGGGCGACTCCACCAAGCTTGTCCCTGGACAATCGGTTCTCGCCATTGGCAGCCCCTTTGGTTATTTCCGCGATTCGGTCACCCGCGGTATCGTAAGCGCAACCAATCGCGCGAACCCCTACACCGATGACCCGCGCAAGCCAGGCGGCTTCATTCAGACCGACGCAGCCATCAACCCCGGTAACTCCGGTGGCCCGCTGGTCAACGCGCACGGTGAACTGATCGGCATCAACACCTTCCTTATCTCCAGCACGGGAGCCTTTGCCGGCGCGGGTTTTGCCATCCCCACGCAGACCATTCATCCCGTGGTCGATTCGCTGATCAAGAACGGTGTGGTGCATCACGGCTACCTCGGTGTTTCACTGAACGATGTAACTCCCGACAACGCGAAGTTCTTCAACCTGACTGGAAACACCGGCGCGTTGATTGCGCAGGTAACTCCTAACTCTCCCGCGAGCCGTGCAGGCTTGAAGGAAGGCGACGTGGTGACCGGTGTCGACGGCCATTCGGTTGAGTCCGGCAGCGATCTCCAGGTAGTGGTCAGCGAAAAGGCGCCTGGAACCAAGATCCAGTTGGATGTGCAACGCAACGGCCAGCCCCAGAAGATGGATCTGACGGTTGGCGAATACCACAAGGACGCGGAAGTCGCGGCAGCGGCCGGTGACGAATCCGGTCACGCCCGTCTGGGCATTGCGATCTCCGATCTCAACCCGGATGTGCGCCAGCAGCTGAACCTGCCCTCGCAGGTACAGGGTGTTGCCGTCGCCCAGGTACAGCCTGGAAGCCCTGCGGAAGATGCAGGCCTGACCAGCGGTGACGTGATCCTCGAAATCAACCGCAAGCCGGTGACATCGGCGGACCAATTCCGCAACGATGTGAAGGCCTTGCCTGCTGGTAAGGACATGCTGCTGCTGGTTTGGGCGAACGGTGGCTCCAGCTACCGCGTTGTTCATCCCGAGCAGTCCTCTGGTTCCAACGGCGAGTAAGCGGTCTAACTAACATCCCACCCTGCGCAAACCCTGCGGAGGGTGGGGCACCCTCTGCATGACCCCCAGGTCTCAAAAGCGAGACCTGGGCCACCCACTCATGGTTTTGGATTCATGTGAGCCGGTTGGCACGCCGATTCTTTGAAGCCGCTAGATCTGCGAACAGCTCAACGGGCTCAGATACAAGTTAGAGATATTGCTTACGATCTCCGCATCTGTATTGCCGGGCTTGCGGGAGAGCTCCTTCCACGCTGGATCCGACCCAAAGACCGGCCACTTCTTATTCAGGTCCGCCACATCTGCAAAGGTCAGCATGTAAGTCAGGCTGGGCATGCGCGGTCCCACTAATGTATCTCCGAAGAACACGGGAGCTAATCCCGTCCTTGTAAAGATCGCAATTTCCGCCTGGTTGAACATCTCGACTTTCCGGATATGTGCCGCATCGCTTGCGCTCTCGTAGGTTCGCAGCTGAAAGATCCTGGGCCCGCTCTTGGGCGCAACCAGTTTTGGCCAACCGGCAAACGCGGACATCAGCGAACTGTCCACCCGCACAAAGGCCGGCGCCGCCGCAGGCGCTCCCCAGAATGCAGTGGAGGCTTTGATGAACTCGGCATCCTCTGCGAGCTGCGCGTCCAGCGTAATCAGCGTATCCACCGCGGTTGCCGGGATGAGCAGGTAATAAGTAGGCGTCTCCGGCCCGATGTCCAGCTTAAAGGCGCCGACCGGAGTTATCCCTTTGCGATTGAGCGCCGGAATCAGAGCATGTTCAAAATAGTTCTGGGTCAAGGCCAACTGGGTTCCGTTTTGCAGCGTGTACTTGCGCAGCAGGTAGAACTCCCGCGCGGACTGCGCCATCGCTCGCTCCCCGCCGCTCAAGGCTGCCCCCGCCATGGCAATAGCCGATGTAACAAACTCTCGTCTCTCCAATGTTTCCTCCTCATTTGATGACCATGGCCAGGGTAAATCCGTCGTAGCCTTTGCTGCCCACGGTCTGGATGGTGGTGGCGCTGACACGCGGCTCCGCGGCCAGCATCTCGTGCATGCGGCGCGCTCCAATTACGTTGACGTCTTTGCTCTTGGCATCGATTAAAGCCCCGTCGCGGATCACGTTGTCCACGATGATCAAGCTCCCCGGGCGCGTCATCTTGAGCGACCACTCGAGATAGTGCGGGATGCTCTCCTTGTCGGCGTCGATGAAGACCAGGTCGAAGGGGGCGCGGTTCTCTCGAGCGAGCTGTTGGATGCCGGCGCGAGCGTCGCCGAGGCGCACCTCCACCACATCGGCTAGTCCTGCGCGGGCGATGTTGGCGCGGGCGATCTCCGCGTGCTTGGCTTCGAATTCCAGGGTGATCAGGCGGCCACCGGGCTTGAGCGCCCGGGCCAGCCAGATGCTGCTGTAACCGCCCAGCGTGCCGATTTCCAGAATCTGCGACGCGCCTGTTAGCTGGGCCAGCAGCATGAGCAGCTTGCCCTGGGCCGGGGTGACACTGATCGACGGCAGTCCAGCCGCATCACTGGCCTTTAAAGCCGCCTCGAGCGCGGGGTCTGACAGCTTGAGCTGATCTGTGATGTACTGGTCGACCGATGTCCATAATTGCTTCTCCATCTGAATACTCGCTCCTCCAGATACACTATGACGGAAAAGGCCCGCACCTTGCCAACCTCTTACAACCAGATTGCCGGGCAGAGCCTGGAGCGGCTCGCGGCGCTGAGCGACGGCATCTTCGCCGTGGCCATGACGCTGCTGGTGCTCGATCTCCACGTGCCGGCCAGCGAAGCTGATCCACAGCCAGGGCCAGCTCTGGCGCACGCTCGCCGAGGCTACGCCCCAGCTCATCAGCTACGTGATGAGCTTCATGACGCTTGGCATCTTCTGGAACGGCCAGCAGGCGCAGCTGAACGCCTTCGCGCGCAGCGACCGGCATCTTTCGTGGATCCACATTGCGTTTCTCTTTGCCGTGTCGCTGATGCCCTTCTCCACTCGATTGCTGGCCGGGTTTTTTGATTACCGCACAGTCCTGATCGCGTACTGGGGCAACATTCTGCTGCTCGGCGTTGTGCTCTTCGTCAGCTGGCGCTACGCCCGGCGGGCGGGTTTGCTGCGGGAGGATGTTACCCACGAAACACAATGCGCGATGGAACGGAGGATCGTTGTGGCCCAGGGCCTCTATGCCTTCGGAGCGGCTCTCTGCGTGATCAACACCTACGTCAGCATCGGCTTTATCGTCCTGGTCCAACTGTACTTCGCGATCGCGCCGCGCCTGCCCTTTGTCTCCGAGATCTAAAGACGCTCAGACTCCACTACCTGGACGCCCGCGGGCGCGGTGAGCGCAGCCTCGATCAGAGCTTTGGCTATTTTGTCCGCGGGAACCACGCGGTAGTGAGCGCGGGAGAATGGGCCGCAGCGAATGAAAAACCCGGATGGTTCGTGCCTCCCACTTGCGGTGTGGCTTGCGCGGGCCGAGGATGCCGGAAGGACGCAACAGGGTCAGCGACGGAAATCCGAGCGCGATCAACCTCTGCTCCACTTCCCCTTTCACCCGCATATAAAAGGCGCGCGCCTTCGGGTTGGCGCCGATCGAGGAGTTAAACGCAAAGCTCTGCGCGCCGTGCTGGCGCAGGAGTGTGGCCACTGCCAACGGGTAGTCGACATCCACTTTGCGAAAGGCCTGATGCGAGCCCGCCTGGCGCATGGTTGTCCCCAGGGTGCAGATGCCGCCATCCACCTTCCACCAGGGTGCGTCCGCCGGCAAGGCATCAAAGTCGACGGTGGGATTCTCCAGACCAGGCTGCGGCGGCAACGGTTTGCGGGTGACGGCGATGAGCTTATCCACCCGGCTATCGGCCAGTGCCTGGCGCACCACCGATTGCCCGACCAGACCGGTTGCGCCCACGAGTAACAGAACCGCCATGGTGCTGCTCCTTTGCAGCCAGTGTACGGGCCGCGGGTGAATAAGCGATAGTCTTACGCCATGGAGAACTTCCGCCTGCGGGTATTTCGCAGTGTTGCCCGTCATCTGAACTTCCGCATCGCGGCAGAGGAGCTGCTGCTCACCCAGTCCGCCGTGACCCAGCAGATCAAGGCGCTGGAGTCGGAGTTGGATGTTCCGCTATTTGATCGCGGCGGCGGCCGGGTTTCGCTCACGCCGGCCGGGGCCAGTCTGCTGCCCTTTGCAGAAAGGCTGGCCGCGCTGGCGGAAGAGGCTCGTGAGGCGGTTGCCGCGGCCACCGGCGACCACGCTGGCAGGCTGGCGTTGGGCGCCTCGCAAACGATCGGACAATACCTGCTGCCCAAGCTGATCGCGGGATTTTTGCAGGAAAATCCAAGAATCCAGATCAGCGTGATGGGCGGCAATACCCAGACCATCCTGGAAGCGCTGGTGGAGCACCGGGTGCAGCTGTGCTTAATCGAGGGGCCGGCGATGCGCAGGGATGTCCAGGTCGAGCCTTTCATGGAGGACCACATGGTGTGCGTGGTTCCTTCGGGACATGAATGGGCAGACGAAGAGGTCGACGTGCAGCAGTTGACGCAGGCGTCGCTGGTGACGCGCGAGCTGGGCTCGGGCTCGCGCAGAATCGTCGAGCAGGCGTTGGAACAAGCCGGGGTGGAGGTGAAAAAGCTGCGGCTGGCGATGACCTTCGACTCCACCGAAGGTCTTCTCAGCGCGGTGGAGGCGGGGTTGGGCATTGCCTTCGTCTCCCGCTGGGCGGTTCGCAATCAGCTTGCGTTAGGAACCCTGAAGCTGGCCAGGGTGCGCGGGTTGAACTTTCGCGGATGTTCTCCATGGCCACGGTGGCCGGGCCGGAGCCTGCCGGCGTAGCGCGCCTTTTTCAGCGCTTCGTGCTGGAGAGGGCGGAGGAGCTGGCTCCGCGTGCGACCGGGAGAAAAGAGCGATGAAACGCCGCGATTGGTGGCCCATCCAGCGAAACCGCAGGTCCCTGCTGTTTCTAGATGGATATGCAGTTGCAGTAGATCGCGGCCAGCGAAGCTCCCGCGACGATGATCCAAAGGGTCACGCCCTGCAGGAAAGGCCTGACGCCGACCTGGCGCAATGTGTCTTTGGAAAGACTGGTCCCGATCAGAAATAACGTTGCCGTGAGCCCCGCCTTGCCCAGATGACTCAGCACACCGTACTGCGCGGCGAAACGCGGGACGTACGTGCTTGCAGCCGCCGCCAGACAGAAGAGGAAGATGAACCAGGGAATCTTGACCTTGGCCCGGCTACCAGAGCCTCTTGACCTCGCCATGTATGCCGCCGCAAGCAGCGAAACCGGAACAATCCAAAGGGCGCGTGCCAGCTTCACCGTGGTGCCGACGACCAGCGCCTGGTTGCCATACTTTGCGGCCGCACCCACCACGGAGCTGGTGTCGTGAATGGCCAGAGCAGACCACAACCCGAATTGATTCTGGCTCAAGTGCAAGGCATGGCCAATCGCAGGGAAAATAAGCAGGGCAACGGAGTTGAGCAGAAAGACCGTTCCCATGGAGACACTGATTTCGTGCTCATCCGCCCCGGTGATAGGAGAAATAGCGGCGATCGCGCTTCCACCACATATCGCGGTGCCGGCAGAGATCAGAAAGGACGCCTTTCCGGCAACCTTAAGCAGAGCGCCAAAGAGCAACCCGAGCAACATGGCGGCGGTAATGCTGATTGCGGTGTAAACAAATCCAGAGCGGCCGGCGTGCACCACCTGCTTCAAATTCATGCCAAACCCCAGGGCAACGACCGAGGCCTGCAGCAGCAGCTTGGCCAGCGAATGACTCTCCATGCGGAAGGGATGCTCTACCGTGAAGCCGAATGCGATTCCGCCGGCAAGGGCAATCGCCGGCGAGACAACGCCGCTGGCGGCTAATATCAGGCATACAAAAAAGATTGTCCTGCTGTGCGCCGGCTGCATTTCCGCGACCCTCACCTCTACTTTCTGCGCCCTGGCGGCAGCAGTCCAAACAGAAATAGTGATGAGGAATAAGCTGGATGACTTTCGCTTATGTTTCGCCTATGCTGAGGGTGTGATGCGCAGCCAATTGCGTTCCGAACTCAGCCTATCGCAACACGACAAGAGCCGCCGCATGGCCTGCGGAGATGAGCTACGGTCAGGTGCCTAGCATCATCTACGCGGAGAACGAAGCCGGAGAGCACGGCAACTTTCTGTCTGCCTCGTACCAGCGAATCCTTCACCAGCCCGACTGGAAAGCGAGGCTGGCTAAGGTCTATACCGGTTCGCGATTTCTCCCAAGAAAGGCAGATCGCACCCGCCGCGAGCTGGAGTGCGCCAACAGCTCCGACGCGCTGCTGATGAATATTTTCTGCTACCCAGGAGTCCTGCGCCGTGCGGCGGTCTGCTCCTTGCTGGGCATCGAAACGGGACTTCGTCCGGCATTCGGCGTAAGACCCGGAATCCCATTGCAAAACGGCGCGCAAGATCGCAGCGAGATGGACCTGAGACTGGGAAAGCTGTTTGTCGAAGCCAAGTTAACGGAAGGCGATTTCCAAACCGCACGGTGCGACCTGGTGCAGCGCTATCGCGATCTCGAATCGGTCTTCGACGTGCCTCGCCTCCCCAGGAGCAAGGAAAGATTCCGTTCGTGCCAATTGATTCGCGGCGCCCTGGCCGCCCATCAGCATAGCGCATCGTTTGCGGTCTTCTGCGACCAGCGCCGTCAGGATCTGATCGAGGACTGTTTCGAGATCATGTCGGCGGTGATCGGTGCGGAGCTGCGATGCCGCATGAGCGTGGTTACCTGGCAGGAACTCGCAACGGCCATGCCCCTGAAAGTAAAAAGCTTTTTGGCGGAGAAGTACGGCATTGCCGCTACTTGCCTTCCAGGAGAAACTTCTGCACCCGCGCAGAAACCGCGGCTGCGTCGCATTCCATGATGAGGTGCGCGCAGGTTCCTTGCGAAATATATGTGGGCGCACCTTTCGCGGCCGCCCAGGCCAGGCTCGGTTTTGGATTGACCATGCGGTCGAGGGCGCTCACGATGATCAGGTAATGTTGCGGTGAGGCCTTGGCCGCTTCCTCAAGCGACCGGTCGCCAATCACGTCATGAGCCATGATGGCCCGCATCTGCCATACGCGGTCGTTTGCGTCGAACGAGATCGGAGATTCGGATTTCTCGACAAAGGTTTCGAATTGCGCGCGCGGTGTTGCCTGGTTGCGGTAATCAGGGCTGGTCACCACCATACCACCCAGCAGGTTGGCCAGCTTCAGCTCCGGCTCAACCGCATATCTTCCGTCCCGATAGGCTGGGTCGCGGAGGATGCTCTCCAGCATGACCTGCTTGGTGAGCAGATCAAACGTGGTGAGCCGGGGCGTGGCGATGATGGGCACCGCGAGATCGAAGAAGTCTGGATGGAGCGAAGCCCACATGTAGGTCTGCTCGCCGCCCATCGATAATCCGACCACCGCGTGCAGGTGTTTGAGGTGAAGCACCTCGGTCACCACGCGATACTCCGCTTCGACCATGTCGGCGGTGGTGAACTGAGGAAAATCCGCAGCGGGCTGCTTCTTGCTGTTCGACGGGGAAGAGGATACTCCGTTGCCGAACGCATCCAGCGCCACACCGAAGAATCTGGAGGTGTCAACCAGTCTCTGCTTCGAGGGTTGGCGACTGAAGAAAGGCACCAGGTCGCCGGATACCCCGTAGAGCCAGCTCGGCATGATCACCGCGTTATCCTGCGCGGCGTTTAACGAACCAAACGTGCGGTAGCCGATGCGGCAATCTTCAATCACCTTCCCGCTCTTCAGTTTGCATTGGCCAAGTTCGGCGAACTGTTGCACGCCGTTCTGCGCGAAGCCAGCCGAGAGAAGCATCGGCATCAGAAAAGCAACACCGACTCCGAGTTTGAGAATTCTCATTTCCGAACGATATACGATTTGATCCTAGCGCGGCGTCCATTGCGGATGGCTGGTGAAGAGGCCTCCCAAAAAGCCGAGTTGGTAGACGAGGAAGAAGCCGAAGCACACGCTGACTACCCCGGAGGCGACACTGAAGACGCGGCTCATGCTGGTGAAGCGGTTGCCGGCAAAGGCCAGCGGCACTGCCATGGCGGCGGTCATGCACATCATGCCCACCATGGTGCCCGCGCCGAAGATCAACAGGTAGACGGTCGCCCAAACCGGGCTGTGGATAGTAGACAGAACCAACAGCGCAACCGCAGCCGATCCGGCCAGGCCGTGCACGATCCCGATGACCAGCGGGCGCACGCATTGATAAAGGCCAAAACGCCCTACCGTGCGGTCGAGCAGCGTCTCCGCCCTGCTGCTCACAGCGCGGGTGCGGTTTGGGGTTAGATAGGCGGTCAGGCGCTGCATCACCCCGGTGAGGTTCAGCACGCCTAGACAGGATCAGCATCAGGGCGACACTGAACTCCATGGAGAGGCCGAGACGCGGCGGGATGACGACGCCGAACAGGATAATCAGGCTGCCCACGGCGAAGATGGTCAGGGTGTGGCCGAGTCCCCAGATCGTCCCGATCAAGCCTGCATGGCGGATACTCCGCTGCTTGCTCACGATGGTCGAAACCGCAACCACATGGTCAGGATCTGTGGAGTGGCGCATACCCAGCAACAAACCCAAACCTCCAACAAAAAGGAAGGGGCCGAGCCTTTCCTTGCTCAGGTTGTGCAAGTCGATGCCGGTGGTGAAGAAGGCGCGCAGCGCGATGCCCGCGCCAAGAATGGTCATGAATGCAGCGGAGGCAACGGGCAGCCAGCGGGTAGTGATAGGACCATCCACCCGCAGGCTGGCCATAAACCGTCGCGCGTACACCATGAGCATGCCGAAACCAATCAGCACCGCTGCCAGGCCGAGACTGAAGGCAATAATCAGAAAGAAGCCTAAGCCGATGCGGTGCAGGGCGAAGGCGCTGAGCAAGACCACCAGCGCTGCGGGGCAAGGGATGATGCCGCCGGTGATTCCCAGGGCGAAGAGTTGATAGAGCGACACTGACTTCGCAGGCCTCAACCGGCTGTGGCGCGGCCTCAATCTGTTTTGCCGATGAGAACCAATGGCTATGAAGTTGCCCGGAGGTGTGGGAGTGGTCAAGGTCGAGACCGCTCCAACGGCGCAGAAACATGTATCCGCCAAGCCCGGCGATGGTCAAGCCGGAGAATACGCCCAGCCATGGATAGAGCTGCTCGGGAACGATGTAGCGCGAGGCGTAGAGAGTGATGGCGCCCAGGGCAAATACGCCCGCGGTATGCGAGGCGGTGACGATCAGGCCGAGCAGCAAGGCGTGCCGCGCTGTTCCCCGCGAGCCGACCAGGTAGGCGGCAACGATGGTCTTGCCGTGACCGGGCTCAAGCGCATGCAACGCTCCCAATCCCAGGGCGATAAAGCCGGCGGTGATGAGGAACCAGAGACTCATGCTGCGGGTGGTGATCAGCTCAGTGAAGGCGCTGCGCGGGGTCGCCTGCTGGTTGGCCTGGAGCCGCAAAGGCTCAGCCGGAGCCTGAGTGGACGCGCTCACGCCGGGAGCCGGTTTGAGAACCCGCTTTGAAACAGCAGGTCCCTCCACTGCGCTACGCTTCGGTCGGGATGACAATTCTGTTGTAGGAACTATCTCGCGCGATACCACTGATTTGTCATCCCGACCGAAGCGTAGCGCAGTGGAGGGACCTGCTGTTTCTTTACCCGGGTAGCGGAACTCAATGGCGGCGGACAGATCCTGCGGCGGGCTGTTGAGCAGGTCGGTCGGGTAGTTGGTCAACTCCGCGCTGCGGTCAGCTTGCGGCACCGAGCTGCTGCGGATCAAACTCGCAGTTGGCGCGACGGCAATGATCTCCTTCCAGCCCGCATGGCCGGGAAAATTATTATCGGCATACTGCAGGCTGGCGAGGGAGTGGTCACCCACGGGCGGATAGGCTGCGCGGAAGACAAAGCCCATCTTCATGGTTGGCAGTCCACCGGCGCCGGGAGGAAAGATCACCTGGCTGGAGAGAAGCCGCAGGGCCACTGGCTTGCCGTCGAGCTGCAGGCTGAGCCCGCGTCCGAATTCGGCGCCGCGCGATGCGACAAAACGCGTGACCGCGGGATCTGCCACCGTGGCGGTGATATTACCCTGCTGCAACTCCTGGTAGGTTGGGATCTCCGCCAGGTCGATGATGTAGGTAACCTTAACGCCATCGTTTTCGAGCGAGATCTTCGAATAGTGATTGACGCTGAAGTTGCCCATGGGATGAGCAAAGCTCTTCGGCATGTACAGCAGGCAGGCTGCGAGGAACAGGAGGAATTGGAGTGGTTTACGGAACATGGGTTTGTCCTTGGCTGGCAGTCAGCCCGGCCTGCTCTTGCAGGACCTTCAGTTGTTGCCGCGCAACGTCGGCGTAGATCACGTGAAAATGCGGATTGATGCTGAGCGCCTGCTGCAACCGATCGCGGGCCTGGACGGTCTGGCCCAGCTTGCCGGCAATCATGCCGGCGTGGAAGAACAACAGGGCATCCCGGGTGCCGGGGCGCAGCGCATTCTCCATGGCATCGCTCGCCTCCTGGTATTTGCCATTCTTGTATAAGGCCCAGGCAAGCGCATCCCAGGTGTAGATATCGTGGCGGACTTCAAATTCCTTGTGGGCCAGGGTTAGCGATTCGTCCAGCTTGATATCGTGGTCCGCGTAAAAGAGCGCCAGATCGCGATTGTGCAGCACCTGGTTGATGTGGCCGAGCAGGCCGATGTACTCCACCAACTGGTATTGCTTTTTTGCTTCTTCGAGATTGCCGGTCCTGGTATACAAGTCTCCCAGCTCGGCGACAAAGATCGGCATAGGCACGACCGCAATGGCGCTCTGATAAAGCTTGATGGCTTCGGCGTAACGGCCCTGGTTGCCGCGCAGCTTGCCCAACCCGGCCAGAGCGCGATAATCGCCAGGGTGGGTGTTCAGTGCGGCAACGTAGTCGCGGTCCGCGGCCGCAACGTCGCCCGCCTGCGACTCGTATTCACCCAACTCAAAGTAGAGCCAGGCAAGGTTTTCCGCGGGCAAGCGGGCTTCTGTGCCGGCCGCGACCGCGCTTTGCATCACGCGGATCGCTCCCGCTGTATCGCCAGAGACAAATTTAAGATACGAGGTGCGGCTGTCACGCACGTAGACGTTGTTGGGCTGTGTGCCCCGCCGGAGATGTCCAGGCGCGAATAAGCAACAGCGGCGCGCTCGTATTCACCCATATCCGCATTCGCGTCGCCGACGATGGCGAAGGATGAAAGATCTCCGGAGCCAAGGGCGAGCGCATTCTGAGCATAAGTGACGGCGTCGCTGAAGCGATGTTCGCCCATGCATACCGCCGCCATGGTGGAGAAGGCGGGCTCAGCCGCAAAGTCGGCGTTGTCCAGGTCGAGCGATTTTTGCAGAGCCTGCTCCGCCAGCTGGAAGTCTTCTACGTCGCCCGTCTCTCTGGCACGCTGCAGGAAGGCCGCGCCCAGGGCGGAGTAAGCAGCGGGATCCTTGGGGTTGCGCTGCACGCGGCTCTGCGAAGACTTGACCATGCGCTCGGTAGCAGTAGGCCGCGGAATGAGCAGCGCTGCCGCCACGGGCGAGAAGACAACCGGCGAGAGGGTGGGGATCAGGACCGGAGATGCCGGGGCCTCCGGCTTCGCGGCCGTCTGCACGGGGATAGGATCCGCTGCTGCTGTGGTTGTGGTGTTGCCCAGACGCGCCCGGTTCTTCGCGGTCTCGGGGTAGCCAGGAAAAACCTGGTCGGCACGCTGCAGCACCTGGCCGGCGACATCCAGCTTTCCCAGCTCGATCTCGATCGACGCGATCCGGTTGGCGATTGCCGCCAGTTCGCCCGTTTCGCTGGGCGAGGTCTCCGCGTAGGCGCGGCGCAGCAGATCCAAGTGCTCCTTCACGATCGGCCCAGTGATCGCGCAGGTCGGCCGCGATCAGCAGGCCGGGAACATTGTAGGGCAGCATGTTGAGCATCCACTGGGCATTCTCTTCGGCGCCGTGGTCGTCGCCGAGAGCCATATCCGCCCGCGCCAGGTATCCATAGATGGCCGCATCGTCCGCGTTGTGCTGGTTCAGATCTTTCGCCTCGTCCCTGGCCCGGACAAACTCATGCTGGTCGAGCAGGAGCTCTACCTGCGTCTTGCGCAACTGAAAATCCTGAGGAGCCAGGCTGAGCCCGGTGGCGATGGCTTCAGCGGCCTGGCGGTTGTAGTCCGGCGAAGCGGTCTCGTGCGCCCTGCGGATCAAGGCCGCAGCAAGATTGTTATAGGCTTCAGCGCTCTTGGGATGGGCTGCGATCTGCTGCCTGGCGGCGGCGATTCGCTGTTCGGCTGGAGTGGTTTGCTGGGTTTGAGCATTGCTCAGTGTTCCCAAGAGAAGGGTTGCCGCGATAAGAAAATGTGCCTTATGGAGCTTCATCACGTGCCTTCAAAAAAACCGTTATGCGAGGGTTCCGGCACACCAGGTTCGGTGCGCCGGAATCTCTGCAGGTTAGCTGGTCGTTAGTTGATGGGACAGTCGGATGCACCCGACGGGCCGCAGCCAACTTCACCTGGGTCGACGTGACGGCTGTCGCGGCCGCTGTACGCCCACGCGACGTAGGGGAACGTCTCCTGGGTCGGCACATCGGGAGCGTTGACACCATCGCCGATCAGGTTATTGGGAGCGACGTTGAAGCCAGGGGCTAACAGGCCGCCGGCAACCACGCGAGCAGCAATGTCAACCACATCGTCGGTCACCCGGCGTCCGTTGGGGAAGCCGGCGCCATCGCCCGCGAGCAGACCCATACGCTTGCGGTTGGGCATGGGGGTAGGCGCTACGCCGGTGTTGAGCCGCAGCAGGTCAGCAATGGGGCCTGCCGGTGTGCCGGGGGCGGCGATCGGCGGGGCATAGGTGACCAGCGGAAGCAGGTCGAGGCGCGGCGGGGCGGGGATGTTGATGCCGTAGACCGCGTTGAAGATGCGGGCAAGCGTCGGATCGAGATCGAAGCTGGCGAATTGCGCATCGTTCGCGGGGTGCGACATGCTCCACTTATCCTTGAACCCGGTGCCGATGATCAGTTCGTTGATCAGCGGGTTGCCGAGGCGCTGGACCTGGTAGAAGACGCCCTCACTCTCATCCGGCAGTGGGGAACGGCGGATGGTCATCTGGGGACGATTGGTGGATGCCCAGGCTCCGATCGTTGCCCGCTTGTCGGTGGCGGGATGTTGGTTCCCGTCCGAGGTCAGGTAGGTGATCGGTACTTCAATGGCAATGGTGTTGACATTAAAGCCCGAGACGGCATTCGGAGCGATGTTGACGTGATCGTTCGCGTCGGCGGCCGGGGTCAGGACTCCACCCCCCGCGCCCGTGCGGAAGTTGAAGCTGTCGAAGGCTGCTCCCAAATCGATAAAGAAGGGATCAGCGACCGTGCCGGCGAAGACACGAATGTCCCCTTTTTGACCGATCGTATAGATTCCCTGCTCTGCCAACGCCGGGTAGTTGGGCATGGTCCGCGGGCCGACATTGCTGGGGACGGCATACAGAGGCGCATCGGAGGTGAGAGGAATCTTCTTGGTTCCCTTGAACATGGTTACGGTATACGTCTGGCTCAGACTCAAACCGGCTGCTCCCGGACCAGAAAGCGAGGTAATGGCTGGTGGAACAATCAGTGTGCCCGGTGGAACTGGCTTGGGCGAGTTTGCCGGAGCATCAATTCCGGCGCCGGCGCCGGCAAAACCGGTAAAGAGCGTCGGATCTTTAATCGTTGTCTTGAACTGGATGTTGAAGGTCACATCGGAAACAGCGTCGTTATTGTTATCGATCCTGATCTGGTAGAGGACGTTGGGATCGAAAGGAAAGTAATTGGGCCCGTTGCTGGGTTCGAGGAATGGATCCACATTCATGATGAAGGTGACTCGATCGGGGTGGTCGTAGCTGACAAACGCGTAGAAATCTGTAATGTCGGCTGCGTGATCGAGAGCGGTAATGGGCGCTTCGCGATGGCTGGATGCGAATACTCCGGGCGGAGTCATCAACAGCAAGCTCATCGCGAGGGCAACGAAGGATCTGCGTTTCTGCATACTTCTCTCCCTAACGACTTTTATTCCACTGGCGCAAGACCCGGTCGGGCGGTCAAGGAGCGGAGGATCGAGCTGCACCATCGGTACTAAGGTTACGCACATCGGGTTAAATCGGATGGCAACCTAGGGTCAATATTTCGAGTCAAAGAGCGATCTAGATTTTGGAGCTTGAAAATGTATGTGATCGGGACGATCTCAGGCAAGGGTTAAATGATGTTTCGGATAGATTACTTCCAGGAAAACAGCATATCGCCACAATGACAGATACCGATGACAAAGAGGCGCAGAAAACCTGTGAACGGCCAGGCGTTGGCCGCACGCTCCAGAAGGCGCTAATGGGAGTACGCGGGAGGGCTGGAATCGGATTTCGAAAAGATTGGCCAGATTCCTCTACAATCGAAGGGTCAGGGCCACGGGCCCTACCCAAGGAGAACATGAGGCCAGCAATTCACTACATCATCACCGCCACCGCCGGCGCCGTCGCGCTCGGCTCGACCGCTACCCCCGCCACGGCTGCCAATGTGGCCTTCGGGCCCGAAAATCCGTTTTATGCGCCGAGCACGCTGCCGTTTCAAGCGCCCCCTTTCGACAGGATCCAGGACAGCGATTACCAGCCGGCGATCGAAGCCGGCATGGCGCAACAGCTGGCGGAGATCCGGGCGATTGCCGATAGCCCCGATGCCCCTACTTTTGAGAACACCCTGGTCGCGATGGAGAAGAGCGGGCGATTGCTCGATCGGGTGATGTCGGTGTTTGACACCGTGACCAGCGCGAACACCGACCCGGCCCTGCAAGCGGTGCAAGCGGCCGAAGCTCCCAAACTGGCCGCGCACAGTGACGCGATCTACCTCGACAGCCGGCTGTATCGTCGCGTGGAGGCCGTCTACCAGCAACGCGATGCGCTCAAGCTGGATGCCGAATCGCTGCGTTTGGTGGAGTACTACCACCGCGAGTTTGTCCACGCCGGGGCCAATCTCTCCGACCCGGACAAGGCCGAGCTGAAGAAGATGAACGAAGAGATCTCGACCCTGGAGAACGACTTCAAGACCAAGCTGCTGGCGGCGACCCGGGAAGCTGCGTACGCCACCACCGACGCCCACAAGCTGGCGGGGTTGAGCGATGCCCAGTTGGCCGCGGCCGCACAAGCTGCCAAGCTGAGGAAGCAGGAAGGCTGGGTGCTGACCCTGCAGAACACCACCCAGCAGCCCTACCTGGCTAAACTGAACGACCGGGGAACGCGCGAGGAGCTGTTTGAGGACTCCTGGAACCGCGCCGAACGCGGGGGGCCGGACGACACCCGGGCGACGATTATCCGTTTGGCCCAGCTTCGCGCTGACAAAGCGAAGCTGCTCGGCTACCCGAATTTTGCCGCCTGGAAGCTGGAAGATCAGATGGCCAAGACACCGGAGGCAGCGAAACGCTTCATGGATGACCTGGTCCCACCGGCCACGGCCAACGCCGCCGCTGAGGCCGGCGAAATCCGGCGCCTTATGGAGGCTCAAAACGGCGGCGCTGAGCTGCAGCCCTGGGATTGGGACTACTACTCCCAGCAGGTGCGCAAGGCCAAGTATGACATCGACGAAGCCCAGGTGCGGCCGTATTTCGAGCTCAACAACGTACTGGAGAATGGTGTGTTCTACGCCGCCAACCAGCTCTACGGGCTAACGTTTACTGAGCGCAAAGACATCCCCGTTTACCACCCGGATGTGCGGGTCTTCGAAGTGATGGATGCGGATGGTAAGCCGCTGGCGCTGTTCTATTGCGACTACTTCAAACGCGACAACAAGAATGGCGGGGCGTGGATGAGCAACCTGGTTGGTCAATCCAAGCTGCTCGGCACATTGCCTGTGGTTTATAACGTGGGCAATTTCGTCAAACCTGCAGAGGGTCAGCCGGCGCTCATCAGCTTTACCGATGCCACCACGATGTTTCATGAGTTTGGCCACGCGCTGCACGGCATGTTTGCCGACTCGCAGTATCCCAGCCTCTCCGGCACCTCGGTTGCCCGCGACTTCGTCGAGTTCCCTTCCCAGTTCAACGAACACTGGGCCACTTATCCTGCTGTGTTCAACCATTACGCGAAGCACTATGAAACCGGCGCACCCATGCCGTCCGAGTTGGCGGCCAAACTGGTTAAAGCAAAAACTTTCAACCAGGGCTATGCGCTGACGGAGGTCCTGGCCGCGGCGGAGCTCGATATGCAGTGGCATACGCTGGGCGCCGGTTCCCAGATTGAGAGCACGGATGCATTTGAGAAAGAGGCGTTGACCCGGACACATCTTTCCATCAGCTATCTGCCTCCGCGCTACCGCTCCACCTACTTCTCACACATCTGGTCCACGGGTTATGCGGCAAGCTACTACGCGTATCTATGGAGCGAGATGCTCGATGACGACGCGTACCAGTGGTTCCTGGACCACGGCGGCTTGACTCGCGCAAACGGTGACCGCCTTCGCCGCATGGTTCTCTCGCGCGGCAATACCGAAGATTTGGCTGCGATGTATAAGGCATGGCTGGGGAGCGATCCCAGTATTAAGCCCATGCTGAAGGAGCGCGGGCTACAGGCTTCCGGCGGCAGTGAATAGGGCCGGGAAATGGCAACTTAGTGCGCACTATGCGCACTAAGTTGCCTGCTGGGGGGATTTGTTGGGGTTCGGCGACCTCTTCTTGCATTAGCTCCGCGTATTCGTGATCGATGGCATACCAGAGGGTGCATCGATCTGTCTCTTCGGGCACCTAAAGTATTCGCTTTTTCTCTGCGGAAGGTGCGCGTTAAGCGCATTAAGCGCGTTAAGCCCCCCTGCCGGCATCTTTTGCGCCTCCGGCGGGGGCCCAAAGGGTGGAGGGCAGTCCGCGCCCGGGCTCGAGATGGCAGTCGATGAGGCCCTGGGTACTTAGCTGTTGCAGCGCAAGGTCGATGCGCTCTTTGCTGACTATCTGGCAAGGTCGTGTCCCCGTTTCTCCTGCGTTTCTGTGCTCCCTGCTTGCAGAGAGGGTGCTAATGGTGCTGGCCGTCGCGTTCAGCGGCGCATGATGACGTACCGTACCGGATCTCACTGGAACAGCAGCATTGTGCATCTACCACGATCAACTTGCGGCTTGCGGCAGTCCGGAGCCTGGCGTACGAGGCAGCGGATTGCGGGCGCCTGACCGTCGATCTGGCGGCTGGAATTCGGAGATGACAACCAGAAACGGAGGCGAATGCCTCGCGGCGATGAGGTCGCGGGGCCTTGACTCAGCCGATGAGCCAGCAATGCAGGAGTCTGAAGAGCCCATGGATCCAGGCACACTGGTTCAGGAAGTCGAAGACATGCACCGCTAGAATGCGGCACCCGCCGACGAGGAAGACGAGAACGAACGCGAGGATGAGCCAGAAGAGGACGAAGAAGAGCCATCCGAAGGCTAATTTGGCGTAGCGGACGGGGGTTGGGTCGTCAGGGACGGAGGCTTGACCATCTGGTGTTTTGTGGATGAAGGAGCCGGTGAGGTTGGCGTTGGTTTCTGGAATGGGTGCGTGGATGGGATGAAGGTTCGACAGCGTAAGGTTGTGGGGCCTATAGGGCTCCTGGCCCTCTGCCGTGTTGCGGAGGCGGCGTTCGGCTGAGTGATGGATGATGGCGCCATCGGGGATGGAACGGGGACGGCCAAAAGGGACGCGCCATTGGAGGATGGCATCGTCCTTGTCGTAGTACTGCTGGGGGAAGAGTTGGAGAGTCCACCAACGCCAATCCAGGGATTCGTGAAGTTTGTTTTCGGATGGATCCGGGAGCTGGTAGGCGGAATCTGCAGCAAGGATGCCGGTTGGTTTGCCGAGGACCATTTCGATTCGGTCCTGGCAGAGTTGGGCACCGTGCTCTTGGAGTTCGCCGATCATCCAGCGGAGGGCTTCATTGGCGGGCGCGGCTTCGGTTTGTGGATAGCTGCCGCCGACGTCGGAGTGGGCGCCGGGGAACCAGACCTGGGCTATGTCCTGCTGGATACCCTGCTTGCGCAGTGTTTCGGGCCACTCCGGGTCGTTTATGTCGACGAGCTTGCCCCAGAGGTTATCGCGGTAGAAGGCTCGGCGTTCGTCAATGCTGACGGCGTGGCGGCCGACCTGAATAATGGGGTTTTGGGCCCCGTCCAGGAGGCGGATGGGGGCGTAGATCCAGCCGACGGAGGAGACCGTGTCCCAGATACCTATGAAGCGGACGGTGACGATACGGGAGAAGGTCTGAGCGTAGGCGTCATTACGCTTGATGGTGTGGGCGTTACTTACGGTTGCGCTTTCCGTGAGGCCTTCTTGAGTTGTTCGCGATTGTGTTTTAACTGGTCGATCATCATTCGCCATGCGTAGAGCAGATGGCCCTCGTTACCGCGACAGAGTAGGCCGTAGCCGTGGAGAAGGCTGGCGAGGGCGCGGGCAGTGTAGGATCCGCGGGAGAAACCGAAGATATAGATCTGGTCGCCGTCGTTGTAGTCCTCCATTAAATACCGGTAGGCGTCGAGGACGTTGGCCTTGAATCCGGCACCGAAGGCGAGGCCCTTGATCATGGACCAGTAGCGAGGGATACGCCAGCGAATGGCGGGGTCGCCCATGGTGCCGACACCGGGATGGTAGTAGGCGACCTGATCTCCTCCGACCTTGAGGGTGGTGTAGAGCTTGACTACGTTGGAGTTTGCTTTTCCGGGATCTGAGCCAGCGATAAACTCGTTGCCGGTGCCATCGAGGAAGACAAAGATCTTTTTGGCGTTGGGCCCCGGCGGGTAGTCGGGCGCTTGGGGGACCTGGCAGAGGATAGGCGGTAATGGAGATTTCGGAGTCGGGGGCATTGTTCATCCTCGAAATTGAGATGAGTAAGTCGTAACAACGGTGACCGGCGAAAGTGTTACAGCGCTGTCTTACTTTTTTGTGAGAAGAAACTGAACCGTCAAAAGAGATCCAGGCGCTTGCCGGTCACAAGACGATCACGATGTCCGCGCGCTACAGTCACCTGTCGCCTGAACATCGGCTCTTCGTATGAGTGACGGTTCGGAACGCGGTTCCCTCTCCAGCGATAAAGGACGTCATCATGCAACCATCGGGCGGTAAGGAGAAGAGAGGTCCACTGCTTCGGCCTTCCTGGAGAGTCTCGCTCCCAGTCTTTCCACGGTTCTGCCCGTCCGGTTTAGCCCGGCGCTCTCTGTCACCTGGGTTTCAAACTCACAACCTCTCCCGGGCGAGGCCTATTAGTTCAATTCCGGTCCAGAGTGAGTCGATAAATATTGTTTTTGCCAATATCGCGAAGCAGCAACGGAGCGTCGGTTGGATCTAGAGCCATCCAAAATGACCACCACCCGGCTATTCGCCAGTCTTTCAGATCGATGACCCGTTCAGAAGAGCCGCCTTTGACGGAGAGCCGAAACACACCACGATTTGGCCCAGTGGCGACAAGGTAGTAGATATAATTGCTATCCTTCGAAAAGGCGGGAAAACTCACAGCACCCGTCTGCAGCATCTTCCATTGCCCGTTCGCTAGATCGAGCACCTTTAGGCCGCGCTGATCCCAAGAGTTTGCAACGATATATCGACCGTCAGGAGACCATCGAGGAGAATACAACCCTTCCGATCCGGGAACTACATAGAGCTTGTGACTCGATGGTTCGAATGTGCGAAGCACTGCTTTTGGATCTCTGGGTTTCCCCGAAGCAAAAACGATTTTGCTTCCATCGGGCGACCAGTTTGGATCACTTTCTTGTTCATTGTCCTCGGGCAGGATTTTTTGAGGAGTGCCTCCTTCCGAGGGAAGGAGGTAAATTACCTCCACTGGAGAAGACACGTCCATGAACACAATCTGAGTGCCATCCGGCGACCAACGAGGGTTCTCTGGATGGAGAGGCGGCACAGTCAATGCGACAGGAGCACTCCCGTCTCTATTGGCTCTCGATAAAACACCCTCAGGGAAAGAAACGTAGGCCACGGACCTGCCGTCCTTCGAGAACGAAACGCTCTCCGCCGAAATACCCCCAAGGAACGGCTGAAGCACCTTGGACTTTAAATCGAATCGGGAAAGCTCGCCGTTTTCAAGCGTACCCAATGCAAAGATAGCGTTCCGGTCTTTGGCTGCGATTGGCGACAACCAACGAGTGAGGCCCGAAGTCAATCGAATGGGCTCTTGGGCGGATCGCCGAAACAGACCGTGTCGTTCATCAATCGCCCAGATTTGTCCCCCTCCTTTTGGCGAATCTCCCGCCACAAACAAGAAATAGTTTCCATCCGGAGTCCAGCTGCCGGACCACCGCCGCAATTCGGGATGCCAACTGGGCAACAATCGATGAAGGTTTAAGCCGCTGGAATTGATCTCCCATAGTGAGCGATCCTTGTCAAACCGGATAATGCTCCCATCGGGCGACCACGAGAGATTGAAGGAGTTGGGTCCCACATTGGCCAGCTTGTGAAGTTCGGATCCGTCGCTTCGAACAGTGAATAGATCGCCATCGGGCGTCAAAAACCCTACCGATTTCCCATCGAACGAGAAGGCAGCCCCCACGGCGTTTCCGAGGCGTCTATACGAGCCGCCAAACTCAGAGACATTCCAAAGAGCTCTCGAAGAATTATCCACCGATGAGACCAATAAATTCGCACCGTCGGGCGAAACGCCCAACAAACCTGTTAATTCCCCCGGGACGCCAACTTGGATGGGTCCAATCCCCCCGCCGAAAACTGAAACTTGGTTAACCAAAATCGGCGAAGTTTCAGTGAAATAAAGCCTGTTTCCGTCCGTTCCGAGAAAGATCTTCGAGCGATTGTCCGTTGTAACATTTGTGTACGCCGAGATCTGCAAAGGGCGTAAATATTGCCGCGAATACCGAATCAAAGCAGAAAAGCTGATGGCAACCAGAGCGGTTCCTAGAGCAAGCCTTTTCAAAAGCCGGTTGCGAATTTCAGCGGGCGACATCGCCGGGGAGGAGTGGCGTATGCCAACGCTGATGGGTGTTAAAGTGCGACCAGACTCGGTATCACGTTTTATTCTTTTCAAATCGGCCCGCAACTCCGCGGCCGATTGGCCGCGGATTTCGCGCTCTTTCTCCAGAGTTTTGCGGGTAACTTCTTCCAACGGAGGGGGAATGAGAGGGTTTATGCGAGTCGGTGGAGTTGGATTTCGATTTAGGATTGAATCGAATACGCTGCCGGGCGTTTCTCCGCGAAATGGCTGGATTCCGGTGGACATTTCGTAAAGTACGACACCGAAGGAAAACAAGTCTGAGCGAGCATCGAGCTCCTTTCCGCGAACCTGTTCCGGCGACATATATGCGACCGTTCCGAATGTTGAGCCGGAAACGGTGAGGGATTCCTCGGCAGTCGCGATCGCGGCGTAGCAATCCGCCTGGGGCGCAACTTTCACAAGCCCAAAATCGAGAATTTTCACCTGGCCGCGATTTGTGACGAAGATGTTGGCGGGCTTGATATCGCGGTGAACAATGCCCTTTGAATGGGCCGCATCCAGAGCATCGGCGATCTGGATCCCCAAATCCAGGACAGAGTCGATCTCCATTGGCCTTCCAGCGATCCGCTGGCGGAGTGTCTGCCCCTCCAGGAGTTCCATGACAATAAAGGTTCGGCCGGCCGATTCGTCGATTTCGTAGACGGTGCAGATATTCGGATGGTTCAGCGATGACGCGGCTTTCGCTTCCCGATCAAAGCGACTGAGAGACTGCGGATCAGTGGCGAATTCATCGTGAAGAAGCTTCAATGCGACGCGCCGGCCAAGTCTCAAGTCTTGAGCTTCATATACCACGCCCATACCGCCGCTGCCGATCCGGTTCAGGATTCGATAACGCGAAACGGTTTGCCCAACGGGCTCGGGACTTGCGCTCATTTTGAATTGCCGGGGAGTGAATCACGTTTGCTGCTTCTCCAACCAAATGCCCGATTCGCCACGTCCCGCGGATGAGAATAATTTGGCAGTTGAGTCGAATCAGAGGATTCGCGATCATACTTTTGGCGCAGCGTTAGGCTCTGCTGCGCCGTATGCCCCCGGCCCCTTCACAACGCATCCTAACATGGACTTCGCCAAGACGCGACCGAACATCCGCCGGACGTTATATTTAGACACGCGGTATCACTTCAAAACCTCCAAGCTCGGTTGGATCAACCTTAAGATGCTGCCCCCCACCTCGGGGAATTGATAGGCCAACCAGGTCAGAACAGGCGCCGCTCCAAACATCGTTACCCGAAGATAGAAGTCCAGACCGAGCTCGTTCGCTTTTGTGTTGGTAATCCGGTTCAGGATCGGATCCCGATGAATCTGAGCGAAGACCCAAATGATACCCGTACCCAACAAGATCATCAGCCCCGTAAAGGCTTCATTCACCCATTCTCTTGGTTGGAATGGATAAGAGTTCCATGCCACGATCGTCACTACAAAAACCGCGGAAACAAACATCATGAGATAGCGGACATTGACCAGTACCGCCCGAATCAGCGACAAATAGCGAATTGCAAGAAACTCCTCTGCAACCCGGATAAACTTGGGCTCCTGACGCACCGAACCGGCATGTAATTGCAATAGATTGCGCGAGCCCTCGCTGGCCTCAACCTCGGGAAGCAAATGAGCCTCGATAGACCTTTCTTCGATTTCGTCGCTCGCCACAAAGCCGGTTCGGGTCTTCTCCCAATATTCCAGGAGGACGCCCCCCAACAATGCATCACAGAAGGCCGCGAAGCACTTCTCAATGCTGTACATGTGATCAAGGCCGCTTTGAGGGTTTTCATCCTTGTTCGTCTGTGGCGAGGCCGGCCCCGCTTTCGCCTCCTCCGGCGCACCAATCCGTCCGCTAGCCCAAAAGATGCTTAATTCTCTATATTTCTCGGGAGGAACCGATGGATCGTCTTCGAAATATAGATTGCTGTCGCTGGAATGCCGTTCCCCCGGCGGGAATCCCTTCCGAAGACCTGTAATCTGGGCGTCCAGCTCCTCTTTGACGGCGCGCATCCTGCTTCGATAGGGTTCCTTTACCTTCTCGAGAAGGTTAGTATCGTTGCACATTTGGTGAATTGACTCAGTGGAACGCGACATGTCCTGCCATTGCTCGGCCAATCCACCTTGTCGCATCATCGCCATCCAGCTTGTACCCTTGAGTCGATCGAATGCATACCGGATGGGAAATTGTTCCAGTCTGTGCAACAGTCCTTGCCTCAAAGCCCCCCACACCAACACGATCCGCAGCCATCCAGCCACCGCGATCATGATCAGCGGGTAGAACAAAGATGAAAGCAACCATTCATACCACGTGGGCCATTGGCCCGACTTCCATAGGATCCGATCGAGGCTTTCAACCCGTATGACAAAGACAACCAGACAATAGACGGAAAGATAGAATAGAAAGAGCCACGGTACCAGCCATGCATTGTGCCGTTCGATGAGCCGATTGAACCAGTTTCGGGTGATCAATAGGCACGTGATGTTGTCAAAAAGACATCGATCGGTAGTGCCTGACCTCTGCGCAAGGTCCAAATCGCTGACATAAATCGGAAACGGGCCACTTCCCTGAATCGGTCCAGGAAGCTGGGGGCGATTCTTGGTCGAGAAGCGCAACCGCAGCGTCTGGAAAACCGCCCAAATGTACCAGCCCAGCAGAACCAACAGTATCGGGACGACGGGAGACACTCCACTTCCGGGATGCAGACACCGGTAACTGAAGAAGAATCCAACATGGTTTGGCAATCCCTGAACCTTTTCGGTGTGGCAGATATAGGTCCACACGATGACAATCACTGCTAAGGCAACAAACGCTAACCTGTTGAAGAACCATGGCAGGTTTTTGTCGAACTTGATGCGACGTTTCTGCAAGGTCGAACTATCTTCATCGATGAATGCGGTTACGTCGTGCCAATTCAGAAAGCGCCAGGTCTTCCGCAGAGTCAAAGAGAAGGCAGCGATTGCCGCGAAGATTGTGATCAGGCTGTAACTAGCCGTAGACCAGTTAGGATGAATGACTCGGAACGCCGGGAAGAGCGGATACGCTGTGACGAACGCCATGCAAAAAAGCATGACGGACCCGATGTGAATATACATGGCGCGTAAATGGCGTTTGTCGCCCTGTGGAATGGCCAGGTCCCGGGTAGCGCTCGACCAGTAATTCGGAAACGAGACCGCGAACGAATGCACCACGCACAGCATCGTGATCACGATGCAAAGCACATACCAACTGAGCGCCGGAAATCGATACGGCCTCCCATTGTAGTGTTCGCCCGAGAACCTGACCATTCGAAACAGTTTGCCTAAAAAACTCAGTTGTGTCCGAGGGGAGTTGCCTGACGGAGGAGTCGGCTGACCCCGCGCTTGAGTCTGTCCAGACGAACCGTCGATATCTTGAAACATCCTTGCGCTGTCGCTCACGATAGCAAGCGGGTAGTAGCCGTCTCGTCCAATCGCTGTCGCCCAGAGTGAAGCACGCGGCGGGCCGGAGGGATCCAACGGATTCCGGTAATTCGCTAAAGAAGGTGGGCTTTGCCCATCCCAAAGGATGAAGCTCGATGCGTTGTAAAAGGCCTCTGTATTTGAATCCGCGAAAGTCCGAACTGGTCCGCGGATTCCTTGAGAACTCGCCAGACCGAGAAGGTTGTAAGGGGTAAGTGTAATTGCGCCAATGAACGGTGCGTTTTCAGTTTGCCGTTCGAATAGCAAGTCGGCCCCCAGGAACACCAGGCGTGCATCCGGGCAGGCGCGGTGCAGAAACTGGGCCAAAAACAATTGGTCGAGAACATTGGAGGAGACAATAACAATGAACTTGATGCGGTCATTGACCAATTGTCGCCCAATCGCCATCAATTGCGCTTCTTGTGAAAGGGGGGTATCTTCTGGAGAAAACTGGGGAACACTGTCCGTAGCGCCAGGGTCTTTCAGAGAAAGATGAAGAAAGGGGCTCGCAACGGTGTCAGATTGAGCCTCTCGGCTTCCACTATCGTCAGTGTGCGCATTTCTTAGAAGGGATATCTCGCGGGGAAAGCGGATGCGTAGGAAGTCATCCTTCTCTAGAATACGAGGACTTTCGTTCGCGCCAAAAGTAGTCGAATCTTCAACAAGGATAGCTGCCTCTCGGACTTTGTAACTTGCATTCGTCAGAAGATCTTTAATCTGGCCATTCTCGAATGCAATCTCGTCTCCGAAGGAGTAATACTTCGGTGCGGGATCGCTGCCAAGCGATTCTTTCATTAAGTCGCTTGCCAGCTCGGTGGATGTAGTTCCCGCCACCTCTAGGTCGAACATTTCATGCTTAAGGTCCTCTATGTCTTTGCGGCCAAGCTCGATCGCCTCTCTCATTGACGCAGCCGATCCGGAGGAATTCGGACCGATGATGTCAAGACGATTTCCTTCCATCATGGAAAAGGAAACCTTGTAGAGAGCCTCATGATGAGGACTGGAGATCTGGGCATTTTCCGCGAGTTGACGCTCGTAGTGAAGCGCGTTCTTTAGCTGCTCACCGTCGATGCCGAGCGTAGGTGTCTCTCCGACCAGGAAAACATAGATCACTTTCGAATAGCTGTTCCACTTTGGATATGGATCTTCCTTTGCTTTGGGGTCTGGAACGTACTTGAAGATGATCATGCCCGGCTGTTGTTCTCTTCTCGGGTTTTCATCGAGACTCTCCGTTCCGGTCGCCTCATCGGCACGGGATTCTCCGGTATGACGTCTCCACGGTAGCCAGTAATAGCTCGGGACGTAGCCATTGTCTCCAGCTGCCTGGACCAGCGCATCCACTTCGCGATCAAACTCCAGAGCTAGATGGGAATGGATCGGGTCGCGGACAGCAGCGATGATTAGGTGTATATCCGGCTTCAGGCCAACGGGTAATGGATTCGGGATTCCCCATCGCAGCATGTCGACTTTAGTCTTGCCTGACTGCGACGGGGTTCCCGTCGTCTTCGGCATAGAAGCAGGTGGCGCACATCCGTCATCGACGCTCGACTCCAGCCCGGCCGACACGGTACTGGCAACGTCGAAATCCTCGCCTTTGACCGCTAAATCGACAGTAGCAGTTTTCTGCGCTGTCGGAGAAGCTGCAAGTTCGCGGGCCGGGGACCAGTAGCGACAGGATGCGATCCACGGCCCCTCCCCTCCAGCGATCTTTGCACTGCCTTGGGACTTTGTCGTCGCGGCATGACCGGGAACGGGGACCGGCGTCGTGGTTTGACCGCCAGGCCGCATTAGCAGCCCGGCAGCGAGAATGGCACCAACGGTTGCCCCTTGGGTTTTGTTCACTTTGACCTCCCCAATCGAACGTTGGCCAAATCGGAGCTGCGCATCTGAAAGCTATGCACATATATATGAACGAGTCAGGCTAACCCGGAGAGCAAGCCTGCGGGGCAACGCCGAAGCGAAATATCTCAACTTGCACATTTGTCTTGATCGCCAAATGGGAGCGTTCTTGACTGCCGTCCGAAGTTGCCACCGAGTCTAACATAGGTGACTTGCTTTGTAAGTGGACATGATGTTGGGCGTTCGGTGAACGTAACCGTCTCCATTGTTCTGATCGAGAGTTCTTTTCGGACAAACGCTACCGGGCGTTTTCCGCGCCAAGCCTTCGATGAGGCCAATCACAACATGCCCTGTTGCGTGCGGTTGGGATAAGCTCTTGGCCAAGAAGAGCCAGAGCTCAGGATCTCCGCCCGAATGGCAATGTTGCTCAACACCCGCAGCATCGCCGGCGAGAAGATTTAACGCAGTGATGCTCTGCGACGGAGCTGCTGCTGGAGAAACGTCTTGGAGCTTCCCTTTTCTCCTACATCTTGACCATCGCCTACCTTTCAGTGCCACTCACCGCTGCCGCCCTGGTAAGTTACACCTTTCAAGAATGCGATTAGCGATTTCTCAGAATTGCCGGCAGCTGGCGAACTAGCTACCTCGATTATTCAAGGCCAATGCGCGGCACTTTGCCACTCGGGAAATCCCTAGGATCAGGGCAACGCGCCGACGATCACGCGGGGCCGGGGAACTCCACAAACTCTATACCCAAGAGCGAGTCTCCCCCGAAGCCCCAATGTCAGTAGGCGATAAATCTGGTGCCGTATCGACAGTGCTCCGCAGGCAGAGGTTGGTGGCCAGGTGCGTCTGCGAAGCACCTGGCCTACGGCGGCTTCTTCCCTAAAGGAGCCTAGGGCATGTGGATTGCTGTGCTGGTGGCGCTCTTCAGCTACTTCGGGCTGGAGTCGATCGCGGTCGCCTCCGGAGAAGCTGTGGATCCGCAGCGCGCCATCACCAGCGCCTTTCGCGCCACCATCGTCAGGCTGGTTCTCTTCTACCTACTTACCCTGCCACTGGTGCTGGCCATGGTGCCCTGGACCCTTACTGCCTCCGGCGCAACCCAGTCACCCTTTGTCACGGTGATGACCCGGACGCATATCGCAGGGGCCGCCGGCGTTATCGAATTCGTGATACTGGTGGCTGCCCTTTCCGCAACAGCCAGATCTACCTATGCACCCGGATGCTCTTTTCGCTCTCGCGGGCCGGCCTCGCACCGAGCGGGCTAGGCGTGCTGCTGTTCCTACCCTGCCGCCCGTGCAGAATCGCTGCTTGAATCGAAAGGAATGCGAGCGCGGATCGTAGCACCAGCCCTCGGTTGCGAGTTGATTGAGAGCTCTCCATGCACCAACCGCAGGCGCTCCTGCATGCTCGTGAGGCCAAGCCCAGGGTTCTTCATTGCGGTTTCTGTATCAAAACCTGCACTTAGTTGGACTCATCGACGCGGACGCGACATCGTTTCGTCGGAGCCGTCAGGAATGGCAGCCTCACAAAACACTTAGCGAGTCACTGGCTCCCTAATGGCGGACGAGACTGTTCGGCCATCCGCTTGAGGACGCATTCACAATGCTCTTTGGTTTCGCACACGCCAGATTGTAGGACTGCGCTGGCTTCGAGTGTCGTAGCGTCCACTCCGACCGCGCCGCCTCTTCATCGTCTTCTTTCTACCAATCAGCGCAAGCATTTTCTACCCAGCGCTCGGTGCATCTCGTCGAAATCAACTTATCATCCAACATCATGTCTCAAAACGTGCGGGGGTGTAATGCGGTCACAGCTTACCCATTGCATCAAGTTCAACTGTTGGCCTTCCGGGTTCGCTGCGGGCTTCCGCCCTGTCATCAACCCAGGTGAATAGATAACTTGTCACCGCATTTCGCTGATTGAAGTAGCCTTCATACTATGGAGCCTATTCGCACGCTGTTCGCAACTCAACCCCCTGAGCCTTCGGAAACGGCCCTCCCCGAGGGTCTTCGCGCCAGATACGACGGAAATCTTTCCTTTCCGCGCGCTCCGGGAGAACGTCCCTACTGCATCGCAAACTTCGTGTCGACACTCGACGGTGTCGTGAGCTTCGATTTGCCGGGCCAATCGGAAGGAGCTCAGATCAGTAACTGGAACGAAGAAGACCGTTTCATTATGGGCCTGTTGCGGGCCTCGGCAGACGCGATTGTAGTGGCCTCGGGGACGCTTCAAGCCGCTGGTCCGCATGGTTCGTGGCTCCCGGAAGCTGTCTATCCGACAGCGAAAGATTTATACCAAAAGTATCGAACCGAGGTGCTCCGAAAACTGGAGTATCCACTGGTAGTGATTGTTACGGGAACGGGCGGACTAAACCTCACCAGCGCCGTGTTTCATACACCGCGAACCAGGGTGCTCATACTGACTACGGAACAGGGCAAACGGAGGTTGTCGCAAAGTGGATCAGAGGCGCTCGCCTCAGTCGTCGTGAAGGCGCTTTCTACGGCAGAAGAGCGCATATCTCCTTCTGCGATCCTTACGTTGCTCAGGCAGGAAGCCGGAGTGGAGTTGCTGCTACACGAAGCCGGCCCGACGCTCTTTGGTGAATTTGTCGCAGGTGGGTTCATGGATGAGCTTTTCCTGACAGTGGCGCCTCAGATTGCGGGGAGAGACGCAGTGCACCCCAGACCAGGCCTGGTTGCCAACGTTCAGTTTTCTCCGGCGACGGCTCCCTGGTGGAAGCTTATCAGCGCAAAAAGTGCAACAGATTACCTTTTCCTGCGTTATCGGGCGGTAGATCGGGGCGCATAGAAAGCCTGTATCCAATCGCTCGTGGGGATGGTCAGCAACTCGGAACAATTCTGCCGACCAACGACTCCGAGGACTTTGAGGCGAGGACTTTGAGTGGACATCCACCATTGCGTCAGCGATCAGGATTTCAAATCTGGTGTGGTGATTACTCCGTCTGTTCCTTCAAAGCCCTAACTACCTGTCCGCTCGGAGAACCTAATCTGCCGAGTCAAGGGGAATCTCCGCTTCCCCTTGACTTTTCCTATCATGGATGTCCACGAAACCCACGAACCACGAACCTCCACGAAACTGCGGACCAGGCACATGGCTCCCGGGTACGAAACCCGGCTACTTCACCAGTCCTGGTTGCCGATAATCCGTCTCCATCGCGGGTTCTTGTCGGCGAGTCATTTCGTTTCGCAGATACTCGGGCACGCTTTACTTTAAACCTGATACCTTTTGTAATGATCGCTGGGGAATGATGGGGGCGCTTTCCTACCTGCCTTCATCCATAACCACCCGGGAAGTAGGTCTATACAAACCAACGCTTTGTAGGACTGAGATTATGACGCCTCAGCCGGAGTTAGTGGAGCAACTGTTCGAGGCTGCATTGGCGCGCGAGCCGAGCGAGCGAGGGGCGTTCCTCGGCCGGGCCTGCAGCCACGATCCGGAACTGAGGCGGATGGTCGAAGAGCTGTTGGCCGACTATGCAAACGCCGGCAGCTTTCTTGAGCACCCTCCATTTGAGTTTCTTGATCAAGGGGAGATGTGTGCGCGCCAATCCGATAGCACCGGTCCCCTCGACCTGAATGAAATTGCTTCAGCGCAGCCTGGAGGCCGGCTGGCCCCCAATCAAATCCTGATTGATCGCTTCGTCATCGTGCGCTTTATCGCCAAAGGAGGGATGGGCGAGGTCTACGAGGCAGCGGACTGCCTCTTGCAAGGCGCCAAAGTCGCCGTTAAGACAATCCTTCCTCAAATAGCCCATGATCCGGACTTGCAACAACGTTTCGAATCGGAAGTGTTGCTTGCCAGGCAAGTCAATCACTCGAATCTCTGCCCCATTTATGACATCTTTCATTGTCATCAGCCGCCGCCAAGCTTCCTGTTCTTAACCATGAAGCTGCTAACGGGCGAAACCCTCGCAGCGCGGCTACGGAGGTCCGCGCCGATATCGATCAGGGAAGGATTGGCCATCCTCAAGCAGACGGCCGCTGGTCTGGCCGCCATCCATGCCGCCGGCATCGTTCACGGGGATATCAAGCCGAACAACATCATGCTCGACGGTGCTGGTTTGGATGTGCGCCTCTGCATTACCGATTTTGGTCTGGCTCGCGCGTATACGGGGGAAACCTCCCTTTCAGGTAACGCTTTGGCGGCAGGAACACCAGACTATATGGCTCCCGAAGTACTTCGGGGACTTGAGCCGTCGCAAGCTAGCGACCTGTTCGCCTTGGGCGTTGTTCTGCATCAGGTCTTTACCGGGGAGAGACCCCTTCAGACGCGCGACAAGTCCTCTGTCGTCGTCAGCCCGCGATTGAGCACCTCACGAATACCTTCGTTTTGCGTCAAGCTGATAGCCGAATGCCTCGATCGAGACCCGCAGCGGAGAAGTCAGGCCTTTGTGCGAGCACTCGGCTCATCCCAAATCATGTACTGAACTCAGAAACCCTCCGTTGGCTGTAAATATCGCTTGCCTGGCGAGCTGGTAGCAGAGCGACTCCAGTTAAACTATTTACAATCAATCCGTTGCTCGAACACTAGATGGTCAAACAGCGTCGCCTCATCGCTGACGAACAGTGGCTCCTCATCGTCGCGCAGGACCCTCAGGTAGAACTCTTCAACCCGGTCATACTGCGTAGATGCCCACTCTAGCCTGTCATAAATCAGATGCTGGCTTTCATCCATGTCTGTCTGCACGCTGACGAGCGTTGCTATCACTCGCTGACCATCAATGAACGTCATGTGCACTCTGCGATCTTCCAAACTCTTCAACGCCCTGAACTCTTCCTTAGTCATTGTGCTTTCCGCCGCGATCTCCAGTAATTGTGTCAAACGATAACGGTGCTGACGCAATCAAGTCGATCAAAACCGGGGCCCGTGACGAAGTTCCTTGAAAACGGGGCGGCCCTCAAATCTCCGAATGGCCGGCAAATGGCGCGCAAGGTCACTCAAAGAACTTTCTCAAATTAGGGTACGTACTTAAAGGCCTTATTGGGATAAGGCGGAGCATTGGGAACCGGCCTTGGATCCTTTTGAATTTCCTGCTTCAACAAATCCATCGCGGCTTGCAGTTGCGCGTCGGATCCAGCGAAAGTAGCGTGAGGAAGATTGTCGATGACGATATCGGGATCGACGCCGTGTCCCTCGATCAACCATTTGCCTTCGGGGCCGTAGACTCCAATTTCTGCGGCCGTGGCGACGCCTCCGTCTGCCTCTGTGTTACTTCCGCTTAGCCAAATCTCGCCGCCCCACGTCCGTATTCCGATCACTTTTCCCATATTGAAATGTTGAAAACCTGCGGTGAAGGCTTCGCCGTCAGAAGCAGTTTCCTGATCGCACAGCACGACAATATGTCCGCGGAAGGCGTATTGCATATTCCATGTCGGGTCGCCAACGCGAGGCTGCCAATAGAACCATGCTTGTCGAAGCAGCTTTCCAAGCAGCCAGGAGTCGATATTGCCGCCGTGATTGTGCCGAACGTCGATGATGAGGCCCTGGCGGTTGTAGACAGGGTAATACTCTCGCGCCCACTGAGCAATGTCGTCCGGCCCCATGTCGCGCAGGTGGACGTAGCCGATTTGGCCGCCGGAAGCTGATTCGACTTTGAGCCGACGCGAATACTCCCATTCCGCGTAGCGCAGGTTCGTCTCGTCCGAAGCTTTGATGGGCTTCACCAGCACGTCGCGCGTCTCGCCGGACGTGGACTTCACCCGCAGCAGAACCTGCTTGCCGGCCTTGCCGCGCAGCAGTTCGCGTTCATCCGAAACGCCGAGCAGATTTTGCCCGTCGATGCTGAGGATCACCTCGCCTTCCTTGACCAGAGATTCCGGACGGGCGAGCGGCGGGGCCGTGCTGGGCATATCGGGATCGTGCAGGTAGATGTGCTCGACTACATATCCTCCGGCTTTTTCGTCGCGCCGCAGCAGCGCGCCGAGCGCGGCAAGATCGACCTGATCGGAGGGCTGTCTGTCATCGCCGCCGCGCACGAAGATATGCAACGCGGAGAGCTCGCCGACCATTTGCGCAATGACAGCATTAAGCTCGTCCCGGTCGGCGACCCGATCCACCAAGGGGAGATAGCGCTCGCGCATGCCGATCCAGTCCACTCCCTGCATGTTGCGATCGTAGAAGTAGTCTCTCTCCATCCGCCACGCGTCGAGGAAGATCCCGCGAAACTCTGACCGCGGGTCGGTGGAGAAGGTCCAGCGCAGAAAAGTTGAGGGACATCTTCGCAAGCGCCTTCGAGTCCGCAATTGCAGCGGGCTTGACATCGGAATCGAGGATGGAAAAATCTTCGCCTTTCTCACCTTTTCTGATGAGAATTTCTTGCGGTCGAGCGAAATCTCATAACTCTTCACATCCGCCATGACAGTTTCCGGCTCGTCACCTTTGTTCGCAACGTCCAGGCATTGCAACGCCAGCTTCGGCGGTACTTCCTCGTTCGCGTTCAGCCAGCACAGACGCTTGTCCGTCGCCTGCAGGCTGTCGTAATTTCCCGGAGGCGCCGGAACCTCGCTCAGACGCCACGGCATATCGGTGAAGTCGATCTTCACCTCCACCGGTTTCTTTTCGTTCTTTCTTTTCATCGGAAGGCTTTTCGCCCACCGGGAGATTTGTTATCGCTTACGGTCTTCTTTGCATCTTCCGTCTTGCTGTCCGCCGCCTTCTCCTCATCTTTCTTGGCCGGCGAATCCGGGATGAAGTTCGTCGGCCGGCAAGAATGGCGAGCGGAGACCTGGCGTGAGAGCAAGCTCGTAGATCTTTACCTGGCGATCAAAAAAGGGATCAGGCTGGCGCGGTCCCCACGGAGAGCTGACGGTCGTCTTCAGCATCCGGTCGGAGAGGAAATAGAGCCATTTGCCGTCGGAGCTCCAGACCGGGTTCACACTATCGTAGCGGTCGGAGGTAATCGATCTGAATGGCGCCCGAGTCCACATTGAGCACCTTGATCTGCCCATAACTGTTCGCCGCTGTTTCGACATACGCCAGCCAGCGACTGTCCGCGGACCAGCTGAGATCGTGAAAGTTGCCTGCCATCGACTGCGCGATTAGCTTGTCCTGCTTTGTCTTAATGTCATAAATCCAAAGCTGCTGATCCTTGTCGTGATGAGCCAGCCAGCGGCCATCGGGCGAAGGAATTCCCTCCCACCGCAGCACTGTGGCGTCGTGGGTCCACTGCTCCGGCTCGCCGACGCCGTTGGCCGGATACTTCCAGAATTCGGTCTCTCCGCTCTGCGTGGAAATAACAACAATGCTCTTGCCATCCGGCAAAAACCGAGCTTCGCGATAGCGCACTGCTGAATTGCCGGCAACCTTGATGATGCGTCCGCTCTTGGCCGGCAGACTGAACACTTCCCCGCGCGCCGTAAACACAGCGCTGCCGCCGTCCGGCGCAATGTGAACGCCGGTGAGGTAATCGAGCGGCTTCTTTACCCAGTGCTCGCGTAACTGATCGAAATCGGAGACCAGGGTAATGGGAAGGATGGCTTCATGGCCGGTCTTTAGATCGAGCAGCCATAAGTCGCCACCACAGGCGTACACAACGCGGCCATCGGACAGGGATGCTGACTCAATATCGAATAGGCGCTGATGGCTTTCCTGGTGTAGGCCGTGGCCCTGTTCGTCCATGGAGTACACGTTCATCACTCCATCTCGATCCGAGAGGATATAGACGCGGCCGTTCCAGAACATCGGGTTGTGTGACGTGCCTGCCCAATCAGCCGTCAATGGCACAGCCTCCGTGCGTGCCGTCATAGCGCCAGATGTTCTCTGCCCAGCCTCCTTTGTAGCGTTTGGTTGAACTCGGCTGCCAGTCCCACCGCGTAAAGAACAGCGCGCGGCCGTCGGTAGAGTAAGCTCCTTCCGAAGATGAGGACAGTGGAACAATCTCATGTCCGCCACGGCTGTCGATCAGGACAAGCTTAGGATCGGGCAGGGTCGAGTAGCGTCTCGTCCGGACGATGAGCCGGCCATCGGGTGTCCACCCCTCCGGTAGCGCGTCGCCATCCCAGGTCCGTCGCTGCGGCAATCCGCCATTGACTGGCATCGTATAGACCTCGGTCGGTCCCTCGTAATTCGCCAGGAAAGCGACCGTCAGCCCATCCGGAGAAATGGTCGCCATGGCCTCTGTGCCAGGGTTTGAGGTTATCCGCCGCGAGGAACCTCCGCTGGTGCTCACCGACCACAAGTCTCCCTCGGAGGTGAATATGATGGTGTCGCCATGGATAGCTGGGTAGCGATAGTAGCCGCGGTGTATCTCTCCCTGGTCGCTCGCGAAGAGTGAACTCGAGCCAAAAAGGCAAACCGCAACGACGCGAGCGAGCTGGCGCAATCTCGTATGGATAGGTGTTGGCATAGAAAACCCAATTCTGCGGGGTGAAGTCGTACCACGCGATGCAGGGTGCAATAGGATTTGCCGGCCATCGCCGACGATTCATCGGGGAAGCCCCGTGTCCGTTGCTGGGAAGCATACCATCTTCCTTAAAGACGCAAGCCTGGGAAATCCTCCGGGCGTGGAGCAGCGAGCGCATGCCCGGAAAAGTGGACTCATTAGTGGGAACGTAAGCATGCCTTATGGCGATACAGGCTCTTGACATGCTTCCCAGATAGCGACAAACCGGAAGTAGCTCTGAGTGGACACATACAAGCCAAATGCGCTTGTCCAGCAGCTGTCAGTGTTCGAGCTTCCAGACGGTCTGTCGACTAACAGGAAGCTATCCACTAAGACTTGTTAGTACAAATCGCATTGCGACCCCAAGACCCTGGCTGGCCTGGCGACCACGACGGGCCCACTGGCCCTAAGTCCACCACGGTGTATTGCGGGGAAGCCTTGGATTGTGCGAGTGCGAGGCCCGGGCCGTCGTAGATAGGAATTCAAGAAATGCGCGCGTCTTCGGTGCGAGGTATTGGCGCGATGGATAATCTCCGGATATGCTTTGAGAAATCCACTGAGCTGCGGCCCGAGAATGAGCTGCGAGAAGTAGGGGTCCATGTTGACGCGCAGTCTCCCCCGGACGGTGACTTTACCTTCGGCCAGAGCGGAGGTGGCGTCTTCGAGCGCCGACACAATCGGGCCAATGGTCTCGTAAAACCGCCTGCCTTCGTCCGTAAGGGAGACGGAGCGTGTCGTCCGTTCCAGGAGCCGGATTCCAACCTGCGCCTCCAGCCGAGCTACTGCACGGCTGATGCCCGGTTGGGAGAGATTCAAGGATCTCGCCGCGGCCGCGAAGCCGCCCGATCGCACCACGGCCGCAAGTGCGGTCACGCCATTCAGAATGCGGTCATCAAAACTCATGTACTTATGCTAATCGGTTATAAGTGAAATGCCGCGAAGATTAGTTCCAAATCAATCCCCGTGAGTCAGATAGTTGGAAGCACGGAGAGGGATAGTGAGGGGCATCAGCTTTGGCTGGCGGCCTTGAAGGACCGTTCGGAGAAACACTGACATTCGCAACAATCATTTCAGACAACCACGATAGAAACCAGGAGGCATCAATATGTACGCAGTCATGGGTATCACAGGGAATGTAGGCGGCGCCGTTGCGCGCACGCTTCTTGCAAAGGGCGAGAAGGTTCGAGGAATCGTTAGGAATCCCGAGAAAGCTGCAGAGTGGCAGAAGCAAGGTGCGGAGCTCTTCAAAGCCGACTATGACGACGCGGATGCGCTTACGGCAGCGTTCACCGGTGTCGCCGGCGTGTTCGTAATGCTTCCTCCAAACTTCGCGCCGGCACCGGACTTCGCCGAGACCAAGGCAACTTTGAAGGTCCTGCACGAGGCACTATCAAGAGCTCTGCCGTCGAAGGCGGTTTATCTGTCATCCATAGGAGCGGAGCAGGCCAGCGGATTGGGTTTGATCACAAGCTTACATCTCCTCGAAGAGGCGCTGGGCGATCTTCCGCTCTCCCATGCGTTTCTTCGCGCCGGCTGGTTCTTTGAGAACTCAGCCGGTGACGTAGCGAGCGCGCGGAATGAAGGCAAGATCCGGTTTCAGCTCCATCCGCTTGACCGGAAGTTTCCTCTGGTTGCTACCGCGGACATCGGCAAGGTGGGTGCAGAGACGCTCACCCAGAGCTGGACCGGAATCCGCCATATCGAAGTTGCGGGCCCGGAGGGCTACAGTCCACTCGAGATAGCAGATGTTTTCGCGGATGCTGTTGGTAGCCCCGTCGAGGCGATCGCCGTTCCCAGGGCGGAGTGGGAGACGCTATGGGTCTCACAGGGGATGCCGGAGGGGGGGACGGCGCCTCGGGCGGAGATGGTCGATGGATTCAATTCCGGTTGGATTCACTTTGGCGCACCTGGAACAGAGCATGTGGATGGGACGACGCCGCTTCGTGCGGTGATAACTCAGCTCGTGACTCGCAGCTAACTTTATGAAATCGATCCGGTGAAGAGTCTCATATTGCTCATCTCCACTGGCTCCGAAGCAGGACCTAATGACACAAAGCGATGGCTTGGTCCGCAACCACCCCACTCAAGCCAAAACAGAAGGCTTGAGTGGGCCACCCAATCCTTTGTGGCTAATGCAGAGAGCACGGTGTTATCCTGAACGACTTTTTCGCAGCCTGTGACGCCGTGCCTTTCGTGCAGAGACCTGCCGTGGGAACTCCCTACTGGTGCTCTTTCAAAATCTCTTCGATTTGTTCCTTGGGGACGGAGAGGTGATCTTCATTCTGCTTCAACCATGAGCGATAGTCCTGCTCGATTGCATCCGTCCAGCGGGCGTCGATCTGTCCGGCGGTGTACTTCTTTTCTTCCAGCCTTTGGTGGCCAAAGACGTCGCGCAGATGAGTCGATTCCGAGCTCTTCACCACTTGCTCGGCAAGCTGCGGGGGAATGAAGATAACTCCTCCATTCCTGCCCAAGACCACGTCACCCGGCATCACCGTCGCATGGCCGATGCGCGTGGGGCCATTGATGCTGACCATGGTCGAGTTGAGCAGCTTGCCCGAACGCAACGATCCGTAATGGTGTGAGGGATCGTAGGAACGAACAAAGGCTACGAAATTCGGCAGCTCCTCCAGCCCGTTGATGTCCCGCACTGCGCCGTCGTAAACAATGCCATTGCCTGACTTGGCGTAGATGGCGTTGCCCACGTTGTCGCCGATCGAAGGGCCGTCCACCTTCAGTCCGAAGTGGTCGCCGACATAGACGTCGCGGGGCTGCAGCATGTCCACCGGCCAGGCATTCATCGCACCCTGACGATGGTCCTGCACTCCCTGGGCTTCGATTAGCTTTTGGATGTCGGGCCGCCCCGGCATCCAGACTGCCGTCAATGCCCTGCCCACCAAGACCTTGTCGGGATGAATGGAGAGCCAGCCGTCTTCGTACTGATGCATGAAGCCGGCATTTTCTACCACCGCCCAGGCCTCTTCCAGAGTCACCGTCTTCATCCGGTCGAGGATCGCGTCCGGCACCTTGGGCCGGCCGTCCGGGAAGCGCTCCCCTTGCCAGTCAGGTGTGTACTTGATCACATCCTCGCGGGTGAAAAATCCCTGCTGCGCGTTGCCACACGCACCCAAAATCATCCAGGAACACAGCGTTCCCACTACCATGCGCTTGAGCATCCCTATCCTCATTTTTCCGGTTCAAACCATGTCGTGCCCGGGATCTGCACGGTCTTTGCGACCTCTTCGTTCATCTCCACGCCAAATCCGGGCTTATCCAAAGGAGTGACATAGCCCTTGACGATGATCTCGCCCTCTTTAATAAAGCTCTTCCACAGTTCCAGATGATTGATCCAGTGCCACTCGCAGACCAGGTAATTGGGAATGGTAGCGCAAACATGGGCGGAAGCCATGGTGCCGATGGGCGAGACGACGCAATGCGGAGCAAACGGAACGTAGTACGCCTGGGCCATGTTGGCGATTTTGCGGGCCTCGGAAAGTCCACCTACTTTTTGGATATCCGGCATGATGATGTCGGCTGCCCGCTTCTGCAGCAACTCAGTAAAACCCCAGCGCAAGTACAGATTCTCGCCGCAACAGATCGGCGTGGTGGTCGAGTGACGGATATCCGCCATGGCGTCGATATCTTCCGGGGGCACGGGTTCTTCCAGCCAAAGCAACCGGTACGGTTCGAGCGCAACCGCGACCCGCTTGCCGGTGGTGGCGTCATAGCGGCCGTGCATATCGCAGGCCAGGTCCATCTCTTTGGGGATCGATTCCCGTACGTGCTTGACCCAGCTCACCATGCGATCGATTTCGCCGTTGCTGGCGGTCCAGTTCACCTTATCGAAGCGGGCCGGATCGGCCGCATCGTCCAGGTCGATCTTCATCGCGGTAAAACCCTGCTCCTTGATCCAGGGCAGCTTGCGGTCCGATTCCGCGCCGACGGGATTATCCATATCCGAGTCGCAGTACATGCGTACCTTGTCGCGGAACTTGCCCCCCAACAATTGATAAACCGGCAGACCCAGGATTTTCCCGGCGAGATCCCACAGCGCGATCTCCACCCCGGTCATCGCAGTCACGTATTGGCCGCCCTGGGCGCCGGCGAAGATTCCCGAGACCCGCATCTTCTCCCACAGCGCATCGACGTTGAGCGGATCCTGGCCGATCAATATGCGGCGGAATCCATGTACTAACGCGGCCGTGCCGACCGCGGCATCGGTCGATTCCCCCTGGCCGTAGAGACCCGAATCGGTATAGACCCGCACATGGGTTTGTGGTCCATGCACCATAACCTGAGCAGTACGGATATCGGTGATCTTGACCTTCGGTCTTTGCTGCGGCGTGCTGCTCGCTTGAATCGCCTGCGCTAAGCAGGGGAGCGCGAAGATTCCGGCTCCCGGCAGAGCCGCAGCCGCGCCCTTCAGCATGGTCCTTCGTGTGAACTTACTCATGGGTTTCCTTTTTGCGTTTTCCGGCGGGTCTTTCCGCCAACTCCGCGACTCTATCACGTAGGTGTGCCGGTGGAATTCATCTCTATGAGACATGGCGGGTGTAGTTTGGAGAGTGGTGCACATACTCGTAATCAATAGCGGTTCCTCGTCGATCAAGTTCTCCATCTTCGACGCGGGAGAGGGCGAAAGCAATGGCTCGAGCGTCCGGCCGTCTTGGCCTGGCATTTTGTTCGCCGGCGAGATCAGCGGAGTCGGCACAGCAAAGCTCGGGTTCACCTTTCGCGATGCCCAGGGGCGGGAGCTGTCCTCAGACGATAACCCCAGCAAAGACCCCGTGAGCCTACTGGAAGAGACCATTTGCCGGCCAGGAATGCCGGTGATCGACGCGGTTGGCTACCGGGTGGTGCATCCTGGGGCACTTCTGGATGAGCACCAGAGAATTACCGAACAGGTACTCAAGGATCTGGAGCAGGCGGTCGTCTTTGCCCCGCTGCACGATCCGCAGGCGATCCAGCTGATCCGCGACATGATGGGGCGATTTCCCCGTGCGCGGCACTATGCATGCTTCGACACGGTCTTCCACCAGACCATGCCGGCCGAGGCCTCGACCTACGCCATCCCCATCGAATATCGCCGGCGGGGGGTGAAGCGTTACGGCTTCCATGGGCTTTCCTGTGAGTCGATGGTGGATGAGCTTCGGGTTGCTGCGGAGCGTGGGCTCGCGCGTTTTCCGCAGCGGATGGTGATTGCCCATCTGGGCAGCGGGTGCAGTGTGACCGCGCTGGTGGATGGACGCTCGGTCGATACCTCCATGGGACTCACCCCGACCGGCGGAGTGGTTATGGGCACCCGCCCCGGAGATCTCGATCCGGGCCTGGTGCTGTACCTGCTGCGGCAGGCGGAGGGTGACCGCACGGCGGCCATGAGCTCGGTGGAAAGCATCCTGAATCACAAGGCAGGGATGGTCGCGCTCTCCGGGCTGCCCAACGATATGCGCACAGTACGCCAGGCGGAGGCGGCCAGCGCCGACGCCCGGCTGGCGCTCGACATCTTCACCCGCAGCGTGCGCAAAGCGATCGGCGCCTTCGCCTGGCTGCTGGGTGGTCTGGATGCCGTGATCTTCACTGGCGGCATCGGAGAGCACGATGTGAAGTCCAGGGCGGAGATTCTGCGCGGGTTGGAAAGCTACGGCGTGGTACTCGACGCGGCGGCGAATGAGGCGAAAAACGATGCGCCGCACCGGGTCAACCATGCTGATTCCAAGGTTGAGATATGGGTGATCACCGCCCAGGAAGATCGCATGATCGCCGTGCACGTGAACCAGATGGAACGTGACGGCAACCGCATCGCAACAGAAAACGCATCCAGCGGTTTCACGGTGGATGCAAACCGAAGCAACTAATATTTTCGTGGTTTTCCGTCAAAGAAAACCACTCCTCGCGGACTTAAAGAAGGCAAGTAACCGTTGAAACCGCATTCGAAGGAGGAATATGAGCAACGTTGAGACACTTCCCGTGGCTTCGAGCAAAGCAGGGCAGTC
Organism: uncultured Acidobacteriaceae bacterium; assembly: GCA_963840675.1. Lineage (GTDB taxonomy): Bacteria > Acidobacteriota > Terriglobia > Terriglobales > Acidobacteriaceae > PALSA-350. The sequence continues at coordinate 97,047 of CAWJAB010000019.1, forward strand.
CCTGAGCGCCGATGAGATCAGAAAAATGAATGCCTACTGGCGGGCGTGCAACTACCTTTCCGCCGGCATGTTGTATCTATGCTCGAACCCGCTCCTGCGCGAGCCGCTGAAGCCGGAGCACATCAAGAACCGGCTGCTTGGCCATTGGGGGTCGGACCCGGGACAGAGCTTCATCTGGGTTCACATGAACCGGTTGATCAAGAAGTACGACCTCGACGTTATCTACCTTTCCGGGCCAGGGCATGGCGCACCGGCCACGCTCTCCAATTGCTACCTGGAAGGCGTCTACTCCGAGATCTATCCGGAGAAGAGCCAGGATGTGGAGGGGCTGCACAAGTTCCTCAAGCAGTTTTCGTTTCCCGGCGGGATCGGCAGCCACTGCACTCCGGAGACACCAGGATCCATCCATGAAGGCGGTGAACTCGGATACAGCCTCTCGCATGGATTTGGAGCTGCGTTCGACAACCCCGACCTGATTGTGACCGTGGCCGTGGGCGACGGCGAATCGGAGACGGGGCCGCTGGCCACCAGTTGGCACTCCAACAAATTTCTCGACCCGGTGCGCGATGGAGCGGTGCTTCCTATCCTGCACTTGAACGGGTACAAGATTGCAAATCCCACCATTCTTGCCCGCATCCCGCATGAAGAATTGGAGATGCTCTTCAAAGGGCTGGGATGGACCCCGCACTTTGTAGAGGGCGACGACCCGGAGAAGATGCACCCCAAGATGGCCGAGGTGCTTGAGGGCTGCGTGCTGGAAATCCGTGCGATCCAGGAGAAAGCCCGCAGCGCGCCGGCCGGGCAGACAGTGGAGCGGCCGAAATGGCCGATGATCGTCCTGCGCACCCCCAAGGGCTGGACCGGGCCGAAGGAGGTAGACGGGCACAAGGTGGAAGGTTTCTGGAGGGCGCACCAGATTCCTATTCTCGATCCCAAGACCAACCCCGAGAACCTGAAGAAGCTGGAAACCTGGCTGCGCAGCTACAAGCCGGAAGAGTTATTCGACCAGTCTGGGCGGTTAATTGAGGAGCTGCGGGAGATGGCCCCGGTGGGCACGCGGCGCATTACCGCCAACCCGCATGCCAACGGCGGCCTGTTGCGACGCCCGCTGGATATGCCGGACTTTCGCGACTACGCCGTCAAGGTGGACAAACCGGGACAGGTGGAAACCTCCTCGACGAATGTGATGGCCCATTTTTTGCGCGACGTGATGCGCAAGAACATGACCAGCTTCCGCGTCTTCGGGCCGGATGAAACGGCGTCCAACAAACTGGATGCCATCTACGAGGCCAGCGGCAAGACGTGGATGGAAGACATGTTGCCCGAAGACCAGGACGGTGGTTTTCTGGCCAACGATGGGCGGGTCATGGAGATGCTGAGCGAGCACACGCTGGAAGGCTGGTTCGAGGGTTATGTGCTTACCGGGCGGCACGGATTCTTCTCCTCTTACGAGGCCTTTGTGCACATCATCGACTCCATGTTCAACCAGCATGCCAAGTGGCTGGAGAAGAGCAAGCTGGAAACCCGCTGGCGGTCGCCCATCTCCTCGATTAATTTGCTGATCACCTCGCTGGTGTGGCGGCAGGACCACAACGGCTTCACCCACCAGGATCCGGGATTTCTGGATGTGGTGACCAACAAGAGCCCGGAGATCACCCGGGTCTATCTGCCACCCGATGCCAACTGCCTGCTGAGCGTGGCCGACCATTGCCTGCGCAGCGTCAACTACGTGAACGTGATCGTCGCCGACAAAGCGCCGCATCTGCAATACCTGACCATGGAGGCAGCGGTCGAGCACTGCACCCGGGGGATTGGTATCTGGGATTGGGCCAGCACCGACGCCGGCGACGAGCCGGATGCGGTGATCGCGTGCTGCGGAGATATTCCCACCTCGGAAGCATTGGCGGCGGCAGCGATCCTGCGTGATACCTGCCCGGCTTTGAAGCTACGTTTCGTTAACGTGGTCGATCTCTTTCGCCTGATGCCGGAGAACGAGCACCCTCACGGCATGTCCGATCGCGAGTTCGACGGCCTGTTTACCAAGCGCAAGCCGGTGATCTTCAACTTCCACGCGTACCCCTCGCTGATCCACAAGCTGACCTATCGCAGGACGAACCACGCGAACTTCCACGTACGTGGATATAAGGAGAAGGGCAACATTAATACTCCGCTGGAACTGGCGATCCTGAACCAGGTGGATCGCTTCAACCTGGCAATCGACGTCATCGAGCGGGTGCCGCGGCTGGAGGAAAAGGGAGCGCATACCATCGGCTGGCTGAAGGGGCAGATCATCAAGGCAGTGAACTACGCGCACGAAAACGGGATCGACCAGAAAGAGATCCGCGAATGGAAGTGGCCGGTGCAGTAGCGCCCGAAGGGTCGACCTGAACGGTGCTCCTTCTGTTGCGTGAGGCGCCGATACAGGTTGCTGGTGACGCCAAAGTAAAGCATGCCCGGCCCTTCGCGAATAGCTCTCACGCAAAGCATTTCGTTGACTTGGCTTGCTCCCTCCCCTACGCTAACGCTGGACCATGATCGGCGAAACCGTCTCCCATTATCGAGTTATCGAAAAACTTGGCGGTGGTGGGATGGGTGTCGTCTATAAGGCGGAAGACACTCGCCTCGGGCGTTTCGTCGCGCTCAAATTTTTACCTGACGAGATCAGCCGCCAGCTTCCCGTGCTGGACCGATTCCGCCGCGAGGCCCGCGCCGCCTCGGCATTAAACCATCCCAATATCTGCACTATCTACGATGTCGGCGAAGAAGAGGGACGGGCCTATTTGGCCATGGAATACCTCGAGGGCCAGACGCTCAAGCACCGTATCGACGGCCGCCCCCTGCCCATCGACTTCGTGCTCGATCTCGGTATCCAAATTGCCGACGCGCTGGATGCGGCCCACGCCAAGGGTATCGTGCACCGCGACATCAAGCCGGCCAACATCTTCATCACCAAAACCCGTCAGGCAAAACTGCTCGATTTCGGTCTGGCCAAGATAGATCAGCGACGCGACCTGAACGCGACCTCTGACGGCGAGACGTTAAAGGACCTGACCAGCCCCGGGAGCGCCCTGGGAACCGTCGCTTATATGTCCCCTGAACAGGCGCGAGGAGAAGAACTCGACGGCCGCACCGACCTGTTTTCCCTGGGCGCAACGCTCTACGAGATGACCACCGGCAAGCTGGCCTTCGATGGCAGTACGTCAGCGGTGATCTTCGAGAGCATCCTCAACCGCAACCCGGCGCCACCACACCAACTCAATCCCAACCTGCCGCTGGAATTCGAGCGCATTCTCGACCGCTCGCTGGAAAAGGACCGCGACCTGCGCTACCAGTCGGCAGCCGAGATGCGCGCTGAAATGAAGATCCTTAAGCGCAAGCTGGATTCCCAGCGCTCGGCAACCGCCCAGGCTCCGGTTTCCGGCAGCGTGAGTGCGGTCGCCGCAACCCCGCCAGTCGAGACGAGACAGCCGGCAGGCCGGGGTCCGTGGTCCTATGCCATCCTCGCCGCCACGTCCGCACTGTTGGCCGGCTTGGTCATCGGCTGGTTTCTGCATGCCGCGCGGAACCATACGGCGCCACCGATTTACCATCAGCTCAGTTTCCGCCGTGGTACTGTCCGCTCGGCCCGCTTCACGCCCAATGGGCAATCTGTGGTCTACGGCGCCGCATGGGAAGGCAAGCCGACGGAAATATTTATTACCAGTGCGGAGAGCCCGCAGTCACGCTCCCTGGAGCGCCATGGCGATGAGCTGATGAGCATCTCCTCCACCGGCGATATTGCGCTGCTGACCAAGGTGACCGTCACCGGAACTTACACCCAGATCGGGACCCTGGCCCGCATGCCCATGAACGGAGGAGATCCGCGTGACGTTCTCGACGGCGTGCAGTGGGCGGACTGGTCCCCCGACGGCAAGCAACTGGCTGTGATCCGCGACGTGGCCGGCAAGAATCGCCTGGAGTATCCCATCGGCAAAGTGATCCACGAAACCCCAGGATGGATGGGCAATCCCCGAGTCTCTCCCGATGGGGAGTTGGTTGCTTATCTCGACCATCCCCTGGTGGGTGACGATGCCGGCGGGGTGCACGTGGTCGACCGGCAAGGCACGGACAAGGTTCTGACCCAGGGCTCTTTGACCGCCGAGGGTTTGGCGTGGTCGCCGGACGGAAAAGAGATTTGGTACACCGCAAGCGTCCCTGACGAGGAAGATCCTGCGCTCGAGGGAAGCGGCCGGGCGCTGAATGCCGTGACCCCCAGCGGCCGCAAGCGGATCATCACCCGGGTACCAGCCTCGCTGCAGCTGGAGGATATTTCCCCCGACGGAAAGTTGCTTCTCTCCCGCCAGAGTTGGCGGCGCGAGTTGGGGGGAATGATCGCCGGCATGACCAGGGAGCAGGACTTCTCCTGGCTCGATTACTCCTTCCCAGCGCAGTTGTCCACGGACGGCAAGCAGCTGCTCTTCGACGAAGAGGGAGTTGGCGGCGGCGCCGGTTATTCCGTCTACCTGCGCAAGACTGCCGAGGAATCTGCGGTGAGGTTGGGTGACGGTAATGCCGTCGGCTTATCGCCCGACGGCAAGTGGATTCTGGCCCTGAACGTAGCGTCTCCCGCGCAATTAGTCCTGCTGCCCAGCGGCGCGGGTGAAGCGCAGCAGCTCACCCACGATGGTCTTTACCATGAATGGGCGTCCTGGCTGCCCGACAGCAAAGGCATCGTCTTCACCGCCAAACAGGAGGGTCACGGTGCGCGCATCTATCTGCAAAAGTCGATCACCGACCAGGCTGTCCCGATCTCTCCCGAGGGGATCGATCCGTTGATACTGGTTCTTTCGCCCGATGGCACCCAGGTGGCGGGTGTAGGAACAGATGGGCTGGGCTATCTCTACTCACTCACCGGCGGCCCCACCAATACGGTTCCCGGCCTCATTGCCGGCGAACAGCCAGTCCAGTGGTCGGCGGACGGCAAGTCGCTTTATGTATATCGACCGGGCGAGTTCCCAGCGAAGGTCGAACGGCTCGACCTCGCAACCGGCAAGCGCACTCTCTGGCGCAGCCTCGCGCCCGCCGATCCTGCCGGCGTAAGCCAGATCGGGCCCATTATCATGACTCCCGACGCCTCCTCCTATATCTACGGCTACCATCGCACGCTCTCGGATCTCTACCTGGTAGTGGGGCTGAAGTAGTCCGCATGGCAGAGAAGGCAAGGCTGTCGTTCAACCAGATAACCCTTGGCAAATGGAACGTAACCCAGGCAGTCGAGGGCTGCGTGCGTCACGGCATCCCTTCTATCGCGCTCTGGCGGCACAAGATCGCGGAGACCGGCCTGGCCACCTGCGTGCGCCTGGTAGAGGATGCCGGACTGCATGTCTCCAGCGTTTGCCGGGGCGGCATGTTTCCCAGCCCTACCCAGGCCGGCCGCGACAAGAGCCTCCAGGACAACTACCGGGCGGTCGACGAAGCGGCCGCGCTCCAGGCCGATTCCCTGGTGCTGGTGGTGGGAGCCTCCCCGGAAGTTCCGATCGCCGACGCCAGAAAGATGGTGGCGGATGGCGTCGCTGCCCTGGTTCCCTACGCTCGCCAGCGCGGCGTCAAGCTGGGCCTGGAGCCGCTTCATCCCATGTACGCGGCTGAGCGCTCGGTGCTGGTTACCATCGCCCAGGCGCTGGAGCTGGCTTCCGCTTATACTCCGCAAGAGGTTGGGCTTATCCTCGATGTTTTTCATATCTGGTGGGATCCGCAGGTGCTGCCTTCGATCGCCCGTTCCGCGGGCAGAATTTACGGCTTCCATGTGAACGACTGGCTGGTTCCCTTGCCCGACACCCTGATGGGCAGAGGCATGATGGGCGACGGGGTGATCGATAATCGCATGCTGCGCGTTGCCGTGGACCAGGCAGGCTACGACGGGCCCATCGAAGTGGAGATTTTTAACCAGGCCATCTGGGATAGCGATCCCGATCAGGTGCTGCAGCAAATGATCGATCGCTTTATTGCACTCGTTTGAAGGAGACAGGTTGGAATCGAATCACGCCCTAACCGCGAAGGATTTATTGCCGGCCATCCGGCGCACACTGGAGCTGGCGTCAGAAAAGACTCTCCGTTTGGACAAGCGTTGGAAAGACAGCGATGGTGCACCCGTCATCACCATTGCCGGCCGCTACACCGCCCGCAGCTGGACCCAATGGACCCAGGGTTTTCAATACGGCAACGCCCTGCTGTGCTTCGATCTCACCGGCAACGCGGATCTGCTGGCGGCGGCGCGGCGGCACGTGGTCGCTGGCATGGCGGAGCATCTTACCCATACCGGGGTGCACGATCATGGCTTCAACAACATCTCCACCTACGGCAACCTGCGCCGCCTGATGCTGGAAGGCCGCATCCCCGCGAACCAGTGGGAGATGAACTTCTACGAGCTTGCCTTGAAGGTCAGCGGAGCGGTGCAGGCCGCACGTTGGACCAGCCTGCAGGATGGCCTGGGCTACATTTGCTCCTTTAATGGCAGCCAGTCGCTGTTTATCGATACCATCCGCACTCTGCGTATCTGCTGTCTCTCCCACATGCTGGGCCACTCGCTGCAGGGAGAACAGGATGTGCGCGTTAGTCTTCTTGACCGTGCTCTGATCCATGCCAAAACCACGGCACGCTTCAACCTCTATTATGGCGACGGACGCGATGCTTACGATGTGCCGGCGCTACGCGGGCGAACCGTGCATGAAGCCGTCTTTAATCCGGCCAGCGGCGTCTTCCGCTGCCCCTCGACGCAGCAGGGCTACTCGCCATTCTCTACCTGGACTCGAGGCCTGGCATGGGGAATGCTTGGTTTTCCTGAACTGATGGAGTTCGTCCAGTCTACCGGCGCCAATAGGGAAAGCCTGGCTTTGATGGAGCGGGCGGCTCGCGCGGCATGCGACTTCTACCTGCAACAGGCAAGCGCGCTCGATGGCATCTGCTATTGGGATACCGGGGCGCCCCAGTTGCACCGGCTGGGCGACTGGCAGGCCAAGCCGGCAGATCCCTTCAACGACTACGAGCCGGTCGATGCTTCCGCCAGCGCCATCGCTGCCCAGGGGTTGATTCGCCTCGGGCATATTCTCGACGAAGCTGTTTACACCCAGGCCGGGCTGACCATCGCCGCACGATTGCTGCAGGAACCTTACCTGTCCGTCCAACCCGATCACGAAGGGCTGCTGTTGCACAGCATCTACCATCGCCCCAACGGTTGGGACTATATTCCCCCCGGTGCCAAGGTTCCCTGCGGCGAGGCCTGTATGTGGGGCGACTACCATCTGTTGGAGCTTTGCCTGCTGATCAGCAGAATTGCGAACTCCCGCTACTACACTTTCTTCGGACCGGAAGCGAAAGGTTAAGCATGCAGGATCAGGAAAGGGTGGCGCTGGTTACCGGCGGCACGCGCGGAATAGGTCTGGGCATCGCCCTCAAGCTGGCACAGGCCGGTTTCACGCTGGCGATCTCCGGCAGGCGCGACCCGGCGCAGGTAGAGCCAGTATTGGAACAAGTCAGGAAGTACAGTAAACGCTCCATCTATGTGAAGGCGGACGTGGCGTCGACGGCCGACCGGCTGTGGCTGATTGCGGACGTCGGCGACCAACTGGGCAGGCTTGATGTCCTGGTCAACAACGCGGGCATTGCGCCGCGCACCCGAGCCGACCTGCTCGAGGCCGGCGAGGAGAGCTTCGACGAGGTGATCGGCACCAATCTTCGCGGCCCTTACTTTCTGACCCAGGCGGTTGCCGCCTGGATGATCCGGCAGCGGGCCAAGGATCCTTCGGCAAAATACTCGATCATCAATATCAGTTCTGTATCCGCCACGGTGGCCAGTGTGAACCGGGGCGACTACTGCATCTCAAAAGCAGGGATCGCCATGGCCACGAAACTATGGGCCGCGCGCCTGGCAGAGTACGGCATCGGTGTCTATGAGGTGCGGCCGGGCATCATAGAAACAGATATGACGGAAGGGGTTAAGGGGAAATATGACGCTCTGATCGAGGGCGGTATCCTGCTCGAGAAGCGGTGGGGGACCCCTGAGGACGTGGGCACCGCGGTCAGCGCGCTGGCGCGCGGAGAAATTCCCTATGCAACCGGCGCGGTTCTGGTATTGGATGGCGGTCTAACCCTGGCGAGACTATAGATGGAATGGATGAAGCAGTCGCGGGCGGTGGCCGATGCGCCCAGCATAGAGACCACCCCCGAGAGCATCTCGCCACGATGGGGGTTCGCCGTCTCTTCCGGGATCCTGGGCTGGATCCTCGATGCGTTCGACTTTTTCGTCCTCGTCTTTCTGGTGGACGTTCTTGCTGACAACTTTCACGTACGCAAGAGCGACATCGTCTGGACCATCACCATCACCCTGGCCATGCGGCCGGTGGGCGCGCTGATTCTTGGTTCGCTGGCCGATCGCTATGGACGCCGCCGCCCGCTGATCGCTTGCGTGCTTTATTTCTCCATCATCACGGCGTTTACCCCCTTCGCTCCCAGCTACGCGGTATTTGTTCTGCTGCGGGCCCTCTATGGGATCGGCATGGGCGGATATTGGGGCATCGGCGCGTCGCTGGTTATGGAGAGCTCTCCCATGCGCTGGCGTGGGCTGTTCTCCGGCATCATGCAGGCGGGTTACTCCCTGGGGTATCTGCTGGCGGCCATCGCCCTGCGTACCGTCGAGCCGACCCTCGGTTGGCGGTGGATGTTCCTTTGCGGCCTGGTGCTGGCGGCCATTATCGCTGTGCTTACTTTGCTGTCGCCGGAATCTTCGTCGTGGCAAAAGCACCGGCTGGCCAGCTTTGGCGAGGTGGCCCGGATCGTGTGGCAGCACAAGAAGGACTTTCTCTACCTGGTGCTGCTGATGACGGCCATGACTTGCCTGTCGCACGGCACCCAGGATCTCTACCCGGATTTTCTCAAGACGGTGCATCGGTTTTCTAATACCGTCGTTTCCAATCTGGCCATCCTGTACAACATCGGCGCGATCGTGGGGGCTTTGGTCATCGGTCATTACTCTGACCGGCTGGGGCGGCGCTACGCGATCATCCTGGCGTTGACCATTTCTGCGCTTTCCATCCCGCTCTGGGCCTTTGGCTCGACCATCGTCATGCTTGCCATTGGGTCGTTCATGATGCAGTTCGGAGTCCAGGGGGCCTTTGGCGTGATCCCTGCGCACTTGAACGAGCTTTCCCCGAGCAGCGTGCGCAGCTTGTTTCCCGGTGTGGTGTACCAGCTTGGCATCCTGATGGGAGCACCCTCGGTGGTGGTGGAGTTCACGCTTCGCCGCCATCTCGGCTACCAGTGGGCGCTCACCGTCTTTGAGATGTGCGTGATTTTCTCTCTTTTCCTGATTTTCGGCTTCGGCCCGGAACGCAAGGGCCACGATTTTCATGCCTGAAGGAGGTTTCATGGGTTCGATCTCTGTAGCTTGCTACCGGCCAAAGCCCGGTTGTGATGAAGCTCTGCTGGTTAAGGTTCGCGATCATCTTCCTCCCCTGCGCGCCGCCGGCCTGGTGACTGAGCGAGCCTCGATCGTTATGCGCGCTAAGGATGGAACGGTGATCGAGATCTTTGAGTGGGTCTCACCAGAAGCGATCGCCGGCGCTCATTCCAATCCCGTGGTGCTGGAGATATGGAAGCGTTTCGAGGCTGTTTGCACGTACGAAGTGCCGGCGAAGATCGCCGAGTTCCAGAACATGTTCGCGCATTTTGAGCCGGTGTGAGGAGACTCGTCGCACCAAGGGCACGGCTTCAGCCGTGCCGTAAATGTACTGCGCGAGGGGGCGGCTTTAGCCGCTGGGGTACGGCTTTTCCCAGTAGTTCCGTGCAAGTACAAGCAGGGAAAAGCGTACCTCAGGGGCTAAAACCCTCAATGGCCACAGCTCGGTGGCACGGCTGAAGCCGTGCCCTTCGTACAAAGCGTTTTTCCGCAACCTGTTCAGCCCTTCGTGCGGGTTTGGGCCGGCAACCTAAGATAGAGCGATGCTGAGTGAAGAGCAGCGCGGCGCGGGTGTGCGTGGTGTTGGTGCGGGCGCGAAACCCGAACAATATCGGCGCGGTCGCGCGGGCCATGCACGGTTTTGGCTTCACCGACTTGCGCCTGGTCAACGAATACTCGGTGGGCCTGGAAAAAGCACGATCCGCGGTGGATGCTTCCGCCATCCTGGCGGAGGCAAGAGAGTTTGCCACCGTCGCAGAAGCGGTGGCCGATTGCACCCTGGTGGTGGGCACAACCGCGGTGGGAGAACGAAAACAGGAGCATCCGATCCACACCCTGGCGGAGGCGGCGCCCTTATTGCATGCACTCCCCTGCCGAAGGGGCGCGTCGCGTTGCTCTTCGGCTCGGAGAAGACCGGCCTTAGCAACGATGCACTGAGCCATTGCCACTGGCTCCTGACCATCCCCATGCACCAGACCCCGGGACTGCGGCACGCGTCGATGAATCTTGGCCAGGCGGCCGCCGTTTGCCTCTACGAATTGATACGGGACACGGACGATCGGCCACTCACCAAGTCACCGCCCGCTTCCTCTGCCGAGGACCTGGAGCGCCTTACAACACTTCTTTCCCAGATGCTCGCTTCTATCGGATACGCGAAGCGCCGCCCCGCCAGCGCCTCACCCGGCGAGGTGCGACGCATGGTGCGGCGCATGAACCTCAGCCAATCGGATGCGCGGCGATGGATTGGTGTGCTGCGTCAACTGCTGTGGAAGCTCACGAAAGCAGTTTCGCAATTGGAGTAGACCGAAGCGGTAGGCCTTTTCGTGGTTTTCCCTCAAGGAAAACCACACCTCGCGATTTTTACGAGCCCACAGTAATTGCGAAACTGCTCTAGCGAGTGATGATCACTTCGTAGAGATTGTCTTTGGCCAGGAAGAATTTGGTATTGGCGTAGGTCTCGAAGAGCTTTTCGATGGTTCGATTGGTATAGACCCGTTGCACCGCATAGCCAGTGGTTTCCTGGGTCTCAATGGTGTCGTTGTCGGTCACATGGTAGCGGCAGAAGCTGGTATCGGGTCCGGTATTGCGCGTGTGGAAGAAGGCCAGGATGCGCCCGCCTGGACGCAAGGAGGAACGAAGACGCTTAATGACCGGCCCGACCAGGTCCTGCGGGATGTAATCCAGCGTGGTCCACAGCAGAATCACGTCGAATTCCCTGCCGCCGAAATCGAGGTTGCCGTCGAGGAAGCCTTCCACATCAAACTGCCTCATGCCGTTCTCGTCCGGGGCGCTCATCCAGTTGCCGTGCAGGGCTTCGTTCACTACGTCCGCCATGTAGACGCCATGGCCTAGAGTCGTGAGGAAATTGATGTTGGTCGGGGAGGTAGGGCCTACATCCAGCAGACGCAATCCCTGCTCGGCCTTGAGGAACTTGAGCATGTCCTTCCAGGCACTGGAGTGTCTCGGCACCCTGGGACCCGTGAGCACCGTGGGACTGTTGGAAGCCTGAGCATCGTTTTGTGCCCTGCCAAATAGGTTGCGCATAGCGCCGTCAGTTTTTGACCGCAGACCAGTCGCGCCTGCGGGAAATAAGTTCATCATGTTCAGGCCCTCCAGCGTTCCCTAGTGTTTTGCTGGAGAGGCCGCAACCGGAATCTCGGCGCCCTTCGCCGCGGGTCCAGCCCCAGCTGCCTTGTCGCTCGACAGCGGTTCTACCTTGCCACGAAAGACCGCGCTCTCCTCAATCGATAACCGTGCAGCGGAGATGTCGCCAACCAGATCGCATCCGTCGCGTAACTCTACTTTACCGGTAGCGGTGACATTGCCGCTCAACTGGCCAAGCAGGATCACGTCTTTCGCCGATACATTTGCCGCCACGTGAGCATTGGGGCCGATGGTGAGGCGGCTGTCGATCAGGGTAATTGTGCCTTCGACATGGCCATCAACCATCAGGTCTTCACTTCCCTTCACCTCGCCGCGGATCTGGACCGACTTCCCGATAACGGCGGCGGCGCTGTCTCCTGCATTCATCTGGTAGTGCCTCCCTGCAGTTGCAGAAGGTTCTCTGCCCGACTATACCCAAGGAGCAAAGGCAACCGCAACCGCCAAACCGGGTTAGATGAGGAGCCCCGGTCCACAGATGTAAACTGGGAGGTATTGCCTTGCTTCTTACTGGGTAACGCTTTACCTGGGGGCGGATGGGATATAAGCGATATGCGATTCCGGCTTCAAGGTCAGATAACCCGGTATTCCGCCGGGTCTTGGGTGCTCAGCGCAGCCTTGCTGGCGGGAGCGGGGGAGCGGCCGGCCAAGCCTCGCCCCAAAACGGAACCGCAGCCGTTGATCCGCAAAAAATAGTGCGCGACGCCAGCTGGAATGAGCTTCACTCCCACAGCTCGGGGCATTCCTTCAGCTACCTGCAGCGCAAAGTGGACCCAAAGGGCAGCCAGGTCAAGCGGATCTTCGAGACCAAAGACGGCGACGTGACCCGGCTGCTGGAGAAGGACGGCAAGCCCTTGCCTCCGGAAGCGGAGCAGGCCGAGATCGATCGCCTGAACCACCTGCTCAACCACCCTGAGGTCCAGGAACACCGTCACAAGAAAGAGCAGGAAGACAGCGCCCGGGGCGACGAGATGGTGAGAATGCTACCCGACGCCTTTCTGTTCACCCTGGATGGCATGGTGGAGGGTCCCAACGGGCCCTGCTACCGCCTGCAATTCAAGCCGAATCCTGCATTTACGCCGCCCGACCGGGAGGGCGAGGTGTACCACGGCATGGTGGGCGAGTTATGGGTGGACCAGGCACAACTGCGGCTGGTCAAGATCGACGCTCACCTGATTTCCGACGTCAACTTCGGGTGGGGCGTCTTGGGCCGCCTCTACAAGGGGGGCAGCATCCTGGTGCAGAATGCCGATGTCGGCTTGCATCACTGGGAGACCATCCATATGAAGCTCAACCTGCAAGGCAAACTGTTGATGATGAAGAGCGTGGACTTCTCGACCACCGAGGATTCCAGCGACTTTCAGATGCAACCGCAGGAGCTGAGCTACCAGGACGCGATCCGTCTCCTGGAGAAGACCTCCACGGCCCAGGTAGCAGCCAAATAAGCCAATCCCAATGCTGGCGACACATGCCCGGGTGCCTCACATCTCGCAAAAAACGACGCTTTCCGTAGACCTATAGAGCCGTTGACCCTCGTGCAGCGTGACCGTTTCGCTAGACCGAATCGTCTCCACCGGATGAGTCGTCGAAGGACGAATCGTCATACGACGCGTCATCCAGGTTGGAATCATCCAGATCCGAGTCGTCCTGCAGATCGTCGCTAGCCTGCTGCAGGTTGGCGGCATCGTTGCCGCTATCGCCAAAGCTGGTGTTGTCGATGCCCTCCCCGCCGCCCTGGCGCCCTGGTTCATCGTAATAGTTGTTGATGACGGTCTCCCCCGGGGCGCCGCCACCCCCACCAAACAACCCTTGGCCGCCGCCGAAGCCGGAGGGTTGACCAAAGCCATGCAACAACGATTCCACCCCCTGAAAGGCGAGTGCCCCTGCAGCGACCCCGGCCGCTGTGGTTGCGGCAGAGCGCAGGAAGCTCCCACCCCCGCTGGGGGGAGGAGCGCCATACGCCGGTCCGGCCGGCGGGTAGGGCTGCGCGTAGGGTTGTCCATAGGGTGACGCGCCATAGCCCGGCGGCGGTGGGGCCGCAGGAGGCGGTGGAGCAGGATCGCGATGCCCCAGGAGGCTGCCAAGGAAGCTGGTGGCATGGGCCGGCTGCGGCTGAAGCTGTTGCGCTTGCTGCGCCCGCAGTTGGTTCAGTTGCGCCGTGGCCTGCTCCAGGGCATACTTCTGCACCAGCACAGTCTGCGCCAGGACATAAAGCGCATTCGGGTTCCGGGCCAGCCGCTGGTTCAGCAACTGCTCCGCCTCGGGATCTTTCTCGGTGAGTTGGGTTTGCTCGACACGACCGATCAGGTCGTTCAACATTGATTCTTCCTGGGGAGTCATCTTGTCTCCAATGGCCGGTGAGACGGCCTTCTGTTAGATGCGGGAGTCAGGAGACCAGCGCCATTGCCTTGATCTCCTCTTTGCGCACGGTGAGCCGCTCGATCAGGTCGGTGCGGACCTCGAACCCGCGGCCCGGGGTATTGGGCACACGGATCTCGCCGGCGGCAGAAACCGTTACTTCGGGCTCGATGATGTCCTCAGCCCAGTAACGGCTGGAGGCGGAGACGTCTCCCGGCAGCGAAAAATTCTCCAGGGTCGACATGGCGATGTTGTGGGAGCGGCCAATACCGCTCTCCAGCATGCCGCCGCACCACACCGGGATACCGCGTTCCAGGGTGGCATTGTGAATGGCGATGGCCTCGCTAAAGCCCCCTACCCGTCCCAGCTTGATATTGATGATGCGGCAAGACTCCATCTCGATCGCGGCCAGGGCATCGCGGCGGTTGCGGATGCATTCGTCCAGGCAGATGGCGGTATCCATGCGCTGCTGCAGCATGGCGTGAAAGTAGAAGTCGTCCGCCCACAACGGCTGCTCGAGCATGAGCAGCTTGAACTGGTCGAAGCTGACCAGATGGTCGGCGTCCCGCAGCCGGTACGCGGAGTTGGCATCGCAGCTCAGCAGTATGTCCGGCCAGCGCTCGCGCACTGCTTCGAACATCTGCAGGTCCCACCCCGGCTTGCACTTGAGCTTGATGCGCTGATAGCCGCGGCTCAGCTCCGTCTCAACTTTTTCCATCAGCTTTTCGAGCGAAGGCTGGATGCCGATGGAAACGCCGCAGGCAATCGTCTCCCGGGTGCCGCCCAAAAGCTCGTACAGGGGAACTCGCCGCAGCTGCGCTTCCAGATCCCACACGGCATTCTCGAGCGCCGCCTTGGCCATGCGGTGGCCGCGAACGTGGCGGAAGATCTGAGGACACTTGCCGCCGCTTTGCTCTTCGGCTGCCGTGAGCAGCGGCGCCAGTTCCTGAAGAATCGTAACCCACGCTGTATCCGTTGATTCTTCGCTGAAGTAGGGATGTTCCCCAGCGGTGCATTCGCCCCAGCCAGAGAGCCCCTCGGCGCGAACTTCCGCCAGCAGCACGCGGCGCTCCCTGGTTTCGCCAAAGCTGGTGGCGAACGGGTGGACCAGTGACATGCTGAGCTCACGCAGGACAATCGATTCAATCTTCATGCAAACCTGCCGATTCCGGTTGGAGTATAGGTGGAGAGCCAAATGCTGGCTCCGTCCATTGCCCGAGTTGGAAGATCCCATTGCCCTCTGCATCGATCTTAAAGCCGAAGACGGTCAGTTTGCGCGCGAAGGCCTGTTCAAAACGTTCGCGATTCATGGTCTGGATTTCGAGCACACGGTCCTGATCGGCGGCTGAGTGCCTCCAGTGAGCTACCTGGTGGGGGACTGCGATTTCCTGCTCCACGGCAGGAAGGGCGACCGGTTTGCCGCCCAGGGCAGAATTCACCCAATCACTATCCAGCCACCATTCCGCGCAGAGCCGGTCGGTAGGAACCTCGCCGTGCAGCCGAGAAGAGGATACACCATAAAAATTTGGCGCGTACTCGCGCACGATTGCGCCCAGTTTGGCGAGATTCAGGAAGCTGTTTTTTATTTCCAGCGGATCGAAGGTCCACTCCATGCGGGTAACCCCGCGGGCCAGGGCTTCGTCACGCTGAAAAAGCTTGAGCCGCCGCCCGATACCCTGGTTGCGGTATGCGGGGTTAACGGCCAGCATATGAGAGTGCAGATAGGGCCTGCCGCCTCGTATCCCCGGCAAAGCCATGGCAAAGCCGACCAGGCTGCCGGGATCCCCTTGCGGCCCCCCGCGGGCGGTATCAAAGGCGCCCATCACCTGGCCGCCGATCTTCTTGGCTGACCACAAAGACACGCCGCGGAACTACATCCCGGTCTCCATAACCCCACACGTCAACCTGCAGCTGGACGCAGGCGGTGAACTCCTCCAGCCCCTGGCATGGCCGGATCAGGATTGGGTTGGCGGCAACGTTCATCGTGAGGGGGACGGGCTCTCCGCGAGCTTGGCCTGGCTCCAGAGCGATTCCAGCTGGGCGGCAGACATGGTCTCGAGGGGCTGGGAGGAAGCGGCTTCCATGGCGGCGAAACGGCGGCGGAACTTGCCGTTGGTGTGGCGCAGGGCGAACTCCGGCTCCACGTGCAGGCGCCGGGCCAGGTTGACCAGGGTAAAGAGCAGGTCGCCTACTTCGGAAACGATGGCTTCCGGGGCGGGAGACGATGCCGGGTGCTCGTCGATGGCCTGGCGCAGCTCCTCCGTCTCTTCCTCCAGCTTGGCGAAGATGCCTTCCACATCAGGCCAGTCGAAGCCGCTCTTCTGCGCGCGCGAACCTAATTTGGAGGCTTCCATCAGCGCAGGGAGCGCGCGCGGAATACTATCCAGCGCGGACGTGCCCTGCTTCTCTGCCCGCTTAATGGCATCCCAGTTGCGCAGCACCTGGCCGGAGTCGATATCCGCGGTTTCCAGCGGCGAGGTCACCGCATTGCCGGCAGCCAGCGATGCATCGTCTCCGAATACGTGCGGGTGGCGCCGCACCAGCTTGCGGTTAAGCCCGGCGATCACATCCGCAATGGTGAAATAGCCGGGCTCGCTGGCCATCTGCGCATAAAACAACACCTGCAGCAGCAGATCGCCCAGCTCCTCGCAAAGATCGGGCCAATGCCGGCGCTCAATGGCGTCGAAGACCTCGTAGCATTCTTCCAGCGTATATTTCCGGATAGTGTCGAAGGTTTGCTCGCGATCCCAGGGGCAGCCGCCGGGAGCGCGCAGGCGGGACATGATGCTCACTGCTTCGGCAAAAAGCGCAGCCGGATCGGTTGCCTGGTCGCGCTCGGGGGTCATGCCAACAATGTAACCGATGCGCTTGAGGATTACCGAGCGACGCCACACGATGATAGCTTGTGTCTTTTTTGCAATATGCGGCTTGCTGCTGGGCAGCTTCCTGAACGTCTGCATCGTGCGCCTGCCCGCCGGCGAGTCGGTGGTGCGGCCCCGGTCCCATTGCCGCCAGTGCAACCAGCCGATCGCTAACCGGGACAACATCCCGGTGCTGAGCTGGCTCCTGCTGGGGGGCGCATGCCGGGCTTGCGGGGAGCGCATTCCCTGGCGCTATCCGGCTGTGGAATTAGCAACTTGCGTCCTTTTCACCATGTGTTGCCTGCATTTTTCTCCAGGCTGGCAGGCGGGATGCTGGGCGTTGCTCTGCTTCCTGCTGCTGGGGCTGGCGGTCATGGATGCCGAAACCCTGCTGCTGCCGGACTGGTTTACCCTGCCGGGGCTGGTGGCGGGAGTGGCATTTTCCGGTCTGCGTCCCGGCCTGGGCCGGCTCGAGGGTGGAGACTGGGCGTGGCAGACAGGGCTAAGGGCAGCGGGGCGATCGCTCCTGGCCGCTGCCGTGGCTGCAGCCGCGCTGCTCCTGATCGCCGGAGCCTACTGGCTGGCGCGGCGGCGGATGGGGATGGGAATGGGGGACGTGAAGCTGCTGGCCATGCTGGCGGCGTGGCTGGGTTTGCGGCAGGCGGCCCTGGTGCTCTTTCTGGCGGTTATTGCGGGGGCGCTCTACGGGGTAAAACTGATCCTGTGGCATCCGAGGGAGGGATCTGCGGGGCAGTTGGCGGTTCCCTTTGGCACCATGCTCAGCCTGGCCGGGCTGTACAGCATCTTTCTAGGCGAGCGGACGCTGGGCTGGTATCTGCAGTTCCTGCACTAAGCTGCTGCTCAACTTGATGGGAACCGAGCGCCGGAGCCACCTCGGCGATCACCGACCGCAATTGAGCAACGTGGTGCAGTCCATGTACGACGTGAAAGCGGCGCCACTGATCGACTCGAAGCGGTCCGAGCCAGGGATGCGCGCCCACCCGATCGATGCCGAATCTGCGGCGGCAGGTATCGAGCAGGGTGTCCATTGCTTCGGCTTCCTCACGCAAAAGATCGCCGAGTTGCCGGCCATCCATGGCAGCAAAACGCCCCTTTACCGGCACCGTCTCATCCAGGGCCGGTACTCCTCGAGGGAGAGCTCCGAAACTCAGGATCATCAACTGCAGCGCCCACTGTAGCTGGGTGCGGGTCTGCTTACGAGAAACGCGACCCTTGTTCAAACGGGTCTCGAGAGCGGCGCTGGTCAGGCGGTAGCTAAGGACCAGGTGTTCGACCACCTGCTGCGCGGTCCACTTATGCGCCAGGCCCCTGGGATGAAGTTGTGTGGTTTCCGCGTCCAGCCCGCGTACTTCGCTAGCGATTTGGCTTACAACCGTTCCAGGACGGCGTGCATAGGGGGAAAAACCTCTGGCGAACCTCACCTTCGCGCGCAAGTGTAGAACACGGGCGTTCCGCCAGAAAACTTAAATTACGCGGTTGCATCTTCTTAGGAACTACAACTTTTGTTACGTTTCCCGAACTTTCGTTTAGTTAGTTGGCGGAATGAAGCTCTTTGAGTGCCTTGAGAGCCTGTTTGGCCTTTGGACCGTTGGGCACGATCTCAAGATACATTTGATAATTGCGCTCTGCCTCCGCATTGTTCTTCAGCATGCGCTGGGTCTCGGCTAAACCAAAAATGGCGTCGACGTCGGTGGGGTCGGAGGCAGTAGCGTCCTTAAATCGCTGCAAGGCACCCTTGTAATCGCCCTTTTTCAGGTAGAAGCCGCCCACATCGATATCTTTTTTGGCGCGAACGGGGTCCGGCTCCTGGGGTAGTGCTGCTCCCGGCTCGCCCAGGTCTCCTCCGGAGCTGCTGGAGCTGCTGGAGCTGACGCCGGGAGGCAGGTCGCTTTTCGGAGGTGGCGTGCGGGGTGGGGTCGGGCGCCTTCTGGGCATCCTTGGCGGCCTGGCGAGAAACGTCCTCGGGGAATGGATTATCGTCCGCCGTGGGTTTCTTCGGAGTATCGGGAGTTTCCCCGCTCGCGTTGCCGCGTCTTTCGCCGCCTGGCGTGAAACAGCCTCGGGAAAAGCGTTGTCGTCTTTGCTGGCGGGCTGCGGCTGTGGAGCTGCCTTATCGTCCGCTGGCTGCGTGGGAGGGGAGGAAGAATCGGTCGAAGATGTGCTTTGTGGAGACTGAGACTTGGGCGCAGGCTTCTTTTGCGGCTGGGGTGCGTCTGGAACCGCCTGGCCACTGTCGCTCTGGCGCCAGCCCGCTCGGCCCGAGCATCAGCCCAGCGGTGAGACAAGCGAGAATAAGGTGCCCGTTACGCATCGTTACTCCCTTCAAGTTTAGACGCACGGCCTCAGAACCTTTCCAGCGTCGCGGCAAGATTAGGAAATCCTGCCAAGCAAAGTTGCCTCGTCGCGGCGAACCGACCGGCTGTTAGAAATCTAACCGGGAGAGAAACGATCATGGGTTTGATGATTCGCTCTTCATCCATACATGCCGCAGGCTGTTACACCACCTCGCCCATCGCCAAGGGCGTGAAGGTTGTGGAATACACCGGAGCCGCGCATCAGCAAACAAGAGGCCGACGCCCGCTTTAAGGACTCGAAGATTACCTACCTCTTCGGCGTGGGCGACGGCTCGACCGTAATCAACGGTTTTGGCATGGCCATGTACATCAACCACTCCTGCGATCCCAATTGCGAAACGGAAGAGCTGGATGGGCGGGTGTGGGTGATGTCGCTGCGCGCCATCGCGCCGGGCGAAGAGCTGACCTACGATTACAACCTGTACGACGGCGACGAGGACGAAGCGCGCTGCTATTGCGGAGCCCGCACTTGCCGCAAGACGATGTACTCGCCGGAGGAGATCGCGCGGCGCAAGCGAGCGGCCAAGCGAAAAGCCCTCAGGGCCGCGGAAGCGCGCAAGCAAGCGAAGAAGGCCTCCAGCAAAGGCGGGAAAGCTGCCGGCGCGCGGCGCAAATAGCGCGGCCAATAGCGACTCCGGCAATCGAGTTTGTTCGCTGTTCGCGACGGACTACAATCAGTTCAGCAGCCTCGCTTAGCCGGTTCCGCTAAGCCCGTGTTCCTCCCTATGGCTTACCAGGTTCTTGCCCGCAAATACCGTCCCCAACGCTTCTCCGACGTCGCCGGCCAGGAGCACGTGACCCGTACCCTGAGCCACGCTCTGCGAACAGGAGCGGGTGGCGCACGGCTATATCTTCAGTGGCCACCGCGGCATAGGCAAGACGACCATCGCCAGGATCCTGGCCATGGCGCTGAACTGCCGCAACAAGATCGGCAGCCCGGAACGGCCCACCGCCGAGCCCTGCGGGGTTTGCGATTCCTGCCGCGAGATTCGCGCCGGCAACTCCCTCGACGTGGTGGAGATCGATGCCGCCACCAACCGCGGCATCGACGAGATTCGCGAGTTGCGCGAGGCCGCGCGCTATGCCCCGGCCCGCGATCGCTACAAGATTTACCTGCTCGATGAAGCCCACCAGATCACCGATGCTGCGTTTAACGCCCTGCTGAAGACCCTGGAGGAGCCACCGGCGCACGTCGTCTTCATGATGGCGACGACCCAGCCGGAGGATATTCCGCAGACCATCCGCTCACGCTGCCAACACTTCAGCTTCCACGCGGTTAAGTTCGACGACATCGTGGCCCAACTGACGCTGATCGCCAACCAGGAAGGCATTCTGGCCGACGCGCAAGCCTTGGCCCTGTTGGCCGAGGCCGGCGATGGCTCCATGCGCGATGCGCTTTCCATCATGGACCAGGCCATCGCCAGCGCCCCCATGGTGGATGGCAAGGCAAAGCTCGACGGCAACGAGATCAGGGAGCTGATGGGCACCGTTCCGGATGCCGTCTTTGAGCGGATTCTGGAAGCCATCGGCGAAGGGCAGAGCGCGGCCGTCATGGAAGAACTCAACCGGCTGCTCAACGCGGGCAATAGCCCCTCACAGATGGCGCGGCAGCTGGTGCGCTACCTGCGCAACTGCCTGATGGCCAAACTGGGCGGAGAAAATACTGAGCTGCTGCAGATCTCGGGCGATGAACGGGCCCGCGCCATGCGCTCGGCCACCCTGTTCGGCGAAGAGGATCTCACCCGCTTTCTGCAGGTGATGCTGCGCACCTTCGATGAGCTGAACTACCGCCAGGAGCCGCGACTGCACCTGGAGCTGGGGCTGATGAAACTGGTTCACCTGCAGCGCCTGTTGCCGCTGGAGCAGATACTCAGCGGCCTGCCTGCCCCCGCGAGGAGCGCCCCCAGTCTCAAGCCTGCGTCCCCATCCACGCCGCGCGCCCTGCCGGTGCCGCCGCCCAGACCTGCCGCGGTAGAGCCAGCAAAGCCTTCCCCTTTCGAGCTTGACCGCCAACGCAAGAGCGTCGACGAGCCGGAGGCTGCCCGCCAGCGCCGGCGCCGGTCGAGACGGCCGCGCCCGTAGCGGCGTTGCCGGTCGAGCCTGACCCGCCGGCGTCGAAGCCTGGCGAAACCAATCTGGACAGCCTGCGCGATGCGGTGGCGGCTGCGCTGGATGAGCAGGGGCACAACACCGCGGCCTCCATGCTGGGAGCCGGGCGCTGGAAGCTGGACCAGGATGGCGCCATCCAGGTAGAGGTCGGGGTCAAGAAAACCATGCTGGGCCTGACCATGAATGCCGAGGCGTGGAAGATTGTGGGTGAGGCGCTGCGCGATGCGGGCGCGACCCAAGAAGATGACGGTGGTTCCGGGCGAAGCGAATGAGCCGGCCAGCTCCGCCCCGCGCGTGTGGTCGCGCGATAGCATTGAAGCGGTAGCCCTGGGTAATCCCCTGGTGCGGCAGGCGCAGGAGCTCTTCCATGCGGAAGTGCGCAGCGTGCTTGATCTGAGAGAAAACCCGGGAAATGATTCCCGGGGCAAAGGTTGAATTTTGGAAGGTGGAGTGTTGCTGTGAATCCTTTGAAGATGCAGGAAATGCTGGAACAAGCGCGCCACATGCAGGACCAGATGCAGGAAAAGCTGAGCCACACGGTGGTGGAGGCATCCTCCGGCGGAGGCGCGGTCACGGTGAAGATGAATGGGCAAAAGCAGGTGCTGCAGCTGAAGATCGATGCGGCGGCGGTGATGAGCCTTAGCTCCAGCCCGGCCGACGTCGAAATGCTGGAAGACCTGGTGACGGCAGCATTCAACGAAGCAGGCCGGCGCGCCGATGAGGCGATGAAGTCCAATCTGACCGGGATGCTGGGCGGGTTGAATCTGCCCCCAGGACTTCTTTAAAGCCAGGAGCATCTTTGTCTCAATTCGCAGAACCCATGGCGCGGCTGATCGAGGAGCTGCGCAAATTGCCGGGCATCGGGGCCAAGAGCGCGCAGCGGCTCGCCTTCCATATTCTCCGTGCCAGCACGGAAGACGCCGGTGCGCTGGCCGACGCGGTCCGCGAGTTGAAGGCCAGACTGCTGCTCTGTTCCACCTGCAACAACATCACAGATGTGGACCCTTGCACTTACTGCTCCAGCGCGACCCGCAGCCAGCGGGTGGTGTGTGTGGTGGAGGAGCCGGGGAACATCGCGGTGATTGAAAAGACCCGCAGCTATAACGGCGTCTATCACGTATTGCACGGTACCCTGTCGCCGTTGCACGGGGTTGGCCCGGAGCACCTGAGGACCGGCAGCCTGTTGGCGCGGGTGGCGCAGGGGGACGTGGAGGAAGTGATCCTGGCGACCAATCCCACGGTTGAGGGTGAGGCGACTGCGGTTTACCTGGCGGACTTGCTGCGCAGCGCGGCGGTGCGCGTGACCAGGATTGCCACCGGCGTGCCCGCCGGCAGCGACATCGAGTATGCCGACGAGGTCACCATGACACGCGCCATGGAGGGACGGCGGGAGTTGAAGTTTTAAGGTCTGGACAAGAAGCAGCAAAAGCGGAACGGTCGCTCCACTGCGATCCCTAGGCTCCGGTCGGGATGACAAAGGGGAAAGGGGCGCTCCCACGGAGAGCGGTTGCTCGACAGAAGGCGAAGACCGCAGGCCCATGACAACTCCGGATGACAATTCGGTTGCAATTAATTTGTCATCCCGACCGAAGCGAAGCGTAGTGGAGGGACCTGCTGTTCACTCATTCAGCGATCAAATGCAAATGGAAGCGCCGCGCTCTCCTTTGTCATCCCGAGCGAAGCCGAGGGATCTGCAGTTCCGCGGACCGTTCCTGGAAAATGCCTGCGTCGTTTACGTTGCCTCCTGTCTACTCACGAGCTCTGTATCCCTCACAGGCGGAGACGCCTCTGCAAGCGGCTCTTTCTTCCGCGTTGCGCTCCACTCCTGCAATCGGGGTGCTGATTGATGTAAGCAGCGGCCGGTTGCTGGCGACAGTAAACGGACGAAGAAGCGCAGCTCAGCGCACCCGGCTCCATCCTCAAGCCGTTGTTTCTCGCTGCCGCCCTGGAGCAGCGGGAAGTGCTGCCGCAGACCACGGTCTTTTGCCGGCGCAGCCTGTACATCACGGACCAATCCCGGACGTGGAACATGGCCTGCACCCATCCGCAAACCAACGTCGCGTTCGCGGCGAGAGAGGCCTTGGCCTACTCCTGCAATCGCTATTTTGCCGAGCTCGCCGACCGCATACCGCCGCCGCAGGCCACGGCGATCCTCGCGCACTATGGTCTTGTACCATTGCATCCACCGCAGAGCCGGGAGCAAAAAGAGCTCCTGGTATTGGGAGTAGAAGGAATCCTGGTCTCCCCGGCACAAATGGCCGCCGCCTATCGCAAGCTGGCCCTGGAACTCGACCATGCCGCTGCCCCGCTGGATGCCGTGCGCCAAGGGCTCAGGGATTCCGTGAGCTACGGCATGGCGCACGATGCCGCCGTGCCAGGCATGGAGATCGCAGGCAAGACGGGCACCGCGAGCGATCCCGGGAAGACCTGGAGCCATGGATGGTTTGCCGGTACCAGCTACCTGGACCACGAAGAGGTTGTGCTCGTGATCTATGTGCCGCGCGGCAACGGAGCCGATGCCGCCCGGTTGGCGCAGCACTTCTTTCTGGCCGCAGCCCATCGATGATTTGCCGATACCTTTGCGCAGTGCTCCTGGCCGCGACCCCTCTTTGGGGCGCGGCTGCAGAGAGCGCACGCGAGCTAACCGTCGAGCTCTGGGCTACCCGGCCGCTCACCCACCTCACGGCAACGCCGGTGAACCCGCCGCGAACACCCTTGGAGGTGGAATGGGTAGCGACGGCCTCCGCACCTCAACCGGGACCAACGGTAAAGCAACTAACACTGAGCGGAAGCTATCGCATGCAAGCCGGCGATGCGCCGAAGGCTGAGGCAGCAGGAAGATGGACGATCGCCTGGCGGCGCGATGGCCTGCGTGTGCTGCTCACCCTGCCCAGTGAAGACTACGTCATCGCGGCGCTCAACGGCGAAGCTGCGCCGGATGAGCCGATGGCCTCGCTCAAGGCCATGGCGATCAGCATCCGCAGCTTCGCCCTGGTGAATGCGGACCGTCACCACGCAGAGGGTTTCGGACTCTGCGACAGCACCCATTGCCAGGCGCTTCGCCTCGGCCAGGCGCGCCCGGACGTGGAGCGCGCAGTGCGCGAGACAGCCGGCGAAACCCTGTGGTTCGGCGGCCGGCGGGCGCATGTTTATTACACCCAGCACTGCGGTGGAATGAGCGAACCGGCGCAGGACGTCTGGCCGGCAGAGCGGGCCAGTTATCTCTCCGGGCATCATGCCGATCCTTATTGCCTGCGCCGGTCCCCAGCCCAGTGGCACGCCCAGATCGGGCTCAGCCAGCTAAGCAGCATCTTTCAGGCCCAGGGCTGGCACACGCCCTCGCCCATCGAGGCTATCCGTGTCACCAGGCGGAGCGCAGGGGGCCGTGCCGAGCTGCTTGAGGTGACCGGCCGGGGCGCCCCGGCACGTCTCTCGGCCAGCAGTTTTCGTTTCGCGGTCGACCGGGCACTGGGTTGGAACCAGATGCGCAGCGACTGGTATGAATTGACCGTGTCGGGCGCCTCCCTGGAAATCGCGGGGAGAGGCTATGGGCACGGCGTGGGCCTGTGCCAGGCCGGCGCCTACGAGATGGCTCGCGAAGGACACAGCGAGGCGGAGATTCTCGCTTTCTATTTTCCTGGCGCCGTCGCCGGGGTTACGCCTGCAGATCACGGATGGCAGAGGTTTCAGGGCGCAGGATGGACCCTTCTGACCACCCACCGCGACGACGCGTTGCTGGCTGAAGGAAACACCGCCTGGGCCAGAGCGCAGTCGATACTGGGCCACGATGCAGTCACCCCGGTGGTGCAGGAGCTGCCCACCACGGAGCTGTTCCGCCAGGTAACCAACCAGCCAGGCTGGATGCTGGCCTCCACTCGTGGCAGCACAGTGTTCCTGCAGCCGGCCACCGTGTGCGAAACAACAAACCCAATTCCCTGCTGCTGCACGAGTTTTTGCACGTGCTGGTGGAGCAGGAAGCGGGAGAGAAAGCTCCGCTATGGTTGCGTGAGGGCCTGGTTGAGACTTTAGCCGGCCCGGTGAACAACACGTTGGAGTTGGGACAGTCAGCGAAATTGACGCCGAGCTGGCTCACCCTGCCAACGCCGCCGTCTCCCGGCACGCCCACCGGGTGGCGGCCCAGATGGCCGCCCGTGCTCTGTGCCCGCTACGGCATGCCGGCGGTGCGCGCGTTCCTGCGTAACGGAGTTCCCCCGGATGTCATCAAGACTCTGGGCTCGTGAGCGAGAAGCGCGGCGCCTTGTCCTAGCAATGCCCAACGAAGGTTTTGGTTCTTTATCAGCAGCTCCGCGACGATCGCTCGCAACGCGTGATTCTCCTGGGCTAATTGCTGCCCGTCCTCATTCAGGGAATCGTAAGAGTGCTCGACGTTGCTGGGGTGATGTGCGTGTTCCCGATCATCATTGCATCCTCACGTTAGCTCTCTTTTAACAAAATAGATCCCTCCTGAAAAAGACAAAAGCCCCTTTGGTGCTGCGCAGAGGGGGCTCTTTCGTGGCGTTCCGCGCCAACGCGATTCAGCTGGTTCCCTTGCTCTCTTATCTCCATCACTCAGATGGCGTAGCCAGGAACGCGTGAGTTTGCCCGCTGCTGTTCACCCCAAAGCCCGCAATCTCCCCACTAGAATTGATAATCTCTCCAACCAACGCGTGGATGGGAGCATTTGCCGGAAGCAGCGTGTTGAGGTCGATCATCTTGCCGTTCCGGCGCAGAAACGCACGCGGGACGCCGGTCTTATCGATGGACAAACCGACGACCTCGCCCTGTTCGTTGATTCCCAGGGCGACGCTGGCATAGTCACCCTTAACCGTGCCCAGATCCTTCATTCCGGTTTCCCTAGTCCATAGGAACGCATGCATGGTTTTCTCGCCTTCCAGGACCGAAGTACCCACTACCTGGCCTCGATTGTTGATATACAAGGCAGTATTGCCGAAGGGCCCCAGGGCAGCGCTCCCACAGGGGGTGAGGCACTTCCCGCCAAGGTTGCCCAGATCGGTGACCGAACCGTTTTCCCAGAGCACGGCATGCGGACCCACCGCGATCGGCGGCAGCAGGGTATTTCCGCACGAACCCGACTGGCCGACAACCTGGCCCTTGTCATTAATCCACAGGCCAATTCCGACCGTGTCGCCGGGAAGTGGACGAAGCTTGTGGATTTCGCCCTGCCCCGGCCCCCACACCACCGCTTCAAAATCGAAGAACGTGAGGAGCCACACAGTTGCTGTCGATGGTGGACTCTTCCGCAACCCCAGCGATCTGGCCCCGTCGATTGATGGAGACGGCCGATCCGTTCTTGCCCCCCAGCGTGGGCAGAGCCGTCATCACTCCTTCCTGCCAGAGAAAGGCCCTGCAAACCAGACCGCTGCCGAAGCCGCAAAAGTTTTCACTATCTTTCTCCTGCGCGGAGATCTCGGTTGGACCGACGACCTGGGCAAATTCGTTGACGGTAAAACCGTTGCTGTTCAACCCGGCGCTCTTCTTTCCTTCGAGTCCGGGCGTGCCCAGGTCAAGCTTCAATGCTTTGTACCAAAGGGTCGCATGTTGGGTGCCATTGGGCAGGGTTGCGAGGCCGCTTACCAGGCCGTTGTTGGTCACGTACGTGGCCTCGCTATACGGACCACCCAGCGATCCCAGGTCGGTGATGTTATAGCGCGCAGGGCGCGGCTTCTGGTGTTCGGGTTGCTGCGCGGCCAGCCAAACCGGGGCTGACAGCACGCAAAAAGAAGTTACAAGGAACAAAGTCGGATGCTTGGATTTCATAGTCGCCTCATTTGTGTTTTTTCTGCTGGTTGGATAGGAGAGATCGAGTTTCATCTCCCCAGGAGCGCGGACCCACCGCTCATCGGTTCGGGAGAGCCGGATCGGATCACTGTTTTTATGACGGGATTGAAGATTGCGAACCCGGTGGAGTGGCTGATGTAGACCCTTTGGAAGATCCTCGTAGGCAGCAAGCCGTCCGAGTCCGCCGGCTCCCACTGCGGAGGGGTCATCATGAGGACATTGGGGATAGTCAGGTTACCGACCCGCAGCATCTTCACCAGCAATTGGTCGACCGGGCGGCGGCTCGGGACGGATACTAACGGCTCACGGTACGCGCTTCGAAAGAGAACGGGAGCGGATGCGCCGGAATCCAGTAGAACCGTCAATGCTTCGATCTTCAGCTCGGGTATCTGCACACGCAGCATGAGGCGGCTCAGAGTTGCCTGCCCCTGAAAGCTGCCGTGGCTGCTTAACGGCACGTGCTCGCCGAGAAGCATCTCGTCCATCGGCCCGGGCGTTTGTTCCATGCGCAAAAGGTGGTGACGGTTGTCGAGCAGAAGATCGAAGCGGCTTAAGAAGTCTTCCCCGAGGATGCCCTGCACGCCGGGATAGCGCGGTATCACGCCGTCCGGGAACATGGGTAACTCAAGGTCATTCACGGTCGTTCCGGCCACTTCCAATCGATTTGCCAGAACCTTGAGCAACACCAGGGATTTCTGGGGCGTATGTTCGATGGTTTTTCCGGTGACGGGCAGCTTGAGCTGGGCCGCTAATTTCGCATCGATAATCGTGGTGGTAGTACCGGTATCCAGCACGAACTCGAACGGACCGGCTCCGTTGACCTTGACCGGCACCACGATGGCGACGTCACCCACCATCTTGAAATGGATCACCGATGCGTTTGAGCCTTGGGATGCAGCGATTCCGGGTTGCGAGGAGACCACCAGCAAGGCCATGATTGAAAGCGTCAGACGAGAGGTCGACATGAAGTTTTTCCTCGGCTGCAACACTGGCGCGTGGCCCGCCGAAGAGTCTTGACGGAATCCTGGCTATTTCTTGGTAAAATCCTTCCCTGCGCGATTGAAGGTCCAACTACCGCGCTATGAAGCACATATACGAGTTCGAAGATTTTCGGGCAGACCCCGCCGAGCAGCTCCTGCTGCACGAAGGGCAGCCGGTCGCTCTAACGCCAAAGGTGTTCGAGACGCTCCTGATCCTGCTCGAAAGCGAAGGACGGCTGATCGACAAGGAGGATTTCATCAACCGGCTTTGGCCGGGCGTCTTTGTCGAGGACGTCGCCTTGGCCAAGAATATTTCCCACCTGCGGAGGGTTCTCGCCGAAGGAAGGATGGGAACCGAGATGATCCAGACCGTGCCCAAGCGCGGCTACCGGTTTGCAGTGCCGGTAAGAAAGGTACTGGAGCGGGCAGCGGAGCCCTCCTACGCTGGGAACGTGCGAGCGGTTGCGGCTGAACCTGGGCAAGATTTTCCGGTAGTTGCAGCGGGTGTGGCCGCCCAGGCTGGACCAGCAAAGGGCCTGGCCTCGAACCGCCGGACCTCGAACCGGACTTGGAGCCGTTGGGCCATCGCTCTCGTCCTGCTCGCCGCGTCGAGCGTCGGCGCGTTCCTGCTCTTGCGTCACAAGCACACGCTCTTCACTGAAAAAGACACAGTGGTGCTGGCGGACTTTTCCAATTCCACCGACGATCCGGTATTCGACGGGACGCTGCGGCAAGGCCTCGCGGTGGAGTTGGAACAATCCCCCTTCCTCAATCTGATCTCAGAGCAGCAGATCCAACAGGTGCTCAGCCTGATGGGCCAGCCGGCCGACGCGCGGCTTACCCCCACGATTGCCCGGGAGATCTGTGAGCGAACGGCGAGTGCCGCAGTTCTGGAAGGCTCCATCGCCAGCCTGGGCAGCCAATACGTGTTGGGCTTGCGAGCCAAAGACTGCCACAGCGGAGCAGTTCTTGCCGAGGAGCAGGTGCATACGGCCACGAAAGAAGGGGTACTGAATGCCCTGGGGCAAATCGCCAGCAGATTCAGAAGCCGTGTCGGGGAAACGCTGACAACGGTCGAAAAGCACAACACACCCCTCGCCGAGGCCACGACCCCATCGCTCGAAGCGCTGAAAGCGTACAGTACCGGTTGGAAAGTGACCTATTCGGCCGGGGAAGCCGCTGCCCTGCCGTTTTTTCAACGCGCAGTGGAAATTGATCCGCAATTTGCCATCGCCTACGCGGCACTCGGCCTGATGTATAGCAACAATGCCGAAGCTGCCCTAGCCGCGGAGAACGCCACCAAAGCGTATGCGCTGCGCGATCGCGTAAGCGACAAAGAGCGATATTTTATCGACGCTTACTACGACGGACGGGTGACAGGAAACCAGGAAAAGGCACAGCAAACGTGCGAGGCGTGGGCGCGGACTTATCCTCGTGAGGTGGCACCGCACACCTTTCTGGCGGGCTTCATTTATCCAGCCTTCGGCAAATATGAGAAGGCTGTTGAAGAAGCCAACAAGGCCGGAGAGATCGATCCGGGTGAGGGAATCGTATCCACCGAGCTGGTGGCGAACTATGCTGCGCTCAACCAGCTGGACAAGAGCGAGACGGTCATGCGCGCCGCCTCTGACCGTAAACTCGACAATCCGAACCTCCTGATTCTGCGATACGACCTGGCGTTTTTGCGAGCAGACAAGGCTGACATGGATCGCGCCGTGGCGCTGGCCCAGGGGAAATCCGGCGCCGAGGACGGCATGGCAGATCATCAAGCGTTTGTCCTGGCATACTCCGGTCACTTGCGCGAGGCGAGAAAGACGGCTGAACACGCTGTGGCTTTAGCACAGCAGGCCGCCCATCCGGAGAGGGCTGCCATATTCGAAACGGGAGCTGCGCTTTGGGAGGCCTTCTTCGGGAACGAGGCGGCGGCGAAGCGGCGCGCACTGACGGCGCTGGCGCTGACCAAGGATCGAGAGGTCGTGTATGGCGCGGCCTTTTCCCTTGCCCTAGCGGGAGAGTCTTCGCAGGCGCAAGCAATGGCGAATGACCTGGAAAGACACTTTCCGGATGATACGGCCGTGAGGTTCAGTTATGTGCCGTCACTGCGCGCCCTTGCTGCACTGAATCGTGGAGAGTCTTCGCAGGCGATCGAACTGCTGCAGGCAGCGGCTCCCTACGAGCTGGGCGAACCGCGAAGCTATCTGCAGGGCTTCTTTGGCGCACTCTATCCGGTTTATGTTCGGGGCGAAGCGTTCCTGGTCGCGCGGCGGGGATCCGATGCCGCCGCGGAATTCCGGAAAATCCTCGATCATGGTGGTATTACCTTCAGCGATCCGATCCGCGCACTGGCTCGCCTGCAACTCGCCAGAGCGTACGCTTTATCTGGCGACAGGACCAAGGCAATGGCCTCGTATCAGGATTTTCTAACCCTTTGGAAGGATGCTGATCCAGATATCCCGATTCTCCAGCAAGCGAAAGTCGAGTACGCGAAGCTGCAGTGATCCTTTTGTTCGGTCCTACAGTCTTGCCCGAGCCAGGGCCAGATCCATCAGCGTCTGGTGCGTTCCGGCGGCTTCCGGTCCGATCGCGCCTGATTCAGGCCGTAGCTGGACGTATTTTCCGTCGGACTCAAGAACCCATGCCTCCCGCCGGTCGTGCAGGCAGATATAAAGGATCTCCCAAAGGCGCTGCTTGGGGCCGGCGGCCCGCACCGGCGTGACCACCTCAATTCGTTTCGAGAGGTTGCGGAACATCCAGTCCGCCGATCCGATGAAGTACTCGCCCTCGGCCGGATCTTCTTTTCCATTGGCAAAGTAGAAGATGCGTGAGTGCTCGAGGAATCGCCCGATGATGGAACGAATGCGGATGTTTTCCGTGCGGCCTGGAACTCCCGGGCGCAGGCAGCAGAAGCCGCGAATGATGAGATCGATCGATACGCCCGCCTCCGAGGCCTCGCACAGGGCTTCGATCATTTCCGGATCTTCCAGCTGGTTCATCTTCGCGATGATGCGCGCAGGCTGGCCGGCGCGCTTGTTTTGTATCTCGCGACGGATAAGATCGAGCAATCGCGGCCGCATGGTGATGGGAGCAACCAGCAGCGAGTTGAAGC
Source organism: uncultured Acidobacteriaceae bacterium (assembly GCA_963840675.1). Taxonomy (GTDB): domain Bacteria; phylum Acidobacteriota; class Terriglobia; order Terriglobales; family Acidobacteriaceae; genus PALSA-350. Next base: position 128,228 of record CAWJAB010000019.1, read on the forward strand.
TGGGCTGCTCCGCGTGTCCGGTGAGGTAGTGGAAGAGATTTACGACATCCTCGACAATCCGGGCGTCGCAGGTAAACAGGCCGACGTCGGCGTAGAGCCGGGCCGTCTTCACATGGTAGTTGCCGGTGCCGATATGCACGTAGCAGCGCAGTCCCCTGGCCTCTTTGCGCACCACCAGCGCAGTCTTGCCATGGGTTTTGAGCCCGCTCACGCCAAAGGTCACGTGCGCGCCGGCGCGCTCCAGCTCGGCTGCCCAGTGCAGGTTGCGTTCCTCGTCGAAGCGCGCCTTGATTTCCATGACGCAGGCCACTTGCTTGCCCCGCTCCGCTGCCCGTATCAACGATTTGACAAAAGGCGTATCGTCGCCGATGCGGTACGCCGTCATCTTGATGGAGACGGTCTGCGCATCATCGGCCGCCGCGCTGATGAAGTGTTCCACGCTCGCGTCAAAGCTCTCGTACGGGTGGAGGACGAGCAAGTCAGCGGCCCGCATGGCAGTAAAAATTCCGCCCTCTCCCTCCGGCAGGGCTGCCGGCCAGAGTGGGGTCCATTCGTGGTCCTTCAATGAGGGAATGGGCAGAGCAAGAAGCTCGAAGAGCGAAGTGTAGTCCACCTCCTCTTGCATCTCGTAGAGATCGCGGGCAGCGAGGTCGAAGCGCGCGCGCAGCATCTCGACAATGGCAGGGTCAGCTCCTGCTCCGTACTCGAGACGTACCACAGGTTCGTAGCGCCGCTGGCGAATCTGCTCCTTGACGATAGTGCGGAAGTCAGCCGCTGAGTCATCGTCGACTTCTACCTCGGCATCGCGCGTGATCCGGATCATGGTTGCGTTGCTGATTTCCATGCCGGTGTAGAGGCTCGGCAGGTTGCCGCGAATTACTTCGTGCAGGGAAACCAGCAGCTTTTGTCCGGGCTCGAGATCCGACTCCAGGAAGACCCATTGCTTGAGGCCGCCGGGAACCTTCACGCGAGCGAACATGGTTTCTTCTCTGGCCACATCGCGCAGCCGGAAAACCAGAGAGGTCGACAGGTTGGAGAGAAAAGGAAATGGATGAACGGGATCGATGACCAGCGGGGTAAGCGCGGGAGACACCTCCGACTTGAAATGCTTGCTTCCCTCTTCCTTTTGCCGCGGCGTGAGGTCATTCCACGAGCGCAGAAAGACTCCGTGTTCGGCCAGGCCCGGGATGATCACTTGCCGGTAGCACTCTGCCTGGCGCCGGAGCGAAGGAAGCAGTTTATCGCGAACTTCTTGGGCGAGAGCGCGTTGCGCATCGGTGGCTCCCTGCCGCAGGACCGCCTGGCGCTTCATGAAGAATTCATCCAGGTTCGAGGTAAAGATGGCAAGGAATTTTGCCCGCTCCAGCAAAGGAGTGCGTTCATCAAGAGCTTCGGCGAGTACTCGCTCGTTGAAGTCCAGCCAGCTCAGATCCCGGTCGATCCAGACCGGGGGCAACCCGGGAGACAGTGGTGCGTTAAGAACGCCATGGTCGCCTATCGACGCTAAGACAGTAGTTGCCATAAACCTCTCCCACGATCCCCCAGATTCTACGGCGCGGCTCTACGAAGAAGTGTGAATGGCATGTTGCATTGAGGCTTAATGCGTGTGGAGAGCTAGTGAAAGTTCTTCATGACCATGACGTAGGACTCGGCGAGTTCGTTTTGCCCGAAAAGAAGCGATTTGCCATCCGGAGAGAGTGCCAGACCACCAAAGCCGGAAGCTGGCTTGTCGAGAGCGAAGATAGGTATGGACTGGCCATGAGCAAAGTCGAAGAATTCAATTCTGCCGTTGGGCGGAGTATCCCGGTTCAGGAAGTAGATTCCGTCGCGAGCAACGGCCCATTCATACCAATTACAAACGTTAATCGGCAGGCGTGATTCCTCGCCGGTCTCCAGGGATCGTTTCCAGATCCCGCACTCCGTGTATTTGGCGTAATAAAGGAACCGCCGGTCCATCGACTCGATCGCATAGACACCCCCGTTTGTCGTCACCCGGACAGACGATCCACCGGTAAACGGCATTTTCCATAGTTGATAAGCCCCGCCATCGTGGCCGGAATAGAAATAGATCCACTTGCCGTCGTGGGACCAGTTCGCAGCACCATTATTAGTGTCAGGAAAGGTCGTCAGCATATGGGGCGTGCCATCTGGTAATTCGAGAACGCCAACCTGCCAATAGTCCTGGGTTACTGACTCAAAGGCAAGATAGCGGCCGTTGGGAGACCAGCGGGCAGTGGCCGAGGTTCCGTGCCGGTCAGTGAGCTGAGAGCAATTAGATCCGTCGCTGTCGCACATCCAAATATCCTGATAGCCCATCCGGTTGGATTCGAATGCGATCTTCTTGCCATCGGGAGAATAGCTGGGCTTCCAGATGATTCCTCTGCCAGATAGGAGCCGCACGGGAGGAGCCAGGGGATGCCGCTCGTCTTTCAGGTCGAGCCGCCAAACTGTGTCCCACCGCTTAAATACCAGGTAAGCGAGGTTCCCCCTGCGTGAGATCGAGGGCTCGTAGGCATCCCCCGAAGCGGCAATTGGCTGTGGCGTTCCTCCTGAAGCGGAAATGCGCCATAGACCTTGAAACCCTCGAGCGGAGGAATCGAACACGATTTCCTTGCCGTCTTGCGTCCAGGCGGCATCCCCTCCGGAATTTGCGGTAGTAAGACGCAAAAGTTCACGGTCGGCCAATCTCAGCACAAACAAGTCACTCAGAAAAGCGCCCATCGGTCCGCGTGCGAACGCAACCGTGGCGCCGTCCGGGGAGAACACGGGGTCACAATCAAACTGCTGATTATGTGGAGAAGTGAGCGGGCGAGCGGTCAAGTCGGAGAGCGAGAGTATGCTCAGCCGGGCTTTGGCGTTGTTATCCAGCGCTTCCGGAAATATCAACGACTTTCCGTCGGGCGACCAGCTCATCTGGTTGCATCGCTCCCACTGCGGAAACAACGTGGTATACACATGACGTTCCGAGCCGCCAAGAGCCGGAATCACATATAGCTTCTTTTGACCGCTGGAATCGCTGAAGCGCGCAAATGCGATTTGGCGCCCATCCGGCGACCACACTGGATTGGCGTCGCTGGCGCCCTGTGTGAGTTGCAAAGGTTTTTCGCCGCCGATCAGCGCGATATAAATGCCCGGGTGGGGGCCTCCGAAATAGGCAAAAGCAACCTGGCTGCCGTCGGGAGAAATGGCAGGCATATCCTGCTGGCCTGGCATAGAGACTAAGGGCAGAATCTCGCCCCCGGTTGAGGACTGCTGCCGGAGTGTCGAGAACATCCGTGACAGCGCCACAGCGGCCACAACGACGAGCGCCAGGACGCCAACCATCAGCCAGAGCTTTTTTCCGGCAGCCTTGGCTGGACGCTCCTTCACCGGAGAGGAAACGGTTTGTTCCAGCGGCGGAGGGATGATGCGCGCTGGGGGCGGATCGCTCTGTTCCTTTAACGGCGCGATGAACCGGTAGCCACGGCGGGGGAGAGTTTCGATCAGATGCGGCACATCTGCTGAATCGCCCAGGGTGGCCCGTAGCTTAGCCAGGGCCAGGTTGATGGCATGGTCAAAATCCCCGAAGTTCTTATCCGGCCAGATCAGCTGACGCAGCTCTTCCCGCGTAACGATCTGTCCCGGCCGTTCCAGCAACGCTGCCAGAACCTTGAACGGCTGGTCCTGCACCTTGAGAGGTCTACCCGCCTTCCACACTTCCCCCGTTTCCAGGTGGACTTCGAAATCTTCAAAGCGTGCGACCTGCCGTTGTATCGAGTTGCCCATGGGCGACTCCGTACAAGTGTGAGATAGAGTCCGACTCCCGAGAGATCTCCAGAAGATATTGAAGCTAAGTCTAGCGCTATCCGGGCATTACACGCAGACAAACTTGATAGCACCAAGAGATTGCCGGCGAATTGAGGCCGCTTCTTGTCAGCCGGAAGCTCGTCCTCGCCGCTACCGCGGCCGAGGCGAAGTCCATGAATCGTTGGCTGTTTTCTCTGGCCTGCCTGAGCCTTTTCTTTCCCTCAGCTTCACAGGCAGACGACCAACGGAGACCTTCCGAAATCGCGCCCGGCGGCGCGCTGCCATTCCGGCTTTCTTCGGGGCATCTCCTCCAGGTTGAAGGCCGCATCGGAGACCAGGCCCATTTGAAGTTCATCCTGGACACTGGCGCTACGATCAGCATTGTCGGCCAAAGAATTGCCAAAAAACTGAGGCTAGATGCGCACCCGGCTCAGAGTTTCAACTTTGACAGAAATCTTCAGTGGGAAACGGCCACCGTGCCTGAGGTTCAGTTCGGTCCCGTTCGGGCAGCCAACGTTGCTGTGCTTTTGGGTGATCTGGCCCGCTATTCAGAATTCGCCGGCAAGGCAGATGCCATCATCGGCATGGATCTTCTCCAATTGAGCAACTTCACCATCGATTTCGGCGCCGGGCATTTGATCTTCGACCCCGGCCCGCCAAAAACTTATTTGGCGGGGGGGATCCCATGACCAAGTGCCTGATTGTCGAGCTTCAGGTTCAGGATCGGCCGGTTCACCTGATTGTCGATACCGGCTTGCAAGGTATTCTTCTGTACGAGGAGCGCCTGCGCAGGAGCGTGCCAGGATTACGCACCTCGGGCAGCATCAAAAACGCAACCATGGGCGGACGCGTGCAAGTAAAACAAGCCACTCTTCCCGACGTTGTATTCGGCAATGCGGAATCGCGAGGTACCCGTCGTATTCTTGCCGTCGCCTGCCGCAGAGATGCTCCCGGGAATCGACGGAATCGTGGGCATCGCCGCGCTCCAGGCCCGCCGCGTGCATTTCGACTTTTCCGGGAAGACGTTGTCCTGGGAGTAAGCCACCACACAGCCGCCATTCGGCACTTAGCTGAGGTAGAACCGTCAACGCGAAAGAGCAACCCTTATAGTCGGCTTGTGTTTACCAGGAAATCCTCTCACATGGAGGTGTAACCGGGTTCTCGGAAAATGCCCGAAAAGTCTGGCGGTAAGTCGCCCATCTGGGTGGT
>CAWJAB010000020.1:0-108140 GCA_963840675.1 uncultured Acidobacteriaceae bacterium
GGCAATAAACTAACCATCCCGAAATCGAATCTATATAGCAGAAGCCCTTACTGCGCGGAGTGCCCCGAGAATGCTCACGAAATCATGCATCGTATTTCACTGGTATCCGGTTGACAGGTCAAGCCCGTCAATCGGACAGGCGGCCATCTCGGCACCAGGGGTGTGGACCGCAAATTTTGAGCGCCTTCGTGAAACAAAGGACTTAGCCACCACCAACGCCGTCTCTACGCGGATCTCGGCCCACTTATCAGCTTACTACGCTTACCACGCACTTTTTGTGCATTATCCGCAACGAACCATACCCAACAGGCCAGCGGGCTTAGACTTCTTCGTCGTCCGGCCGGGGAGCGCGCACCGCGTAATCGATACCCGGTTGGGTTGCCGTGCTGCGTCCTTCGCCCAGCCGCACCGGCGGGCTACCGTCCTGCACTCGCCGCCGCAGCCCAAGCAGCGTCTCCTGCTTGTCGCGGGCGTATTCGGCGGCCAGCCGGGTCAGCGCGTGGGTCACGATATCGCTGTGGTGCAGGTTCTGCATCTCCGGATCACGGCGGAAGTTCAGCCAAAGCCGGTGGACCAGCTCCACATCATCCGCCCGCAGGGAGGGCGCATGGGGGCCAATGTGGAACGACTCCGCCTCGCCATTGGGGGAGACCACGTAGAAGGTGATCTGCCGCTTGGGCTCCGGCAGCGCCTCCCACGCCTGGCCTACGCGGTAGGCCTGCTCGTGCGCCGACATCTTGCTGGAAAGGCCCGACACCACCGCCGCCGCTTCCAGCGAATTGGCAGTCTGCACCAGGGCGGCGAAGATGTCCCCGGCGGGCACCACCAGCAGCGAGATGTGCTTGCCAAAGCTCTCCGCAACCGAAACCGCCTTGGTAAACAGCATCTGCTCGTATTCGCTGAAGAGCTGATCGGAGGTGGAGAGCAACTCCGGGCCGCCTGCGCCCACCATCCGCGCCGTCAGCACAACGACATCCTGATCGCCGGTATTGATGCGCGACAGGGTCCACTTGAGCGCGAAGGGGTTGTTGGCATCGCGCATGGTGACCACCACGCATCCGGGGTTGATGTCCAGCACCTCGCGCCCCACCGTGTCCTCGTGCTCCAGCTGGAAGTGCTCTTTCATCTGTAGCTCGGTGGTGGTTCTGCGCCGCCGGTTGTCGCGCTCCGAGAAAGTGAAAATGATAAAGAAGGTGGTGGCGAACAGGATGCCGCTCACCGTGGCCACCGACTTGGTGAACAGGTTCACAATCGCCGTGGTCAGCAGCACCATGAAGACCGAGATCAGGCCGATCGGGATCTCCCGCTTGCCGATGCGCAGGTTAGGCGGCACCTTCCAGCCGCGCTCGCCCTTGTACTTCCAGCGCAGCACCAGCATGGCCAGGCTGTTGAAGGTGAAGCTCCAGATCACGCCAAAGGCATAGGCTTCGCCGAGTGCGATCACGTTGCCGCGGCTGGCGATGATGGTGAACAGCTGCATGCCTGCTACCAGGTTCACGATGCGGTAGCTGGTGCCGAACTTATGATGGGGCCGGCGGAACCAGTCGGTGAGCACGCCGTCCTCGGCAATGCGCATCAACACGCCGGTGGAACCGATGATCGAGGTATTGATGGCGCCGGAGAGAATCAGGAAGCCGACCAGCACCACGAAGACGCGGAAGATAATCCGCAGCACCTGGGGCCCGACCATGTACATCGCCATCCCGGCGATCAGGTTGTCACGATAAATCGGCACCCGCACCGAGTCGGGGATCAACATCACCGCCAGCAGCGAGCCCAGGCCGGTGAAGAGAAAGCTGTAAATCGCAATCACGATCGCCGCGCGCTTCAGGTTCTTGAGCTTGGGGTGCTCGATCTCGCGGTTTACCTGGGCCAGGGTCTCTTCGCCGCTCATGGCCAGCACGGAATGACCGAAGGCCATGATGACCCCAAACAACCCCAGCATGGCGGGCAACTTGGTGTAGCCCAGAAAGCCGAGAGCATCTTTGCTGAAGTGCAGGTTAGAGGGTGTAGGCCACGGTGGCAGCTTGGCCCCCACGTGGAAGGCGGAATAGATCCCCCAGGTCAGCAGAATCACCACCATGACGGTGGTGATCTTCATGACTTCCAAGGCCTTGTCGCTCGACTCCTCGATGCCCTTCAGATTTTGCCACCAGTAGTAAACGGTCACGATGGCGGCAAAGGCGGCCGAGGTCAAGTCCATGGGGAGTTGCGGCGCCACATGATGGTTGAGCATGGCGCCGGGCAGCCAGCTATGCGCGGCAGCCACCGACATCAACTCATTCAGCAGGCTGGTAATGTATTGCCCGGCGGAGACGCCGGAGATGGGCCCGGTCAAAATGTAGTCGAACATGAGCGCGGAGACGCTCAGCTTGGCGAAGGTGCCCCCCAGAGCCTCCTTGACCACGCGATACACACCGCCGCGGGTGAACATCGAGCAGCTCTCCACGTATACGGCGCGCACCGCAAAGGAGAAGAGCATGACGCCCAGGATGAACCACGGGGCAGATTTGCCAACGGCTTCTTCCGCAATGCCGCCGGCATAGAAAGCGGAGGAGCCCAGATCGTTCAGCACCACCGCGGCGGCGCGCCAGAACGATATAAAGGTGAGCATCACCGAGGAGGCGACGACCAGTTTTACCCGGTTGGAGGGAAAGGAAGGTGCTTTGGTTGTTCGCTCGGAAGCCATTCGATATCGGCCGGTCAATCTTGCGATTGGGGAGGATCGCCCGTTAGATTGAAGCCAGACCTGAGTCTATGTTGGATGCCACTCAGCGTCAACGACCGAAACGGGAACGGGGAAGCCTGCAAGAGACTGCCCAGCTCACTCGCCCACGAGCAGCTGAAGATCTTCGATAAAACTAATCACCACCACCACCGCCGACCCGGCGACGCCGGCGAAGAACATGACCTCGAAGAGCCGCATGAAAAAGATGGCAACCCACATAGAGACTGATTGTATCTCTTTTCCTATCTTGCAGCATGCAAAAGGCTCATCCCACAAGGGATGGTAGACTCACCGCGATGGCAAAACTGGCACGGCAACCATGGCTGCTCGGTATCTTTTCTGCCGCTTTGCTTTTGCTGCCATTCTCCATCATCGGTCCGGTGCCTTTCTGGCGCACGTTCTTTGCCTGGTTGGCCTTTGTGCCGCTGTTCTACGGGCTGTTATCCAAGCGAAAATCTGAGCCATCCAAGAGCCCTGCTGCGCGGAGCCCTGGCCGCCTATCTCATGGGTTTCCTGTGGTTTGTCGGCAACTGCTACTGGATCTACCAGACCATGCTGTACTTCGGCGGCCTGCCCCCGGCCATTTCGGCAGGGATCCTGATCGCCTACAGCCTGGTGCTGGGACTTTACTTTGGCGCTCTCGGTCTGCTGCTCACGGCCACCGCAAAGGCCTTTCGTGGCGCCCATTACGCGCTGCTGGCCGCGCCCTTCTTCTGGGTGGCGCTCGAGCTGCTCTCGGCGCGCTTCACCAAGGTTCCATGGGACTTGCTGGGATACTCGCAGATCGATAATTTTCTGCTGACCAACCTGGCGCCCTTTACCGGGGTCTACGGGCTCACCTTCGTGCTGATCGCGGGCAATGCGCTGATCGCCTGGGGACTGCTGGCCTCTTCGCCGAAGCGCGGCGTTCCCATCTTCATTGGTGGCCTGCTGGCGGCGCTGGTGCTGCAGAACGGCGACCATTTTGCGCCACCCGCGGCGCCGGTGCAGGCCACCGCGGTGTTGCTGCAGCAAAATCTGAATGTAAATCAGGACAATAGCTGGCCTGGCGCTGAGTACTAGAGAGCACCTTAGCCAGTTCGTCAAACTCAGCACCCGCACCTGCGGGCCTTATCTTGCCGGCATGCCCGAGCTCGATTTTCGGTGCTTATTACCCCGTCGACGCCCAATTGCCCCACGGTGCCGGTCGCTCCCGGGGTGATCGTGTGGCCGGAATCGCCGGCGCCTTTTCTCGACAAGGATCTCCGCCTGCTGAATGCTTTGCACGGGCTGGCGCTTTCCATGCGCGCCCCGGTGATCGCGGGCACTACCTCTTCCGATGTGCATGGCCCTCACGTCGACATGTACAACTCCGCGCTCTTCGTGGGCCTGGATGGCGCCGTCCAGGGCCGTTACGACAAAGTCCACCTGGTTCCGTGGGGAGAGTACATCCCCTACAAGAGCTTCTTTTCCTTTGCCAAGAACCTTACCCAGGCGGCCGGCGACATGACCCATGGATGGCGCCGCATTGTCTTCTCGACCGATGGCCACCGCTTCGGTGTCTTTATCTGCTACGAAGAAATCTTCGGCGACGAGATCAGGCTGTTCGTGAAGCGCGGCGCCCAGGTGCTGGTCAACATCTCCAATGACGGCTGGTACGGCGACACCTGCGCGCCCTGGCAAACGCTGAATATGTCGCGCATGCGCGCGGTCGAAAATCGCCGCTGGCTGCTGCGCGACACCAATACCGGTATCACCACCATCATCGATCCCTACGGAAGGCTTACGGCCAGCATTCCACGCCACGCGCTGACCGCGCTGGCGGCGAAGTACGGCTATCGCAATGACCTGACTTTCTATACCGTGCACGGCGATGTCTTCGCTTATCTATGTGGGATAATCACCCTGGGCATCATCGCGGTTGCGATCGTGTCCGGCGTCCGCGGCCCACGGCGGCGAAAGTCTTAATCCAGGTAAACGGCCCCATGTTGAATGAACTCGAATTCGCCTATACTCCGGTCCGCGAAAAAGTTCGCGATCTTCGGGAGTATCTTTGACCGCGCACGAATCGACAGGGAACTAGCTTCCCTGGAGACCAAGCTTTCCGATCCCGCCATCTGGTCCAACCCTGCCGAATCGCAAGTGCTGATGCGCGAGCGCAAGCGCCTCGAAGGCCAGCTTGCGATGGAAAATGAGCTGGCGCGCCGCACCGGGGATATCGATGCTTACTTTGAGCTGGCCCGCGAAGGCGAGGCGATCGAGCCCGAGCTGGAACGCGAGATCAAGTCCTTAAGCGAGTTTGTGGAGCAGCTCGAGACCCGCACCATGCTTTCGTCGGAGACCGATCCGCTGAATGCAATCGTGACTGTCCACCCCGGCGCCGGCGGCACCGAATCTCAGGACTGGGCCGAGATGCTGATGCGCATGTACCTCCGTTGGGCCGAACGCCACGGCTTCAAGACCGAAATGAATGACTACCAGGATGGGGAAGAAGCGGGCATCAAGTCCGCTACTTTTACCGTGACCGGCGAGTACGCGTTCGGCCAGCTTGCGGGGGAAACGGGAGTGCACCGGCTGGTGCGCATTTCGCCCTTTGACCAGGCCAAGCGCCGCCACACCTCGTTTGCCAGCGTCTTTGTCTCGCCGGAAATTGACGATTCCATCCAGATCGATATCAAGCCTGACGATCTGCGCATCGACACCTATCGATCCGGCGGCAAGGGCGGCCAGCACGTGAATACCACCGACTCCGCGGTGCGCATCACGCATCTGCCGACCAACATCGTGGTGCAATGCCAGAACGAGCGCTCCCAGCATAAGAATCGCGAGAAGGCGATGAAGATGCTGCGCTCCAAGCTTTACGAGTACGAGCTGGAGAAGAAGAAGCAGATTTCGAAGAAGCTGGAAGACTCCAAGCTGGATATCAACTTCGGCTCGCAGATCCGCTCCTATGTGCTGCAGCCCTACCGCATCGCCAAGGACCTGCGCACACGGGTCGAGGTGGGCGACGTAGACGGCGTCCTGGACGGCAACCTGGACCCGTTCATCCGGGGATATCTGATCATGCGGCGGAAGGGCGGATGTTCCCGCTCCATCGAGGAGCCGGTGGACTGAGCTTCTGCATCTACATTAGCTGAGGAGAAGCATTGAACGAGCCCGAAACCATCCGCACCATTCTGGAAAATACCAAGACGATCGCCGTGGTCGGGCTTACCGATAGGCCTAACCGGCCCGCCTTTCACGTTTCCAAGTACATGCAGGAGGAGGGATACCGCATCCTGCCGATCAATCCCACGATCGAAAAGGCGCTGGGAGAAAAGGCATATCCGACACTGGATGCCGCATGTGCAGCCGAGGGAAAGATTGACCTGGTGGATGTATTTCGCGCCTCCGAGTATGTCCCGGAGATCGTCAAAGATGTGATGCGTCTGAAGATCCCGTATCTGTGGCTGCAGGAAGGCGTGTGCCACGAGGAGGCAGCCAGGTGGGCGGAAGAACGTTGGCATCCTGGTGGTGATGGACCGCTGTATTTATAAGGAACACGCGCGCCTGGTCCCACGCGTGAGCGGGAGCACGCCTGACTCGCAGGTCTCAAATCGCTTCTTACACCCGCGGAGCGGGTGCCCTCAACTCTACTTGGTAGGGTTGTTGCGGCTCCAATAGGGGCGTGCGGTCAAAGCTCTTTGAGTATGTCCCGTCGCTCACGCCGAGCGACTACAATGGGAAGGGAGTTGGTATGCCTGGCCTTCGCCGTTACGCTCTGATTCTCTGCATGGGTTTGACCATTGCCGCAGCCGCGGACTTCGGGTAGCCCGTCCGGTCGAAGGACCGGTGCGGGCACAGCACCTCACCGTCGAGCTGCTCCCGCTCAGGGTTCGATCCAGCCGGGAGGCAATGAGCAAGTCGGCCTGCACTTCACCCTGGACAAGGGCTGGCACGTCTACTGGGTGAACGCGGGCGACTCGGGCGAGCCGCCGAGCATCAAGTGGACGCTCCCAGCCGGCATCACCGCCGGAGCCATGCAGTTTCCCGCGCCCCGCCGCCTGCCGCTGGGCCCGCTGATGGATTTTGGTTACGAGGATGAAGTGCTCTTCCCCATGACCCTGAGCGCCGACTCCACGCTCAAAGCACCCTCCACCGCCAAGCTCAGCGCCCATGTCAATTGGCTGGTGTGCCGTGAGGTTTGCATTCCAGGCAAGGCCGACCTGGCGCTTCCGCTGCAAGTTGCCAGCACGCCGGGCCCGGCCGATCCTGGCCGGCAGGCGCTCTTCGACCGTTTTCGAGGCCGCTTGCCACAGCCGCTTCCGTCCTCGGTCAAAGCTGTTTTCGGAGCCACTCCGAGCGGCTTTGCCCTGGCCCTGACGGGTCACCCGGGCACCAGTGCCGAGTTCTTTCCCCTGGAGCAATCGCAGATCGAGAACGCCGCGCCGCAACCTGTCAGCCCGGTTGATGGGGGCCTGGAGATCTCGCTCAAGAAGGATGAGAACTTCCGCACCCAGCTGGCGCAATTGAACGGTGTGCTGGTGCTGGGCGATGGAACAGCCTATGAGATCCACGCTCCCCCCGGCGCTTTGCCCGCTGCGCAGCGGCGGAGCCCCGGCTGGCGGCCTGCTCAGACTGCTGCGCTTTACTTCTCTGGCTTTTCTGGGCGGCGTGATTCTTAACCTCATGCCCTGTGTCTTTCCCGTGCTGTTCATCAAGGGCCTGGCCCTGGTGGAGGCGTCCCGGCACGACTACAGCCCGGGTCCGCGCCCACGGCCTGGTGTATGCCCTGGGCATTCTGGTTTCGTTCTGGGCGGTGGTTGCTTTGTTGTTGGGGCTGACGGGCCGGAGGGCGGCAGCTGGGCTGGGGCTTCCAGTTTCAGTCTCCCGGTTTTGTCGCGGTCATGGCGCTGCTGCTGTTTTTTCTGGGCCTGTCGCTGGCCGGCATGTTTGAGATTGGGCTCACCGTGACCAGTGCCGGCTCAAGCCTGGCCTCGCGCCAGGGCTATAGCGGGAGCTTTTTTACCGGCGTGCTGGCGGTGGTGGTGGCGACTCCGTGCACCGCTCCGTTCATGGGAGCGGCCATCGGTTTCGCTCTCGCCCAGAACGTGGCGGTTGCGTTTGCCGTCTTCACCGCGCTGGGGCTCGGCCTGGCCGCGCCTTATCTGCTGCTCACCTTCCATCCGGTGTGGATGCGGCATTTGCCGCGGCCCGGCGCCTGGATGGAAGTGCTGAAGCAGGCCACCGCCGTGCTTATCTTCGCCACCGTGATCTGGCTGGTGTGGCTCTTTGCCTCCTCGGCCGGCGTAGATGCTCTCAGTGCTTTGCTGGCGGCCTTTCTGTTGCTGGCGATCGCCGGCTGGATCCTGGGCCGCTGGCCGGCACGACGGGTGGCCTCGGCCTTTGCCGTCTCAGTGATTGTGCTGGCAGTGGCAGTGCCGCTTTACGCGTTGTGGAAGTTTCCCGCCGGCGAATCGGCGACGGCCCGCACAGGCAACGGTCACGCCGGTTGGGAGCCTTACAGCCGCGCGGCTATCGAGCAGTATCGTGCGCAGGGGCGGCCCGTGTTTGTGGATTTCACCGCGCGCTGGTGCCTGAGCTGCCAGGTGAATGAACGCGTTGTCCTGAATCGCGACGATGTGCGTCGCCGGCTGCGCGACTCCGGCGTGGTGCTGGTCCGCGCCGACTGGACCAAGCACGATGAGGGCATCGCTTCCGCGCTCACTGAGCTGGGCCGCAGCGGAGTGCCCGCGTATGTTTTTTATCTTCCCGGACAGCCGGCCCTGGTGCTGCCCGAGGTGCTTACCCCGGGCATCGTTTTAGGGCCGCTCGATCAACTGCAGAATCACGCCCAGAACAGCAAGCTTGAACGCTAACCTAGATAGTTGAAGCGTCTAACCCATAGCGGTGGAAGTTAACTCTTAACGATTGAGAGGATAAGTCGATGACCCGCAAACGCCATTTTTTTCCCATCCACCACAACGCACTTGTGTTCGCCGCCCTGTCCCTTCTCCTCGTTGCCACGCCTTCGGCTGGCGCCGCCCAGATCGGCAGCCCGGCGCCTGATTTTCATGGCACCGACTCCAACGGCAAGACGCAAAGCCTGGATGAATATCGCGGCAAGTATGTGGTGCTGGAGTGGCACAACCACGACTGCCCCTACACCATCAAGCACTACGAGAGCGGAAATATGCAGTCGCTGCAGAAGGAGTGGACGGCGAAAGGCGTGGTGTGGTTCACGGTCATTTCTTCCGCTCCCGGCGAGCAGGGTTATGTTGACGCCTCGCAAGAGAATGCCTACATGAAGAAGATGAACGCTGATCCGACTGCGGCCATCCTCGATCCGAAGGGCGATATCGGCCATCTTTACGGGGCCAAGACCACTCCCAATATGTTCATCATCGATCCCAGCGGGAAACTGATCTACGCCGGCGCCATCGACGACCATCCAACTACGGACGTCTCCGATATTAAGTCGTCGAAGAATTACGTTTCCCTGGCGCTGACAGAGGCTATGAGTGGCCAGGCGGTGCAAACCCCGGTGACCCGGCCCTATGGCTGCTCGGTGAAGTATCAGTAGAGTAGGTGAGCCGATGATGTCGCTTCCGTGGTGCGCGCGCTGGATCGCCGTCGGTGTGATGGCGGCCGGCTTGGCACATGCTCCTTTATTCGCGCAACAGGGTCCGCCGCCGGCAGAGATGCAGCCGGGAGGGCCCGGGGACGATCCGCATGCCGCGGAGGAGCAGGCGGCGGAGCGGCAAGCCCTGGGCTTCCTCGGCTACCTGGACCAGGGACGTTTTGCCGACAGCTATGCCTACACCGGCATGCTGATTCGCGCCCAGCTTGACCGGGATGCGTACGCGGCGCAAATCGAGAAGACACGCGCAGGCGTGGGGGCGCTGCTGGGGCGTGATCCGATCGATGCCAGCTATACCACCACGGTGCCGGGGGCTCCGGCGGGCCAGTACATAGTGCTGCACTATCACTCCAACTTTGCCGGCCGGGGAGAAGCGGTCGAGACGTTGACCCTGGCCTTCGCCAAGGGCTATTGGCGGGTGAGCGGATACTACATTAAATAAACCGCGATGTTCACGCCGCGAACCTACTCCATTGCGCTCCTACTGATGACGCTCAGCATGTTTTGCTGGGGCAGTTGGGCGAACACCCAGAAGATTACCCGCCGCTGGGCTTTCGAGCTCTATTACTTCGATTACACGATCGGCCTTGTGCTCTGCTCTATTTTGTTCGGTCTCACCCTGGGACAGGTTGATCCCTCCTCACCGGATAGTTTTTTCCTCAACCTGCGTGCCGCGAGCCAACGCAGTTTGTGGCTGGCCTTTGCCGGGGGAGCGGTTTTCAGCGTGGGCAACATTCTGATCGTGGCCGCGATTTCAGTGGCTGGAATGGCGGTGGCTTTCCCCATCGGGGCCGGCCTCGCGCTGGTTCTGGGCGCGGTTCTGAACTATGTCGTCTCGCCTGCCGGGAACCCGGTGCTGATCTTCTCGGGGATTGCGCTGGTGTGCATTGCGATCGCGTTGGATGCCCTGGCCTACCGCGGCCTCGCGCGAGGAGGGGGAGCGACGGGGAAGGGAATTCTGCTCAGCGTGGTGGGAGGGATTGGGGCTGGGCTCTTCTATCCGCTGGTGGCCAAGGCGCTCAACGGTCCAGCTCATCTGCAGCCTTATACCGTCAACGTCATCTTTGCTCTAGGTGCTGCAGCGTCTGCTTTACCGCTGGTGTATCTGCTGATGCGCGAGCCCATCACTGGCCCGTCGCTGCACATCAAAGACTACAGCAGCGGCTCCTGGAAAGTTCATGGGTGGGGCATCGCCGGTGGACTGATCTGGGGCGTTGGGACGATCGCTAATTTTGTTGCCTCCTATGTGCCGATGATTGGCCCGGCTACTTCGTTTTCCATGGGTGAGGGCAACACCATGATCTCCGCGCTGTGGGGAGTTTTTGTGTGGAAAGAGTTTCGCGGCGCCAGTAGAAGGGTCCGGGTTTACCTGGTTCTCATGTTTCTCTTTTTCCTGCTCGGACTGACCTCCATCGCGCTGTCGCCGGTTATCAAGTGAATCTGCGGGTTGGCTTGGCCCGCTTGCTCAAAGGTCGCACGGATGTCATCCTCGAGAGATGATGCGAGAGAGATGGTTGTGCGCCCTTTTGGGATCCGCGCTGGCGTGCTGTGTGGCGGCGACCGCCCAGGAAACAGGAAATTGGCGTGCTGCGAACTCACCGGCGCAGTCCATCACCGGTGACGTGGGAATTGGTGCTGAGAAGATATTCATTAACTTTTCCAGCTTTACGATTGCGCGCATACGCGATCTGGAGCCAGGCGAGGTAAGCTCAGTGTTTGACGCTGACAGCGGTGCCGGTGTAAGAGGCAGCCTGTACCGGCTGAGCATACCGGGGGCAAAAACGTTCCTGCACAAACATACTCTGTGCGCGGGCGAGGAAACACAGTGGATGGCGACGTATGTTGAAGGACGCTCGCTCCACCTGGCATTTTTCTCGGGACAAAAAATGCCGGTCTTTACGGCGGATGCTATGGCGAACTCAACCGACCTTTGCGGCGCATTTTCCTACGCGCGATGAGGCTGCCAACGTGGGACCCCTACTTGCCATTCTCCGAGAAGGCATAGAACCGGTTAGCAGCCGTTGATCTGGAGGAGCCGGAACCCCAATAGACATCGCCACCGACAATCGCGGCGCCCGCAACCACCGAAGAGCCGGCTGCAAAACTCCACAGCTTAGCGCCCGTCGCGGCATTGAGGGCAAGCATATTTGGGGCGGTCGATGAACCGGCCAATGAGGGCGCGTATACGATACCGTTGGCAACGGCCAGCGGGCCCGTATCCGTAGCACCGTTGGGGTCCGGCGTCTGCCAAAGAATCTTTCCCGTCGCGGGATCAAGAGCAGCCCACGAACCGGCTTTGCCCCCGGCATAGGAGACACCACCAGGATTTGAGACCGCCACGTAGATGCGAGTGCCGTCACTTGCCGATCCCCATTGGATTCCAGGGCCCACCTGGGTATGCCACAGCTCCGCGCCCGTATCCGGATTAAGGGCATAGTAGATCCCGCTCTTCTGTCCCGCGCCGATGAGGGTCGCGGAGCCTTTGGCGGTTTTGTACGTGATCTCGTTCGCACCGGAGCCGAAATCCAAGTCAGGGCCGGTAGGGGTGGGACAGTTGTTGCCCAGCGGAGAAGTTCTACAGGCAAGGTTGAAGTCATCCGTGTCAGTCGTGTCAGGCCACTGCAACAGGCGCTTGCCCCATTTGACTGCCCCCGTCTTCGAATTTAGGGCAATGACTGAATCTGCGTAGTTTTCGGGGGATTGGCACGCACCCGCGCTCCCTCCAGAAGCTACGCATTTCAGGTACGCTTCCGCGGTTGGAGTGCTGTAATTGTTCCCGGTAGTTACGTAGACGGTATGGCGAGACGCATCGACAACAGGCCCGCTGCTCCATATGCTCCCACCGCTGTACCCGGTGGGGACCG
Organism: uncultured Acidobacteriaceae bacterium; assembly: GCA_963840675.1. Classification (GTDB taxonomy): domain Bacteria; phylum Acidobacteriota; class Terriglobia; order Terriglobales; family Acidobacteriaceae; genus PALSA-350. The sequence goes on from CAWJAB010000020.1 coordinate 12,191, forward strand.
TAGCGGTTGACCAGAGCACAGTGCCGTTATTGGCATTGACGGCGACGATGCGGCCTTTGGTGGTGCAGCAAGGGTAGCTGTTTTCTTCAGCTTTGTCTTCCTCGTCGGTAGCCAAGCCCACGTAGACAACACTATCGACGACGGTGACCGAGCCGGTAATTTTAGGGAAATAAGCGGATGGGATGGGCGCTGTTTTCCAGATCAATGATCCAGTCTTGGCATTGATCGCCAGCAGCCAACCATCCGTCTGGGTGCCGATGTACACCTTGTCGTCGACGACGGCCGGGCTGGTACGGGAGACCGTCCCACTGGGCAAGCCGTAGTCCGACATTTTATGGTGCCAGAGTTTCTTTCCGGTACTCGCGTTCACCGCCCAGATATATCCACCCCAATCGGGGAAGTAGACCACACCATCCACAACGGCGGCCCGGGCGGAGACGTCGCCCCCAGTGGTGAATATCCACTTGGTCTTGAGGGTAGAGACTTTGCTGGTGGTGATGGTGGTTTCGGAGGTAGATGCGGTGTTGGCGGCGTTCTCACCGAACATGGGCCAGGATTCATCCGCCGCTCTTAACGAGCCTACCGCGATGGTTCCGAGCATGAGGGCGATGGCCGACGCTGTCCGGGCTCGCTTTGCGGTCTTTGCTGTACACCAATTTCCGTTACTCATCCATTCCATCCATTCTCATCCGCGATGCTGCCGACTGCGCGAACCGTTTGCCATGATGACACCGGCGAGCCATTGTCGCCTAGATTCAGGTAACAAAGACAGTTCTTGTAGGTAACCGGAAAGTAATTGCAGTCCCATAACGGTTTTTTAGGGAAACGATCCACCCGTTTTCGAGACTATCCCTATAAGCGCAGAATATCGCGCTGTTTAGAAGTGCTCGCTATCGCAAGCTTTTCGAACAAGTGACCGCTGATGAGCGTATAATCCCGGCGCACGGTTCATGGAAGAGGAAACTCGTCATGACACGCTACCTCAAGCTTTCCGTTTGCCTGACTGCCACGCTCACGGTAGCTGCCCTGGCCCAAACTATAGATCAACCCGAAGCCAGCAAAACCAATTCACCGGTTGCCTTCGTCTACGTGTCGACGCCAACGAGTATCGACGCCTTCGCCGCCGCCTACAACGGGAGGCTTACCGCGGTACCGGGTTCACCTTTCCCAGGCACGGTTAACAGCATGTCGGTGAACCGTAAGTATCTCTTTGGCGCAGGAGTCAACGCGACGGATATCACTACCTTCTCCATCGGGTCGAATGGCGCTCTCAAGCAGGTGAGCGAGATCAATGCCCAGAAGTACAACCCTGACAATTGCGGCGGCATGGGACCACTGCAAATCGACTATACGGGTACAACCTTGTACAACCAGGTGAACGCGCCCTGCCAAAGTGGCTATCAATCGTTCCACATCGAAGAGAATGGCGGATTGCAATTTCTATCAGCCAACGGCAGTGCGATTACCACCAAGGGCCTGCTCTCTCCGCTCTCGCCGGTTATTCTCCTTGGAATCGATAGCTTCGCGTACCAAATGGGTGTCGACGGTCCGGGGCCTCAGGAGTTCGGGGGCGATCCTTCTCCGATAGAGGTTTTCTACCAGCGATTGCCCAATGGGGCATTGCAAAACGCTGGCAACGTCTCAGTGGAGCCGGGCGCCAAAAACCCCGCGGACCTGCTCTGTCCTTTCCTGTTGGCCGGCGACCCATCGGATCACCTGGCGATTGCCTGGCATGACCTTAATTCTCTGGGTGAGCCTGTGGGCAGTGATGTCCTTGTACCCTATACGGCGCACGGAGCGGGTAATCTGAGCACGACGAGCACCATTGACAACATACCTTCGAGTGATCTCCCGTCCATTAGCGCCATGAGCATATCCCCATCGGGCGAGCTTCTCGTGGTTGGCGGAAAAAATGGATTTGAACTCTTCCACTTCAATGGCCCCAATCCCATCACACCCTACACTGGAGCGCTTCAGACCAGTGACCAATTCGTGAAGTTCGGCTGGGACGGCCACAATCACTTGTATGCGCTCAGCATGGGGACGTCGACTTATCAGTTGCGCGTATATACAGTCACGTCTACGAGTTTCGCGGAGGAGCCAGGCTCGCCGCTAACCGTCCCTGGCAGCGCGTCGAGCCTTATTGTTCGGGCACTCGATTAGACTTAGCCTTGGCAACTTGGGCTCGGCTATACATGCTTTTTCTGCCGTTGTCGATCGAAGGGTTAACAAAATGAAAGGCTTTCCATCCTGACACGTTCCTTCCCAGCTGCCGGCGACGGCCGCGCTCTTGTTGGAAGGGCTTGAAGGATTAGTCTGAGCCCGGAGGATCGTGCCCGAAGCACCGATCAATATGACGCAAGCGAGCAGGAGCCAGAAGTTGGCGGTAGAGCGACCACACCTGCGTACTGAACGCCGAGATGCGGTTTCATACGGTTATCCTTTCTGCATGCTGGGGGGCGAGGCTTGCCTAAGAAGCATACTACATAGTAGACTCCGAACTGCGAATGAAAGTTCCCATCATGCAACGCCAGAAATTCGTTGGGCAATACAGGCAATGCCCATCCACGATCCTTCTTGTGTTGGGCCTGGTCGTTGGTGCTTGTTCTTGCGGTCTTGCGGAGACGCCTGCCCCATGTAAATCCACGGCCACTGGCGATATCGAAATTGTGCCGCTCAAGAGCACAGTGTTTAGTAATGAACGTAACCTGCGAATCTGGCTCCCACCCGGATACCATGAGGCGGCCAACGCGAGCAAGACGTATCCCGTTCTGTACCTCTTCGACGGGCAAATGCTCTTTGACCGCTGCACCGCTCCCGGGCAAATCGCGGAATGGCGAGTGGATGAAACCGTCGCGGACCTAATCGGCCGAGGCGCAATACCACCCATCATCGTTGTCGGGATCGACAACGCAGGAGCGCAGCGCAACCATGAGTATCAGGCTTATCTGAATCCGCTGCTGGTCTCAAACGATCCGCAGGGTTTGGCGGGACAACGCATTCCCAGCTTTCTGTCCGAGGATGTTTTGCCTTTTGTCACCAGCCATTATCGGACTTCAAAGGAGCGCAATGAAACTGGGATCGGGGGCTCTTCTGCCGGCGGGGCCGCCGCCTTGACCGCTCTCATTCAACGGCCTGATCTCTTTGGGCTGGGCTTGCTGGAAAGCACTTCACTTCAGTTCGGAAATGGCCAACTAATGCGCGATACCAATCCCATACTCAGAGGGCCATTTCGTGTATCCATCGGCGTGGGCACGGCGGAGTTGGGACCCGATATTTCAAAGTTGCTCGACGTGCCCGCCTTCGATGCCAGCATCGTTCAACTCAGCCAAACGCTGGCCGGCAACTTCAAGGCAGCCATGTTCAATCATCCGCAAGTTAAAGTGACCGTTCAGGAGGGTGCCCATCATGGCGCTCAATTCTGGGCTGAACGCTTTCCAGCGGCCGTGCAATTTCTGTACGCAACGCCGACTCATTAATTGCGGGTCCCGGGATAATAGACCATGACATACAGGTTGTTGCCCACGAGGTTTGTGCCCTGGAAGCCGTTGCCGAAAGAGACGTTCCATGCGAAGCCGACGGCCGGCCCGTTGGGCAGGCAAGGCGATGATGCGGATGGGCCCGCGCACGCCCAGTAGAGATAAGGCTGCACATTGTAAAAGGGACCGACGCGCGACGCCGACGGCCCGATAACAGAGTCGCCAGGATGAAAACCGAGCTGTCGATAGAGCGATCCCATGGCGCTCGCACTGCAGCCAAAGCCGGTCGTGCCCTGCATGCTGCAGGATGGATCAGGCGGCCCGGTCTCAGGTAAATCCCAGTCCAGTGATCGAGATACCCGCGGCCACGATTGACGCGATTCATGGCCTCGACCCAGAGAACTGCAGTGTCGTGATCCATCGCACCGTCGCGGTTGATCCCGGCGATGCCAAAAGTTTGTCGCGCAGGCAGGTTGGCGTCGGCGAGCCAGGTGACCTGGGCGATGGGATCGTATACGGTCGCGCCGTCCCGGTTAACCTGCAAATGGCTGCCCGAGGCCGGAGGCGTGCCGGGCAACTTACCTTTAATCATGGGCAACACGTAGAGAAAGTTTCGGAAGACGTTGGCTCCCTGAAATCCTGCGCTGAACGAGAAAGTCACAAAGCCCTGCCTGGGATCCGCCGCTGGAGACTTTGACCAATAGAGATAGGGTTGGAAGTTCTGGAAAGGGCCGACTCGATTTTGCGATGGTGGAACGGCCGAATCCGGCTCGCGGAGGCCAAGCGAGGCGTAGTACAAGGAGCCCAGGGCACTCCTGGAACAGTGGAAGCCAAACGGCTCTCCATGGCGCCCGGTTAGCGAGCATGTTCTATCCATGTCGGGCGCCGTGGGCAGTTGCCAGTTATTGTGTCCGAGATAGCCGGCGCCGTTATTCGACGCATTCATCGCCGCGACCCAGCGAAGCGCAGTGGCATAGTTCATTGAACCGGACTTATTGATGTTAGGGACGCCAAAGGTTTGCTGCGCGGCCAGGTTGGCATCGGCCAGCCAGGTAACTGCCAGGCGGGCGTCATATATGGTACGACCCCCATCCCCAGGGACCAGATTGCCTACCGGAGGCAATGGGGCGCTGGGCGATTGCTTTTCCCTGCAGGCGGCGGCCAGATCCGGTGCTATTTGCGGCAAAGGCCGGGAAAGGTTTCGCGGCGGCTTCTGGCCAAAAACAATGGGATTGAGGCAATCGAGGACAAGCCGGTCTCCTATGGGACCACCCTGGACGAAACCGGCGTTCTTACATGCTGTTCTTATTTGCTCGCATGGGGGCTGAGCGAGCAGGGGTGTCGCCGCTATTCCGCTGATTGCGGCGAACAGAATGGTGTGCGAAAGCATACCGCGCCAAGCCAGCGTCATCGGGCGCCTCCGCGTGTCCTGGCATGAAGGATAATGACATATCCATGCGAATACCTGTCATAGTGCTTTCGACGTTTGCGCTGCTGGTGCTCACGGTGTCCGCGTCCACGCCGGCGGGACTCAAGGGTGAGGAGATCAAGTTGCAGATGCGAACCCAGATTCAACCATTCCATCCGACGGGACCCTGGGTGGAAGCCCATTTTGAAGCAGCCATCGTTCCCTCGAAGACCGCGATCGTTATTACGGATATGTGGGACAAGCACTGGTGCAAGGGGGCCACGCATAGGGGGGCCTGATTGCCCAGAGGATGGAACCGCTGCTCACAGTAGCCCGCGGCGCCGGCATCCTGATTATCCACGCGCCCTCCGAGACGATGGACTTCTACAAGGACGCGCCGGGCAGGCTGCTGGCAGAGAACGCCCCCAGGACCGCGCCTCCGGCAGAACTTGCCTTCGCGGACGCTCCGCTGCCCATCGACGATAGCGATGAGGGCTGCGATACCCCCGGGGACAAGCCGCACAAGGCATGGAGTCGTGAAACCGAAGCCCTCACCATCGCGCCAGGGGACGTGATCTCCGACAAGGGCGAGGAGATCTACAACGTACTGCGACAGCGTCACATCGACACTGTGCTGTTCATGGGGGTGCATGCCAACATGTGCATTCTCAACCGAAGCTTTGGAGTTCGTCAGCTGTCAAAGTGGGGACTGCGCTGTGTGTTGGTGCGCGATCTTACCGATGCCATGTATAACCCGGCGTCGAGACCCTTCGTCTCCCATGCCGCGGGCACGGAACTGGTGATCGAATACATCGAGAAGTACTGGGCGCCCACAATCACCAGCGATGCCTTGATTGCGGGGCTCTCAGGCGCCCTAGGAAGAGCTCGCAAAGACTTACCCATCTAAAAGAACACAAATCGCTTTAACCGCAGGTTCAATCAAAAGTGGTTGGCCACTCGGGATGCGCGGCATGCTCGAACATGTGCTCTATCTGGTATTCGGTTACCCGTGAGGCGGAGAGCCCGGGCAATCTGTTGCGCGGGAAAAAAGCAACCTCCGGAGTCTCAAAGCTCGGCGCCGCCTCGCCGCCCATGAGTTCGCAGAGGAAAAAGATCTTATAGGCATGCGAGGCGATCGGCGGATGAGGATGTTTACTGCGGTCAAATAACGCCGCCAGCTTGCGCGGCGCCACAGCGTAGCCGACTCCTCTTTCACTTCCCGAACCACCATGGCACTGGGGCTGTCACCAACATCCGCCCAACCGCCCGGCAGGGTCCAACCTCCATCGTCTCGCTCGCGCACCAGCAAGACTTGATCGTCGCGCAAAACCGCGCCGCGCACGTCGATCTTGGGAGTTGCGTACCCTCGTTCATGGCGAAAGAGATCGAACACTTTCTCTGAGTCCTCAATGCCGGCTCCGGCAGCCAACATCTCCGCGGCAATGAGACGCAGCTCCTGGTAGCGTTCCTGGTCGTAGTGATCCCGGGTAAAGGTGAGCCCGGTCTGTGCAATCGCCTGCAGGCGCCTGGTCCAGGTCAGCCAATGCGGGTCTGCTGGTTGGTCCATGATGCTCCTCTGCAGGAAACCCTCAAGCTTCCGGTTTTTTGCCGGCCTGCTTGGCTGCCCGGATGCTGCGTATCTCATCCATGCGCTGGGCCAACTGCTTTTCCCGGCCCTGAGAGCGCGGATGATAAAACTGGCGGCCGCGCAGAGTATCAGGCAGGCACTCCATGTCGGCTACGCCGGCTTCGACATCGTGAGCATACTGGTAGCCTTCGCCGTATCCGAATTGCTTCATCAACGGCGTGGGAGCGTTTCGCAAATGGAGGGGCACGGGCTCCGCGCGATGGGCTTCGATCTCGGCTGTTACTTCGTTGTAAGCGGTGTAGAGCGCATTCGACTTGGGCGCCAGCGCGAGGTAGACCGCAGCCTGGGCAAGGGCAAGGTCACCCTCCGGCGAGCCCAGAAAATCAATCGCATCGCGGGCAGCTAACGTCAAACGCAACGCTTCAGGGGCGGCCAGGCCAATGTCTTCGACTGCCATGCGGACTAAGCGGCGGGCTACATAGAGCCGGTCTTCTCCGGCCTGCAGCATACGGCCCAGCCAGTACAGCGAGGCATCGGCATCGCTGTTGCGAATGCTCTTGTGCAGCGCGGAGATCAGGTTGTAGTGCTCTTCGCCCTGCTTGTCATAGAGCAATACGCGCTGCTGTAAGGCGTTGAGGACGATCTCCTTCTTGATCATCCCACCGGCCGCCAGCTTGGCTGCCGTTTCCAAAGCGTTGTAGGCATAGCGCGCATCGCCGCTGGCGTAGCTGGCGATCATCTCCAGGGCCTCATCATCGGCCTTGACAGCGAGCGATCCCAGGCCGCGCTGCTTGTCGGTCAGCGCCCGTTTCAGCAACTGTATCAGTTGCTCATCGGTCAGTGGCGTCAGGCGGTAGACGCGGCAGCGGGAGAGCAGGGCGGCAATCACCTCAAAAGAAGGATTTTCCGTGGTTGCCCCGATCAGGCGGATGGTGCCGCGCTCGACATAGGGCAGAAAGGCATCCTGCTGGGCCTTGTTGAAGCGGTGAATTTCATCGATGAAGAGGATGGTCCGCGAGCCGAAGCCGGCGGCCTTCTCCGCATCCACCATCACCTGCTTGATCTCCTTGATGCCGCCGAGGACGGCGGAGAATTCAATGAAGGTGGCTTGCGTGGCCTCGGCGATGATTTTGGCCAGGGTGGTCTTGCCCACCCCAGGCGGCCCCCACAGAATCATCGAGGCCGCGTCGTCGCGCTCGATCTCTACCCGTAACGGCTTGCCCGGGCCAAGCAGCTGCTCCTGGCCTACGTATTCCTCCAGGGTGCGGGGACGCATCCGCTCGGCGAGCGGCGCGGTTCGGGGCGAACCTTTCAGCGCGCCTTCATCGGGGATCTGGCTAAAAAGGCTCATGCATTCGCTCGTTGCCGCATCGCGTCGTAGAGCAGCACGCTGCCTGCGACCGCGGCATTCAGGCTTTCTACCGGGCCGTGGCAGGGGATGGTCACCCGCGCGTCCGCCCGGGCAATCCACTCGTCCGGCAGTCCGGCGCCTTCGTTGCCCAGCAGCAGGGCAACGGGGCCGCGCAGATCCGGTTCGCCGGAACCAGCCCGCGCCACGGCTGCGAGTACCTTTACCCCGTGGGCGCGCAGGACGGCAAAGGCCTCATCCGCCATCAGAGCAATTACCGGCAGGCGGAAGGCCGACCCCGAGGATGCGCGCAAGGTCTTGGCGTTCCACAGGCTCACGGTGCCGGGGAGCAGAATCATGCCGGTGGCGCCGAAGGCTTCCGCCGATCGCACCAGGGTTCCCAGGTTTCCCGGATCCTGCAAACCGCCGGCGACGACCACCAGGGGGATGCCGTCGAAGATTGTGTTCGGCGCGAATTCGGGGGCCTGCACCAGGGCTGCGATGCCTTGCGGGTGCTCCGTGATGGTGGCGCTGGCGAAGACGTCCTCAGTCACGATCAAGGTTTCTGCGCTGCCCAGTGCGACATGCTCCAGCAGGCCCTCGCTGCCGCTGCGCACAAACACGGTGTGCAGTTCCAGGCCGCTCTTCACTGCTTCTTCGATCAGATGCAAGCCTTCGATGGCGATGTGGGGGGTTCGTACGCCACGCGCCAGGGCGGCCCGCAGCTCTTTGATGCGGCCGTTCTGCCGGCTTTCAACCCTCCGTGGAGCACGTTCGGCTACAGACTTCATGATCGTGGGCTCAACTCCAAATTAGGGGTTGCGAATCCAGAGTAAACTAAGGGGATGGCAACCACGACGTGTGTTCCCGTTGAGGTCTATCTGCGCTCTTCCTATGAGCCCGATGCCGAGTACGTGGACGGAGAGATCGAGGAACGAGCGGCGGGAGAATTCGATCACGCCGACTGGCAGCAAGCTATCCAAACATGGTTTGGCCAGCACAAGAAGGACTGGGGGATTCGAGTTTTGCCGAATTGCGGGTCCAGGTGGCAGCCACCCGGTTCCGGGTTCCCGATGTAACGGTCCTCGATCGCGACCGGCCGGTCGAACAGGTCATTACCCAGCCGCCGCTGGCGGTTTTCGAAATCCTGTCACCCCAGGATAGTCTGCAACGGCTGAAGCGCAAGCTGGAATACTACGCGACGATGGGCATTGCGAGGTTTGGGTCATCGACCCACAAGACGCAACCTATTACCGTTATCAGGAGCGCCAGCTTCTGCGGAACGATTCCTTTTCCTATGCCCCAAAGGGCATCGCCCTTCCGATGGATCGGATCAAAGAGTACCTCGACTAGCCTCCGCTGGACCCTTTGCGGCGGAAATCCAATGCAAGCACTATAGCGATTGCCGTTCCCGCCTGGGAAATTCTTGAGAGACGGCCCCAGCTGGTTATACTCTTGCGGGCTAAAAGGCATTAAACTTCCGCAGGAGCCACCCGACAGCGGTCTGGTACTCTCGATGACGTTGCACCAAATCTGTTCTGGAGTGGAGTCATCTTGCTGGCAGAAATTCTGCGCGTTCATCCGGACGAACCGGAACAGGATCGGATCGAATATATCGTCTCCTGCCTGCGAAGCGGTAAGGTGGTGGGCATTCCCACCGATACCTTTTATGGTTTGGCAGTCGACCCGGTTAACCTTCGGGCAGTGGAAAGCATTTACGAGATCAAGACGCGGCTCAAACACAAGCCACTGTCTCTGCTGATCGCGAACGCAGTACAAGCCTACGGGCTGGCGCGCGATCTTGACGCGCGCTTAGATCTGCTGGCGGAGCGCTTCTGGCCAGGCCCGCTGACGGTGATTGTCCGTGCCGGCTCCCGTTTGCCCCTGCGTTCCACGGCAAATACCGGCAACGTGGCGCTGCGTGTTCCCGACAGCGTCATTCCCCGGGCCATCGTGGAGGCGCTGGGTTTGCCGATCACCGCGACGTCAGCCAACCTGCAGGGCTTGCCCGAGTGCAACTACGCAGCCTGCGTGCGTGACCAGATCGGAGACCGCATCCCGCTGATCGTGGACGGCGGTCCCACCGGGCGGAGTGTGGCCACGACCATCGTCGATCTCAGCACCGATGGCCCGTGGGAGATTCTTCGGGAAGGCGCCATTCCTACCCACGAGATTGCCCTGGCTCTTCAGCGCTAAGCAAAATCATGGTTTCCCGGTCATCCACCACCGGCGCAGCATTGCACAAGGGCAGGCGATTGCTTCGCTTGCTGCTGGCCGCGGGTCTGATCTGTATCGTGGGCTGGTTTCTTTGGCTATACGGGCAGATTCATTACTACGCGACGCACGACCAGGCACGCGCGGCCGATGCCATCGCGGTTTTTGGCGCAGCGGAATATGACGGCCGGCCATCGCCGGTGCTGCGCGCGCGTCTGGATCATGCGCTCGCCTTATATCGGCAGGGGCTTGCTCCGCTGGTGATTACCCTGGGCGGCGATGGCGGCGAAGAACACTCCGAAGGGGGCGTCGGCCACGACTACCTGCTGGCACATGGCGTCCCGGAAGATCAGATCATCGCGGAAACGCAGAGCACCAACACAGAAGAGTCCGCTGCCCGTTTGGCTGCGATTGCACGGGAGAATCATCTGAACCGCGTGCTCGCCGTCTCCGATGGGACTCACCTGTTTCGCATTCATGCGCTTTGCGCCAGCCTGGGGCTGAACGTGTTTACTTCTCCCCGGGCGGAGACCAGGCCCCTGGGCCATTGGGACGCAGCCATGCGGCTGATGCATGAGATGTTCAGCTACACGCTCTGGCGTTTGAAGGTGCACTAGAGTAGAGCTTCATACCTGCCGGCTCCTCACGCAAGATAAATTCGTGAACCCGTACGGAAACCCTTCTTTGGCTAGTGGGGTTTTCAAGAATTCACCACAGAGCCACAAGCAGGGTAGCGACGAGCGCGGCGGCGAGGGTGGAAAGAAAATTCACTGCGTCGTTGTTGAGCCAGCCCCGCCGCTCGGCGGTGGCCCCGAGCAGGGAATCGACAAAGAGGCCGGCGATCGCGCCCAATGCCGCGCAAACGGCCTCGGCAACGTTTAGCTTGAGCGTGAGTACCGCTACCAGCACCAGCAGGACTGCTCCGCTGGTTCCGGCCAGCGTGCCCACCAGGCTGATCGCTCCGTCGCTGCCCGCGGAGACGCGGCGCAGACTGGTGAGCATGAAGGGTGGACCGCCCAGCACTTCTCCCAGTTCGCTGGCCAAGGTATCGGCCGTCGCCTCCGCAAGCGCAGCGACCACGATCACCGCAAACAGAGAGCGGGGAAAAGTAAGCGCAGCGCCGCCAGCCAATCCGGCGACCCCGAGATTGGCTGCCACCTGGGCGGCGTTGCGCCCACGCTTGTCCTCTGCCACTCCGAGCTGCTGTTTCTTGCTTCTACCGAACCTGGTGGCGCCCCAGGTGAGCAGAAAAAGAGCCAGCAAGGACGGGAGCCCGGAATGGTAGGGGCCGCCCGGTTGCGGAGCAAGGGTGAGGACGGCGGTGAACAGTCCCCCCGTCGCTGCAGCCAGAGGGGTCGCGGCGCGCGCCAGCCATACCAGGAAAGCCAACGCGAGACTGATGAGTAGAGCGGTTTGCGTGGCCCCGGTCCAGGTTGCCGTAGCGTAACGTAGGGTGACGGTCGCACACCAGGGCGCAGCCGCGGCGAGCACCAGCCACGACTGCCATCGCAGCTTGCCCTCATCGCCGGCCCTTCTCGGTTGTTCCTGCACGCGCACTGCTCATTTTGGGGCTGGCGTATCGCTGGATGCGCCCTCCCATTTACAATCATCTTTCTACCAAGAAATGAGACGTAGTGAGGTATTTACGGGTGCTTAGCGTTGCATGGCTCCAGAGACGGAGCCGGCGGAGTGTTGGTTTGCTGGTAGGCGGTGGGCAGAGCTTTCAGGGTAGCAATCGCCTTTGTCGTCTATTTGTGGTGTTGGGAATGGCCGTCCTGGTGGCCGGGTGCGGAGAAACTTACCGGCCGGTGGTCACGCCCGTAGCCGTAACCGGGCCCGCTCCGCAACCGCAGAGCTACGTCGTGGTGACCACCACCACCGGCAACAGCTCGCCTGGCCTGGCAAATATTTTCGATGCCTCCGGTGATACCCTGCTGACCCAGGCATTGATCGGCAATGGCCCGGTTGTCGCTCAGCCTCAGCTCGAGTGGCACGTCCGCCACTGCTGTCGGCACAGACGGCACGGTCAACACCTTCACACCCTCGACCACCCTGGAGACCAAGAACGTTCAGGTCAGCACCCTGCTGCAGCCGGCACAGCCGATCAATCTGCTCAACACCACCAACTCTCTTTTCATCACCGAACCCAACGTTCCTGCGGTGGCGGTGCTGACCACCAATTCAAGCGGCCTTTACCGGCTCACCCAGGAACTCCCGGTCCCAGCCAGCCCGATCAACCTCGCCGGCAACGCCAACGCCGCCCGCGTCTACTCCATCACCCAGGACAACGGCTCCAACACGGTTGCTTTCGGGGATTGCGAGAATCCTTCGCAGGTCACGACGCCCGGCCAGGTGCAGTCGATCGAGATCTCGACGGTGACTATCTCGCGCACCCTGCCGGTGGGCATCTGTCCGGTTTATGGGATTGGGTCTACCGACAACACCCGGGTGTTCATCCTCAACCGAGGCAGTGGAACCGTCACCGTTATCAATAGCCAGTTCAACACGCTCGATACCACGCCCAACTTGCCCAACATAACGAATGGCACGCTGTTGCTGCCGCCGCCCGCCGGCGTCCCGGCGGCGTCGTTCACTGCCGGGCCGGTTTTTGCCGATTACTTCGCCCCTTCGTCGCAACTGGTGACCGCTAATTACGACTCCAACACGATCACGATTATCAACACCAGCGTCAATCAATACGGGAATGACTCTCCGCTGTTTGGCCAGGCGGTGACGGTTCCCGTCGGGCAATGGACCGGCCACGCTTACCATCCTGCGCGACGGAAGCCGAGTTTACGTGGCAAACCAGAAGGACAGCACGATCAGCGTGGTCAGTCTTACCAGCTTCACAGTGTTAGCTACCATCCCGGTGACCGGCCATCCCATTTCAATTGCTTCGACCTACAGCACGCCTTACGGCCAGGTCTACGTGATCCCATCGGACCAGGCGGTCATGAGCGTTATTCGCACCGACACCAACCAGGTGGCAGCGGCCATTCAGTTGGATGGAACGGGAGTGGATGTGCATACCAGTTCGCAGTCAGTCGCCGCCAATAGCGCTACGACAGGCGCGGTTACCAATGCCATCAACCTTAGCCACGCCAGCGGCAGCGGATCGCCCTGTGGGTATGGGGCGACGTGTTATGCGGGCACAGCGTTAGCTGCCTCACGACGCGCGAAATAGAGTTAAACGCACGGATTTGCAAAGTCAGCCCGAATGGGCTACCGGATTTTTCCCAGGACGCTAGTCCTGGGATAACAACTGTCGCAAGGACAGGTTAGTCCCGTTAGGGAATGGCTTCAAAGGCGAAAATGGCATTCGAGCCGTGGCCATAGCGGGACTAAAAATCTCTTCCTGAATAGAACCCAGGGCTAGCGTCCTGCGCTACAGTTCATGTCACCCCTGGGGCTGGCTTTGCAACTGCGGCAGTTTTCAGCGCAGACTCTTTCGCCCTGAGGTAAGCCTTCCACGCTTCACCTGCATGGAACGGCTTGAACACCGTACCCCAGCGGCACAAACCGTCCTTAGCGTTAGAGCGTCTACGGCACGGCTGAAGCCGTGACCTTCGTTTAAAGTATTTTGGCCCTTTCACAGGAGCGAAGGACTGACCAGCAGCCTAGCTGCCGGTGGTTGCTCCCGAGAGGATGATCGGCGAGGTCGGCGTGTCGGAGCCGCTGGCTTTCTCGACGGTCACGCCAAATGCCTTGGCCCGAATCCCGGATGCAAGCTGCGGCAAGACCAGCGTGGCAGTGCCCCCCGCGTCGGGACTGAAGACTCCCGCGGGTACAGGCGCAGTGCCACTCGCGGGGATGATCCAAAGCTCGTAGGCCTTGCCCTCAGGTAGAGGTTTCAGATTTGTCGCGAGCAGAATCAGCCCACCGCGCTCCGGCAAATAGGTAGCACGCGCAGTCGGCTCAGCCGGCGCCTTGCCCTCAGTAAGCGTGACCCGCTGTGCGCTGGGCGCGGTCAAGACTTCCAGAACCTGCTGCGCCCGCGAAGCTTGCCCGGCAAGGTTGGATCACCAGGCGGGACTCATCCTGTAGTTCGTCGTTCAAGGCGCGGTTTTGTACGAAGAGGGAAATGGTCGCGATCGCCATGGCCGCCGCGGCCACCCATGGAATCCAGAAGCCCGGCCCGCGGCGCGTGCTCTTGACCGCAAACGGAATCACCTCGGCCGGCGTTGCCTGCGGCTTGACTGCGGGCGAGGCGGCGATCTTCTCCAGGAAGCGTTGACGCGCGCCTGCAGGCAGCGGCTCCTGCTCCACGGCTATTCCCAGCAGCGCGAGATCACCGTAGACCTCGGCCAGCTCTGCGCGGCATTGCACACAGCCCTGCAGGTGCGTCCTGATGGATGCGGACTCCTCTACCGGGAGACCCTGCATCGCATAGGAAGCCAACTCCTCCTGCGTCTTGTGTTCGTTGCCCGTCATGCCTGGAATGCCTTTCGTAATGTAATCAACGCCAACCGAATACGAGTCTTCACCGTGCCCAGCGGATCTCCTGTTCGTTCCGCAATCTCCGAATGGCTCAAGCCTTCGAAGAAAGCCAACTCCATCGGCCTCTGCTGCTCGGCAGGGAGGTCCTTCATAACTTTCTGGACCTTCTCCAGCAGCGCATTGTGCTCAGCTTCTGAGGCCAGGTTGCACCTGGAAGGCAGAATGACGTCGTCAACGGAGTCTGTGGGCTTTCTACGCCGCAACAGATCGATCGACCGATTTCTCGCCACGACTACCAGCCATGCACCCAGCGATCCACGCCCTTGTACAAACGAATCGGAATTCCGCCAGACCTGGAAGAAGATCTCCTGCATTACATCTTCCGCGTGGCCTGTATCCTTCAGGATGCGCAGGGCGACGGAGTACACCGCTCTGCCGTACCGATCGAAGATTTCAGCCATCGCGGACTGATTTCCTTCGCGGACGCGCTGCAGCAAGGTACCATCGTCGGTTACCGAAGCTGTAGCGCCGTCGGCCATCCTGTCATTGAGGCTTGGGCTCGAATCTCTGATACTAGAACGATCAGGGTCGCCAATCGGATTGGGGGCTTTGTCGGGCATCTTTCGAGCAGAACCTATTCTACGGTTGCATGGTGAAAACAGCCAAACCGGTCTCCCCAGGGGAGCAGCGGTACAATAGCCTGCGTTATTTGCGGACCGACGGGATTGTCTTACCGGGGTAGATGAGAGAGCGCCTGGATAAGTTGCTGCTTGCGCAAGGTTTGGCGCCCTCAAGGGAACGGGCGCAGGCGCTGATCCTCGCCGGGCGGGTGTTGGTCAACCAACAAAAAGTGGAGAAGCCCGGCGCCGCGGTGGAGCAGACTGCGATTCTGCGGGTGCTGGGGGAAGAGCAGCGCTACGTCAGCCGGGGCGGATTCAAGCTGGAAGCCGCGCTGACACGTTGGCAGATTGAGCTAAGCGGCCGGGATTGCGCCGATATCGGCACCTCCACCGGCGGTTTTACCGATTGCATGCTGCAGCATGGCGCGGCCAGCGTGGTGGCTGTGGATACGGGCTACGGACAGATCGCGGAAGGGCTGCGCAGGGATCCGCGGGTGCGATTGCTGGAGCGTACCAATGCGCGCTATTTGAAGCCGGGGGATCTTCCATCCGGAATCAGTTTCGTATCCATGGATGTGTCGTTCATCTCGGCTACGCTGGTGCTGCCTGCAGTGCTGGCAGCAGTGGCTGCGCAGACGCTATTGGAGATGGTCGTCCTGGTTAAACCGCAATTTGAAGCGGGCAGGGAACACGTGGGCAAGGGAGGCATCGTGCACGATCCGGCGGCACACCAGTTCGCGGTTGATCGCGTGCGCAGGGCAATGCAGGAGCTAGGAGCCTCGGCCACGGAGGTTGCGGATTCACCTATCCTGGGGACTAAGGGGAATCGGGAGTTTCTTCTCTACGGCCGCTTTTAAAAGCCCATCGCGTACACTGAACCTGTTATTCACGCCCAACGAATGCAACCGGTCGCCATCATCTCCAAGCCGCAGAAGGAAGAGCTCGCCACGCTGCTTCCCGAGCTCGTTACCTGGATGCGGGCGCATGACTTTGAACCCATCCTGGACCACGTGAGCGGAAGCTATACGCAGGATGCGCCCATCGTTCCCCGGCATGAATTGCCGGCGCAGAATCCGGTGCTGGTGGTGGTGCTGGGCGGGGATGGAACGCTGCTGGCGGCGGCCCGCGTTTTCGCGCGCACCGAGGTTCCCATTCTGAGCGTCAACCTGGGGGCGCTGGGCTTCCTCACCGAGGTCCGGCTGGCTGACCTGTACACCACCCTCGAGGGCTGGAGGGACGGGTGCTGCGCCATTGATGCGCGCGCGCTGTTGCATACCGAGGTGATGCGTGGCGGCGCCTTGTACAAAGAGTACGAGGCGCTGAACGATGTGGTGATCGCCAAGGGCGCAATCGCGCGGATGGGCGATTTCAGCGTGCATTTGTTTGACCAGCTCGCGGCATCGTTTCGTGCCGATGGCGTAATTGTTTCCACCCCTACGGGTTCGACCGCCTACAACCTGGCGGCCAACGGGCCAATTCTGGCCCCCGATGTGGATGCCATGGTGATCACCCCGATTTGCCCGCACTTATTCACCATTCGCCCGATCGTCGTGCGGGGCGACGCGCATGTGAGCGTAAGCGTGGAGGGTATTCCCGATCTCACCTTCCTTACCGTCGACGGGCAGGAGGCGTTGCAGCTGAGGATCGGAGACCGGGTGCGCTGTCGCCGCTCTGAGCACAGTGTCAGGCTGGTTCGCCTGGGCGCGACAGGCTTCTTCGATGTGCTTCGTTCCAAGCTGAGCTGGGGCGAACGCTGAGAAAGTGGGTACCTCAGCGTTCGAGGTGGCGGCCCGCAAATAGGGTAGGCCGCCGATTCCATCCCGGCACAAACTCAGAAATCGACTTTACGGCTTGGTGAGTTCATCGAGCAGTAGCTTGGCCCGGGTGGCCAGGTTGTGCGCGCCGTCGGTGTCGCCATTGTCCAGCGCCTGCTGGGCCTGCTTGAGATAATTGCGTATCTGCGCGGCCGTGCTTTTCTCATCGGTGGAGAGGGATCGCTTGATCCCGTTGAGTCCTTGCTCCGTCTCGTTGATGAGATCTGCTGTCTCCTTTTTGGTTTTTTCCCCCAGGGCGCTGTCACCGATGGTCAATTGACCAATGGGCGAGGCCGCGCCGCCAGGGGCAGCTGCCTGCTGTTCCGCAGGGACGGACTGCGCAGCGGCCGTGGAAGCAGGCTGAGCAGGAGTACCTCCGTTGGTGGTCGCCGCCTGGGTCTGGGCGTTGTCTGCCGGCTTGGCCGGGGGCGGCTTGACCTTGTGCTTCACCTTCTTGGTCGTCGGCGGGGGGATCGGCACGCTCTGCGCCGATGGCTGGGGCAAGGGCGAAGCCAGCGGCTTATCCGTCTTCTCTGCCTGCTGTGTGGTCTGAGGTTGGCTCAGGGTGCCTTTTCCCGTTTGCAAGGGCGGAGCCTGCGCTTGCGCCGGCGGCGCAGTGTTGTGATGGCACCCGGTACTGAGAACAGCGAGCAGTGCCAGCGACGAGCTTAGGTTGTTAGCCCTCATCCCCTGGGCTCCTTGGCAACGATCGATCCTGCTGGGGTGCTCCCGTCCGGCATCAGGTATCCACGCGCCCTGGTCTCCTGAAATGTGTTCAGGGGAAAGCGCAAAATAAAAGTTGTTCCTTTAGTCGCATCCGATTCTACTTCAATCGATCCATTGTGCAGCTCCACAATGCGATATGTCATCGCCAAGCCTATACCACTCCCGTCTTTCTTAGTAGTGAAGTATAAGTCGAAGATCTTATCTCTAACATCATTGGGGATTCCGCCGCCCTGGTCATGAACGCTGAGCAGCGCCATGCGGCCATCCTCGGCCAACCGCACCTCCAACTTTCCCCCCTCCGCCATGGCCTGCGCGCCATTCAGCACAACGTTCAGCAGCGCTTGTTTCAACAGGTCGGCATCGACCTTAGCCATCACCGCACGGTCTGGCAGATCGCTCTGCACATGAACGTTCCGGGTCTCGAGCTCGGCCGATGCGAGCATGAGAACAGCGGAGACGACCCGGCGTAGATCCTGCTCCTTAAGCTGCAGTTCCACCGGGCGTGAGAAATCAACCAGCGTCTGCACCACGCGGTCGAGCCGTTGAATTTCACTTTCGATTATTTCCAGGTGCCGCATAGCCTTGATGTCGGAGCTGCCTAACTTGTTACGCAGTAACTCAAGATGGACCACAATGGCATTGATCGGATTCTTGACTTCGTGGCCAACCCCCGCCGTCAATCTGCCGATGGCTGCCAGGCGCCGCGAAAGCTCCAGATCGCTTTCTATTTCCCGGACCGATTCGAGATCGTGGAGGGTGAGCAGCGCGCCCAGTGTTTCCTGGGGATACACCGCCCGATCGTCATGGATAAAGTCCAGCGAGATCTCGATGTGGCGGCCGGTCTCGGTGGTGATCTCCTCCTGCACCAGGGCCATTTTGGCGTCGAAGGATTCACGCACCAGCCGGCCCAGGCGGGTATTGCGGGAGAAGACGTCGTGCAGCCTGGCGCCCAGGATCTGCGCCCGGCTAATACCCAGAAAACGCTCCACTGAATCGCTGACCAGCACCGCCCGGGCATCGTGGGTGTAGAGCAGGATGCCGTCCTGCAGGTTGGTCATGATCTGGTCAAGGTTCTCTTTCAGAGCGGAGAAGACCTCTTCGACGTTGCGCATGCGCCGCCCGATGCGCTCGATCTTGTTGGAGACCAGGACCACGGCATCTCCTCCCCGGCCCCCGGCTCCAAGGGCTGGGCTCGCCTCGCCGGCCGCTTCGGCCTCTGCCAGAGCCAACGCGTCCAGGCGGGCGCTGATCTGCTCCAGCGGTTTGAGAGCCAGGTTGGCTAAGAATGCGGCGAAGATCAGCGAGCAGATGATGGCCACACCGGTATAGGTGAGCGCGGCGATCAGCCAGGGTTCGACCACGAAACGCAGGAAAGTGGTGCGAACCCCAACCCGGACAGTAGCGAAGGGCTCGAAGTGCCTTTCCAGCGGCAAGGTCAGGTTATAGACACGGGGCGGTCCGAAGACGACCTCGAGCAGGCGCAGCAACCCGCCGCTCTCCAGCTCTTCATATTCCGGCCGTTGGGGCACCAGGTGATCCAGGTTGGTGGGATCGGTACTGAGCAGTCCACGGCCCTCGCTGTCCGCGATGGTGACGTCGAAGACGGTGGGGGAGTAGCGAATGGCCGAGGTCCAGCAACGAGATAAGGGCCGGATCGCTGCGCAGCGCCTTGGCCACCGCGGCCCGCAACGCGGTGGGATCATTCGCGTCCACCCCGCGAATGGTCTCCGAAGTGCGCTGGGTGGCGAGCGCGATCTGGTGGGCCACCATGTCGTTGGAGGAGTAAGCCTGGGCCATCCGCTGGCGCACGAGCTGGCCAAGAAAAATCCAGGAAAGGGTAAACACCACCAGGAACACCAGTCCGGTGATCGCGAGCACAAGCTTGGTCTTCAGTCTCATGGGGGAGTCACCCGAACCCTGTTAGTGACTTATCGAGCGGTAGAGCAGTTTCGCAATTCGTGTATAGCGAACCCGGATTCCCCTGGAGCGTTCTGGCGCCACCGAACTGCATGCGGCTTTCCGCGAAGAAAGCCGCCCATCGCTGCTCTCGGCCAGTGCCGCGCTGCAGGAAATCCGGGGAGCGACGGGGATTCGTGGTTCTCCCAAGGAGAACCCCCCCCCCCAATCTTTACCAACCCCATGCGAAACTCTCTAAAGGACTCTTCTGAGCTGTTGAGCCAAAAAGTTACACGGCCGGTCCTTCTACCGTTTCGCTGCCCGTCGCGCTGCCATACTCCTTTAACTTGTTGTGCAATGTCTTCAGGCTAATTCCCAGGATCTCCGCGGCGCGTGTTTTATTGTTGCGCGTCGACTCCAAAGTTTTAAGGATGAGCATTCTTTCGGCTTCATCGACCGTGCTGCCAATCTCCACGTGTACGCCACTGTCGCTGTAGTTCGTCGTGCCGGCATCGGGACGCAGGAAGCGCTGGCCGAAGGTGGGCGGCAGATGCCGTGTTTCCAGGTAGCCCTCCCCGCAGAGAATGACGGCCCGCTCGATGGTGTTGCGCAGCTCACGCACATTGCCCGGCCAGTCATGTGCCATCAACCGGTTCAGCATCTCGCCGTCCACACCTTTAACCTGCCGCCCGTGCTTCTCATTCATGTCGTTCAGCAGAGATTCGATGATTGCCGGGATGTCTTCTTTATGTTCCCGCAGAGGAGGCATATGCAAGTTAAAAACATTCAACCGGTAGTACAAATCGCCGCGCAGGTGCCCGGATTGTACTGCTTCCTCGGGATTCTTGTTGGTGGCCGCCAGCACGCGCACATCGATCGGCGTCTCCACCTTGCTGCCCAGGCGCCGCAGCTTCTTATCCTCTAATACCCGCAGCAGCTTGGCCTGCGTGGCCACCGGCATTTCGCCGATCTCATCCAGCAGCAGCGTGCCTTCCTCGGCCAGCTCGAAGCAGCCCGCGCGGCGCTCCATCGCACCGGTAAATGAGCCTTTTTCGTGACCAAAGATCTCGCTCTCGATCAACGTCTCGGGAATGGCGGCGCAATTAACGGCGACAAACGGCTTAGTGCGGCGGGGGCTCAGCTCGTGCAGGGTTCTGGCCACCAGCTCCTTGCCGGTTCCGCTCTCGCCGGTGATCAGCACCGACACGTTGCTGGGGGCCACCCGCTCGATCATGGCGAACATCTCCAGCATCTTCTTCGAGCTACCCACCAGCGATCCAAGAAAGCCGGTATCGCGCAGCTTGCGGCGGGTCACTTCCAACTCGCGCTCGGTCTCCCGCTGGCGGCTGGCATTGGCCAGAACGGTCTTCAGCCGGGTGGGATCGATGGGCTTCTGAATGAAATCGTAAGCGCCCATCTTCATAGCTTCGACAGCACGCTCGATGCTGCCCTGCGCGGTAAGAACAATCACCGCTGCATTCAATTGCATCTCGCCTAATCGCGACAGCAGTTCCAGGCCGTCCATGCGCGGCATCTTAAGGTCGGTGACGATGATTCCGGGAAACCACTCGGCTACTTTTTCCAGGCCCTCAATTCCGTCTCGCGCTGTCTCGGTGCGGTAGCCCCAGCCGGAAACCAACTCAGCCAGGCCGGCCAGCGCATGCAATTCATCTTCAACAATCAGTACTCTCTCGGTTGCTGCCATCGATACTCTGTACCCTCTTCTGCAGGTGAGACCTGCGCTGTTGCGATCATTCAACTAACCTGCAACTAATAGCGCGGCACCGCCGGATCGACTTCCCTCGACCAGGCGTCGATGCCGCCGCTCAGCGATTGCACTTTCTCGAAACCCTGGTTGCGCATCCACACGGCGGCGTTCAAGGAACGGACCCCGCCGTGGCAGATGGTGACGATGTGCGCTTCAGGATCCAGCTCCTGAAAAACGCGCGCCGGGATCTCGCCCATGGGCATGCTCTTCGATCCGGCGATCTGCGCGGTGGCAAACTCCCATGGCTCGCGAACATCCAGCAGTACCGGCCCGGGTTTGCCGGACTGAAGGCCCGCCGCGAGGTCGCGGGGGGTAATTTCCAGGTCAAGCATGAAATGATTCTCCAGGTTTAGGATACATCTCATGCCTTCTGCGCTGGACTTTGCCCGCAGTCAGCAAGCGCGCTTCCTTGACGAATTGAAGACGCTGCTGCGTATTCCTTCTATCTCCACCCTGCCCGAGCACGCTGGGGACGTCCGGCATACCGCGCAGAGCCTGGCCCGGGAGATGGAGCGGGTTGGCCTGGAGCATGTCCAGGTCATCGAAACCTCCGGTCACCCCCTGGTTTATGGAGACTGGTTGCATGCCGCCGGAAAGCCGACCTGCCTGGCTTATGGCCATTACGATGTTCAGCCTCCCGACCCACTGGATGAATGGCTTACGCCCCCCTTTGAGCCCACCGAGCGCAACGGCAACCTCTATGCCCGGGGCGCGGTCGACGATAAGGGACAGATGTACATGCACTTAAAAGCCATCGAGTGCCTGTTTCAGGCACACGGAGGGAGCCTGCCGATTAACGTCAGGGTGCTCCTTGAGGGGGAAGAGGAGGTGGGTGGCGAGGGCATCGCCCGGTTTGTCCGCGAACATCCGGAGCAGCTGAAGGCCGATTTCGCGTTAGTCTCCGATAGCGAGATGTTTGCTCCCGGCCTGCCGACGCTCTGTGTTGGGCTGCGGGGGATGGTTTACACCGAGCTGGAAGCGGTGGGCGCGCGCAGTGACCTGCACTCTGGCATCTTTGGGGGCGCCGCTCCCAACCCCTTCATTGCGTTGGCCCAGGTGATCGCGGCGCTCAAGGATCCGCAGGGGCACATTTTGATCCCGGGCTTCTACGACAAGGTGGCCGCGCCGTCGGCCGACGAGCTGAAAGCCTGGAAGAGCCTGCCCTTCGACGAAGAGCAGTATCGCGTTTCGGGGGTCGGGTCACGCGAGCTGTACGGAGAACCAGGATTTTCCGTGCTGGAGCGCACCTGGGCTCGACCCACGATGGATGTGCACGGAATGCCCGGCGGCTTCATTGGTGCCGGGGCGAAGACGGTCATCCCGGCCAAGGCGACAGCCAAGATCTCTTTCCGCCTGGTTCCCGACCAGAATCCGCAAGAGGCCTTCGCACAGTACAAGAGTTATGTTGAGTCGCTGCGGCCAAAGGGTGTTGAGCTGCGGGTTCGTCTGATCCACTCCGGGGATCCGATCGTGGTGCGCACCGACAATCCGTATATAAAAGCGGCGACCCGGGCGATGCAGCAGGTCTTCGGCAAGGAAACGGTCTTCATCCGTTCCGGCGGCTCCATCCCGATCGTGGGGGACTTCGAGCGCCACCTCAAAATCCCCACAGTCATGATGGGCTTCGGCCTGCCAGACGATAACCTGCACGCGCCGAACGAGAAGTTCCACATCGCCAATTTTCACCGTGGGATCGAATCGATCATTCTGTTGTTCGAAGAGTTGGGCTGAAGGGGTTGCGTGGCTCGGGGCTACAGATGATGCCGATCCTTAACGATTAAAGCGGCCACAGGAGGCTGGAACCGCCGTCGCCTAAAGGCCAGCCCCGCCAGGGGCTGGCCTGAACTTAGCCCAGGACGCAGTCCTGGGTTGGAGGTAAGAGAGCTGACAAGTCCCGCGAGGGACGGCTGAATCCATCGATTGATTCAGCCGTCGCTGCGGGACTATGTTCTTGTTTCTATGAGTAACCAGGACTGCGTCCTGGGCTAAGTTCAGCCCGTCCCTGGCGGGACTCTCATCACCTGTTCGAGTTCGGGCGGCTTCTTCGAAGATCAAGATGAAAAGGGCTTCATCACAGATGAGGACCGAGGCGGTTTGGTTTTGTCCGGTCAGTTTCTTGTGGGAGTAGGGAATTGGAACTAGCTGAGGGGTTCGTGCTCGCGGGAGGCCGCAGCAGCCGTATGGGGCAGGATAAGGCGCTGCTTCGCCTGGCTGGCCGCCCTCTTATCGAGCATGCCCTGGACAAGCTTCGCGCATTGCCCCTGGGCGCCGCACCCCGCATCGCGGGGGCGTGCGCTGATCTGTCGTCCCATGCCCAGGTAGTGCGTGACCTGCACCCCGGGTGCGGGCCCTTGAGCGGGATTGAAGCAGCACTGGCCTCGACCACCCGGCCGTTGAATCTTTTTTTGCCGGTGGACCTTCCACTGTTGCCGGCACAGTTTCTCAACTGGATGCTGTGGCGGGCGGAAACAACCGGGGCTTCCATGACCGTGCCCCGCATCAACGGGCTACCCCAACCGCTGTGTGCTGTCTACCATCGGAATTTGCTGCAGCCCATCCGCGCGTCCCTGCTGGCTGGCAACTACAAGGTTACTGCGGCTATCCCGGCATCCGAGACCATCGATGTCTTCGATATTGAAACCGTGGCCTCGGCCAATCAGGAGTTGCGCGGCTGGTGCGCTCTTCCGCTCTTCCGTTGGTTCCACAACTGCAATACCCCCGAGGATATGGCGGCGATAGAAAATGCTTTAGTCTAAAGCCCATGAGTTCATCTCCCGACCCTCAGCCGGCGAACCCCCCAATTGCGGGGATCCCTGCGGGCACGCCCATCGAGATCGTCGGCCAGTTCGCGGATGAGGAGAAGGAAGTGGCCCGCCGGCAAGATCCCCCTCCCTACATCGCCTTCGAACATGTTTCGAAATCCTTTGGCGACGTGCACGTGCTCGACGATGTGAGTTTTTCTGTCCAGCCGGGAGAGACGCTTTGCATTTTGGGCCGCTCCGGGGTGGGCAAGTCGGTCTCGCTGCAGCAGATCATGGGGTTCCTCAAGCCCGATTCCGGGCGGATCATGGTGGCTGGGCAGGACATCACCGGCTTCACCGAAGACCAGATGGAGACGGTGCGCAAGAAAGTGACCATGGTCTTCCAGAACGGCGCGCTGTTCGATTCCCTGTCAGTCGGGGAGAACGTAGCTTTCCCCCTGCGCGAGCGGGGACAACTGCTGGAAGATCAGATTCAGCAGGTGGTGAACGGATTGCTGGACATGGTGGGCGTTGCGGGAATGGCAGATCTGCTGCCCTCGGATCTGTCCACCGGTATGAAACGCTCGGTAGCGATTGCCCGCGCTCTTTCGTCGCAACCCGAGGCTATTCTCTACGATGAGCCCACCACCATGGTCGATCCCCTGATGGGCCGCTTGTTGGGCAATCTTATCCAGAAGCTCAAACATCAGCTCCGGCTTACCAGCATCGTGGTTACGCATGACATGCGCTTTGCCGAGCGGCTGGCCGACCACGTACTGTTTCTGCACCAGGGCAAAGCCTACTTCTTCGGCACCATGGATGAATTAAAACAAACGGACGATTCCTTTCTGCGCGAGTTCCTCGACCTGGATAAGCTTGTTCTGCCGCAAGGATGACGCTTCACCGGTGATGACTTCCTGGTTATAGCGTCACCTAATAGTAACCATTAATTGCTTCTTACTTATGCCCCGTTCTGGGCACCCGATGGTATGCTCACTGGGTAAGAGGCTGGGTAGAAGTGCTGTCTTTTCCGGTCCTCGCCGTGGTCGAACTCAAGTTCGCATCTAAGCCATTTTGAAGTCTTTCCGGACCGGGCTTCCGGTTTTGTTCGACCGAGTTAACTTTCGAAGAACAAAGGCTTTGTTGCAATGCAACCCGGACCCCTATCTGCGCACGCAGCACCCTTCTGGATGGTTTTTACGGCTCAGTTTTCACTTCCTTTGCCGCGCCTGGAAAACGGGTTGGCCGCTCTTGGCCGAGCCAGCCAAACTCCTCCAAGCTCCAGCCCAACCGTACGGTGACCAATAGTAATAGTCTGAGTACCGTGGGATACAGCAAGCGTAACTCGGACAGTTGTGTGATTCGGCTCTAACCAGGGGCAAAGTGCAAGCACTCTTGCCCGCTGCGGGAGCTTTCATACGGGGACATTGATGGCAACGTCCGGACTTCTCAAGCGCTTGGCGACGAACGGCCGAGAAGAACTGCGGCTAGGGACCGTGGCGGCTCAACATCGTCCAAGCTCCCATAGCAAAGGGACGCGCATCGCCGCGCTCAGCATGTTGGGAGACGTAGTTATTGTTTTAGCCGCGTTGATGATTGCGGTTCGTGGCTGGCTGGGCGAAGGACTTTTTGGGGCTGATTCGCCTTACCGCACGAATGTCATGTTCCACAGTCACCCCAAGATACTGCTCGGCTGCCTGGCATGGTTCATGCTTTCTCTGGTGCTGGTGAGCAAACGCTACCACCTCTACGGCCCGATGCAGATGCGCAATACGCTGCACGAACAGCGGCTCACGATTCAGGCCTGCGTGACGGCGGGGCTGCTTATGTCGGGTGCGCTGTACCTGGTCCGCGGAGAAGTGATCTCTCGCGGCGTAGTGATCCTGACGGTGGTGATTACCACGGTTCTGCTGTGCGGCCGCCGGCTGATGTGGCGAATGATGATGTACCGCCGTTTCGATCGAGGACTTGAAACCCGCAACATCATTATTGTCGGGACCGGCAGGGTAGGCCAGGCGATGCGCCATCACCTGGACAGTATTCGACACCTGGGGTACAGCTTCAGGGGTTACGTGCATATCCCCGGAGTCGATTCCGACAACCCGGCTTTGGCCGGCGATATCCTCGGTTCCATCGACCAGGTGCTGGAGTTGGCCCGGCAGTTTTTCGCCGACGAGATTTTCCTCTCCGCGCCCTGCGACGCTCGCGTGGTGACGCGTATCGTGACCCAGGCGCGGGAGGCGGGTGTCGATATCCGGGTGGTGCCCGAGCTTTACGACGGCTTGGCCTGGAATAGCCCGATCGAGTACATCGGGCAGTTTCCTACTATTCCCTTGCACCGCGGCGAGACCCCGGTGATCGGGATGTTTCTCAAGCGTGTTCTCGACGTGCTGCTGTCGTCGGTCGCGCTGATCCTTTTGTCGCCGATGATCGCGGTTATCTCGGTTGCCGTAATGATCGATTCCCCCGGGCCTATTTTCTATTGCTCCGATCGGATCGGCAAAAAAGGCCGGGTCTTCAGCTGCATCAAATTCCGCACTATGGTTGCCGATGCCGAACACCGCCGGGCCGAGGTCCTGCACATGAATGAGCGGGACGGAGTGCTCTTCAAGGCGAGCAACGATCCCCGCGTCACCCGGGTGGGCCGCATCCTGCGCAAGTACTCTCTGGACGAACTTCCCCAGTTTGTGAATGTGCTACGCGGCGACATGAGCATGGTAGGCCCGCGCCCGCCGATCGCCAGCGAAGTCAAGCGCTACGACCTAAGCCATCTGCGGCGCCTGGACGTGCTGCCGGGGATGACAGGGTTGTGGCAGGTGCAGGCACGCCAGGACCCTTCCTTCGACAGCTATATCTCGCTCGATACCGCCTACATACAGAACTGGAGCCTGTGGCTGGATTTGAAGATTTTGATCCGTACCCTCTCGGTGGTCTGCGCCGGAACCGGCTCCTAGGGCGGCGGTTGATAGACTGGAGAGGTGAAGATCGCCCTCGCCCAGATCAACCCCACGGTAGGAGATTTCCAGGGGAATACGAAAAAAATCATCGATTTTTCCCGGGAGGCGGCCGCTGCCCAAGCGGACGTCGTCATGTTTCCCGAGCTGGCTGTTTGTGGTTATCCCCCTGCCGACTTCCTTGACAAGCCATCCTTCGTAGCACGATGTGCTGAGGCGACCGCGGAAATTGCTGCGACCACCGGCACATCGATAGCCGTGATCTGCGGCTACGTGACCGCCGCGCCCCCCGGATCGGGTAAGCAGGTCGCGAACTCAGCGGCCCTGCTGCGCAATGGTGTAGTGGAGTTCATCCAATCCAAGCGGCTTTTGCCTTTCTACGACGTCTTCGACGAGCAGCGTTATTTTGCTCCGGCGGAAAACCAGCGCCTGCATTGCCTGGGGAACGAACGCCTCGCCCTCACCATCTGCGAAGACGCCTGGAACGATAAGTTGTTCTGGCCCAGCCGGCTTTACTCCATCGATCCGGTGGAAGAATTGATGCGCGCCGGTGGATCGCTCATCCTCAACATCTCAGCCTCACCGTATTACCGGGGCAAGCGGGAACTGCGCCGCCGCATGCTGGCCGCCATCGCCAAACGGCACCACGCTTCGGTGGTGATGGTCAACCAGGTGGGAGGCAACGACAGCCTGGTGTTCGACGGAGCGAGCTTTGCCCTCAGTCCCGATGGGGAAGTGGTTGCGCAGGCGAACTCATTCGAGGAAGACCTGGTCTTCTTCGATAGCACAACGCTGGCCGGCGACCGTCGCGCGGTCGACCCAAACGAAGACGCCGCGGTGTATCAAGCCCTGGTATTAGGCACCCGGGATTATGTGCGCAAATGCGGTTTTTCCAAGGTCCTTGTCGGCCTCAGCGGAGGCGTCGATTCGGCGCTGGTAGCGGCCATCGCGGTGGACGCCCTGGGCAAGGAGAATGTAACTACCATTGGAATGCCCAGCCAATATTCCTCAACCGGCTCCATCGAGGATGCCCGCGCGCTGGCAGGCAACCTCGGCATCCGCTTCCACACCATCCCTATCCACGATCTCTTTCAGCAGTACACGAAAGCGCTGGCGCCGCTCTTCGCCGGCAGGGATTCGGATATCACGGAAGAAAACATCCAGTCGCGCATTCGCGGCAATCTGCTGATGGCGCTTTCCAACAAGTTCAACGCGCTGGTGCTCACCACCGGCAATAAGTCTGAGATGTCGGTCGGCTACTGCACCCTCTACGGCGACATGGTGGGCGCGCTGGCGGTTATCGGCGACGTGGTCAAGACCGAGGTTTACCAGCTTTGCAGTTACCTGAACCGGGAGCGGACCGTGATCCCGCGAGCCATCCTGGAGAAACCGCCATCCGCCGAGCTTCGTCCGGGGCAGAAAGACACGGATTCGCTTCCCCCTTACGAGGTGCTCGACCCGATTCTGCAGGCCTACGTCGAACGCTACGAAACCCCGGAACAGGTCGCCGCCGAATACCATTTCGATCTCGCCACCGTCCGTCATGTAGTCAAGCTGGTGGAGCGCAGCGAGTACAAGCGGCAGCAGGCTGCCCCGGTTCTTAAGGTCACCAGCAAGTCCTTTGGCATGGGCCGCCGCTTTCCCATCGCCGTTAAAGTTCAGGTATAAGCAAGGTTGGATAAGTTAAAGCAACGAGAGAGGAATTTGAATGCAGCTTCGCGCAACCACATGTCTTTCTGTTCTGGCGATTGCAACATGGCTCCCTGCGGCCTTTGCCCAGAACGCCCCGCCCCAGGCACCCACTGCCCAGCAGGCCCCCACCGCCCCGCCCGCCGCTCCTACCGCGCCGTCTGAGGCCGCCACTCCCGCGCCGCCATTCCCCCCCGTCAATCCGGCCAACTTTACCGCGGTGTCGCCCACTAAGCAGACAGTGGAAGATTTTCTGCACGCGTATTGGGGATACGACTCCGGCAGGATCTGGCAGGTTCAGGAGATCCAGCCTACGCCGGCGCCCGGCGTCAGCCGCGTCCTGGTCCTGGTGAGATCGACCGGTGGCGGACCCAAGGATCAGACCTCAGGGCTCTCGTTCTTCACCTTGCCCGATGGCAAGTTCCTGGTGGCGGATTCGCTGCTCCCCTTCGGCGCCAAGCCGTTCCAGGCCTACCGGGAGACACTGCAGGCGGGGGCCAACGGGCCATCGAAAGGCGGGGCTTCCAAGGCTATGGAGTTTGTGGAGTTCGCCGATTTCCAGTGCCCGCACTGCAAGGATGCGCAGCCTATTATTGCCAAGCTGCTGGCTGATTATCCCAGCGCGCACTTTGTCTACCAGGATTTCCCCCTGACGCAAATCCACACCGAGTCGTTCAAGGCGTCGACGCACGCCTATTGCGTCGCCAAAGCCGGCGGCAACGATGCTTTCTTCAAGTTCTCCGATGCGCTTTTCGATGCGCAGGCCGGACTTACGCCGGCCACCTCGGATCAAACTCTGAAGGACGCCGAAACCAAAGCAGGGCAGGATCCGGCCAAGATTGCCGCCTGCGCCTCTACCCCTGCCGCTAAGGACGCCGTCGATGCTTCGGTCGCCTTGGGTGGCAAGGTGGGAGTGAATCAAACACCTACCCTCTTCGTCAACGGGCGCGCCCTGCCCATCACCGGTATCCCATACCCGATGCTGCAGAAGATCATCGAGTTCCAGGCGAAACTGGATGGTGTGCCGCTGCCTCCGGCGCCGCCCGCTCCGGCGGAGAAACCAGCTCCTTCGTTGCGCTAGATATATGTCACCATTATCGTGACAGATCGAGTGGAAAACGAGACCGCGATGCCGCGAGCGGAATACTCGCGGCGTTTGGCGCAGCTGTTCGCAGAACACGCAAAGCTGCAGTATCGGGAGCGGCGGGTTGGCTATTTTCAGCTGGCCCTTGCCGTGTTTACGGTTGCCTGGCCGATCGTTCGGATGAGCCACTTCAGCCGGGTCGACCTGTTGATACTGCTTCCTGTTTCGGTGTTTGTCATTTTCGCCGCAGTGCATGGGCGGCTGCAGCGCGCTGTGGCAAGGAACTCGCGTTCCAGCCTGTTTTATAAGATGGGGCTGGCGCGGCTCGATGGCAGTTGGGCAGGAACCGGGGTTACCGGCGAGCGATTCCTGGAGCCATCGCATCCCTGCGCGCGGGACCTCGACCTCTTTGGCCGGGGCTCCATCTTCGAGCTGCTGTGCACGGCCCGTACCCGCGCCGGAGAGGAAGCTCTGGCGCGATGGCTACTGGAGGCCGCGCCACCCGACGAGATCCGCGCGCGGCAGGCTGCAGCGATCGAATTACGCGATCGCGTGGCGTTTCGAGAGAGGCTCTTTATCACCGGGGAAGAACTGGAGCTGGGGGTTCGCCCAACGCGCCTGATCGAGTGGGGAGAGGCGGAGGCGCTTCTGCCGGGTGGGACGATCCGCATCGTCGCTCCGGTGCTCGCCGTGGTCTGGATTTGCAGCTTCTTGGCGTGGTTTTTTTGGCACGCTCCGGGGTTCGTGCTGCTGGCCTCCACCATCATCAATCTGCTGATCTCTTATCGCTTTCGGCCGCACCTCGACCAGGCGGTGCATGCGGCTGAGGAGGCCGGCCATGATCTCAGCTTGCTTTCCCAGGTATTAGCAGTCTTTGAGCAGGAGAACTTCACCAGCCCCAGGCTGCTGCAACTGCAGGCACAGCTTCGCCGGCCAGGCACGCTGCCTTCGCGCGCGATTGCTCGACTCAATCGCGTGGTGGCGTGCCTGGAGTCGGCGCATCACCAGTTCGTGCGCATCGTCGACCCTGTAATTTTTTATCGGCTGCAATTTGCTTTCGCCGCTGAGAACTGGCGCCGGCGCTTCGGGCCGTCACTCCGCCATTGGCTGGAGTCGGTGGGGGAACTGGAAGCATTGGCAGCCCTGGCAGGCTACACCTATGAGCATCCCGAGGATGTATTTCCTGAGTTCGTCGATCGTGCGCCGTGCTTCGAGGCTGTGGCGCTGGCCCATCCGATCATCCCACGGGACCGGGCGGTGGGCAATGATCTTCGCCTGGACGGCAGTCTCCAGCTGATGATCGTGAGCGGGCCAAATATGGCAGGGAAGAGCACCTTTCTTCGGGGAATCGGCGTGAACACCGTGCTGGCTCAGGCCGGTGCGCCGGTACGTGCCTTAAGCTTGAAACTCTCTCCCCTGGCCGTCACCGCCTCGATCTGCGTTCTGGATTCGCTCGAGGGCGGCATCTCCCGGTTCTATGCGGAGATCCATCGCCTGAAACAGATCATGGATCTGACCCGGGGCCCTGTGCCGGTTCTATTTCTGCTGGACGAGTTGCTCTCGGGAACGAACTCGCACGATCGGCTGATCGGCACCCGATCGATCGTCACCAGCCTGGTGGAACGAGGCGCGGTTGGGTTAGTGACTACTCATGACCTGGCGCTGACGGCGATCCCCGAGGGGATTGGAGCGCGGGCGATCAATTGCCACTTCGAAGATCACCTTGAAGACGGGCAGTTGCGCTTTGACTACAAGCTTTATCCGGGTGTGGTGCAGACCAGCAACGCTCTACCGCTGATGCGGTCGATAGGGCTTGAGGTGTGAGGCGAACCTCAAGCGCGGGAATCGCTCTTAAACTGTCAGTACCGGCAATTTGATTCAGACGCAGCTTCGCGAATACCCAGCATTTTGTCACTGAGACGGTTTCTGACTTAGCTGTGGCGCGGCAGGGGAATGACCGGTCCCATATTGCCACTGTGCCGCCTGCGCAGGATGTGCGGGGTCACCAGAATGGCCAGATTGCTCACGTCGTATTCCTTGCTGGTACTGCTGAGCGCACTAAAACCAGGCAGCTCGCTGAGGCCAGGGGTTCCGCTGACAGCATTGGCTTCCTGCCGGGAGAGATTACCCACGACCAGCGCACTGGCTCCATTGAGCAGATGGATGTCCGCAGTGTAGCTGCGGTTGGTAAGCACAGGTAGACCGTTAAGACTGGCGCCCTGAAGCGCCTGAATCTTCAAATCGAGCTTCAGCGTCACATCATCGTTGCGCTCGACCCGCGGAGTTACCTTGAAGGTCAAGCCGAGATCCTCATACTGTACCTGCGGAATGGGGGTCCCACCGGAGAGGTTGCTCACGTTTATGCCCAAGCCGCCCAAAATGCCGGAGAGTCCGGCGGTGGTGAGGCCCGGAATATTTACCGACGTGGAGGCAATGCTCGAATAACTCGAGGTGGTGATCGGGTATCGCGTGCCACTGCGAAGCGTTCCCTCCGCATTGTCGTCGAGGCGAATCTGGATCTGGTCCAGGGAGCGCGTATCCGCCGCATTCAAGCTCAGGTTTCCCGTGATGCCATTGCTGGTCAGGCCAGTCAAGGTTTTGCCGCCGCCGAAGGTGGCAAATGGCTGGCTCAAGATCGAGTTGGTCACCTCGCCCGATGCGATCAGAATAGCAGCGATGGCCGCATAGTCGCCGGCGCTGGCCAAGCCACTGGAGATGATCTGCTGCACCAGGGTGGAGTTTTGCGAGATTACGCTGTTCAGCTCGGTGGGCACGTTGAAGACGGTGGTGGTTTGCGGCAGCTGTATGCCGTAAAGCCGGGTCCTGGTGTCCTCCACCTCGTAGATCTTTACGTCCAGCAGCACTTCGCTCTTGCCGTCCAGGAGATCGACAAGAGTCTTGTTGAGCGCCACCAGATTGCCCACCGGCGCGCGCACGGTGAGGGTACCCCGATCGGGCTGCACCGCGGTCTGGGTTATACCGAGCACGTTGCGGGCGAGGTTGCCGAGATCGGTAAACTCAGCCGCGGTGAGGCCCGGCAGCATGAATGGTCTCCAGCGATAACCGGTCGTATTTAGCGCGGTTCTCCTTGGTGTCCTTGGCCACCAGCACGCGGACCGGATCCAGCGGCACGATCAGGGAGTTGGTCACCAGGGTCACCATCGACGCGGCCTGGGCGTAGTCAATGTCATCGGCATCGAAGCGGACAGTCAGGGTGCCGAGGGAATCGTCCGCGACCATGCGAATGCCGTACGCGTCCAGCACCCGGCGGAGAATCTCCTGCTCGCTGCTCTTCAAGTGAAAGCTGTGCCTGCCCGGGGTTGGGGTCAGCTGGATCGGGGGGGCGATGGTGGCGGTGATGTTATCGTCGGCCGACGCGGTTCCGGCGAGGCATTGCCAGATCGTCGATATGCTGGGAGACCACCGGATTCTTCGGATCCAACGCCAGCGCCTGCGCGAGCTTGGCGCGGGCGACATCAGGCTGGCCTAAGATCCTGGCTTTGTCGGCATCCTGCACCAGCTTAGTGACGCCGTGCTGGCGCGCGATCTGCAGGTCCAAATCGTAGTCGCGGTTGGATGGGTCCGCCTTGGCGGCTTTTGCGAACGCCTTCTCGGCGGCGTCCACATCGCCCTTTTCCATGGCACGCACGCCCTGCGCGTAATACTTCTCCCCCGCGCGCGATTGGCGGGTTGAGGGCTCGGACACCGGTGGGGTGGTTACCGCAGGCGTAGCCTGTTGTGCGTAGCCGGCGCAGGGTGCAAGCAGGCAGACCACTCCCAGCCACCAGGAGGAGAGTCGGGCTGCACCGCGCACAGTCCACATGAATTTATCCTAGGTGCCCGTTAAAGGGCGGGCAAGTTACCTGAAGGCAACAGCCGTTGGGACAACGGCTCCCTCGAAGATCTTGCGTCCCGAACGAAAGGCCACGTCTTTATAGCTGTGCCGAAAAAC
The DNA here is from genome assembly GCA_963840675.1 of uncultured Acidobacteriaceae bacterium. GTDB lineage: Bacteria > Acidobacteriota > Terriglobia > Terriglobales > Acidobacteriaceae > PALSA-350. The sequence continues at coordinate 45,909 of CAWJAB010000020.1, forward strand.
GCTCTGTACGAAGGGCACGGCTTCAGCCGTGCCGCAGAGCCGTGGCCAATGCAGGGCTTTAGCCCCTGAGGTACGTCTTTTCCACGCTTGTACCGGAATTGGGAAACTCTTGTGAAAACGCGTACCCGGACGCATCTGAAAGCCGTGCCCTTCGGCTGGATCAGCAAATCCCAGTTCTCACGGATATTTCACCCACGCGTATCTGTCACATCCAGTTCTTCTTCAAACCTTTGCAGCCGTTGCCAAAAGCGCTTCCAGATTGCTCGCACAAACCTCCGGCTGGTGCTCCAGCAGGGCTTTATAGGGATAAACCCCAGTGGCCACAGCGATGGTGGGCAGTCCATTCGCCCTGGCGGCGGCAATATCCGAGGGCGTGTCCCCTACCACGCACACGGTAGCGTTGGCCCCGGTAAAGGGCAGTCCTGCCTCGAGCGCATGGGCGATCATCTCTGAGCGCAGCGCATGGCGATCGCTGAACCCGCCAAATCGGAACCAGTCTCGCAGCCCAGCGCGCTCGATCTTCAACCACCCAATCTGCTCCAGGTTGCCGGTGGCCACGCCCAGAACTTTGCCCCTTTCCTTGAGATACGCCAACAGGGACAGGACGCCGGGCATCACGGTTACGCTCATGCGCTCGCGCCGCTCGTGGACGGTTTCCCGCATGCGCTCCAGGATTTCCTCCACGCGCGGCTGCCAGACATGGTCAGGGATGGCGGCATGGCGGAAGGCATCGCGCAGGATGCCGGTGTCGGTGCTGCCGTGAACCGGCACCATGTCGATAGGGAGCGGGTGGCCCATGACGGCGAGCACGCTGGAAGAGAAGGCATCCGTATGAACGCCGCCGTGCGCGTGCAGCAGGGTACCGTCAATGTCGAAGAGATAGGCGTCGCACTCGTCCCAGCGGAATCCCTCCCGGACGCTTACGAGGCCCCCAGCCGGCAAAGGATCCGCCGGCTGGCTGCTCACGAGGTGCGCACCGTCTGTTTGGGGTCAAAGACCGGACGGTCGCCGCGAGGCGGACGCTTGAGTCCGTTGCGAATTTGTTCCGGGTCGAGTTTCAGTTCCGCGATGGTGCGGCGAAGCGTATTGCGGTGCATGCTCAGCTCCCGAGCCGCCTTGCACTGGTTTCCCCTGTGATGCGACAGCACTTCCAGAATGAAGCGCCGCTTGAATTCGCGCACGGCCTCGTCATAATGAATGCCGCCGGCGTGCATTTGCGTCACGAGACTATCCAGTTCACGTTTCACAGAAACCTCTTTCCTTTTCCTACCCGCTCGACCGCCGGGTTTGTGTTTGTCTCGTACCTACCAGTCCCGCTCGACCCTGGGCAAGAACCGGCTGCGTGGCAGAGAAGCTCCGAGCTTGGCCTTAACCAATTGGGTTGCGCCATGCGCAGCGACTGCAAGCCCTCACGGATTTTTTCCCCCAATTCAAACGGTACAACGTGTGAGCCGCCGTGAGCCGCGGTCAAAAAAACCGGGGCCAGGCGGGAACTATCCAACCACTGCTGCCGGGGAAGAAACGCCACAATCCCCATCAGCACGAGCGTGACTACGATACAACCCTTGACCAGCCCAAAGACAGCCCCAAATATTCGATCCACAATTCCTAAGCCCACCTGGCGCACCAAGCCACGAAGCGCCCGGCCCACCAGACCCGCCAGCAACATCACCAGCAGCGCGATCACCAGGAACGCTATCAGGTTGGCCGCCTCCCGGTTGGGTACAAGGCGCATCACCAACGGTGCGAACCCAGAGTAGTTTGCCCCGGCGAAGAACAGGCCCATCACCACCCCTGCGAGCGAAAACACTTCTAAAAAAAAACCTTTCGCGAACGCAGAAACCACGGAAACTACCAACACGGCAACAATCAACACGTCAGCCAGGTTCATCCGTTTTCCGAACCTAGGGCCGACAAACAACAGCGGGGCCGGTCAGCAGAGAAAGTGCCTGCTCATACTTTTCCTGGGTCTGACGCACGACACTGGCCGGAAGCTCTGGTGCAGGAGGCTGTTTGTTCCATCCGATGCTCTCTAAATAATCGCGCACGAACTGTTTGTCAAACGATGGCTGTGGTCCTCCGGGAAGATAGCCGTCGCTCGGCCAGAAGCGAGAGGAGTCAGGAGTGAGCACCTCATCGGCGAGCACAATGCCTTTGGCAGTCCGGCCAAATTCAAATTTCGTATCGGCGAGAATCAGTCCGCGCTCGAGCGCATGCTCTGCCGCCTTTTCATAAATCGCCATGCTCAGCCGGCGCAGCTCTTCCGCATTTTCGCCGCCGACCCGTGCCACCATCTGGTCGAAGGAAATATTTTCGTCGTGCTCGCCGCTCATGCTTTTGCTCGCAGGAGTAAAAATCGGTTCCGGCAAACGCTCCGACTCGCGCAGACCCGAGGGCAGCGCGATGCCGCAAACCTTGCCCGTCCGCAAATAATCTTTCCAGCCGGACCCGGAAAGATATCCTCTGACCACACACTCAGCGGGGAACATGCGAGCAGGGTTGACCAGCATCGAGCGGCCACGCAACTCTTCTTCATGGGGACGCAGCTGTGCCGGATATTCCTCTACATCCGCCGTCACCAGGTGGTTGGGAACAATATCGCTGAGATAGTCGAACCAGAAAAGAGAAATCTGCGTAAGCACACGGCCCTTGCCGGGTATCCCGGTGGGAAGCACGTAGTCGAAGGCGGAGAGGCGATCGGTGGCGACCATCAACAGCAGATCACCCACCGTGTACAGATCGCGCACCTTACCCCGCACGTACAGTTGCAGGTCTTCGAACTCGGTGGCGATAAGCGTCGGCAAAGGGTGCGCCTCGGGAGAGAATGACTTTCCGATTGTCCGAGGTGGCGACCGCTTTGTCAACGCAGGAAAAATTCGCCACGCAAGCGCGGGGCGAGGGCGTTCTCATTTGGAGTGAACGAATGTCAAGTGCTATGTGCGGGATAAATAATTTTGCCGGCCCCGTCGGCGCGGTTATGCTGTCGCCAAACGGCGCTCCTGCACCCGGGCGCGGCCGGCATCTTCGCCGCCCAGCCGGACCGAGACCAGCTTGGAAACCCCGGGCTCCTGCATGGTTACGCCATAGATCAGGTCGGCCGCGGTCATCATTCGCTTGGAGTGTGTTACCAGCACAAACTGGGTCTCGCTGCTCATGCTCTTGAGCATATCCGCCAATCTGCCTACATTGGTCTCGTCAAGCGGGGCATCGACTTCATCGAGCACGCAAAACGGAGCGGGTTGAAATTCGAAGATACCCACCAGCAGGGCGAGCGCGGTCAACGCCTTCTCCCCGCCGGAGAGCAGCAACACATTTTGCAGCTTCTTCCCCGGGGGTGAGGCGACGATGTCGATGCCGCTCTCGGCGGTGTTTTCTTCGTCGGTCAGGCGCATGAAGCCCTGACCACCGCCGAACAGACTGGTGAAGGTCTTGCTGAAATTCTGATTGATCAGGGCAAAGGCTTCGTCGAACTTCTGCCGGGTAATCTGGTCGATCTCGCGGATGGTCGATTGCGTGTTCTCAATGGCATCGATCAGGTCTTTCCTTTGGGTTTCAAGGAAAGTGTGACGCTCCGCCGTCTCCTGATATTCTTCCAGCGCCATCATGTTGACCGGGCCCATGGCCTCCAGCTTCTGCTTCAGGCCGCGGCACGCCTCGTCCTCTTCGCTGAGCTCCTGGCCTTCCAGCCGGGGCAATTCCTGGCGGCGCAGCTCAGGGGCCTCGATGCCGAGATCGCTGACACACGCTGCTTCCATGTATTCGAGCTCGACGGCTAATTTGGCGGAGTGCGCGGTGCGGGTACTGCGCGCCTCACGGAAGCTATCCACCTCAGAGCGCAGAGTCTTCAGGCTGTGCTCCAGCTCGTGGAGTTGCTGGCGCAGTAGCCTGGCCTCTTCGGTAGATTGAGCCGCTTCTTCGAGCGCGCTTCTACGCGTTTCGGTCAAGCGCTCGCGCTCCACCGCGAGCTGTTCGTTCTCCCGCGTGCGCTGCTGTTCTTCGGCGGTTGCGGAGGCTAACTGTTGCTCCAGTTGATTCACCCGGCGTTCCAGCTCGCCGTACATGCGATCGATGCGGGCGAAGGCGGCCTCTGCGCCGCGGCTGCGCTCTTCCAACCCTGCCAGCAGGGCGGAAACATCCGCGGCCTGCTGCTGCGCCTGCTCCCGCCGCCGGCGCAGTTCTTCCATGCTCTGCTGCAATTCGGCAGCCTTGATTTCAGCCGCGCCATGCTCTGCTTCCAGCCGCGCAACTTCTTCCCGCTTCTCTTCGATCAACGTTTGCCGGACGCCGCGCAGTTCTTTGTTGCGCTCGCTCTGCACGATCCAGTCATCCAGCCGCCGTTCCAGCCTGGCTACTTCCGCATCCATCTGGCGTAGGGCTGCGCTCTGGTTGGCGCTCTCGCGTTCGGCAGTGCGCCTTTCTTCGCTGATCTGCTCGGAGCGGGCCGACAACTCGTTCAACAGGCGCGCCAGCGCGGCCGCCTTGATCTCCGCGGCAGCCAGCTCCGCTTCGACCAGGTCAAGTCTCTTCTGCGCTTCGCGCAGCTCGCCCTTCAGCGCCAACGGACCTTCGACACTCGGCTTGCCGCCGGTCACGGTGACGTTGTGAAAGCACTCACCGGAGGGCGCCAGGAAGAACGCGTTGGGATTTTCGAGCGCGAGCGTCTTAGCCAGATCGGCGTCGGGGGTCACGAAGCCATCACGCAGCTTGGGCAGAATCACTTCCAGCGAACGCCCGAAGCCATCGAGCACCCGGATGCAGTCTTTCAGAGGAACCACGCCCGCCCGGCTCTGCTCCGCTTCCAGCGCTGCTCCGGCAAAGGAGAACTTTGCCTGGGAATCGTCGGGATGAACCAGAAAGGTGGCCCGGCCATCGACATCGCTCTTGAGCAGGCGCATTCCCTCATGCGCGGCATCCCAGCTGGTGACCACGATGTAGTTCAGCTCATCGCGCAGAAAAGCATCGACCACGGTTTCGTATTCGCCGCTCACCTCAAGGAAGTCCGCCAGGGTGCCTACCGGGGCCAGGCCGCCTCCGAGGGAAGTGGACTTGAGCAGATTGCGCACGGTATCGGTGGAATAGCTGTGCTCGCGGATGAGCGATTGCAGTGAGTTGCGCCGGCCGGTCAGAGTGGCCAACTCGGCGCGCAAGCGGTCGCCGTTGAGCTTGGTTTCACTCTCTTCATTGCGCCGCAATTCGGTCTCAGCGCGCAACTTGGACAGCTCATTTTCCAGGCGCTGGAGCTGCTCGGTGACCGACTCGAAGCGAAGAGAAACCTGTCCACGTTCTGAGCCTAACGAGGCGAGCTCGCCGCTGGCAGCGGCAATCTCCGCAGCCAGCCGCTCCGCATCCTGCTCCAGCGCGGCGAGCGACTCTTCGGCCTGCATGGTTTGATTGCGCGCATGCCCTGCCTGGGTGAGCAGTTGCATGGCGTAGCGCCGTGCCGCCTCCAGCCGCTGTTCCGCGCCGTTGACGGCTTCGACTGCGTCTCGCGCCTGCTCCTGGCGCTGCCGCGACTCCTCACGAACGCCGGCGGCTTCGGTCGCTGCGGTCTCCAGGAAAAGCCGGTGAGACTCGCGCTCGACAACCAGCCCTTGCAAATGTAGACGTGCCTGCTCCAGTTCGGCGGTGCCGGCCGCGGCGCGAGCCTGCAATTCGGCAATACGTTCCTGGTTGGCGATTTCCCGGGTGGTGGCACGCTCCAGTTCCACCGAAGATTGGTTGGCCCGGGCGTTGGCGTCTTTCGCGCTCGAGTCCAATTGATAGCCGCGCGCCATTCCGTCGGAGTGCTCACTCTCCAGCGCGTTGACCTGCTCGCTGCCTTGCTCGATCTGCGCCGCCAGCTCGGCAATCTCTACAGTCAGCGCCGCCTGCTCGCTATCCATCTGGGTAATCCGGCTGGCCAGGACGACGCGCAACCGGGCGCGCATCTCGTCCCGCAACGCGGCGTAGCGTTCGGCCTTAGCGGCTTGCCGTTTGAGCGAACCCATTTGCCGAGTGACTTCCTCAAAGATGTCGTCGACGCGCGCAAGATTTTGCTTGGCTTGCTCCAGACGAAGCTCGGAGAGCCGCTTGCGGGTTTTGAAACGGGTGATGCCCGCGGCCTCTTCAATGATGGCTCGCCGGTCATGGGGCTTCGAGCTAAGCAGTTGCCCAATACGCTCCTGCTCGATGATGGCGTAGGACTCCGGTCCGAGACCGGTGCCCATGAAGATGTCCTGGATGTCGCGCAAGCGGCAAAGCTTGCCATTCAGCAGGTATTCGCTCTCACCGGTGCGAAACAGCCGCCGGGTGACAACGATCTCGCCGTGCCGCGCAGCAGTGCGTTGGAAGCGGCGGCGGCGGATCTTCAGCACCACGGCGTTGCCGGTTTCTGCCGGCTGTTCTTCGGTTGCTGTTGGTGCGTGTGGCTCGCCGGCCGAACCTTCCGTCGCGCCTTCGATGATTGTGCCGGGTTGCACGTCGGCGATGATCTCTTCGGTCTCCGCGGCCCGCTCCGCGCGCAGACTTTCCTCGTCCCAATCGGTCTTTTCCGGCTCGCTTACCTCGGGTGCTCCTTCCTGCGCATCAAGCAGGGGACCTTCGGCGTACGCATCCGGATCAATGAGGGAAAGAGAAACCTCGGCCATGCCCAGGGACTTGCGGTCCCGGGTTCCAGCAAAGATGACGTCTTCCATCTTGGCCCCACGCAGGCTCTTGGCCGATTGCTCGCCCAGGACCCAGCTCACCGCGTCCAGAATGTTGGATTTGCCACAGCCGTTGGGACCAACCACCACCGCGATCCCTTGACCGGGGAGAGTGACCTCCGTGCGGTCACAAAACGACTTGAACCCCAGCATCTGGATCTTTTTCAACTTCAGCATGAAGCTGTTCCTTTCGTCGCCGGGAGAACGGCCCGGATTTCCGGTCCTTAGCAAAGACTCTAGCGTTCACGTTCTCATGAAGCAACATGGAGACCCCAACATGTTGTGGATAAACCGTTCACAACCCAATGCGTGGGCCCTTCAATCCTGACTGTCGACTGGATGCGGCCTGTAGGCCGCCCGTTTCCTACGGAAACGCTCCCGCCGGCGTTTCCTGAAAATTGTCCTGATATGAAACTAGACCTGCCTCGTAAACGTTACAAGTAACGTTCGGGGCACGTTCGCGGACGCCGGTAAGTGATTGATTAGTAAAGGGGCCGGGAAGGCCTCTGGAAGGGCAAACGGCGCTCCATTCAGGTCGGATGGTACTTGAGAGAACCGCAGGGACCTGCGGTTCTCTCAAGTACCATCTAAGGCTTCATGGTGGGGCGCAGCAGGACTTCGCTGACGAACGAGGTGGGGGCCTGGGTTACCAGCATAGAGATCACCTGGGCTACGTCGTCGGGCTGAACCATCCGGGTGCGATCCTTGGTACCTCCTCCACCGCTGAAGTGAGTGTTCACTGAGCCCGGGGCAATCACCGAGACGCGCACGTTGTATTGCCGGAGCTCCTCCGCGACGGAATAGCTCAACCCGTTCAATCCCCACTTGGACGCGGAATAGGCGGCGCCCTCAGGTAAGACATTCTTTCCCGCGAGAGAGGAGATGTTGATGATATGGCCGTACCTGGCGGCGATCATCAAAGGGGCTAGCGAGCGGATCATCAGGTACGGCGCCCGCAGGTTGGTCTGCATCATCTGGTCCCACTCGTTGACCGGCAGGTCAACCAGCGGTTTGCGCAGGACAGCGACGCCGGCATTGTTCACCAGGATGTCGCAGCGGCCGAACTCCCGGCCGACGCGCTCGCCAAAAGCGGCCACCGCTTTCTCGTCGGTCAAATCGCAGGGCAGCGCCATCGCCTTTCCGCCCAACTGTTCGATGGCCGCCTTCACCTGCGCCAACCGGGCCTGATCGCGCGCCGTGAGCACCACGGCGGCGCCCATGCGCGCGAGCCTTAAGGCGATTGCTTCACCAATCCCCCGTGCCGCGCCCGTGACCACCGCGACCTGCTTGCTCAAGGGAGCCGCCGGGTCAAGGCAGGTTTCCGTCATTGTTTCCCTCGCTCGATTGCGTGGTTAGGATGTTCTGGCACAATAACTCAGAATTCGTTTACTTGTCAGAAGCGAGAACCGTTTCTATAATCCTTCCACAGCTCATCGAAAAGACTCTTGGTTTTTTTCTCCGGGGTCAATCCGTAAAGCGAAGGATCAAAGCGATTAGTCATAGTGGAGTTTTCCGGCTAACATCCCATCAAAGATGAGAAACTTTCGGCTGTGGCGACATGATTGCTGATCCCTGCGTTTCCATGATTCCCGCATCTCTTAGGAGCGTTGCATGAAGAAGTCCGTTTTTGCTTTCTTGTTGGCCTTGGCCACCCTCTTTCCGGGCACTGTGTCTATGGTCTACGCACAAGCCGCCCAGTCCAGTCAGCTCACCATTAAAGACCCCAGCAGGAATATAACGACTACACCAATGCCGTCGGCCTAACCGGGCCTGCCAAGTCTGCGGCCATCGAGGCATTTTTGACCAAGTACCCCAACTCGGTAGTCAAGAACGACTTGCTTGAGGTGCTGATGGTCGCCTATCAGAATGCGGGTGATACGGCCAAGACGTTGGCCACTGCGGACCGGCTGCTCGCTTCCGACCCGGGGAACCTCCGTGCACTCTTCATTGAGGTCTACACCGAGGAAACCCAGGCCCATGCCAAATCGAGTCCAGCGGATGCTCAGCCCCTTCTCGACAAGGCTGCCGCCCAGGCCCAGACCGGCCTCACCGCTCCTAAGCCACCGGGCATGGCGGATGCCGACTATCAGAAGCTGAAGGCAGCTACGACACCCTTCTTTGACGGCGCGATCGCACAGGATGACGCAAACAAGAAGGATTTCCCCGGAGCCATCGCCTTCTTCACCAAAGAACTGCAGGCCTACACCGACCCGTCGCAGACGCAGGCCGGTCCCGGACTCAACGACACCTATCTTTTGGGTCAAGCTTACGCGCAGCAGACCCCGCCAGACCTGCTTAACGCCGCCTGGTTTCTGACCAGGGCCGCCCAGTTCGCCCCTGCGCAAGCCAAGCCGCAGATCGAAACCGCCGCGGAGTATTTCTACAAGAAGTACCACGGCAGCTTGGACGGGTATCCTGCAGTCCAGGCGTTGGCCAAGACCAACCTCTTCCCCCCGCCGGAGTACAAGCCCACGCAGGCGCCGCCGCCACCCTCGCCCGCCGATTTGGCCGCGCAGACGGTTGCTTCCACTCCGGACCTGAAGTCGCTGAGCCTTTCCGACAAGGAATTCATCTTGTTCAACGGTAAGAAGGTAGATTGCAGCGACCAAGCCGCCCAACCACACCATAAGCAGACCAGCACCAAAGCCTTGCGTGCCTTCTGACCCTGCGGCGAAGGTTTGGGACACGATGAAGGGAACCCGCGTCGAAGTCCCGGGGATGGTCATCTCGGCATCCGCTACTTCGGTCCAACTCGCCGTCACGGAAGACAACAAGCAGAGTAAGAAGGCAGATTTCACCATCAATATGAAGACCCCGCTTAAGATCGTCCCCGCCATCGGCGCGACGGTCACTTACGATGCCACGTTCGACTCCTACGTCGCTGACCCGCCGATGATCACGCTCATCGACGGTGAGCCGCCGGCCAAGGCGAAGCCGACGCCGGTTCATCACAAGCCGGCACACTAAACTAAGCCCACCCCAGGCCCACCAACGACCGGCAGCCCCCAACAGGGTTGCCGGTCGTTGCATATATAGCAGCAACAGAACCGCTACAAATCACATGCTAGAGTGGGGGAGTCGATGCCGAGAATCGCCCCCATGCTCCGGCTTGTGCTGCTTGCCGGCCTCCCCGTGCTCGCCGCTCAAGCGCAACAGCCCCAGGCGCCCTCGCAGGACATGTTTCCCGGCTACAAGGCAACCAAGGTGACCGATGCTTTTCCCGGGGTCGCAGCGGCTCCTATCGGCAGCACTCCTCTGGCAACTCCACCGTCCGTGATCTCGCTCGAGCATCTGCAGCCGGCGCAGATGAGCGCAGCGGATTACGAGGTCGTCTCCAACCTGAGCCCTGAGCTGTCGAAAGAGGCAGCACTGGCGAACTTCGACATCAGCGTAGCCGGCTGGCAATACCAGCAAATTGTGTGTCCGGCTTTCCCGGATTACGTCTTCCTGGCCTTCACCCATGGCCCTGATCCCAATGGCTCTTCGCGCTTTGTCGCCATGCTGCCGCACAATAGCGCGCGAGTGCGCATCCTTTCCACTTACGCGCACGGTCTGTTGCCCTTCGAGGCATCGTGGAACAGGCCGGGCACTTTTGAGGTCTTCAACGGTATGCTGCGTCAGGAGCGCGGCACGGCTCCCCTGAGCAGCGCGCCCAATTGGCTGATGATCGCGGTGTGCTACGCCGAATTGAGCGGATATCCGGTGCAGGTACTCAGTGCTAAAGCCTGGCCGGAGCCAACCCTTGACCTGCTTCGTCTGGACGCGAACCGGCCGCAGATGATCATCGCAGCCGATCAGAGCGCCGACGTGACCTTCAGCGATGTCTCACGCCCCGCCATCACGACCAACTGGACGCTCCACTTCAACCGGCATGGCGAGATTACTTCTGCCTCCCGGGCGGCGGCGCATCAGTCTCCCACTGTTGCACTGAAGCCGTAAGCTATGACGCGACAAGCGCCGGCTCCCTGGCACTTCGGCATTCTGAACCTGTCGCACGGCGTGGTAACCAGCGGCGTAACCGGCACTCTGCTGGCCTACCTGTTGCGGCAGCAGGGCTTCACGCCGCATGCGATTGCCAACGAGAGCTCGCTGTTGATTCTGCCCGGGACGCTGTTTTTTCTGTGGGGCCCGATCACCGACTTTCTTTTGCGACGCCGGACCTGGCTGCTGCTCTCCTCCGCGATAGGGAGCGTTGCCGTGATGTTCGCGCTGCAAATGGATAGCTATGCCAGCCGGGGTGCGGTGACGTTGCTGTTCACTGCGACGTGCCTGATTCTGCTGGCCTCGGCAGCGATTGGAGGCATGGTGGCCTCATTGGTGCGGCCGGAGCAGAAGACACGCGTGGGGTGCTTTCTGCAGGCGGGCAACTTGGGCGGCGGCGCTCTGGGCGGTGGAGCATTGCTGTTGCTGGCTCCCCACGTCAGCAAATTCACCCTGGGAGCCGCTGCGGCGGCGGTGGTGCTGGCTCCGGCACTGCTGGTGCTGGTGCTCCATGAGCCTCCGGTGGCGAAAGCGGCGCGCGCTTCGCGGCGCAGATGTTGATCCTGGGGCGGGAATTCAAGAAGACCTTTCTGCGCTTGAGCGCGTTGCCGGCTGTCCTGCTTCTGCTTTCGCCCCTGGGAAGTGGAGGCGCGATCGGGATTCTTTCATCCATTGCCAAGGACTACGGGGTTTCCGGGAACCAGGTAGCGTGGACCAATGGAATCGCCGGGGGACTGTTGACGTTGTCGGGGGCTCTCGGCATGTCCCTGATGCCGGCGCGATTCGACATCCGGATTGCCTACGCGGTGACCGGCCTGGTGAACGCCGGGGTGCTGGCGGTGTTCTGCGTGGGGACGCCGCGGCCCTGGATGTACCTGCTGGGTTCGGGTCTGTTTTTGTTTACGGTGGGCGCGTGCTGGGCAATGTACAGCGCCCTGGTGTTGAAGATTGTCGGAGCCCCCGGACGCAGCGGCGGCGGCCGGTATGCGATTGGAGTGAGCGTGGCGAACCTTCCGGTGGCCTATATGGCAGCGCTGGACGGCTGGGGCGCGAAATGGTTTGGGCCCAAGGGATTGCCGGGGATCGACATGGCCGTAAGCGGGGCTGTAGCCCTGGCGTTCCTCGCCTGGTTCTGGTGGGAGCGGGTAAGTGGGTTCGAGATCCAGATCGGGCTAGTGGACGACTTGGCCGCCGCTGAACCCTTGTCCCTGTAGAGTCTGCGAAAAGCCTCACCAGCCCCGAGTGGCGGCCTGCTAGTTAGAGACCTAATCCAAACCATGAGTTTTGGGTTTGTATCAGGGCACGACTTTTAGTCGATCAAGGAAAGAGAATTGGGCTTCAGCCCAAGCCTGGTCTTCCAGGCTAATCGCCTTTGACGACCTGTATAAATCCAGGACCATGATTAGGCTGGCTAGGACCCTTTGAGACCTGGGGATTATGTAGAACCCCATTCAAGCGGCGTAACAGCCATTTACTCCCCCAGCATGAGGCGCCGAATGGACAGCGCGCGGCCGGTCGCTCCGTCACACTCCACTAACGCCGCGCACATGCGGGGATCCCCCTTGGCTGCCTCAAATTTTCCCGGCATTCCGCTGAGGAAGCGGGCGAGACTCAGCTCTTTTTCCACACCGATGACGCTGTCGAAGGGTCCGCTCATGCCCACATCGGTCTGGTAAGCCGTCCCGCCGGGAAGAATGCGCTCGTCGGCCGTGGGTACGTGGGTGTGGGTGCCTATTACCGCGGTAACTCTTCCGTCCAGGTACCAGCCAAGCGCCGCCTTTTCCGAAGTGGCTTCCGCATGAAAGTCCACCAGGATCACTTTGGCCTTTATTTTCTGCAGCAGAGAATCCGCAGTTCGGAAAGGGTCCTCCAGATTCGCCATAAAGATACGGCCCTGCAGATTGATCACCGCGTAGGTCTGCCCCGAGGGAAGCTCGCCCTGGTAAGAGCCGAAGCCCGGGGTGCCCGCGACATAATTGGCGGGCCGGAGAACGCGGCGAGGACGATCATGGCTGTTTTCCGGCGCGGATTGCATATACTCGATAATCTCGCGCTTGTCCCAGACGTGGTTGCCGGTGGTGATGACATGGGCGCCCTGGTCAAACAGCTCATCGGCAATGCCCGGCGTCAGGCCAAACCCGCCGGCCGCGTTTTCGGCGTTCACCACCACCAGTTCGACGCTCCACTGCTCGATTACCGGCCGCAGGTGTTCGGATACGATACGCCGTCCGGCTTGGCCAAAGACATCACCGACAAAGAGAATACGCAAAACTTTCCTCACTTAACTGCCTGATTCGGCAAATGATCCTGCGACGGGTACGAAATATGATGGTTACCTGTTAGTGATTATGCAACCTTAGAAGTTACTAACGTGCGGTCATAGGGCCATGCTCTAAGCCGTTTTTGTATGGTAGCGTTCGTGCATGGCCGTCAATTGCAGATTTGCTACCGGGGTCCACGTGCTCGTTCTGCTCGCTTCGGAGCCAGATACGTTGCAAACTTCAACCGATATTGCGCAAAAGCTCGACACCAATCCGGTGGTCGTTCGCCGCGTCCTGGCCTCTCTTCAGCAGGCAAAGCTGATCGAGAGTCAAAAGGGGCCGACCGGCGGTTCACGACTGCTGAAATCTCCTAAGGCGATCTCGCTGGCGGATGTTTACAAGGCGGTGGAGACGGGGTCGCTCTTCCACACTCCCAATGTCCACGCCGCGGCGGCATTGCGGGTAAACTCTGCGCTCGAGAAGATTTTCTCCGGCTCCATGATAGCGCTGCTGGACGATTTTGAGAAAACCAGCCTGAGCCAGGTGCTCAAGCGCGTGGGCAAAGCGTCGGGCAAGCGATAAAGCCCCCGCACTAGGCCGGCCTGCTGTTTGCTTGGCCGCTGCTGTCGGCGCCGGAGCTGGACGTGGTTGTATCGGGCACGGTTTCAATAGCTGCTGTCGGCGCCGGACTGGGCGCGCAGCAGCGGGAACAGGATTACGTCCCGAATCGATTTCGCGCCGGTGAGGACCATAGTCAGGCGGTCGATGCCGATCCCTTCTCCCGCGGTCGGCGGCAGCCCGTAGGCCAGGGCGCGGACATAATCCTCATCCATGACGTGGGCCTCCGTGTCCCCCCGCTCCCGCTCCCCCAGCTGCTGCTCGAAACGCCTGCGCTGCTCTTCGGGATCGTTGAGTTCGCTAAAGGCGTTGCCCAGCTCGAAGCCTCCAATGTAAAACTCAAAGCGCTCCACCCACTCCGGCTCCTCCGGCTTGTTCTTGGACAGCGGGGAGACGGCGACGGGAAAGTCGTAGATGATGGTTGGCTGAATCAGGTGATCCTCGGCGATCGCTTCAAAGATGGCGGCGATGGTCTTGCCCGCGGGCTGACCGCGCTTGAGATCGAGAGAGATTCTTGCCTCCCGAACCCGCTCCGCCATCTGCTCCACGGCGTGATCGCTGGCAAAATCTTCGAGCGCCGGCCTGGGCCCGGCCGCCTCTGGCCAAAACTCCAGGATGGCCTCGCGCATGGACAACCGTCTCCATTTGGAAAGGTCGATTTCCTGGCCGGCGAAATTCGTAACCGTGGTGCCATTCACCTCCAGCGCCACCTGGATGATGAGCTCCTGGGTCAGCTGCATCAGGTCGTGGTAGTTGGCGTAGGCCTGATAGAACTCCAGCATGGTGAACTCAGGGTTGTGCTGGGTCGAGACGCCTTCGTTACGGAAGTTGCGGTTGATCTCGTAAACCCGGTCCAGGCCGCCCACTACCAGGCGCTTGAGGTAGAGCTCGGGGGCGATGCGCAGGTATAAATCCAGGTCCAGCGCATTGTGGTGGGTGCGGAAGGGCCGGGCCGCGGCTCCCCCGGCGATGGGCTGCATCATCGGCGTTTCCACCTCGATATAGCCGCGCTGATCGAAGAAGCTCCGGATCGCCTTCAGCACCTGCGCGCGCTTCACGAAGACCGCGCGTACATCGCTGTTCATGAACAGGTCGACGTAACGTTGCCGGTAGCGCAGTTCCACGTCGGCTAAGCCGTGATACTTCTCGGGCAAGGCCAGCATCGCCTTGGTCAGAAAAGTGATGGTATCGACATGCACCGTGAGCTCGCCGGTGCGCGTGCGGAAGACGTAGCCGGAGACCCCGATGTGGTCTCCCAGGTCGAGCAATTTGTATAGCTGGAAAGCCGTCTCTCCGACAGCGTCGAGACGAACGTAGATTTGCAGGCGCTCACCGCCCTGCTGCAGTTGGGCGAAGCCGGCCTTACCCTGGGCGCGGATGGCCATGATCCGGCCGGCAACCGTGACCATGGGCCGCTCCGCTTCCAGCGCTTCAGGAGGAATTTCTCCGAACTTCTGGCGTACTTCCGCGACGGTGTGCGAGGTGAGTGAACTGGCTGGGGTATGCGGGCTGGCCGAGCGCGGAAATCTGGCGCAGCTTATCCTGGCGGAGCGCAAAGAGATTGCACTCGAATTCCGACTCAAACAATGGGTGCCTCTCCCCGCGTATTATAACTGCCGGGGACGAGCTTCGAAGCCATGGGTACATCCGATCCACAAGATAAGACCGGGTCATCGTCGAAGGGCGGAGCGCTGCAATCCCTGGTGGGCGTGCAAAGCCTGATTTCACTTGGGCTCATGTTGCCCGCTGCGGTGGTGGTCGGTTGGGCTATGGGTTTGGTGCTGGATCGCTGGTTGCATCAGCACTGGATCAACATTGCGGGCCTGATCGCCGGGGCGGTTGCGGGCTTCGTGTCGATCTTTCGCATCGTTCTGTCACAGACCAAGGAATGAATGGAATTTAGCGATCAGGATCTGCGGGCGGTTTTGAACCGGGCGCTGCGCATCGTGGTGATCGCCATTCTGGTGGGGATCCCTATCATTTGGATCGCCTGGGGTTGGCGCTCGATGGTGCTGTTCCTGGTGGGAGGCGCCATCGCCGCCACCGGGATTCTAGAGTGGCGGCAGCTTATGAGTGCGGTGCTCGTCCGGCTGGATTTGCCCCGCGCAGAAGATGCGGCCAAACCCAAGCCGTTGGGACCGGTTTTGTTCTGGTTTTTTCTCCGCCTCGCGGTCGCTGCCGGGGTCCTTTATGTTAGCCTGAGGAGTTTGGACGGCAAGGTCTTTGCGCTGTTATTGGGCATCGCCCTGGCGTTGTTGGCCCTATTGATTGAGGCAATTCGGTTATTCCGCGGCTGGTCCGCATGAGGCACGATCCACCGTATGCATGAACAAGACCCCATCACTGGTGCATTGAACAAGTACTTTGGGAATCTGGCGACCCAGGTTCTGCATCTCTGCATGTGCAGCCTTACAATCCACAGGCCCCCATCACCGAGACCTTCGCCATGGAGATCCTGGTGTTCGGCCTGCTGTTGATTTTTTTCGTGCTGGTCCGCATTTCGCTCAACGTGGAGAATCCAGGCACGATCCAGCAGGTTGCGGAGATGATCGACGGCTTTGTCTCCGGCCAGGCCGAGTCGATCATTGGGTCGCGGCGGGCAGGAATTCGTGATGTTTACCACCAGCGTGCTGCTATTTGTTTTGCTCTCGAATCTTCTGGGCATGGTGCCGGGACTGGTCGCGCCCACCTCGAGAGCAACGGTTCCGCTGGGTTGCGCGCTGGTGTGCTGGATTTATTACCACTACTTCGGAATCCGCGAGCACGGTTTCGCATACATCAAGCAATTCGTGGGGCCCATCTGGTGGATTTCCTGGATGATGTTTCCGATTGAGATCATCTCTCATTTCGCCCGCATCCTCTCGCTCACCGTTCGTCTTTACGCCAACATGTTCGCCGGGGAATAGGTGACGCTGGTCTTCTTCTCCCTGATCCCCATCGCTATCCCGGTGGTGTTTATGATCCTGCACCTCGGGGTGGCTTTGATCCAGGCGTACATTTTTATGCTGCTGACCATGATTTACGTTTCGCAAGCGGTGGCGCACGACCACTAAGTTTTACGATGTTTCGTGCCGGAGCACTGCTTCCGACTCCGGTGCGAACGCCGCCAGCGTGAGGGGGCCAGCACGGTGAGCCTCAACCACCCACTGGCGGCAATTCCTACGGAAGCAAGGAGAAAGAATGCGCACACTGCAATATCTATTCATGACGCTGTCAGTCTTGTTCCTCGCCACCCCGGCCTTTGCCCAAACTGCGGGCGGGGATGGGGGCGTTAGTCACGGACTTGTCGCCATCGCAGCCGGTGTTGGTATGGGACTTGCCGCCGGGCTTTGCGGCCTTGGCCAGGGCCGGGCAACCGCTTCGGCTACGGAGGCGCTGGCTCGCAATCCTGGAGCGCGCGCCGGCATCCTGCTGTTGCTCACCCTTGGCCTGGCTTTTATGGAGTCCCTCTCCCTGTTTACGCTGGTCATCATTTTCGTCAAAGTCCAATACTGATCAACCACAGAAGCAGAGAGATCGGGCAGCGGTTCGAGAGAGCTCCCGATCTCTTTCTGTTTTCACCCGCTTGCTGATCCTTCAGGTCTTCGGCCATGGCTCCTCGCCTGACGTTCTCGGCAATTTCGAAGCAGTTCGGCAAGCAGACCGCGCTCCACCCGCTGACCCTGAGCATCGAGCCCGGAGAGATTCTCGGCTTTCTGGGTCCGAATGGGGCGGGGAAGACGACGGCCATCCATCTGGCGCTCGGGTTCTTGCGCCCATCTTCGGGAAGTGGATTGCTCCTGGGCAAGCCTTTCGGGGATGCGCAGGCGCGGTCCCGGCTGGGCTTTGTGCCGGACGTTCCGGTATTTTTTTCCGAGGGCGGCTTTCGCAGTGTGGAGTTGGCGGCGCGCCTGAACGGGGTCGATGATCCGCGGCTGGCCAAGGATATTCGCGATCTGCTGGCTGCGGTCGGCTTGCCGGAGGAGAGAAAGAATGCTCCCCAGTTTTCCCGCGGCATGCAGCAGCGGCTGGCGCTTGCCCAGGCATTGATCAACGATCCGGAGTTGTTGATTCTGGATGAGCCGGCGGCCGCGCTTGATCCGGCAGGCGTACAGCAGGTGAGGGAATTGCTGCGCAACGCACGTCATGCGGGAAAGAGTATTTTCTTCAGCTCCCACCAGTTGACCGAGGTGGAGCATATCTGCGACCGGATTGCCTTTCTCCACCAGGGCCGCCTGGTGCGCTCCGGCACGCTCAGGGAGTTTCAGAGTGAGTCGGATCGGGTAGAGATTGAGCTGCGCGGTTTGTCGGTTGCCGAAGTAAGCCGGATTTATCCCGCAACTGCGACCTCCGGGCCCGCTTCGATACGCATCTCGGTGCCCGCGCAGGAACAGCGCCGGGTGATTGAGGCGGTGTGGCATGCGGGCGGCGAGATTGTGAGCCTGGCGCCACTACGGCGGCGGCTCGAGGATCTCTTCCTCGAGTGGAGCGGCGCCGCCGCGTCCGCGCCGGAAATTGCGGTCGACGGTGAGAGGCGCAGCTCATGAAGGATTACTTGAAGATATGGGAGATCACGCGCCGGTTGCTCTACCAGAATCGCTGGATTTATTTGTTGCTGATGTTGTGGCCTTTTGGCATGGCCGCCATTCTCTTGGTGCCGGCGGCTGTGCCCGATACTGACGATGTGCTCTCCATCCTGCATCAGGAGTGCCTTTATGGGCTGGGGCTGGTGGCTTTTACTGGGAGCGCGCTGCTGGGCAATGAGCAGCGTTCCCGACGCATCGCCACGGTGATGTCGCGCGCGGTCAGCCGGCGCCAGTATTTCTTTGCGTTGCTCAGCGCAGCGTGGCTGCCGCTGGTTGTCTACGTAGCTAGTTTCGTGGTGAGTGGAAGCGCCCTCTTTGCGGCTGTCCATAAGCCGCCGGCTCTTCTCTTTGCCCTCGCGCTTGCGCAACTGGTCCTGGGAATGTGGACGGCGGCGGGAGCCCTCTTCTTCGCCACCTGGCTACCCATGATGCTGGCATCCGCCGCATCGTTGGGGTTGCTGGCGCTGCTGGGACTTGCGGGTTATGCGTGGCCAGGCTTTGCGCCGGCGCGGTTGCTCTTCACCTTGTCACAGGGCGATCTAAGCGAGGCCGCACGGATGCTGCAACACCCAGGCAGCTTCCTTCTGATCATCGCGGGCGCGGCGCTCCTTTTTGCCGCGGGCACTGCCATCTTTGAGCGGCGGGATTTGCCCTTGAAAAGCGACTAAGTGTAGGTAAGCCAGACTTGCTCTTGTCTTTGCGCTTAAGTCTCCGTGCCGGTTGCCGACAGACATGCAGAGGGCGTATACTCCGGCGCATTCCCCCTTTAAAGCTGGAGTCTCTTCATGCGTCGCTTGCACGTATTCGTCTGCCTGAACGTGTTCTGTCTCATCCCTGGGCTGTCTTCCGTTGCAGCCTTTGCCTCCACGCCCGAACCCATCGCCTATATTTACATGTCCAGCAACTACAGCGGATCGGATAACCGCATGGTGGGATATGCCGCTAACGCCAACGGAGAGCTTACCGAAATTTCGGGTTCGCCCTGGGCCGACAATCTCTCCTACCTCGCCACCAACGGAACCTATCTCTTCGGTTCAACCAATATCCCCGGTGACAACGGCAAGAATGTCTTCTCCTACCGCATCGAGTCGAACGGCGCGCTGAAATATCTGGCCGCGACCAACATTCAAGACGCGGGCTCTGAGAACGCATGCAATCAGGCGCAGGATTTATTGCTCGACCACACCGGCAGCTACCTGTACGTCTTTGTGCAAAGCGCGGACTGCAACTCCGAAGTGGCGTATCAGTCCTTCGCCATCAACCGGAGCACAGGACAGCTCAACTACCTTGGCGCGACCCTGCCGAATGCATTCAGCCTCGGCCAACCGCTCACCATGCTCGCGGATAATGACTACGCGTATGCCGCGGGGGGCGAGGACTCGCAAATCTGCGGGTACAAGAAGGCCGCCAACGGAAATCTTGTCGACCTCGACGCCTATTATGGATCACCCATCTGCAACTCGGCGTTCCCAGGGGGTGAAGGTCAGCCCAGCGGCTCCAACGGGAACTTCCAATTCGTCACCGCGGACCCCACCAACCACCTGGCCGTAAGCATCGTCTATTCCGACGCTTACACCGGCGCCATCATTGATACCAAGATCGCCACCATCGCCATCAATAGCGAGAACGGATCGCAATCAACCAACAGCACCTACGCCAACATGCCCAAACCCAATGTAAAGTTCGCTGGCCCGATCACGATGTCCCCTTCAGGCAAGCTGCTGGCGGTGGGCGGCCCAAATGGCATCCAGATCTTCAACTTCAATCCCAAAGGACAGGCCACCCCAAACACGGGCCTGATCAGCACGGCGAATGTCACGGCGATCTACTGGGACAACAACAATCACCTGTACGCCATCAGCAACGCCGGGGACGCTCTTTACGTGTTTACAGTGACACCAACAGGCACGAAAGAGGCCGCCGGATCACCCTACTCCATTCCGCGTCCGGTAGGCCTGATCGGGCATTCCATGTGAGGCGCCGTAACCTCTTCCCTGTCGGGAGCGGCTTTTTGATTTGACAGGTGATGCGGAACCCCGGAGAGGAATTTTCCGTAAGATAGTTCAGATGAGGTGGACACCATGTATTGCAGCGCCTGCGGTCAACCTATGGATGCTTCTCAACCGATCTGCCAGAGGCTGTGGGCGGCAGAGTGCTCCCATCGTTTCCTCTGCTCCCCTGCCGTATCAGCGTGATCGCGTGCACCGGCATATGCAGGCCGTGGCAATTCTGTGGATCGTTTACAGCCTCTGGATTCTGCTGCACTGGGCGATTGCTGTCGGAGTTCTTGCAGGAACCTTTGCCCATTGGGGCCGCCTGGGCTCTGGTTTCGACGGAATGAACTCATTCCCGTTTTTCCACGCGACCTGGCTCGTGCCGTTGATCACTGCCGTTCTGGTCGGTCGCGCGATCCTCTGCCTTGCGGCCGGATTCAGTCTGCTGCGACGCGCATCCTGGGCGCGCATACTTGCCATCGTAACCGCGTTTCTCGCCCTTATTCACCCAATTACCGGAACTATCTTAGGCATCTATACGCTTTGGGTATTCTTGCCTTCCGCTTCCGGCCAGGAGTACGACCAGATGGTGGTCGGCCTAGACCTCCATGCCGGTACTGACTTGGGGGATGATGGGAGCGGGAGTTGCCGCGTTGGTCGCTGGGCTCCTTCTTGCCCGGTCCCGGTTCGCGGCAGCTTCCGGCGCCGGTAAGGTTCTCGTGCTGGGGCCGGTTTTTGAAGCCGTCGCGTTGGCAATCTTTGCCGCAGAACATTTTCTGGCAGCACGCGACTTGTCGGGCATCGTGCCCCACTGGTTGCCGGGAGCACTCTTCTGGACCTATTTCGTGGGCGCCGCTCTGCTGGCTGCTGCCATCAGCTTCATTGCGTGGAGGTACGTGCGCTGGTCGGCATTGCTACTAGCACTGTTGTTCCTGATCATCGTCGTCACCGTCGACCTCCCGAACCTGCCGGCGCACGCACATGAGCGCCTGTTCTGGACGCTTACGGTGCGCGAAACGGCCTTTGCCGGAGGCGCGATGGTGTTGGCGGGCAGCTTATGGGTACGGTGGGGAGCCGGTATCCCGCTCATCATCTTGGGTCGGCTATTTGTCGCGTGGACGTTCCTCTTCTATGCGGCCGAGCACTTTCTATTCCCCTTGTTTGTGCCTGGCGTTCCGTTGGAAAAAATGACGCCGGCTTGGGTGCCGGCGCCGGCGTTGCTTGCCTATATCGTTGGGACAACGTTGTTCGCCGCAGGCATTGGGCTGATGATTCGCCGCACTCGCCGCCTGGCCGCCGTGAGTGCGGGAACGGTGCTTCTGCTACTCACAGTCTTCTTCTACATTCCAATCCTCATGACGGAGATTCGTTCTCCGCTCGCGGTAGAAGGAGTCAACTATGTGGGTGATACTCTCTTGTTCGCGGCGACGGCTTTATTAGCGGGCTTCGGAGCGGACCAACCCTAGAATCTGAACCTAAGACTAAGTCTATTCCAGAGCTTTGTCCGCCGGCAGCCGGCCGATGCGGCGCAGCAGCGAAGCAAGGTCTTCTGCGTCGATATACTCCCAAGGTTTCCTGGAAACGGTGGCTTACCCTCGAACGCGCTCCCCAACCTATAGAAGAATGCAGGGGAAAGCCGATCCCATTTGGGGTATCCGCAGATCCTGGCGTATTTTATTCTTGCAATACTGCTGAATGAGCTTCAGCAGTATTGCAGCGTATCGGTGAGTCCGGCTCCTGTAACTCAGAAATTATCAGGCAAAATATGCAAACGTAGATGGCTTCTGACCGGATCCGTTCCTTTGAGGTTCGTTTGTTAGCAACCCAATTCCTGCATGTGCAATAGAGAGTGGTAATAGGAGGAAAAATATGGCAAATGCAACGTATGAAGTCCACACCAACGACGCCAGCCAGACCAGCGTCGCGAGAGTCGACATGAAGTTTGAAATCGTCGTCATCCCCGTCTCGGATGTCGACCGCGCGAAGGAGTTCTACGGGAGGCTCGGGTGGCGGCTCGACGCCGACTACGACAACGGTAAAGACTTTCGCGTGACTCAGTTTACGCCGCCTGGCTCCGGATGCTCGGTCATCTTCGGCAAGAATGTGACCGCGGCAGCTCCCGGCTCCGCTCAGGGCCTTTATCTGATCGTCACTGACATCGAAGCCGCCCGCGACAATCTGCTGCGTCGCGGCGTTAAGGTCAGCGAGGTGTTCCACGGCGCCGCCGACGTATACGCTGGCCCGGACGAGCCCTACCTGTTTGGGCGGATCCGGGTCAACGGTCCTGATCCCGAGCATCGCAGCTACCGCTCGTTCGCCTCGTTCAGCGATCCGGACGGGAACGGCTGGCTGTTCCAGGAACTGACGGCGCGGCTGCCCGGTCGCATCGACGCCACGGCGACGACCTTCGCATCGGAGAACGATCTGGCGAGCGCGTTTCGGCGTGCGGCGGCCGCCCACGGCGAGCACGAGAAGCGCATCGGCGCGGCGGATCCGAACTGGCCTGACTGGTATGCCGCGTACATGGTGGCGGAGCAGTCCGGCAAAGCGCTGCCGCAATAAGAGATTACGACGCGGTGGGCTTGACCTGATTGCGGGGGACGGTGCTCGCATTGGGCACCGTCTTCCAGATCAATTCTGCAAACTACGCCAGCGCCGTTGTGGCGAAAGAATTCCTCACGGAATGCGCGAGTTTTAGGTAGTCACCGCGGTGATGCTTTGTATCAGGGCACGACTTTAGTCGGGCGTAAATGAAAGAGAATTGGGCTTTAGCCCCTGGGTGAGAACCACCTCCACAAAACCAAGGGGGTGGCCCAGGTCTCGCGTTTGAGACCTGGGGGTCATGCAGAGGGACCCCAATCCCGGCTCTCAGGCCTGTTTTAGCCCCTGCCCTTTCCTGAATGGGGAGGAGGTACTCTATGAAACGGATCGCTTTCTTGCTGGTTGCAGTGGCAACGTTGGCCGGCGTCCTCGCCTTCACGCCCCCCGCATCTTGGCACGCCGATGAAAAGGCCGCCCCGAACTTCGGAAACGAAATTCCCCCCGGATACCGCGACTGGAGAGCTGATCTCCGTGGCTCATGAAGCAGGCAACAACAACGATCTTCGCGCCATTCTCGGCAACGATGCGGCGATCAAGGCCTACCGGGAAGGAAAGCTGCCGTTTCCGGACGGCACAATGATTGCCCGGCTGGCATGGAGCTACGTCCCGTCCGAGGAAAACAACAAAGTGTTTGGCCGCGCCCAATCTTTCGTTGCCGGGCCCCCCATCAATGTTCAGTTCATGGTCAAGGACTCAAAAAAGTACGCCGCAACCGGCGGCTGGGGGTTCGCTCAATTCAAAGACGGCAAACCTGACAACGAGGCGGTGCTCAAAACCTGTTTCCTTGCCACGTGCCTGCCCAAGCTCACGACTTTGTCTTCACCCATTACTCGCCCTGATAGCGATCTGCGTTTCACGGAGTTTGCCGTCCGCCGGCCCTAGGTCCGGCAGATCACGATACGCGTGCCGCCGAACGCCCTTCCTTATCTGCGAAGTGCGATGGAAAGCTCGCAGGCTCACGTCGGAGCATGCATCGTACACATCCAAATGATCTTGCAGCCAAGGGCAATGTGGGACGAGCGCATGCCCTTCAACGTTGAAGTGAAACAGACCTTGACGCGTTGCCGTAACGAAAGAGACATGGTTACGAGCGCTCTGAATACAAGGCCTGAGGCGAAGTAACCTCTGCCACCTCTCCTCTGCAAGCAGCAGGTGAAAAGCGATCACTCCTGCATGCTCTGTACGAAGGGCACGGCTTCAGCCGTGCCGTATATATGTTCCAAGCGCGGGACGGCTTTAGCCGCTGAGGTACGGTTTTCTCAACAGTGCAGAAGTGATCAATAAGACTAGCTATGGAGTTGCCGATCGGCAGTTCTTCTTCGGATATTCGCGGAAAGCAGGACCTTCAAATCACGCCGTAGGGGGATCGCCGGGGCACCGGCTTCACAGACCATCCTTTGACTGGCGGATTGGCGGAGAGCAGACTTGCCCTCAGAATTTGCGCGAGGTGTCGTATGAAGCTGGGCATCATAGCAACGATAGTTGCTGTTTTCATTACCCTGACGCTATCAAGTCAAACTGGTTCGAAATCGGCTAGAGAAGCTGGCCCAAAGCCACTTCTGCTCGAAAAAAATGAGGGCGAGGAGCGACTATGGCGCCCTGAGCCGGGCGAGGGAGACTTGGGGGGATTCATCCTAAAGGTCAGCCCGAAAGGCAATGGCTCTCAGCATCTCGTTGTATTCACCGGAGAGACTGCTCCAGGAGGGGTAATACCAACGCATAAACACCTTGTTCAGGATGAAGTCCTGCTGATCCAGAAAGGAACCCTTCACGTTCATCTGGGAGATCAGGAACGCGATCTGCATGCGGGAGGGATGGTCTTCATTCCCGCGAATACTTGGGTGGGTGCGAAAAACACCGGCACCGAAACCGAGAGCGATGTGGCAATCTTTTCGGCACCCGGATTTGAGGATCATTTGCGATGCGAATCGGTGCCGGCGAATGAAAAGCCAAAACCCATTTCGCGAGCAGAGGAGAACGAGTGTGATCGTCTGGGGCAAGTTGTCTACAAGGAACGAGGAGAGGAAGACCCCAAGAACTGAGCCCTCCCCTCACGAAAGTTTCTAAAAGCGGGGTTCCTCTTATTGTGGACGGCCATCCCAGAGCTCCAGGAGCGCAACCTACCGGGTAGCGATCCATCTCGCCCTGCCATTACCCAGGAGCTTCCAGCATGAGACCCATCAAGAAGTGGTGATAATACCTGCAGAGGTCGCGAACGTAATTCTCCCTTGCATTGTTGCCATCAGCATCGCGTTGATGCTGGCTCGCCCGCGCGGAATCCCCGAGGTTTGGTGGATATCGGGCGGAGCGCTCCTCTTGATCGCGTTGCGGCTGGTGCCGCTCAAGCTGGCCGGGCAAGCCGTCGCCAAGGGGAGCGATGTTTACTTGTTCCTGATCGGCATGATGCTTCTGAGCGAACTGGCGCGTGAGCAGGGCGTCTTCGAGTGGGCTGCGTCCGCCGCGGTACGCGGCGCGAGGGGCAGTTGCTCGCGGCTGTTTTTGCTGGTCTACGGCGTGGGAACGCTCGTAACCATCTTCATGTCCAACGACGCCACGGCAGTTGTGCTGACGCCGGCGATTCTAGCGGCGGTGCGTAAGGCAAAGGTCTCACCGCTTCCGTACATGTTCGTCTGTGCATTGATCGCGAACGCCGCGAGCTTTGTCCTGCCGATCTCAAACCCGGCGAACCTGGTTGTCTTTCATACCGGAATGCCGCCGCTGGGGACTTGGCTCGCGGATTTCGGCGTGCCATCGCTGCTTTCGATTGTGGTCACGTTTGTCGTAATACGGATTTCCTTTCGCCATGAACTCTGCAAAAACATAAAGTGCGAGGTCGAGGATGCGAAGTTGAGCGGCAACGGCAAGCTCGTACTCGCAGGTCTCGCGCTCATGATTGCTGTGCTGCTCACGGCTTCCGCCATGAAGAAGGACCTGGGGTTGCCCACCTGCCTCGCGGCGTTGGTGATTACTGCCGTCGTCTCTTTCAAGTCGAAAAACAATCCAATCACCCTCGCCCGCGAGATTAGCTGGGGAACACTGTTGCTCGTCGCCGGCTTGTTCATCATGGTCGATGCTGTCGAAAGTCAGGGAGCCCTGAAGCTCACACAACAGTGGCTTGATTGGGCCGCGCATCTCGGCCAGAGCGCCGGTGCATTGGTTGCCGGCTTCGCCGTCGGGATCGCAAACAACATCGTAAACAACCTGCCGCTTGGACTCATCGCGGGAGGCACGATACGAGCCGCCCATGCCAAGGGTTTGATGGTGAATGCAGTTCTGATTGGCGTAGACCTGGGACCAAATCTCTCCGTCACCGGTTCGCTGGCTACGATCCTATGGCTGCTCGCACTTCGCAAGGATTCTGGGGGGGACGCGGAGGGAGAGAAGCTGGATGTGAGCTTCTGGAAGTTTCTGGAGGTTGGAGTGGTTGCCATGCCGGTCGCGCTCTTCGCAGCCTTGGGTGGTGCCATTCTCATGCAAATGCTGGTCGGGCAACGCTAGAAGGAAAAGGAGAACGTAATGAATCTTACGTGGCCACGGAAGTCAACCGTTTGCATGACGTGTTGCTACGATTGGTTGTTCTCTCTGGCCAGCCGCTGAAAAGCCCAAACTGCCAGCACCGTAAATACCATCGCCTGCGCCACGTGTATCCAAAACCAATTGTCCGCTCCACTGTCCACGACCAGCTGTCGTGCAGCATCATGCGGCCACACCAGGGTGAAAAATGTCAGGTCGCCGATCGTGTGGGGCAGAATCGCCGGAAGCGTAGAGTTGGTGAGATACGCCGTCGCGCCAAACGCAACGCCCACAAGAAAGTACACCAGAAGCTTTGGCCACAAGATGCCATGAGCGAAGTGCGCGAAGGCAAACACGAGGGAGGAGACGGTGACCGCGACCCAACCGCGAAACTCTCGTTCGAGGGCCACCTGAAAATATCCGCGAAACCCAGCCTCCTCCATGAATGGCGCAACCAAGGACCCCATCAGAATCATGAGTGCCACGGTCATCTTGGGATAACTCGACATATCTGGGAGTGCGTTGGGTGGCATCTTGACCAATCGGAACAGCACGATCCAGTATCCAGCCAGCGCAATCACGGATAGAACACCAGCAGCGAATGACCACACGTACGTCCGGGCAGATCTTCTGTTGGCCCGCAAGTAGTGGCGTCGCGCATCGGATGTGCTCCGTGGCCATCCCTTTCCAGCGAGATAGCTCCACATCAGCCACAGCAGAAGGGCCATCGCGAGAACGGACCAAGGTACTGCGGGGCTGCTCCGAAGATTGGCAACGAGCAGAGCACTCCAGATACCGCCGGCGAGAATGGTGATAGCAAATGCCAACAGACCAAAGCCGATGATGCTCAAAGCGCGTCTGGCAAAAGAGCGCTCTTCCTCCATACTCCTCCCGGCTGCCACGTAAGAGTACGCTGCAATTTAATCACTTGGCGCTGACGCGGTCTAAGGTTAAGTTTGAGTAGAAAAGAGAGATCCCGAACCCATGTCACATAAGCTCATAGTGGTTGGCGCCCCCAGCAGTGCTGGCGCTTATGCGCCCGGACAGGAGAAAGCTCCTGAAGCTCTTCGCAATGCCGGATTACTCGACATGTTGCATCGGAACAATCTAAGAGCGGAAGACGCCGGTGACGTGTCGAGCTTTCGATGGCGCGCTGACAGAGTATCTCCCCGCGCGATGAACCTTGAGTACGCCGCCAGGGCGGCTCGGGAAACAGCGGAAAAGACGCGTTGTGCGCTCTCTTCCGGAGCTAAGACCTTGATCTTGGGCGGTGATTGCACCATCGAACTCGGAACCGTTTCAGCAGCGTTAGAACTGTCTTCGAACGTTGGCCTTATCTACTTCGATCTTGATGTGGATCTGCATACGCCGCAAACCACCACAGACGGGGCTCTGGACTGGATGGGCGTGGCGCACATGCTCGGCGTTGAAGGCGTCGCGCGGGACCTGAAGGAACTGGGGCCACGCTCGCCGTTATTGTCCGCAGATGCCGTATTTCTCTTTGCCCATAAGAACGTTGAGCCATGTGAGCAGCAGTTGATCGATTCTCTGGGGATCAAGGGAATTCACGCAGACGCCGTCGCCTCAAATCCTAGGGCTGCAGGTCTACAAGCAGCTCTCGATTGGGGACAGAGATTCGATCACCTCCTCATTCATCTGGATGTAGACGTCATTGATTTCGAGAACTTTCCCATCGCCGAAAATACCCGCCGCAAGATGGGGTTGATGTTCGAGCAGGTAATGACGGCACTCGAAGCGCTGCTGCAAGCGCCAAATTGGAGCGCGTTGACGATCACCGAGGTCAATCCGGATCACGGCCTTGCGGATGGGTCGACGATTCGCGGCTTTGCCTCCGCTGTCGCTTCTGCGCTTGGTCGCGCGCCTACGCTGCAGTAAATCGGTGAAAGCTGACCAGACCGCGCTCCGCCTTTGGCAATTCGCGGTGACCCCAATGACCCTACGCGCGTCCAGCCGTCGTGGCTGAAACTTCCGGTTGGCCAGCCAAAACGTAAGCAGTCCACCGAGCGCGGCGAGGTCGACCCACGCGAACCAATCTCCACTTCTGATAAAGCCTGGAGTCATGGCGCCCTGGAACTGCAGTCAGCATGGTGACAAGGGTGCCGTCGGAGTACGTCGATTCTTCGGCGACGATTCGCCGGCGATCGTCGCTGGCGGCGAGTAGTCCCACCTTGGCATCACGCACCTGGTGAACCCGTTCTCCACGCCGCGCATCAGGGACAGTTGTCCATGCCAGGCGGAGTCGACGGCGAGGCCCTGATCCCAAGCAGGCGAACTCCAGAAGAACCTTGAAAGAACCCGTGAATCCGGTCCTGTCAAGTACTGGGCACCCGAGCACGCCTCCTGGAACGCTCACAAACCACTGCATCGAAATCTTTTTCATGGGCGATGTGAAATGGTTTTTCCTTTTGCGCTTATCCAAGTGAGAGGTGGCCGAAACGTCGGCCAATCCATCCCAACCCTGGAGTTAAGGGCCGGTGGGTAAGCAAAGTTTGGCGCCGCGCCGATGATCACAACCGAACCAAGGAGGAATCAACTTATGTTTCGCTTCAAGACAACCCATCTGTTTCTGCTGCTGGGGCTGATCGCCCCCGTCTCCAGCTTCGCCTCGGAGCACTACTGCATCGCGGTGAACGGCGGTTTCGGCCAAGGTGGCACGACTTTTATCGGGATAGGCTTTGCTGTGCCGTCGGAGGGCAAATGCACACCGTGGTCGGGATTCACGAAGACCGCTTCCACCGTCATCTTGACGACGGCCGGTACCGGATGCCTTTCCAGCGATGGCAAAGCGCTGACGGTCAGCGTTTCCAGCGCCGACCCGGATTTTGTGGGTGCGAACGCGCTCGTATCGGATTACATCCGGTTGACCCGGGGGAATTCAAAAGAAAAGTTTAGCGGCGAAGACCAGGGTTACTTTGGTGGAAGCGCAGAACCGGAGAGCTGCTCGAGCAGTCTGTTGAGTCTTCCGTCGACGCACGACTAACTGGTCATGGCACTCGTGCGGCCACCTTTCAGGGAATACTACGATGGCTGGCGCGGATGCCCTCATCTGGGTCCGCTCTGGCTTCGTGCTCTAACTGAAAGTAGGGGCTGAGACACAGCTTGGCGACCTACCTGATTGCTATGGGTAGGGACTTTAAGACGGTACAGTCAATGCTCCGCCATGGACGGGAGTTCAAGGAACAGACGGAGCAAGCACCTTCAAACGCAGGGCGCTCGCTGAAAACTGATGCGAGGGTGGTTGTTCCGTCTTCCCCTCCAACTCCGGTTTAGCGTCAGCGCTTTCGTGCAGTCCGCCTTTCCCCGGCGGCAATTCGGTCATGCTTCACCACCAGCTTTAGCAGTTTCCCAGAGTTGCGGGCCACGATTCTCCATGCGAGGTTTCTATGACGCAGCTGTGTCACGGGGGCTGAGATTGCTCCTGTCAGAGCTGCGTCGGGATCGATCCATGTTGAGCTGCCGGGTCGAGCATTGATCGGTGTAGAGGCTGGTGTTGACCCGGAACTTGTGCGGACAGTTTCGGGAGCCTATTCGAAGGGCCAACCTTGCTGCCGGATGCTATGGGAGGATCTTAGCTCTGACGGGGTTGGTCGGATCGAAAGGTGGAAATCCCGTACCGATGAACCGCTCGCCGCGCAAGACAGTTCTGATGGCAGGCAAAAGCTCCTTTGAGGCTTTCAATTTCAAAACAAAGCCCAGCGCGTCGCCGCTCATCGGTTCCTGCAAAATCTCTGGCCAATGGTACGAGGTCAAAAACAGAATTCTTGAAGCGGGTGCAACCTTGCGGATTTGTCGAGCGGCTTCCACGCCGTTGAGATTGGGAAGCCCGATGTCCAGCAAAACTAGGTCGGGTTGCAACTCTTCACACTTCTGGACCGCCTCTAAGCCGTCCGAGCACTCGCCAATAATCACCAGATCCAAGTGTATTCGCAGAAATGAGCGAACAGCTTCCCGCCACGCCCGCGAGTCATCCACAATCAAAACTCGACTCGACTCAATCTTCAGGGGACTCCTCCATGGGAACGTTTACCGAGTGCCACTGTTGGCCCGGCCCGAACTGACCGGACCAACCGTTCGGTTCACATTGGTGACCGGATAAGCCCCGCGATTCATGTGGAAGAGGCCAATCTGCGGGAGCCCTGACCAAGATGCAACAAAACTGTTCCTGATTCTTGGCTAACCAGCTAACACGCTGGAGAAAAAGCAGTTACTTAATTTTCTGACCTTGCTATGCTATGAACTCCGCATTCTGCGGCGCACCGGGGGGTTCACAATGCAGAACAACGGATCAGCAGGCCGGTTTGTTCGTTTTGGATCCTTCGAGGCTGATCTCCAAGAAGGCGCCCTCACCAGGATGGGGAGCCGGATTCGTCTCCAAGAGCAGCCGTTTCGGATTCTTGCGCTGTTGCTGGAACGTTCCGGTCAACTCGTCACCAGGGAGGAAATCCGTCAGAAACTGTGGTCACACGATACGTTTGTGGGGTTTGACGACGCGTTGAACACGGCGGTGCGGAAGCTGCGCGAGGCCTTGAACGATTCGGCCGACAATCCCAGGTTTCTGGAAACCGTTCCCCGCCGGGGCTACCGTTTTGTAGCTCCGGTGGCTTGGCCGGCCGAAACACAAGCGGTGGCCCCGCCAGCCGAACCGCAAACGGTGGCCCCGCCGGCCGAACCGCAAGCAGTGGCCCCAACCAGGTCCCGCGTCCGTCGCCCCCCGTATCTTTGGGTCGCCGCCGCTCTGATCGTGGCAGGCACCGCTGTCGGAGGATACTGGCATCTCCGCCGTCCAAGCTCCCAAATCACTCCCCAAGACACCATCGTGCTCGCCGATTTTGCCAACAGCACGGGCGATGCAATCTTCGACGACACGCTGAAGACGGCGCTCAGCATCTCTCTGCGGCAATCACCGCTCTTGAATGTGCTTTCAGACGGCGAAGTAGCGAAGATCTTGCAGCAGATGACCCTTCCGGCGGATACGAAACTCACGCCAGAGATAGCCCGCGAGCTTTGCCAGCGGGCGGGCAGCAAAGCCTACCTTGCCGGGTCGATTGGCAGTCTGGGCAGCAAATATGTGCTGGGGTTGAAGGCGGTAAATTGCCAAAGCGGAGATACGCTGGCGCAGGAGCAGGTGACGGCGGTGTCCAAGGAGAATCTGCTGGGCGCGCTGGGCGAGGCCGCATCCAAGCTGCGCGGCGAACTGGGCGAATCCCTCGCTACGGTACAGCAGTTTGATGTTCCGCTCGAGCAGGCCACCACTTCTTCGCTCGAAGCTTTGAAATCGTATAGCCTTGGCATCAAGAGCCGTCAAGAGAAAGGTGCCGCAAGAGCCCTGCCGTTCAGTCAACATGCTATCGAGCTTGATCCGAATTTTGCCATGGGCTACTTGGAAGTGGGCATCGAATACACCTATCTCAGCGAGGTAGGAAGGGCCAAAGAATACTTCACCAAGGCATTCCAGTTGCGGAAACGTGCCACCGAACGGGAAAACCTGGCGATCACCGCCCTCTACTATGTGAGTGTCACCGGGGAGTTGGATAAGGCGGCCCAGACGTATCAAGAGCAGATTGAAAGCTACCCGCGAGAATCCCGAGCGTACGGCAATCTGGGCATCGTGCTCTCCCGCCAGGGGCAGTATGAGAAAGCCACGGAGATGGTTAGGCAAGCCTTGCATCTGGCGCCTGATCGGTTAAGTAATTACGAAAACCTCGCCAACTACGCGCTTGCCTTGCAACGTTTCGATGAAGCGCGGAAGATCATTCACCAGGCGCAGGCGCGAAAAGCGGATGCTTCCGTCGTCCACAGCGCTCTCTATGCTCTTGCCTTTCTCGGGGCGGACTCTGCGGCGATGGCGGAACAGCTACAGTGGTATGCGGGCAAGCCCGAAGAGAGCTTTGGACTTTCGCTCGCATCGGACACCGAGGCGTATGGCGGTCATCTGGGCAAGGCGCGGGAACTGACCAACCGGGCTGTAGCCTCCGCAGTTCGAGCGGACAGCAAGGAAACTGGGGCAATATGGCAGGCGATTGCTGCTCAGCGGGAAGCCGCTTACGGTAATACCACAGAGGCCCGGCAGAGAGCGGCAGAGGCTTTGAAACTCGCTCCGGCGAGTCAGGGTGTCGGGGTCGAAGCCGCGCTTGCGTTTGCCATGGCGAGCGATATGACGCGAGCCGAGTCCTTGGCACAAGACCTAGGAAAACGTTTCCCGCTGGACACGCAGATGCAGTCGCTTTGGCTGCCTGCGATTCAGGCACAGGTGGCGCTGGACAGAAAGAGTGCGGCTTCCGCCCTGAATGACCTGCAAGCCGCTTACCCCATCGAGTTGGGGGCAATTGCATTTGTCACCAATGGTTCCTGCCTCTATCACGTTTATGTACGCGGAGAGGCATACTTGGCAACCGGGCAGGGCAGCGCCGCCGCCGCCGAGTTCCAGAAGATTCTCGACCACAGCGGCATCGTCTGGAACTGCTGGACGGGAGCGTTGGCGCATCTGGGCGTGGCACGTGCCAATGCCTTGCAGTCGAGAACCTCCCGGGGCGCGGATGCCGACGCCGCCCGCGTCCGGGCCCGCGCCGCGTATCAGGATTTCCTCACCCTCTGGAAAGACGCCGACCCCGACATCCCCATCGTAAAGGAAGCTAAGGCTGAGTACGCGAAGCTGCAATGAGAGGACTGAGGCAGCCGGGGGGACCCCGTCACCGGTAACAGACATTATTCAAGCTTCGGAGAATTTTGCCATCACCCCCACCGGAGCCTTGCAGGCACAGCGCATCACGACCGTGTGCTGGTTTTAGTATCAGCGGGCTCGATTCGCACTGAAGAGGTAATCCGCTGGATTCTCAGAACGATGATTCCCGGCTCGGTTCCTGAAAATGCTGGACCCTGTTCAGCCATACGATGAAAATCGCTTCGGCTTGAACTTTCGTGTGATTCGCAATCAGAAAGTGATACTTCTCTCCCGATTCAAGAACCACGCCATCTTTATGGGCTTTTGCGATTAAAGCTACCGGAATGTCCAGATCGGCCTGATTCGAGCATTTGAAATGAAGTCCGGCACTTGTAAGTTCCAGTTGACCTGTGCAACCGCCGAATGCCTTCTTACGTGTAGCCTCATATCTCATCGGATAATGCAGAGTGGAGATGCCGGATAAGGTTGACCCCGCATTTGGAGTCTGCTTGTTCATTGAGCCCTCGAGTCGCGCAGTAACGGCCGGAGCGACCGGAGGTGGGTTTGACAGAGGTCGCGCTGCTGACGATGGCTGAGATGTCGTGCCCGACCGAAGTTGTTCGTCTGACTTTAGACTTGCGGCAGTGGACTTTTTATAGTTCACGACGGAACACAGTCCCAACAAAATAGCGATTCCCACAAGAAATATGGGTCCTGTGCCTGCCAAACTCTGCGGCCAGAATCCCGGCCATGAGACTACGGCTTTTTCCCTACCTGAATCCATCAGCCGGACGCCGGTTCTACCCCTCCGCCCAGAATCGAAAGGAATAGCATCGCGCCCAGGAGGTCGTTGGCCACCGTTGCCCTTGTCATTGGAGTGTCGCATTTCTGCTACCTGTGCAGCTCCGCCATAGCCAGATTGGACTCCTGAAGGGCTACCGCATTTTGGCGCTCGTTGACGTTTCTCCTCGGCCAGCAAGGTGAATCTACACCGCGCGGCACATCCCGTGCGCGTAGGGGCGAAGCAGGTGTTCAGGTTCGGATCTTCCTCCCAAGTCCATACCGCAAGGAGGCGGTGGTCATTATTTTAAGACGCTTGTTCAGAAAACCGTTTCTTTGTGTGGGATTTTCAAAGCCGTAGGTAATGCAAGGAGTGTGACTATTGGGGCATCGTTTTATACAGAGCCCGATTTCGCTGTTGTGTTGGCTAATGGGCTTAGCGCTCGCCGGAACTCTCCATCGCCCAACACGCCATCCAGCCAGAGTTTGCATCCATCTCCCTGGAACGTGTAACTTCACCTCACCAAGCTTCTCCCCGACCATGGCGCCAACTCTCGAAAGCCCAGTATTCCATGATCACAGAAGACAAGGTATGCACAAAAAGGGGACAGCGCCGGCGCGGCGGTTGATTCTGCTGGTGCTTTTGGCATCGCTGGCGTCCATCGCCGGGGCGTCAAAGCGCGTCACCGTGGCACAACTGGAGCAGGCGCTGACTGCTGCCCATACCGCGCACAAACCGGACACGGAAATTGCGCGCCAGATTGGCGGCTTAGAGCTTTCGGAACGGCTGACTGAGGCTACGCTCAACCGGCTCGCCGCATATCTCGATGCGGGCTCCCAAGCGGCGCTGGCTTTGCAATTGCTTGCCGATCAGTCGGCTTTTCTCGACCCGCCGGCGAGCGAGCTCCCGTCCACGGCAGCTCCCGACGACGCAGCTCAGCAGCGGATGATCGAGGCGGCGCGAAGCTATGTCGCGCAAACACGTACCGCAGCTGCCCAACCTCTTTGCCATCCGGACCACAAACCGCTTCGATGACAGGCCTCAGGAGCTCACGAAAGGCGGCTGGCCGGTTCGCTCGGGCCTGCACCTGGTGAGCACTTCGAGCCGGGAAATCTCTATCTTCGACGAACGGACCCATCAGTCCACCAACGCGGGCTTCCGCTCACTGGCAGGAACAGTCTGGACTGATTTCCGGAGGGGGAGTTCGGGTCCACGCTGAGTATGATCCTGACCGACACCGTCAAAGGCAAGGTGAACTGGAGCCACTGGGAACAGACCGCCGCGGGGCCGGTCGCAGTTTTCCATTATTCAGTTCCAAGCTCCGCCTCGCACTTCGAGGTTATCAACTCGCTTCAGCGGCAGACGTCGCTTGAGGGCACGGCAACGCCCTCCGTCGGTTCCCGGCAGGTTTCAAGCATCGAGGCAAAACCGACCGGCGGCTCCAACACATCGACCTTTCTCACCAGGCCCGGCTATCACGGTTCGCTCTGGGTGGACCCGGTCACCGGGGCCATTCTACGCATCACCATGGACGCCGACACGAAAGGCAGCGCCCAGTTCAAGAGGGCCTCGATCCTGGTGCAGTATGGCCCGGTTCAAATCGGCGAGAGCGAGTTCATTTGCCCGGTGCGCAGCCTGGCTCTCTCCATGGCGGTCAACGGCGCCAATCTGGACCCTCTCACTCGCATGCCGACGGATGCGCCGACCCAATGGTTGAACGAGAGCCTGTTCACCGGCTATCATCGCTTCGCTGCCACGACGAGGATCGTCAAGGATACTGCGACGTCGCAACCACAAGATTTCCGGGCGCAACCGGGCCGTTTTCAGGAAGTTTCTCCCCCCGCCGACAGCACCGTCACTTCGAAGCAGAAAGAGGAAATTCCGGATGAATCCGAGCGGGCGAATGTGCCCGATCTCCCTGCTCCGTTGCCTGCGCGTTCCTCCCGTGCCCGAGCTCGCTCAACCAGCACAGGATTCTCAGGATACGCCTCCCAAGGTCGTAGTGAACGTCAACCGGGTGTTTGTGCCGGTTGTGGTCCGCGATAAGCAAGGCCACGCAGTGGGCGACCTGAAAAAAGAAGATTTCCAGGTTTTTGACAATGGCAAGCCGCAAGTTATCTCCGGATTCACGGTTGAGAAGCGCGAGGTGACGGAGAGCAATGCCGGGAGCGGAGCGAAGAACGCCGCACAGGTGGGTACACCGAATGCCGCATCCCAGCTGGAGACCCTGCCAAAACGAATCACCGTATACCTTTTCGATGACCTGCATTTGAGCGCCGAAGAACTGGCGTATCTCAAGAAAATCGATGCCAAAGCGCTGGACGGGGCATTGGTCGGCTCAGATATGGCCGCCGTGGTTTCGACCTCTGGAAAAGTCAACAGTGGTCTGACCCGGGATCGCGCAAAATTGCATGACGCGATCATGAGCCTGGAGCCGCGAAGCCTCTACACCGGGAGTGCGGCGGAATGTCCGAAAATCGAGTACTACGAAGCCGACCTGATCGAGAATAAGCACGATGGCCCGGCATTCGCAAAGGCGTTAGCGCAGGTATTCGCTTGTGACCCGGCCCTGGACAGGCAGCGCGATCTCGCAGGTGGCTCAGGGCAATGGTGGAATCCGCCGCAAGGCGAGTTCTGATCGGTTGGCGAGCAGGACGTTCAGGTAACCCTTGCTGCGATCAAAGAGTTTGTGCGCAGAATGGCCAAACTGCCGGGACAACGCACCCTGATCCTTCTGTCGCCCGGCTTCGTATCCATTACGCCGGAGGCCTTGGGCTGGGAATCGCAGATCATGGACTTGGCGGTACAGTCCAACGTGACCATCAACGCCCTCGATGCGCGCGGGCTGTACACCGGCGTAACGGACATCAGTGAGAGAGGCGGGGGGCAAATCATCGATCCAACCCACCTCGCCGCTATGACGCGCGCCGAGGGGGTGATGTCAGAACTCGCCGACGGGACCGGCGGGGCCTTCTTTCACAACAGCAACGACCTGGGGGCGGGATTCAAGAGCCTGACGGATGCCCCTGAGGTTGTCTACGTGCTCGAATTTTCACCCGACGGCGTGAAGCCAGACGGTTCCTATCATCGCTTGAAAGTAAAAGTGGATGGGGAAGGCATGCGGTTACAGGCACGCCAAGGTTACTCTGCACCCAAACAAGAGAAGAACAAGAAATAGAAGTTCTGCCTGCTTCGCTCGACCTTTACCGCCATCGATCGCTCAATCGGTGCAAAATCGCTGAGTCGCTTACCGAGGCACCGAATAGTCCCGATATGTCGGCCAGTGTTTACAAATCCAGTCCACTTGTCGTACTAACCGGCTTCTCGGCGAGGTGCCTGTCGACGAAACGGCCCGCTGATTTGCATTGTTCTACTCTCTACAGGCGCCCGCTAACGCACCCATGCAGGGCATTTCCCACTCCGTCCGAAGTGCTTGCATGGGATCGATGGAGGCAGCGCGACGAGCGGGAATAATCGCCGCGACCAAGCCGGAGACCGCGAGCAAAGCACAGACGGACAGGATTGTAATTGGGTCGTGCCGGCCGACGCCAAAGAGAGCGAGGAGGCTGCGGAGCCGGGCGATGATCCTTCTCCAATGCGCCATGGTTACTGTTCCTCCGCGAGCAGCCTTTCAACCACGCCGGCCATCTGGCGCCAGCGTTTGGTTTCTTCGTTGAGCGCTTTCAACCCCGCCCTGGTGATGGTGTAATACTTCGCTTCGCGATTGTTTTCCGTCTTGCCCCAGGAGCCACGGCTCCAGCCGTGCTGCTCAATCCGGACGAGAGCCGGATAGATGGTGCCCTGGTTGAGATTCAAGGCTTCCTCGGAGGCCTGCTGAAGCCTGTTGGCGATGCCATAGGCATGCTGCGGGCCCATGGTGGCAAGGGTGCGGAGGATCATGAGGTCGAGAGTACCTTGCAGGATCTGGATGGGCATTCTCCTCACTTGGCATTCAAGTGAACATAGTCTTCACTTTGATGTCAAGTGGAAACCGCAGGACGAGCTTCGAGGCGCGGCTAACACGTTTGATTGCTCTAGCTTTCAGCATCAAGGTGCATAGTGAGTAAAGACAAGGTCGGTCGCTTTGACCTTCTCGTGGCAGGGGAAGCAGCTTTTCATAAACGCCGCGTCGCCAGGTTTGCCGTCTGCGAAGTGACCGAACCCCCAGCCGCCGGTTGCGGCGTACTTTTTTGAGTCCTTGACCATAAACTGAACGTTTGTGGGGGCCCCAGGAACGAAAGATTGGGCTTGGCCAAAGACTTTGTTGTTTTCCTCTGATGGCACGTAACGGTAATGCAAAGCAGCAATGATCGTGCCGTCCGGGAACGGAAGCTTCCCATCCCGGTAGGCCTTGAACGCTACATCGTTGCCCAGGACGGCACCTATACTGTTGAGGTTGCCTGCCTCATGGGCCGAGGAGATCCATCTCCAGTCGCGGTACCCGTGAGGGATTTCGGTAACGAAGGCCGGGGCGGATTCCCCACTCGCGTGTCCTGGTGCAGGGGCAATGAGGGCGACAAGGCCGGCCATTGTTGCAACTGCAACAAGGAAGAATGTGAAGCGTTTCATAAGGGTTCCTCCCTCCAATATGCTTATATACCTGGATGAACTGGAATCAGCAGTCCTGACTATTTCGCCTTAAAGCTGATGTGGATGTCTTTTTCGATCGCCAGTAGCCCAGGCGGAACTCATGCGAAACAACAATACAGGAAAACCTGTTTTCCGAGCGAATCGCGGAACGTTTACGTCAATCCGGCATGGCGCCAAAGAGGCTGGTCCTCAAAGCTGCGTTCCTGTATGTGGCTGGCTTTGCCTTCTCGATGTGCACTGTGCTCCACGGGCAGACAATCACCGGCACATGGCAGGGAACGCTGTCCACCAAGGAGAGCCAACGCATCGTTCTTAAGTTTGCCAAGCCCGACAACAATGGATCGCTGCGTGGGTCCCTCACCTTCATCGACCGGGGACCATCCGGTCCTCCACTTCTTTCGGTCACATTCGCTCCGCCGGACTTGAGCGTGACGGTTGCGGACATCAGCTATCGAGGCAAGCTGAGCGCGGATGGCAAGTCGATTACGGGAGTCTGGACGCAGGGCAACCAGAGCTATCCGCTGACGCTCGTTCTTGCGACTCCGGAGACGCTGTGGACCTACAGCGGACCGGCTCCAATACCGCCGATGGCCGCGACCGCGGACCCTTCGTTTGACGTGGCGACGATCAAACCGAGCCAGGGAAACGAAAAGGAAAGGTCCTATGGCTTCAAAGGCGTGCGTTTTGCAGCAGAAAATGCGTCGGTCACCGATCTCATCAAATTCGCTTATAAGGTGCGCGATCGCCAGATCGATGGTGGGCCGGCCTGGATGAATGAGGACAAGTTCGACATTGCCGCGGAAACCGACACCCCAGGCCAGCCCAGCCGCGACCAGCAGCGGTCGATGGTCAGGAAGCTGCTCGCGGACCGATTCGGTCTTAAGGTGCAAGTGGTGCAGAGGGATTTCCCGGTATATGCGCTGACGCTGGTGGAGAGCCCTCCGAAAGTTACCGCAGACGCGTTAAGCGGCTATGACCACGGGTACGTCAACGTGACGGATAGAAAGGACGGCCAAACGGCGGTGCAGTTCACTCACTACACCATGCCGGAGTTCGCCGATGCACTGATGAATTTCATTCAGGATCGCCAGATTGTGGACGAGACGGGACTGACGGGCCGGTTCAACTTCGCGCTGATGATTCCCACGGATACGGCTTACGGCAGGCAAGGTCCCGACGACATGGACAGGGCCACCGCCTACTTTGGTGCGGTGCAGCCGCTGGGCTTCAAGTTGGCTAGGAAGAGATCTCCGCTGGAGGTCATAGTGATTGACCATATTGATAAGCCCTCAGCAAACTAGTTCCACTGTCCTTCAGCCAGCCGCTCAAGAATCAAATCCGTGGCGTCTTTCACGGCCATGTCAACAAAGAGCGCATCGAGCTTGCGCTGCAAAAGCTGAGTACCCTGGGCCTCATCCACTGCCACCCTGAGCCCGGGCACGGACGGCCCTCCACCATTTGGGCCCAGGCGCCAAAGGTGCCGGCCTCGGGAATTAACGCGCATAACGCGCTTAACGCGCACCTTCCGCAGAGAAAAGCGGACACTTTAGGCGCCCTAAGGCGTCGACCCGCAGCCTCTCTGGGCCAGCCAACCCATATGCGACAGATCGTCATGGATCTGGTCAAGCAGATGACATGCGCGTCTCTTGCCAGAGCTCTTCGGTGCCCGGGAGGATTCCCAAATGCCAGATCCTGTTAGGAGGCGGTAGCTATGCCCAATGGGGCCGCGCTTCAGGGAGCGAATCCGCTATGAAGCTAGCCATGGCTTGGCTAAGTTGCGAATCCACTTCATCCGCGATAGTCATTACTCCGGCCAACAGTAGGCTGGGGTCGATAGCCGCCAGATTGTTTTGGATGGTCTTAAAGATAGTGACTTGCAAGAGCCGCGATTCCTCTACCAACATTGCAGCGGTATATCCCGACCTGCGGCGGTTCATGCCGTGGATAGTCGCGGCGGGTGATACTGACGCCTTGCTAACGATCGGCTTAGAGGAGAGGAGTCGAGCCACCAGCTCACGGAAGAACTGCGGTAGATGGCCGCAGCGAAGGTCGTGGCTCATCGGAACAGACATCACTAACCTTTCCGCCAGGATAAGCTTGTACCAATCTTGAATAACAGGCCCGGTTGTACGCTCTAGAACTTCAGCAACACTATCGCTCTGCCGATTGCGAACAGGTCCTATTGCCATGCGGTTTTTAATGACATGGACGAGCGAGGTTGCATCCATTGGTTTGACCAGGATCTCATCGGCTTGCAACAAGATGGCCCGGGTTGCGGCCTCCATCTGTGGATAAGCGCTCAATAGCAACGTCACAGCAGTAGGATTGACATGGCGCATCGCGCTTGCAACCGTGAGACCATCTCCTGCTCCAGGCATGTGTAGATCGCTCAAGAGCGCGTCGTAGGGCTCTGCAGTGATACGTCTTAGTGCTTCTACCACGTTTGCCGCACAGGTGACCGCGAAGCCGCTCTGCTCCAGTATTCCGGTCAGGGTCAAGCGTACAACTTCATCATCATCGACCAGAAGAACCCTGTTAGTTGCCATTTTCGCACCCTCCAAACCTTTCATCGGCGCTGTCCGGAGGTACCTTAAGCGTCCTTCGATTTTCTAGCGCTTCGGCGCAGGAGTCGATTCATTCGCCTCCGTTGCCCGTGGGTTGATTGGATCGGAGGCCATTCCTGCGAATCCAAACGACCACGCGAGTTTCGCTGGCTGGAAGACCGTTTGTCAGCACCGAAGTAATGATCACGTAGTTCAGTCGCTCACCATCAGCGGTTCATTGTGCGCCTCTGACTCGCCTCTAAACCATCACGCGGAGATCGTCGAATTTCAATCAGGGAAGCTCTCCGCGCGGCTTGTGCTGAGTGAATGCGGCTATCCCATTTGACAAGAGAGAATAAGACAGAACCATATTGCTGCCGCCATTGCGCGGCCAATCTTCCAACCAGGAGGACCCTCTCGGTGTTAACTAGTGACTCTCGGATCTCAAAGCGTGCGCCCAATGATGTGCGATGGGAGAAGGTTGAACAAATCAAACCAAATGTGACCGGTGGAGCCTATCCCGTACCCCCAGAACAAGTCGCTGCGAAGCTGATCGAACACATGCTGGACCATGGCCGTGCCAAGCGACGCGGAAAGCGAGACAGTGCAGAAGATCCGTTCCCGCGTGGGCATATTGATTGCAAAAGCTGAGCATCAAAGAGAACCCCACCGCGGAACAAGCCATACCTAAATCACTTTTAATGGCGTGTATGGCGAAGTCTTAGAGTATTCAACTATCTTGTGCGTGCCGCTTGAAAGCCAGAGACGCACAGGACATCAGTCAATCGGGGGTTTCACCATGGGAAACATGGCGCCTCAGCGAGAAGATCAAACTCCGCACTGGTCGAGGGGTGACCTGGGTGAAGGTGCGCTCGAAGACGGCCGGCAACTGGCGCGACGCATACGTGCTGATCCAGCGGGGACGCAATCTGCTGCTGGTCATACCGGAGGGTATGATCTACCCCGACGGCATCCGGCGCACGCGCTTGTCTCTTATTGCCGAGGAGGAAGCCGGAGCCTATCACCGCTCCGTGGATGGCGTGGACTACGAAGTTAGACCATCCAGAGGAGATCAAGGTCTGGTGCAATGAACGCCGATCGACTACGGCCAAAACCTCCTGCCAAGAAATATTTAGAAATAATACCGAGGTGGCGATTTAGCGGGCGCCCACCCTATTGTTTTTTGCACAGGCGCCGATAAGTATCAGCTATTGTGTCGTCGCAGTCTGCCGATGGAGAGGGTTAAGGAGTCACAACATGCAATGCGGCCGTGAAGCTCGTCTGCAATGTCTGCTGGTTTATTCTAAATATGCCCCTCACCTGAGGAGCGTAATGTCGATGTTGCACGCCTACGGCATTCGCGCTGAAGAGTGTCTCCATCGCCCGAGGGGCTGCGATGAGTTTGTGCCCGCACTGATGGTTTCAGTGGAAGATTACCCTCGTGCTTCCGCCCTGGCCGACTCAGTTGCGCCGATGTTAAATGTGATGGTTTATTGACAGCCGCAAGCCGGGCTCGCGTACTGATCCGGTTCTACTTTAGTTGTACTCGAAGTTGTGCGCTTTTAGATTCATGCCGCCGATAGCGTAATCGAGGGCGTGTTGGGGCTTGTCCCCAGGGGAGTGCGAGTACAGTCCATGCGCAAATCGACAGGTGACCTCGTTTGGGATTTCATCGTGCTCTGCAACGACCGCAAGGTACTCAACAAGATCCACGAATATGAGGCGTTCACTGACCACTGTTTTGATGAATCGGTGATCGCAGCAATCTGTGAATATCAACTGTTGCTTCCGCTCGAAGAGTTCATGGCCACAGGGTTTGTAGGCTGCGTCGTCTGAAACGATGTAGCTCCGCCGCTTGGGTACGGGGCTACCAGGACCTGGGATTCCCTTTAATGATCCTGCCGAAGCTGCGAACGGACCTGGAGATCATGCTCTCACCGGTAGCGGACCGGCCCGGGCTGTTGGTTCGCGACCGCTTTCAATACTCTGACGCTAGGCTTATCATTCCTCCGGTCTTGATCCCAGGCCTGCTGCTGTTCGATGGGACGCGAACGAACATGGACCTGCAGACGGAGCTTACCCGTTCCCTGGGAGGCCCTGAAATCGGCGGTGCGGCCGGACACTTGATTGAGGCGCTGAGCCAGGCAGGCTTTCTTGAAGACGAGACCTACGGCAGGCTTAAGCAAGGCCGTCTTTTGGCCTTTGCGGAGAGTCCGGTGCGCCAGGCGGCTCATGCAGGATCCTCATATCCGGCGGAAATCGGGCCGCTGCGCGAGTTGATGCAGCGGTATCTTGACGGGGCCGCTCACACCCAGAAGGGAATCATGGGGATTGCCGCGCCGCATGTCAGTCCGGAAGGCGGTTGGCAAAGCTACCGCGCGGCCTACCAAGAACTAACACCTGATTTGCGGGACCGCACCTTCGTTGTTCTGGGAACTTCGCACTATGGACAACCCGGCAAGTTCGGTTTGACCCACAAGCCCTTTGCAACGCCTTTTGGAAGAACCGGAATCGACCAGGCCCTGGTCGCTGAGTTAGAAGCTCAGCCGGCGGCGCTGGTCGAGGATTATTGCCATGGGATCGAGCATTCGATCGAATTTCAAGTGATCTTTCTCCAGGCCATTTACGGGGCAGACGTGCGTATACTTCCGCTGCTATGCGGATCATTCGGAAGAAGTCTGCAGGTAGGTGGATTTCCCGAAGACGACGAGCATGTCAAGCGCTTTTTTGGCGCGCTGGGGGAGATTGCTGAGCGAGAGAA
Source organism: uncultured Acidobacteriaceae bacterium (assembly GCA_963840675.1). Taxonomy (GTDB): domain Bacteria; phylum Acidobacteriota; class Terriglobia; order Terriglobales; family Acidobacteriaceae; genus PALSA-350. The sequence goes on from CAWJAB010000020.1 coordinate 89,482, forward strand.
AGACCGTCTATTCTGGGTGTTGGGTGTCGATATGGCCCATATGGGTACGCGATTCGGGGATAAGTTTGCGGCCCATGCCGACTGGGATGAGATGACTCGGGTGAGAGAGCGGGACATGCTCCGGATCGAACGAGTGAATGCATCGGATGCGCGCGGTTTTTGGGACCTGATCCAGGAGAATCAAGACGACCTGAAGTGGTGCGGATCTTCGCCAATTTATACCTTTTTGAAGGCAGCGCCCCAGGCGCGGGGAACACTGCACCGTTACCAGCAATGGAATATCGATGAGAGCAGCGTAGTCAGTTTTGCCGGCATCTCTTTTGCCGTTTGACTTTGGGCGCCGCAAGCGCCAGGCGCGACCTTGCAGGGGATGCGCGGAATGCAGTTTCTACAACACACGTAACTAGAAGGTTCGGCTCTTTATCCGATGAGTACTTGAGGATGAATGGTATGAAAATCAAGCTCATCGAAGACCCACTGCGTTGCCCAGCTTGCAATACACGGAAGGCCGGTCTCGGTCTGCACGATCGCCAGTGCGACGCCTGTGGAATGGGGTGCTATCCGGAAACCGGCGAGACGAAGCGCACTGACGAGCTGCTGCTGCTGGGCTGGCACGCGGTGCTGAGAGAGTACGCGCCCAGGGAACCAGGAGGCAGCCGATGGTGAGCCCCCCGAAAGACAATCTGATGGACGGTTCTCGGCCACCGCTCGACGCGCAGCGGTCCCTGTTCCCAGAACCACGGCAGGTCGGACGGCGATCGTCACATTGCCCGTGCCCCCATTGTGGCAGCATGACAGTGCGCTCCAGAGATCTACGTGATATGTGCCTCATCTGCGGCTATCTCCAATCGCACACCTGATAGGTCTCCGGCATCTCCTGCGGCCACCGCCGCTTGGCAATCTCATCTTCGCAAACTGTTCCTCCGCTGGTCCCGAGACGGTGACCAGACTGCCACACCCTGGTATGGGGCAGCTGGCGTTCTGATCCAGGCAATCCGGTTCCATGCATACCCGGATCGAGTGCCTCTGACGCATATTGCGTTCCCGAGCCTTCCTATTGGGTGCTCTAGACAAACGCAAATCAGCATGGCCGGTACCTCTCTTGGTCCTATCGACCGGAATTTCGATGAACATACCGCGTCAAAATGAAACAGCTGGGAGCACGCCTGCACTGGCCAGCAGTAGATCGCGCACTGCCGCGTGGATTCGCTCCACCGCCGCACGCCGGTAATCCCAGCGCGGGTCTCCATCCGGTTGCTCGACTACCATGGTCGCGTTGGCTTCGAAGAGCAGAATCTCGCCCTGCTGATTGAGGGCGAAGTCGATGCCCCCGTAGTCGAGCCCAATTGCCGCCGACAGCTGTTCCAGCGCGGCCATCGCGTTCGCGCCCAGCACCCCCGGCATATCGGCCAGGAACTTCCCCTCCTCCGCGCGATGCTCGGCACGGTCCCGCATGGCCGCGCTGAAATAGTGAATCTTCCATTGTTGCGAGATCGCGAGGTGCAGCGGATAAAGCTGTCCGCCAACCATCATCACCCGGTACTTACGTACCCATCCGTCGGCGCCGCGCGCGTCGAGATACTCAATCGCCATCACTTCGGCCGCGCCGCGGGCCGCCAAGCTCAGCCACTCCATCGGCCAGCGCCGCAACCGACTCGACCCGCACAAAATGCTGTCCCCCGTGGAAGCCCGGAGTGCGCAGCAGCAGGGGAAAGGTGAACCCACGCCCAGCCAGTGCGGTTGCTCCATGCTGCCCGGCGAGCAACGCATAGGGAAACGTAACCGTCGCAGGCGTTTTTATTCCCGGCAGCTTTTGCCATCGGCCAGCATTCTCGCAGCGGCCGGTGGCGCGTACAGCCGCGGGGTGGTTCAAGACCGGGGACGAGGTGAAGGCGAGCAGCCCCTCGGCCGCAAGCAATGCTTGGCCGGCCGCGTCGCAGTCGCCAATGCCGTTGATGACCAGCCGATGCAGCGGCAGCGGAGTCTTTGTATCGTAGAAGTCCGCGACCACAACATAGGCCTGAAAAATGCGCCCGTCGACCAGCTTCTCGATGGGGGTGTTGCCGCCGGTTGAGGAGACCAGCAGCAGCACGGGAATGGGTTCGGCGTCACCCCGATAAGAAGAGGGGAAGAGGGCATGCGCTCGAAAGGCTTTCTCCTGGTGCAACCTGGCCCGCTCCGGCTCGCCCAGCCGGGTGAGCGCATAGTACATTCCCCCGTGTGCCTGGGGGAATTCCGGGTCGATGGCCAGCGCTGCTTCGTAATGCGAGCGGGCCTCCGCGGGATGGTCCGTTTCGAGCAGCACACTGCCCAGGTTCACCCGCAAAGCAACGTCGCCGGGATGGTACTTCACCCCCTCCGCATAGACCATTTGCGCGGCCTTGCGCTGCCCCATGCTGACCAGCAGCCGGCCCAGCCCGAACAGGTTTAGGCGGTGGGCGGGCTCGAGTTCGAGTACGGCCAGATGGTCGCTTCTGGCCTCCAGGTTGTGTCCCATCTCTGCCAGCAAGGTCGCCCGCTCAAAGCGCAGCGCGACGGCAACGTCCTTCCGCAAATCGCTGGCTGGGTTCAGTTGATCATCGAGCCGCTGTATCCTGTTGTCCCGCTCGAGCCACGGCTGCCACTTGGGTGGGTCAGCCGGGCGCAAAGCCCTGCCAGCCACCAGCACTGCTGCCACCAGGGTCTCCATCTCCGCTTGGCTGGTGCGATGGTTCACCATGGCCGCGCGGATCGACAACCGGCCCCTCACCATAGTTGCTGAGGGTGCGACCGCGCCGGACTCCTGCAACTGGATTACGATCTGCCGGTTGAGCTGATCAGCCAGCTCGTCGTCAGCGCAGCGGTAGCGGAAGCAGACGACGTTCAGCTCCACCGGCGCCATCAGCTCGAGCTCGTTCGAGCCCAGGATGCGGCACTCCAAATATCGCGCCAGTTTGCAACTGCGCTGTATGGCCGCCCCGATCGCGTTCAAGCCATGAACCTTGAGCGTGGCCCAGGTTTTCAACGCACGAAAGCCGCGTGAGAGGTCAGGGCCCAGGTCACATGGCCATGGCGAGCCGGCAGACATGCCTCGCTGTTCCCGCATCAGGTAGGCGCAGGAGGAAGCGAACGCCTGCTGCTGCTGCTGGCCGTCGCGCACCAGAATGAAACCGGCGTCGTAGGGTACCTGGGCCCATTTGTGGAAGTCGAAGGACAGCGTATCGGCCCGCGCGATGCCTTTGAGTCGCGGCGCCAGCTCCGGGGCCAGCATGGCGAGCGCACCGTAAGCACCGTCCACATGAAACCAGAGCTGATAGCGATCGGCCAGCTCGGCTATGCCGTCGAGGTTGTCGATGGCGCCGGTATCCACGGTCCCCGCGGTTCCGACGACGAGAAACGGAGTGAAGCCGCGCGCGCGATCCGTGCAGATGGCCCGTTCCAGCGCTGCCAGGTCGATTCGCTGCCGGCTGTCCACTGCTACCAGCCGCAGGGCCTCGCTTCCAAGCCCGGCGAAATCAAGCGCCCGACCCATACTGCCATGCACGGCGCTCGAGGCATAAGCGGTCAACTTCGGCGCGCAGGCTGCAACCCCGCGCCGGCGAACATCCGGGCCCAGACGCGCGTCCCGGGCTATCAATACGGCGAGCAAGTTGGCCATCGACGTTCCGGTGACAAAGAGGCCGCTGGCTGCGGGGGGAAAGTGGAAAAGGGCGCGCATCCAGTGGGTCACCTGGTTTTCGACCTCCAGCGGAATCTGGTCGCGGCCGCCTACATTGGCGTTCAGACCCGCGGCCAGCATCTCCGCCAGCATGCCTACCGCAGTTCCGCCGCCCTGTACCCAGCCCAGAAAACCTGGATGGGCATTGCGTGCCGCGAAGGGCAGAATTGAGCCCATGAACTCTGCGTGGACCTGCGCCAGTGGCGTGGGCTGCGCGGGAAGGTCTTCCCGAAAGCGTGCGCGAACCTCGTCCGGGATCACTTGCCACACAGGAAAGTCACGCATGGTTTCCATGTACCCGAGCATGTCGTCGAGCATCTGGTGAGCCTGCTGGCGAAGACCGGTCCAATCCTCCGGGTCGAGCGAGGCGCTTGCCGCCGGTGCGGGCGTATGCTCGTCTGCTGCGCCGCGGCCGCTCACTCTTTCGCGGACTTCGTTTTCTCTCAGAGGAGTCTCCTTATCAGGACAGGTTCGCGCGCTTTCCCCTACGGTCAGAGCAATTGGAATGCCATGTTGCAAGGGGCTTTCTGAGAGTGCTCGTATTCGAGTCATGCGATGCCAGGGCGAGCTCAAGGGAAGGGAAGAACTGCCGATAAACGACGTGTTGGCAGGCCGGTCTTACAGATCCGCTTCAGCGTTCAGTGTGATTGATCTGTCGCTACTCCTGGCTCCATCCATCGCGCGGTTTTCTTCGCGCAATGTTCAATGAGATCTTTCGTGCTGCCGATACAAGGGAAGGAAGGGTACGGTTCATCCTGGGCCGATCCGCTGCCACGCGGGCGACTGGGATCTGTCGGAACTCACGCTTCGCTGGGATTGAATAAAGAATGATTGCGATTGCCGGGATCTTACTTGTCTTCGCCTGCATTATCATTGGTTTTCTCATGGAGAAAGGCAAGCTGGCTGTTCTCGTCCAGCCGGCCGAGTTGGTCACGATCGGTGGCGCGGCGATTGGCACTGTGTTGGCTGCCAACCCGATGCACATCCTGAAGAAGATGATCGCGGGCCTGCTTGGAATCATCAAAGGGTCCCCATTTTCGAAGCAGCGGTACGTGGACACACTCAAGATGCTGTTCGATCTGTTTGCCAAATCCCGTAAAGAGGGTGCGATTGCCATCGAGAGCGATGTGGAAGACCCGGAAAAGAGTCCGATATTTTCCCGATATCCGGTTTTCCTTGCGGATCATCACGCTCGAGACTTCGTGTGCGACACCATGCGCATGGCTATCACCGGCGGCGTCAACCCGTTCGATGTGGACCAGATGATGGAGCTTGATATGGACGTCCATCATCTTTCGGAGAGCCAGCCAACCCAGTCATTAAACAGCGTGGCGGACGCGTTGCCCGGGCTGGGAATCGTCGCCGCCGTGCTTGGTGTGGTGGTCACCATGGGTTCGCTCGGCGGTCCGCCAGAAGAGATCGGACACAAGGTGGCTGCCGCCCTGGTCGGCACCTTCCTGGGAATTTTGCTCTGCTACGGAGTGCTGGGACCGCTGGCCGCCAATATGTCGAAGACTGTCGACGAAGAGCACAGCTTTTACGCCATGCTCCGGGTCGTGCTGCTCGCCTTCATCAAAGGTACCTCTCCCATCATGGCGGTTGAAATGGGTCGCCGCGCAATCCCCGGGCATGTTCGGCCCAGCTTTTCCGATGTGGAGAAAGCATGCAGAGAGAAACTTGCGGAGATCGCGGCTGTCGGAGCCGCATAGGTTGACAAAAGCATGGCAGACGAACCGCCGATCATTATTATCAAGAAGAAGGGCGGGCATGGTGGCCATCACGGCGGAGCCTGGAAAGTGGCCTACGCCGATTTTGTCACTGCCATGATGGCATTGTTTATCGTGCTCTGGCTGATGAACAGCAGCAAGCCCGTGCAGGAGGCCGTTGGGGGATACTTTCGCGACCCCAATGGCGTAGCCCAGAAAAAGGGGACCGCGCTGGGTGGGGCCGGCGAAACCGCCCCAGTGATCAAGAAAGAAGACATGGCAAAGCTGAAGCAAGACCTGCTCAAGGCCTTGGAACAACTGGCGGGTTTCGACAAGCTCAAGAAGCAGATAGAGCTGACTGTCACCCCTGAGGGTTTGAAGATCGAGTTGATGGAAGATGCTAACGGAACCTTCTTTGAAAACGGCAAAGCACAGCCTACCCCAATCCTGCAGAGCCTGCTCAAGGTACTGTCTGTACAAGTAGGCAAGTTACCCAACCCGGTTTCGATTGAGGGCCACACCGATTCCAAGCCTTTTTCCGATTCCCAGGCCTATGGCAATTGGGAGCTATCGACAGACCGCGCAAATACAGCCCGGCGCTTGATGGAGAACAGCGGTCTACGTCCCTATCAAGTTGTCCAGGTGCGCGGTTACGCCGATCAGGACCTGCGCAAGCCATTGCAACCGGAAGACGCTTCTAACCGGAGAGTTACGTTGATCATTCAATATGTCAAATCCGTACAGCCGGCTACGTTCACCAGCAATGGCTCCTTGCCGTCAGCCAAGGAGCTGAATGCTGCTCCCACGCCATCGGCCAAGGGACCGGCAGCGCCGCCTACGCAAGCAAAGCCGGAGAAATAGCACAGTGGAACGATCACAAGCGAACGATTGGGGCCGTACCTGCGTGGTTGGCAATCGCCGCGATAAATTCGACGGTCATCCTGCGTTCCCAGGGTGTTTCAAGAATGAACAGGAGCCCAACCTGGCGCTTCTCGATATAAGCGACCTGGGCACGCAGCTCGAGCACCCCGGTCGGAGGACGAAGGATGAGTAACCCAGTGTCACCTAAGATGATGGGATCATCGAACTCGGCGCGAATACCGGTGTCGCTGACATCCCGGCACAACCCGCGTAAGGGCGAGCCTCCAGCTGAAAAATCCACGTGGAAGCCGGTGGTCGTGCGGGGTTCACGATATACAAATCTGCGGATACTGTCCAAGTCTCTCATTCCCGTCGGTCCCGCCCGGCTGGCCCGGGACTGGCCTGCAAACCCAATCGGCCTTTCGTATCTATCGGCATGGAACCCACATCTCTTCAAGCAATCGAGCTCCACTATGGGCTCTTTGCCCGAACCCTCTCGGTCAAGGCGATGCAAGGTCCCCCAGCTGGACCAATTACTCGCTACTGTAATAGTGACGAGTAAAACAACGACCCGGAGCAGTGAATGAATTCGTCGTCCGTACCACCGACGCTGCCGGAAGGCGATGCGAGTTCCGCTGCCGCTTCCGCAACGGCCGGCCCGGCGCTCCGCGACGGATCCGGGGCGCCTGTGAGTGCCAGGATCCTGATCGTCGAAGATGATGTCTCTCTGGGCAAATTTCTCAGTCGGGCGCTCAAGCAGAAGCTCTTTTCTGTCGAGATCTCACTCGATGGCGAGGTCGCCTGGGAAGCGCTGCAGAACTCCATCTACGACCTGGTGATTCTTGACTTAAACCTTCCCAGAATGGACGGAATGGAGCTGCTGAAGCGGGTGCGTCTGACCCAGCCGGCACTCCCCCTGCTGGTGTTGACGGCGCGCAATCGTACCGAGGACATGGTATTGGCGCTGGAGCAGGGAGCCGACGATTGCCTGATCAAACCATTTTCGCTCCTGGAATTGCTGGCGCGCATCGGCGGTCTGCTGCGCCGCGGTTCCTCCTCCGCAGTGAGTTCATCGAAGCTTGGCAATTTGAGTATCGACCGGGAACAACATCGGGTGGTGCGTGGCGAGCGCACCATCGATCTGACGCCGCGCGAGTTTGCCATTCTGGAGTGCCTGATGGACAACGCCGGCAAGACCGTATCGCGCACTACACTCATGCGCGATGTATGGAACATTCCGTTCGATCCCACAACCAACATCGTCGACGTCTACATGAAGTATCTACGCGACAAGATCGACATCGAGGGAGAAGTGAAATTGCTCCGCACCGTTCGTGGCGTGGGGTACGTCCTCAGAAATGATTAGCCACACCAGATCCAGCGAATCATCGTCCGCATCGGAAATACTTTGCTCGAACCTGGCCCAGGGTATCCATGCTGCCGCCCAGCCGCTCACCGTCCTTCGGGCCAGCTTAAGCAAATGCAATACAGACCGGATGAACTCCGACGAGCTGCGGGAACTCACGGCAAGCTCCGCGGTGCAGGTGCAGCGGGTGTGTACTTTCTTCAGCGGTCTGCAGCAGCTGGTCATGGCCGAGAGCATCAAGCCCCAATTATCCCCGACGCCGATCCTTCCTCTGCTCGCGTACGCGGTTGACGGAGTCGACCTCGTGTTTCAGCAGAACGGAATCACTCTCAGCTCGGTTGTGCCCGATACCTGTCCGCCGGTGCTCATCAATCGCGCCCGGACCCTGCAGGCTATATCGACGGTGTTACTGGTCGTCCATGGTCTGTCTGGAGTCCAGGACACGGTCGAACTCATTACCTCCTCGTCCGCCAATGCAATGCAAATCGTCGTGCGGAATTTGCATCTATCGGTTGCCGTAATCAACCCGGAAGCAAGCCTCAGCTTGGCTGTCGCCGAAGCCAACATGCGGAGCCAACAGGCCGGCCTTTCTTTGAGTCTGCAGCCATTCACTGTGTGCATCGACCTGCCGATGGCGCCGTTGGCTTACTAGTACTCAAGTTGTATCGCGTGAGAGTCGTTCTAAGCCGAAAAGAACTTATGAGCGCCCCTCCCCTCCCGAGGTCTCGTGTGGATGAGAGCAATAGCATTGGCGTATTGCTCGTCAGTCCCAACAGCGGGCTTCGCCTTCAGCTGCGGGAGAAGCTTCGTCAGCCCCGCTGGAATTTGACGGAAGCTGCCAGTGGCGCCGAGGCACTTGAGTGTTTGCACGAATTCTTCAGCGAGATTCTTCTGCTGGATCCGCTGCTCCCAGACCTTGAGTCCACCGAGTTTAGCGCCATGGTTCGGGAGCAGTTTTCCGGGGTGCAGATTCTCACCGTTAATTCGCATACCGGGCAGCTTGTTCTCGGCACATCATCGCCCACGACACTCTCCGCTCAGCTGACCGAAGTGCTCTATTGCGGTGGAAATGCGCAGCCCAATTCGATTTCGCCGGTTCAGTTGCGTCGCGCGCTGGCAGGCAGTGACAGCGGAGGCCGGGGCATTCGCGGTATGGTCGGAGACACGGCGCCGATGCAGCGGGTTTATGAACTGACGAACATGGTTGCGCGCCGCGATACGACCGTTCTGGTGACTGGGGAGAGCGGCACCGGCAAGGACCTGGTGGCACAAGCGATCCATCTCATCAGTCCGCGCCAGAAGCAGCCACTGGTAGTGATTAATTGTGCAGCCATCCCTGAGCCGCTGCTCGAAGCTGAACTATTCGGCTATGTAAAGGGTTCATTCACCGGCGCAGTGCAATCGCGCATAGGCCGCATCCATGCGGCCCACGGGGGAACTCTCTTCCTCGACGAGATTGGCGATATGCCGCTGTCTCTGCAGAGCAAGATACTGCGTTTCCTGGAGCAGGGCGAAGTGCAGAGGATTGGCGGCAATGACAACCTGAAGGTGGATGTTCGGGTAGTGGCTGCTACCAACGCTGACCTCGATGGCCTGGTCAAGCAGCACCTGTTCCGCGAGGATTTGTATTATCGCCTGGCGATTTTTCCCATCAAGCTACCACCTTTGCGCGAGCGCCTGGGAGACGTGGAGAAGCTCGCGGCGGCGTTTCTGGCCAAGTTCTGTCCGGGTGCAACCCTGAGTGCTGGAGCGGTCGAGGCGCTGTGCCGGCACGGCTGGCCTGGAAACGTTCGCGAACTGCGAAACGTGGTCGAACGGGCCAGCATATTTGTCGGTGGGGAACGCGAGATCCTGCCCCAGCACATTATTCTCTAACGACGTCGATGCGAGTCAGTTCCCCGCGAATCGATGTTCGAATGCCTTCATTTAGACTTCTCCGAACATCTTGCCGGTGACTGCCCCTTCTCAACCGCAAAATCCAATTGGCCATCGCCGTGCTGATGATTAGGCAGATGCTGCCTAGTTCTCATCTTGAACCAATGAATGCTTTGCTCGCGGATCACCACAGCCACGGGCAAATCCATGAACATGGGGTGAAGGACGAATCTCAGATGCAGGCAAGAAGTGCTGTACTGCTCGCCTCTGCCTTCACCGCATTCATCTCGGCGTCCTCGCGGCTGGAGAACTCCTACCGCCAACTGCAAGAGGAAGTGTCGGTGCTTCGTGTGGAGTTGTCGGCACGGAATGCGGCCCTGAGCACCAGCCTCGCGGAAAATGAACGTATGCGGCTGGATCTGCAGCAGATCGTGGACTCGATGCCTTGCGGGGTATTGGTTCTCGATCGTAAGGGGGAGATCGCGATGATCAATCCGGAAAGCGGACGGCTACTGGGGCTTGATGGGGCGGATTTCCTCGAGGGATCGAAAGCGACTTTGAGGCAGATTTCGGCGTTGAGTGGCGTCAATCTCGAATCCTCTTATGAAAATGCATCGGGCAACGACACGGGACTGGAGTTCTGCGTCAACCAGCCTTCAGGGAAGCGTTGGCTCGAGGTCCGTAATCGACCGCTCTTCCACGCAATCTGGCCGCAGCGGCAAACCCGACCGGACGATTTTGATTCTGCGCGACATAACCGCTCAGAGACGTGCGGAACAGGAGCGTGGGGCTGCTCGCGAGGCGATGGCCCTGGCGGAGATTACGACCATTCTCGCCCACGAAATTAGAAATCCATTAGCCAGCCTGGAACTGTTTGCCGAATTGATTGAGAACGACGGGGATCGTCGCGAGCAATGGATTTCTAATTTGCGCGCCGGCATACGCACGCTCTCCGGAACGGTGAACAATGTCTTGAGCTTCCATGGTTCCGGCTCACTGAAGCTCGCCCCTGTCTCATTGTCTGCTTTGATTGGTAACGCCATTCAGTTTGTTCAACCTCTTGCCCATCAGTCCGCGGTTTCATTGGAATGGTTGGTAGATCACCGTCAAAATCCAGTCATGGGCAATGAGAGCGCGCTGCAACAGGTAGTACTCAATCTGATTGCGAATGCCATTCGTCATACGCCGGCCGGCGGCAGCGTCTCTGTTTCGTTGCGGACCGAACAGGGTACCGCTAAGGGCGAGAATCACGTGATCGTCGAATTCTCCGACACTGGCTGCGGCATCCGGCCTGACCAGATTGAACATATCTTCGAACCGGGCTTCAGCGGTAGTGGCGATACCTCCGGGTTGGGCCTGGCGGTTTGCGCCCGGATCATGAAGCAGCATGGCGGCCGGATTTGCGTGGCCAACCGGATCCATTGCGGCGCGCGATTCGCGCTCTCTCTCCCCCTACTCCAACTGGAAGCCGGTTCCGCATGAACAGCATCTCTTTGAACAGCAGGAACTCCTCCGTGCTGGTGGTTGACGACGAGCCCGGTATGCGTACCGCGCTCGAGGCCAATTTTCAGCGCCACGGATGGCGCGTAGAAACTGCGACCGGCGTTGGCGACGCCACGCGTGTTTTGCAACACACAAAGTTCGATCTGGTAGTGAGCGACATCCGCATGCAGGATGGCGACGGGTTTGAAGTGATGTGCTCGGTGCTTAAGAACTCGCCTGCGACCGCGGTGATTCTACTGACGGCGTTTGGCAGTGTTCCTGAGGCAGTAGAGTCGATGCGCTGCGGCGCATTCGATTATCTAACCAAACCAATATCGTTTGAACAACTCCAGGCCGCGGCCGCCCGCGTCATGCAGCGGGCAAGCGATAAGACAGTCCGCGATAGACTTCCCGGGAAAAACGTAACCATCACAGGCGCCGGGGCGGGAATAGTCGGCCGTTCTCCCTTGCTGTTGCAGGCCCTGCAGCGCGCCCGTGCCGCCGCCAGTACCGGCGCCGATGTACTGATCGAGGCCGAGAGTGGTACCGGCAAGGAACTGCTGGCGAAGTTTATCCATGAAAGCAGCGACCAGAGCCGCAAGCCGTTTGTTGCCGTGAACTGCGCCGCCCTACCGGAGCATCTGCTGGAGAGCGAACTATTCGGGCACGCCAAGGGCGCCTTTACGGGCGCCAATGCCGCCAAAGCCGGGAAGTTCGAACTGGCGGACGGAGGTACTCTGCTGCTCGACGAAATTGGCGAAATGCCGCTCAACCTGCAGCCCAAGCTGCTGCGGGTTCTTCAGGAGCGCGAGTTCGAGCGCCTGGGTGAGACCCGGTCCATCCATGTGAACATCCGAGTCATCGCCACCACCAACGCCTCCCTGGGCGCGATGGTGGAGCAGGGCCGCTTCCGTAGTGATCTGTACTATCGGTTGAACGTCATTCCTCTTTCGATTCCTGGGCTGCGCGAACGCATCGAAGACATTCCGGCGCTGGCCATGCACTTTGCCGAAAGATTCGCCGTGGAAACAGGCAGCGCGGCGCCGGTGCTTGATGCGAGCTTCATCGATAGGCTACAGGCTCATAGCTGGCCGGGCAACATACGCGAGCTGGGCAATTTTATGTGCCGCGTGCTCTCCCTCAACCAGGGCGCCAACATCGATGCAGCATGTTTTTATAAGGAGTTTCGGCCATTGGGAATTTCAAGACCCGTTTCGCTCGCCCCTGCCGGTTGCGGGAACGCCCATCTCTGTGTTAGAGAAAATGCATCTCGAAAACACGCTCGCCCTGGCTCATGGGAACCGGACCCACGCCGCTGAGATGTTGGGGATCAGCGTGCGCACGATGCGCAACAGGATCAAGGAATACGGATTACCTCCAAGGAGATACGCATGACGCCCGGCATACCGATGATGGCGATGTTGGAGAACTACCTGAAGCTGGCTTCCAGCCGCGAACAGTCGATTTCGGCCAACATGGCCAACATCGACACACCCGGTTACCGCACTCGTGACATTAACTTCGAGAGCGAGTTCAACAAGGTCATGAGCGCGGATCTGCGTCAATCGGAGGACGGTGCCGAAGCCGTGCAACTGAGTCCCGTGGTTCACGAAGTTCAAGGTCTGATGGAGCGACCGGATGGCAATAACGTGAGCCTTGACCACGAGGGGCTTATGCTGGCCAGGACACAATTGCAGTATCAGCTCGCCATCCAGCTCATACAGAATCACTTTCACCAGACACTGAGCGCCATCAACGGAGGAAGTTAATTATGAATCTCTTCGACTCATTATCGATCAGCGGTTCTGCATTGCTGGCCGAAAGGCAACGATCTGAGGTCATCGCCGCAAACATGGCCAATGCCCAGACCACACACACCGAGGCTGGCGGTCCATTTCGGCGCAGGGAAGTTGTCTTCGAGACGCGTGGCGCTTCCTCTTTCCGGCTAGCCCTTGCCAACACCGGCGATTTTCACGGGCCGACCCCCGGCAGCGTGCAAATCACTCAAGTCGTCGACGATCCATCGCCTGCCGTGATGCGCTATGAGCCAGGCCATCCAGACGCCAACAAGGAGGGCTACGTTGCCTATCCGGCAATCAATCCGACCGCGGAAATGGTGGACCTGATGGATTCAGTGCGCGCCTACCAACTGAACGCCTCCGCAGTAGCTGCGACCAAGCAGATGATCCAGCAGGCGATCGGCATCCTTAAGAGCTAGGCAGGAGAGTGAAGAGATGAGCAGCGTAGTTACAGGTCTGGGCAGCATCGGCACCATCAGTCCACTCCCTAAATTGTCGTCGCTGCAGCCGGCGGAGGGGCAGGGCGGTTTCGGCGCCGTTTTATCAAGCGCGCTGCAACATCTGAATCAGCTGAGCGGCGGCGCTGAACAACAGGTTGGTAACTTGCTGAAAGGCGCCAGCGGCGACGTGAGCACCGTAATGATCGCGGTCGAGAAGGCAGACGTAGCCTTCCAGATGATGATGCAGGTTCGCAATAAGATTGTGAGCGCTTACCAGGACATCGAGAAAATGCAGTTCTAACAGCCCCCCTGCCCAGATCCAGGAACGCGGCGAGATTAAGGACTCATGGCGGCCAAGAACCCGATAGCAGTTTCCAAAAAAGCAGCGAGCGGAGGCGCCGCGATCGATCGCGTCAAGCTGTTCTGGGCGGGCCGCAGCCCGCAGCAGCGGGTTTATCTCGGTTTGGGTCTCGCCATCACTTTGGGCGTCGCGGCTTTCTTGGTGAAGATGATGGCGACGCCCGAGTACAAGCCACTGATGTCGGGGCTCGAACCAGCGGATGCGCAAGCGATCACCGCCGAACTGACAGCTAAGAAGATACCCTATCTCATCGGCCCCGACGGCACGTCCATCACCGTTCCGGCGGATCAGGTCGACGCCGCGCGGCTCGAGGTGGCGTCCCATGATGCACCCCACAGCGGCCGCATCGGCTTCGAGATCTTCGACAAGGTCTCCTGGGGACAGACTGAGTTCGATGAGAAGGTGAATTATCAGCGGGCGCTCGAAGGGGAACTTGAGCGAACCATTCAGACCATGAGCAATGTCAAGAGCGCTCGGGTCCACCTGGTCATGGCGACCGACTCGGTGTTCATGGACCGGGAGCGCGGCGCAAAGGCTTCGGTCACCTTGCGGCTTAAAGGTGGAAGTCTAACGCGAGCCCAGATCTCGGAAATATCACGACTGGTGGCCGGCGCGGTTGACGAACTGAAGCCGGCGGATGTTGTGATCATCGACGCGGATTCGAATAAGACGCTCGGATTGAGTTCCGGTTCCCCCGATGCAAGTGACGGCATCGAGCACGAACTGACACAACGGCTGATCTCAACGCTTGCACCGGTCGTCGGAGCCGATCGTATGCGCGCGTCGGTCAATGTCGAATACGAAACCGGCAGCAGTGAAGAGAGCCAGGACAAGTACGATCCCGCGGTGAGCGTCACACTGAATATGCAGCGTTCCGAAGAGACCACAGCTCCGGGCGCTGGAGTGGGTGGAGTGCCTGGAACCTCGAGCAATGTAGCTGCTGCCAAGCCGGTTGCTGCCACAGCGCCAGGTGCGCTCCCCACGCCGCCCCCCACCATCATCAGGGACCTGGGTCAATCGTCGAAGACGGAAAGCGCCACCTACGGCGTCAATCGAACCACGCGCCACCTCATTGAACCCGCCGGGAGTATCCGTCGTGTCACCGCCGCGGTGCTGCTCGACGACGCTATCGAGCGCAAGCAGGAAAGGGGTAAGTGGGTTGAGACGCACCACAAGAGGACGCCCGAGGAGCTGAAGACCATTAGCGAAATCGCCCAGGCAGCCATCGGATTCAACAGCGCTCGCGGCGACGTGATCAGCGTCCAGAACCTTAGTTTTGACCACCCCGTGGCGGCGGAAATTCCTCCCATTACTCTTGCCGATAAGGCCCGGAAGGGAATCAATGATTATTCGTCAGTCATTCGTTACGCCGGACTGTTGGTCCTCTTTCTCCTCGTCTACCTGCTGATGCTTCGGCCCATCCAGAAGCGCGCTCTGGCAGCTCCGAATCCACTCCTGGCGAACAGTCGTGTTCCGGTCATTGCCGAAGGTGAAGTTGGAGCGACGGGTGAATCCCCGGACAGCCTCGCCCTGCGTTCCCAGGTCTTGAGAAAGCAGCTGGCCGAGTTTGTCAAGGCTGAGCCTGAGAGCAGCACCAACGCCGTGCGCGCATGGCTGCGGGAAGAGACTCCATGACACCGTCGCCCGGAAAACTCACGATCAGCGGCGCACGAAAGGCTGCCATCCTGTTGACGGTTCTGGGCGAGGATTCTGCCGCGACCGTGTTCCGCAATTTGGACGAAAAGGACTTGCAGCGAGTTGCCGACGAGGTCGCAGGTCTGGGAACAGTGCCGGTGGAAGTCTCCATTCAGGTCTTTGAGGAGTACCAGCGGCTCACCCAGGCGCAGGATTACATCATCCAGGGAGGACATGACCTGGCCCGGCGTCTGTTGGTTAAGGCTTTTGGGGAATCCGACGCCGAGGGCGTCATGCAGCGGCTGACCAAGGCCCGCGAGCTCAACCCCCTGGAGTCCCTACAGCGGGCCGATCCCCAGAAACTCGCAAGATTTCTGGAAGCCGAACATCCCCAGACCATTGCGCTCATCCTAGGCCAACTCGGCGATCGCCAGGCTTCGGCCCTTCTCATGAATCTTCCTAACGACATTCGTGCCGAAGCAGTGAAAAGACTAGCGAACCTACAACGCTTCTCGCCGGAGATGGCGGAGAAAGTCTCGATCGTACTGGCCCAACGATTGAAGGCGGTCGGAGAGCAGGGCAAGCGGGCCTATTCAGGCTTCCAGAGCGTGGCCGACATCATGAACTGCATCGATACAACCGTAGCCCAGGAGATTCTCGCAGATATTGAAAACGAGGAACCGACGTTGGCCATCAGCATTCGCGATCTGATGTTTACTTTTGAAGATTTTCTTCAGGTGGGGGAGTCGCAAGTTCGTGAGCTTACGGGAGCGATTGACAAGAGAGTCTTGGCAACGGCGCTCAAGGGAGCCAACGAAGAGTTAAAAAACCACTTCTTCCGGACCATGTCGTCAAGGGCCATCGAAATGCTCAAAGAAGATATCGAATCGCTCGGCCCTGTGCGTAATAAGGACGTGAATAAAGCGCAATCTGAAATTGTTGCGATTGCCCGCCAGCTTGAGACTGAGGGCAAGATTGTACTGAAGGGCGAGGCAAATGATGAGTACGTCGTCTAATGGATTAGAAAGCCAGGAATTCCCAGCCCCGATTAAATCATTCTCGTACCGGGATATGGGTGCTCCTGCGCCCGTTCAGCTGAACGAAACAAGGCCGGCCGGCGCAGAACAGGAACGTGAGCAACCCGCGGCGCCGGGGGTTTCGGAGAAAGAGGTGAAGGCTCTGCTGAGTGTTGCCCGGTTTGAAGCTGTGGCGGAGACTGAGGGGCGTCTCAAGATGGAGTATGAAGCGAGGTCAGCGGAAGAGGCGAGCAAGATCCGGCAGGCGCTCGAACTTTTTCAGGTGGAACGGAAGGATTACTTTTCCCGGGTTGAGTCCGATGTGGTTCAACTCGCCCTGGCCATTTCGACCAAGATCCTGCATCGCGAGGCCCAGGTTGATCCCATGCTCGTTGCGGCGTTAGTGCGTGTAGCGATCGATAAGTTGCATGACGGCTCGAGCGTGTCCGTGCGCGTTTCGCCCGCGGAGGCAGGGAAGTGGCGCGAGTTCCTGGCCGATCCTCTGCAATGGTTCCACCATTGAAATCGTAGAGGATGCTCATCTGGGCGCCGCGGATTGCATTCTCGAAACGGAACTGGGATCGGCAAACTTCAGCATCGAAGCGCAGCTGAAGGAAGTTGAGCAGGGATTCTTCGATCTGCTGGCGCAGAGGCCTGTGATCAAGTGAGTCCTTTGCGGGTACTTGCTCCATATTTCGACCGCCTGGATAGAGGGTCGACCCTTCGTTGGCGAGGACGAGTGTTGCAAGTGGTGGGCAACCTGATTGAGTCCGAAGGACCTTTCTGTTCCATTGGGGAGTCTTGTGAGATCACCAGCGCGATCGGCAAGAAGTATTCCGGCGAAGTGATTGGTTTTCGCGGATCCACCATGCTATCCATGGCGGTGGAGAATCCGCAGGGCATCCGCTTCGGAGACCGGATCGTCGCCTGGGGAACCCGGTCGTCGATTCGGGTTGGCAGTGACCTGCTGGGCCGGGTGATTGACGCCACCGGCACGCCCATCGATTCCAAAGGCGAATATCGGGCACAACGGTCGGTGTGGGTCGATGGGTCGGGACCGTTGCCGCTCGATCGTGTACCTATCCGCGAGCCGCTGGGCTGCGGCATCCGTGCTCTCGATGGTTTTGTGACCTGCGGACGTGGCCAGCGCATCGGAATTTTTGGCGGCAGTGGTGTAGGCAAAAGCACGCTGCTGGGCATGATGGCGCGCGGCACCGCCGCTGACCTGACGGTGTTGGCGCTGGTGGGCGAGCGCGGACGTGAGGTTGGAGAGTTCCTTGAGGTGATCGGCGAGGAGGGTCGAAGGCGATGCGTGGTGATTGTTTCTACTTCCGATCAATCTCCTCTGCTGCGATTACGTGCAGCCTTAGCGGCAACCGCCATCGCGGAGTATTTCGCCAGCTCGGGAAAGAACGTGTTGCTGGTGGTCGACTCGCTGACCCGATTCGCCATGGCGCAACGCGAGATCGGTTTGTCGGCGGGCGAGCCGCCGACGGCAAAAGGTTATACGCCCTCCGTGCTCAATATGCTGGCTCGATTGGTGGAGCGGGCGGGTTGCTTCAAGAGTGGCAGCATCACCGCATTTTATACGGTTCTGATGGAAGGCGACGATCAACAGGATCCGGTCGCCGATACCGTTCGTTCGTTGCTCGACGGACACGTGATTCTCGACAGAAACCTAGCCATGCGGAATCATTACCCTCCCATCTCCATGCTTGAGAGCCTGAGCCGTTTGATGCCGAATGTTGCTTCCGAAGAGCACATGCAAAAAGCCAAGGCTCTTCGTCTCTTGTTGGCTTCCTACAATCGTTCTGAAGACTTGATTCGCATCGGCGCGTATCAGAAGGGCGCCGATCCAACGCTTGACCGGGCTGTCGAAATACTGCCCCAGCTGAACGCCTTCCTGCAGCAGCGTCCGGATCAGATCATTCCCTTTGCCACAGTTGTCAAATCGCTTCTTGAGCTCCCGAGCTGATATGGCGTTTCAGTTTTCACTGGCTACCGTACTTCGCGTGCGCAAAATTATTGAGGAGCGCGAAGAAGGCAAACTGCAAAAAATCCTTTTCGACATCTCGACCATCTTCGATCATCTCGAACGCAACGACGCCGAGCTCACGGAATGTGATGCATCCCGTCACGCAGACGTCTCCAAATCCTTCATCGGACTTCAAGTTCATGACTCCTACGGAAAAGTGAGACAGATCAAGGAGCGGAGGAAAGACCTCGAAAGGCGGATCGAGAAACTCGAACAGGCGCGAGATGAGCAACTCATCATTTATGACGCGGCTCGCCGAGATCGCGAAATGCTCACTGATATGCGCGAAAAGAAACGCAGTGCGTATGAATCCGATATGAATAAACGTGAGCAGAGCACTCTGGATGACAATTACATTGCCCGGCGCGGGCGCAGCTGATCTTGTG
>CAWJAB010000021.1:0-38762 GCA_963840675.1 uncultured Acidobacteriaceae bacterium
GAGCTGTTCGGATCTCCGGTTCGGGCAAAGTTCGTCCGGAAGGAAGTTCTGCATCAGCTCGGAAAGTTTGTAGTCCTCCGGCCTCCACGAGGCTCCCTTGCGTGAGTCCAGGTTGCCGAAGACGTACTCAATCTCATCGGAGTGGAAGGCTCCGGCAGAGACGGGATGGAAAGGATCTCCCGGCAAGGGGAGCGCGAACAAATACCGGTAGACCGGCAAGCCTCCGGTCGCAACCTGGGCTTCCAGCCATGCCCAGGTGGAATAAACCAGGAACTTGTCGCCGGCAAAGTCCTCCGCTGCGCGGCGTGCCTCAGCGTCGTCGTCGGCGTGGTAAACCTTGAGGAAATCCTCAGAGCGCGCCCCAAATTCCTTCTCGGCCGTTGCCCGCAGGCCCTCGATCGTTCCATTTTCGGGCTCCTTCAAGACCTCGCCGATCGATTCATCCTGGTTCCAACCAGCCATCAGGGGCACGTGGGCCTGCTGGCCCGCGGCATAGATCGCAGGGACCGTTTGGGGCAGGAAGTAGCCGTCGGTGTTGGGCTCGAAGTGGCGTTCGTGTGCGGGCTTCGTCCGGGCTAGCTTGAGAATCTGGTCGCTGCCGAGGGCGCGGAGCGCGGCCAGGCTGGTGTCGCCGCCCACGCTGCGGATGTAGTCCTCATCCAGCTTCACCGATTCCTCGAGCGGCGGAAAAGACAGTTCCTTGCTGGCAAACGCTCCTCCGCTTTCCCCGATAGCGTGCGCAAACAAACCCTTGGCCAGGGGCGACGCCATCTGCGCGCTCACGGCAAAGGAACCGGCCGACTCACCGAAGATGGTTACGTTATCGGGGTCGCCGCCAAAGGCAGCGATGTTGCGCCGAACCCACCGCAGGCACGCCAGCTCGTCCAGAAGCCCATAGTTGCCGGCGGAGTGGTGGGGATCTTCCGCGACCAACTCATGGGTGGCCAAGAAGCCAAAAATGCCCAGGCGGTAATTCATGGAGACAACCAACACGCCTTTGCGGGTGAGATGTTCGCCGTCCTGACGCGGCTCCGAGGTGGTGCCGCCGACAAAGCCACCCCCATAGATCCAGACCATCACCGGCAATTTGCCCTTGGCTTTCAAGGCAGGCGTCCAAACGTTGAGCGTGAGGCAGTCCTCGCTCTCGCCCGGATCGCGGAAGACCATGTCGCGGAACGGTTCCTGCTGCATACAGCGGAAGCCGAAGCTGGTGGCCTGGCGCACCCCATGTCCACCTGGCTGCAGGTCGCGGGGGCTTCCAGCGCAAGGGACCAACCGGGGACGCGGCGTACGGGATGCCCAGGAAGTCCCGCACCTGGCCGTCGGCGCTTATCTTTCCCTGGACCTTGCCATGGTCGGTCTTGACCACCAGCGGGTTGCTCGCCCAGGCCGGCAATGCAATCGCGAATACGACGATGCCGGATGCGCTCCAAAGATACCTCGAAACAAAACTGATCAACGTCAGCTCCGATCGCGAAGACACAACCGCCTAATCTACCAGATATTCAAGGCGCCAACGACAGCGCGGGGCGCTGCTACACTCAAAACCACCCATGTCTCTCTATCTCATCGTCGTCAGCGTGGCCTATCTGCTGGGCTCCATCCCATTTGGTTTTCTGCTGGTATGGCTGGTGCGCAAAGAGGATATCCGGGCCAAAGGCAGCGGCAACATCGGCGCCACCAACGTGTTGCGGTCGGGTGCCAAGGGATTGGGCGTTTTAACGTTTGTGCTCGACGGGAGCAAAGGTTACGTCGCAGTAGCAGTGGCGGAATTGCTGGCGCGGAACCGGGGCCCCGCGGTGCTGGCCCATGCCGCCATCGTGGCTACATTTTTCGTGATTCTGGGCCACATGTTCCCGGCCTGGCTGGGCTTCAAGGGGGGCAAAGGAGTGGCGACCGCCTTTGGCGCCTTCCTCGCGCTTTGCCCCTGGGCCGCGCTCTCCGCGCTGGGGCTTTGGGCAGCTGTCGTCATCCTCACCCGCTATGTCTCGCTGGCTTCGATTCTGGCGGCAGCGGTGCTTCCCTTTCTGATCCTGTGGCTGTCGCCGGGCAGATACGGATACGTCTCCGGCGCACTTGTCTTTGTCTGCTGCTGGATGGTCGCGTTGAAGCACTGGCCAAACATCCAACGGCTGCTGCACGGCACGGAGCATCGCTTTGGCGCGTCACGGAAAGCGCCTGCATGAGCCGCATTGCCATTGTGGGCAGCGGTTCCTGGGGAACCGCGCTGGCCCTCAGCCTCGCTCGCCGGGGCGATCACTCGATCGCTCTCTGGTCTCATTCAGCCGCGGTGGCAGATTCGATCCGCAGGCAGGGTGAGAATGTGCTTATCTTCCCGGCTTTTCCATTCCTCCTCAGGTAACCCCGGCGACGGAGCTGGCTTCGGCCATGGAGGGCGCGGAGATTGTGATCAGCGCCGTACCGTCGCAGCATGTGCGCGAGGTCTACCAGAAGATGGGGCCTTTTCTTCAGCCTGGCCAGCTGATCGTCAGCGCCACCAAGGGTATTGAGGACCGGAGCTTTCTGCGCATGACGCAGGTGATTGAGCAGGTTCTCGGGGACGCGTTGCATTGCGGCGCGCTGAGCGGACCTTCGTTCGCCCAGGAAGTGGCGGCCGGTGCGCCTACCGCGATCACCATAGCCTTCGCCGACAGCCGGCTCGCCAACCGGCTGCAGGAAGAGCTGACCGCGCCCGGGCTGCGGATTTACACCAACGATGATGTGATCGGAGTGGAGCTGGGCGGCGCGCTCAAGAATGTGATCGCCATCGCCGCGGGCATCGCCGCGGGGCTGGGACTGGGCCACAACAGCGCGGCGGCCATCATCACCCGCGGGGTAGCCGAGATCACCCGGCTGGCGGTCGCTTGCGGCGGGCGGCGGGAGACGCTGGCCGGCCTTTCCGGGCTGGGCGACCTGGTGCTCACCTGCACCGGTCCGCTTTCCCGCAACCGCTCGGTCGGGGTGGAGCTCGGCCGGGGGCGGATGCTGCCGGCAATCCTCGACCAGCTGCAAGGCAAAGTCGCAGAAGGCGTACGAACCACCTCCGCCGCGCTCGGGCTGGCGCAAGCCCACGGGGTAGAGATGCCCATCACCGAGCAGATGGCGGCCATTCTCGAGCATGGCAAGTCGCCGCAGGACGCGATTCGCGAGCTGATGGCCCGACCTGGCCGCGACGAATAAACGGCGCAGCAAGGGTTTCGCAAATTGGTGCAGATCGAAGCCAAGCCCTTCTCGTGGTTTTCTGCGAAGGAAAACCAGCCCTCTGGTCCGTGGATAGGACAGTAATTCCAAAACCGGGCTAGTACACTCAGGTCATGCCGTATCGAGATGCCTGGTAGATGATTCAGACCCTTTTTGGCAGCCTGGAAGAACCCGAGAAAAAGAGCATATTCGACCGCATGAAGGAGGCTGTCTCGCGCACGCGCGAGACGCTGGCCGAGCGGATCGAAGACATCGTCTCCCTGACCCATGAGGTGGATGAAGCCGCCCTGGACGAGCTGGAGATGAGTCTGCTGGCCTCGGACTTAGGCGTGGGCACCTCGGCGGAGATCGTCGCCGCCCTGCGCGCCCGGGTCAAACGGCACGAGGTCCACAATGGCGCGGAGTTAAAGGCGGTGTTGAAAACCGAGATCCAGGCCATCCTGGACGCCCGGGAGGAAGAGGACTTCTTCAAGCCCAGGTACACGGCGCCACCCAGGGTGATCATGATGGTGGGCGTCAACGGCACCGGCAAGACGACCACTACCGGCAAGCTGGCATCTTATTTCCGGCGCCAGGGCAAGACCGTTTTGCTGTGTGCCGCCGATACCTTTCGCGCCGCGGCCATCGAGCAGCTGGAGGTGTGGGGCCAGCGCACCGGGGTGGAAATGATCAAGACCAAGCAGGGTGGAGACCCTTCGGCCGTACTCTTCGATGGCATGCGAGCGGCCCAGGCGCGGGGCACCGATGTGCTGATTGTGGATACCGCGGGCAGACTCCACACCAAAGACAACCTGATGGCCGAACTAAGCAAGATGCGGAGAACCGCGCAACGGATCATTCCCAGCGCGCCGCACGAGGTGCTGCTGGTGATGGATGCGACCACCGGGCAGAACGGATTGCAGCAAGCCAGGCTCTTTACCGAGTCGGCGGGGGTCACGGGGATTGTGCTGACCAAGCTCGACGGCACGGCCAAAGGCGGCATTGCCGTAGCCATTGCCCGGGAGCTCAAGGTACCCGTCCGCTACGTTGGGGTGGGCGAGAAGCTGGAAGACCTTTTGCCTTTCGACAGCAAGGCTTTTGTCGACTCCATGCTCGGCAACTGAGCGGCCACCATGCCAGAGCCTCACCAGCAAATGGACGATAAGTGGATGGAGCTTGCCCTGGGGCAGGCGGAGCAATCCGTCGGCCTTGCCTCTCCCAACCCGGCGGTGGGTTGCGTGCTGGTGCGGGGCGATGATTTGGTGGGCGAAGGCTTCCATGAGTACGAGCGGCGGGATCACGCGGAGATTGTTGCTCTCAAACAGGCCGGTCCGCGGGCGCGCGGCGCAACCGCCTACGTGACGCTCGAACCCTGCAGCCACCACGGGCGAACCGGACCCTGCGCGGATGCGTTGTTAGCCGCGGGCGTGGCCAGGGTGGTGGTGGCGACGGAGGATCCCAATCCTCTGGTTTGTGGCACGGGTATTGCCAGGCTGCGCGCCGGCGGGGTGGAGGTGCGGGTGGGCGTGCTGCAAGAGCCTGCCCGCAGGCTCAACGATGGCTTCGCCCGGTACATCACCACGTCGCTGCCTTTCGTAACCATGAAGGTTGCCGCTACCCTCGATGGGCGCATTGCGCCCGCGCAGCGCTCCGGCAGCGGCCCGTATTGGATCACGGGCGAGGCGGCGCGCGGCGAAGTGCACCGCATGCGCCACGCTGCGGATGCGATCCTGGCCGGGGTGGGAACGATTCTCGCCGACGATCCGTTGTTGACCGATCGCAGCCACCGGCCGCGGCGACGCCCTTTGCTGCGGGTGGTGCTGGACTCCACGCTGCGTACTCCGCTTGACTCTCAGCTGGTGAAGACGGCCCAGCAGGACGTTCTCATCTTCTTCAGCCATGCCAGCCGCTACCGCGCAGCAGGCGCTGGAAGCCCGCGGGGTTCGACTGCAGCAGATCGCAGCATGACAGCGCGCACATCCCTTTGCGGGAGGTACTGCGGACGCCTGGGAGAGATGGAGATCACCAGCCTGATCCTGGAAGGCGGCGCCGAGGTTCACACCACTGCCCTCAAGCAGGGCCTGGTGGATAAACTCATGCTGTTTTACGCGCCCAAATTTCTCGGGCAGACGGCGGTCCCCATGGTTGGCTCCAGCGAAGGGCTGCCGCCGATCCGGGAGTATGCGCTGAAGCGATTCGGCGAGGATTTTGCCTTCGAGGCATACCTCCGCAATCCATGGTGATCTAATTAAGTTGATATGTTTACCGGGCTGATAGAAACCACAGGAACTGTGCTCGCGGTCGAGCAGCGCGAGGGCTCGAGGCGGATTGCCATTGCCGGCCCATCGGTCATGGCATCGCCCTGCGCACGGGTGACAGCATCGCGGTGAGCGGTGTGTGCCTGACGGCGGTCGATATCGAGCCGGACGCCAGTCCACCCCGCTTTCATGCCGACCTGGCTGCGGAGACGGTGGCCCGCACTTCCCTCTCGCTGCTTGCGCCGGGATCGCTGGTGAATCTGGAGTTGCCCACGCCGGCGGGTGCTCCCCTGGGCGGCCACGTGGTGCAGGGCCATGTCGATGCCACGGGCACGCTGTTGAGCCTGGAAGCCCCGGTCGATGCGCACGCCGCTCCGTGGCTCACCGATTGGTGGCTCAAGGTGGCGGTCCCCGCGCAGGTAAGCCGCTTTATGGTGGAAAAGGGCTCGATTGCGATTGAGGGAATCAGCCTGACCATCGCTCGATGGGAACGCAGGACGGTGGAGTGGTGCACGTTGCCATCATTCCCCACACCTACGCGCGGACCAATCTGCACACGCTGCAAGCGGGCCAGCCGGTTAATATTGAGGCCGACGTGCTGATCAAATACATGGAGCAACGCTCGGTCAAACCCAGCTTTGAGCTTAGTCTTGGATACCTGATTGCCAATGGGTACTGAGTCGATTTCCCGTCCGCCCCGGTGCTATCATCAGGCTGTGCCGGGTCCTACGCGGCGCAACCCCGCCAACCCCGCCAGGTCCGGAAGGAAGCAACGGTAACGGGTCAGTGCGTGCGCAGTAGGTTGCCCGGTACAAACGATAGCCCGTGATCCTTCCAGCTCACCCTCTCCTTATTGTCCCCAACGCCTTTGCCAGGTTCCCTGCAGTCGAATTACGGAGAAGAATATTGACCATCGAACTGCGTCCGCGTGCCTCACGGCGCGCCAAGATCAGCGCTCTGGGAACTTATGTGCCTCCGCGCATCCTTAACAACGCCGATCTGGCAAAAATGGTAGACACCTCCGACGAGTGGATCATGCAACGTCTCGGGATCCGGGAGCGCCACCTGGTTGAGCCAGGGATGGCTACCAGCGACATGGCGGTTGAAGCGGCGCGCCGGTGCCTTGCACAGCGAGGCATCCCGGCCAGCGAAGTAGAGGTGGTCATCGTCGCCACGGTAACGCCCGACATGTTGTTTCCGGCGACCGCCTGCCTGGTCCAGGACAAGATCGGCGCCCATGGCGCCTGGGGTTTTGACCTATCGGCGGCATGCTCCGGTTTTCTTTACGCGTTGCAGGTGGGCGCCAAGCTGGTCGAGTCGGGCGCTCACTCCAAGGTCATGGTCATCGGCGCCGACACCATGTCGTCGATCATCGACTACACCGACCGTGCGACCTGCGTCATCTTCGGCGATGGCGCCGGCGCGGTCCTGATCGAACCCACGGAGCAGGGCGAAATCGGGTTGATTGACTTTCATCATGAGATCGACGGTTCCGGTGCGGCGGCGCTGAATATGCCCGCCGGTGGCAGCCTCCACCCTGCTTCCCCTGAGACCGTCGCGGGCAGAATGCACTACGTGCACCAGGATGGCCAGGCAGTCTACAAATATGCCGTGCGCAAGATGGTGGAGACCACAAGCAAGGTGCTGCATGCCAACAACATCACCGCCGACCAACTCGGCTGCTTCATCCCTCACCAGGCGAACAGGCGCATCATTCTTTCCACCGCCGAGCGGCTTGGGCTGCCGCTCGACCGGGTGATCATTAATATCGACCGCTTCGGCAACACCACCGCCGCCACGATTCCCCTGGCCATGCAGACGGCTCTCGATGAGCATCGTTTGCAGCGGGAAAGCCTGGTGCTGCTGGCCTCGGTTGGCGCCGGTTTCACCGTAGGCGCATGCCTGCTTCGCTGGGAGTTCTGAACCTGCATGCGAGAACTCGCGCAATGTCCTGAGGGCGACTAACCAGCCCAGACCTTCGGACGAGTGCCGTCCACGTTCGGCTGAGCGTACGTGGGCTCGAGATTAACCCAGGACTAGCGTCCGATAAGTCGCTCACCTGTTTCGGCGAATGATACTCCAGAAGCGCGGTCTTCACTTCGCGCTGAGCGCAGCTTGCTGGGGTGCGGCGGTCTGCCGCCGCTGGCTGCGAAACTTCCATAGCCCGTACAAGATACCCACCACTACCAAGCCCAGGTATATCCACATGATGGTGGTGCTCCAGCCGGCAAGGTAGTGACGAAAGGCGCGGGCCACCGCGCGTCCGTAAAGCGCGGCAAGCCAGGCCACCAGCGAATAACGAAACGTCCTCGCCAGGCTAAAAGAAATCAGGAACCTTCTCCGCGAGACTCCCAGGGCGCCCGCGGCGAGCAGGAAAGGCATCAGCGGAAACGGCGGCGGAAGCAATGCCGAGGCGGTGACGGCAAGTATGCCGTTCCTCTCGACCCAACCGGTCAGCCGTTTCGCAAAGCGCTTGGGCAGGTAACGGTGGAGCGCCGCTTCTCCGCCTTTGGAGCCCGTGCCCCAGGTGAGGTAGCCGCCGAGAATCGACCCCACCGTGGCCGCAATCGCCGCCAACACAGGGTTTGCACCGTGGGCCACCAGCAGGATCAGCAGCAGATCGGTGCTGCCCGGGACGGGCAGCGGAATAATCGACGAATCGATCACCGACACGACGAAAAGGCCCATGGTGCCGAAGCCCATAAGCCAGTGCAACCCATGCGCGCTATGAACTGCTTTGGCGGACTTTACGCCCTGCTTCGCGACCTCATGGCTTGCAGATATCTGATCCATTGCCCCATTTGACGCGAAAAGGCGCCCTCACGGACGACATCGGCGTGAAAAAGCCGTCGAATTTAGAGCAAAGCCAGGGGCGGCGCCGGCGGAAGGGCCCCACAGGCGGCCGCATAGCGGTAGAAGCCGTCGATTCCCCTCAGGCAGGCATCATCTAATACGTAATGAATATTGTTGGTGAGATAAAAACGGATGGTCTCCGGCGGAACCGCGATGCGGGCCGACCACTCGCTCACCAGGTCTTCCACGTGTTCCAGCCCATGGTCCCGCGAGGACTGCAGATCCTCGATCAGATCCGCGGCGCCGGCGCCCGTCTCGTCCAGGGCGCTCGAGCGTAGCGCCCAGAAAGCAGAGATCCAGGGCAGGCCGGTGAAGCCATGCCACTCATGCGCAAGGTCCAGGTAAAGCAGCTGCTCACCGGTCCTCGCCGCGCGCGCATCTTTGTCTTCCAGCGCCAGCAGGGCCGGATCGCCGATCAGCAACGCCGCGTCCGCCACCGCAAGCATGGATTCGAGATCGGGCCGCTGAGGAACAAACACCACCGGGACTTTCCAGAAGATGTCGAAGAGGATGCGCGTGTAAACACAAGAGGTGCGCGAAGAAGTGTCCAGCGCGACCGTGCGCACCGCGCTTACGCCCTGGGGCGGACGCACCACCAGGATGATGGAACGCACCCGGTCGAGTGCGGCCACGGTGCAACCGGGCACGACCAGCAGCGATGGCGTGGTGGCGTAGGCAACGATGGGGACCAGGCCGATATCTGCCTCGCCCGCCGCCAGTTCCGCCGCACAGCGCGAGGGCGTGGTGTAGCCAACCTCATAGCGCACGCGCAAGCGGCTGCGCCCAGGTTCATGCTCGAAGTCCCACATCAAGGGAGCGGGGTTGAGGAAGTTGATCGCCGCCATGCGCAGGGGGCGAGTCTGTCGGAGTCTCACCAATTAGTGTATCTCGCTGCTCTTGACATCGAACCCTGGCCCGGCTAGTCTCGCCCCACCAACAAGACCGATGCATCCCACGGCCGTCTATATAAGCAATGAATGCATTCGACCCATCGTCTTCCCCGGCGCCGTCCCTGCCGCTGCAACTGGCATCGGAGAACCGGCTTGCCTGGATTGCTCTCGCGCTGACGCCGGGCCTGGGACCTAAACGAATCCTTAAAGCCGCACAGGCCTTGCAGGATATATCGCGCCTATTCGCACTTTCGTTGACGGAACTCGAAGGGTTGAATTTTCCTGCTGAATCCGCACAATTCCTGTTCAGTGGCAAAGCGCGCATCGACGCGGAGCAGGAGCTGGCGCGGACGCGCGAACGAGGCGGCGTCATCCTCACCTACGAGGAAGAAGATTATCCCGACCGGCTGCGGGAGATTTTTGACCCGCCTGCTGTGCTTTGGGTGCTGGGCAATGTGAAGCTGTTGTCTCGCCCGGCGATCGCGGTGGTGGGCACGCGTCACCCCACGCCTTACGGTACAGGCATGGCGGAGATATTGGCGCGCGACCTGGCCAGCCGCAGGATGGTGATACTCAGCGGAATGGCGCGAGGCATCGACACCGCGGCGCATCGCGGCGCTTTGGCAGGCAAAGGGAGGACGGTTGCCGTCTGGGGCACGGGCATCGACGTGATCTACCCCAAAGAAAATAAATCGCTGGCCGAGGATATTCTCGCGGCCGGAGGAACCATTGTCTCGGAGTACAGATTGGGCACCTTCCCCGCGCCACAAAATTTTCCCAAGCGCAACCGCATCCTGAGCGGCATCAGCGTCGGGGTTCTGGTGGTGGAAGCAGGCGAGACCAGCGGCACCCGGGTCACCGCGCGCTGCGCGCTGGAGCAGAATCGCGATGTCTACGCGGTCCCCGGCAACGTGACCAACAAGAATGCCTGGGGACCCAACACGTTGATAAAGCAGGGCGCCAAGCTGGTAGCGACCTGGGAAGACGTGTGGGAAGAACTGCCCACGCAGGTGCGCCTGGAACTGGAAGCGGAGGCAGGTTTTGCATCGCCGGACAGGGATGCTGCATCGATTGTTGAGGAACTTCCGCTGCAGCAGCCGGAGAAGATCGTGCTGAGCGTGCTGCGGCACGATGAAGCTGTGCAGCTTGACGAGCTTATCGAAAAGCTCGAGTCCAGACTGACCTCGTCGGAAATTTTCACCGCGCTCTTCGAGCTCGAGATGGCCAGCCAGATCAAGCAACTTCCTGGCAAGAACTACGTCAGACGCATGTAGGCTGGCGCCGCCCGGTGGCGCGGATTTCCTGTTACGCGGCATCAGACAGAACCGCGTGTGCGGCTTTCTTCACGGAAAGCCGCATGAAGCTCGACAACGCCGCCAGGCTCGACAGGAAATCCGGGTGGCAGCTTATTGCAAGCGCAAAGGAAGAACCGTAGCCGCCGCATGCAGACGCGGCAAGTTGCAGACACAGCAGGAGAAAGCGCTTCCTGTGATGGGTTGATGCAAGCTGCGTTGACGATGCGGATCACGATCAGTAAATAACGTTGAAGCTGACAGGTGGTACAGTCAGTCCCATTGGAGGAGCTTTTTCCGCAGCTGGGACGAAAGTTGTAGAAGTGAGCCTGCGATGCACTTGACAAAGCTGGCTGGGAAGCGCGGCATCATGGTAGCTTCCAAAAATATCGGAGTCATACGCTGTTTAGAGTTTTTCATCGGGTTTAAGGAAAGAAATGAGTAAATCACTGGTGATCGTCGAATCGCCCGCCAAGGCAAAGACGATCAGTAAATATCTCGGAAAAGACTTCACCGTCGAGGCTTCCGTCGGGCACATCAAAGATCTGCCGAAGAACAAGATCGGCGTGGATCTGAGCGACGGCAGCTTTGCGCCCGAGCTAATCGTCATTCCGGGAAAAGAAAAGGTCGTCGACCGGCTCAAGAAACTGGCCAAGGCGTCCAACATTATTTATCTGGCGCCTGACCCTGACCGCGAAGGAGAAGCGATCGCAGCGCACCTGGAAGATGAGCTGCGCGGTCTGTCCAAGAACAACTCGATTCGTCGCGTAACCTTTAATGAAATTACGGCCAAGGCGGTGCACGACGCCTTTGAACATGCGCGGGATGTCGACCGCAACCTGGTGGATGCGCAACAGACACGGCGCGTGCTCGATCGCATTGTGGGTTACCAGATCTCGCCTTTGCTCTGGGACAAAGTTCGCCGTGGCCTTTCCGCGGGCCGGGTCCAGACTGTAGCTCTGCGGCTCATCGTTGAACGAGAGCGCGAGATCAAGGCATTTGTGCCGGTGGAGTACTGGACACTCGACGCCCAGCTTACCCCGGCAAACGATAAGACTGAGTTCACCGCGCGCTTCACCGGCATCGATGGAGAGAAGGCGACGGTGGAGACGGTGGACGCTCCTTCCCTGCCCTCCAAAGAGCGGATGGATGCGGTCGTCGCTGCGCTGGAAAAAGCCACGTGGTCGGTACAGAACGTAGACAAGAAGGAGCGCCGCCGCAATTCAACTGCGCCCTTCACCACCAGCAAGCTGCAGCAGGATGCTTCGCGCCAGCTGGGCTTCAGCGTCCGGCGCACCATGGGTGTAGCGCAGCGGTTGTATGAAGGCATCGAGCTGGGCAGCGAAGGCTCGGTAGGCCTCATCACTTACATGCGTACTGATTCCACCCGGGTATCGCCCGATGCCATCGCCGAGGCGCGCCAGTGGATCGAACAGACGCACGGCAAAGACTATCTGCCGGCGGCGCCCAATACCTTCAAGAGCAAGAAAGACGCGCAGGATGCGCACGAGGCAATTCGTCCCACCAGCGTTGCCCTTCACCCCGAAGATATTAAGCACTATCTCAGTGACGAACAGTTTCGTCTTTACCGGCTCATCTGGCAGCGCTTTGTGGCGTCGCAGATGGTGCCCGCGGTCTTTGACCAGACCACGGTGGAGATCGTGGCCAAGGCAGACCGAAGCTATAACTTCCGGGTAACGGGCTCGGTGATGAAGTTCGACGGTTTCCTCAAAGTCTACGAGGAAGCAAAAGAGAAGAAAGACGATGAGGACGAGGAGCTCAAGAACCGGCTGCCCGCGCTCGAAAACGGGCAGGCGCTGGCACTCAATGCCCTGCTGCCCGAAGAGCACGCGACCGAGCCGAGGCCTCGTTTCAACGAAGCCTCGCTGGTGAAGGAGCTGGAAGAGCGCGGCATCGGGCGGCCTTCCACCTATGCCACCATCATCAATACGATTCAGGAACGCGAATACGTGCAGAAGGTGGGCGTGGGCAGAGGCGCCAAATTTGTGCCCACGGAGATCGGCTTTGTGGTGACCGATCTGCTGGTGGCCAACTTCCCCTACATCTTCGACCCGCAATACACCGCCAGGCTCGAAGAAGAGCTGGACGACATAGAAGACGGCAAGGAAGCATGGACCACGCTGCTGGGTGGTTTCTATGGGCATTTCGAAAAGGAACTCGAGCATGCCGGCAAGCACATGGAAAATATCAAGCGCATGGAGAAGCCGACCGACGAGAAGTGCGACGTGTGCGGCTCTCCCCTGGTCTTGAAGTGGGGTAAGTTCGGCAGCTTCTTCGCTTGCAGCACCTATAACAAGAAAGATCCCAACAGCTGTACCTTCACCAAGGAGAACTTCGCCGCCAAGCCGGAGATGAACACCCAGGAAGGGCAGGATGCGGAGCAGACGGAAGAATACTGCGAAGCCTGCGGCCGGGTCATGGTGCTGAAGCGGGGACGCTTTGGCGCGTTCATGGCGTGTCCTGGTTACAGCGAAGATCCGCCCTGCAAGACGACCCGGAAGCTGACCCAGAAACAGCAGCAAAAAGCGCCGATCCCGCTGGATGAGAAGTGCCCCAAGTGCGGGGAGCAGCTGGTGCTGCGGAACGGCCAGTATGGAGAGTTCGTCTCCTGCAGCGGCTACCCCAAATGCAAGTACATCAAGCAGAACCTCATCGAGGGCATGAAGTGCCCAAAATGCGGCACCGGAGACATTGCGGAGCGCAAAGCGCGGCGCGGCAACCTCTTCTATGGCTGCACCAACTACCCCAAGTGCGACTTCACTTCGAACGCCAAGCCGGTGGTGGAGCAATGTCCGGAATGCGACAGTCCCTACCTGTTGGAGAAGACGCGGTCCACCGGGGTTTACCTGGTATGTCCCAACAACCGCAAGTCAGCCGCAGAAGAGGACGAGGCGCCGAAGAAGCGGGCCAAGAAGGGTGCGGCGAAGGGTGCGGCAGAGGAGCCGCCAGGGCAGGTGGTATGTACCTACTCCCGAAAGATCGCCGAGCCGCAGATGGAATCGATCGAGGCGATGCGCTACCAGACCAAGGCAGAGGCGCTTCCCGTCGCTTGAATGGGGTCAAAACGTCTGTCGCCTCCGGCTCTTGCCAGGATGCGGCGGCAGAGCGTACAACTCAAAGGGCGGTCCTTTCTATAATTCGATCGCGTGGAGCCAATATGAAATTGTTTTTGGTGGTTTTAGCACTCTCGTCCATGCCGGTAATGGCAGCGGATATGAGCGCTGCGGCGGTCTCCGGTTATATCAGCGACTCCGGTTGCGGAGCCAAGCACAACGCCAGCGCCCCGAATGCGGCCTGCGTCAAGAAGTGCATTGACGGGGGCGCCAAGCCGGTCTTTGTTGATGACGCCAAGAAGACGGTGTACACCATCGACGATCCTGATTCGGTCAAGGGTCATGATGGCCACCACGTCAGCGTAGTCGGCAAGGTCAACGACACGGATAAGACGATCCACATCTCCAAAGTCACGATGCTGGCGGATCAGGGCGCCGCGCCCAGCACCTCGGAGATGCACTAACTCCATCTCCCGCTACCTGGCGGCAGTGTCCCCGGGATACTGCCGCGACTTCCCCTTCGCTTATCGCTCGGCATAGCTTCGTGTGCTTAGAGCATTCATCTGCTAATGTGAGGATAGGAAGGAATGCAGGAATCTAACCCAGTTATGGCAAAGGCTACGTGGAACGGCAAGGTAATCGCGGAGAGCGATACCGTCGAAATGGTTGAGGGCAATATCTACTTCCCGGAAAGCTCCCTTAAGCGGGAGTACTTCCGGCCCAGCTCCACGATTTCTACCTGTCCCTGGAAGGGACAAGCCAGATACTACAGCCTGTTAGTCGACGGACAGGAAAATCAGGACGCCGCCTGGTACTACCCGGACCCTAAACCGGCAGCCCGCAACGTCAAGAACCATGTAGCCTTCTGGCGCGGAGTTGAAGTCGAAAAGTAGCATGAGCGGCCCCGCCGGTATACGAACGGCTGCCCTCCTGCTAAGCCTGATGATTCTGCCTCCCGGCAGGGTATTTGCTGTCCAGTCAAACCCCACCCCAGCCCCGAGCACTCCGCAAAGAGACCTTGAGGTTTTGCGCCGGCTGGAAGAAGAGTATTTGCGGGCGGAGATCGAAGACGATACCGCGATCGCGGGGACGATTCTCGCGGACGACTACGTTGGGCTCAAACCGGATGGCTCAACTTTTAGCAAATCCGATGTGCTCAGCCGGCTTGGCCGCCATGAACGCCGTCGTGAGCCTTACCTGATTACCGCCACGAATATGCGGCAGCACTTGTTTGGCGACACGGCCTGTGTGACCTACACCAAGGTCTACACCAAGCCCGGCAGCCAGGCCGCTTTCAGCGAGAACGTCCTGCATCTGCTTATCCGGCGTGATGGAATCTGGCGTTTGCAGCTCAGCAGCCCTCTGCCGGCGCCTAAGCCGTAAAGAGAACTGCAGATCCCTCGGAATGACAGAGGGGGGCGCTTCCATTTGGATCGGACGCCAGATTGGGAGAACAGCAGGTCCCTGCTGTTCTCTCACTAACCTCGGGGAGTCACGGAATCGGTTCCCCGGCTCCCTCGGTGGCGTTGTTTTTGGCTTTCTCCCAGGCATCTCTGGGATAATGAAGCCACTCTGGCGTTCCGAACTGGCGGCCGCTGCTGGCAGTATGTGCAGGTGGCAAGCTCCGCGTGTCCCCGATGAAGCCACTCGTTCTGGCACTGACCCCGACTCGCAACCGGCGCACAAATGAAGTCACCGGCATGGTGCTGCTGGTCGCCGCGAGCCTCCTTTTCCTCGCGCTGGCCTCCTATCACCCGACGGATCCGTCTTTCAACACCGTGGGGGGCTATGGACGGCAGATCCACAACTGGACTGGACTGGTGGGCGCCTCCGTCAGCGACGTGCTGCTGCAGCTGGAAGGCGTCGCCGCCTTCCTTCTCCCCCTCCTGCTGGGAGCGCTGGGGTGGGCGTGGCTGCGTTCGCGGCCTGCCGGTTCCCCGTCCGCGAAAGCCTCAGGCGTTCTGCTTTACCTGCTGTTCGCGCCGGCACTCTTCGGCCTGATACCCGGCCATCTCCGCTGGATGCACGCCCTGCCGCTGGAAGGCCTGACCGGCCGGCTGGTGGTGGATACGCTGGTGCATTACCTCAACCTCCCCGGCGCGGCCATCGTGATCGTGAGCATGGTGGTGATCGCGCTCTACCTGACCACCACCTTCAGCTTCAGCACAGCGCAGCAGTGGCTGGCAATCCGCTTCGCCTTCGTTCAGGCTTGGCGCGACCGTATACGCAACTGGCGTACCGCCTGGGCGAAGAGGCGCGCGGAAAAGAAGGCATTGCAAAAGATGGCCGCCAAGCCTGCCCCACGGGTGGAGGAGAAGGAGAGGATTCCCGCTACACGGCACGCCCCCTTTGCTGACGTAAGCGCTACCGAGCCGGCAGCGGCGCCGGAGGCGAAACCGCACACCCCGTCCCTGTGGAACCAGATGCCCCGCACCAGCATCCCTGACCGGGAGCCGGAACCGGAGGAAGAGGAAGAGATCGAGGCGGCCGTTCCGGCGCAGTCTGCGGCCAAGTCGCCGGTGGCCGCCAATCTGCTTTCCGCCCACCAGGAGCAACAAGCAATCTCCGTAAAAGGACGCGCCGATGCGGATGCCCGGCTGGTTACCCTGGCTCCCCGCTCAGTCAGCGGCTTCCGGCTGCCGCCCAGCACCCTGCTGCACCGCAGCGACGAGTCGCAGGTGGTGCGCGAAGAGGATCTGCGTATCCAGGCCCGCATCCTGGTCGAGAAGTGCGCGGAGTTCGACGTACGCGGCCAGGTGGTGCAGATCAATCCCGGCCCGGTCGTCACCACCTTTGAATTTCGCCCGGAAGCCGGGGTCAAATACAGCCGCGTGACCGGCCTGGCCGAGGATCTATGCCTGGCCATGCGGGCGGAGAGCATCCTGATCGAGCGCATGGCGGGCAAGAGCACCGTGGGCATCCAGGTGCCGAATCACGATCGCGAAACCATCTGGCTGCGCGACGTGATCGAAGCGGAAAACTTCACCCAGACCAAGTCCAAGCTGACCCTGGCCATGGGCAAAGACATCAATGGGCGCATCGTGACCGCCGACCTGGCGACCATGCCGCACGTGCTGATTGCCGGTTCCACGGGCAGCGGTAAGTCGGTGGCCATCAACGCCATGATCATGTCCGTGCTGTACAAAGCGACCCCGCAGCAGGTCAGGCTGATCCTGGTCGATCCCAAGCGGGTAGAGCTCGGGATGTATGAAGGCATCCCCCATCTCTTTACGCCTATCATTACCGAGCCAAAGCTGGCCGCCAATGCCTTGCGCAACGCGGTGCGGGAGATGGAGCGGCGGCTGAAGCTGCTGGCCTCGCGCAGCGTCAGGAATATCGACCAATACAACAAGCTCTTCGACAATGAGACGCCAAGCCTGTTCGAGGACGCGGAAGCAGGAACAGCCGCTGGCCCACATGATCATCATCATCGATGAGCTGGCCGATCTGATGATGCTGGATAAGGCCAACGTCGAGGAAGCGATCACCCGGCTGGCGCAGATGGCACGCGCCGTGGGCATCCACCTGGTGCTGGCCACACAGCGGCCGTCGGTGGATGTGATTACCGGCCTGATCAAGGCCAACGTGCCCACCCGCATCTCCTTCCGCCTGGCCACGAAAGTGGATTCGCGCACCATCCTGGATTCGAATGGGGCGGAGGCTCTGCTGGGACGCGGCGACATGCTCTTCCTGCCGCCGGGGACTTCGCGCTTGCAACGCCTGCACGCTCCGTTTGTGACCGAGAAGGAGATCGCCGCGGTCGTCGACTTCTGGAAAAACCAGGGTGAAGCGGAGTACGTGCAAGGCTTCCTCGAGTCGCCACGGGACGAAAAGGGCCGTGACCTGGATGCGGAGCCGGAGGATGGCGATGGCAACGACGAATTATTCGAAGATGCCGTGCGCCTGGTGCTGGAGTTCGGCAAGGCCTCCACTTCCCTGCTGCAGCGGCGCCTGCGCATCGGCTACGGCCGCGCCGCGCACCTGATCGACATGATGGAGCGGGACGGCATCGTCGGCCCCGCCGACGGCTCCAAGCCCCGCGAGATCCTCAAGCCGCCCGATTGGCTCAACCAGATAGAGCCGGCGCTGCGCTAGCTTGCGCGCGTCGAGGTGAGAGTCCAGTCCCGTCGGGACGAATTGGGATTCCTCCCGATTCGCGCAGCGAGTGGTTCTCACCGTAGGTCCTCAACTGGTTTCGAAAGGACCTAATGTTCAGTGACGTCCAATGTATCAGCTAGCTGCGCAGCCGGAGCCAGTCTTTCTGGTAGGCAAAGCTGACCCCGAGCAGCAGCACGCCCAGCGCCAGAAAAGTGAGCACGCGATAGCCCTGGCTCTCACTGCCGATGCCATTCAGGAAGACCATCCCGATGCTCAGGGCGAGCACAATAAGGGCTTGCCAACGGAGAAAAGCACTGCGCCGCAGAAAGCCCACCGTCATGAGAGCAGCGCCGTACAGCATGCACCAGGCGCTATAGCTGAACCCCGCATCAACGGAACGCTGCTGCAGAGTGTCCGTAGCCCCGGCAATAGTCGTGAAAGAAGCCCGCTCCACAAAACCAGTAATGGTGAATCTCCAGGCTGACCGCAACCAGCAGGGTGAGGCTGAATGCGATGGCGGAAAAGCCGGCCAGGTAAGTCCTGACTCAAGCCGCGCTCGGAGCCGAGGCTCAGGCGGGTAACCGCGGCAAAGACCGCGGCGCCGATCAAACTGGTGGCAAAGTGCATGTTGGCGGCCACCGCCAAGGGATGCGGCGGCACGCCGATCCAGTCCACCAGAAGGGCCAAGAAGGCCAGCGCCAGCACCATGGCGCCGAAGAGGCGCATGACTGCGTGCGAGCCTGCCTCGGCCAGCGCAACGATCGCCAGCGCTTCGCCCAGCCAGCAGAGGGTCACTACATAGCCATCGAATTGCAGCGGGATGGCAACCGTGAGAAACAGGATCCCGAGACCAAGATGGGTTCGAGCCAGCGCAACCGCAGCCGGGGCGCGGGAGCGAGCCGCCAGCAGCAGGCAGGCGATCAGCCAGGGCGAGGACAGCCCAGGGCCGCCCCGAATGCTGGTCGGCAAACAGCACCATCAGCGCCAGAAACGTTGCCGCCGCATTCAGGATGGGAAACGAGATCTGGACGAACGGGTCGGTCGACGCGGGCGCACTGGCTTGGCGCAGGATGAGGAAAGGCATGGCGGCGAAAGCAGCGAAGAAGACCGCCAGAAAAAACAGGGTGACTGGGATGTGAGTCGCGTAGGACTGGCTTACCGTCCAGCCGAAGTAATAGGCCGCTGTGCCCAGCAAAGCGCCCAGCGCCAGCCGTTTCCATGGGTGCAACGCCAGCAGCAGCAGCGCGCCCGCGTTGAGCAGGGCGAGGTAGGAAAAAAGAAAGATCTCGCTGCCGTGACCCTCCGATAGCAGCGCCGGCGTGGCGAACCCGCCGGCCAAAGCGTACAGGGCCAGCAGTTCCGAGTCCTGACGCCAGGCCAGCACTGCGTTGGCCACGGTCACCGCGGTCATGGCGGCAAAAATGAGCCCGGCCGAAGCCAGATGAAAAACGCTGAAAGCAGCCCAGAGCGACAGGTAAGCGATCCCGGTCCCCAGCGCCTTCAGGCTGTAGGAAAAAGCAGCAAATCCCCGCCGGCGAAAGCGCTCGGACCAGGCCACCAGGCCGGCGGCGCAAGCCAGACCAACCAGGATGCGGATGGGGGGCCCAATCCAGTTTCGATCGAAGGCCAGCTTGAGAAACCAGGCCACGCCGATGAGCACGGCGAGGATGCCGACACGGTTCAGGAGCTGGGCGCCGATCCGCGTCTCGAGAGAAGCAGATGGCGAAGCGCCGGCTTTACGGCTGTCGGCGGCGCTGGCCTGCTGACGGGAAGAGGCACGACTGCCTGGTTGCCACAGCCGGGGCGTCAGGCCGAGCCCCGCGCATACCTTGCACCGTGGCTTCGAGAGAGGCTAACCGGGCTGACAAATCCGCCAACTGTTGCCGGATTTCGTCGTCGGAAGCCATAGCAAGACTCTAGAGCATTTCCCTGGCGCACGGCGCTGTCAGCGACACGTTACCTCGGTGTACTCTGGTAACACTTTGGAGTGCCTTTTCGCACAGAATGCCTTAAGCTGCGGAAGGTAACCATTCCAGGAGGCATCCCGCTAGATGAACAAGTCGGCTGGAGGCGAGACCCATCACAAGGTTCTTCTGGTCGATGACGATGCCGTGAGCCTTGAACTGATGGCTGTGCTGCTGGCTCACGAGGGTCACCAGGTGCTGCGCGCCAACGACGCCGGAGCGGCACTGGAGCTGCTGGCCGGCGAAACAACGGCGCGCCCGGATGTGCTGCTGGTCGACCTGCAGATGCCGGGAGTCTCCGGTGGACAACTGGCCGAGAAGGTCCGCGCGCTGGGCCGGCCGGAGCTGCGGATGCTGGCCATGAGCGCGACCGAAGTCAAAGAGAATCAGCTACTTGCCTTCGACGGATTTCTTCTCAAACCGCTCGTCATGGACGATCTGCGGCGGGCGCTGAAAGCTAAGAGACGGGGCCGCAAGGCAGCGGTTCGCGCCGCCCACCCCAAAAGGGCAAACGGCGAAGCCGATCCTGGACACGACGCTGGACATGGCGGTGGTAAACAAGCTGCTCACCATGATGTCTCTGCAGGCGCTGCATGACGTCTTCACCGCCTGCATTGCGGACACCCGGGCCTGCGTGGGAGCGCTGAAGCACCAGGTGCAGAGCGGGGATTGGACCGGCGTTCGGGAGTCCGCCCACCGAGTGAAAGGCGCGGCGTTGATGATCGGCGCCACCCACCTTGCCCGGCTCGCCACCGGGCTGGAAACGGGGGGTAGCAAGGTAGCGGCCACCCCCGGCGTTTTGGACGATTTACTCAGTGCTTGCAGCGAGTTAGAGCGTATGCTTTTGGCAGGCAAACTAAAGAAAGCCTAGGGCCCCCTTCATGACCACCACGATGACCGCAGTGCCACCCAAAAACAACGATCGCCTCCACCAGATTCGGATAGTCATTGCCGATGATCACCCGGTAGTTCGTATTGGCGTACGTAACATGCTGCAGAGCGATGCCGGCCTCGACGTTATTGGCGAGGCTTCGGACGGCGATGAGGCAATCACCGGAACACTGGAGCTGTTGCCGGACATCCTCCTGCTTGATCTGCAGATGCCCCGCTTGCCTGGACTGGAGGCGATGCGGGCCATCATGAGTGGTTCCCCATCGGTAAAGATTCTGCTCCTGACCAGCACCATCACCACCCAGCAGATCATTGAAGCGCTGCAGATCGGCGCCCGCGGCATCGTGCTCAAAGATGCTCTGGCCGACCATCTCACCACCGCCATCCGCGCAGTCTCTTCAGGGGACTACTGGATTGGCGGCAAACGGGTGGTCAACCTGGTGGGCGCGTTGCATGAGCTGATGCAACAGGCGGCCGTTCCCGAACGCAAAACCTACGGTCTAACCCCGCGTGAACTGGAAGTGGTGGGCTGCATCGTCGAGGGTTGCAGCAATCGCGATATCGCCAAGCAGTTCAGCATCAGCGAAGAGACGGTGAAGCGGCATCTGTCGAATATCTTCGACAAGACCGGGGTTTCGACACGTCTGGAGCTGGCGCTGTTCGCCATCGCGCACCAGTTGGTCGCGCTCCAGACCTAGGTCCTTCCCAAGGCACGAACCGCGAAGGAACGCATCCCATTTTGGGATGAACGGCGGTGTTCGCCTTGGTGCATCTAACACGTCATCCTCCAATCTGCATCTCATCCCATAATGTTGTCGATTGGCGACGGAGAACCGTCGCGCCCGGTAGCAACGTGCATATTGGGAGTTGCGCTGGTCCGCTGCTTTGCGTTGAACGCGTTTTGAACCTTGACTGGAGTTTCGCAAGATGATCGAAAGAAGATTGCTCCTGGTAGCTTTGCTTGGTGTTGCCTGCGGTGCAGTTCAAGGGCAGGAGGCGAGCCCAACGGCGCAGCCGCAGCAACAACAGCCAATCATGCCGGCAGAGGGCGGGAACAATGTTCCGCTCTACCGCATCGAAGTCGTAGGGCGCGATATCCCAGCCATCAATTATTGGCACCGCAGCGGGAGCACAAAGATCGGTTTTGCCGGGACCAGCCTGCTCCCGCAGGGTAAGGGCGCAGGCGAACGTAACCAGCAAGGGGCAGACGTTCATCGATGCCAAATTCGAGGGCTTGGTGCCGGCCAACAGCTTTGGCCCGGAGTACCTGACCTACGTATTGTGGGCCATCACGCCCCAGGGCCGGCCGGTGAACCTGGGTGAGGTAATGCCGGGCGGCTCCAAGGCCGAAATGAAAGTGACCACGAACCTGCAGCAGTTTGCGCTGATCATTACCGCCGAGCCGTACTTTGCCGTGACCACGCCCAGCGATCTGGTGGTGCTGCAGAATACGGTTAACAAAGACAAGACAACGGGAATAATCGACACCGTGAATGTTCACTTCAACCTGTTGCCGCGCGGAGCTTACGTGCAGACCGCGGGCCAACACGCGGTGCTCAACCCGGTCAAGCCAAGCGACAAGTCTCCCCTGCAGCTTTACGAGGCGATCAATGCGGTGCAGATCGCCGAGGCGATGGGCGCAGCTAAATACACGCCGGACATTTTTGCCAAGGCTCAGCAGGAACTGCAGAATGCGCAGGCGCTCGACGGCCAGAAGAGCCAGCGCAAGGTGATGATCACCTACGCCCGCGGCGCGGTGCAGGACGCGGAAGATGCACGCGTAAGCACGTTGCGCAAAATGCAGCAGGAGAAGGAGCAGCAGCAACAGTTGGCAGTGCAACAAGCGCAGACGGCGGCGCAGCAGGCACAAATTGCCGCGCAACAAGAGGCGCTGCAGAGGGCCCAGGCGGATGCGCAGGCAGCACAAGCCGAGGCGGCGGCGGCCAATGCCAGAGCGGCGCAGGCAGCGGCGGAGCATAGCGCCCAGCAGGCAACCAACCAGACGGAAGAGATGCGCGAACGGCTGCGCGCGCAGTTGAACCAGGTTCTGCAAACCCAGGAGACAGCGCGTGGGCTGATTGTGAACTTGTCCGACGTGTTGTTTGCCTTCAACAAATACGAGCTCAAGCCGGAAGCGCGCGAAAAGCTGGCAAAGGTCTCGGGGATTCTCCTCGCCTATCCTGATCTGAAGGTGCAGGTAGAGGGTTACACCGACAATGTCGGCACCGATCAATACAACCAGACGCTTTCGCAACAGCGGGCCGATGCGGTGCGCGACTATCTCATCTCGCAGAGCGTCATCGCCGGCAACGTCACCGCGACCGGCTATGGCATGAGCAACCCCATTGCCGACAACTCGACGCGCGGCGGGAAGAGCACAGAATCGCCGGGTGAATCTGGTGGTCTCAGGCAGCGCGATCGGCGTTCAGCAGAGCCAGCCCTCAGCCCAAGCTGCTCCCCAGGCCCTCCCGGCTCCCGCGCAGGGCACGAGCAATCCGCCACAGTAGCACGGAAGCGGCGTTCTGTCGTCTCCCGTATCGCACCAGGACGGGGCTTTTCATGAGGTGGGAGCGCTTAAACACCAGTCCGACGTATTCTGACAGATCATTTAGCGGCACGACCAGCGGTCGTGCCTGTACCGACAGGAATGCCACGCGCTTCTTTACAAGACTCGTAAAGGAAGAACGCGTCAGCTCAGGAGAGAAGCGCCAGGCGGGATTCAATGTCGGCCAAGGCTGCTTCCAGCGCAGCCCTGCGAACCGGGCTCGAGGTTCGCTCGGAGAGAATGCGTTCGCGCTGCAGATCGAGT
This sequence comes from uncultured Acidobacteriaceae bacterium, assembly GCA_963840675.1. Lineage (GTDB taxonomy): Bacteria > Acidobacteriota > Terriglobia > Terriglobales > Acidobacteriaceae > PALSA-350. Next base: position 23,310 of record CAWJAB010000021.1, read on the forward strand.
TCCTGCCTTTGCCGCTCGCGCTGCGCGCGTTCCAGGTCATTCTTCTTACGACCTTCCGCGCTCGACGCGGCTAGATCCGCCGACGATTGCTGCTCTTCAACAGATTTGCTCTCCCAGCCTCTTGCCATGTCTCTATGGTACGTCAATTCCATGGCCGGAGAGGCACCAGGTTTGCCCATGAACCAAATTCGAAAAACTGTCAAGGCTCTGGAAAAGGGGTGTCTTTCTTGCCATATCGTAATCCAAGTTGTTGCGTGATTCGCTCCTAGTCTCAAAATGGTTTACGGCTATCTGATTGAATTTGTTGGGTTACAGAAAGACCAGTGACCTTTGGGTGATCCAACGGCGACGAAAGCTGTATTTTCCCTACGACAAACGCGACATTTTCGTGCAGAATGCTTCTTAACAGTACGATATTGCACGTCAACCCGGCGCTTCTATGGGGGATTGATTTTATGAATTGGATTCAAAGCCTGCTTGGTTTTTTCTATGACATTCTCTTTGGCTGCCGTCACTGGAGTCAGACGAGGCCGTTCACGCTCGAACGGCAAACGTACAAGGTTTGCCTGGACTGCGGGAAGCAGATTTACTACTCGCGGGAGCGCATGACGCCGCTGACCGCACGCGAAATCCGTCGCATGAAGGCCGCAGCTGCCGGCCCGGTCACCGTAATCAACGCACCGGCGCACGCGGGCAACTTGTTCTCCCGGCGCGCAAATAAATCAAACGCGGCCGCTTAGACTTCGCATCTTTTTTTAGCAGAAAGCTAGAGCTCCGTATCGCTTGGCACGCGCAACGCGGCCCGATTACGGAGCTTTTGTCTTGCCCGCATCTCTTCATGGGTTGAAACAGTCATTGCTTCGCATGTTCGTCTTGCCACGGGAGAAATGCTCTAATCATGCCAAGGGCAAGCTCCCTTGCCTCCGAGGTAGGAATCAGTGATCGTTGAAATCCGGGGCTTGACCAAAGTCTATGAAGAGAGACAGCGGGTCGTCGCGGTCGATGGCATCGACCTCTCGGTCGAGCAAGGCGAGATCTTTGGTTTGCTGGGGCCCAATGGAGCGGGCAAAACGACCACCATCAGCATCGCAACCACCCGCGCTCTGCCGACCCGCGGCCAGGTAACCATCGCCGGCGTGGATGTGGTCGCCAGGCCGGCAACGGCACGGCGCAATATTGGAGTGGTTCCGCAATACAACACGCTCGATCGCTCGCTCACCGTCTTCGAGAATCTTTATTTTCACTGCAGGTATTTCGGGTTTTCCAGCGCCGCGGCAAAAGAGCGGTCCCAACAGTTACTGTCACAGTTCCATTTACAGGAGCGAGGGCGAAGCTTCCCCTCACAGCTTTCCGGCGGCCTGCAGCAACGGGTACAGATTGCGCGCGCGATCGCCCATCGTCCCGCTGTTCTCTTCCTCGACGAACCCAGCGCCGGGCTCGATCCGCAAAGCAGGATCGCCATGTGGGATGCGGTCAAAGGGTTGGGCGGCGAAGGGATCACGGTCGTGCTGACCACGCACTATATGGAAGAGGCCGATGAGATCTGCGATCGGGTAGCGATTATGGATCATGGCAAATTGCTGGCCCAGGATACGCCGGAGCTGCTGAAGACCACACTGGGCGCGCAGACCATCTTTGAACTGAAGCTGCGCCAGATGGAAGGTGCGGCAGACCTGGTAAAAACACTAGGACAGTTGCCGAATGTAGCCTCGGCCGAAGCCACCAGCGATGGAATTCGTGTCTTCTCCCAGGGTACGGACGGCTTGTTGCCGCAGATTGTGCAAGCGGCGCAGAGTCTGGGTTTGCGCGACATCTCGATCAACGAGCCGAGCCTGGAAACGGTATTCATCCGCCTCACCGGGAGGGATCTGCGTGACTAATGCGGCTGCGGCCGGAGCGGTTGCGACCGGGACGCGCACCCCTTACCTATCGGCCTTTCTCGGCCTGATGCTGCGCGACCTGCGCGTGCTGGGGCGCGAGCTGGGGCCGTTTGTGGTGCGTATCGTGATGCAGCCGCTGCTCTTTCTCTTCGTCTTCACCTACGTCTTTCCCCACATGGGGCATGGCGATCCGATGGCCGCGGGCGCAGGCAATTTCGCCACCATTCTTCTGCCCGGCTTGATGGCCGTCGCCATCATGTTCAGCGGCATCGCGGCGGTCGCGCTTCCCCTCTCGCAGGAGTTCGGTATCACCCGCGAGATTGACGATCGGGTCATGTGTCCGCTGCCGGTGACCGCGGTGGCGGTGGAGAAGATGTGTTTCAGCGCACTGCAGAGCATACTCGCCGCGCTGCTGGTCATTCCGCTTGCCTATTTCATTCCCGCCGTGCCGGTAAAACCGCAGGTAGAAAACTGGCCGCTGCTGATCCTGGTACTGGTCTTGTCCAGCCTTGTTTCCAGTGCACTGGGCCTGGCGATCGGGGCCAACATCAAGCCGCAGCAGATTGGTCTGATCTTCTCCATCGTGGTGGTTCCGATCACCTTCTTGGGCTGTGTCTACTATCCCTGGGCCTATCTGAATCACCTGCGGTGGCTGCAGATGGGGGTACTGCTCAACCCTATCGTGTACATGAGCGAGGGTTTGCGCGCGGCCCTGACGCCAGGCATTCCCCACATGCCGGCGCTGCTTATCATTTTCGCCCTGCTGGTGTCACTCACCATTTTGGGCGGAATTGGTATCCGAGGTTTCCTTAAACGCGTAATTTCATGAGACTTCCGGCCTCGACTGGCATATCCTTACCCTTGCCCCCTACGTCTGACATCAGGTAGTGCGAGCAGTTCGAATACAGCGGATAGGTGGAGCGGCAATGGGCAAATCCGGTCTGAGACTCCTGCCTGTCGCTTCTGTGTTTCTGCTCCTGCTGGTAGCAGGCTGTGGAGCTGTGAGCTCCGGCTCCGGGACCAGCGCGCTCGTCATCTCCGCGCAACAAGCCAGCATCGATACCACCCTCACGGACAAGCTCACTGCCAGGCTGGCTTCCGGCGGCCCGGCGAACGTGACCTGGAGCATCGCCGCCGGGCAAAACGATCCTGGGCTGGGCCAGGGGACAATCAGCGCCAATGGCGTTTACCTACCCCCTCCGCTGCTTTCGCAGGACCAGGTGCAGGTCCAGGTGATGGCAACCTCGCGCAGCGATCCCACGTTGACCGCAACCTACCCGCTCACCGTGACCCCCGGATTTGTCCAGGTTCTTACCCCTGAAACCGCCAGCATGGCGCCAGGGGGAACGATCCAGGTCAAAGGAGAGATCGCCGAGCGCAATTCCGGCTCGGTCCACTGGTCGTTGGCAACGACGGCGACGGGCAAGGACGATCCAGGTGACAGCTACGGCAGCATCAGCGAAAGCCGATGCCGCCACTCGGCGCGGAGCTATACCACGTGCACCGCGACCTATACTGCCCCGCGAGCACTGCCCTCGGGCAGCCCATCGGTGTACCTGGTGGGGCAAGCTGGAGGAAATGCTCACTCGGTCTCGGCGCTTCACATTCTGCTCAATGGGGCCGGATTTAATAGCTCGGGGCTGCAGAACCAGGCGGCGCAGGCGGGCTACATCGAGATGGGCGCATCGGGTGGCAACGCCAACGACTACGACTCCCGCAAAGACGGCGCCGGACGTGAGTATGTCAACGACTGCTGCGGGGGGACGCTGGGGGCGCTGGTCACGGACCAGAACGGCAATCCCTATATCCTGAGCAACAACCATGTGCTCGCCGAATCGGACCAGGCGCGTACCGGGGACACCATCGTGCAACCCGCGCTGGTCGATCTCAATTGCAACCCGCAAGCCGGCCGAACCGTGGGTTCCCTGCGCTACATCGTGCCCATCCAAAGCTCTCAAACCAACGTGGATGCCGCGCTGGCTGCGGCAACTCCCGCAGTGGACAGCACCGGGTCGATCCTGCAATTGGGAGCATCCATCAACGGCATTCTCACCCCCGCGAGCGCCCGCGGCTGGGGCAGGAGAGGCGCTCACCGCCGGCGTGCTGAACCAGTTGCGCGTGGTCAAGAGCGGGCGAACGACAGGCTTGACCTGTTCGACGGTGAACACGGTGAACCTGAGCGTCCAGGTGGATTATTACTACGATTGCGCCGAGACGCAGCGGTACTACACCAAGACCTACACCAACCAGATCGGCATGCCCGGGCGCCAGCTTCGCGGATAGCGGAGACTCCGGAGCACTGGTGCTGGACGCCGGCAATGCCCAGCCGGTAGGGCTGCTTTTTGCCAGCGGCGACGACGACAGCAACCATGGATTCAGCGTGGCCAATCCGATCAAGGACGTGCTCAGCGAGCTGGGGCAGAAGAGCCAGGCAGACGGGCCAGGACTTCCAGATTGCGGGTGGGGCTCCCCATCCGATCACTTGCTCCAACTTCGATGAGAACACCGCGCCGGCGACTCGCCGGGTGAGCTCGTTTGAGATGGCTGCCGCCAGGTCGGCGGCTGAAGCGGCGAACGCTCTGCTGGTGAAGCCGGATAGCGGGATCCTGGGCACCGCGGCCGGCAGCAGCCTGGACAGCCCGGGTGAAGCCGCGGTCATCGTCTACGTGGACCGGAACAAGCAGGGAGTCACCGTTCCCAGAACCATCGGCGGCGTCCGGACATTGGTGATACCCACGGACGCGGCGAGCATGAACGCGGGCACCGAACCCACCACTCTTGCCGAGGTAGAAGGCATTCATTTGCCGGCCGATGTGCTGCGGTCCGCGGCTGCGGTACAGCGGCAGTTCGCGCCGCAGTTGATGGCGGATCCGGCATTTTTTGGAGTGGGTGTGACCCAGAGCTACGACAATCCAGCAGAAGCGGCGTTGCTGGTGCTGGTGGATCTTACGAAAACTCCGCTATCGACACCGGATGTGGTCGGGGGTCTGCGGGTGCGGTATGTGCGCATCAACCGCCTGCATGTTACGCGGTCGAAACACGCTGCTGCGGCGCCTGCATCGCGTTGCGCTAACCCCTAGCCCTTCACTCGAAAAGTTGCGCTCAGTGGCTTCTAAACGGCTGCGGAAAACTCGGTGTCAGGGTAGGCCGGGATAAATCCCCGGCCTACCCCAAAATCGAGTCTTCCCCATCATCAATCCTTCGTGCTACGCGTTTTGGGTGGTTACAGCAGGCGCCGGCAGCGGTGGGGAACCAATTCCATCCTCAGGGAAAAAGAGCATGAACACGGTGCCGGAGCGCCTTCCGTTCGCCTCTTCGGCCGCACGGCTGGCAACTCGCACCGTGGCATGATGCTTGGCGAGAATTTCGCCGGTCACCCACATGCCAAGGCCCGTACCGGTTGTCTCCTTGGTGGTAAAAAACGGCTCGAAGATCCGCAGCCGCGTTGCCTGCGTCATGCCGCACCCGCTGTCCGCCACAAATAACCTCACACCCGGCGTTCCATCCACCCAGGATCGGGATCGGCGGACAGACAGCCACAGATGCCCGCCGTGACCCATGGCGTCGATGGCGTTGCCGATCAGGTTGGCAAAGACCTGGCGCAGCTCGCCGGAGAAACAGAAAAGATCGATATTGGGCCCGCTCTTGCGTGAAACCTCTATCTGCAGTGCCTGCAGCCGCCCGGTATAGACGGTGAGCGCGGAATCCAATACATCCGCGATGTTGGCGACCGCCGGCAAAGTAGTCTGGCGGTAAAAACGCAGGGTCTGCTGGGTCATCGCGGCGACGCGCGCGATCTCCTGCTGCGCCATGTCGGCATACGCGATCGCTTCCTCATCCAGCGACGGCTGGTGCCGCAACAGGTAGAGAAGATTGGTAACCGCCTCCAGGGGATTGTTGATTTCGTGGGCGATGGAAGCCGCGAGGCGACCTGCGGCGGCCAGTTTTTCCGTTTTCCGCAGCGCATCCTCGGCGCGCTTTTGCTCGGTCGCTTCGAGGGCAATCGCCCCCACCCAGCGAACAGCTTCGGACGTAGTCTTGACCGGATATACATTGATCAGCCAACTGCGCATCTGGGTCTCGTCCCCGGCCAGAGGCGTGTTCAGCTCAAACTGAACCACCGGCTCGCCCGTCTCAAAGACGCTCTGGATGCAGCCCTGCAGCATCTCGCTGGCTGGCCCGGGCAGCGTTTCCTCGATCGTGCGCCCCAATTGCCTGCCGATCGGCGTCTGGGTCATCGCGGCCATGAACTGGTTCACCCGCACGTAGCGAAACTTGCGATCAAAAAAAGCGAAACCGATCGGCGCGTTCTCCAGCATGGAGTCGAGCAGCGACAGGGTATCGCTGAGCCCGGCTCTCTGCTCTTCCATCGAAGTCACCATCAGGTTGAAGGCACGGGTCAGGTCCGCGGCTTCATTGGCAGAGGTCACTTCCAGGGGAAACCCTTCCTTGGTTTCGGGATCGCGAATCAACTTGCGGGTTGCGGTGAGCAAGGCACGCAGGGGGCGGGTGATGGAACCGGCCAGCGTGCCGGCAATGATCGCTGTGCCCAAAGCCCCCAGGCCGGCGAACATGATGGTGATGCGAATGAGCGAGTAAATCTGCTGCCACGCCGCGCTCGCATCCTCGTACACCCAGGCGAAGCCGCGCAGTTGGCCGGCGACGTGGATCGCCACCACGGCTTCACGAGCTCCGCCGGGGGCACGAAAGATGACGGCGCCGGGAGCGTCGGCCAGGTGCTTTTTTTCCAGGCGGGTCAGCGGGTCCTGGTTGCTGATGCCATCGCTGGCGGCGATCACCTTGCCATTGGGGTCTGTAACCATCGCTGCACGGATACTGGGCGAGTTGGTCATGGCGCGCAGGATCGGCAGGATGTATCCACTCTGGCCCTGGGCCAGCGAGTCCTCGCTCTGCAGCGCGAGCAGATTCACCTCCGACTCCAGGCGCAGACGGGCCCGCTCATGAATCTCCGAGGCCTGTTCGCGCACCAGCAGCGTGGCGAAGACAACCACCAGGAGGCCTTCAAGGAGGATCAGACCGGAGATGAGCTGACCTCGAATGGATCGAGGTTTGAGCCAACTCATAGGGCGCTAGCCAACCTTCACTGAAGCGCGGCCCGCAAGCTTCGCTTCGATATCCTGCGCAATCTGGCGGCCGTGGAAGCGGCCATTCTCAATGAAAATCTCATTGGTTCTCATGCCGGCAACGATGACTCCGGCGAGGTAGAGGCCGGGCACATTGCTCTCGAGCGATTGCGGATCGCACATAGGGCAGCGGTCCTGCCCTTCAAGACGCACGCCAAGGGAGGTCAAAAAATCAAAGTCGGGATGGTACCCCGTCAAGGCAAAGACAAAGTCGTTTTTGAGGGTAACCAGCCCCTGCGGCGTGAGCAGCTCGACCGAGTCTTCGGCGATGTTGGCCACCGAGCTGGAAAACCAGGCGGTTACTTCGCCGTTCTTGATGCGGTTGTTGATGTCCGGAAGAATCCAGTATTTGACATGGTGGTGCATGGCCGGTCCGCGATGAACCAGGGTCACATGGGCGCCGTGGCGCCATAGGTCCAGGGCCGCGATGGCCGCCGAATTCTTGCCCCCGATCACCAGAACGTTCTGGTCGTAATAGGGATGCGGGTCGTGGTAATAGTGCAGCACCTTGGGCAGCTCTTCCCCAGGGATTTCGAGGTAGTTCGGCAGGTCGTAGTAACCGGTGGCGAGAATGACTTTGCGGGCCCCGTAGGACCGCTGACGGGAGAACCGGTCGACGGTGGTAATGGTGAAATCTCCGTCCTCGCCGGTAAGGCTGGTTACGGTCTGATATTGGCGGAACTCCAGCTGGTAATGCTCGGCAACTTTGCGGTAGTACTCCAGGGCTTCATTGCGGCTGGGTTTCTGGTTGGGGCTGGAGAATGGCATATCTCCTATCTCCAGCAATTCCGGCGTGGTAAAAAACGTCATGTTGGATGGATAGTGAAAGAGGGAGTTGCAGAGGCAGCCCTTATCCACCAGGACGGCGCTCAGGCCGGCCCGCTGCGCCTCAATGGCGCACGCCAGGCCGGTAGGACCGGCGCCCACTACCAGCACGTCAAAGCTTTCCTTCAGGGCGCACGGTTCTGCTCCATCTCTATAGCTTAGACGATGATCTGCCCTCTCTGCTGTACAAGGGTTCCCGGCCATCGCCTGGAATCGCTATAATTTAGGGTTTCTTCAGGAGCCGGCTCCCCATGTCTGAACCATCTGAGCTACGCAAAGAGAAAGACTCGCTGGGTTTTGTCGAAGTGCCATCGAAGGCCTATTACGGCGCGCAGACGGTGCGCGCCGTGGCCAATTTCCCCATTTCCGGCCTGCGTGCGTACCCCCAGCTCATCCGCGCCATGGGGATGGTGAAGCGAGCCGCCGCCCAGGCCAACAAGGACCTTGGCCTGGTGGATGCCAAGCGCGCCGACGCCATCATCCAGGCGTCCCAGGAAGTGATCGACGGCAAGTGGAATAGCGAGTTCGTCGTCGATGTTTTTCAGGCCGGGGCGGGCGTAAGCATGCACATGAACACCAACGAGGTGATCGCCAACCGGGCCAACGAGATCCTGGGAGGCAAACTCGGGGAGTATACGCCGGTCCACCCTAACGACCACGTGAACTACGGGCAGTCGACCAACGACGTTTTTCCCACCGCGATGCGCCTGGCCACGCTGTTGGCGCTCGAAACCTTCTACCCGGTGTTGGACAAGCTGGCCGCGACCTTTGGGGAAAAGGCGAAGGCCTTCCACCACATCATGAAGTCTGGCCGCACCCACATGCAGGATGCGGTTCCCATGCGGCTGGGGCAGGAATTTGCGGCCTATGGCTTAGCCGTGGAGAAGGGGCAGCAGTTTCTCAAGCTGGCTTCCGCCACGCTGCGCGAGCTGGGGCTGGGCGGCAGCGCAGTGGGCACCGGTATCAACACCCATCCGGATTATCGGGTGAAAGCCGTGGCCATACCTGGCCGGCATCTCCGGGCAGAAGCTGGTGCCGGCCGAGGATATGCGTTGGGCGATGCAGTCCAATGCATGCATGGGGGATGTGAGCGCGGCCTTGCGGGGAATTGCTTTGGAAACAATCAGGATTTCAAATGATATCCGTCTGCTTAGCTCGGGCCCCAACACCGGCTTTGCGGAGATTTACCTTCCCAGCCTGCAGCCGGGTTCCTCCATCATGCCGGGCAAGATCAACCCGGTGATACCGGAGCTGGCAGCCATGGTCAGCTTCCAGGTAATCGGCAACGATACGGCCGTAGCGTATGCCGTGCAGGCCGGCCAGCTGGAGCTGAACGTGATGATGCCGACCATGGCCTACAACGTGTTGCAGAGCATTACTATCCTGGGCAACATGCTGCGCCAGTTCGACGATTATTGCATTAAGGGGATTACGGCCAACGAATCGCGATGCGAGCTTTACGCGCAGAGCACGGTCTCATTGGCCACGGCGCTGAACCCGTATATCGGCTATGCCAAGGCCGCGGAGATCGTCAAGGAGTCGGTCGCCACCGGGAGGTCGATTATTGAGATCGCCCGCGCCAAGAAGCTGCTCAGCGAAGAAGAGATTGCGGAGATCCTTGATCCGGTCAGGATGACGGAGCCGCAATATCCGCTGGAATCCGCCAAAGAACGCGACAAGGCGGTCACTGCCTGAGACCGGCGCTTTCGTTTGGAAAACTGCAGATCCCTCGGCTACGCTCGGGATGACAAATGAGATGGCAACGCTCACCTGTGCGTTCGTTGCCGGAACTGGAATCCTGCTCTTTGTCGTGACATCGAAGGCTCGAGCAGCCACCGCCTCTCCTTTGTCATCCCGAGCGTAGCCGAGGGATCTGCAGTTCTCTTAACTCGCAACCGATCCAAACGAGAGCACCATCACCACTTCATTGCCGTCCGAAACGATACACAAGGCCCGCGTTGAAGCCCAGGTTCTTTACCTGCGCGGTGCTGCCGAAGGTGGTTAACCAGTACCCGGGCTGAATGCGGAAAGCGAGCCCCGGACTGATGTTGTAGTCGATGGGCACGGCAGCGGAAAAACTGAAGTCAGTGCCCGTTGGGCCAAAGTCCGATCAGAGTGCCGGGAAGCTGGGCGCTATTCGCGTTGAAATTACCTTTGGCTGCGCCCACCAGGACCTGCCCGCCGATGGCCCAGTGTTCCCGGCGCACGAAGCGATACTGCGGCCCCACCATGAAGGTGTACTGGCTGATGGAGGGTTTGAAAATGTTATAGGGACTGGGAGAGGTGAACGCGGTCCCGTAATACCCACGCAAATCCGCCGTAAGCCCCAGGCGGCCCCAAAGATAATCGGTGAAGCCCCCGTTCCAGATCGATTCGTTGATGTGCTGCAACGATGGACCAGGGCGGAAGCGAGTGTAGCCGCCCCCTCCATAGGCCTCGAACTTGTGACTGTAGGTATCCTGAACGATGCGCTGCTTGCGCTGCTCGCGGCGTGCGTGGACCCTGGCCTGAGCTTCCTGGGCTAAGCGAATCTGATTTTGTTGCGGGTTCTCCGGCGCTGTCTGAGCCTGTGGTTCCGGGGAAACGCTGCCGGTGGAATTCTGCGCCATGAGCCCTGGTACCGCAAGAGTGATCAAAAAAAGAAGCGGATACACGTGGCATCCAAAACGCTTGCTATGATGCATGAACCTGAAAGCCTCCACTGCCTGCCGCCGTTGGGCGATGAAAATACGATTGATGTCCTGGTTAGTATTAGAGCATTTCTGCCGTTGCTATATCCTTCATGAGAGGCGAACCGCATGAAATTCCTTCTTGGCCTGCTGATCGGCCTGCTGATCGTACCCGCTTTGCATCTGGGTCTATCTCACAGCCGGCAGCCCGCCAGTGGCCACCAACGACAAGCCTTTTCCCTTCGAGGAGGCCATCGTCCACCTTCCGCTGCACGCGCGCATCGACCGCGAGCTGGTGAAGACGCCTCCGGTCGAAGCCAGCCCTACCAACCTGGAGATCGGCGCTCACATCTACCGCAAGCAATGTGCTGCCTGCCATGGGCTCTATGGGCGCCCTGCCGGCTTCGCCAAGTACATGTATCCCGAGGCGCCTCAGCTTTGGGAACCGCACCGCGATGGCGTGGTGGGCGTCAGCGACGATCCACCCGGTGAGACATATTGGAAGGTAGCCAACGGTATCCGGCTTTCAGGCATGCCCGCATTCAGCCAAGTCCTGAACCAGACAGAGATGTGGCAAGTGTCGCAGCTGCTGGCAAACGCAGATAAGCCGCTGCCCCCAGGTGTGCTGGACTTGTTGAAACAGCCTGCTGGACCTTGACCCGGTAGCCCCGCAGTAGGACCGGTGCTCCCGCTGCCATGCAGTGGCAAGCCGGTCCCCACCGGCTTATTTCAAGGTCCAGGTCACGCCCGCGGTGAACTGGAATGAGTTCTTCTTGCTTCCTATGGCCGGATCGTTCAGGAAATCGTCCAGGGTTGCCACCGAGAACCCGATGCGCTTGTACACCGGGAACAACAGGCCCGCGGTGGCCACCACCGAGTAGGCATTGGTTTGATTGAAGGCGGGCGTGATCACGGCTCCCTGGTTGAAAACCAGGCCGTGGGGAAGCTTCAGCATATAGGTGTCGCCGAAGTCGGCCCCAACCAGGTTCTTGCTGGGCGTGAGCGGAGGTGGAGGCACAATGCCGGGGGTCACGAAATATTTCTGTTTTTCATAGTGGATGTCGAACTTTACATCCAGCTCCTGCTTGGGGGATTTGATGACGGTGTAACCAAGACCGGCGCCGTAGAGTTGCTGCAGATCCATGCCTTGCGAGTAGTTGTGGTCGAATGCCGTATCCACCAGGGCATAAAGACGAGGGTTGAAGTACCAGTCTTGCTCCGCGTCGAAGTGAATGATGTTGGTCTTGGTCCCGACTGTTCCGGGTTGTGAGACCGATCCGTAAGCGCCGGTGAAATCGAAGATGGTGCGCTCGCGCGTGTCGAGCCAGCTGAGGCGTCGGGATGGTTCTTACCAGGGCCACGGAACCGGTGAAGTTACGGCTGTCTTGCGTGGCATCGATGGTCGAGGCTCCGGCGGTCACTCCGCCGTTCCAGCCGTAAAAGAAGCCGGGGTTGTGCAGCACTTCCTTGTCGTAAGTGGCTCTGGTCGACCATGTATTGCGCGTCCTTCACAGCTATGTCTTTGCCGGCGGCTCCGCCAGTGGGCGTGACCTTGACCTGGTCGTCCTGCACCTGCGACGTTGCCCTGAGCAATCTCCGCCTTCGCCGTTTTACGGTTCACATGCTGGCCTTGCTGGATCACGGCAAATTGCTGCGAAGTTTTGATGGACTTGATCTTGTCCCAGGTCACGGTCACATCTCCCGCAATGTCGCTGTGGAAGGTCACTTTGCCGTTGACCTCGTTCGACAGCTTGCCGGTGAGCTGGTCGCCGTTGGTGAAATAGATGATATCCGGGGCCGGCGCGGCGGCAGTCTGTGCCTGCAGAGGCAAGGCAAAGGCGAGACTAAGAGCAGCCGGCAGCGCCAGGCGCAAAGGGAGTGAGAGTCGCGAAAAAAGGCGGCTGGATAGAGACATGGAAACGGAACCTTTCTCGAAGGAGATGAGTAGCGCGAGAAACAGACGACGCTACGTTGTAATGGAGGGGCCCGCGATGCTAACGAGACAATGGTAGAACTTCGGGTGCGAAGATGCCCTAAAATCCGGTAGAGGAACCTTCAACTCGTTGTGATAGGGTGCAATCCGGATAAGGCGAGCGGATCCGGTACGGGTCTGGTACGGCTCATGGTTGCTCAAATGATCGCTTCCGAGCCACGCTTCTTGCACTGTAACACTGGATTGTAGGCTGCCGTACCCGTAAAATGTATTTGTGGCGATTACCAGGACGCAAGCTCTCGACTATTTCCGTTCAGACGATCTAATCGGCCTGGGCATGGAAGCCGATGCGCTACGGCGCAAGCTGCATCCCGAAGGTGTGGTCACATACATTATCGACCGCAACATCAACTATACAAACTTTTGTACTGAGTATTGCAGCTTTTGCGCCTTCTACCGCCCGCTCAAGGGCAAGCTTGCGGCGGAGGGCTACATCCTCGACTTCGAAACCATCTACGAGAAAATTGCCGAGACGGTGGAGATGGGCGGCACCGGCGTGCTGATGCAGGGCGGTCTGCACCCCGACCTCAAGATCGAATGGTTTGAACGATTGCTCAAAGGCATCAAGCAGCGCTTCCCCCAGGTCTGGCTGCATTGCTTCTCGGCTTCGGAGATACTGGCGATCGCCGAGTACAGCGGGTTGACGATACGGGACACCATCGCCCGGCTGCGGGATGCAGGGTTATCTTCGATCCCCGGCGGCGGAGCCGAGATCCTGGACGACGAAGTGCGCCATCGCATTGCGCGCCTTAAGTGCTCCACACAGGACTGGGTCGACGTGCACCGCACCGCCCATGAGCTGGGCATGCGCACCACTGCCACCATGATGTTTGGCGTGGGGGAGAGCTTCGAGCATCGGGTCAACCACTTTGAACAAGTGCGGCGGCTGCAGGAAGAGACCGGAGGCTTTACCGCCTTTATCCCCTGGAGTTTTCAGCCCACAAACACCGCCCTGGGCGGGCGCAAATGGGATGAGGCCACGTCGGTGGAGTACCTGAAAGTATTGGCGATTTCGCGTCTTTACCTGGACAATATAGAGAATGTGCAATCCAGCTGGGTTACGCAGGGATTGAAAGTGCTGCAGCTTGGCTTGCGCTTCGGCGGCAACGACGTGGGTTCGGTGATGCTGGAGGAGAACGTCGTCAGGGCCGCGGGCACCTCGAACTGCACCACAGAAGAAGAGTTGCGGCATGTTATCCGCGGCGCCGGCTTCCGTCCGGTGCAGCGAGACACGCTGTACACCACTTATTTTCTCAACTGATCCGGCAGCGGATCACAGGCCAACGGCATCTTAGTGAATTTATACGGAGGCAGCGCCCTGCTGGCAATTGCTGATACTTTAAGCAACTCTCGCGGCTGCTGCTGCTCTGCTTTTCCGCAGCACGGGCTGCAGCATTATTTCCGGACGCATTACGCCGACAAGACCTTCGAGCACCTGTATCACTGGAACACTTTTGACACCGCGCTGCTGATTCCCTACTTCGTCGTGATGGTGATTCTCGCCTTCTATGGGATCCATCGCTACCAGCTGGTTTACCGCTACTACAGGAACCGGAAGAACGCAGTGCGGGAGCCCGAGTCGCATTTCGCCGAGCTGCCCAGCATCACCTTGCAGCTCCCTATCTTCAACGAGCAATTCGTCGTTGACCGGCTCATCCAGGCCTGCTGCAACCTGGATTATCCCGCGGACAAGCTGGAGATCCAGGTACTGGACGACTCCACCGACGGCACCGTAGAGGTCGCCCAGGCGGCGGTTGAGCTCTATCGATCCCTGGGACACCGGATCGAGTACATTCATCGTGTCAATCGCCATGGCTTCAAGGCGGGCGCGCTGGATGAGGGTTTGCGCGTGGCACGGGGGAATTTGTCGCCATTTTCGATGCCGATTTTGTGCCTCCCCGGGAATGGCTGATGCAAGTGGTGCACCACTTTGCCAATCCTAAGATCGGCATGGTGCAGACGCGCTGGACGCATCTCAACCGCGACTACAGCTTCCTTACCCAGGTGGAAGCGATCCTGCTCGATGGCCACTTTGTTCTGGAGCACGGCGGACGATCGCGCACCCACGCCTTTTTCAATTTCAACGGGACAGCCGGCATGTGGCGCCGCACGGCGATCGATGGATCGGGAGGCTGGCAGCACGACACGCTGACGGAAGATACCGACCTGAGCTATCGGGCGCAGTTGAAGGGCTGGAAATTTATTTATCTGCAGGACGTCGAGTGCCCGGCCGAGCTGCCGATTGAAATGACCGCCTTCAAGACGCAGCAAGCGCGCTGGGCGAAGGGCCTGATCCAGACCTCGAAGAAGATACTGCCCATGATGTTCCGCAGCGATGCGCCGTTCCACGTCAAGCTTGAGGCGTTTTACCATCTGACGGCCAACATCAGTTATCCGCTGATGATCGTGCTGTCGACATTGTTGATGCCGGCGATGATCATCCGTTTCTATCAGGGATGGTTTCAAATGCTGCTGATCGACGTTCCCCTGTTCATGGCGTCGACGCTTTCCATTTCCTCCTTCTACCTGGTCTCGCAGAAGGAGTTATTTCCCGGGAAATGGTTCAGAACATTTTTGTATCTGCCGTTTCTGATGGCTCTGGGGATTGGATTGACGGTGACCAATACCAGGGCGGTATTGGAGGCGCTCTTCGGCATCAAGAGCGCATTCAAGCGCACGCCCAAATACCGCATCGAGAAGCGCGGCCAGGTCGC
This sequence comes from uncultured Acidobacteriaceae bacterium, assembly GCA_963840675.1. Classification (GTDB taxonomy): domain Bacteria; phylum Acidobacteriota; class Terriglobia; order Terriglobales; family Acidobacteriaceae; genus PALSA-350. The sequence continues at coordinate 38,535 of CAWJAB010000021.1, forward strand.
GCAGGCCAGCCAATATCGTAAGCGCCTGGGCATCGTGCCCTGGATCGAGCTTCTGATCGGCAGCTATTTTGCGCTGACCATCTGGTACGCGATCGTCAATGAGAACTACTTCACCGTGCCGTTCCTGCTGCTGTTCGTGCTGGGCTACTGGTACACGGGATTGATGTCGTTGTTGGAAGGCAGATTCGAGCGCTTCCGCATGCGCACCACCACAGAAGACCCGACGCC
>CAWJAB010000022.1:0-138957 GCA_963840675.1 uncultured Acidobacteriaceae bacterium
GAGCAGGAAGAGAGTAACGGCCATCTGGTTGCGGAGGGCGTGTGGAGTGTAGGGATTGTGGACAAAATGCGCGGCTGCGTCCGCTGCGGAAAGGGTCATGGTGATGACGAAGTCGGTGGTGGCGAAACCCAAGAGGACGAGCACGAAGACCTTGCCGGTCCAACCGGGGAATAGCTTCTCGAGCATCGCGATGCTTCCCTGGCCGTAGGGACTGGCGCCAGCGACCCGGTTGTAGACGGGCAATGCGGCAAAGAGGGTCACCAGGACGAGAACGAAAGTGGCAACCGGCGAGAGTACGCCGGCCGCCAGGAAAGCGATGCCGGACTGGTAGCCGAGAGTGGAGAAGTAGTCAACGCCAGTAAGGCACATCACCGCCCACCACGGGTGCCTGCCGGTGTTATCGCGACTGTGAGCGCTCTCAGGGCGTTCGAGATCGGAGAACAGCCAATCTGTAAAGGACACTGGGTACTTGTCTCCTCGATCACTCGTCCAGACTATGGCGTTCTTACTTCGATGACCAAGGCCGCGTTGCGGTGTAAATGGGGGTCGCAGTGGAGCTGGTTTTGCTTACAGCCAGGAGTTTTCGTTTGGCGAGCCAGCCGGTGGCGGCCTGAGCCGAGCTTTTCGAAATGCCTATCGACTCCGCGAGCTGTTGATAGCTGATGGCGACTGGCCTGCCGTGGCGCTGCTGCTCCGCGGCAAGCCATAAGTACACCAGAAAGCTGGCCGGCCTACGGTCATGGCCGACGAGATCGCGCATCAATACGTCGATCACATACTCATCTACATGCAACATCGCTATACCATCCATCAATATAGCATCGAGTCCCAGATTGCAGCGTCAGGGTGGCAGGCGTTATGTTGCCAGCAGTTTCGGGGTGGGAAGGAAACAAGATGATTCGCGGAGTCAAGATCGTGAGTAAGAAGTGTGGGGAACGATGGCGAAATTCAAAGACCCCGATGGCAATGAATTCGTATTTTCGAGCGGGTAAACCTGATACCGTGCTCTAGTGAACACGCAAGGCATGTACGACGCGATTGTGATTGGCACGGGCGCAGGCGGCGGAACCTTGGCTCTGCACCTGGCGCAGGCGGGCAAGAACATCCTTATTCTCGAGCGGGGCCCGTTTCTGCCGCAGGAGAAGCTCAACTGGGACACGTCCGCCGTCTTTCTGGACAACCGCTATCACACCAAAGAGACCTGGCAGGATAAGGACGGAAAGCCGCTGCACCCGCAGCAGGCCTACTTCGTGGGCGGCCAGACGAAGGTCTACGGGGCTGCGATGTTCCGCATGCGGGCCGAAGACTTCGGCGTTATTCGGCACCAGGGGGGCATCTCTCCAGCGTGGCCCATCAGCTACGCCGATATGGAGCCTTATCTATAGCCGGGCGGAAGAGCTTTTTCACGTCCACGGCGATCTCGGCACTGCACCCTCGGTTCCGGGCGGATACGGCTCCTCCTTCGATCCCACGGAGCCCTTCCACTCCAGTCAAGTACCCTTATCCCGCATTCTGCAATGAGCCGCGCATGCAGACCATCGAAGACGACGTGCGTAAGCTCGGCATCCATACCTTCCCAATCCCGCTTGGGCTCAAGCGGGATGCCGCCGATCCTCTGGCCTCGAAGTGCGTGCGCTGCGACACCTGCGACGGATACCCGTGCCTGGTGCACGCCAAGTCGGACGCGGACATCAATTGCATCCGCCAGATCATGCACTTGCCCAACGTGACCCTGATGACGAACTCCCGGGTGACCCGCCTGCTCACCAACAGCAGCGGCACTGCAGTGACCGCGGTCGAGGTGGTCCATGCTGGGCCGGAGAAGGCTTATGCACCGCCTGCGTCCAAAGACGGTGTGCCGGCGACGTATCGGGCGGGGTTCTTCGCGGTCTGCGCCGGCGCTATCAACTCCGCGGTGATTCTTCTTGCCTCCGCGAACGACAAACATCCGAGCGGGCTTGCCAATCTTTCCGGCCAGGTGGGGCGGAACTTCATGTATCACCAGGCCGATGCTTTGCTGGCAATCAGCACGGAGCGCAATGAGGACAGCTACACCAAGACCTGGGGCACAAACGACTTTTACTTCAAGGACTCAGACCCTGCTTATCCCTTCCCCCTGGGCCAGGTGCAGCCGGTTGGCAGCTTCCACTTCGAGATGATGAAGGGGGATGCGCCGCCGCTCACCCCGGGCTTGGTGCTGGAGGGGATGAAGCACCACGCCGTGCCGTGGTGGCTGACGACGGAAGACTTGCCGGACCCGGAGAATCGGGTGACTCTGCACAACACGACTCCGCTTTCGGTCAACAACCAGCAGCCCGGTGTGGACGGCGCCCATCCCGCCGGGGACACGGGCCACACCAATGAATCCGAGCCCATGACCGATTCCGCGCCCATGAGAATCCAGCTCTCGTACACGCCCAACAATGTGGAATCGTTTAATCGCCTTAAGGATCGCTGGGTTGGCGTGCTCAAGAAGGCCGGCCATGCGACCACCTCAGTCCCGCTGCACGCCTATTTCAAGAAGCGCATTCCTCTGGAAGGTGTAGGCCACCAGAACGGTACCTGCCGTATGGGGAATGACCCCGCGTCCAGTGTGCTCGACCCGCTTTGCAAGGCCCATGATCTGGACAATCTTTATGTCGTGGATGCATCCTGCTTCGTCTCGGCAAGCGCGGTGAATCCCTCGCTGACCATCATCGCCAACGCCATTCGCGTGGCGGACCACTTATTAGCGGAGCGGCTCCAATGAGGATTACTCCACTCGTTGTTTTGACCGGCATCGTTTCCATCGTCGTGGCCCAGCAGCAGGTGCAGCCTCCAACCCGGCCTTCGCGGCCTCAGGATGGGGGCACGCGCGAGGTTTTAGAAAGCATCGTAATCCCGCCGCTGCCCAACGCGCCTTTTTACACTACCCTGGAGACGGAGTGGGCGCGCCCTATGGCCGAGGGTGGCACATACACGCTTACCAATAAACGCCATATAGCGCGCGACAGCGCAGGGCGTGTCTATGAGGAACGCTGGCTCCTGGTTCCCAAAGGAAGCGATGTGAAGTCTGCGATGAACTTCATTCAGATTGCGGACCCGATCAATCACACTCTCTACACCTGCAGCACCTTCAAAAAAATCTGCGACCTTACGCCATATCAGCCGCCACAGTCCGAGATGTTCGAAGGAGAGGAGTCGGGAGCACAGCCGTTTAAAAGTAAAGACGGCTCCCAAACCGTCGAGAATTTGGGCATGAAGACGCTGCTGGGCGTGGATACGGTTGGCACCCGCCAGACTACGACCATCAAAACCGGCGTAATGGGAAACGATCGGCCTATCCAGATTATGTTGGAGTATTGGCACTCGCAGCGGTTGGGATTCAATCTGCTGTCTAGCCGCTCCGATCCACGCATCGGCACACAAACGTTCGCCATCACAGAATTGGACACGGCGGAGCCTGATCCGCAGCTCTTTAAGGTTCCGGAAGGCTACCAGGTGGTGGATCAGCAAACCAGCCCACCGATTTCCTGGTAGAGCGTATGGGCAAGAAGAGGAGCTGCGGGGGTATATTGGCTCGTGGGGAAAACAAAAGAAAATCGTATTATCCTTCGGGCCCTTTGATCCCTTATCCGGGAGCTCATTGATTTGTCCTCGAGTTCATTCTTCAGAGTCAAGGGTCTGCAGGTGAGTCTTTTGGTGTCCGTGCTCGCGGCGCCCTCAGGCCTCCCTGCTCAGACGGCCGCTGCCCCGGCGGATTTCGTTATCAAGAACGCCACCGTAATGACTGCATCGCACGGCACCATTGAGCGCGGAAGCGTCTGGGTTCACCAGGGAAAGATTGCGGGAGCCGGGCCGACGGTGAGCGCGCCGGCGGATGCCGCGGTCATCGATGCCACAGGCAAATTCCTCACGCCCGGCATCATCGACCCGCACTCCCACTCCGCGCTCGGCAATGACACTAATGAGGCCACCAGCCCGGTCACACCTTCCATGATGATGATCGATGCCTTCGACAACACGGACAGCGCGCTCTACCGGGCACTGGCGGGCGGGGTCACCACCGAGCTGTTGCTGCACGGGTCGGCCAATGTAATCGGCGGACAGGCAGTGGTGATCAAGAACAAATTTGGTCTGTCGCGCGATCAGATGCTGTTTCCCGGGGCGCCCCGCTCCATCAAATTCGCCAGTGGTGAGAATCCCAAGCGCGTATACGGTGAGCGCAATGAATTGCCCTCTACACGCATGGGCAATTTTGAAGTCATGCGCCAGTCTTTTGAAGATGCGAAGGCATACATGGCAAGCTGGGACGCGTACAACGCCAAGGTGGCCAAGAACGATAAAGATGCTGTAGCTCCGAAACGCGACCTGAAGCTCGAAGCGTTGGCCGACATACTGCGGGGCAAGCTTCTGGTACAGATCCATTGCTACCGGGCCGACGAGTTTCTTACCGAAGAGGCAATCGCCAGGGAATACGGTTACAAAATTCGCGCCTTCCACCATGCTCTGGAGATGTACAAGGTGGGCGATCAGATTGCGCCCACCGGCACGGCAATCGCCACCTTCGCCGACTGGTGGGGATATAAGGACGAAGCCTGGGATGCCATTCCGTGGAACGCCACCATGAGCATGCGGGAGGGCGTACGCGTTGCGCTTAAGAGCGACTCCAACGACTATGTGCGCCGCCTCAACCAGGAAGCGGGAAAGATGATCCATTACGGCGGAGCAAGCGAAGAAGAAGCGCTGCAGATGATCACTCTCAATCCCGCCTGGATCATCGGGGTGGACGACCGCGTGGGCTCGATCGACGTGGGCAAAGATGCTGACCTGGTGATGTGGAACGTGAATCCACTCACCACTTACGCGCGCGCGGAAAAGGTGTATATCGATGGTGAACTCTTCTTCGACAGCAGCCTTCCTGGTTTCGGCACGACTCAGTTCCACGGAGTGATGCATAGCAGCGGGTTTGAGGGCGCAGACGACGAGGATGGAGACGGCCTGTGATCGCCAGCAACGTTGGACGACGGATTTTTGCTTGGGCGCTGCTGGGCGCTTGCTTCGGCATGCCGCGAGGGTACGCCCAAAGCGCGGCTCACCCCAAAGCCCCACCCGCTCCGGCCGGTCCTAATAACACTGCGATTGCTCCACCTAGCGTGGTGGCGATCGTCGGCGGCAAGTTGCTCACCATCACCCATGGCACCATCGAGAATGGCGTTGTGGTTCTTGAAAATGGCAAGATTACCGACATTGGGCCGGAAGCCTCGACCAAGGTGCCGAAGGACGCGCAGGTCTACAACGCGAAGGGGATGACGGTATATCCCGGCCTATTCGACGCGGAGACCCAGCTTGGGCTAGTCGAGGTGGGGTCGGACGAAAACAGCAGCGACCTGGTGGAGAAGAGCGATGAAATCTTTCCCCAAATGCGTGTGGTCGACGCTTTCCATGCCGAGACGGTCCGCATTCCTGTGGAGCGCATTAACGGTGTCACCAACGCGATCGTCGCGCCCGCCTCAGAGGATTCCGTGGCCGGCCAGGACGCGCTGATCCAGCTTTATGGCAAAGACCGCAACGCCATGATTCTCAGTCCGGATATTGCCTTGGCCATGAACTTCGAGGGGGACGTCCGGCGAAGAGGAAGTGGCCCTGGAGGCAGGAAATTTCCCTCCACCCGCATGGGCCTGGCCTCGCAACTGCGACAGAGCTTTCTGGATACCCAGAATTACATGGCCGAGAAAGCGGCGGAGGCAAAGCCAGACTTCAAAGGCACTCCGTCCAAGAAGGACCTCAAATATGAAGCGCTGATTCCTTACTTGAAAGGCGATAAGCCGGTGGTGTTCGGCGCTTATGAGGGCTACGAGGTGGAAGTCGCCATGAGCATTGCGAAGGAGTTTCACCTTAAAGTGATCCTGAACCACGTGACTCATTCGCAGGGTGTGCTCGACACCATCGCTTCGTATAAGGTGCCGGTCATTGTTGGATCCATTTATGACGCGCCTGAAGCCAACGAACGCTACGATGCGGTCTTTTCTCTTCCTGCGGAATTGCAGAAACGCGGCGTCAAGATTGCTCTTTCGTCTGTTCTCCCCGACGGTCCCTCCGCTGACAGTCGAAACCTGCCCTATGCGGCAGGCTACGCGGTAGCCTACGGTTTGCCCTACGATGAGGCGATGAAGGCCATCACCCTCAACCCGGCGGAAATGTTCGGGGTCGGCGACCAACTAGGCTCTCTGGACGTGGGCAAAGTTGCCAACGTGGTGATCGCGAACGGTGATCCGCTGGACGTGCGCACATCGGTGCAACAGGTGTTTATTGGAGGAGTCGCCATTCCGATGACCAGCCGTCAGACGCAGCTGCGCGACCAGTATCTGCCGCTTACGCAAAAAGCAAAGTAACCGGATGGCGAGGCCCCGAAAGGTCACTGGAATAGCAATCGGCTCGCGCAATATCCAGCACCCGTAGGGGCGCTAAGCTGTTTGGGATGTTTTTCGTCAACCCCCACAGTTTTGGCGAAAAACATCCCAACAAGTTAGCGCAGTCCTTGGCTAAGTTCAGGTGGATATTGGAGCAGGCGTTTCAAGCACCATGACTCTCCATCAGCGGATAGCCCCTAAGCGTACCGAAAAAGCGCCTTGAAGCCGTAGTCCATGTGCTGCTGAATATGGCAATGGAATAGAGACAAGCCTGGCTGGTCGGCGACAAAATCCACCACGGCTCGGCCGTAATACGGAACTACTACCGTGTCTTTTATGATGCCCCCGGTTTTGGTTCCATTCATTTCCACCAGCTCGAACTGATGACGGTGCAGATGGAGAGGGTGCGCATCGTCCGTTCGGTTGCGAAAGACCAGACGGGATCGAGTTCCCTGCTTCAACACGAACTCCCTTTCATGCGGATACTGCTTTCCATTCACCAGCCAGCTGTTGAACTTGCCCGCCCCGCCGGGAATTTTTTCGAAAACCATCTCTATCGTCTGATCAGGCGGAACAGCAGTATCGCTGATCTTGCCGAATAAGGTGTAGTCCCAGGCAGCCCGCGGAGGCACTACCCACTGGGGCTGGTGATGCTGGTTTTCATATTCCACAATAATGCCAAGGCCGGTGTTGCGAATTCTCTCTTCCGTGGCGCCCAGGATCCATACCCCCGGCTGGTTCATTTCGACAATCGCATCCACCCGCTCACCTGCGCCGATGAGGATTCCATCAACCTTCCGCGGCACCGGCACCGGATTGCCATCGAGCGCTATCACCTGAAATTGATGTCCCGCCAGCGCAATCCGCCGGTTCTCAATCGCGCTCGCGTTGAGCAGGTGCAGCAGCACGCGCTGGCCCTGCTTCACCCGAATCGGCTCCCCCGCACCCAAGGCCTTGTCGTTGATGGAATAGGTCATGGAGTTCACTTCAAGGCCGTTGGGATCGGTATTCAGAACCGCGGGCTTCTCGGGCTGCGGTCCGGCATGGCCGTCATCGTCATCGTCATCCATGTTGCTGGTAAAAAAAGGTTCCCAGTCGCGCAGGGAAAGAAAAATCTCCTGGTCATATCGCCCGGGGTCATTCGCCCCGTCGACGTAAACAAAGCCGAATTGCCCGGTGTAGCTTCCGCGATGCAGATCGGCTTCGGCCATGGCGTGCGAGTGGTACCAGCGAGAGCCGGCGGGGCGCGGCGTGAGCTGGTAGCGGCGCCGGCCACGAGCAGGCACCGGAGGCGTGCCCTGCTCCTCCACCCCATCGACATCCGAGGGAATCAACATGCCGTGCCAGTGCACCAGCTCCGGCACATCGGTGTCGTTGATTACGTCCACGCTGACGGTTTTGCCCTCGCGCATGCGCAGTACGGGCCCCGGAGAGGTGTCGTTGTAGCCGATGGTGCTTAGGATGTGGTCTGGGGCGAGCTCCACGGTTACGGGAGCGATGCGCAGGGTGTAGTCGGCTTTCGTGGTGTCGTTGGCGGGGGCGCCCATCGGCATCTGAGCCGCCTGCGCCGGCAGCAGAGTGGCGGCTCCCGCTTGCGCAAAGGCGGCGCTGCCAATCTTCAAGAAGTCCCGCCGCTTCAAAAGACTGCCCCCTCGGCCTGACCTGAAGAAATCGTCTCACGCAGAAACATGGCGCGCAAGCAGAGCGCCCGGCAAACATTTGCATGGGGCAACAAACTACTCGCTGTCAGGCTTCGTCTATCAGACGAGAGCCTGCGGCATTCTGGTACTCTCAAGGCAAGCGCGGTGAATTGGGAGGTTCCATGAAGCTCCTGCAAGCCGGCTCGGCAATCCTCGCCGGGATGGCGTTGTGCTCCGCGCTGTTTGCCTACCAGCGAACAGCAGACTTCGGCTTCGACGACGACGCGCAAACCAACGACCGGGCGGAATTTTACTGGTCGCGGCTCAGTTATTCCTCCAGCGTGGGCAGCAGTTTTGAAGGAGGTTACGGAGGCTACGGTGGTTACGGAGGCTACGGCTGGCACACCTGGTCGCGCGACTATCCCAAGGCCGACCGCCAGGTTCTGCTTGCGATGAAACGCCTTACACGGATTCAGGGCCGCTCGACTGAGCAGGTAGTAAGCCTCGACTCCGACGAGATTTTCAACTATCCCTGGATTTATGCCGTGCAGGTACAGACGTGGTCGTTTACCGACGAAGAAGCCAAGCGCCTGCGTGAATACCTGCTGAAGGGCGGCTTCCTGATGGTCGACGACTTTCACGGCACAGCGGATTGGGAGGAGTTCATGAACGGCATGCGTGAGGTTCTTCCCGATCGGCCGGTCGAAGACCTGGAGAACCAGGACGAGATCTTCCATGTGCTGTACGACGTGAACGAGCGCATGCAGATACCCGGGGAGCAATACATCCGGACCGGCAGGACCTACGAAAAGGATGGTTACGTGCCGAAATGGCGTGCCATCCGTGATGACAAAGGCCGCATCATAGTGGCCATTTGTCACAATATGCATCTCGGTGATGCCTGGGAATGGGCGGACGATCCGGATTACCCGGAACCCTTCGCCTCCATGGCTTTTCGGGTTGCGTTGAACTACATCGTTTATGGCATGACTCACTAGGTCGAGAGACAGTCGGCGCGGAAAACTCCGGACCCATGTTTCAATTCTTTTTCAAGTATCCGATTCCGGTGTTTTCCAAAGGCCAGTTTGTCCTTCTGGGCACATGGCCGGGCTGGCTGCTGTTGCTGCTGATTGTCGCGTGCACGGCGGGCCTGGCACTGCTGATCTGGTCGCGGTTGCCGCAGGCAGCCCAAAAGATCGGCAGGTGGAGGGCGGGTACGGTCTGGCTATTGCAGTCTTTGCTCATCGCTACCGTGCTGCTACTGCTGTGGCAGCCGGCGATCACCGTGGCGGAGCTGGCTCCGCAACAGAACGTAATCGCCGTTGTGCTCGATGACTCGCGCAGCATGGCGATTGCCGATAGCGGGAGCGAGGGCAAGTTGACGCGGGAAGCAGCGGCCGAAAAAGCGCTCGAGGACGGTGTGCTGGCAGGTTTGCAAAAGAAATTTCAGGTCCGGCTCTACCGGCTTGACAGCCGGGCGGCCCGGGCTGCGACGCTACCAGAGATACAGCCCGGCGCTGCTGCGACCCACATCAATGACAGCCTGCGACAGCTGGCAACCGAGACCTCCGATTTGCCGGTGGGCGCGGTCGTGCTGCTCAGCGATGGATCAGAAAACTCCGCCGATGGTTCCGGAGATCTTTCCCTGCAAACCATCGATGCCCTGCGCAATCGCCGCATCCCCGTTCATACAGTCGGCTTTGGCAAGGAGCAGGCCGCGCACGATGTGGAGTTGAACGACGTGCGTGTCGCGTTCCGCGCCATGTCTAACTCACGCATCCCTGCTACCGTTACCTTCCACCAAAGAGGCTACGCGGGAAGCCACGCGCTGCTGGTGGTTCGCGACGGAGATAAGACCGTTGGCTCCCGGGAGGTAACACTCGGGGCCGACGGCACGAGCCAGGTAGAAACTGTCTTTTTTAGTCCGGGCGAGGCTGGAGCCAAGACGTTGCACTTCTCGCTCGGTCCGCTCGCCGGCGAAGAAAACGCGGCTAACAATTCAATCAGTCGGCTGCTAAGCGTAACCGACAACAAGCGACGCATTCTTTATGTGGAGGGCGAACCACGCTGGGAGTACAAGTTCATCCGCCGGGCGGAAGACGACGACAAGATCGTGCAGGTTGCCTCCATGCTGCGCACCACAGAGAACAAGATCTATCGCCAAGGGATCAGCGATCCCAAAGAGCTGGAAAATGGCTTCCCGGTGCGCCCTGAAGATCTTTTTGGCTACCAGGGCATCATTCTGGGCTCGGTGGAGGCCGGTTACTTTACCCCTTTGCAACAGGAACTTTTGCGCGAGTTTGTCGACCGCCGCGGCGGCGGACTGCTCTTTCTCGGAGGACGGTTTTCCCTTGGAGACGGAGGATGGGGCGGCTCCAGCCTGCGCGATCTGCTGCCGACGATTCTGCCCAACAGCAGGAACACGTTCCACCGCGACCCGGCGACCTCGGAACTAACCGCCGCGGGCTCGGATAGTCCCATCACGCGCCTGATGGATGACCCGGCAAAGAACATCGAACGCTGGAAGAAGCTGACTTACCTGATGGACTACCAGGAGGCGGGCATACCTAAACCTGGAGCCACCGTGCTAGCCCAGCTTAATGCCGGCTCGCGCAAACTACCGCTCCTGGTCACGCAGAATTACGGCCGCGGCCGCACCGCGGTGATGGCTACGTCAGGCACCTGGCGTTGGCAGATGAGCCAGCCGCTGGGGGACCCGTCTCACGATCTCTTCTGGCAGCAACTGCTTCGCTGGCTGGTGCTCGATTCGCCGGGACAAGTTGCGGCAACCTCACCCACCCAAACCCTCATGGATGACGGGCACATTGAGCTTTCCGCCAGCGTGCGCGATAAAGAATATATGCCCGCTCCCGACGCCAAGGTGACCGCGCATTTCATTGGTCCTGACGGCATCTCTGCGCTGGTAGACATGGCGCCTGCCGCGGATAACCCGGGAGTCTTCCAGGCGGCGTGGACTGCGGAGAAACCAGGTTCCTACCTGGCCGAGGTCACCGCGCAGCGGGGGTCGGAGCAGATTGGCAGCGACCTCTTCCCTTTCGAACGCATCGATGGAGTTGCGGAAAACTTTCACACGGTGCAGAACCGCGAGCTCCTGGAAAAACTGTCGGCCGAAACCGGTGGTCGTTATTGGAGAGCAGATAAACTGACGCGGTTGCCGGAGGAGATTTCCTACTCGGACGCTGGGATCTCGACGCGAGATATCAAGGAATTGTGGAACATGCCGGTGGTTTTCCTCTGGCTCCTGCTCTTGATGGCTGCGGAATGGCTGCTACGGCGCAAGTGGGGTGTGGTATGAGGCTCATCCTGCTGTGCTTGTGCCTGATCGCCACACCGTTTGCTCGCGCCGGCGTCTATTACGTTACGATCGCCGGTCTAGGTGGCGAGCCTGACTACGACCAGCGGTTTACGGCAAACGCGAAGGACCTGGACAAACTCTTCAAGGCTTCGGGCAATGGCGCGCATGTAACTACCTTGACCGGTAGCGACGCGACCCGGGCACGCCTTACTGAGACGCTCGCCTCGATCGCCCATGATGCAAAACCTGAGGATGATTTTGTGCTCATCATGATCGGGCACGGATCATTCGACGGCGAGGAGTATAAGTTCAACCTGGTAGGCCCGGACATTACGGCGGCAGAGCTCGCCGCGCTGTGCGACCGTATCCCCACCAGGCGCCAGCTGATTGTCAACGCAACCAGCGCCAGCGGCGGATCGGTGGCCGCTCTGGAAAAACCAGGGCGAGGAGTCATCGCTGCAACCAAAAGCGGCACGGAGAAAAACGCTACTGTCTTTGCCCGCTACTGGGTGGAAGCGCTGCAGGATCCCACCGCCGATCTGGACAAGAGCGACTCCATCAGCGCGATGGAGGCCTTCGAGTACGCTCAGCGCAAGACTGCCGCGTTCTACGAATCGCAAAAGCGGCTGGCTACCGAGCACGCCGTCTTTGAGGATACTGGCAGGAACGAACCGGTTCGCGAGCCATCGAAGAGCGAGGGAGTGTTGTTGGCAAGCTTCCCCGTGCTGCGCATCGGGGCTGCCCAGAAACAAGCGAATGACCCGGCTAAGCAAAGTCTGCTGGCCAAAAAAGAGGATCTGGAACAGAAGATTGATGCGCTCAAATATCAGAAGGCCGCCATGGACCCTGCTGACTACAAGCAGCAGCTCACGGCGGCGCTGGTAGAGCTGGCGCAGGTGCAACAGGAACTGGACAAATGAACTGGCTACTAAAATCCGCTGCTTTGCTGGCGATGGCTCTCGCAAGCATGAGCTATAGCTATGCCGCGAACTCGCCGGACGCATGCCACACGCTGCGCAAGCATGGCCAGCAGACGGAAGCAAAAGCCTGTTATGAGTCGCTGGTACGCAGTAACTCTGCCTACTATAGGGCCGAAGGCTACTGGGGACTGGAACAATGGGATCAGGCGAACGAGCAGTTTCGCATTGCGACCGCACCGCCAGACAGCGACGCTCTTTATAAGGTGCGCTGGGGGATGCTGCTGCACGAGCGCTTCAATAACAAGGATGCAGTGGACCTGTTCCAGGAGGCGCTCAAGAAAGATCCCAAGAATGCCCAGGCCTATCTCGGCCTGGCGATCGTGAGCGCCGACGGCTTTGATGGCAAGGCCACAGACTATGCCGGCAGGGCGCTGGAGCTTGACCCCAAGCTGGTGGAAGCGCACGAGTTCGCGGCCAATCTAGCGCTGGAAAACGCGGATACGGAACACGCGATCGCCCAGGCCGATGTGGCGCTGGGTTTATCCTCTGACGCTCTGGACGCAATGGCGATCCACGCCGCGGTCGAACTGCTGGCTGATCGCTCCCCGGATGCGTGGCTGGACAAGGTACGCAAAGTGAACCCCGGTTACGGAGAGGCTTACGCGCGCGTGGCGCATTACCTCGAGCTCAACTACCGTTTCGAAGATGCCATCGTCTACTATCGCAAGGCGATCGAGGTTGATCCTCGCCTTTGGTCAGCGCGTTCCAATCTGGGCATCGGCCTGATGCGCCTGGGCCAGGAAGATGAGCCCCTCCAGCAACTGGAAATGGGCTACAACAACGGTTACCGCGACGCTGCAACCGTGAACAGCTTGCGCCTGCTGGATAGCTACAAGAACTTCGTTACCTACAAAGAAAACGGAACCATCCTGCGGCTGTATAAGAGTGAAGCGGATCTGCTGCATCCTTATTTTGAAGCCGAGTTGCAGCGCATTCTTGCTACCTACGACAAGAAGTACAAGATGAAGCTCACCGGCCCGTTCAGGTTGAGGTTTATCCCAACCATGAAGACTTTGCCGTGCGCACCATGGGCATGCCCGGGCTGGGCGCGCTGGGGGTCACGTTCGGGCAGGTGGTGGCCATGGACAGCCCATCTGCGCGCAAGCCCGGAGACTTCAACTGGGGCAGCACGCTGTGGCACGAGATGAGCCATGTCTACATCCTCTCCGCCACCAACCATCGCGTGCCACGCTGGTTCACTGAAGGCCTTGCCGTGCACGAAGCAGACCAATGTATCGCCGGAATGGCGTGACCCAATGACACCGGAGATTCTGCTGGCGATCAGGGATAAGAAGCTGTTACCCGTAGCCAAACTGGACCGGCGGCTTTATCTTTCCTGAATATCCGGCGCAGGTGGTTGTCTCTTACTTCGAAGCAGGGAGCATCTGCGACTACATCAAGAGCCATTGGAGCGAAGACAAGCTGCTCGATATGGTGCACTCGTATGCGCAACGCAAGACCACTCCCCAGGTGATTCAAGAAGATCTCGGCGTTTCGCCGGAAGAATTCGACAAACAATACTCGCAATGGATTAGACAAGAGCTATGGAACGCAGGCAGCTAACTTCGATCAGTCGCGCAAGGCGCTGGAGCCGCTGGCAGAGGCGGCCAAACAAAATCGGTATGACGCCGTGCTCCAGGAAGGCGAAGCCGTCCGCCGCATGTATCCCGAGTACATCGGGGACTGCCAATCCCTACGAATTTATCGCGGCCGTAGACCTGGCGAAGGGCGACAAGAAGGCCGCGGCCGCCATACTGACTGAATACGAAAAGATCGGCGGCGATGATCCGGCCACGCTTAAAAAGCTCGCATCGCTCGAAGAAGAACTGGGCCAACCGAAAGAAGCGGCTGCAACACTGGACCGCATCAACTACATCTACCCGGTCCATGATGAAGAGCCTGCACCGTCACCTGGGCGACCTGTGGCTGGCGCAAGCGAACTACCCAGGAGCGATCCGCGAGTACACTGCGGTCATAGCGCTCAACCCGTTAGACAAGGCCGGCGCGCAATTCAATCTTGCGCAGGCGTACTACGCATCGGGCCAGCGTGACAAAGCCGAAGAAAGCGTGCTCGCAGCCCTGGAAGCCGCGCCGGGGTATCGGCCGGCGCAGAAATTGCTATTGGAAATCGAACACCCGGACCAGAAAGACTCACCTAAAACGAACTGATCGGAGGAATCACGTGGGTCCGCATATCCACCCTAAGTATGATGAAAATGAAGTGTATCCGAAGGGGACAGGGACTAGTGTGGACTTCCCGAGGTTGCGTTCGAAGAGCGAATTATGTGCGCTAAGGGCACGGTTTCAGCCGTTTGCCGTGGGAGTACTGCGCGTTGGGAAGCCTGCGGCTTTAGCCGACTGAGGTACGGTTTTTCAAAAGTGGATCCGGGCAGTTACAAGCGTATGAAAGGCATAACTCAGTGGGACTAAAGCCCTCAATGGCCACGGCCCTGTGGACGGCTGAAGCGTGCCCTTCGTTTTGCAAAGCGTATCTCTGCAACAACCTGTTATAGCCATGACGGGCCAGCATTTTCGACAAACCGCGTAGTTGAGAGGAAGGAAAATCGCCGATGGTTACTACCCCGGAACTTAGCCAGGACGCAGCCCAATTGCAGCAGCGCATCGACCGCTTCCACGCGGTCCGCGATGGCATCCTCGCCCAGGTGCGCCAGGTCATCGTCGGCCAGGACGAGGTTCTGGACCAGATCCTCATCGCGCTCTTTGTCGGCGGGCATTGCCTGATCACCGGCCTGCCCGGCACAGCCAAGACGCTGATGGTGCGCACCATTGCAGAGACCCTTGGGCTGACTTTCCGGCGCATCCAGTTCACGCCGGACCTGATGCCCTCGGACATTACCGGCACCGACATCATCGAAGAAGATCTCACTACGGGTCATCGTAAGTGGACCTTCGTCCAGGGGCCGATTTTTGGCAACGTGGTGCTTGCCGACGAGATCAACCGTACCCCCCCTAAGACACAGGCAGCCTTGCTCGAAGCGATGCAGGAACGGTCCTGCACCGTGCGAGGCCACGTCTATCCGCTGCCCGCGCCTTTTTTCGTGCTGGCCACGCAGAACCCGATTGAGCTCGAAGGTACCTACCCGCTGCCCGAGGCGCAGCTTGACCGCTTCCTCTTCAACACCATCCTCGACTACCTGAGCGCCAGCGACGAATTGAAAGTGGTGGACCTTACCACCACCACGCGAGTGGCCAAGGTGGAAGCCGTCACTACAGCCGGATGAACTGCTCGACTTCCAGCAACTGGTCCGCATGGTGCCGATCGGCGAACCAGTTGCGAAGTACGTGGTCAACCTGGTGCGCGCGACGCGCTACAAGAACGAGAACGCGCCCGACTTCGTAAAGAAGTACGTCAACTACGGCGGCAGCATACGTGCGGCGCAGTTTATTGTGCTGGCAGCAAAAGCCCGCGCCCTCTCCCGCCGCCGCTACCACGTCACTTACGACGACGTCATCTCGCTCGCCATCCCAGTGCTGCGCCATCGCATCCTGCTCAACTTTCACGCCGAGTCGGAGCGGGTGGATGCGGATGAGATTCTGCGCCGCCTGATCGAACATATGCCGCCGCCCAAGGAGGCCTGAGCCCCATGTTGCAGCGCTTTCTCGATCCCGGTGTGCTCGCCAGCATCAGCAGTCTTGATCTGCTCGCCAGGACCGTGGTCGATGGCTTTGTCGCCGGTCTCCATCGCTCACCCGATTTTGGCTTCAGCCAGGAGTTCGCCGAGTACCGCGCCTATACGCCCGGGGACGATCTGCGCCATGTGGATTGGAACCTTTTTGCCCGCACCGAGCGCTGCTACCTGAAGCGCTATCGCGGCGATACTAACAGCCAACTCACCATCCTGCTCGATGCCAGCAATTCCATGGATTACACCTCCAGCCCTTCGCGGCCAAGCAAGATGGACTACACCCGCTTTGCCGCCGCCTCGCTTTTCTACCTCGCCATTCACAACCAGCGGGATGCAGCCGGGCTCATCGTCTTTGACGATGAGGTGCGCAACTACATCCGGCCCTCCACCCGCCAGGGGCAGTTGCACCGGCTGCTAGCCGGGCTGGAACAAGCCGAGCCGCGTGCCCGCACCAACTTTACCAAGCCCTTGCTTCACTTCCAGGAGCTTCTGCACCGGCGCGGCATCGTCATCATGTTCTCTGACTTCTACGAAGACCCTGCCGCCATCGTGCGCACCATAGAACCCCTGCGCTACCACGGCAACGAGGTGGTTTTATTCCATGTGCTCGACCCCAAAGAGATCCGGCCGGAGCTGCACGGCCCTGCCATCCTGGTTGATCTGGAAACCGACCAACGCCTGGAGGTGATCCCGGAGTACGCGCGCACCGAGTACATCAAAAAGATCGACAATCATATCGAGCAGCTACGCGATCGCACGCGCGGCGCCGGCATGGATTACCACCTGCTGGTAACGGACCAGCCGCTCGACACCACGCTGCGCGAGTATCTTGCTATCCGCCAGGAGGGACACTGATGGGATTTCTCAGCCCATGGTTCCTGTTCGGTCTGGCGGCGATTGGCTTGCCCGTCTACGTTCATCTGCTGCGTCGCCACATTACTACGCCGCAGCCATTCAGTTCGTTAATGTTTTTCGAACGGGGTATACAAAGCTCCACCCGTCACCGGCGACTGCGCTACCTGCTGCTCTTTTCGCTGCGCACTGCACTTCTTCTGCTGCTGGTGCTCGCGTTTGCCAATCCCTTTATCCGGCGTGCAAGCGGCGACGTGAATAGCAAACTGCTGTTGGTGGTGGTCGACCAGTCCTTCAGCATGAAGGCCGGCGCGCGCTTTGCCGATGCCAAGCAGGCGGCGTTGCAGTTGCTGGCGTCGAGGCCTAAATCGCAGCCTGCCGAAGTAATGTCCCTGGGCGGCAGGCTTGCCGTGTTGACACAGCCGATTCAGGATGCGGGAGCTCTGCGTTCTGCAGTGGAAAGTATTCAGCCGGGCGACTCGCGCGCTAACCTCGGCGAGCTGGCACACGGGGTACGCGCCTTGACCGAGACCGTGCACACTCCGATCGAACTGCATCTCTTCAGCGATATGCAGAAAACGGGCATGCCGGCAAACTTTACCGACATGGAGCTGCCCGCAAATGTGTCCGTGGTGCTGCACCCGGTGGGAGCCACGGCCAGCCCTAACTGGACAGTCGAAAGCGTCACCGCCCCAGCGCAGCTTGCCGACCCAAAAGATCCGAAGAAATCGCGCGTGCAGGCAGTGATCGCCGGCTATGGAACTCCCGCTGCCTCGAAGACCGTATCTCTGGTGGTCAACGGCAACACCATGGCCACCCGCAAAGTGCAGATTCCCCAGGACGGCCGGGCCACGGTGGAGTTTCAACCCCTCGATGTACCTTACGGCCTTAACCATTGCGAGGTGAAAATCGACTCCGCCGACGGCTTTCCCGCCGACGACGTAAGCATCTTTGCGGTCAAGCGCTCTGACCCGGAGCGCGTGTTGTTTGTGCACCAGGCCAGAGATACGCGCTCCCCAGTCTACTTTGGAGCCGCGCTGGCCGCAGCGAACCAGGCATCTTTTATTTTGCAGTCGATCGATAGCGACAGATCCGCCGACGTCGATCCCTCCAAATACGCGTTTGTGGTGCTTTCCGACGCACTTGCGCTGCCGTCGATCTTTGAGAACGCTCTCTTACAGTACGTGCGCAGAGGCGGCAGCGTGCTGATTGCTGCCGGAACCTCGGCCGCACACCATGCGCGCATTCCCATCTTTGGCGGAACCTCTGCGGACGCGCATTCCTATTCGCGTGATGGTTACGCCACGGTGGGTGAGAATGACCTGACCCACCCAGTCATGAATGATGCAAGTGGATGGTCCGATCTAAAAATCTATTACGCCGCAGCCGTGAACCCGGACCAGGCGCGGGTGATCGCCCGGCTCACCGACCACACGCCGCTGCTGATGGAAAAACAAATGGGCGAGGGCCACGTGCTTCTGTTTGCCTCCGGACTGGACAACCTGACCAACGACCTGCCGGTTCGTCCCGCATTTGTACCGTTTGTCGACCGGGCAGCACGCTATCTCTCGGGGAGTGGCAGCATCAGCGGCAGCAGGCTGGTCGATTCGTTCGTCCCGTTGCGAACCGCTGCGCCACAAACCGGCACTGCAGGCGTGGAGATCATCGGCCCCGATGGTCACCGCGCCTTGTCGCTCGCTGAGGCCGCCGCGGCGCAGTCGTTCCAGTTGACGCGCGCCGGCTTCTACCAGATCCGCTTCGCCAATGGCAGGGACGCGTTGATCGGTGTCAACCCAGACCGGCGCGAGTCAGACCTGCAGCCGATTCCCAACGAACTTCTGCAACTCTGGGGCGCGCATTCTGCAACACCCTCATCGGCAACCGCACCCTTCGATTCCGCGCAGGAGAAAAATAGCGCGCGCAGCATCTGGTGGTACGTTATGCTTCTAGTATTGGTGGCGGCGGTTGCCGAGTCCATCATTGCAAGCCGCTACCTCGGCACCCAGAGGGAGGAGGCATGAGCAATCAGGACAAGCTCAACCTCTATATCCGGCAATTGCACCAGCGGTTGCGCCTGGGTGTATCGTTGCGTGGCCTCGCCATCCTCACCGCCACAGCGCTGATCACCACCATCCTTCTTGTTCTGATTTTGAACGCATTCGCCTTTCCCGTGCGTGGGCTCACCGGCGCTCGTTCGTCTGCTGCTGATGGTTCTTGGGCTGGCCGTTGCCTTTGCTCTCGCGCTTCCCTTGCGGCGGCTTACGCGCGGCCGGGCCACAGAGGTGGCCGAATCCGCTTACCCGGAATTTCAGCAGCGGCTGCTTACCTTCGATGACCGGGAAAAGAAAGGAAATGATCCTTTCCTCGAGTTGCTGGCCGCGGACACACTTTCCGTAGCCCGGGACGCGCAACCGGCAAGCCTGGTACCCAACAACAAGCTGTATTTCCTTGCGGGCGCGGGTGTTGCCTGCCTGGGCGTGCTGGCGTGGCTGGTTGCCGCGGGCCCCGGCTACATGGGCTATGGGGCGTCCCTGCTGTGGACCGGACCGAAGGCTGTGCCCCTCTATGACATCCGGGTTACTCCCGGCAACGTTGCCGTGCGGCGCAACAGCGATCAGCTGATCACCGCCCAGGTGATCGGTCTCAAGCCGGAAAAGGTGCAGCTGTTTGCGCACTATAAGAGTGGGGGCCGGGCCTGGGAACCGGTAGCGATGGAGCCTCAACCCGATGCCTCCCCCGCCCGCGTAGGAGCTTCCAACTTCCAGTTCCTCTTTGCCGGGCTTCCTGAAGATGTCGACTACTACGTGCAGGCCGGCCCGCTCACCTCCCGTCATTTCAAGGTCCGCGTGGTTGACTTGCCTTCGGTCAAGCAGATGCGGGTGACCTACCACTACCCGAAATGGACCGGCATGCCGCAAGCCACTGAGGAACACGGCGGCGACCTGCGCGCCATTGAAGGTACAGAGGCAGAGTTGACGGTCCAGATGGATCGGCCTCTACGCGGCGGCCAACTCACCCTCGATGATGGCAAACAGATTGTGCTCAGCGGCGGCGAGGGCAATGTATACAAGGGTTCCATTCTCATGCAAAAAGATGGCGCCTACCATGTTGCCGCGCTCGACCAGGGACAGCAGGTGCGTCTGTCGGAGGACTACTTCATTGCCACCGACAAAGCGAACCCGCCGGAAATCGCCATCGACCGGCCAACCGGCGATTATCGCGCCAGTCCCATCGAGGAAGTAAAGATCGGGGTGAAGGCGTCGGATGAATTTGGCCTGAACAAGATGAGCCTTCACTATTCGGTCAACGGCGGACCGGAAAAGACGTGTCGACCTGTTGCAGCAACCTGGCGCCAAGAGTGCGAGCGGCGCCACCACGCTAAGCCTGGAGGATTTCAAGCTGGTTCCAGGCGACCTGGTGAGCCTCTACGCCACAGCGAAGGATGGACATTCTGAAGCGCGTACCGACATGGCTTTTATCCAGGCAGAGCCATTTGAGCGCGAGTTCTCGCAATCGCAGCAGATGGGCGGCGGTGGCGGAGGAGGTGGCGGGCAGGGAGACCAGACCGACATATCGAAGCGCGAGAAAGAGCTGATTGCCGCGACCTGGAAGCGGCAGAACGACAAGGCCGCTACGCAAAAAGACGCGGCGGAAGCGGGCAAGTTCCTTTCCGAGGTGCAGACCAAACTGCAAGAGCAGGCTTTGGCCCTGGCCGCGCGCATGGATAGCCGCGATTTGTCGTCGGCGAATGAGGAATTCAACAGCTTTGGGAAAGACATGCAATCGGCCGCCGCGGCCATGACGCCATCGGCCGACAAGCTGAAGCAGATGCAATGGCACGACGCGATCCCAGCGGAACAGAAAGCCCTGCAATACCTGCTGCGGGCAGAAGCCACTTTCCGCAAGATCGAGGTAGCCTTCGGCCAGCAGCGCGGCGGCGGTGGGGGCAATGGAGGCGGCGCGGGGCGTGACCTTGCCAGCCTCTTCGACCTGGAACTGGACACGGAAAAAAATCAGTATGAGACAGCGCAGACCGGCTCTGCCGCAGACCAGCGCGCCAAAGCGGTGGATGATGCTTTGCAGAAGCTCGATGCCCTGGCGCGCCGCCAGGAAGAGCTGGCCCAGCAGCAGCGCAATAACCCGCAAACCATGCAGGAGCGCTGGCAGCAGGAGATGCTGCGCCGTGAGGCCGAGCAGCTTCAGCGTCAGATGGAGCAGCTGGCCCAGAACAATCAACAGGGACAGCAAGGGCAAAGTCAGCAGGACAGCAGGGACAACAAGGGCAACAGGGTCGCAAGGCCAACAGAGTGCAGGCGGCTCATCTTCCAGCGGCTCATCAAGTGGACAGAATGCCCAATCGCAGATCCTCGCAATCCCAATGCCGGAGGGGGAGCGGACCCTCGTGTGACCCAGGCGCTGAACCGGTTGCGCCAGGCCGATGAAGCGATGAAGCGTAGCGCCGGGCAGCAGCAGAGTGCAGAGGCGGCAAAGCAGGCCGCCGACCAACTTCGCCAGGCTGAAGGTCTCATGAGCAGCACGCAGCAACAACAGGCCACGGGCAAACTCGATTCGCTCTCCAGGGAAACCGATCGCCTCAACAAAGAAGAGCACGCCCAGGCGGATCGCGTTCGTAGCCTCGCCGGGCAATCAGGAGCGGACAGTCAGGAGCAGTATGCCGCCAGGCTGCAGCAGCGCAACAAGCTGGCCGAGGACCGGCAGCAGCTCTCTGACGATTTGTCGCAGCTGGAAAAGAATTTGCGGAACACGGCGCGTGAGCTGGCGCCGACACAGCCGGAAGCATCCTCCAAGTTGCGCGATGCCCTGGGGGGCATGGACCAGAGCGACCTGACGAACCGCGTGCAGAGGACTGCCGACTGGCTACGCCGGGGAGTCAATCCCAACTCGAACGGAACGGAAGAGGGCATCAGCAAAGGCCTTGAGCAACTGAGCCAACAAGTACACCAGGCACAACAAGGGCTTGGCGCGGGCAAACCGTCTCAGGGCCAGCAGGCACAGGGAGAGCAGACTGCGGCGCTCGATCACATCGAACGCTTCCGCGATCAGGTCGAGTCGCTGGCTGCTCGTGAACAAAATCCGCAGGGCCGCGGACAACAGGGACAGGCTCAGGCTGGTCAGGGGATGCGGCCCGGCCAAGGCGCAAATGGCGGCCAGACCGGCCAGCCCGGCCAAAACGGCGGCCCCAATCAGCGCGCAGGAAACCAGGTGACGCAGGATGGCTTGAGCGGCGACGTTGGCAACTGGCGTTCAGGGGGCGGGGCGGTCGGCACGGCCTACAACAACATCAATACTGGCAACAACCACTTCGATCGCTCGGGCGGTCCTGCCGCCCCGGACAATTCTCCTGTGCCGGCTGATCCTGAGGCTACTTACCGGCAGGGCTTGGCCGAGTTGAACCAGCTTCACCATCTGGCGCAGAACGATCCGGCGGCGCTCAAGGAAATTCAGGATCTGGCGCGCGCGATGCAGCGCCTCGATCCGCGCCGGTTCCCGGGCAATCCGGCCTTAGTGGAGCAACTCCATACCGAAGTACTTAGCGGGGTGGACAAGCTGGAACTCCAGCTGCGCCACGACACAGACGCTCAGGGTCAAGTACGTGCGACCAAAGAAGCCTCCGTCCCGCCCGGGTATGAAGAAGCCGTTGCCGATTATTACCGCCGCCTCAGCAAAGACCAATAGATTTACTTTGGGGCCGAAACTTGCCATGCCCAATTCACATCTATAGGCGTACGATAACGGGCGTGACTTATACGCTTAAAGCCCAGCCTCCTGTTTGCACGAGGCAGGTCACACCGGCATACTTCAGGCGTAAGACGGAGTAGCCTTGGCGCTTAGACTGGGGGTCATCGCAAATGGCGCAGATCCCGCTCAGCGACGGGCTTAGTGCGCTAGTGCGCTCCAAAAGGACAATCCACGCCTGCTGCGAACTTTAACAGCGCACACAGAAATTGCGAGACTGCGCTTGAAGCGTCACTTGCCTTTGTAATCCTGGAACAGCTGTGGGAATTGCTGCTTGAGGGCTTCGATCTTCGGCCGATCGCAGACCATGATGTAGGAATTATTGGGGTTATGCAAGGCGTAGTCCTGATGATAGGACTCCGCATCGTAAAAACCCTTCAGCGGCACAACCTGGGTCACGATCGGCTTGGGAAACACCTTGGCCGCGTCAAGCTGCGCGATGTAGTCCTTGCTGATCTTCTGTTGCTCTTCGTTGGCGTAGAAGATAACGGAACGGTAAGACTCGCCCACATCCGGTCCCTGCCGATTGAGCTGGGTCGGGTCATGAACCACGGAAAAGAAGACCCATAGCAGCTGGCCATAAGTAATTTTCGATGGGTCGAAGACCACCTTCACCGATTCCGCGTGTCCAGTGTTTTCCTGACCAACCTGTTCGTAGGTCGCCGTGAGAGGCAGAGCCACCCGAGTAACCAGCGGTCGTCTCAAGCACTCCCTTGACACGCTCAAACACCGATTGCGTTCCCCAGAAGCAGCCACCGGCAAAGACGGCGGTCTGCTTTCCTGGCGTCTGGGCAAGAGCGGCGTCGCTGGTTGGAGGTGGTATCGGCTGCTTGGCAGCCGCCGTACACCCGGCACAGGAAGCAAAAGCAATCAATAGTGCGACAACCGTGTTGCGCATGGAGAAGGAACGGGTCATACAAATCTCCTGACAAATACACCCGTTGATGAGACGAGAATACGACATGGAAGTTACAGCAAATGCCAGGCAACCTTGATGTCGTGAAGGCCTCACCGGCCTTGCGACCGGCAGGCAGCCTCAAACTCTGCGTAGCTGCCTTCCTTAAGGGTAACGTGCGCGACCTCTTTGCCGGGGGGATGAACTGACCCCCGAAACAGTGTGCCGTCAGGCAGAAACGCGGAGGAAATAGACTTGTGATCATCCAACGGCAGCTCCCGGTCACCCCAGTTTCCGTAGAAGTTGATGGATGGCCTCCGAGCGTCGTTACCCGAGCCGGCCCATAGCGGCACCTTCGACATGTAGAGGTAAACGGGTTGTCCTGTGGTATCCACCGGAAGATGCTTAGGCATGCTACCGCCAAGCGAGAGGCGATAGCGCTCGCCCTTCGGCGTGCAGAGATAAGCGACACCGCCTAAGCTCGTACTCAGGTACATCTTGCTGCTTTTTGAAGACGGCTCAATGCGCGCAAATAAAATGTAATCGCCGCCGGCACTGGCGACATGCGTCCGGCCCCAACCCTGCCAGTAAGGAAGCGGATGAAAATGTCCGCCCAGGTAATAGCCCCAGGGCGCGAACACGGCTGTTACCAGGAGCATGAAGGCGCCGACCAGGGCGAAAACCAAGACCAAGCGGATCAGCTGCCCGAACAGAGGTTTACGCCGACGCGGTATTTGAGAACGTAAGTTCAACCTATCCGGCAAGTTAACCGCCTCGCAGCTTAGAATACTCCGCCTGGGCTGCGGGATGACAAGCCCCAGTCCTTTAGAATACTTCCGTGATCCATAAACCCTTTGTTCCTCTAACAGCGTTTTGCCTTCCGGTTCTCGCCCTTATGCTCGGCGGCGGACCGGCGGTTGTGGCCCAGCAGATGGAGCACTCCGCTCCCTCCATCCCGTCCACTCGCTTGACCATCAAGACCTACGAGGGCAAAACACTGACTTTCAGCCCCGAGGAACTGGCCGCTCTTCCGCACAAAACGGTCGCCGTCTTTAATGCGCATAGCAAGACCAATGAGAGCTACTCGGGTGTCCTGCTCGCGGATCTTTTAGGCAAAGCCGGTGTGCCGCTGGGTGAAAACGTGCGCGGCAAGCTCTTCATGATCGGGGTCGTTGCGGAAGGGATGGATCATTACAGCGTCTTATACTCGCTGGCCGAAGTAGATCCCGCCATACACACCGGCGACGTCATCGTGGCCGACACACTCGACGGTCAAAAGCTGGGCAAGGATGGCGCGTTCAAGATGGTTTCGAGCGAAGAACGCCGCCCGGCTCGCTGGGTGCGGAACCTTACCGCGATTTCGGTGGTCAAGGTAGAGCCTTAGCCACTCCATTTATAATGAAAGAGCCATGACACATAAGGGCCCCGCAGTCGCTAAGCTGTTTGTTTTCTTTACCCTGCTGGGCGTACTCCCGTGCGGCGCAGTGAATGACAGCCCTGCCTCCTACCGCCTGCGCCTCTATCACCTGCATACCGGCGAGCATATCGATGTGGTTTACCGCATCGGTGATCAGTACCTGCCCGATCGTGTCGCGGAGCTGGACCATTTTCTTCGCGACCACCGCACCGGCGATGTGAAGGCGTATGACCTGAAGGAGTTCGACCTGCTGCACGATCTGCTGGTCAAGCTAGGCCATCCGGACGGCGAAATCGACATCGTCTGCGGATACCGCACGCCCTGGAGCAACAACTACCTGCGGGAACATGGCCATGGCGTTGCCGAGCATAGCCAGCACATGGAAGCCAAGGCCATCGACATTCGCATTCCTGGTGTTTCCAGTGCAACGGTCCGCGATGCGGCGTTGTCACTGGGCCGTGGGGGCGTGGGCTATTACGCCCAATCCGATTTTGTTCATGTGGACGTGGGCCGGGTACGCCGCTGGTAGCCACCCATCACGGATAAGGCGGCCCCTTGGCCAGCACCGCGTTGAGCTCGCGTCGTGGCCGTAGATATCGTCAAAGAAATAAACCTCGCCGTCTTCTTCAACCACCGCGGTTAGATAGATAATCACCACCGGCACAGGCGGCGTAAGGTTCACCTGCTGATTATCCGGGCCGGATTGCATGGCTGCCTTTACGGCATCGAGCGTCCACTTGGGCTGGTCCGCAGCAACCAGGCCGCGAGCTCCGCCGGCTTTTCCACGCGTATGCATCCATGGCTGAAATCGCGCCGCGATTGAGAAAACAGTTGCTGCGCGGGTGTGCTGTGCAGGTAGACGTTGTGCTCATTGGGAAACATGAACTTGATTAACCCCAGCGAATTCGACGGCCCGGGCTTTTGGCGAACCAGCAGCTTGCCCGACCGCAACTGCGCCAGCTGGTCGGCACTGACCGCTCCGCTGGTCACGATGTTGCCGCTCTGGTCGGTAATTTCAAAATTCTTGCGCGCCAGGTAGCCGCTGTCTTTCTGGAGCGCGGGAATGATCTCGCCCCGGGTAATGCTGAAGGGAACATTCCAGTAGGGGCGAAAGACAATGTACTTCATGTCCTGGGCGAAAACAGGAGTCTCATGGCGCACTGCTTTGCCCACGATGACATTCATGCGCATGGCAATGCGGTGATCGGGGTTAAAAACTCGCAAGACAAACTCAGGGATGTTCACCGCGACCGGAAGTGGTGAAAAGTCCACCGGCAGCCATCTCCACCTCTCCAAAGCATCGTCCAGTTGCTGGACGCGAAAGCTCAAAGGCACGTTCAACTGGCGCAGCGTATCTTTGCCCAGCTGGCCGTCGGGTGTCAACCCATGCCGGCTTTGAAAATGCTTCACTCCATCGACCATCGGACCCCCGTAGATCCCAGGCGTGGGGTTGACGGAACCGGTGGGCAGGTCACCCAGCAATTGCAGACGCTGTGCCAATGCTTCGGCGCCTGGATAGGCATCGCCGGGAGCCAGCGTCTTTTGCACTTCGGGCAAAGGCACGCGATTCTCCTTCTCGGCAAGCACCAGGTAGGTCGAGGGCAGCCTCGGTGCGCTGGTAGAAAAAATATGGCGGCTCTGCATCGTGCAAGACCTGTGCCACATTGCTGGCCGAGCAATTTCTGTCGCAGAAACTGTGGCAAGTCGTAGCTCTTTTGCGCCACGTCGAAGCCGAGTTTGAAGTGCTTAGGATTGACACGTCCGATGTGCAAGTCGGAGATATAGCGCATCGCGCACACGGTAAGGGCCGCATCAAAATGCGCGACCTTGGTTGCATCGCCGGGCGTGTTCTTGAGCCCAATCAGGCGCTGGGTCCAGCGCGATGCATCGTAGTCGTCCGGGGTAAGCCCCTTTTGCCGGCTGGCTTCGAGCGCAGCAATGACGGTCAGCGCCTGGGGCGTCGGTTGTCCGTCGCGGATCCAGACGGGCGTATAGTTCGCCGCCTGATACAGCGCTTGAACCTGCTGCCGGTAGTCCGGAAAATTCGGCGCTGCCAGATCGGCTGAGAGTTCCCGCGGCAGCGATCGTCCTCAGCTGTCCGGCAACCGCCTCAGAGGGCGGGTTTTGGGAATGACATGCAAGCGCAAAAAAGAACAGGGTCAGAACCGCTCGGCGTCTTACAGGGCTCATGACTCATTAGAGTAGCGCGGGGAAGAAAAGATCTGCGCCGTAGAGTTACTGCGCTGGGGCGGAAGCGTCATACACCACGCGGCCATCGCAGATGGTGAGGTCGACGGCCGTATTTTGGATCTCGACGGGATCGATGTGGAAGATGTCGCGGGAAAGCACCACCAGGTCGGCCAGTTTGCCCGGTTCGAGCGAACCCTTGATCTTCTCGTCGAACTGGGCATAAGCGGAGCCCACCGTATACGCGTGGACGGCCTCGGCGACTGAGATCTTCTGCTCCGGAATCCAACCGCCGGGGTTGCGGTCGTCGAGGGTGCGGCGGGTGACGGCGGCATAGATGCCGATGATCGGGTCCATGGGGGCAACCGGCCAATCGGAGCCGAAGGCGAGCGTTGCGCCGGAGTCAAGCAGCGAACGAAAGACATAGCTATCGTGCATTCGCTCGGCGCCGAGACGTTTCTGCGCCCAGCGGCCGTCGTCGATGGCGTGGTAAGGCTGCATGGAAGCGATGACGTGCAGCTGGGCAAAGCGCGGAATGTCATTGGCCGCGAGGTGCTGTGCATGCTCAATGCGCAGGCGGCGGTCGCGGGGGCCGTTTTGCTGCTCCACGCGCTGGTAGAAATCGAGGATGGTGTGGTTGGCCCGATCGCCGATAGCGTGGATCGCAATCTGCAGGCCGGCCTGGTCCGCTCCTTGGATATCGGCATACATCTGGTCCGGCTTCTGCAGCTCATCGCTGGCCGAGGCCGCTATTCGTGGGCGAATCGTTATATGGCGCGAATAGCCAGGCGGTGGAGGCGCCGAGTCCGCCATCGGCAAAGGCCTTGAGCCCGCCAACCTGGATGAGGTTGTCATGGAAGCCGGCCTGAATACCGGTGCCGGCCAGGAGCTTCCAATCCAGCAGGCGCAGGTTCTCAGAGATGCGAATGTTCAGCCGGCCCTGGCGCTCAAGGGATTGGTAGGCGCGCAGGCGGCTGGGCCCACCAGTGTCGTCGCTCGAGTCGGCCATCTCCTGCACGCTGGTAACGCCGTGACGGGCCGCCTCCTGCTGGGCAGCAAGGGCCGCGGCCTCGGTTTGCTCCAGGGAAAGCGGAGGGATCACCCGGGTGATGAGGGTCATCGCCGCGTCCTTGAAGATGCCGGTGGGGTTGCCGGCGTCATCGCGGACAATCACGCCGCCGGGGATCTCCGGCGTATTCCGATCGACACCGGCGTTCTTCATGGCAAGCGCGTTGGCCAGGCCCATGTGGCCGTCGAGACGCTCGACGAAGACCGGGGTTGTGCTGGGTGACGTCATCGATCAGCTGGTGGGTTGGGAGCACGGCGGGCGTCCACCGCTCGTGGTCCCACTCGCCGTCGACGATCCACGCGCCTTCGGGTTGCGAGCCGGCAAATGCGGCGATGCGTCGGCGGAATTCGTCCTGGGAGGCTGCGGTGCGGAGTTGCACTCCGGCAAGACCCAGGCCACCGTCGACAAAGTGAACATGTGCGTCGTTGAAGCCGGGGAGCACGCGGCGCCCCTTAAGGTCGATGACGCGCGTAGTGGGGCCGGCGAGGCGAAGGATGTCAGCCGAGGTCCCAACCTGAAGGATGCGATTGCCGTCGATGGCGACGGCTTCGGCTTCTGGCTGAGCAGGGTTCTCGGTCCAGATATGACCGTGTACCAGCACCAGGCTGGCAAAGGCCTGGGCCTGAGCGGAGGCGGTGCTGGAGACAACAAGGGCCACGCAAAGAAGGAAGTTCCGGTACATGCAGCCGCCCCTTAATCCAAACCTGCGACGTAATGAGGGGTATGGCGCCGAATGCCGGTGGCCATGAGCTCCTCGATCGCCTCGACCGGCTGAATGCCGCCCCTGGCGCCGGCCGCGGTGCAGTTCAATGCGGCGGCAGCGCAAGCGAAATCGAGTTGGCGTTCGAGCGGCCAGTTCTGCAGCAGGCCATAGATAAACCCGGCGTGGAAGATGTCTCCCGCGCCGGTGGTATCGACCACCGGAACATCGAAGGCAGGGCTGTGTTGGGACTGCTTCCCATCCCACGCCAGCACGCCATTGTCGCCCAGCGTCGCGGCGGTTAGACGGCATCCGTAGCGGCGTTGCATCTGGCGCAACGCCATTTCTAAGTCGGGCTCTCCCGTAAGCCGGCCTGGAATATCTCTGCTCACGATCAGATAGTCCACGTTCTGCAGAAGCTTTTCCACGCCCGGATAGAGCTCATCCAGATCGGCGATCACGGGTACGCCGGCATCGCGAGCCCATTCTGCTGCTACGGTTGCGGCCTCAGTATCGAAACCATCGACGAGCAGGGCTCGTGCGTTCACGACCCACTCGCGATCCAGATCGCTGGGCTTCAAAGTGACCCGCTCATCGCGTCGGCAAAGGACGGTCCGTTCGCCACCACCGTCGACGAGGATCAGCGACTGGGGACTTGTGCCCCCTGGAACGGTCGTGATCTGCGCCTCCACGCCTGCGTGGGTAAACGCCTCTCGATGAAGAGTCGCCGCGGCATCGTCGCCAAGTATTCCCACATACCGGGTCGACATGCCCCAGCGTTGACAAGCCACCACTGCGGTTGCAACCTGACCGCCAGGCAACACCGTCGCAGAACTGTATTGAATTTTTGAACCCCGTTCCGGGTAAGCCGCGAGAGCGATGAGCGTGTCCGTCGCATTCAGGCCTACGCCGACAAGGTCAACCTTGGACGGTTTCGTCATCCTGCCAGTGTAAATGGAGAGCAGTTATAGGGAGAGAGAACCGCAGGTCCCCTCAAAAATCCCCCCCCCAAGCCTGCGGTTGTGGGCCGCTAGCGGGTCCAAAAGCCTTCGATGAACCTTGCCCGCTTCCTCTTCCAATAAGGGCCCGGTGACACTGATTTGCTTCTGCCCGCGCGCAAAGACCTCGCGGCAGGGTAGATCGAGGGTGGGATTTTCCTCGTGGCTGCCGGTGTAACGCAGCAAGCCTGTCTCCGCCAGGGCAAAGACCACGCGGCCAACGCCCGTCCAATAAATCGCGCCGGCGCACATGGCACAGGGCTCGGTGCTGGTGTACAGCGTGCACCGGGCCAGCTCGGCCTCGCTCAGCAATCGGGCAGCCTCACCACACGCCACCATCTCGGCATGCTGTGTCGGGTCACCTTTAGGCCGAACGGCGTTGTTGCGCGCGGCAACTACCGTTTCGCCGCGCTCGTTCACGATCAGCGCGCCAAAGGGGTGGCGCCCGTCTTCTCGCGCTTCCCGAGCCAACTCAATCGCCTGCCTTAAGAAAGCCAGGTCCTGTTCGGATACGTCTTGCATGCTCTTCAGGCCTCCGCCTTCGAGGAAAAGAAAAGGTTGAGAAGGACCGCGGTCGCGGCGGTCAGGAAAATACCACTGTTCAAAAATAGCCGCGCCGCATCTGGAGCGTGCAGGAAAAGCTGAGGCGAAGCGATGGGCAGCACGCCCACGCTCACGGAGATGGCTACGATGATCGCATTGTTGGTGCCCTGGTAGCGGACCCGGGTCAGTTCCTCAATGCCGGCCATCATGGTCATGCCGAACATCACGATCGACGCCCCGCCCAAAACCGGACGCGGGATAGCGGCGATTATGGCAGCCAGCTTGGGCAGGAATCCAAGCAGCACCAGCAGTCCGCCCCCGGCCGCGACCGCATAGCGGCTCTTGATCTTCGAAAGCGCCAGCAGCCCAGTGTTTTGCGGAATACACGTTGTAAGGAAAGCTATTGAACAATCCGCCCAGTACCGTCGACAAGCCATCTGCGCGAAAAGCCGCCGTCAAAGTATCCGGACCGATGGGGCGGCCGGTGATCTCACCGATCGCCAGACAGTTGCCGGTAGTCTCGGTCATCACGACCAGCATGGAAAGACTCATCACCAGGGCGGGCAGCACTGCGAAATGCGGAGGCCCGAATAACAGCGGATGCGCCATGGCAAACCACGGTGTCGCCGGCACCTGGCGGAAACTGGCCCGCCCAGCCAGGGCAGCCAGCGCGGTGCCGCCTATCAGCCCCAGCAGCACGCTGAGGTTGGCGATCATACCGCGGCCAAAGCGCTGGATAACGACAATGAGCACAATGGTGGCCAGGCCTAAGCCGAGATGAACGAAACTGCCGAAGTCGGCCGACGCAGCGTCGCCGCCGCCGAGCCAACCGCCGGCCACCGGCAGAAGCGACAAGCCGATCACCGTGATCACTGAGCCAATCACGACTGGAGGAAAGAAGCGCAACATCCGGCTGAACCAGGGACCCACCAGCATGGTGAATAGTCCGCAGCTGATCACCGACCCATAGAGGGTTGGAATGCCGTAATGGCCGCCAATGAGAATCATGGGCGCAACGCAAATGAAAGAGCAGCCCTGGATCAGGGGAAGGCGCGCCCCGAACTTCCACCAGCCCAGGGTTTGCAGAAGCGTCGCCAAACCGGACGTGAACAAATCAGCGCTGATGAGCGCGATTACCTGCTTGGGCGTGAAGTGCAGCGCGCTGCCCAATATCAGCGGCACCGCAACTGTGCCGGCGTACATCACCAGCACATGCTGCAGCCCAAAAAGGAGCAACCGAGGAAGCCCCTCTTTCTCATCGATCGGGTCGGCAGCGGCCACCATGACGCCGTGCACGGGGTTGCGGGGCCCCATGTTGACGTTCGCGTCGGCGGTCATTGGAGGTTACATCATAGCGTGAGTAAAGTGAGCCGGGTTTTTTTTGTTGTCGGAGAGCTCTCGTTTAGAATGCCCAGGCTCTTTGGTATTCTTGGTCAGCGGATTAGATGAAGAGCCTGCGATCCATTGCTGACGGCGTCGGTAACCAGACGCTGGTCGAAGGTGGCAAGTTGGCCACCATGTGCGCTGGCCATCGCCAGGAGATAGCTGTCGGTTACATGCGCTGAATCCAGGAGACGCCTACTGTCCACGCGTTCCGAATTCAGGAGGGTAATGTCGTCCGGCCAGAAATCGTGGCCGGGAAGCGCACACAACCCTGTCAGTAACTCTGCAACCGCTGCGGGCGTGCCAGGAGAGTTCGGATATCGCGCGTGCCCGACAATTCGCAAGACGCCGTTTTCCGTGATAGGGCATGTGGCCCAAGCGTGCCGCCCTTCGGCCCCAAACCACTCGTGCGCTCGGTCATGCTGGACGTGTGCAGGATCGATCAGTGCGATGAGCACATTGATATCGATGAGAAACCGAGTCAACGCAATTCCTCGCGCAGCTGGTGCACCAGTTCTGATGTCACTCTTGGGCTGCCTGCGCGAACCGGCAAGAGGGGAACTCCATTGCGCGTGTGGCGCCTGGATGCACTTGGCTTCAGGCCCTTCCGGGCAAGGGAGGAAATGACTTCCCCTACCGTTCTGTTTTGCGATGCAGCAATTTCCTTAGCTGCGCTTAGAACATCGTCGTCAATCGCCAGGGTGGTCCGCATAGCATCCTCTGCATCAAACATCATACATCAAATGCCGATCCGGGAACCCGTTTCTGTTCGGCAAATAAACTTTAGTCAACTGCCGTCGGGGAATCCGCCGCGGTGGAGGACCATCGGGAACTGCGGCAGGCCTCCCGGTTTGGGGACGGAGGCACGCCACCCGTCGGGGTAGGGTTCCAACCCGCGGAATAGCGGCGAGGTCTGCTCAGTGGGGTCGTCAGCCAAGCTTTCAAGAGATTCGCGCAGACCGAGAACCACCTTCGCACCATAGCGAGATTGCCAACGCTCCTCTATGACCCCTACCAACTCCCGGTATTTGACTTGTGCAGCGCGGCCTTTCGCAGTCAGCGCGATCACCTTGGTCCGGCTGCCGTCCTTTTTCGATGTCATCTCTAAATATCCGCGCTTGGTGAGAAAGCTCAGCGTGGTGGCAATGGCCTCCTTCGACACTGAAGCCAAACGCGGCAGATCACTCGCGCGCGCTCCTTCGTCGCTCAACAGCCGCAGGACGTTCGCGCTGATGGCAAGGGACACCGGCGACTCTCGCTCGAATTCAATGGCAAACCACAGCAAAACCTGCGAGAGGAGTGACACCAGAGGGAGGTTAGCGATCACAGACTCGCCCGGCGAAGGCCGCGTGCTTTCCGGCATATCGCTGTAGAGACCGTAACCCAGGATCGGCAGGCCGTGGGGTAACTCAACGTCTATTTGGTTGACGATCGCGGACAAGGCTTCGCGAAGATGGTTGATCGCGTCATCACGGAAGCGTTTCCGCCAACGGTCCTCGATGACTTTATCCAGCGTTCGCCAAACCTCGATGGCCTTTCGGCCTCCGGCAGTAGGACGAACCAAGGCATCGGAAGGGATGCGCCGGGATGAATTGCCTGCCGGCTTCGGCTCGACGACGATATAGCCCCACCACTGGCTCAGGCGCGTCACCCAGATGCGCATACTCTTGTCGGGCATTCTTAGCAGGCGCTTCAGCTCACCGATCGTCGTTCCCTCTTCCGGGACGAAGCGCATGAAATTCGACCACATCACCCTCGAAACCAGCCAGGGAGCGTAGTGCGCTCCGGCAGTCGAACCGTGGTTGGTCGTGCGATGCGGCACCTGGTGCTCGAACTCGTTGTCGAACTCGATGGTAAAGGCGACCAGCGTGTGCGACAGCAGGGTAGGAAGGGGAACGCGGCCATCCATGGCTCAATGATTCCACGCGATACAACGACAGGCAATTTTGCCGATATGACAGCAGCGATTACCACTCGTTCGGGGCCTGCCTGGTGTATGGCGCGGCCCAAAGCGCCATTTGCAGCTGCATGGATTTGCACCATGCTGCATGCATCCTGCCCACCTCTTCAGGGGAGTGACCCCGCGCCGCAAGAAAGGGTTTGATGGTTTCATTCATCACTGCGACGAAGGCGATAATGTCGCGCAAAGGCACGTAGGGGGTCGATCGCACTTCGTCGGTCAGGTTCTTCTTGGCACTCGTATGGCGCAGGGCGATCTCCTGCTGATAGTCGAGCCAATCCTGATCGTAGGGTCTTAGGCAGGTATCGAGAATCCACCGCTGGAAACGCAGATTGCTGTTCGCCAGGTAGTCGGGCAGCGGGTCGCCTTCAGGTGAGCGAGAGTGCCTGGCCAGATGGGGAATGCCGGCGATGATTCCGCTGCGCCAATGCTCCACGATCTGGCGGGTCTGATCGCCGAGGACCTCGCCGGCCATCTGCAGATAGATCCGGTCTTGCTCGGTGAACCCAACGCTCACTTTCAGAGCTTTTAGTTCCTCAAGTGAGACGGGTGACGGTACTACTTTTCCATAATCGTAACCGTGGATGGGGTCAACCGCACGCGTCATCAGGCAACCGCCGTTCCAGTTACGACGCCGGCCCTATCTACTTGTGTATCGTCTGGCCTTACAAGCGAAGGGGTGGAGGAGAAGAGCACGACGAGGCCCTCCAACAGGGTGGGATGCGTGATGATTGCATTGCGCAACGCGGTATAAGGCAGACCCGCGAGCATTGCGATCTGCACCGAGCCCATGATCTCGCCGGCATTTACAGCGAAGGCGGTGAAGCCGAGGATGCGATCGCTGGCCGTGTCGACCAGGGCCTTCATGAACCCGCTCGTCTCCGACAGAGTGCGCGTGCGCAACACCGCGACCATGGGAATTTTGAAGAGGCGGTACGCAAGCCCCTGCGCTCTTGCTTCCGTCTCGCTGAGACCGATGCGGGCAAACTCCGGATCGGTGAACATGCAGAACGGAATCTGCCGGCCGGTGGTCACGTGGTTGCCTCCAGCCAGGTTGTCGCGGATCACGCGAAAGTCGTCAAAGGCAATGTGCGTGAACTGCGGACTGCCGGCTGATTCGCCGATAGCCCAGACACCGGGCGCCGTTGTCTCGAGCCGCTCGTTGACCTTGACGTAGCCTCGATCTGTGAGCTCCACGCCGGCCAGTTCCAAACCGAGTCCTTCTGTGTTGGGAGTTCGGCCAGTCGCGACCAGAAGGTGCGTGCCCTGGAGAGTTCTTTCTGCTCCGTTCTGGGTGAGGACCACCTCGACCGAGTCGCCCGACTTCCCGGATACCTTCTTGACGTGGGCATTCAAGACGAGCTCAGACCCCTCGTCCTGGAAAAGATTGCTGAGAGCGTCTGCCACGTCTTCATCTTCCCGATGGACCAACCGTGAATTTCTCTCAATGACGGTCACTCGACTGCCGAACCGCCGCATGGCCTGCGCCAGTTCCAGTCCTATATAACCGCCGCCCATCACCAGGAGATGTCCGGGGATTTGATCAAGTTCAAGCGCCTCGATATGGGTGAGCGGCTTGGCTTCAACCAGACCGGGAATCGGTTCCAGGGTAGCGCGTGTGCCCGTGCCGATGATTACATTCGTCCCCCGGAGCAAACGAGTGGTTCCATCGTTCAGGGTGACCTGCAAAGTCCTGGTGCCGACGAAACGCCCGGAACCCAGGATCAGTTCTGCCCCGCTCTTCTTGAAGTTCTCCAGATGCATGTCGACCAGGCCCGCGACCATCTTGCGCTTGCGGTCTCTGACAGCCGGCATATGGATCGTGAAGCCGGGCTTCTCTATACCGAACTCCTCACTTCTTTGAAAGTAGGAAGCGGCCTTCGCGCTATGGATGATGTTCTTGCTTGGCAGGCACGCGATGTTGGGACACGATCCACCAATATACTTTCGTTCGACGACAGCAACGCGCTTGCCCTGCTTCGCCAGGGCCCAGGCGAGGTATTTCGAACCCTCTCCGCTACCCAGTATCACGAGGTCGTACTCCTCGGGCGCGGCGTCTAAACCGGAGTGGTTGGGTGTTTGCGGCATATTCAAACTCCTTTCAGGCGGTTTGATTGACTCCAAAGAGGTAGATTACGCCGGGGCAGGGACTGACTCTAAAGGCTCGAAGTTTTTTGATCCGCGGTTTGATCGAGGTCTCGGCCAAGCGAAGCTGACGGCTATAATTGATCCATGCCGCGTGTCGGAGAATTTTGCGCCTCAAACATAGTCCGACTGTTACTCGGGGTAGTTATTGTGGTGACGCTGGTGGCGGCGATCGGCGTCTGGATCTATCACTCCCCGGGCCACGGGACTTCGATCGAACAGCCTGCCCATCCTGCTGAACCTAAATAGCATCATCGTCTGCCTAAAAGGTAAAGATTGCTTGAAGAAAGATGGCCCGGTTGCCAGGAGTCGGTGATCCGAAAAGGGCCGTCGGCAAGGGATTGCGTCCTGCCAAAGAGCGGTGAGCTGAGAGTGCCGTTGGGCGTGCCCAAATTCACAATGTTGAGGATGTTGAGCGCTCCGTCCACCAGGGTCAGGTTGTACCTGCGGGCGACCGTAGCATCCAGCTTCGGTTGCCCCCCACCACCACTCAACCCCCGGCCATTGACGCTGCCGTTCCCATGCATGCCCCCGGCGCCCATAGAACCTTCGATCCGAGGGCCTATCCCATCATGGAAAGCGTCCTTCTTGTGTCGACGGCCTTCACGCCTAGTAGCGAAGCCCGAGCCTTTGGGGAAATTCTTCCTCGTAGTCATCAAGGTCAATCAGGTTCGCGTAATACTCGGCGTTCTTTCTGTGAACCCTGCGCATTGCGAGATGCGCCCACACGATGATTACGACCGTAAAGCCCACATGCCACAGACTGGCTTCTAACCACGGCCCGAGGCCGACCATCAGCAATACCAAGGGCGGGAAAAACCCAAAATACTGGAGCAGTGTGATGGCGAGGTTGTTCGTCGGCGCCCTTCCTTCGCCGGTAAAGGGTATGCTCGTCGACTTTCAGGAACAAGGCATCGGTCAGCAGCAGACACAGGCCAATCGCCACCAACGCCTGGCTGGTAAACGGCCTCCAGCCTCGCAGTTCAGGAGGCGCCAGCAGGCTAATCAGCGCTACGATCCCCAGGGTCAGAAGCAATGCGCATGGCAGTATCCATAAGGGTGTGGTGTCGAGTTGTTCTGTTCCTGGCCTGCCCAGGATCACGCGAAAGATCCAACCGCCTCTCCGATCCGCAGGAGACAGAAATGCGGTGCGCAATCCAGCAATGATCCAGAAAGCTGCGATCGGGACGGCAGCTCGCAAGCCATCGGGTGAGAGCGCGAAGCCGAGATGATCGTGCGAAAGCTTCAACAGCAACGCGCTGGCTATCAACAGGGCCAGGCCGAGACCGCCATACATTGCCATATACACACGATGCCGCTGCGTCCGCAGCAAAGAGCAACTGATGAAGTGATAAATGCCTCGCTGCACCGCATTTCGCAACAAAGTCGAGTGAAGCAGATGATTGACCGGCGCGGCGGCCAGGTTCCTGGTATCGAAGACACTGGAGCCTTCGACCAGGTAACGCATTTTCCGTCGATAGGCGAGCGGATACGAGACGATCGTTAGGCCGAGTACTGCGGCGGTTGCCAGGCAACCCGTTTTCGCAAGCTCAGTGAAGACCGGCAGAGAGGAAGACCCGGCCAGAAGGTACTCATATATTCCCAGAAACCAGAAGGGTGGAAAATAACGTGCGGCCGATGTATTGATCAGCACCTTCAGGAATTGGGACGCGACTGGGAAGAGCAGGAGTATGGTCACCAGCAGCATCATCGAGATGCCCTGCAGAAAAGGCGAGATGCTGCGGAAGAAACGTTCCCCGATGATCGCGACCAAGCCTGCCTGTAAGCTCAGGAAGAAGGCCCCGGCAAACAAGCCGCTCGCCAGCACGGCCAGCAGATTTGCAACCACGTGTTGTACAAATCCGGGTGGTTCCGCGAGCACCGGAAAGAATATAGCCCCAAGCGCATTGACGCCGATCAGAAATAATCCAAGAAAGAGGCAAACAGCCGCGATTCTGGCCCGGAAGAACCGTCGCCCCACGATGGGCAGAGGTGTGACCACGAAAACATCGAGCAAGTCGGGAAAGAATAGATCCCAGGCAAAAATGGTTACCGCGCCCACCGCCACAAATGAATACAACAGATAAAAATAATGATCGCTCACCTGGGCCCAGAACGGGCGGACAACCGGTTGATGGTAAAGGGGGAACAAAAAGAGCGCAACGACCATTCCTGGAAGAGCGATCGCGTGTATAGCCTGGAGGAGCTGCGCCTTCGCCTCACCTTCCGCCGACACCATATCGTTATTGGAAAATCGTTCCAGAAAGAGGCGAACAAGAAGATTGAATTGGCTTCGTTCCCGCGGCTGCACCGTGGGCATGTGCGCTTGCACTTCGAGCGACAGAACGGGAAATTCCGGCGCGGCAAAGATTGCGCTATAGCGGTTTCGCAGCTTTTCGTGGTTTTCCCCAGGGAAAACCACGCCTCGCGAGCTTTAGCAGACCACGGCAATTGCGAAACCGCTTTAAACATTTTGCACCTTGATGGCTTCTACCAATTCGCGGGCTAGTGATTTCGTGTCTTCCTGCTGGACCAGTTGCGCAAATACGCTCTCGAGGTTCGCCAGTTCCATCAGTCCCGTCAGTTCGGCGGGGCTGGCGTCGGCCAGAATCTTCCCCCGTGCAATAACCACCACCCGGCTACAGATCTGCTCCACTACCTCGAGAACATGCGAGATGTAGAGAACGGCCTTCCCTGCCGCCGTAAGTTCCAGCAGCAGGTCCTTGAACAGGCGTGAGGAAAGAACGTCCAGTCCGGAGAGCGGCTCGTCGAATATCAGCAGCTTCGGGTCATGCATGAGCGCCGCAGCAATCAGCACCCGCTGCTTCATCCCCTTGGAATACATGGAGATTGGCGAATACCGCCAGGACTCGAGGCCAAGCAGCTGCAGTAACCTGGTGGCCTTGATTTGAATCTGCCGTTCCCCCAGTCCACGAAGCCGGCCAACCAGCTGCAGGTATTCGAATCCCGATAAGTAGGTGTAGAGATGGGCTTCTTCCGGCACGTAGCCCAGGGCTGCGCGAAAACTCGCCAGATCGTCCCGGATATTGCTCCCCTCGAAGAGCACCCGGCCCTCGCTCGGCTGCAGGAGCCCGGTAATAATCTTGACGGTGGTAGATTTTCCCGAGCCGTTGGCGCCCAGGTAGCCGACAACCTCACCGGCATTAACCCGAAAATTAACGTTCGAGATCGCCGGTATGCCGCGATAGCTCTTGGAAAGGTTCTGTAATTCAAGCATGGGTTCTGGGCCTCGCCGTCTCTACCCTATGTAGCATACTACTTTTGACTAGTCAACTAGTATGCTACATAGCTACAATGTCCACCATGGCCACCGAGCCAAAACTCTCCCACACCGCCGCCATGATTCTGCAAACGATTCATGCCGGCCAGATCTATGGCTTCAGCGTGATGGAAGCGACGGGCTTACCCAGCGGGACGGTCTACCCGGCCATGCGGCGCCTGGAGCGCGATGGTCTCATCATGTCGAAATGGGAACAGCAATCGATTGCCGACGCGGAGCAGCGGCCTTTGCGGAAGTACTACAAGTTGACGCGGGCGGGCGCGGCAACACTGCAGGCTATGCACAAGCGCTATCCACTCCTGCAAAAAATGATCTCTGATTCTGAGGTCAAAAACGCATGAATCTCCGCTCGTTCCCGGTATGCCGTTTCATTCTCCAGCTAGCCGCGTTGCTGGTACCCGGTGGAGAACGAGCCGAGTGGCTGGCGGAATGGCAGGCGGAGCTTTGGCATGTATGGCACGCGTACAGCCGCAAATCATGCGGTTGCTTCCACGGCGGCCAGGCTGTGACCGATTTCTGTTTCGGCGCTTTCCGCGACGCCTTTTGGCTTAGACGGAACAATCCGCAGTCGATACCCCGTCGCGTCTTCCGGATTGGCTCTGCATCCCGTTGCTCGCTCTCCTTGGCTCTGTTGACGGCAATCAGCCTCGCGATTTGTTTGTATCTGCCGGGGGCCAGGATGGCGATACAGCCATCGCACTATCCAGGCGCCGACGGCCTGGTAACGATTTCGCGGGGCGGCTATTCCGGAACCCAGTTCCCGACTATCGAGTTCGGCGATTATCAGTCGTGGAAAACCAGCACTCGCC
The DNA here is from genome assembly GCA_963840675.1 of uncultured Acidobacteriaceae bacterium. GTDB lineage: Bacteria > Acidobacteriota > Terriglobia > Terriglobales > Acidobacteriaceae > PALSA-350. The sequence continues at coordinate 39,992 of CAWJAB010000022.1, forward strand.
ACCTGTTTACTGACGTTGCCTTCTATCAACCGGTACGTAAAAGAATCCATATTGCGACACATCGAAGCGCCGAACTTTCCGTCGGCCGGGCCAGCGAAAATCTTTTCAAACTGCTTAGTCTGCCGGTCTCTGCGAACGCAGGCGATCTTGCGAACGGCCAATATGGCGCGAGACTCTTTTTGAGCCAGAGGATTTGGCGGGGGCTTTTCGGGGGCGATCCTGGCGTGATTGGCAGCGTCACCGAGATAGCGGGGCAGCGTGTCCTGGTCGCGGGCGTTCTCTCTCGCGACTCAATCCAGTTGCCGGGCCAGGTGGATGCGTGGTTGCTTGAGGACGAGCGGCATCTGGATATTCTGCCGCAAACGTCCAGGGGATTCGTCCTTGCCCACATGCGCGGGGCACTACGCCAGATGGACGGATGGCGATCCATGACTGTACACAGAGAGAATGGGAGCGATGATCTCTTCGATTGCATATCGCTGGCGCAGCAGTCCCAACTTCCCTTCACCCTCTTTCTGTTCACCCTCGCCGCAGCCTTGATTACGTTGCCGGCGACCACGGCGTTGCCGCTCGGTGAGTATCCGCGCCATAGCGGGCCTCTCCCATGGGCAGGGAAAGCGAGACGATGGATCTTTCTGTCCAGCAAGTTTTTGCTGGTAGTGCCGCTGGTCTTTCTCGCTTCTATTGACGTTGCTTATGGTGTTCCATCCTTAGGTTCCACAGCAGCGCAATATATTCAGCTCGCGATCTCCTTTTTCGGGCTTCTGTTTGCCTTTCGATGGATTTTGCAGGATCAACGAAAGCGCTGCCCATTATGTCTGCGCGTGCTCTCCAACCCCGCCCGCGTTGGACAAGCTTCGAGAAACTTTCTGGCGTGGAATGGCACCGAGCTGATATGCGCCGGCGGCCACGGGCTGCTGCACATTCCGGAGCTTCCGACCAGCTGGTTCGGCACCCAGCGCTGGCTTTACCTTGATCCATCCTGGGGTAGTTTGTTCTCCGACGCGCGTATGCCGTCCGCTGGTTTTGTCTAGTTGGGAAGCGCGAGAGACTACACGGATTCCAGCATACTTTTTGTGGTGACGAGCTTGTGATTGACGTAGTTGTAGGGCGGAATGCGATCGCCCTTGATCATCGCCAACCCGAGATGGATCAGCCGGCCGCCGTAGGTGTTGACTTCATGCGAGACCGATCCGATGAGCGGCGAGTTGGGCTTCATCATCTCTTCCAGAGCTTCTGGAATGCAGTCCTGCCCGACAATGGCAACGTGCTTTTCGCGCTTCGCTTCGCGAATTGCCTGCAGTGCTCCCAGGGCGCTGGTATCGGTCGTAGTGGCAATCAGCAACCCGCGTTCCCTGGGATGACGGCGTAGGAAGTCAGCCATGAGCTTGTAGCTCCTGTCGGCAAGTCCTCGCCCATCCATGCGCACGAATGCTTCGATGGGGAGATCGGGCAGCACGGAACGCACTCCTTCAAACGCACCCGTGATGCGGCTCTGCACCAGGGGGCCGGCTTCTTCAATGTCCAGGCCGATGACCCACGATGCTTTGCCGCCCCAACTTTGCCGCGCATGAATGGCAAGATACTCGCCCGCCTCAAAGCCGGCGCGGTAATTATTGATCCCGAAAAAGATGGCGTGGGGGTGCGGGATCTCGACCGCGATCAAAGGAATGCCTGCATCCGCGATCTTGTCCGCAACGATCGGGGCCACCTGCTGTTCAATCTGAAACTCGATGACGAGATCAACCCGGGCGGCGACGAACTGCTCTGCATTGCGGATCGCGGTGGCGGCGTCGTAGTGGTTGTCGAGGATCATCAAATCCACGCCGGAAGAAGCCGCGGCCACCCTGAGACTCTCGGTGACTGCCTGCGAAAAGGGCATGTCCTCCGACTGCCCGCCAAAGCCAAAGCGAATTTTTCGCGGGCGCGTCGCCAGCCGATAAAGGCCGTTCTCAGTTTGCGCGACGTAACCGCGATGGGCGAACGTCTTCAGGATCCGATAGACAGAGGTTTTAGAAATCCTGGTTCGCTGATAAAGAGCTTCGAGAGCCAGCGGCTCATCCTCGGCTTGCAATAGTTCCAGGATGTCCAGCGCTTTCGACAGGATCGGTATGTGGTAAAGACGCTTTAACCCAGACTTAGCCAAGCCTCTCCTTTTGAATCGGCACCATTCTAGCTCAAATTCAATACGGAAACGTCAGAAATCAGTATAGCGCCGGGACTGCCGGTCGCCTGTTCTGACGTGGCCGTGCTATATTTGGGCGCGTCTTTGAGAACCAATTGGGGAACAATTTCAGTTTTGATCATGGAGAACGCTGATGCAGAGTAGGTATCGGCATTTACGCATAGGCTTGGCGGGGCTTGGGCTTGAGGCCTATTGGAGCCAGTTCGCTGGGCTGGAAGAGAGACTCAAGGGCTACCTCAACGAGGTCCAGAAGAAGATCTCCAGCGACTCGCGCACGGTGGTGAACCTTGGCCTGGTGGATACGCCGGAGAAGGCGCTGGAAGCGGGGCATATAGCCCGGCGCGAGGACATCGAGATCCTGCTGGTGTACGTGACTACCTACGCACTCTCCGCGGCGGTGCTGCCGCTCATCAAGCGGGCGCAGGTTCCGGTCATTCTGCTGAATCTGCAGCCTGCATCGGCCATCGAGTACGAGCGCTTCAACGCCATGGGAACAGAACTGCCATGACGGGTGAGTGGCTCGCGTATTGCAGTGCCTGCCCGGTTCCTGAGATCGCGAACGTTCTCCGCCGGTTGGACATTCCGTTTCACCAGGTCACGGGCATGCTCCACGATGATCCCGCCTGCTGGCAGGAATTGGATGGCTGGCTTCAGGCCGCCGAGGTGGTGCATAGGCTGGGGCACAGCCGCCTTGGATTGATGGGCCACTATTACGGCGGCATGCTCGACATCTCCACCGACCTGGCCCAGGTGAGCGGCCGGTTTGATCTGCACATCGAGATGCTCGAGGTCGATGAGCTGACCGCCTTGCGCAGCACGGTCGGCGAAAGCGATGCGCTTAGCAAGATTGAGGAGTTTCGCACCTTCTTCGAAGTGGGCAAAGATTGTTCGCAGGCGGAGCTTCTGCGCGCAGCGCGCACGGCTGTTGCGCTCGATCAGCTGGTCAGGCAAAAAGATCTGGACTTGCTCGCTTACTACTACATGGGAAGCGGTGTTCCGGCCAATGAAGACACCATGAGCTCGATCATCCTCGGCACATCGATGCTGACCGGCCGTGGAGTGCCGGTAGCCGGAGAGTACGAGGTGAAGAACGTGATCGCCATGAAGATCATGGACCTGCTGGGAATTGGTGGATCCTTTACCGAGTACTACGCGATGGATTTTGCGCAGGACCTGGTGCTCATGGGCCACGACGGTCCGGGCCACATCAGCATCGCGCAAGACCGGATTAAGGTACGTCCGCTGGTGGTGTATCACGGTAAGGTAGGTGCGGGCCTCTCGGTCGAGATGTCAGTGAAGCACGGCCCCATCACGCTGCTTTCAGTCATTGAGGATAAAGAAAGAGGCTTCGCCCTGCTGATCGCGGAAGGGGAAAGTGTGCCTGGAGCCATTTTGGAAATCGGCAATACGAATAGCCGCTATCGTTTCCCGCTGGGCGCACGCAAATTTGTGGAGGCCTGGAATTCGAACGGTCCGGCACATCACTGCGCCATTGGAGTGGGTCATGCCGCGGCACAGATCGAGAAAGTTGCAGCTTTGCTGGGGCTGCGGTCTGTGCGCGTTTGTTAGCAAGCTCAGCAGGCAGGCGCGGGTTGGCAGGCGCTATTCCGGGATGTCACAGAGGAAGGTGCGGCTTTCCCCGCAACGAATGCTGGCAAGCAACATGGTCCTGCGCGCGCCACCCACGGCGATGAAAAATCCCTTGCTGTCCAGCGACCGCTCTCCATGGACAACGTGCCCATTCCCGCATGAATTGTCATTCGACCGAGCGTAGCGTAGTGGAGGGACCTGCGGTTCTTCGTCTATTTAGAAGATGGCCGACGCGAGTTGCTGCGCCCAATGAGCCGTAGTGGCAGCTTCGACGCCGTCTGATTGCGAATCTTCCAGGGCAGCCAGTTGCACTGCGAAGTTGCCGATGGTCGCGCTTTCTACCGCGCCACAGCGCACTTCGAGGCCGGTTGCTTCCGCCGTCAGGCGGTTCAGAAGAGTGTTGCGGCTGCCGCCGCCAACGATATAAATCCGCTGCAATTTCTTTCCCGTGATATGCGCGAGGCTGCTCACAATCTCTCGATACCTTGCAGCCAGGCTGTGGAGAATGAGACTGGTCATCTTCGGCGCAGCTTCGGCACCCTCAGCGAGTGGCTGCAATCCACGCCGCCTGAGCTGCCGATTGATGCGCGCAGGCATTTCTCCGGGCAGCAGCAAGTCTGGGTCGTCCACATCCAGCACAGAGCCCGGCGGCGGGAAATTCTCAGCGGCTGCGATGAGCTCAGGTATAGTCCAGTCAATCTCCGCGGCCCACTCCGTCATGCATTGGCGCAGCAGCCACATGCCGTTCACGTTCTTGTGAAAACAAATGCGGCCGCCAACCGCGCCCAGGTTGGTGAAGTCCGCCGCCTGCGCCTCTTTCCCGTTGATGGGTTCGCGGAGCACGGTTCCAACCAGCGACCAGGTACCGGAGCTGATGTAGGCCCAGTCGTCCCCGCTGTCGGGAATGCCCGCGATCGCCGAAGCCGTGTCATGGCACGCAGGCGCAATCAACGCAGCCCCTGCCAGAGCGCGCAAATCAAGCTGCTCGCCGGTCAATTTGCCGATCACGGTGCCCGGCCGAACGATGGGAGGAGCCGCCGCCTGAACCAGGCCGGTCGCCTGAAAAATCTCCGGGGACCAGCTGCGCTTCTCCGCGTCGACCAGCTGGGTGTGCGTCGCGTTGGTATATTCCCCAACCGCCCGTCCGCCGAGGCGATGCAATATGTACTCCGGTAAAGTCAGCCATGGCTTCTCCTGCAGCTGATCCGGATCGGCGTAGAGCTGGTAGAGCGTGTTGATGCGGCTCATCTCGATACCGGTAATGGCACGAAGGCGCGCCGCGGGAATGCGCTCAAAAACTGCCGCCCGCGAATGGATCGTTCGCTCATCGCGATAACAGAAAGGATCGGCGATGGCCTGACCATTTGCATCCAGGCGCACATAGTCGACCGCCCAGCCATCGGCGGCAATGGAGCGCACGCCTTCGGTTGCAATCTCCGCGCACTTGCGCAGACCGGCGTCCATCTGTTGCGTAATCTGGCCCAGGTCCCATCGCAGCTCGCCGTTGTGGCTCACCGGAGCATTGGGATGGCGATGAACCAGCTCAATGTGCGGCGAGCCATTGAGCCAGCGCAGCAAAGAAACACGACAGCTCTCCGCGCCGAGGTCGATGGCAATCATCGCCCGCCGGTCTCTTGGAGAGCTGAAGAAGCAGCCTCGCTCACCTGAGATAAGCCTCGGTCAAGCCTCCATCGACGGGAATGAGATGACCCGTTGTGCAAGGCGCCTGCGGACCCGCCAGGAAGAGGATGGCCGCGGCACAGTCTTTAGGATCGATCGGCTGATGGGTCAAGGTTCTCTTGGCGTAGAACTGCGCCAGCTTGTTGCGTAGCTCATCGTCGGAAGAGGATTCATCGAAGGGGATGTTGTACTTCGTCAGCGATGCTTTCACCCGATCGCGGGGGAACATGGTCGACCCTTTCACCACGGTCGCGGGACTGATCCCGTTGACCCGCACCTTAGGCGATAAAGTGACGGCGAGTTCGCGAACCAGGTGACTGACGGCGGCCTTGCTGACGTCGTACGCTTCGCTGCCGCGCTTAGCCACGACTGCGTTGGCCGAGCTGGTCAGCACAATGCTGGTGTCAATTCCCTGGGCATTGAAGACCTTGGCTGCTTCGTCGGCCAGCAGGTAGTTGGCGGTGACGTTGACCTCAAGCGTCAACCCCCACTGCGCATCGCTGATGACGCCGTCAGGAGAGGAGGGGAACAGCGCGGCGGTGTTAACCAGGATGTCGATGCCCCCATAAGCCGCGATGGTGGCGTCAAGCGCCGACCGGATGGCGGCCCGGTCGCGAATATCGATCCTGGTGGCTACCACCGCTTCGCGGCCGGCGATTGCCTGGGCTTCGGCCGCAACCTTGTTGGCCGCATCCTGCTCGCGATCCGCAACCACGATGTGCGCGCCCCTTGCCGCGGCCATTAACACGACCTCGCGGCCAATGCCGCTGGCGCCGCCGACCACCAGGACGATCCGGCCACTCAATTCCTTGGGGGCAGGCTGCCGGCGTATCTTCGCTTCTTCCAGGGCCCAGTACTCGATACGAAACGCTTCTGAAGCCGGCAACGCCACATAGTTGGAATGGACTTTGAAGGCGCTGGTATCCGCCGCAGGCCCCGACTGCGGCAATATCGGAGGACACTTGCCCTCGTCAAGGTGTCCGGCGCCTTCCATCACATGGATGGCATTGACATAAAACTCGCCCGTGATGCGCGCCTCGGCCTTGTTCTTGCCGAAGCTGAACATCCCGACACCGGGAACCAGCACCACCGTCGGATTCGCATGGCGCATGGCCGGCGAGTCTTTTAATGCGTGCTGCTTGTAGTAGCTCGCGTACTCGGCGCGATAGGTCTCCATCGCAGCTTTCGCAACCGACTCAATTTGCGATGCATCGCCATTCTGATCCCAGTCCACAAACAGCGGGCGGATTTTCGTCCGGATGAAGTGATCGGGGCAGCTTGTGCCCAGATACGCCAGCTCCTTGGCAGAGTGCGAATTGATAAACTCCAGCACCTCTGGAATATCAGTGAAGCTGCCAATCATGCGCTGCCCGGTGGAGACGCTGCCGCGTAAGAAAGGCATCAGCTTCACGGCGATCGCCTGGCGCTGCTCGTGCGGCTTGTACTTTGCGCCGCCAAAAGACTTGCTGTTCTTTTTGGCGCGATGACTCTCGATGAACTGGCCGATCTGGTCGATGATGGTAATGGTATTCACATAGGACTCGCGCTGCGTGCTGCCCCAGGTAAAGAGACCATGCCCGCCGAGTACGACGCCGTCGCATCCCGGCGCTTGCTTGACCGCGGTATCGATCATCATTGCCAGCTCAAAGCCGGGCCGCTGCCAGGGGACCCATACCATCTTGTGACCGAACTTCTGGTTGAACTCATCCATCTTTTCCTTGCCGTTGGCCGAGGCAGCGAGCGCGATTCCCCAGTCGGGATGGAGATGGTCTACGTGAGCGAAAGGGAGAAAAGCATGCAGCGGGGTATCGATGGAGGCAGGCGCGGGATTGTTGCCGAAGGTGCAGAGCGGGTACAAACCGACGATCTCGTCTTCCAACTCAACGCCACGATAAATCTTCGCCAGCGCCAGCACCTTCTCCTGGTACAAGGTGGCAAAGCCGTCGACTTTAATGCTGCCCAGGTCGCCGCCGCTGCCCTTCACCCAGAGCACGGTCTTCTTCTGCCCGTCCAGCGGATCGGTCCCCTCGAGTTTGGAGCTGGTGTTGCCGCCGCCGAAGTTGGTGATCCGCAGATCGGATCCCAGCAAGTTGGAGCGATACCGCAAAAGGGCGGGAGGATCGAGGGTTTTTGCATGGTTCTCATCCCAAAGATCGGCAAGATACTTCAGGGGCATACTTGGTCTCCTTCTGGTGCGAGTTCACCTTACACATCGGCGAAATGTAATTCAATAGACAAAGTATTTCGCCATGTGTACTTGGTTAAAGTAGGATAGCTGCATTTGGCTTCAAGTGCCCGAGGTGGATGTGGGTCCTAACCCCTTTATTGGAGTTGTCTATCACTGGATTGGCGGCCTCGCTTCCGCGACAAATTTCGTTCCATTTCGAGGAATCAAGCGTTGGTCGTGGGAGATTTTCTGGATCATCCAGGGCATTGCCGCCTGGCTCATCGCGCCCATGACGCTGGCGCTCTTGCTGGTGCCAAATCTTTTCCGGGTGCTTCATGCCGCGCCACCCGCCAGTATGGGCTACGCATGCTTCTGGGGCGTGATGTGGGGGATCGGCGGGCTCACTTTCGGGCTCTCCATTCGCTACCTCGGCATTGCTCTTGGCTATGCTATCGCGCTCGGCTTTTGTACGGCCTTCGGAACCCTGATGCCGCCGATCTTCAGCGGTCAGATGTCCTCCATCCTGCATGAAGCTTCCGGACAGGTGATACTCGCCGGGGTGGGAGTGTGCATGGTGGCCATTGCGGTCAGCGGCCTCGCCGGCTATTCGAAAGAGCATGAAATTTCGAGCGAAGACCGGGCAGAGGCCGGGGAGCGCGACTTCTCCTTCGGCAAGGGCCTGGCGGTAGCCATCTTTGCCGGCATCATGAGCTCGTGCTTCGCCTACGGGCTGGCGGCTGGCAAGCCTATCGCCGAGATAGCGCGGGTTGAACTCCTTGCCCAGCACCGCCTGGATCTTTGGCAGAACCTTCCCGTGCTGATCGTCGTTCTCTGGGGCGGCTTTGTCACCAATTTCCTTTGGTCGCTTTTTCTCATCATCAAGAATCGTTCCTTCGCCCAGTTCGCGGGAGCGCCGGGCATCAACCCCATGGGCGCGACCACGGTCGCTGCCGAACAGGATGAAGTAGACCTGACACGCCGCCTCACCGGCCAGACGCTGCTGAAAAACTACATCCTCGCCGCCTTGGCGGGTGTGATCTGGTATTTCCAGTTCTTCTTCTATTCCATGGGGCAGACGAAGATGGGCAAGTACGATTTTTCCAGTTGGACGCTGCACATGGCGAGCATCATTATCTTCGCGACGCTGTGGGGCGTAGTGCTGCACGAATGGAAAGGAACCAGCCGCGCGGACGAAAGGGCTGGTCACCCTTGGATTATTTCTGCTGGTCGGATCCACCGTGGTGGTGGGCTACGGAAATTATCTAAAAGTACGCTAGGCTTCAGGCGTAACTGGCGATTGCACCCTGGTTTGCCGCGGCGCGTTCCCGGGTGATCTGCTCGATGTAGCCGCTCTCACGGAGCGCCAACAGCGGATCTTCCACCAGCCCTTTCGATCGCCTCCAGCTCTTGACGATTGGCCGTACATCCTGCCAGAACGCGCTGCGGAAGCACTCTTCGGCCTCGACCAGCTTGCATTCCGTCTGCAGCACCGAGAGCCGCGCGTGATCGACCAGCGCGGCCTTGGCGTAGATCTCCTGTGCGGTGCAAACGGTCTGCACCATGGCTTCCATCTTGCCCTTTAAATTGTGACTCTGGTCGATCATGTAGGCCACGTCTACATCCGCGCCTGTTTCCCATTCGTAGTTACGAATTTCGTGAAAGATACGGAAGACCTGGTACGGATCGATCGATCCCAGGGTGAGGTCATCGTCGGCATAACGCCGATCGTTGAAGTGGAAGCCGCCCAGCATCTTGGCGTGCAGCAGCCAGGCGACGATTTGCTCTATATTCTGCGCCTGGTAGTGATGCCCGGTATCGACCAGCACCAATGCCTGTGGTCCGGCCGTCCTGGCCAGCATGAGCGCCATACCCCAATCGGCAACGTCGGTGTGATAGAAGAACGGCTCAAAGGGTTTGTATTCGACCAGCAGCCTTTGCGTTGGGCTCAGCGCATCATGCACTTTTTTGAGCGTCTCCTCAAACCAGCCGATGCGGTGCCGCATGCTTTGTGTGCCGGGATAGCTGGAGCCGTCAGGAAACCATGGCGCTATATCGCGTGAATTGAGTTTGTCCGCGATGGCCACACACTCCAGGAAGTGATCGAGGGCGTGTTTGCGGATTGCTGGATCGGGATTGCCCACAGCGCCGAATTTGTATTCCTGCCTCTGGAAGAAGTTGGGATTGATCGAGCCCGCGGCCACGCCGCATTTGCTGGAGAGCTCTTTACATGGGGCACGTCTTTCAGCCCATTCGGCAGGTCCCACAGAACATGAAGGGCGACGGTTGGACATGCTCCGGTCAACTGGTTGACCATGCCGGCGTCGCTGAATTTCTCTGCCAGGTTGGTCGCTGCGGCCGGCTGCATGAATTTGCCGAACCGGGTCCCGGTATTGGCAAAACCCCAGGAGGGCAACTCAATTTTGAGATGATCGAGCGCCCGCCAAACGGAACCTTCCACGTCCTGTGCCATAGGCCCCTCTATCCGCGAAATCAATTCGCCTGGCTGTCATCCGGCGTGCGCGACAGGTGGGGAAAGCGATTGCAATAGGGTAACAGTTTCCATCCTAAATTTGTATCTGTCAATGCTTGTCTAGGCTCACTAAGGTTCAATAGGAAAACGACACCCAATTCGTTCGTTCCGGCCGCGGAGCAGGGCTTGTCCATCTGGACTCTGGCGCACCAATGGCTGCAACAGATCTTAGTTGTCAGGGGACCTTTCCCCGCGAGTCAACGTAGACGAACCCCTATTGCGTCGTCACCCGGAACGAATAAGTGCCCGCGGGTAGCTCGTAGGTGGCGTTCCCGTCTGCGCTACTCAGCAAACGGAGCTTCTTGCTGCTGTTGAGAGCTTCTCCGTCCAGGGTGTACTTACCCTGCTGGCCTGCCGGCAGCGGGATGTGGGCAGTCGTGTTCGGGGGGACTGTGACCAGCCAGGTAACGGCCGTTCCCTTCATCGACCAGGCGGATCGTATCTCGCCATACGACGACTGGTAGCGGAAATCGAGGCTCCCCAGGCGGGCATCGAAATTGGGATGGAGATAGATGGTGTGAAAGCCCGCGTCCGCAGGCAAAGCATCAATCCCCGCCGCGTAGCGGTAGATCCAATCGGCCACCGCGCCATAGGCATAGTGGTTGTAGGAATTCATGCTGGGATCCCCGCGCATCTGGTCGCCATTCCACCGCTCCCACATGGTGGTGGCGCCATGCTCCACCAGGTACCCCCATGAGGGATATTCCGTGTTGAGCAGCAGGCGGTAGGCAACATCGCTGTGCCCGGTGTCGACCAGCACCGCCAGCAGATAGGGTGTGCCCAGAAATCCTGTTGACAGCCGTCCATGGTTGGCTTGAATTTTGGCGACGAGTTTGTCGGCGGCCGCCGTGCGCAGCGAGTCGGGCACCAGCTTCATATTCAGCGCCAGCACATACCCGGTTTGGGTATCGCCGCCCTTGGCTTTGGCTTCGGGATTGTTGATCTGCCCGAAGGGCGAAGGACCATTGTCCGCCGCCGCGATAAATCCATCGCTGTGAACAAACTCGTTGGCAAAAGCTGTCCTGATCTTGCTGAACAGGTCAGCATATTTTGCTTCCTCTTCGGTCTTGCCCAGGGCATGCGCCATCTGCTGCATGAGGGTGACATCGTAGGCCCAGTAGGCAGTGGCAACCAGCGGCTCGAGCGTAGGGCCTTCCGGGGAGAGCCAATCCCCAAAGGGGATGCCGTAACCGGTCTTCCATAGATAAGTGGGATTGGCCGCCTGGATCGCCGATAGGTACTTCTCCATCGCATCCCAGTTCTGCTCCACTACGCGTGTGTCCCCGGACTGCAGCCATGCCGTCCAGGGAATGATGACTCCCGCATCGCTCCAGCCGGCGCCAAAGCCGGGGTTCGGCGTATCCGTGCCGGGCGCGAAGATCCCATACATCGGTGTGCCCACCTGGGTGCCTCTTAGATCGCCCGCGAATTTCTTGGAGAACTGCGTCAGGTCCATGTTGTAAGACGCAGTCCGCCAGAAGACTTGCGCGTCCGCGGTCCAGCCCAGGCGCTCATCACGCTGCGGGCAATCCGTGGGCACACCGACAAAGTTGGACCGCTGCCCCCACAGGATGTTGCTCCAGAGCTGATTGATCATCGGGCTGCCGGAGTGCAGTTCTACGGTAAAGGGCGCGTCCGTGTACATGGCCACTGCCTTTACGGCAGCCAGGTCCGGCTTATTCGGCAGGCCTGTTATTTCGACGTAGCGGAACCCGTGAAAAGTAAAGTCGGGTTGAAATTCTTCCTCGCCTTTGCCGGAAAGAATAAAGTGGTCGGTCGCTTTGGCTGTGCGCAGGTTTTCGACATACATGGTGCCGTCGGGATTCAGCACTTCCGCGAAGCGCAGCTGAACGTCTGTACCCGCGGGGCCTCGCACCCGTATCCGCGCGACCCCAGCCAAATTCTGGCGAAAATCGTAGATATAGACCCCCGGCTTCGGGTTGGTGATGGCCCCAGCAGTGAGCGTCTGTTGCGCTCGTATGGGCTGGAAGGATTGCGGGACGATCTCCGGCTCTAAAGGCTTGACCAGGTCGACTTGCTTCCAATGCGCGTCGGAAAAAGCCGCCGTGTCCCAACCTGCCTGCTCCTTGCGCGCATCGTAACTCTCGCCGTCATAGATCTCCGCCTGAGAGATGGGAGATATGTCGGCTCTCCATGAATCATCGGTGGCGATCCAATCAACCGAGCCGTCCGCATGCTCGATGCGAAGCTGCGCTTTCAAAGCCGGAGGAGTGTCTCCATAGTTATATCCCTGGCGGAACCACATCAGTGGCGTGGTGTACCATCCCGGCGCGAGCCACGCTCCCAGCGCGTTTTTTCCGGTCTTCAACTGTTGTGTGACGTCATATGCCTGGTAGGGAACGTGGGTGCGAAAGTCATCCCATCCGGGAGACAGTATCTGATCGCCGATGCGCGCACCGTTGATCTGAAAGCGATAGGCACCCAGAGCGGTGACATAAAGCCGAGCCGAGGTCACCGGCTTGCTGATCTCAAAGCTGTGGCGCAACAACTTCACCGGTCCGGTCTGCCAGGGATTTCCCATCGAAGCCGTGCTCATCGGAGATGCCGGGGGTACGTAGGCGATCGCATTCTGCCAGGCAGAATCGTCATACTTTGGCTCATACCAGCCCGGCTCCGGGTTCAGAGCGGCCTTCCAATCCTTGCCGCTGGCCAAAACCACGACGGAACCATCCGCCATCTCGACATAAAGACAGGCGCTCATCGGGGTGCGGTCGCTCTCAGAGGACCCCATGCCATTGGCCGACGGAGTTCCGTATAACGTAACCCCTACGGCCAGCAGGTTTTCACCCGATGGCAGATCCGAAGTAACGTCCTTCCGCAGGTAGGTCTTCCAGGGCGCCTGCTTCCAGGGCGGCAGTGGCACGGTCTCCATTACCTGCTTGCCGTTGACCCAGGCCGCGGCGGAATCTTCGCCGGTGGCGAACAGGTCGGCGTGTTTCACCGTCCCATTGAGCTGGAAACGGAAGCGAAAATCGTGCTGGGTATCGGCGCCTGCCATCTCTTGCCTTGTCCTTAGAGCTGTCGGCATTGGTAATCCACGTGGCGCCGGATTTGCGGACCGCGCGGTGCTCCGGGTCTTCATAGCCGATCCACTGGGCTTTCCAGCTTTCCTTGAGCAAGCCTGTTTCCCACCAGCTCACGTCGCTTGCCGGGTAGGGCTTTCCATCCTTATCCCAAACCTCCACCCGCCAGTAATACCGTGTGGAAGCGGCTAGCTCAGGACCGCTGTACACCACACCAAACGACTTATCGGAAGCGACGCGGCCGCTATCCCATACATCCGGCTTGCCGCCGGTCAGGATGGCCGGCTTGCTGGCTACCTCGATCCTGTAGGCCGTCTGCCGCGCAGCAAAACCTGCATCCTGCAGCTGCCAGGAGAACGTCGGCTGGCTGGAATCGATGCCCAGAGGATGCTCGAGCGAGTCGCAAGCAAGGTGGGCCGGCTTTCCTGAGAGCCGATGCGGCAAAGGCAGGCGCAAGGAGAACAGCAGCTGCGAGACCTGCCAGGACGAGGCACGGCGGAAGGGGTTCAGTGGGTTCATTTGCATTCGGCTGAAACTATCGAGTTGGCGGGGCGGCAATGTCAATAGGAAAGTGCTATATCCTTCGAATCTTGGGGTTGACCAAAAAGTTTCTATTTGGAACTGTTGCCCTATTGCCACGCTTCTGTATGATGGGTTCCTGCACTCGAACAGGGCGGAGAAAACCCTTGATCCAGTCACCCAATCCCCTTGCAAACGCCTCGGTGTCGCGCTTCTTCTGGCGGCAGCATTTTTTCCGGGCCGGCCCTGCTGGCCCAATCGACGGCCAAGCCGAACGAGGTCACCATCGACTGGAACAAGACCGTCATCGTCTCCAAGTCCACCCCGACCTTGCAGGTGGTGGTCAACCCTATGCTCCGTCCCGGTTCTCCGATACACGATGGTGCATACCAGGCGGTCAAGCAGCTGGGGGCGGACTACGTCCGCTATGTTCCGTGGTTGCCCTATCCCAAGCTCGCTGTCGCGGAGCTCGAACCGCCGGCTAAGGAAACAACCTCCTGGGATTTCTCGCTCATTGATCCCATGACCAAGGATTTTCTCGCGGCAACCGAAGGCCACAGCACGGTGATGAACTTCAGCACCATTCCCGCCTGGCTATTCAAGACGGACAAACCAGTTACCTACCCGGCCGATCCCGACCAGGTGTACTGGGACTACACCCAGGGCACGGAGCTGAAAGACCCTTCAGGCAAGGAACTGGGCGACTACTATGCCCGGCTGGTAAGTTGGTACACCAAGGGCGGCTTTACCGACGAGAATGGCAAGCAGCACTCTTCGGGCTACCACTACAGCTTTCCCATCTGGGAAGTGCTCAACGAGGTGGAGTTCGAGCACAAGACCACTCCGGAGCAATATACTGAACGCTACGACGCGATCGTCAGCGCGATCCACGCGGTAAGCCCGGAGACGAAATTCATGGGTCTGGCATTGGCAACCCCTTCGGTCGAGCCTCGCTACTTCGAATATTTCCTCGACCATGCTCACCACAAGCCGGGGATTCCGCTGGATTACGTTTCCTATCATTTCTATGCCAGCCCCTCGCCGGACCAGGACATCAACAACTGGCAGTTCACCTTTTTTGACCAGGCAGATCGTTTCCTGGATACCGTGCGCTACATCGATGCGATCCGCCAGCGCCTCTCCCCCGAGACCAAGACCGATGCGGATGAGCTGGGAGTGATCCTTACCTCCGATGAAGCGGAGATAGCGGAAAGCAAGGCGCATCCCGACAGGATCCCAACCCTTTATTGGAATGCCGCGGGCGCGCTCTACGCCTATCTTTACGCAGAGTTGGCGCGCAAGGAATCGATGTCATTGGAGAGTCGCAGCTGGTGGGTTATCCCTCCCAGTTTCCCAGTGTCAGCATGATTGACTGGAAGAACAGCAAACCCAACGCCCGTTTTTGGGTGCTGAGTCTTTTAAAGGATAACTTCCATCCCGGAGACCAACTTGTCGCGACTGCGCTTTCTTCCCACAGCGACATCGCGGCCCAGGCCTTCGTTACCCCCGCAGGCAAGAAGTTGCTGCTGATCAACAAGAGAAATCGGGTCATCGACGTTAAGTTGCCGGATGGCGCGCAGAACGCAAACCTTCTAACCGTCGATGAGGCGAGTGGCGAGGGCGCGGCCCGCGCCTCAAAGGAGGAAGGGACTCACCTGAGCCTCGCCCCCTTCGCCGTCGCGGTCGTCAGCCTCCCATAGAAACCCAGTGGCCATCAACGCGAAAAGGGCGATGCGGATCCAGGTGGCTAATAATTGCGCTTGCGCTTTGTTGCGCGCCGGTCTTTGCGGAGAAAATCGCCAAGCCGGGCGCCGACCCTATTCAGGCGGAGCTGATGGCGGACCTGCACGCCCGCTTGTTGAAGGTGGGCGAAACTGTCTACGCGCGGGTCACCGTAGAGTGGCGAAGCCCTGCGTGCGTTCTCAGGAACGGAGCGGTCCTGGAGGCGCATGTGGTCTCGGTGGTTCCCAGTATCAAACCGGTCAAAGCTTCCGAAGTGGGCCTGGCCTTTACCAAGGCGCAGTGCGGAAACATGAAGACGGGCCCCTTCAATCTGCTGCTTTCCGCGATCGCGGCTCCACAGCAGGATAGCGATGTGGGCATATTAAGCTACAGCTTGCCGGTTCGGGCCATGTCGGGTGTGTCAGGGCTGGCGGTCCTTAATAGTATGCGTATCAGCAATGATCCTACTTTGCAGACGCCGCGCCTGAACTCTTTCTGTCCCAAGTGATTCCGCGTATGGAAATGGGGGATGTCCACGGCATCAAGGGATTGAAGCTGAGCGTGGGCACTGGGCCAGAGAACAGTTCCATCCTGACATCGAAGGACCACGACGTGTCGCTGGAGAAGAAATCCTTGCTGCTGCTGGTTCCCGCACAGTGGACAATTGCCCGGGCGTCGGGCGAGCCAGGCACCGCCCAGCCGGAATCAGTCGAGCCTGCTGCCCGTATTCCCGCTGTAACCAGGGCCGCTGCGCTGCCGGCCCGGCCGCCTGTCAACGACATCGATCTCTGCGTGCCGCCGCAGTGCAACGTGGCATTGCCCTCGGGCAATGCGAGCGATGTGGGCCACGCCGCAGGCACCATTTCCATCCGCGAGTTAGGCTATAGTCCGCGCCCGCAGAGGGACGCATTCAACTTTGTCCACGATGAAGTCCTGGCCTATCTCGGTCCCAGAGAACTGTTGGTCGCCTTCAACCCGCACGAGCTGGTGTCAAGAGATGCGCAAGGGCCGGGCTCGACGGTCCGCATAATCCGTGCCGCTGTGGTGGACACGGACACACACCGGGTCACGCACACCGTTGACTGGGAGATGCACGACAACCGGCAATACCTCTGGCCGCTGGCGGATGGCCGTGTGCTGGTGCACGTCGGTTCGGAGCTCCGCGTCTATGGCGAGGGACTGCAGATTCAGAATCGAGTTCCCCTGGACGGCCCGCTGGCCTTTGTGCGGGTGACACCCGATAGCGGGTTTATGGCCGTAGGCGTGCTCCATGAGCGGCACACGCCGGAACTGCATGCCGCACTTCGCGAGAGCCTGAATGGCGATCCGGAAGAAGATGTCAATATCCTGGTTCTGAATCGCAATTTCGAAATCGTCGCCAAATCGACTACAGAGTCGAACCTGATGGCGCCCACGCTGCTGAACGAGGGCCAAGTCACGCTGTCGGCGCAGTCGAACATGCGTTACCGCATCTCCATGGTGACCTGGGACAACCATGCTTCGGTCCTCGCCCGGTTCGCCTCAAGGTGTACGCCCGAGCTCTCCAGCATCGCGCCGGACCTGATCTTCCTGGTGAGCTGCGATCCTAAAAACCAGGGGCGCGAGTACCGCGTGCTGCGCGCGAACGGGAAACTGGCGCTGAAAGGGGACTCGACTCTGAATGAGTGTGGACATGCCGCCGAAGGCAGTGCCAATCAGGAGGCGTTCGTGGTGAAGATCGTGGAGTCCACTCTGCCCGTGCCTCCAGGATCGCCCATGAGCGCATCGCAATTCTCTTCCGAAGAATTGCACGTCTATCGCGCTGCGAGATGGTAAGCGGCTGCTCAGCGTGCATGCCGCCCTCCATCAATGAGCCGCGACGGGTACGCGCTGGCCCCGGATGCTTCCCAGCTCGCGGTGATGACCCGCGAGCAGATCATCGTCTATTCCGTACCTGGGAAGTGAGCAGCCGCGGCGGTAATGACCAGCTTGAAAACTACCGATGCGGTTTGACCGGACGAGCCAACAGTGATCGTAGGCATATAGGTACCCGGCGCGGTTGAGGCGATTGCGCTCAGGGTGAGTAAGCCTGAAGCGTTGGATTCCGATTCCTTGTAGCTGTACGACACTCCGGCAGGCAAGCCGGCGATGGTGAAGCTTGCCGTCTCGGTGGGCGCAACGATGGTTACAGGAACGTTCACCAGCGTTCCGTTTGCCGGCACAGTGACGGTGGCGTCGTTGACGGATACGGAGAGGTTGATGGGCGGAGGAGTGTTATTACCCCCTCCGCAACCGGTCAACGCGAAGACGAATCCTGCGGAAGCCGTAACGATCCTTGACCGCAGGATATGTAACACTTACTGAACCTCACCGTTCTGCAGCACCTGTCTGGTCACTTCTCCCGGCGTACTCGTTCCCTGCTGCGAGGCAATCTGGGTGCGCAGGCGCTGAAATTCGGCAAGAGCCTTCTTTTGCTCCTCCGTGTTGCCCAGGGCTCGATCCGCCTGGGACAGGCGATACCACGCGACCTCATCCTGGGGATCGAGTGCGACTGCCCGCTGTAGATGGGGTAAGGCGAGATCCGGTTTTTGTTGCGCCATCAGGGTTGTTGCCAGCCCTAGCTGCGCTTCTTCAAAGTCAGGGTAATACTTGAGGGCAGATTCAAAAAATTGTTGCGCCTGGTCGAGCTCATTCATCTGGCGATGGATCTCGCCCAGCTCGTAAAGGGCATTCGCATTGCCCGGGTCGTTTTGCAACTCCTGCTCAAACTCCTGCGCTGCCTCTGCCCGGTCTTCAGGCGCATGATTCAGCTCCCAGCGCGCCAGTAAGGTCCGGCCGATGCGGTAATGAATTTTGACACGATGAGGATCGAGTTTAAGCACCTCGCGGTATTCGCCAATTGCGAGCGTTGGTCGATCCCTCGCTCTCGAACGCTTCGGCGGCAGCCTGGTGGCGCCATATAGACGTCGGCGCCACTACTTCCAACTTGTGAATCGTGAGGAAGGCGAAATTCCCGTAGATACGCCCGGTCTGGTAAAGGATCTCAGGATCGTTGGGATACAAGCGGTTCAACTCCAGGGCCACCTTCACTGCGTCGCTATCGCGTTGTAACCCGGTGTAACTCCTCATCAATTGCAGGCCGCACATACGCTTTGTGGCTGGGTCGGTCGCCTGTTGGAAGCCCTTCTCGAGCCCAGGCAATGCTTCCTGGTATTCACCGACTTCCGAGAGCGACATCGCCAGCAGGGTGCTTGCTCTCGCCAGCCCCGGCTTCAACCGCAACGCGCGCCGCAATTCGGGCACCGCCTGGTCGAACTTCTTCTCCTGGAAGTAGACCAAACCTAGCGTGGCGTGAATTTCGGCAATATTGGGATCGATTTGCAGCAGCTTCTTGAAATCGCTTTCTGCTTCGTCATAATGCCCCGCAGCCAATGCCTGCTGTCCCGCTTGGGAGTATTTTTGCAGGGTTTCTTCCTGAGTGTCTTGCGCTACCGCGGTTGAGATAGAGCTCAAGAGAAGCACAACCACGCCATACACGGCAGCAGCCCTGGTGCGAAGAATCATGCGTTCCAGTGTATCGCCAACGGGAAAGGGCACCTCAGGGTTAAATGAACGCGGCTCTCGTGCGCAGGTTTTGGGACGGATAAAGGTTTGGCGCGCTAACCTGAATTTCTCACGGCCGGGCCCGTAACAAATGACGGGTGCCCCATATCTGCCCGGTTTTGGCAGATGTGGGATTCCACAAACCTCGGCTCCTGAGCGTACAGGGGGTAGATGACCATGAACATCAAGACGGGTTGCCAGTGGAGAGTGACCGGTGGACAGCCGTGGAATCCCGTATCTGCCAAAGCCGGGCAGCACTATGCGCACTAAGTTGGTTTTGCCATCACTCTGGCCTGTTCAAGGTCGCGAGGAGTGGTTTCGATTGGCCCACCGTGCGCACAGAAGGGCGGAGGACTGGCGGCCTCCGCTTCAAGTTGCATGCGGATAGAGGGGACCGCTGAAACGTACTATTGAATTTTCAAAGATCACGGTGGGCCAGCCCTGAGGCTGATAAGACCTTTGTTTCAGCAAACGCGCTCAAAGTTTGCGGGCTCCGCCCGTCGATACCTAAATAGATACAATTCGCAGCGGTTTAACTCACCAGAATCGACGGCTTTTCTTGAGGAAAAGCCGCGTCAGGATTGGTTGCTCTGTAAGCACCAGAAGTGAAAATGCTGTAGCGCGCTTGGCGGCTAAGTCCTTTGTTTTATCAAGGTGGCCAAATCTTTTAATTTTCCGCCCCCCTCGACTATCTAGGTGTACAAGGGTGATCGGTGGGTGGATGGGTTGGGCGCTCCGGCGGGTCAGCCTGGATGCAGGACGGCGCTCACGCTGGAGGCATTTGCTCTCAGCGCGAGCGGGGCTGCCAATATAGATACGGTTATGGGGCGAAAAGCTCAGGGTTGGTGAAATAAAGATGTGCCGAGGGGCGGAGGCGAGTTGTGCGAATTGTTCTACATTCCCGACAGACAACCTTCGCGTTGTTCATTCCACACTCAACTTATGACAAAGGGAGGGTAGTGCTTCCATTTGGTGTGATGATAGTGATGACACCGCATAAAGCTTGCACAAAAAACTCCGCCACGCTGTTGAGGCGTGGCGGAGGTGGGTTAGTAATCAGGTCGTTTGCGAATCAGAAGGTGAGCTTGCCGCTGAACTGATACTCGCGTGATTTCGAAGATTGGGTTATCAAGCCAAATTTAGAATCATTCACGTTATTGTCAATAGCGGCGTTGCCTCCCGATCCGGCGACGAGCAAGCCACCCACATCGCCTCCATATTGGTGATGGTTCCAGGCGTTGAAGGCATCCGCCTTGAGCTGGAATCTGAGCCGCTCGGTAATGGTGAACAGCTTGCCAACACCGATGTCCCAGTTATTAATGCCCGGCTGACGCAGGGTATTCCGCCCGATGGTTCCGTACGTCCCGAGTGGGGGTTGAGTGAAGCAGGCCGTGTTGATGCGCTGGAACTGCGCAGTCAGACTGCTCTTGATATTGCAGCCCGGCACAATATTCGCGTGCATAAACTGGCTGTCGTTCGCGCTTTGAATATCGTTCCCTTGAACGGTGTACGGGAAGCCGGTTTGGAAGGTGGTAATGCCGGTTAGCTGCCAGCCGCCAATTGCCAGGTCTTCCACTCGGTTGACTCCGCCCCCGAATTTCTTGCCGCGCCCAAAGGGTAGTTGATATACGTAGCTGGCGACGAACCTCTTATCGACATCGAAGTCCGAGGGTCCGTAGTCCAGGTTAGGGTTATGGTTGTTCTCGAAGCCCTGATAGCCGGCTCCGGTGGCGCCCACGCCGGCCGCCGCCGACTTGATGTCCATGCTCTTGGCCCAGGTAAAGACTGCGGTCGCGGCCAGATCGTGAGCGCGATGCTCAAATTTGATGTTGGCCGCGTTGTAGTTGGCGTAGCCGTGGAAGTCGCTATCAATGTAGAAGCCGTTGAAATTTGGATAGGGCAAGCGGCTAACCGTGGTGCAGGGAGCCTGGCTGAGGTTGATGTAGGAGCCGGTGACTGGATCCGTCGCGTCGCAGAACGGCACACTCGCCGCCGGGATTTGATATGGCTGCGAGATATTGTGCCGATCGAGCAGATGAGTTGATTTTGTGCCGATGTAGTTGATCTCCAGCGTGGTGTTCCTGGCCAGCTCGCGTTCACCGGAGATTGTCCAGGATTGGACATAGGGATCGAGCGGATTCTCCGACTCGATGACCGCGATGAACGACAGCGTGTCTTCCGGGAACGGCCCGAGTGTGGTGTGAACCGGGAACATCTGGTTGGTTAACTTGGGAGTGCCGGCAACAGTCGTGGGGGTGAGATTGTTGCGGATGCTGTACGGAAAGATGTCCGCCGAGTCATCGATTTCGCGTCCTTCAAAGGAATCGAAAAAGATGCCGTAGCCGCCGCGAACAACGGTCTTGTCATCCACGCGGTAATTTAGACCGAAACGGGGGGCAAAGGGGCCTTTCTGGCCACCGCGGGGCGAATTGCCGCAGTAGCGGAGGATTGGGCCTCCATCGATGCCCACCCCAGGCGCGACTCCGTCGGTCGT
Organism: uncultured Acidobacteriaceae bacterium; assembly: GCA_963840675.1. GTDB lineage: Bacteria > Acidobacteriota > Terriglobia > Terriglobales > Acidobacteriaceae > PALSA-350. Next base: position 61,505 of record CAWJAB010000022.1, read on the forward strand.
CAGGTTCGGGTCGGCGTAGCAAAGACCGCCTTGTACGTTGGTGGTATCGAGCCAGAAGAAATGGTTCTGAGCTTCATAGGGCGCCATACGGAAGTCCCAACGAAGGCCATAGTTGATGGAGAGCTTCTGGGTTACCTTCCAATCGTCTTCAAAATACGGCCCCCAATAGTTGTAGATGTGGTCTTGGGGGTTACCGGCCTGATTCGTCGGGCTCAAGGGACCGGGCACAAATCCACCTACGTTGTTGTAATAGCCGGTCAACATGTCGCCGATGGCGTTGCCGGTGCCGCAAAGCGGCTGGCCACCGTTGAGGGTCGACGCGGGGTTGGTGCAAGTCAGAAAGTTCTTTGCGGCCGTTGATGGGCTAAACCCCCAGTCACCGTAGAAATCATCGTCGAGGTTGCGAATCAAACGCCAGCGACGATAGTCAAGGCCCATGCCGAAGGTGTGCTTTCCATGAACCGTCGTGAACGAATCGGCGTACTCCCAGTTCGGATTATCCGATCCGCTGTAAGAGTTGACGGGACCGCCGCCGCTCGAGAAGGAGCCAATGCCAACATTCGGCCATGTTTCCTGAAGAGCGGTGAAGACCTTAAAGGTTCCCGCTAGGCCCAACGCGCTGACCACGGAAGCGGGCGGAGGGGCCGAGCCCTCTGGAGCCTGGGCACGCAGCTTGCCAAAGCGGAAGTTGTTTACGTTCTTTCCGCCGATGCTGATGGTATGAGATATCTCCCACGCGTCTTCGGTTTGTATATATTCCTCGATACCGTAGTCGATGGATCCGGAGTTGTACTGCGTGTGGTTGTTGTAATAGGCGTGAGTATAGCGGCCGAAAACTGAACCGTACTTGCCGAGGTTCTGATCTCCCCGGTAAGTCTGCTGGTTCATGACCAGCGGACCGGGAATATTGGTAATAAAGTTGGTGGTGCCCTCTGGCGTATTGGCGACATTCGGTGCAGACCAGAAATGGTTGGCTATTGCCACCAGCCCTATCCTAGCCGTTTGATAAGCTGCGGGAACCTGGCTTCCCCAGTCATTCAGCCCAGTGTACGGGTCGATCGGTAGGCAGTCGTAGCCCGCGTTTTGCACGGCGGTGCAGGCGGGTGTTCCATACGCAGGCAGCGGGCCTCCCGCGTAGCCAGTTACGGCCGGAACGGTCGTAGCGGAAAAATCGCCCGCCAATTCCGCCGGCGTGGGCACGACATTTTCCACCCTGGCGCCGTTATTCATGCGCCAGCCTTCGTAATTGGCCATAAAGAAGGTCTTGTTGCGCCCGTTGTAGATCTTAGGAATATAGACGGGACCGTCTACCACAAAGCCGAACTGGTTCAGATGCAAAATCGGATTCGAGGTTGGTACGCCGGAGATGTAATCGGTCGCGGTAGGGAATGGCGAGGAATCAAAGGCATTATTGCGGTTCGACTCGTAAGCTGCCCCGTGGAGCGAATTTGTTCCGCCCTTGCTGACGATGTTGATCTGGCTGGCCCCGAATCCATTCTCAGCCGGGTATATGCCGCTCTGCACCTTGAATTCCCCGATTGCGTCCTGGGAAAGGATCACTGCCGGGGTCATCATCGCCTGATCGGTATTTACCAGCCCGTCCAGGGTGTAGTTGTTTCCCTCGGGACGGCCGCCGTTGACGCTGACGGCGTTGCCTTCACCTTGCCGCATGGTTCCTTGCTCGCCGCCCACGGTAACCGCGCCCGCACCGACCAAAAGCAACTGCATAAAATTGCGGCCGTTTAACGGAAGGTTAGCCACTTCGTCGCCGCTTATTTCCTGGGACAATGCGGCATCGTCCGTGTTCAGGTTCACGGCCTGGGCAGCCACTTCCAGCGTTTCGGTCACCGCTCCCGGCTTCAAAGCCAGATTGATGCGAATCTTTTGGTCAACCGCGAGGGTGAACGAATCGGTCACGGATTTTTGAAACCCGGCGGTCTCCGCTGAAACCGTATACGAACCAGGGCTCAACGAGGGTGCGTTGAAGTCTCCTGCAGAATTGCTCTCTGTGTTGAAGACGGCGTTGGTCGCGGTGTTGGTGACGCTAACCTTGACGTTAGGAAGGACGGCGCCGGTGCTGTCGGTGATGGTGCCGAGAATGGTGCCGGTTGCGCCCGTCTGCCCAAAAGCCATGCTTGCGGCTACGACGGCGAGAACCCAAACGAGACAAATCCTTCTCCACAACATGTGCGTTTTCCTCCCCAAAGTGGCTACTGCCTGCTGGCGCGATGGGTGACAGTGCCCCCCACCTTCGGCCGTTTTCCGGGTGCAGTGCTTAAGGCAGGGCGAGTGAAAGCGCCCTGCGGTGGCACAGCACACAAAAAAGTCGATCTCGATTACGCGCCCGAAAATATAGGGCCGAAAACACGAATGTCAAGGGAAAAGAAATTTCCCAATAGAATTTTCCCGATCGGAAAGCCAGCTGAGCGGCTTCGGACTGAATCGGATCAAGACGATCCACCCCAGGTAACTGATGTGAGTCGGACGAGGTCCGAAATTCTCCCCTGGTCCGTTGCAACGACAGGTTTTAAGGGCTTTTCAGAACTTCAGGCAAGCCACGGCATAAGGCAAAAGCTGGACTGGCTGAGCGCTTGCTGCCTCCCGTTCGCGCCAGGGATCGGCGCCGTGCCCGGCGAAGCCCTGCTCGTCGATCAGGAGCACAGAGTGCAACTGCTGATTCCCCTCGAGCACCACCTCTTGTTTTTGCCCGGTGAGGTTTGCCAGCCAGAGAACACGCCGCCCCTCCCGATCCACGCCGGCTACCGCAGCCACAGAACCTGGAAGGCTCGAATGGCACTGGTACCGCGGATTCCCACCCAGTTCGGCAAGCCTGCGCGCGGTATAAAAGGCTGGGTGGCGCAGGAGTTCGCCGGAACCCTGAGCGCGGGCGAGCCCCAAGCGGCCCGTCAGGCTGCCCACCGTTAGCGTCTGCAAGGCCGCCTCGGCGGTGGCAGCGACGTAGCCTATCATCCATGCTGCGGCGAACAAGCTCGCTTGCCTGGGATCACTATCTGTCATGGTGATGCGCCGGTTTTCCGGGTTCGGGGTCACCCGCGCGCCGTAGGGGTTATGCCGCATACCGATGGTGGAGGGGCCGATGCGGTATCCCTTGTGGCCGCCGATGATCGCGCGCGTCGAGCGGACAATGTGCGGCAATGCTTCAAGACTTTGCATCACGCTCAAGTCGTCCGCCGCATGCACGATGGGACAGGTGCAATGGGAGACGAAATCGAGCAGCTCCACGGGTGGACGCTTGCGGTTCAGCTCGGTGAAATAGCTGAGTGTGCCTCCACCGATGGCAGTGCCCGGAAAGGCCCGCCGCGCTGCCTGGTAGATCTCGGCGAGCGGCGGGCATGGCGGCCATGATCCGCCGGGCAGAGTGGATTTGCGGTCTACCGCGGGAGAAACCAGAACGCCTGCGAGAGACAGGCCGGCGGCAGCCGCCATCTCAGCCACGCCAAACAACTCCTCGCGCACATCGCGCTCAGCAGGCAGCACTAACTCAAGAACGGATTCGGCCCTGCCGGTCGCGGGAACGCACTTAGCAATGTCCGCAAAGCCGCGAAGATGACTCGGACCGTGGCCCGCGGTAGGGTCAAAATGGAACAGTACAAGTTGCGGACGCAGGCTGCTGAGCAAGGTGGGATGATCGAGGGCCTCAGCGATCTGATCAGGATGAATAGATACGCCGATGCCGGGAACGATGCCCTGCGGGGCGCCGACGGCAACCTGGACCGGGCCCTTGTGGGTGCCGCCTTTTCTCCGCGCCGGCTCGGCGGGCGAGCCCGGGCTTCGCTTTATATCCACCTCCACTGACTGCCGGTTGGCAATTCCCTGCTCCATTACATAGGGCCAGGGCAAGGCGAGTGGGCGGACGTAGGTCTTATAGGAGGCATCGGACCAGTTGCGCTGGTCTTCCATTTCAAACACGTCGCCATTCAGGCAGCAGCGCGCCGTGATGCCGGGAGTTACCCAGTGCTGAAGGGCGCGAATGTCTTTGAACGGCTGCGCGGGCGCGATGAGGTCGGGGAAGGTTGATTGTTCCTGCGAACCGTCGACATGCTCGACCATGACTTGCCTGCCTGCAACACCCTCGATGGGATGGAGCACAGCGAAGCCACAGCGCGCAGTCAGAAATGGAGTCAGCGGCTCGGCGAGCACCTCGAAGACAAGATTCCCCTGCGCGTTTCCTGTAATGCTTGCCTGGTAAGTAAGAGCCTGGCCCGGGCCGGCAGAAGCGCAGCGCCCTCGATATGTAACCGCGAATGAACCACCGCTCTGATGGATGCTGCACTCGGTGATCTCCGGGTTGTAGGTTCCCCAGGATGAATCCCGCACGACATAGGCTACGGCTCGCAAGACCTCGTGCCCCTCATAGCGCAGAGTACGCAGGCCTCCCGCGACAAACTCCACGGTCAACTCTCCTGCCCGCAGAGTGACGCTTCTAGGCGCCTCTTCCCTGGTACCGACTCGTCGCTCCAGCAAAGTTGTCTTCATATATTTGGCCTGTGCCACTCCTGCCCTCGAGAACGATATCAGGCCTCCACCATTCCGAGCCCGACGCTGCCTATGCTACAACTGTTCACGCGCCGCGGACCGCTGTCCAACAAGGTGCGGTGCAGGAGATGCCAGATGATGTGCGCAATAACCTCAAACCGAATGTTTCGGCTTACCGCGTATCTCTGCGCTGCTATGGCCGCTTTCGCTCTTTGCGCCGCGGCGCAGGTGATACCGGCTGAGACGGCTGACCAGGCCCGGATTGACCGCTTAATCCAGCAGATGACGCTGGAAGAAAAGATGAACCTCATCCGCGGCGATGTTGAGCCGGCAGTCACCAACCAGGGGCAGGCAGGCTTTCTCCCGGGGGTGCCTCGGCTGGGCATTCCTCCTTTGCGCTTTGCTGACGGTCCTCCAGGAGTGCTGACCAGGGTTGCGGGGCAGGCGCAAACCGCGACGATGGGCGTTGCCGCAACCTGGAGCACAGCGGACGCGGAACAAAATGGAATTGCCATCGGACGTGAGGCACGTTCGTTGGGTATCGATGTGGTGCTGCAACCCTTTATTAATATTGACCGCGACCTTACCTTTTCCAGGAGCTACAACACGCTCGGCGAAGATCCCTTTTTGAACGGCGCGATGGGGGCAGCTGAAATACGCGGCGAGCAAGCGCAGGGAGTGATGTCGCAAGCCAAGCACTACGTCGCGTATGACAGTGGTTCCTATAACGTGTTTGTCGATCAGCAGGCGCTGCATGAGGTTTATGTTGCCCCCTTCGCGGCAGCAATTGACGCCGGCGTTGCGTCGATCATGTGCTCCTACAACAAGATCAACGGCGCCTTCGCCTGCGGGAACTCGGACACCTTGAAGACCATCCTTCGCAATGAGCTGGGCTTCAAAGGATTTGTGACATCCGATTGGGGCGCGTGTGCATAACGTCGACTTCATCAACCAAGGGCTGACCATGGAAATGCCGGGCGCGATTCCACCCGATAGCCCATTCGCCGCGATGATGAAGACCTACTTCCGCACTGCTCCGGCGAACACGGGCGCTCCCTCGAAACCAAACCTTGCTGCTTTGGCGGGGATGTTGGGCGGGACGATCCCGGAAGAGGCTGGGGCAAGCGGAATGGAGTTGGATGCTTTCCCCATGGAATCCGACCCGAAGACGATGCGCGACGCTCTCCAGGACGGTGCGGTCAGCGAGGCGACGGTGACAGAGGCGGCACGGCGCGTCTTGTATGAGATCGATCGCTTTGGTTTCCTCGACGGCAAACAAAAACACGACATTACGCCCCAGGATCTGGAGGGCAACGGAAAGATTATTGAAAAGACAGCCGAGGATGCGGCGGTGTTGTTGAAGAACGAAGGCGGCGTGTTGCCGTTGAAGCAGGATGACTTGGCTAGCCTGGCGTTCATTGGACCCACTGCGGGACAGGTGGCTTCTATCGGGACCTTCGGCGAGCGCTCTCCCGGCATAACAGAGCGGCAGGTTGGACCGCTCGACGCGCTCAGGAAGCTTGCGCCGGAGGCAAAGATAACATTTGCGGTAGCAGATGATATGACAGGGACGCCGATTCCCGCCTTCATCTTTAGCCATAACGGTCAGCCGGGGCTGTTGAGGACGGATGCGTCGGGCCAAACCACCTCGAATGCGCTGATCGACTTTACCGGCAAGAACGGCAACGCCCTTCCGGCGAATAGCGCCCTGACCTGGACGGGGGACATGACCATCCCGGAGGATGGTTCGTACTGGATGTACCTGCAGGTGCTTGGCGCACGCGGAGTGCTGAGCATCGACGGCAAAGAAGTTGGCCGCACCGGGGCGGTGAAAGGCACAGTGCACGGCGACGTACAGTATGCGACGCAGGATAACGGTTTGCCCACGACCGACGGCCTGGACAACGTGCGGCGGGCCGTGGTCCTGACCAAGGGGAAACATTCGATCGAGGTGGCGATATCTCCTGATACTTCGAACGCCCCGGCGCAGGTGCGATTGAACTGGATGACGCCGGAGGCCCGCGAGCGAGACCACCAGGCCGCGATTGCGGCGGCGAAATCCGCGCGGACCGCCGTGGTGTTTGTTTGGACGCGGGACAAGCCGCACTTTAAGCTGCCCGGCGATCAGGACAAGTTGATCGAGGAGATCGCGGCGGCAAATCCTAATACAGTGGTGGTGCTCAATACCAGCCAGCCTGTATCTATGCCTTGGCTGGCAAAGGTGAAAGGTGTGCTCGAGATGTGGTGGCCCGGCGATGAGGGCGGCTTGGCTACAGCTAAGACTCTCCTGGGACGGAGTAATCCTGGTGGCAGGCTGCCGATGACCTGGGCGAAGCAACTCGACGACTATGCTGCGAACTCGCCCTGCCCACCCCGAGCGCTCGGCGAAAGGCGTGGATGGGAAGACGACCTTCTCCGAAGGCGTGCTGGTTGGCTATCGCTGGTTCGACGATCAAAAGATCGAGCCGCTTTATCCATTTGGCTACGGGCTTTCCTACACCAGCTTCGCTATGTCTGGTCTGAAAGCGGCGTCTACCCAGGAGGGTGGCGCGATCGTTTCCTTAAGGGTGAAGAACACCGGCGATGTGGCCGGGGATGCGGTACCTGAAGTTTATCTGCAGGCGCCCGCGTCGAAGCCCGATGGAGTGCAGTTTGCCCCGAGGACGCTGGCTGCCTTCGACCGGGTGACCCTGAAGCCAGGTGAAGAGAGAGAGCTCACGTTGCATATCGCACCTCGGGCGTTCCAATACTGGTCAGTGAAAACTAATAGCTGGATGAAACCTGCGGGTCCAAGGACTGTGCTGGTCGGCAGCTCTTCCCGTGATCTGCCGCTGAGCGCGGAAGTAAATTAACCACCGGCTAAGATGGGCCCCCCCTTTTGAGCTATGCTCAGCGATGGGAAGTGCGAGGACAGGGCGGTTGGCTCGAGTGCTCGCCTCTGCCGAGTATGTCTGGGATGACCGGGAGCAGGCGCGCGAATGGATGAGTAAACCTCATCGCGAACTCGAGGACCAGACCCCGTTGGAAGTGGCCGGCACGGAACTCGGTGCGCGGCGTGTGGAAGATCTGCTAAAGAAACTCTTCTTCGGCCTCCCCTTGTGAAACGGCTTTCGATACCAGGCAGGCAGCACAGCAGGTCCCTCCACTACGCTGCGCTCCGGTCGGGATGACAAATTATTTTGAGATCGATGATTCTGTTGAGATTGATGATTCTTGGCAACAGCTCATATTTGCAACAGAATTGTCATCCCGACCGGAGCGTACCCGGATTTCCCGCCATGCAGCACCGGACAATCCACGTGTGCGCCTTTCCGTAGAGAAAGGCGCATGAAGTTCGCCAACGCCACCAAGTTCGACAGGAAATCCGGGGGAGCGTAGTGGAGGGACCTGCTGTTGATCTCGCGGGTAGCCATTGCTTCCCCGGCAAGTAAGTACACAACTTGTTTTTTCTTAGATGCTCGTCTATCTCATCGCTGACGCGCGTCAGGCTGCTGTCATCTGACGTTCCCGCTCAACAGAGATGCGACGTGGCTCGTGCTGGCTTTCGCCCACGGCGTGTTGGAGGCCCAACCGAGCAGCAGAACGATACCGCCACAGGCCGTCATGAGCCACCAGATGGGGTGTGTCGCCTGGGCAAAATCCGAGCCCTTAGCGCGGCTGGTGTGGACAACTGTGCCGGCGACCGCGACCCCCAACGCTGCTCCCACTTGCCGCCCGGTGGATGCGATCGCCGCGGCCACCCCGGCTTGCGATAAAGGCATGCCGGCAACGGCATTGTTGGTGATTGCCGGGTTGACCATGCCCAGGCCGACTCCAAACAGCGCATAGGCGAACAGCAGTAGGAGAATTGGAGTATCGATACTGAGGCGAGTGAGCATCAAGGTGCCGAGCAGGAAGCCCGCACCGGCGAATAACAATGGGGGACGTGTGCCGTGCCTGCCTACCAGACGGCCGGAGAGCGGCGCACACAGCATCATCATGATTGCCAGGGGCAAGGTGCAAAGGCCGGTTTTGAAAGCTGAAATGCCTCGCGCTTCCTGGAGGTAGAGCACATTCAGAAAAAGAAAGCCGGCAAAGGAAGCAAAGGCGCACAGGGCAAGAAGCGTCGCACTGCTGAAGGGCACGCTGCGAAAGAAGCGCAGGTTCAGCAAGGGGTCTTTCCGCCGCGGCTCGTATAGGAGGAAGATCGCCAATGCCGCACCTGCGGTGGCAAACAAACCAATGATGAGAAAGGATGTCCAGCCAGAGTGCGGTCCTTCGATGACCGCATAGGTCAGAGATGCAAGGCCAACACACACCAAGAGCTGCCCGACTGGATCGAACGCCCGCGCTCGCGCCGCTTTCGATTCCGGTACAAACGTGGCGGCCAACGCCAGGGCTGCGAGACCAATTGGGATGTTGATCCAGAAAATGGAGCGCCAGCCCACGGATTGCGTCAGCGCGCCGCCAATGAGCGGGCCGATCGCCAGCGAAAGGCCTGCTACGGCTCCCCAAATGCCGACTGCATGCGCCCGGGCTTTTGGCTCCGGAAAAGCATTTGCGATGATGGACAACGCCACCGGATTGAGCATGGACGCGCCCAACCCTTGAAGAGCGCGGAAAAATATCAGCGCACCGATGGTGTGCGCCATGCTGCAGAGCAGCGATCCCAACAGGAAGAGAACAAGGCCGGTCTGAAAAACCCGCCTCCGCCCGAAGCGATCTGACATCGAGCCTGAGAGCATGAGAAAGGTGGCGACCACGAGCGTGTACGCGTCAACGATCCACTGCAGGCCCGACATTTTTGCGTGAAGATCACGTTGAATGGCAGGCAACGCGACGTTGACGATGGTGACGTCCATGCCGACCAGCAGCAGACTCATACAGCAGATCGCGAGGATGACATTGGGGTGGACAGAGCGACGTCCGCCGGCAGGGTGCGCCTGCTTGAGAGAGGTACCCCGAGATTCAGTTTCAGTCGAGTGCATCAATTATCAGTACCCGCCGGCGGCCGTTTGCAGCCGGTTATCTTTCCTGATTTGCTGATTGGCAGTTTCTACTACACGACACGCCTTGGTCAGATGGCCCTCTGCAAGCAGCACCAGCTCACGGCGGGTGGCCTCAACCAGCGCACTGGAGGCGCCGGCCTCAAGCACCTCACGCATCGTACCCGCGATTGCCGTGTAGCACACGAGCACGGTCGTTTCAAGATCAGGAAAGCGAACGCCCGGAGCAGTTTTCAGCATTTCGACGAGGGCGGTGGTGATGCGTTTGCGCACGCTGGTAAGGATGGCTTGCGCGTCGCCTGATTCCGCAGCAGCGTAAAGGGCTACTGACTGTCGCACAGTGCGCAGCTTGGCATCGATGAATGCCAGAGTAACGGTGCGCGCCATCTGTTCGACAGAGGTTCCGCGGCTCGCCGCACAGGCCCGTTCCACGGCGACAGCAATGAAGCCGAGGTGCTCCTTGAGAACCGCGTGGAGCAAGGCGTTCTTGTTGGGATAGTACTGGTACAAAGTTCCCACTGAGACGCCGGCACGCTGAGCGACTCGCGTGGTGGTGAGGCGCCCCACCCCCGTCTCCAGCAAAACCTGAATGGTTGCCTGCTTAATCGCACGTACCGTCTCTGTCGAACGCGACTGAACAGGCGTCTTTCTTGGCTTTACCAGCGTCGGAGCCGGGATAACGGAATGCGAACGAGAAACTGAAGCTTTCTTCATCTAACCAGATAAGAGGGTACAGGAGAGGAACAAGATGCAAAATTCATCACAGAAAGTCGCATTGGTCACCGGAGCCAACAAGGGCATAGGTTTCGAAGTGGCCCGCCAGATCGCCCGCACAGGCGCCATCGTCCTGCTCGCCCGAGCTAAGCTTCGCGAAAGCGATAGCCTATATAACTCTCGGTCAGGATGTAGGTGGGGTGTGCCGGATCGTCTTCGATTTTCTTGCGAAGCTGGCTGATAAGAACCCGCAGATATTCGCGCTCATTCCCATACTCGGGTCCCCATATCGAGGTCAGGAGACGATGGTGAGGGACGGGCTGGCCCGCATGCCGCATCAAATAGCTCAGCATTTCAAATTCCTTGGGCGTGAGGTGAATTTCCTGCCCTTGCTTCTCGACACGATAGCGAGCCGGATCAAGCATGATGGGCCCGATGACGGTGGGAGAATCCGGCGGGACCGGCAGCGTCCTGGAACGACGGATCGCCGAGCGCAACCTCGCAGTCAATTCCCGGATTTGGAAGGGCTTGGTTACATAGTCGTCGGCGCCCGCATCGAGCGCCTCCACCTTGTCGTCCTCTTCATCGCGCACTGTAAGCATAATGATGGGGAGGTGGGGATAAGCTTGATAGATCTTGCGACATGATTCAATGCCGCCCATTCCCGGCATGTTGATGTCCAATAGCACAGCGTCGTAGCCGATCATGCGCAGGCGCAACATGGCCTCTTCTCCATTGGCGGCCTCACCGACCACGAATCCCAACGCGCCCAGGGTCTCAAGCAGGCTCTGCCGAATTCCGGCATCGTCCTCGACGACGAGCACGTTCCATCGTTGTTCCACGCGTCACTCCTCGTTTGATGTTCTTGGCAATGTCAGGAAGACAGTGGTCCCTGTATGCAGGTCGCTATTCACCCAGGCACGCCCCTGATGTGCTTCTGTTACCTGCTTTACCACCGAGAGACCAATCCCAGTGCCCGGCGCCTTGCGATTCGAACCCGGACTGCGATAGAAGCGCTTGAATACATTTTCCCTCTCTTCAGGCGGAATGAAAGACCCCTCATTCCGAACGCTGATAAGGACCTCGGCCTGTTCCTCCTGGACCTCCACCGTGATGGAAGACCCCGGGCTTCCATATTTGGCGGCATTGTCGAATAGCTGAGAAAGCGCCATCTTAAGCAGCTGCTTGTCGGCAAATACTGTACTGCGTTGGGCGGCGGGCGAAATGGTGACAGGATGCACGCCGAGTTCCTGGGAGCATTCCGCAACGCTGTCTTGAATGAACTGCATGAGGTGAATACGCTCGCGTTTTAGTTTGAGGCTGGCGTTGTCAATTCTAGCCGTCCGCAGAAGGCGGGTAGTGAGGTCGCTGAGCCGATTGGCCTCCTGATCGATCAAGAGGACAAGTCTCTTTTCGGCGCCGCGCAGCCGATCCAGTTCAATCAAGCCGGAACTACAGCTTTTGATTGCCGTCAGCGGTGTCTTGAAGGCATGCGCAAGGCCATCGAGTACGGCAGAGCGCAATTGTTCACTTTGCCGGGCAGCTTCCGCGCTGCTTTCCACGGAAAAGGAGCGTGCTCTCTCGATGGCAACGGCGGTCAGCGAAGCGATTGCGTTGATCGAAGCAGCATCGAGAGAATGGCCGCAGATTACCAGCGAACCGATGGCTCGTGTTCCTGAGCGCAGCACGCGTCGAGACGAGGTGGTTAACTCATCATCCTGGTTGCGTTCTGTAAAGTAGACGGATCGGACTTCATCTTCGGTGACGTCACACACGCCGCTCTTGCACAGACAAATGTCGTACGCATTCCACAGTGCGACCCCGCGCACCCGGAGGGTGGCGTGAATAAGGATGGCAAGCTGCTGATCGACCGGTTTCTGGCGGTCGAGAAGAAGGATGCTTTGGCTGAGCTCATACAGCTTTTCCAGGTTCAAGCGATGCGCTTCCGACTCGCGAGCATGACGGCTGACCTGGTTCGAAAGACGGCTCACCAGCAGAGCGACACTCTCGAAAGTCACCAGAGCAACCCAGTCATGGGAATCGGACATGTATAGCTTGAACAACGGTTGGGTAAAGAAGTAGTCGAGACAGGCCACGGATAGTAGCGACACGACGCTGGCTTCAAAAAAGCCCCACTGCAGCGCGATGACCGTTACCAGGAGGAGATGCACCGAAGTCGCAGACGAGAGATTGAAGTGAAATTGATAGGCGAGCCAAGTAATAGACAGAGCCGCCGAGACCCCAATAACAAACTTTGCTGCGGCTTTGCGAATTTGTCTGCCAGGCATTTCCTTAAGGCTCCATCTAATTCAGCTTAGCGTTGAACCCATTAAGAACTCATAAGGAATCGCCTTATGCGCAACTTACGGCTTTTGCGGTCCACTGGATAAGGCTGGCAGGCGCCAGCTTTACGAGGTGATTCAAGTGAAAGACAGTAGAGGCCTTTATCCATCTGATGCAACGTTGGTTGCGAAACCAGCACCCCTCCACAGCGCTGAGAGGAGCAAGTCCAGAGATGTTTCGACAGCCACACGGTGGCTGCGTATTTGTGCACTGACCTTGTTCCTGGGCCTGATTTTTGCGTTTGGTTTGCCTGCGTTTGGGCAATCTACCTTCGGCAGTGTGCGGGGGATAGCGGAGGACCTCTCCGGTGCCGCTGTTCCCGACACGACGGTTGTCCTGCACAGCAGCGATGAAAACACCGACAGGACAGTCAACGCCGACACGACAGGCAATTTCATCTTCGAAAACGTGAAGGCCGGCCACTACACTCTGCGCGCATCGCATGCGGGATTCGCGGACACGGAGATTTCAGGGATCTCAGTCGAAGCCCGTCAGGATTTGCGGCTTACGGTTTCGTTGAACATTGCGACGCAGTCGACCACTGTCCAGGTGACCTCCGATGACACCCAGATCGATACGGAGAACGCAACGCTGGGCGACTCGAAGGACAATCTTCAGATCACGCAGCTACCCCTGAACAATCGTGCAACAACAACCAGCCCGCTAGGCGCGCTCGGCCTTTCGCCGAACGTCCAGACGGACAGTACGGGCAGCGTCGCACTGGGTGGCGCGAGTTCATCGATGGTTAATTTTTCAGTCGATGGTATTTCGACCGCGAATGTAAGGCAGAATGGCGCTCTGCAGGATGCCTATCCCTCGCAGGAAGGCATCGCCGCCGTCAAGGTGACCTCATTCAATAACAGCGCCGAGTACTCTCAGGTAGGAGACGTGACGTTCACCACGAAGAGCGGAACGAATCAATATCACGGCAGCGTGTTTGAGTATCTGCAGAACCAGGCGTTGGATGCCGACCCATACGGCTTCAGCGGGAAGGCGCCCAAAAAGTTCAATACCTTTGGCTTTTCGCTGGGAGGGCCAGTTACGATTCCTCACCTGTACAACGGCCACGACAAGACCTTTTTCTTCGCGGATTATGAGGGCAACCGCAGGACCACCGCAGTCGCACAGCAGTTTGAGGTGCCGACAGAGGCGGAGCGGAACGGCGACCTCAGCGGACTTGATCCGTCGTTGACAAAGCCGATCACCAACATCAGCCCGACGGCGGTCGCGCTGTTGACATACATCCCGCTACCCAATGTGACTGGTCAGACTGGGTATAACTACGAGAATTTCCAGTCCACTCCGGCCAGGACGGACGGCGCCGATATTCGTCTCGATCAGACGATCACAGCAAAACAGTCTGCCTATGCGCGCTTCAGCCGGAAGAACATCGCCTCGGATGCAGCAAACCCATTTCTGCCCAACGATGTCGACTCGATCCACAATCGCAGCTTTCTGCTTTCGCATACTTACGCGATCACACCCAGGCTGCTCAACGAATTTCGCTACGGCTTTACCAACGTGACGACCAGCGTCGATTTTCCGATCCAGGGATCGGACGCATTAAACCAGCTCGGCCTGACCGGCGTGAACATCAGCCAGCATCCAACAACTCATGCGTTTCCTACCTTCAACTTCAGTGCCGGCACCGGCCTGACGCCGATTGGCAGGGACAAGGCAGGGATCACGCAGTCGAAGACGACCCAGTTCAGCGATAACCTGACGCGCACTTTCGGCCGGCACACCGTGAAGGGGGGAATTGATATCCGCAGGGTCCGGTATTTCGATCTGGAGAGCTTTGCCCCGGAGTTTGCCTCCGATGATTTTGGCAGCTTCGTCTTTCAGCCGACTTTCACGGGAAATGCGTTTGGCGACTTTCTCGAAGGAGCACCGACCACGCTGAACTTTGCAGTATCGAGCCCCGATGTCGGCGGGACATCGACACAGTTCAGCCTGTTTGCCGAGGATGAGTACCAGCTGAACAGCCGGTTGACGCTAAGCTATGGGTTGCGTTGGCAGGTTCTGCCGGGCTTCCAGGAAGATGGCGGTAATCTGGCGAACTTCGACCAACGCGACAACTCGATTGTGGTGCCGAATGCACTGGCGGGATATCTGGTCAACGCAGAACATTACAGCATCGAACATTGCCTTCCAGCAATCGTTCAACGCCTGCAACCTGGAGGTGACATCACTGGCATGCACGAAGTATGTAACGGCGAGCCAGGATGGACTGCCGCAGAGCCTGCGTAAGACGTACAAGGGGAACTTTCAGCCGCGGGTGGCGATCGCTTACCGGCCGTTCAACGATACCAAGACAGTGGTGCGCGCGGGCTTTGGCATCTTCACCATGACCAACCTCGGTCCACTTTCGTTCAACAACAGCGGCAACCCGACTTCGAGCCTGCATAGCTATTCCAATGCGAATACTGCGGGGGCGAATACACCGCTGATTCAATTTCCCAATACCGCGCCGCCCAGCACAACGGTGCAGATCGGTGGAGGAAGTCTCGACCAGGGTGTCGATCCGAACTACCGCGACCCACAGTCGAATCAGTGGAATTTGACGGTAGAGAGAGAGATCTCCAGCAACACATCGATCCGCGCGAGTTATGTGGGGATGCACACTTACAGGTTGAGCATCACCGAGGATCTCAACCAGATTCCTGCGAGCACGACACCCTACGTCTCAGGGACCGCAGCAAATCCTTACGTGGACGCCAGGGCTCCGTATCAGAACTGGTTCTCACTGGCCAGCACGTTCAATGCAGGTGAGGCCAACTACCGCGCGTTCGAATTGGAGGCGAGCCGCCGGATGCAGCATGGGCTTTATTACGACGCGAACTACACCTACGCCGTAAACCGGGCGGACAACCAGGGCGATGCGCCGAGCGGATTTGCAGGCGAGGTCAACTATGGGCTACCGATCGCGGATCGTTTCCATATCAAACAGGACCTGGGCAATGTCGAAGGCACCCGCCGCCATCGCATGCTTTTGAGCGGGATGTACCAACTACCATTCGGCAGGGGCCGCGCATGGATGAACGGCGGCGGCGTGAAGGATGCATTCCTGGGCGGCTGGGATCTGACGACGGTGACCTTGCTGGAGACCGGACCATGGCTTACACCAAGCATCAGCGGTTCGGCAGACCAGTCAAATACGAATGTAGCCAACCGCGGCGTCGTGTTGCGGCCGGATGTGGTATCGAAGAATTTCTACGCTGGGCAATCCAGGGCACACTATTTCAACCTGGCGGCTTTCTCGCCTACGCCCGCAGGCGCAGGACGCTTTGGAAATGCTGGTGTCGGAATCCTTCAGGGACCTGGAACGGAAGCGGTGAGCCTCGGCATCGCCAAGGGATTCCGCATCACAGAGAGGCTGCATGGACGATTTGAATCGACCTTTACCAATGTGCTCAACCACACCAACTTTGCTCCACCGGTGACAGCGATCGATAGTTCCACATTCGGCGCTCTCACCGGGCCGCAAACCGCGGAGAACGCGGGGAACCGAACCGGTCAAGCAGCTCTCAGGTTTGATTTTTGATGTCAGTTGGAATGGCGTCGAGCTGGGCCTGAGTTCTGGGTCTAGACTGCTGGGCTACGGTCCTAAGTCTAGACCCACGGGCTCCCGCCACACTTTGTGTCGTGCCCACTACGGTTTCAGTACGTCGCGCTGGTCGACCCAGCCCCCCCGGAAGAAGCGGTGGCGCACCATGGCCTGGCCAAGCAGAAAAATGAGGCCTACCAACATGGCTAACAAAAGGAACTTTACAATTCCCAACCAGGGGGACGGTCGCTCAGCAGGGTCTGTCGTGTTCGAAATAAGCGTCATCTACACCACCTCCCGGCCGCCGATAAGAAGAGCGACCAGGCACGAGTGTTGTGCCGCTCCAAGACTCCCACCAACAGCAGTCACCGGCAACACCTTTTTACGGAATTGTCGCCGAAGTGTGCTAACTGCCGCAATCTGCGGAGAAAAAAGAGAGACGGCGCTTAACTCATTCGGCCGAACACCTTAATCCCTATCGACGGCCGTAATACGGGATCTGGGAATCCGCCTGAACGATGAGGCTATTGGCATTGGCCGGTGCTTGGCCGAGTTTGCTACTATGCTAGCCATAGGCGCTTTCCCGGGTTGGAGGGTGCGATGCGCATAACGATCCTGAGTCTTTTCCTCTGTGCCGGAACCACAGCGTTCTGCCAAGCCAGTGCACCGGCTCCTGCAATCCCTAACAATCCGTGGCAGACTCCCCTGGGGGTCACGCCTCCACCCATCCGCGATTTCAGCAAGCTTCCGCCGGGATGGCACGCCGTACCGCTCACACCGCCAAGGATGATGGTGCGTGCCCAAAGCAGTAGACACGACACGCCCGAAAGATGCGCAGATCGATCCGAAGATCATCGTTCATCCTCCAGCGTCCAGCATCGGCGTGCAGCCTCCGGGTACGGCGATCGGGCAGAATGAGTACCCCCATCTTCGGATGCTGCCCATCGAGTCGGCCAGTTCTCACGTGGAGGCGATACCAACCCAGTGGCCCCCCAATCGACTTGAGAATATTCCCACCCAATGGCCGATGGCTGAGATAGTCGCGGCTCACAGTGGCTCGGCGGCAATGATACGGCCTCCGGGGAACTAGCGCTCGCGGCTAGACCAGAACCGTTCCGCCGTCGACTGCGATGGTCTGACCGGTGACGAAGCCTTTTTGCATCAGGAACAGATAGGCTTGCGCAATGTCGTGGGCTTCACCGACGCGACCTACCAGTGTCTCTCGCTACAATCATGGACGGGATTTTTTTTTAAGGCGTTCTACGCTGAGATTGCGCACACGGAGGCATAGCCATGGGGGGCCTCGAGGCGACCCACATCCCCGCCGAGCCCCTCGCCCTGTCGGCTGGGGCGATTTCCGCGCGGCTTGACCGGCTTCCGGCCACGCGAACGATGTGGAAGTTCGTCGTATTGCTGAGCCTCGGCTTTTTTTTCGAGCTCTACGATCTGCTGTATTCCGGATATATCGCGCCTGGACTGGTGAAGAGCGGCATCCTGACGACCACCACCGCCAGCCTCTTTGGCATGACTGGGGTGGCGGCCTTCATTGCTTCCCTGTTCTCCGGGCTTTTCCTGGGGACGATTGGTTGCGGGTTCCTCGCAGACCGCTTTGGCCGCCGCGCGATCTTCACGTACTCGCTGCTGTTCTACACCGCCGCGAACCTTGTCATGGCATTTCAGGTTACGGCCGCGGGCCTGAACTTCTGGCGTTTTATGGCAGGGCTCGGCATTGGAGTGGAACTGGTCACCATCGGCACGTATATCTCAGAGCTGGTGCCGAAACATATCCGCGGACGGGCTTTTGCCTGCGAGCAGGCAGTGGGCTTTATGGCCGTGCCGGTTGTGGCGTTTCTGTCGTACCTGCTGGTGCCGAAGAAGCCCTTCGGCCTGGATGGCTGGCGTTGGGTTGTCATCATCGGAGCGCATGGAGCTCTGTTTGTCTGGTTCATTCGCCGCGCATTGCCGGAAAGCCCACGGTGGCTGGCGCAGAAGGGCCGGCTCGCGGAGGCCGACCACGTGATGTCGAAGCTGGAGGAGAACGTCGCAAGAGAGTTGGGCCGGCCTCTTCCCTTCCCCACTGCGAGTCACCTCCAACCTGTTGCAACAGGCCAGACGATTCTTCGACATGTGGAGGGCACCGTACGGCAAACGCGCAACGATGATGATCATTTTCAACGTCTGCCAAACTGTCGGCTTCTACGGCTTCGCCAACTGGGTGCCGACGCTGCTGGTCAAGCAGGGCATCACGCTTACGACAAGCCTGCTGTATTCATCGATCATTGCCATTTCCGCGCCGGTCGGGCCGCTGATTGGCCTATGGATCGCCGATAAGTTCGAACGCAAAAGCGTGATCGTCGCGACCGCGGCGGCTATCGTGGTTTGCGGGCTGACATTCAGCCAGGTTTCGCGTGGGATGCTGCTCATCGCGATGGGGGTGGGGCTTAACGCTCGCAAGCAACATCATGTCCTACAGCTTTCATGCCTACCAGACAGAGCTTTTCCCAACGAGCATCCGGTCGAGCGCGGTAGGCTTCGTCTACTCGTGGAGCCGCTTGTCGGCAATTTTCACTTCGTTCCTCATCGCCGGCGTGCTTAAGAGCTTCGGCACGACCGGCGTGTTCGTTTTCATTGCAGCAGCAATGCTGATGGTGATGGCGGTGATTGGCTTGATGGGCCCGCGGACGCGGAATCTCTCGCTGGAAGAGATTTCCCGGTGACGCAATGGTCTTGCTGTAAAGAGCAGCTTGAGGTGATCATGAAATCCCTGTTGATAGGCATGCTGATCTTCATTTCCGGAGGCGCTGTTGCGCAAACGCCGGCGAATGATTTTCTTGATGGGCTGGGTTTAGCGCGGCTCAAGAATTACTCCAGCTATCGCATCTCCAGCGGCAACCGTTATGTGTTGAGCAACGATGACAGCAAACGGATCATGCCCGGTGAGACGCTGGTGATGGCGAATCTTACGGGTGCCGGAATGGTGACGCACATCTGGCTGACCATCGCGCAAAATGAGTTTGGCTGGCCGCGCCTGCTACGGCTGCGCGTTTACTACGACGGGCACAAGACTCCGAGTGTAGACGCTCCGCTGGGCGATTTCTTTGCCGTGGGGCACGGTGCGGAGCGGGACGTGAGCTCAATGATCATACGCGACAGCTCCTTTGGGCGGGCGCGCAACAGCTATTGGCCGATGCCGTTTCGTAAGTCGTGCCTGATCACGCTGACCAACGAAGGCGATCGCTTTGTGCCCATGTTTTACTACCACGTGGACTATCGCAAGTACCCATCTCTGCCCGCGGACATAGCCTATTTCCACGCCTACTACCGCCAGGAACGGCCGGCGCGACGCGACCAAAATTATGAGTTTTTGAAGATTCATGGCACCGGGCACTATGTAGGAACGGTGCTGAGCGTCGTGCAGACACAGATTTCCTGGTTCGGCGAAGGGGACAACCTGTTTTACATTGATGGCGCCAAGCGCCCGCAGATCTACGGCACCGGTACAGAAGACTATTTCAATGACGCCTGGAACCTCCGTGATGTGAGCGGTCCGTGGACCGGAACTCCCATCGCAGAGGGAGAGCTTCCGGGATCGAGGCTTTCTGCGTATCGCTGGCATGTTCCCGATCCGATCGCTTTCACCCAGTCAATTTGGGCTGGGATCGAGCATTCAGGATGGACCTCGAATCCGGATGGATCGTTTCGTCGAGCTTTGAAGAGCGCCCCGATTACTTTTCGAGTGTAGCGTTCTGGTATCAGGCGGGAGTTAAGCGAAGAGTTGCCCGAGCCCCCCTACGGCGCTGCCCGTCTTCCCTTTGGCAATGCCACGCAGATCGCCATCGAGGATTCCATCAAAGACGTGACCACGGAAAATGGAAAGGCAACGGTGCTGAAAGATGTGGATTGGGCGAAAGATCTTCTCCTGCTGACTGCGGATGGAGTGGGGGCAAGGATTAATGTCCCGATCGAGATCACGGAGAACGGCCAGTATGAAATCGTCGCCAATATTGCGGAAGCTCCAGATTATGGCGACTACGTCGCACTTATGGACGGCAAGCCTACTCATATCGACACACGAAAGCCAGCCACCTCGGAGATACCGCTGCCCGGCCCGGAGGTATTTCGTAACTACCAGAGAGAGCTTTATCTGGCCAGAGACCACACATTAGGGATCTTTGACCTGGCGAAAGGACGCCATATATTGGTTTTGTATGCCAGGGAAAAACTCGCTCCGTCGGCTATAACCTGGGGATCACCGACGTCGTGTTAGAGAGAATTATCCAGCGCCGGCGGAGCTTGCTCGGGTTGCAGAAGGCCCGGCCGGCGGGGCAGCAGGCGTTGTCTATCGAGGCCATGGTCTGAGCTATTACCTGGCGGAGCTAAAGGACGCCTCTGACCCGGGTCGGGCAACTCTTATACGTACCTTTGGTCGGTTCGGGGCACCGGGGGCGCCCGCCGGCAGCGAACTGATCGCCGCCCTCTCGGACCATTCAATAGAGGTTCGGGTCGCCGCAGCTGCTGCCCTGGCGCAAGTAGGCCAGAATAACGGCCCCGCCGCTGTTCCCGCGTTAGCCGGAGCGCTGGCCGACCCCGCCCCCGGCGTCCGCACTATGGCCGCTGTCGCCTTGCGTGCGGAGGGCGCTAAAGCGACCGGTGCTGTCCCGCAATTGATCCGTGCCTTGGGTGATCCTGTCGACTATGTGCGCGCTTCCGCGGCCGATGCTATCGGAGCGATCGGTCCAGGAGCCAGCGGAGCCGTTCACCCGCTCGCGGAAAGACTGCTGATACGGATGAACATGGGTTTGTTCTCGCCAGCGTCGCATATGCTCTCGGAGATTTGGGCCCCTCTGCGACAGACACTCTTCCCGCGTTGCGGCGAGCGCTCGCGATACGTCGTGTCGGCCCCGCGGCACAAGAAGCAATCCTCAAGATCGAGGGCAAATCCGTCCCTCTTTATCACTGACAAGTCCGAAGTTGAGGTCCTCCCCCGGATTGCCCGGAGAGCTCGGTGGCTTTGGCAAACCTTATGAGCCTGACCTGAGTTACTGAGACAACCCTAGATGTAGCGCCAGCGAGTAATGTTCAATTCAGGAAGAACGTGAGACATTAAAGAATCTTCCGTAGAACCAATCGCCGTTGGCTTGTCTCCCGTTCTCAAAAGTCACTTGCACGGTTGCGATGTCATTTGGGTATGTGTTGCGGTCGTCCGCGTTGAATAGATGCCAGCCCTGATCCCCGTTCATGAAACTCAGTGTAAGGCGAAACACGAAAGTGGTACGCGTTGGAAAACCGGTAACAAATGTGCAAAAACGGGATTCTGGCATTAAGGCCGGGGGGCTTTCAGGAGTGTCGTCACATAGGCCGGGGTCAGCGGGATTCTGCGCGCGTACACTCCGGTTGCGTCGAAAAATGCAGCGGCGATGGCCGGGGGACACACGGCATTGGCGCCCTCGGAGCCGCCGCCGAATCCCTTGTCGTCGCGCGAAAGCTGCACCACCTTGACTTCGGGCATCTCTGCCATGGTGAGGATCTTGTAGCGGCTCCAGCTGGTGCTGGTTATTTTCCCCTTGTCGAAGACGACCTCTTCTTTGAGCGCTTCACTGACACCCATGACAACGCCGCTCTTCATGCAGCGTTCGAGTTGGCGGGGGTTGATGATTTTTCCGCAGTCAAGACCGAGGGTGAACTTTGTCACCTGCACCACGCCCGTGCCCGGAGTCACTTGTATTTCGGCGATCCCCATCCAGTAAGAGTTCTCGCGGATCATGATGGCCACGCCGCGGCCGTTGAGTGGCTTCGCTCCGGTACGGCTTGCGCCTGGGTGCGGCGCAGGACGCGGCTCCCATGCGGCTGCGCTTGGCCGTCGCATGGATGATGTCGATGAGCCGCTGATCGGTGGTGTGCAGGAGCCGGAACTGAATTGGATCCATGCCTGCGCACGATGCCGCTTCGTTCATCAGGGATTCGAGCGCGAAGTTTTGCTGGCGCTGCCCGGGCGTGCGCATGATGTTGCCCGCGCAACCCCGTGGTTGGCGAATCGGCTCCCAGGTTCGGCATGCCATACGCTTCTTCCAACCGGTTTTCAATTTTGTCGTAGGCCCACTCGGTGGCAATCCAATAGCCCGGCTTGGGCTGGATGCAGGGCATGCCGGCGAGAATGGCGCCCACAATCCGCGCGTCAGTCGATTGCAGAGAATAGAAGGCGCTGCGCAGGGTGGTCACGCAGCCATGGCCGTCGAGACTGCAGGTTATATCCTCCACCCAACCGGGCGAGGACGCGGACCATGCCAGGTCCTCCTGCAAGGTCCACTGCACACGCACAGGCTTGCCGGTCAACTGGGAAAGGATTGCGGCATCGCCTTCAGCCCCGTCGCCTCCGAAGGTGGTGCGGCCAAACTGGCCGGCGTGGTCCAGCCAGCGAACGATTACTTTTTCGATCGGCATGCTCAGCGTGTTCGCAATCTGCGCCCGCAGGCCTTGCGAGTTCGCAGAATGCGTCCACACGGTGGCTGTGCCATCACACGCGCACGTCCGCTACCGCGACAAAGGGTCCGATGGGAGCATGCTTGATGTAAGGCTGCTCATAGGTTGCAGAAATCGTTTTGGAAGCATGGGCGAGAGCCGCATTCACATCGGCTGCCTTCCCCCTGCTTTCCGATGGCGCACCCCACTTATAGGCGCGCAGTGTTTGCGTCAGATTCTCGCTGCCCGGCAGACCAGACCATTCGGTCCATTTGGTAGTGGAGGCGACCGAGCGTGCAGCGTTCGCTGCCTCCCATTCATTGGGCGAGAGCACGGCAACCAGATTTTGTTTGGTGATCACCTGCGCGGTGGGGAAGCGGGTCTTGTCCAGCGCGCCGGCGGAGATCAACGTCGAACCCAGCGTCGCAGGGCGCACCATGCGAGCATGCAGCATACCGGGCAAGGTAACGTCACAGCTCCATTGCGTCTTGCCTGTGACCTTGCCGGGAATGCCGGGCATGGGGTGAGATTTGCCGACAACTTTGTACTGGCTCACCGGCTTGGTCGGCGGATCTCCCAACACTACCAGGCCGTCTAATCCGGCTATACCGATTCCAGATGTTGGGTCGACCTTTGGCGGCGCGCCCGAGACTGGAATCTTGAGATCGAGCTGCTGGCCCTGAACGAGTTCTCCGTAGCGGATACTCTTTCCCGCGCAGAGACGACGCCATCGGTGACGGTGAGAGCAGAGACGGGAAGACGGAGTTTGTCTGCGGCCAGGCCGAGCAGCGCCTGGTAGGTATAGGCACCCACTTTGCGCAGGTTCGCTGCTCCTGAAAGCAAGCCGGCGGAGTAGCCGCCGTCCGGGGTTCTGTCTGTGTCGCCCATGAGGAGCGTGATCGATTCGGGTTGGACGCACAATTCTTCGGCAATGACCTGCGCGTAATACGCGCTCATGCCGGTCCCAATCTCAGTGCGGCCGGTGCGCACAAGAATGGTATTGTCTTGCCTGATCTCCAGCCACGACACCAGGTGGTGTGGTGGAGGCAGGCTTGACTTCCGCAGCGATGGCGGAGAGCGCGGGAAATTGAAAAGACACCATGAGAGCGCCGCCCAGCTTGACAAACCCGCGACGAGTGAGCGTTGGCGTAATGCTGGATCCGCGTAAGCGATCGAGTCTGCACTACCAAGGCGCACACCTCCTTCAGGCATTCATGGTTTTAGCAGCGAGCTGCACGGCATCGATGATGGCCGCATAGGTGCCGCAGCGGCAGAGATGAGGGGATGGGGGCTTGTTAGTGAAGGCGTCTTTGATCTGCGGCAGGGTAGGATTTGGGTTCCTGTCGAGCAGTTCCACCGCGGCGATGATCATGCCACTCTGGCAGTAGCCGCATTGGGGTACTTGTTCGTCGATCCATGCCTGCTGGACCGGGTGTAAGGTGTGGGCTGCTTCGGTCTCGCCCAAACCCTTCTTCTGTGCCCACACCTGAGCCAGCCCCTCGATCGTGGTCACCTGCTTGCCGGCCACAGAGGAAAGCGGTGCGATGCACGAGCGGACCTCTGCTCCATCAACCAGCACGGCGCAGGCGCCACATTGCGCGATGCCGCAGCCCATGCGCGGACCGGAGAGTTTGAGTTCATTGCGGAGCACGTAGAGCAAGGGAGTATCCGGCGAAGCGGACACCAGGTGCGACACTCCGTTTACCGATAGGGCTAGTGGGTCCGCCATCTTCGCGCGCTCCCTTCCGGCGTGGCCTCTCCATGCCATCGCCACCAGATACCATGCCGGCCAACTCAATGCCCAATTAGGAATCCATGAGCCTTTGCTCGCCCATGTGGGAATGGTGAGCAGGGTGATGGCCGCCGCCAGGATGAGTGCCGATCTCAGTTTGATCTGGGCGATTTGCACTCCACGGCAAACTCCCCAGATCGCGGGGAGCAAAAAGAGAAGCAGGGAAAACCGCGAGAGTGACTCTACGCGAAACCGCGCCAGGCAAAATACGCAGGGCAGAAAGGATATGACGGCACTGACACGCACGGTTCGGCGGGATATCGATCCCATGACAAATCCACCGGTCCAGGACCAGGCGGCCAGGAGAAAGACATTGCACAACAGCAAGGTAAGGCCTGGGCCCACGGTGAGTCCGGTGGCCTTGAAGATGGTTGGATGGATCAGCCGTTGATACGTTTGACTGACAGAGACGGAGAACCCCATCAGGAGCAGGCTGCACGGCAATGCCAGCCCCAACGACGCCAGCCACGGTCGCCAGTCTTTCCAAAGCGAGAGGTGCCGCCGGAGCGCCAGGCCGAATACACCCAACAGCCCGTGCAGTCCATCCTCGCCGGATTCCAGCAAATCACCCAGCACGACCTCGCGTTCCTCACGCTTCGAGGAGCCGAGCAGCAGCCTCCACGAAGGACCAGCCGATGGTTGTCATGAGGCACTCCCAGTGCGGTTCGCCACCCACGACGCACCGCGGCTTACGCGAATCACCACATCGTAAAAGTCCTTCGCCGCTTTGACGCCTTTCGGGGTTACCCGAACCATACGCTTGGCGCGGCCGCCTCGTTCCGCCGTTGCTTCGCCCATCCAGGTCTTGAGCAGGCCTTTGGTTTCCAGACGCTCGATGGTGGTGTAGAGCGCACCGATGGAGCACTTGCGGCCGGTGGTCTGCTCAATCTCTTCCCGAATAGCAGCTCCATAGGCCTTATCTCCAAGCCCGGCAGCCGCGGTGATCATCAGGTACTCGAATTCGCCTAGCATGATTAGAATTACATTGTGATTCTAATGGCGTGGCTGTGTCAAGTGCTGATCCGCCGGCAATTCCGCTTGCTCGGGATTCCCCTTTCCGCTATGCTTTGCCGGTTCCCTTTCTACGCTTCTGAAGGAGCCGCGATGCGACGCCGTTCATTTCTCAAAGCCGTGGCCGCTGCCGCGCCAGTTGCCGGACTGCAGGATTTTCTCCTCACCCAGGCGCGCCCAGGCTGCTGCATCGCCGCCAGCAAGCGCCCTGCATGTGGTTGGAGCCGGGGAGGACCGTTACGGCCATCCCCACTCGTTAGGATTCAGCTCAATTCTCTTCAAGGTGCCGACCAGTGAAACCGCCGGTGGCTTATTCGTCATGGAGCACACCCATCTTCTCCCGGGTGGGCCGGCCCTGCACCTGCACTTTAACCAGGAAGAATGGTTCTACGTGATGGAGGGAGAAGTGGCCTTCCAGGTAGGCGAGCAAAGGCTGCAGCTACATGCGGGGGAATCCGTACTGGCTCCCCGCCGTGTGCCGCACACATTTTCCTCTGTTGGCGCGACGCCCAGTCGTATGCTGATCGCGTTCTGTCCTGCCGGCAAAATGGAGCAGTACTTTCGCGATGCTGAAAATGCCAAGGAAGCAGCAGGGGATGCAGCGTTCCTGGCGCGATACGAAATGGAGCGGGTGGGTCCTTCTCCGTTTTGGAAGTCATAGGGCAAGCTGATGAACTGGTAAGACACCTCCATTGCGCTCCAACCACTTATCGAAGCAGTTGTCTTGCCTTGATCTGCTCCGCGATCCAAATCGACCCCGGCCCAGTGAGATGGGTCGTATCTTTCTGCATCGGCACACCGGACGAGACATACTCGCGGCATTGCCCATTCGTGCACAGAGCATTTCCAGCCTGCTCCGTCAAGTGGAGATGGATCACGCCGCCGTCGACCCTCGCACTCTCCACCGTCGCGCCGAGGTGCATGGGGAGTTTGCCGGCGACCCGGGCACGGATGAACCATCCCGGCGCCGGTCCGAGATGATTGCGAACCACGCGCAGGCGGAACTCCTCGGGAAAGATGTGGAAGAGAAGAGGCAGGTCGGTGCAGAGCCGCGATCGCCATCCGATGCCCAGTCCGGAGCGCGGATTGCGCAGTTTTTGCAGCAACGGCCGAGGCTCCCGGGGAGCAGAATGGAACGCGATCTTCGCCCGTCGAGCCACCAGCTCCACCTCGGCTCCGGCTTCGTGCAGCAGGGCGGCAAGGTCCAGGGCCGATGCGCCTGCGCCGAGCACCACTACCTTCTTCCCGCTGAAGCCGCTCAATTCGTGATGTTCCGAGCTATGTGTGACAAATTGCCGCGGCAGCTCGGCGAGGGGCGGCGGAACGTAAGCAAAGGAAGTAATGCCGGTGGCCGCCACGACGCGACGCACCCGAATCGTTTGCCCGTCCGCGGTTTTCAGCTGAAAGCCGGCATCGATGCAATCCACGCTGGTGACTTCAGTCTCTTCCAGCGTGGGCACAAACCGGCGCTGAAACTCCTGGCCGTAGGCGATGAAGGTTTCGAGTGGAACAGGCAGACCGATGGCTGAATAAGGCAGCTTCTTCTCCTCGCAATAGTCACAAAGGGTAAAGGAATGGTCAGGGTCGTAAAGGTCTGAAGCAAAACCCTCCGACTTGAGGTGCATGCCTTTGGGCATGTGTTTGCGCCAGCTCTGCATCGGCGAACCGAAAATGCGGAACGAAAGGCCGGTTTTGGCGAGATGGGCAGCGATCGATAAGCCGTAGGGTCCTGCGCCGATGATGGCGACATCGAGAATCATGGTTTTCACAGGTTCGTATGTTTGCATGGCCGATTGATTCTGCGTTATCTTCCTTAAGATCGAATCCAGAGCTGCGAAAGAGCGTGAGCGGTTGGACGATAAGTCCCAGGCAGTAATTCTCCTGAGTGCGACCCTGTGGTGGCCCGCTTCTTCTTTCCTAGCCATGGCGTTTCTGCAGTCCGGCTGCAGGGTTTCGGCAATCTGCCCACGTGGTCATCCGCTTCGCTCCGTAGTTGGAGTGGATTCGATTTATACCTATCGAGGTCTGAATTCCACCGGATCACTAAAAGCTGCCATCGAGTCGGCGCGACCCGACCTGATCATTCCCTGCGACGATGGCGCCCTTTGGCAGCTGCACGAACTCTACGCACGCGACGCGCAGCTTCGACCGCTGATCGAACGCTCGATCGGAGCCGGCAGCGCTTATGCCGCGCTCGAAAGCCGAAGCCAGAGTCTGCAAGCCGCGGTCGACCTGGGCATCCGAGTGCCGCCTACTCGGCCCATTGAATCGGCCACGGATTTCCGCAACCTGGAGTTGGAGTGGCCGGCCGTATTGAAGATCGACGGCACATGGGGCGGCGCCGGAGTCGTGCATGTCCTCAATCAAAACCACGCAGAGCAGGTATTTTCCTCGCTCTTTGGCGCGCGACGCACGGCGATTGCCTGGAAGCAGTTTTTGGTCAACCGCCATCCGGTTGCATTGTGGCTCTGGCGGCGGCGAAACGGTTCGACCGTCACGCTGCAGAAGTTCATTCCTGGGCGGGAGGCGACAACCATGTTCGCGTGCTGGCAGGGCGAGGTGCTGGCCAGTGTAACCGCTGAAGTTCTGGCTACAAAGGGACCCGGCGGCTCGGCTACTATCCTGCGATTGCTGAACAACCAAGAGATCGAGAGCGCGTCGCGGCTAATGGCGCAGCGATTCATGCTCAGCGGTCTTCATGGCCTCGATTTTGTTATTGACGATGCGACCCAAGCCCCTTACCTGATCGAGATGAATCCCCGGGCCACGCAGTTGGGTCATTTGAATGTGTCCCCGCAGGGCAGTCTTGCCCATGCGCTCGCGGCGAAATTGATGAGCAGAGTTGACTCGGCCGGCGGCGGTTGCCCGCCGCGTGCAAAACGATACGATCGCGCTCTTCCCGCATGCGTGGAAGACCGACCCGGGAAATCAATTTCTCTCCACCGGCTACCACGATGTTCCGTGGGAACAGCCGGCCCTGGTGGGAGAGCTCATGCGCGAACCCTGGCCGGATCGGCGGCTGCTCAACCGCATTCTGAACGGGCTGAGGAGGTTGAAGGCTCGCCGTAAGAAGCATGCGGATTCTCAAGCGCGAAAAGGACCATTTTTCGCTGGCTTGCTGAAATGGAATTGAAGCAGCGCTTTCAGACCGCGCTGCAGTCTGCGCGCTCCCCAGCCCAACCCTTCGCGCTGCGCGAGGTGCGCTGCGCAGACTCGTACGCCTGGATGAGCACACGGCAGTTTGGCTGCATCGTGTACCTGGATTCGTAGGTCTGCCGGGCGATGGGCCGCATGGATCTTACCCGGTCCGGATGGTCGTACACCCAACGAAGCTTGTCCGCCAGGTCGTCTGCGTTGCCAGGCTCGAACAGGCGGCCGTTCTGCCCATCTTCGCAAATCTCCGCCATCGCGCCCAGACGCGAAGCGATCACCGGTGTGCCGGCAGCAAGGCTCTCCATCGCAACCCTGCCGAATGTCTCGTACCATCGCGAAGGAAAGACCAGCACCCGAGCGCTGCCCATGAGCCTGGCTGTCTCCGCCCGCGCGACTTCGTGCCGACCCATTCCACATTCTTGTGCCCGGTGCAGAACGCCTGAATCTGAGCGGACATGGGTCCGTCGCCGGCGATCTTCAGGCTCCAGTTCCGGTCCAGTCGCTTCCATGCAGAGAGCAGCGTGTCGAGGCCCTTTTCCGGACTTAGCCGGCCGACAAATAAGGCGTAATCGCCTTCCCCGCTGCCGCATCCGGGGTCGGGATACACAAAATTGTTCTTGACCACCAACTTGTGCTCAGGGAAACCGGCCTCGATGAATTTGTCGCGAACAAACCGAGTGAGCGCGATATAGAGGTCGACTGAATTGTGCCAGGTCCCCTTGACGCTGTGGAAGGCGGTCATGGCCGCAACCGTTGCCGTGGCGAGCCGGCTGCCGCGATAACAACCGTGCACGACGCCGGGATATTTGACGACCTTGCCCATGCAGTCCTCGCAGACGTGGCCATCGCGATAGAAGAATACGCCGGGGCACAGAAGGCGATAATTTCTCAGCGTTTGCACCACAGCGACGCCATGCTTTCTGGCGGCGTAGTAGACCGATGGCGATAGCTGAGGAAAGAAGTTCTGCACATGGAGCACGTCGAACGAGCATTCGCTCAGCTTGCGATCGACGAGGTCGTACGATGGCGACGACCAAAGGGATTCAAGAGCAACCTGGAACTTTCCTTTCGACTCGATCCCGGAATTGTTGACATGGATCGTCTCGACAGAGTGACCCTCGGCGCGCAGCATCCGCACTTCCGATTCGTAGCTTTCATCTTCGCCACCGCGGTACTGGTAGCTATTGTGAAGCATGAGTATGTTCAATCGTGTTCCTCTCGAGTGGCCGTTTGCGGCATTGTAATCTGCGTCGGGACGGATATTTTCAACTTGGTCGGGCTGTGGTTCACCGGGTTTTCAGTACCTCTTTATAAAAGCGCAGAGTCTGTGAGCGAATCCGCTCCCATCGGTACTCGTCTGGCATGGCACAGATGGAGGGCCTGCGCCAAGCGGCCCACTGCAGCGCCGATTCCAGCGTTTCGGAATTAATCTCGCCGGAATAAGTCCGGACCCATTCACCGCCGAAGTCGTCTCGGAGATCGCCCATGGAGCCCAGGTCGGGAACCAGAACCGG
Organism: uncultured Acidobacteriaceae bacterium; assembly: GCA_963840675.1. Classification (GTDB taxonomy): domain Bacteria; phylum Acidobacteriota; class Terriglobia; order Terriglobales; family Acidobacteriaceae; genus PALSA-350. The sequence continues at coordinate 91,520 of CAWJAB010000022.1, forward strand.
CCGGTTGAGCGAAAGCGCCAGCAGCGCGGCTCCGGAGTTGAGGATGTTCCGGTAGGGCAGCACGACGAGATCGGCCGCCGAGAAGAACCTGGCAACTTGCTCGCGCTCAATGAATTGAAGAGCAAGGCGCACGCGGCTGTCGAGCGCCGCCTGCTTCGCGAGGCTCTCGCCCAGGGACGCGCTGTTCGTCTGGCCGGCGATCATCAGGAGCGCATTCGAATCCCTGACATTGCGGAAATCACGGACCAGACCATCGACGTTCTTGTAGGGCCGTACCTTGCCGAAGAAGAGCATGACACGCGCACCGGCGGGAATGTCGAGTTCGGCCCGGGCGTTGCCTTCGCATCGCGGGTACTGGTCGCGATAATGCCCGTGAGGAATTACCGCAGCGGGCAAATGCCGAAGACGCGGGAACCGCTCGCGGGCCAGCTTCAGCCCCGTTTCGCTCAGGCTGATGACGCCATCGACGCGGGGGATGAAGCGGCGGTAAAACTTTTCTTCGAGCAAGGGATGAAGGCCGTCGTGGGCCCTGAGGTTATGCACCGTCCATACCACCCTGCCGCCGCGCAGCCGGACAAAATCGATCATGGCAAGAAAGCTCGATAGCTTGAATGCGGCCAACGCCGGGTTGCGTATGTTCAGGAGCGATTCCGGCCAGTGAACGTGCCAAATGTCCTGGGAGTGCGCAAGATTTCTGGCGGAGAATGCCTCGACTCTTACGCCCTGCCCCATCTGTGCGTAAAGCGACGTCGTATACGGGTTCGCCGGATCAATGGGCCAGGCAAGCACGCGCAGCCGTGCGGTTGTGCGCGCGATAGCTTCGGATTCGAGCAACGGCTGAAGGGTAGACATAGGAATAATGATTCGACGTACAGCGGCGGCTCAGCGCTTGACGAGGTACTTGTTTCCGTTGGAGAGGATATGGACGGTCTGGCCGACAGCGACGTGCACGCTGAAGGCTCCCTTACCGGCCACCGTCACCGGTTGCGGGCCGAAGTTCTTGGCATCGATCGTCCATTGGTTGCCGGCGGCGTCCGGCTTGGGCGGCGCGACGGGGAGATATACGACCTTGGGCGCGTAGCTCAACTCCAGGAGCGACCCGCCGAAGGTTTGCAGGATGGCGTCGGTGTGCGGCTTGAGATGGACGACGGGTTTATCCTGCAGGGTCATTGCCTGGCCGGCGAACAGAGCAAGAGCGACGAGTACGGGCTTCATGGCTTCCTCACCAATTCGATCCTCCGCGTTGCCGAAGAATGACGGGGGTTTAAACAGGCTTCGGAAGAACGCTAAGGTGCGAAGGGCACGGCTTCAGCCGTGCCATAAATGTACTGCGCGGAGGCGGCTAGCCGCGGAGGTATGGTTTTTCAAAAAAATAGTTCCATGCAGGTACAAACGTGGAAAAGCGTACTTAGGGCATCTAAAGAGTCAGCGTGAGAGCTCGCTTTCAGGGTAGGATGGGGATTTATCCCCGGCACAAAGGCAGTTCAATCACCGGGCCTTTAAGTCTCGTGAAATTCGGTATCGAGCCGAAAAGGAGGCCTGAAGTAGCCAGGACGCAGTCGCGGGACGGAGTCCTGGATACGTCACGGCTTCTTCTCACGCGGGACGGCTGAATCCATTCCCGCGCATTTCAGCCGTCCCTGCGGATATTCATCTCTCACCACCCAACCCAGGACTCCGTCCTGCGGACTGCGTCTTGGGCTAAGTCAGGCCGCCCCTTTGGGGCTGGATTTGTAAATCCTTTTTCCCACGCAGGGCTTCGAGCCCCTGAAGTACGCTTTTGAGATATTTCGGACCGAAATCAATCGTTTTTTCCGGCGAAAGAACGGAAAGATGTACCTCAGGGGCTTAAAGCCCTCAATGGCCATGGCTCGGTGGCACGGCTGAAGCCGTGCCCTTCGTACAAAACGTTTTCGGGCGCCTTCAAGCTGAGTATGCCGGCTCTGCATCCGTCTGCGGCTCGGGCTCCGCCGCCTCCTCGCGGGCAGCGCGCACTAGCCAGTAGCTGGCCGCAGCATAGCCCATCCAGGGCAAGGAATTTACGGTCGGCAGCGAATTTTCGGTCAGGTTGTAGAGCACGGTAAAAACAACCAGCAGCAGTGGCCAGGAGTACTCGACCTCGCGGTTGCTCCTGGCGACGCGGAGGGCGAAGAGAAAGTTGCGCGAAAGGTTGATGAGGATCAGGGCAAGGCCGATGAGACCGAGACCGAGCCAGACCTCGAGAAACCCGTTATGCGCGTGGGGCACGGCCGTGTCCCATTTGACGGTTTCGCTCACCCTCTCGCCTGTCCAACTGTTCCAGAAGGCGGTGAAGCCGTAGCCGCGAATGGGATGGTCAGCAATGGAGTTCAATACCAGATGCCAGAGAGGAACCCGGCCGGAAAGAGATGAATTGCGGCCCAGTGCCTGAAGGATATCGTCGGAGGACTCGACGACCCAGAAGGTGGCCGCCGCCATCAGCGGGATCAGGATGGCCACGGCTGCCAGCAGTTGGCGGGTGCGAAGATAAAGCAGCTTGCGCACCGGCAGCAGCGCCAGCGTCAGCATGGTCACCACTAACGCGGTGGCCGACTTCGACAACACCAGCAACGAGCCGCAGAGCAGGAACATGGCAATGCGGGTCGCGCGATGGCGCCGCTCGCCGAGCGCGAGCAGGGCGAAGCAGACCGTGCCGAGAGACATCATGCGTCCCATCGAGTTCTTCAGGTTATAGACGCCTTGCATCCCATCGGATGTTATGCCGACAGAGGGGATGGCAACGATCACCACCACGCTGGCAATCGCACCCAGCCCGATCGCGTAGGCGATCATCTTGAGCTGTTGTTTGGGTTCGAAGTGCAGCCCAATGTAGAGACCAGCAATCGTGGTTCCCATCAGCGCGAGCGCCCGGCGCAACGATTCTCCCGGCCCCACAGACCACGCCACCGAGGCTAACGCCCAGACACAGAGAGCAGCCAGCCACTTCTCGGTGAACAGCAGACGGAGCACGGCGGTGCGGTATTTCACCAGAAACAGGATCAACGCCAGGTAGATCAGCGCGAACATGGCCTCGGTCACGGGCTGGCCGGTGCCGGTCGAAAGTGCGTCCTTATCGGCCAGGAAGGCCTGCCCGGCTCCTGTGGCAAGCACGAGAAGGATGAAGACAACAAGACGTTCAAATTTCTGCACAGAAGACTCCTTCGCGAATTTCCGATACGAGCACTTCCTTATAAACCGCGTCCACATTGGCCTGGAAGGTGAGCGTTGCGGCACGGGCGCGGGCCCCATCCGAAAGCTTCAAAAGCGAGCCCCGGTCAGCCAGCAACTCATCGAGGAACTGCGCAATATCGCGGACAATGTCTTCTTCGTCGCGATCGCGGGTTGCGATGACACGGCCGCATCGGTTGTTGACCGCCTTCGCGGGTCCGCCCAGGTCAAGACAGAGGACGGGAAGGCCGAAGCTCATGGCCTCCAGCGCCGCCATGCCGCCGGAGTCATGAAGGCTGGGTAACGCGAACAGGTCAAATTGCGGATACAGACTGAGCAAAGCATCCCTTTCCATCCATCCCCGCCACGAGACCACGCCGTCGAGCTTCAATCGCCGCGAGAGACGGCGCAAGCGCGGGAGATCGCTGCCATGGCCGATGACGGTAAGGTGAATCGAAGACTGGTTCGCCTTGGCCATTGCCTTGAGGACCAGGTGCAGACCCTTCCACGGCAACAGGCGGCCGACGAAAAGCAGTTCCAGCGCCGGGGTCTCGCGCCGAACCGAAGCGCAGTCTGCTCGCCGTAATGAGACGCCGGTTTCGATGCCCACCGCAGGGCAGGTCCATGCTTTGTGGCGGTGCCGGGCCGGGATCACCCGCAAGGTGTCCTGGGTTGTAGTAACAATTTCGGTTGCCGATTCGTAGGTGGATTCCATCCACGCGGCCATCATGCCGCAGGAGGTGCGTCGCAGAACGTCCCAGAGCCAGCCTCGCCATCCCAGGCCCCGTCTTAGCTTCCTGGGCGTATCCTCACCGCCGCCGACTGGGCCGAAGATGAATGGAATGCCCAGCCGGCCCATAAAACTGGGAGCGCGAACGCTGCCCCAGGTGAGATGTTGCACGCAATCGAAACGCTCCGTGCGATGCAAACGGCAGGCACGCTTTGCTGCCGAATATTGCCACAGCACGTAATAGGTGTAGTTCCCCAGCGGGAGCTTGTAGATCCGATGCCATGCGCGCGGCAGATCGTGGTAGACGAACCGCACCGCTTCGGCGGAATCGCCCGCACCATGGGCTTCGATCCGCTGCCGGTTTATGGATCGCGTCATGACCACTACTTGGTGGCCATTAGCCGCGATGCAGTGGGCCCAGTTCCAGCCAACACCGGACTCCGAACCGTCAATAGGCAGACAAGAGTACGCCGAGAGGAGAATTCTCATGCCAAGTGGACCTACCGTGAGTTAGTCAACCAGCACTGGGGAAATGCCGGTGGAAATGCTGTTGTTCCGGATCGGCGTTCTGCCGCCGTCAAGTGCTTCGGCTTCATGCGCGCTCCAGGAGTCGGGAACCGAAAACGCAGTCTCGCTCGAAGCGTTCCAAACTATGTGCAAGGTGCGGTTGCCACGTTCGAGGCCGCAGGTCCACACGCCATTGTCTGCGGCGCTGCAACCGGTAAGCACGGCGTCTGTCATCCATGTCTGGATGGCGCCGAAGGCTCTGCCGGCTGGCGTCAGCGTGGCATTGTCGGGGCCAACCAGTTCGATCCGTGTCCCGTGGTGGTTCTCCCAGGCGTACCAGTAAAAGCGCGAAACACCGAAGGCCCAGTTGAGAATGTAGGCCCGCGCCAGGTAGGCGGCTTGCGTCTGCGGCGGCAACGGGTCGGCGCCAAGCCATCCGGCTTCAGTGTTCCAGAGCGGCTTGGAGTTGAGGCCATATCTGGCAAGAAGCCTTTCGACGCCCTCGATAAGCGTGACCATCGCTTCAGGAGGCTCGCGGCCAACGTAGAAGTGATAGCCGATCACGTCGACATATTGGCCACCGCCTTTCTGGAGAAATGCATCGAGGTATGCCAACCCCCTGGTTTCAGTCGCGGCCGGCGAGACGACAACATTCGTGGGATCGACCTGCTTGAGGATCGCAGAGGCCTCGCGCGTCATCTCAACCAGGGTGTCCACGCTTCCTGTCCAGCTCTGCGGCCGGTTGGGCTCGTTCCAGATCTCCCAGTCGTGAATCCGCCCCTTGTAGCGCGTCGCGACGGTCTTCACGTAGGTCCTCCAATCCTCCATATTGCGCGGTGCTCCGGAAAGCCCGGCAGGATTCCCTGCCTCGACGTCAGTCGCAGCACCCGGAGTGCTCGAAGCCCATGCCGGCGTATAAGCAAGCTCCATCAGAATCGGCGTATGGTGCTCCTGGCTCCAATCGACGTACTTATCGAGCAGATCGAAGTACCAGCGATTCGGCTGCGGCTGGATGTCTGCCCAATTCACATGGGCCGTTCTCCACCCGCCAATAGGCACAGCCGGCCATGGCACGCGATTCAGCGGGTGAAAGAGGATGTTCATCGAAAAGTAGGACGCCGGCACCGGTTCGCGAGGCGGAGTGGAGAGAGCGGGCGAATGCGGGAAAGCACCCCCGGCGGGCGCGCCAGCCAGCATAATCGACGCCAATGCCGGCCAGATCAGCCGCCGTGGCTTTTGCGCGTGCGCGAACAGGCCTGATGGCAAACAACAAATTCTCCTCCTCGACCCATGCGCGCGCTATCTCACCGTTTGGACTAACGCTCGCGACGTCTTCGACAGTATGTAGACAGCCATTCCTACCGAAAACGCCAGGAGAGCATCCGACGCAATGCTCGACCACGCCGCGCCCACCCAGGAATACCGTGGAATCAACCAGAGGTTGATGAGCACGTTGAACAGCGCCACTCCAGCCTGAATCGCGCTGCGCAAGCCCTGATGCCCGGCGCCGGTCAAAGTATCGGACAGAAAGTAGTGCGTTGCCTTCAGCAAGGGCAGCGGCGAAAGCCAGCGCAGGGCTACGGTCGTCTCTGCATACTCGGGACCGAGCACATAGGGCACGACTCCGGCAAAGAGCAAGATCGCACAGGCGACAAGGGCGGCGTAGCCCGCAGCGCGGCGCAGCAGCGGCTTAGCATAGGAAAAGCTCGAGGCGATTCCGGCGCTGCCCTCGCGAAAGAAATTGGGATAAGCCGCATAGAGCAGGGCCAGCACCGGGGCAAAGCTCACATCGATCAGCCGGTACGCGGCGCCGTAGATGCCGGTTGCGTGCAGAGAGCTGAGGCGCGCCAGCATGGTTTTGTCGATGTCGTTGTAGATGGTCTGCGCGCTCAGGCTGACGGAAAAATGGAAGCCATGCCAGAGGGCCTCGGGAGACCGCCGCAACCTGAGCCGCGGCGCTCCCAACCGGAAAATAACCAGCGCGGTCGCGATCGTTGCCGTCACCGCCGTGCAGGCGAGATACACATATCCCCATTGCAGCGCCGTGGCGGGATGGCAAAAGAAAACCAGCAGCAGTGCGCCCAGCATCCGGTTGAGGCTGACCAGTAGATTGATGGCCGCCGTCCACTGGAGCTGCTCGAAGGACTGAAAGGCCTGGCCGGCGATGGTAATCAGACTCAGCCCCGGGATATCGGCGATCGCGACCACCACCACCAGGTGCACTGGGATGGTGCCCGGCAGCACGGTGCGGGAGAGCAGAATCACGGCCCCGACCAGAACAGTACCGCCAATCGCGGTGGTTACCAGCGCGTCCCCCCAGGCTGTGGAGAACATCCGCTTGTCGCGCGCCACCGACTTGACCAGCAGGTTGCCGCTGCCCATGGCGCCGAACGGATAGAGGATTCCTACCAGGGCCGCTACACCCACAAAGGATCCGTAGTTGCTGGCCCCCAGCGCCCGGGCGATCACGGTGAAGTAGACCGCCTGGACAAGCAGACGAAGTCCCTGACCCATCGACATCCACAGCGTGTTTCTGGCCAATCTGCTCTTGATGTGTGCCCTTAGCATATTCTCCTGGCCCACTTGCGGTTCTGGCCGCACGCATGCGTCGCTTCATCCGGCGAGAACCTCCTCGATGGGAAGTTGGCCGTCTGTTGCGGAATTGTGAAAGACCGGAGGCCTGCAGCGCAACCAGGAACAGGTATGCGGGATTCAGATAGAGGTAGCGGCGCCATAGCCGCCTGGGTTCGATCGCAAAGGCGGAACAGCCACTCGAGGCCTCGGTCCTGCATCCAGCGCGGCGCCTGCGCGACGCGGCCCGCGATAAACGGAAATGCCGCGCCGACGGCAACGACGGGCATCGAAAGTGCATCGCGGAACTCGTACGCAAAAGACTCCTGCCGGGGACAGCCCAATCCGACAAGGTGATCGAAGCCCCGGAAGCCACGATGCGCGCTGCGAGATCTGATTTCTCCCTGGAGGTAAGGCGGCGAAACTTCGAAGGCTCGCTGCCGGCGATGCGGATGCCGGGGAAGCGTTCTTCCAGACGACTTCTGCAGCGCAGAGAGGATCTCGGTTGTCGATCCGTAAAGGTAGATGGACTGGCCTTCGGCGGCGGCTTGTTCGCACACCTTGAGCGTTAGAGTGGGGCCATAGACGCGGTCGGCGAGCTTCGCCCCGTGCAGCCAGTTCAGCACCCAGCGCACGGGCTGGCCGTCGGGGACGAGAAGATCGAAGTGGTTCAGACGAAATTTGTGCGCGGAGTCGAGCACTCCGGTCATCACGCCATGCACGGCGAGTGCGGAAATCGCGGCGCCTCTCCTCTCACGCGCGGCGCGAAGGATGAAGTCCACGCTCGCTTCGTAATCCAACGCGTCAATCAGGATGCCGATGACATTCTTCTTTCCTAACTGACGCATATTTCTCTCCAGCGTTCGACATTCAGCGCGTAAATCTCGTTCAGGATTCGCGGCACATCGAAGGTGATCTTCCACTCCGGATAACGAGCCTGAAAGCGGCTCAGATCGCTGATCCACCAGATGTGGTCTCCGCGGCGATTCTCCGTCGACATAGTTACATGCGAACTCGTTGCCCGTAATCTCTTCGCACAGCGCAATCGCCTCCAGCATGGAGCAGTTGCTATGGCGGCCGCCGCCGATGTTGTAGACCTCGCCGGAACACGGGTTCCTGAAGACTTCTTCGAAGGCCCGCACCAGGTCAGCGGCGTGAATGTTGTCGCGGACCTGCTTCCGGTTGTAGCCGAAGATGGTATACGGCGTGCCGGTGACGGCGCATTTCATCAGGTAGGCCAGGAACCCGTGAAGCTGGGTTCCGGAGTGGTTGGGACCGGTGAGACAGCCGCCGCGAAAGCAGGCTGTCTTCATGCCGAAATAGCGCCCGTACTCCTGCACCAGGATGTCGGCCGCAACCTTCGACGCGCCAAAGAGGCTGTGCAGCGTCCCGTCGATGGACATCGTCTCCGGGATTCCCGCGCACGAACTCGTGGGAAGGGTCGATCTCCCATCGGGTCTCCAACTCCATCAGGGGCAGCTGGTTCGGCCGATCCCCGTAGACCTTGTTGGTCGACATGTAGATGAAGACCGCATCCGGCGCGAACCGCCGTGTGGCTTCGAGCATCACAGAAGTGCCGTTGGCGTTCACGGTGAAATCGGTGATGGGATCTCCGGCCGCCCAGTCGTGCGATGGCTGCGCCGCGGCATGGATCACGAGCTCGATTTCTCTGCCGTACTCTTCGAAGATGCGGTCGATCTGCTCCGCATTGCGAATGTCGGTACTGTAGTGACGGAAGCCGGCCACCTCCTTCTTCAGCCGCTCCGTCATCCAGCGCGTGGAAGCGGACTCGCCGAAAAAGGTGGCCCGCATTCCGTTGTCTATCCCCACAACCTCCATTCCCAGCGATGCGAAATGTGCGACGGCTTCCGATCCGACCAGACCGGATGAGCCGGTTATGATGGCGACGCTCATGCAAGCTCCTTTGGAAATTTCAGGTATCAAGTGAAGATCGACAGACGCGCTCGAATTGCCGCAAGATGGATCAGCAAAGATAACTGTGCTTTCAGAGGGGGCTCTACGCCGCACCTACCCCGCGGAGAACGGCCGGCACGGTCATGGTCAGAATCTTCAGATCGAGCCAGAGCGACCACTCATCCATGTATTTGAGATCGAGCTGCATCCATTGCTCGAAAGAAAGTTCGCTGCGGCCGCCAACCTGCCACAAACAGGTGATGCCCGGCTTGATGCTGAAGCGGCGGCGCTGCCAATCTTCGTTGAAGCCTTCGTAGTCGCGCACCGGTAGTGGCCGAGGCCCCACCAGGCTCATGTCGCCCGAGGAGAACGTTGAGCAGCTGCGGCAGTTCATCGATGCTGCTCCGGCGCAGCAGCTTGCCGACCGGCGTGATGCGCGGATCGTTCCTGATTTTGAAGACGGGACCGCCGGCCTCGTTTTGCTGCTCGAGCGCCGGCATCATCTGCTCGGCGTTAGGAACCATGGTGCGAAACTTGAAGATTTTGAATCGGCGCTTATTCAGTCCGACGCGCTCCTGCTGGAAGAAAACCGGTCCGGGAGAGCTAAGTTTGATGGCGATTGCGGCCAAGACGAGGACCGGCGCCAAACACACCAGGGCAGAAGCGGCCACGACGATATCGAGGAGCCGCTTCAATGTGCGCGGCCAAAGCTCGCTCGAATAAGTGTATGTGGCCAGGTACAGATCGCCCTCGAACTCTTCCGGCTTCCAGCGCGTGGTTTTGAGCTCGAAAGAAGTCGGAATTGATGCGCATGGTGATGCCGTGCTGCTGGCACAGGGCGGCCATACGCGACGAATGCTTGTAATAGGAGCGCGAGAGGCAGATAGATGGCCACTTCATCGACCACGTTTCGGCGCAGATATTCGTCCAGGCCTGCGCAGTCGCTCACCAGTTCGTAAGCCGGCGGCCCTGAGAGCGTCGAGGCCGGACCACTGGTCATCAACGAATCCGAGCAAGCGATATCCGCGTTCGCGGCTGGCTGAGATGCGGCGCGCGAACTCGATCGCCCGCGGGTTGGTGCCCACGATGAGCAAACAACGCAGATCGCGGCCCTGCGATTCGGACCCGGTCCGCCACATGGCGCAAAGCAAAGTGAGTGGCGACCAGCAGGCACGGTGCTCAGTGCCCAGAACTCCACCAGGAAGTCCATGGTAACCATCCGGATATGGAAGACGTAGCTGAGTGCGAGGAAGAAAGCGAGGAACGCGGTGGTGGCGCGCAGTAGGTCGAGCGCCTCATGTTTGCGACCGCTGAGGCGGCGCGAGCGATACAGGCCGCAGAGACTGAAGATGGTGTGGCAGACGACAATGGCGAAGAGAAGGATGGCGAGGTTCGATACCTTCGCTCGCATGGAAAGGAAATCCCCGAGCGGCACGCGGTGCTCAGCGTTGACACAGGTTGATCGTGGTCAAGATGAACGCCAGCATGACCAGGAAAAGATCGAACAACTTGAGCAGGCCGATCGTCAATCGGTGATGATCATTCATGGGTGTTCTTCGCCGTTTGTCTTCGGTGGAGGATCGCGAAAACGGAATGTCTGGTTTGCGAATAGGCGCCAAGTTGTGACGGTTGCAGACAGGAATCTCGCCAGCGTCCCGCCCTACAACCAGCTGTAGATTTTGTCGGGGATGGGGAAACGTTCGCTTGTTCAGCACCGCGGCCAGGATGGGTACTTTGGCCGTGCGAAGGTTTTCGGCTGCCGCCGCCGCTGCCTCGCGGCGGGTCGAGCCGGCTTCGATGATCATGACAAGGCCATCCGAGAGCTGGCCGAGAACGATGGCGTCGGAGTAGCGGGTCAAGGGAGGCGCGTCGATGATGACGAAGTCGAACTGCAGGCGCAATTCGTCGATGCGAGTGCGCAAGTGGCCGGAAGTGAGCAAGCTCGGCGAGTCGATCGCCAGTGTGCCCGAGGAAAGCAGCCACAGGTTCTCCTGGCGGAGCGGCTTGGCGAAGTTGTCTACCGGCCCCTCGCGGAGCAGGGCCTCGGTAAACCCGAAGTGGTTGGGCACGCCGTACATCTCGGGCAGTGCCGGCGAGCGGAAATTCGCTTCGACCAGGCACACGCGCCCGCGGCCGTTCCTGGCCAGGGTTTCGGCCACGGAAGCGCAAATCCCGCTGCAGCCATTGCCATGATCGATTCCGGCAAACACCACCACGCGCGGAGGCTGCTGCGCCTGCAAGACGAAGATCTGCTGAACCAGGCGCAACGCCTCGTCACTGGCCCATTCGCTTGCGGATTTGGTGCGGTTTCCGTTCCTGTCGGCCACAGTCACAGGCGCATCCAGTTCGGAGATGAAGATGCGTTCCTTATCGATCTGCGTCAGTTCAAAGTGTTCGCTCATGGTGTGACCTTCTCGTTTCTCCTCGTGACACTGGAAGAGTTCTCCAGTTCATCTGGACTCTTTGGCAATGAGATGGCGCAGGGCCATACTGCTGCTATGCGATCTTCTTCTTCGATATCGTGATGACTACCGGGATATCCAGCGTGTCGGCGACCTCGGCCGGCGTGTGGAAGGACGAATCGAAGTAGTCGAGTGCGTAGGTGGTCATGATGGCCAGGAAGGCGGCCAACAGCAAGGCCAGCAGGATCACCACGGGCGGCGACATCACGGGCAGGACCGGGATGTTGGGTGGAACGGCGACATCGACATTTTCGATCTTGGTTCTATCCAGCGCGTCCGAGGTGCGGGCCTGCTCCCGCTTGCCCTGGTATAGAAGATAGTTCTCTTCATCGGCCTTCTGCGCCCGGGTCAGATCTGTGCGGTCGAGATCCTTCTCGGCGAGTTGGGTCATCTGCACTTCAAAACTGCGAATGCTGGCCTGGTTTGCGGCCAGGCTGGCGCGCTGTGCGGCCAGATCGGCCTCGGTCCTGGCATGATCTTCACGCAGCAACTCGTAGGTAGGATCGACGTTCGTATTCTCCGTAACATACTTGGTGTTTGCCGCTTTATCGTAGGCCGCCTTGGCCTGAGCGAGCTCCTGGTCGGCTTCCTTGACCAGCGGAAAACTGGGATCGTACTTCAACAGCAGCTGGGTTTTCTTGGTCTCTGCCGCAAGCAGAGCGGAGCCGAGGTTCTGCAGCAGCATGTCGGGCGGGGCCGACGCCAACTGGGTGGTCGAGCGGGATGGAGTGGACTTCATCTGCGCCTCATCGTCGCGAATGCGCATTTCGTCGGCGGCGATGACCTGCTGCGTGGTGTGCAACTGGCCGATGGAACTGGCCAGCTGCGCATCCAGGTCGGTGCGCTCCATATCCGGCGCTGCTCCGCCCTCTGTCTGCGCGAAGGTGCGCAGCCGCGCTTCTGCCTCGTCAAGAGACTTCTTGTACCGGTCCGTCTCCGCGGAGAAGAATTCGTATGACCCCTGCGGACGGTGCACTTCGGCGTGTTTCTCGAGGTAGAAGCCGGCCAGCGAGTTCAACACCGAATAGGAGAGCTTGGGGTCGTCGGAGCTATAGGAGACGTCGATGATGTTGGCCTTGGTCGAAGGCCTCACCTTGATATTCGACGCCAGGGTCTTAACGGCCTTCGCGATGCGATAGTCCTCATCGTGGTGGGGTAGGATCCAGCGCAGCCACGACTTGTGGTCCTGCAGATGATTGGCGATCACCACCTTCTCCAGGATGTCCTGGCTGAGCAGCAGTTCGGCCTCGGAGTTGATCTCTTCTTCGGCAACGGCGATCTGATCCGTAATGGTCTGCGTGGGTAGGCCGGAGGTGACCGGAGAGTCGACCCGCTCGCGATTGACCAGGATCGCCATCTCCGATTTGAACTTGCCCAACACCAGGAGTCCAAGCGGGACCAGCACCGCGAAGGCTGCGATCATGGTCATGATCAGGATCTTCTTGCGGCGAAACAGCGGCGCGATCAGGTCGCGCAGCGAGATGCGTTCCTCTTCCGGCTTAACCTGGCTTCGAGCGATTGTCTTAGGCATGGCAGAGACTCCTCGATATTCTTTGTGGAACTTTGCAATTCGCGCCGTAGGCGAACAATCGGGCTACGGCTGCAGATACGTACCGGCGACCGCGGTCGCGGTATAGGGCACGTACTTTCTGAAGTTGGCGATGAACTTCTCGGGTACGTAGATCATGTCACCGGGCATCACCATCGCGTCTTCATTGACGTTCTTGCCTTTCAGCACATCTTTCAGATTCACCTTCTTCACCTCCCACCAGTCGTTCGCGGTACGGTGAAAAAGAAAGACCTGTGTCTTGGCTGTTTGCATGGTCATGCCCCCTGCCACGGCGATGGCCTCAGCCACCGTAACGTCGGTCCGCAGCTCGTACTGGCCCGGTTTGCCCACCTGGCCGCTTACGGTGAATGTCGGCTTCTGAAAATCCTGCACGTCGATGTTCACGACCGGATCGTGCAGGATGCCGGTGTAAGCCTGCTTGACGACACCCACGAGTTGTGGCGCGGTAAGACCCTGCGCGTAGACAGCCCCGGCATTGAGCAGGTTGATGTAGCCGTCCGGCTGGATGGTGACGGTCTGGTTGAGCTCTGTCGAGAGCGGAAAGCTGATCAGCAACACATCCTCGCGCTGCAGGATGTAGCGGGGATGGCGCTCCTCGAGGACAGGGTGGGAGCTGTTCGCCGTTTGCGCGCGGCAGAGAGTGGGGCCGGCGGAAAGGATCGCCGCCGCGGCGCACAACGCGAATGCGATAGCCGTGCTAGATTTCTGCTTCATCATGGGCAAATCCTCCAAGTTCCTTATGCCAATATTTGAATTCCAAGGTTCCTTCTCCTCAACCGATGGCTTGCGCTCTCTCCGGGAATCGAATGGATGGCACGTTACGCGGCGCAACTGCGGACAAGGTCGACATCATTCCGCGAAACGCTCACAGCGAGCGAACGGTGGATCATCTCGATCGAGATCACCAGGCGGGATTCGGAGTTGAAGCGAACCAGCCGGCCTTCCACGCCGACCAGCGGGCCGCGCACCACCCGCACAAGGTCTCCTTCTTCGAGAAGCGAATGAACCGTGCACTCCATTCCTTGCGCTACCACTGCGCGGACGGCCTCGATCTGGTGATCCGGAACGGGCAGCGGACCGCTGCTGTTTCCGACCAAGCCCGCGACCCCCGGCACTTTGAGGATGCGGAGTTTGCTGCCGTCCAGCAGATTCATCCTGACAAATAGGTAGCCGCTGAAAAGGGGAAGGGTGACCTTCTGTTTGCGGTCGCTCCATTGCCGCGATTCGGTTTTGAACGGAAGGTAATTCGCCACGCCGAGCGATTCGATCATGGCGGCAGCCACTTTCTCCTGACGCGATCGAGTCCACACGGCGAACCACTGTAAGTCGGCGGTACAACTTACTACGCGATCTTTGGCTCCGGTCAAACAGGGGGCGGAACCGATTCCTTCTCGCCTCGACCTCTTATCATCGTCCCAGACATAGCTTCGCCCTCTCGGTCCCAGAATCGACTTCCGAACCTGACTTGCGATTCAAGATTGAACCCTTGCTCGAACTAACCTGCGGAAGTCATCTCAAACGCCATATCAATCACGATCGTTGCTTCGATTCCACGCCCGCTCATGCTGGCTCCTGCACCGCCGGCAAACGCGGGAATTGCGTTTAACGTCTGCTTTCAAAGGCGAGAACGTGACGTGTGAGCTGGTCATCCTGGAATACGCCCTGAAACCCAAACTCCGAATAACCCGTTCTCTCCGATGAATGAACAACCTTTCCAGTACAAGAGATACAAATCTCTTCGTTCTCCGTTTCTGGGGAGGGGAGAAGAATTTCCACGCGCACTTCTGAGCCAACCGGTGGGCATTGCTTGCTCAAGATCAGCGCCCCGTTCAAAGCCACGTCGCAGGTGAAACCTCCCGACGTATGTTCGACCCCTTCGTTCCAATGGAAGATCACCGGAAGACGTAGCTTGTACCTTGCTGCGCCCCTGCGCTGAAACATGCGTACTATACGGGCAGCACCCATAGGTGAGGTCAACTTACGGCTCTTCGATGCGCGGAACAAGATGCCGAGTGTTTGAATCCTGAAGGAGTCGTTTGGGCCGGTAAGTCTCAGCGATCTTCTTAAGTAAGAGTCCTGCACGAGAGGAGATCGCCCTATAACTCCCTAGAGAAGGTCGGACCGAGCAATAGAGATGAAAGTATGTGTTCGTCGATTGGATATAACTCCGCTGGTAGCCATAGCGTTTCGATGCGTGGCGGCAACCGCTCGGATCGACACCAAGTCGCAGCCGTACGTCGGCGCGAACGCCGGTGTGTTACCGAGGTGGGTTACGTTCGAGCATATGGGTAGTTACGCATGCGCAGAAAAAGTCGATACCGAAATTGTGTTTGAAAAATCGACGGGACATTGTAGATTGGGGGCCAGTTACTTCTCGCTGCAACGATTAAATTTACTGCCACGCTGTTCAGGTTGATCTGCACTTGCGGTTTGAGGGTGGGAAAGCCGCCGCCAACGGATTTCTAGTTCGGTGTCCGCTTCCGAGATCATCGGAACCAGGGCCTCGACAAGGGCCAGAGCGACCTGGGCCACGCAGTTCACAATGTGTTCAGGGATCCACGGGCGGGAGATAGATCGCATTGACAGTGCCTTTAACAAAGCCACCCAGCTCTGTGTCCGAATCCTCGATGCAGGTTCGCTGGATCTCGCCCAAGCTGCTTAAGCGCGATGTCGTTCGCATTGGCCAGCAAAACTGTGTGTCGTTCCGTGTCTTCATCGTGGATCGCGATTCGATGACCAGCGATCTTCTGGCCAATGCGCTCGCGAGAGATAGCGGATTGGAGAGCGCGGTCATCCAGGCGGGCGATGTTTTGAGTGCGCTTTCGGCTAGTGATGTCGCCCTGGTGGTGATCGGGGCGGAGATCGATCTCAAGCCGGGGAATGGTTTCGATCTTGCGCTGAGCGTCGCGCGTGCGCATCCGGGCGTCTCGATCGTGATGCTGCTTAACAACGCTGACCATAACTCGGTCATCACCGCGTTCCGGTCCGGGGCAACGGGCGTCTTCTCCCGTCAGTTGCCAATGTCCGATTTCCTTGATTGCATTGAGCGCGTGGGCAGAGGATTTATCTGGGCCGGACCCGCCGAGACCGCACACCTGCTTTCTGCAATGAAGAGCATTCCGTCGCCCAACCTGATGACCGACGGCAATTCCGCCGGTTTAACTGCCCGTGAACTGCAGGTAGTGCAATTTGCAGCGACGGGCAAGACTAACAAAATGATCGCCGGCGAATTGGGCCTCAGCGAACATACGGTCAAGAACTACCTGTTCCGTGCCTTTGAAAAGTTGGGCGTCTCGAGCCGCATCGAGTTACTTTTCTACCTGACTATGCGAGGCCATATCTTCAATGCAAAGGGCAATTGCGGACAATTGAACTTCGTTGTCGATGCGACCTCGGGGCAGTGTGGCCAATGAACGACTGCAGCCTGGTCGTAATGGGCGCACGGAGAAATACAGAGAAGACACCGTCCCCTCTGCGAAACCTGCCGGATATCGATTAGATTGGTGCCGGGAAGGGGGGTCGAAGCCCCACGAGGTGCCCTCGGCGGATTTTGAGTTTGCCGAGAATAGCGTGAATCTATGATATGTAAGGGCAATCAACCGTAATCTAGCGTAGGCCGAAATCCTTTACCCACCGTAAGTTAGCGCAATTTGAGTTCGACTATGGGTGCCTCGCTCATCCAGCGGCTGAAACACGAGACGAAAGAGGGTCAGTAGCACAAGGTGTTCCGATTGACCGAATACACGGCCAACTGCCAACCCGGCCCGCCAGCACGGCGTTCAGTGTGATGCAAGACGATTCGCTCGGGTGGATAGGCGCTGACGTTTTGAGTTCATCGCTCGTCCCTCGCTACGCCACGCGCAAAGCGTGCCTCTATGGCGTCTGCCAGCACGCGGCCGGCATGAATGAAACCCCGCCCGTCGTGAGGGAACCCTTCGCCGTCAGTAGCATTGAAGATCGCGGTCCCGAAGCCCATGTTGACTTCGATGAAATACCAATGCAGCATGTCGTCGACGACGAAGTCCTGTCCAATCATCTGGACACCATTTTTTGCGTAGTAACGTCCGATGGTACTTGCCATCTCCGTGACTTCCCCGGGAACACCGGGATCTTTGGGATCGATCCCGATCCGCTCGAGGAGCGTCCGTTCGTAGCGCGTCAAGGAAAGACGCCGGCCCGGTCCCGTCAGCGAAATCGCACGCCCCCCACGCGCGAGGTTCGAGCAGATCGATCCCGAGTTGTGGAATAGCGCAGCCGCCACAATGCGGTCCACGACGGTGACGGCTCGGAGACTAACCGCTGACGATGTGTTTGAATCGATAAACTGCTGAACAATCATCCGGGATGGCCTCGCTAGAGAGCGCAACTGATTCATGGATTTGACCAGCTGCACACCGATTCCCAGGGATCCGCGGCGGGGTTTGGCGACTACCGGCAAATGCTCCAGTGTTATGTCCTCGAGACGGTATGTGACGGGGGCTCGCACACCAAGTTCGCGGGCCAGCGCGAGCATCGCACGCTTGTCGGCAGTGCCACAGCACGGGCACCGGAGAAGATGGCAGCGTCCCGCCGCGTTCTCGTAGAGAAAACGGTCGAGATCATCGGCCCGCGCACCGAACCCGAACGCGTGCATTGGATCCTGAAGGATGAGGTCCGCTTGGGCGACGAGATGCCCATCTATTCGCCCATCAAGCGTCGTTACGCGATGCCCCCGGCGCAGCAGCTCGCGATATAGCGCCTGAATGTTGCCAATGCGGAAGCCGCCGCCGGGGCCATCGCAGTCGCGAGCCATAAGCACGGTCAGTCGCGGCGTCGCCGGCTGGCGCTGGGGCAGTCTCGAACCGTCCAAGCGCAAATGCAGCGAACCCGCGATCTCGCGCAATGCTGCGCGCGCGTGGATCTCGCTCAACCCACCTACCCATCGCCCGCGGGACGCAACACTGAGAACAACAGGTCCGCTCTCGACGAGCGCCAGATCTACGACGCCAATATCGACCTGCAGCTCCCGGCACGCCGCGATGGCGATGTCGCACGGTCCTTGGCGCAACGGAGTGCGCCGCCAACGCCCGCGGAGCAGACGCGCAACCCTAAACGCGCGATCGGCCGCGACCCACACACGCAAGCGCGGCGCCGCGGCGTACTGCTTGGGCTCAAGCACGCAGCGCCGAGCCTCGGCTTCGGGCCACGCGTCGCGTAGTGAGCGAGCGTTGGGGACATCAATCCCGCGGCGCGAGCCCTCTGCGCGAAGCGTAAGTGGGTAGCCAAGATCCTCGGCGATTTTAACCGCCGCGTCGAGCTGGGACACGAGCAGTGACCGTGGCACAGCGGTACCAGCACGAAAGAGGCGAGCGCGGTCTGCCCATAAGTCGGGAGCATGACCGTTTACAAGCAGCGATGGAAGCGCGTGCAGCTTTGTAATTGCATCGCGATGGCGGCGGGCTGACAGTTCCCAGAACCATGTGGCATCGACGGTTGCATCGACCGTCGGCCCGACCTCGACAGCAAAGCCGAACTCGCCGCACACCTCGCGAATCTTCGCCACGGTGGGGTGGGTTTGGATCCTGGTCACGATGCGCAACCGCGGTGTACGGTTGGGAGCACGCACCGAGTGAAGCCGGGCGATCGACCGCTCAGTGAGCCACATCGCCACAGCCGACAACGCGTCGGGACCATGCAGCTCCCGATCGCTGAGCTCGAGACGAATGTGATTCACGTTAAGGATGCAGGGCCCGTTGGCCGTTTCGACCAGCTCCACACCCGCCAGCTCGACGTTCAGTGCACGACAGGCGGCCAGCGCCAGCGCCGCTCGCTCCGGGGGCAATCGATACGGTTCCAGACTAACCCGCCCGCCCTGATCGTCTGTCGCGTGAAATCGATCTTGGGTCACGCACGTGACCGCTGACAATGCGCGGCCACCAACTACCAGTATCCGCGTGCAGCGAGCAGCTTCAGGAATGTAGGTCTGCACGACTCGGTGGGATGTTGACCAAGCATTGTCGAGGGCGGCTTTATTCTCGACGAGCTCAACGCCAACTGACTTGAACCGCCGGTTCGGTTTGATCACGACGGGATATCCCAGGAGGTCCGCCGCTTCGCGCGCCTGGTCCAAGGTTCCAGCGCGACGGGAGTTCGGGGCGGGCAGCCCGGCGTCAGCAAAGCGCACAAGTTGCTCCCACTTGCTCGATGTCTCTGCATTGACGTGCTCTATGCCGCGATGCGCACAGAACTCCCGCAC
This sequence comes from uncultured Acidobacteriaceae bacterium, assembly GCA_963840675.1. GTDB lineage: Bacteria > Acidobacteriota > Terriglobia > Terriglobales > Acidobacteriaceae > PALSA-350. The sequence continues at coordinate 110,695 of CAWJAB010000022.1, forward strand.
CGCAGTTAGGGCCGCGGGGCATGCGTAACTCCACTGAAAGACGAGGGCACTGGCGGGATCGATGCGCGGCCCGCAGTGGATCATGAGCCCTTTTTCAGTGGCGTCCCTCACCAGCGCGCGAATGGTCGCGTGCCACGGTCGCGAGGTGAGTACCGTGATTAACGATGAGTTGGAGCCGTCGAGTTTTGATATCGTGGTCACTGTGCTGATCAGACCGAGTTTTTCAGCAAGGAGTCTACATCACCGCCGTGGGCTTTGGTGTAGAATTTCCCCCACGCCTACGTGAAAAACACGGTCTGGTCAGCACGCCCGGTAAGCCTATTTGGAGCCAAGCCGTTTATGCAACCAACACTGCTCTTCTGGACGGGTGGTTGGGACTCAACTTTCAGGCTCTGCCAGCTGGTAATAGATCAGCGGGCCGCCGTGCAGCCGGTCTACGTCCAGGATCGCCGCCGTTCGCGAACAGCCGAGATGCTGACGATGGCGCGACTTCGAGAAATGATCTTCGAATACCCACAGGCGGCGAGGCTGCTCATGCCGACGCGCTTCGTGGATTGCGTCGACCTTCCGCGCGGGCATCGTCGGCAGAACCGCGCCACTCTCGCTCGGTTCCGTCTGGGCCTGCAGTATGATCAACTATCGCGATGTTGCGAGCTGATGGCCAGCGACGTCGAAATCGGTATTGAAAAGCCGCATCGTCCGCGCGATCGCCGTCACGTTCAGGCGTGGTTTGTGCTGAGCGATCTCGTCGATCGCTGCACGCACGGCCTGCGCGAGCCTATCGAACACGGCGGCGAAGGGCTGAGGCGGCTCTTTGTTGGGATGCGCTTTCCGCTCATTGACCTCACGAAAGCGGACATGCTCGCGGTCGCGCGACGCGGCGGGTATGATCGCGTGATCCTCGAAACATGGACGTGTCTCACCCCAATACGAACAAGTTCCGGGCATCGGATCGGGTGCGGGCGCTGTCGGCCCTGCCGCCTGCGGATCGCCAAATGCCGTCTGATGCTTACACTAGACGGGATCCGCCTTCGCAAGAAATGGTCGTCGCGCGTCATAGCCGACCAAGCGTGATTCCGTTTCAAGAATGGCTCGTGTTGCCAAGTTTGCTGCGGTCCCGTCGGTCACCGCGTAAACCTCGGCGACCGCGCGCTCGCGAGCTGCCCCCCAATCGGCCCCGTCTTCCAACGCCATCTTGATGACGCCGCATAAGTCGGCTGGGGCGTCGCAGTGCATCCCCACGTACGCATGCTCCCAAAACCGTGCATTTCCGAAATGGCTGACGTGCTTTCGGTACCATGGTGCGTTCAACAGAACGACCGGACGTCGGAGCGACGCAAATTCGAAGATCGTCGACGACGTATCGCACACATAGAGGTCTGCACGCTCCAGAATTTTCTCGAAGTCAGGCTCGAACGGCACGCCTATTTCTGCGAACACTTTCCGCAGCCGTGCAGCTGCTCGGGGATGGCCGTGCCCAATGAGGTTGTAGGTGCGAGCCAACTCCGGCAGTACCGGAAGATAGTGCTGCAACGCCGAACGCGTTTCGGGAATCCGACGACCATCGAAATGAAAGCTGATAGCGACCAGCGGCTGGCTCTGATGAGGTTTGCCGGCTCCATTTCTAATGGCTAGGTGCCAGCTGTCCAGCTTCGGACACCCTATGGCAACGCCTGGGATCTTAGGGAAAGCGCGCCGTTCGACCTCGACCGTTCTCATCGAAGGGCAAAGGAACAGGACCACGCCACGGCGGCCGCGTCGACTCCCGGCGTAGGATGGGTGCTGATTGGAGTAAGTGAATCCGGCTCCGTGATTGTTATAGATCTGCGGACGCCCTGATCGCCGCGCTATGCGGAGATCTTTCACCCCTGTTGTGACCACGAGACCGGTGCGCCGCCGCAGCAGGCGTACCAGGTTCGTCCGGGTGCCGTAGGAGCGTGCGACGGCAACTCCGCGTAGCCTAGCGTGCGCGATGAGGCCGCGCTTGGTGTAAAACGCCCCGCGCCGATCTTCCGGAAGCGCCAAGAAGATGGGCGCGAGATGGTCAATGTAGTGCCGTGTACGCGCGACAAAGTCGATCACGCGTTATCGTCCGACCGTGGTTGTCGAAGTCGTGCTGTGGACCACCATGCTACCGCCCCAAAAACCAAGTAGCCGCCTGTGGAACGTGCGCCCGGGTTGCCTTTACGGAAGCGCAGTATACCACGCAGGACAGGGACTGCAAGCGTCATCTTCCTATTGATTCCATGGCCGGAGTAGCTCCGGATCCTAGCGACGGGCCAAGGTGCTTGTGGCATTTGCACCCGTGTCCGGCAGGCAGTACATTGCTCGTGCATTAGCGCTGTATCGTCGTCCTCAAAGCTCATCGACCCGTGAACGTCCGAAGGCCATAGGCGATTTCCTCCGCGCCGATTCCCAGCGAATGAGCACTCGCCGTGGCAAACATCGCACTTCGCACACGGTGCAGCGCACGTCCTTTGCGGGTAATCGGAATCTGATGCGTTGATAGGCTGGCGTATTCGCAACCATGCCCATACAGCTTGATCCGCTTCACCGTCGCCTGTTCCTCAAGCACGACGGCTGCGCCGCCTGCTCGAATATGCTGATTCACGGAGGCATCGGATCTGCGCGTACTGACGTAGCAAATCCGATTTGCCGGGCAATGGGCCGCCATCCCCGCACTCCATGGGAGATCGGCATTCAGCACGCTGACATCCGTTGCATCGTTAAGGATCAGCTGCTCAAACTCAGCATCTGAATCCGTCCGGTTGATCACAAAAGGTCGCGAACCGGCCGTGGTCATATCCAGATAAGCCGCGACATTAGGCCTTCCGTAGCTCAGCCTGGGCGCCAGGAGGTCCTCGACCGTCGTCGCAAAAATGGCTGCATCAATGGTTGTGTCCCGCAGGATAAGCAGGCAAGCATCACGTCCCTTGGTGGCTTTCCCAATGCATTGCCCATCAATGAAGATTCCATCTGCAGTACTGAGACCGACCACGTAGCCAACAACTCTCATGATGTGGGCCAACAGATATGACGTAATACCTTCATCAGCCGCACCACTGATGCGGACGATCGGGATCCTGCTTGGTATCCCCGGAGGAAACAGCATGTCGATGATCGGACCGGCCACGTCGCGCCGCGCACCTTCACTCGGCGCCAGGTGCATCCGCAATCCTGGAGACGCGTTCACCTCACAAATAGCTCCTCCAACATCGCCATAGGGCCGGGATATATCGGGGGTGATGAAATCGACGCCGCCCACGTCGAGCCCTACGGCCTCTACCGCCCTGAGGGCCATCTGGCCATTTTCCGGGTGTACGATGTCGGTGCACTCCGCGGCGGTGCCGCCGGCGGAGAGATTTGCGGTTTCTCGCAGATGAATGATGTCGCCGGTTGGCGGAACTGTGTCGACCATGTAACTGCGTCTTGCAAGCAGCCGCTGGGCTTCGTCATCAAGCTCGAGGCGGGTAAGGATGTTCTCGTGCGCTCTGCCGCGACGGGAATCTCGATTCGTTTGCTCCACGAGTGCCGCGATGGTTTGACAGCCATCACCCACAACATGAGCGGGAACGCGCCTGGCGACCGCCACAAGTTCCCGATTCACCACCAGCATGCGATAGTCAAAGCCGCGAATGTATTCTTCTACTACCACCGCTCTGCTGTATTTTCGCGCCGTAAAAAACGCGTTTAGCAGCTCCACTGCTGTGACGGGTCGGACAAATATTCCCTGACCATGCGCCCAGTCCATGGGCTTAATTACTACCGGACAGCCGATGGTTTCCGAGGCGCGCACGACTTGTTCAGCCTGGTGAACGACCCGCTGACGTGGGACCGGCAATCCAAGGGCCGACAATAGCCGATTGGTCTGGCTTTTGTCCGCGGCAACCTTGATGGCGGCTCGGCTGGTGTTGCTCGTGATCGTTCCATAAATGAGCTTTTGATAACGCCCGTGACCCAGCTGGATCAGATTAGGCTCACCAAGTGTCATCCATGGAATGGTACGTTGCTCGGCCGACTGCGCCAATGCGGCGATACTGAGGGTGAAGCCTCCTGTTCTGGCCCACTCGATCAAGCGATTCAGTTCTTCATCCACTGCGAGAGACCACTGGCGTTATCTTCGAAAGCGCACTCCGGTGGTGTCAAAGCTTTACGCACCGCGAAATCCCATGTACGCTCGCCGGAATAACATAACTCTTTTGCTGCGTCCGCCCACTAGGTGGCGGGCGCCACGAGATAGATAGCGATACCTTTAGAGGCGGCCGGGCAAACGCGCTATTGAATACTTGATATGGCGGGGCCTGATGAAGCCTAGCGCCGTCGAACATTTGCACCGCCCGGAATTTTATATTATTGTGGACACCTCGTAAAGGGATGGGCCGAACGTGTAACCGATACGCTGTAGAGGGATCCAGCCTTGAGCACGCCCACGATCGCCATCATCGAAACGTGCGCGACGCATGTCCTCGGCAATGACCGGCTGAATTCGACGCTAATGCGGGTTGCGGAGGGATTCTCGAGACGCACGCGAGTTCTTGTGGCCTGCTGGCACCAGACGGATTTGGAGCTTGTTGGTCCGCGACTGCGCCCTCCATTGCTCGAGTTTGAAGACGGCGAGTATCGCGTGTGGATGCCACGTAGCGCCGTCCCAGTCGATGCGATGTGGCACTTCCCCGTCGCCGGTCAACGACGGAAGCCGCTCACTCGAGACGAGCTCAATGCCGAGGCGCGATTCACAGCGGCGGGCATCCGCTGCGGCGGGATCACCGCCGAAACGACCTCCCGAATCCTCTACGGTCAGGCACGGCACGGCGTGCCCACCAATGCTCCAGGCCCCCTCGGCCGTCTGGATCGGAAGGACCAGCTTGAATACGGCCTGAGGTGGTTCGCACGAGTCAGCGGCCTTCGAATTCCGCGACCCGAAACGCATCCTTCGACCGGTGCACAGGTGACGGCGACCTTCGCCGCCTTCAATGGACGCGATTGTATAGTGAAGCCTGCGAACAGCGGCGGCGGTTGCGGGCTTTGCATAGTTCCCGCCGGCAACGTCGCGAATACTTGGTTTGAGCCCACTGCGACTTTCGTCGTGCAAGAACTTGTGCGCGACCCTCTCCTGCTCGCCGGCTGCAAGGTAGACCTCCGGTGCTACCTGCTGGTTACGACCCTGGATCGGGCGCGCTCGCGACGTGTTGGACCGATTCTGGTGCGATCGGCTCCCGTAGCTTACGAGCGCCTTCGGCCCGAAGCGGAAATTACCAATACCTCGTTTCGCAGACGCCTTGGCCTCGGGCCGTCCATCCGCCCATTGGAGTCAGCGTTCGCCGATGACGTCGGCTTCTGCCAGAAGCTGCGCGGTGAAGTGGAGCGCGTCTGTGAGGGGGTTCTTGATTTCGTGTTCACGTGGCGGGACGAGCATGCCGCAACGGAGCCGCCCGCATCACAAGTCATGCTGTGGGGAATCGACCTGCTCCCCCTCTGGAGTCTCCGGCGCGCTGCAACTGCAACTCCTGGAGATCAATGTTTACCCGCAGCTTCATCGCAACGACGAAATGTGTGACGCGCTTGTCGACAAGATGCTCCTTGAGGACTATCTTCCGGAACTCGTTGGGCCGCACTCCCATATCGACGCGCGCGTGTCGAAGACGATGACGCTGCGCGAGTTGAGCGATGCTGGACGTGCGACTGGTGGCGAGAGTTCTCCATGCAGGGCGGGGCTGGCCGGCGCATTCGAAGCGCGGTTCATACGTAGTGGAGCGAGCGCATGATGACAACCAATGACTCTCTGCCGGGGGCACCGAAGCGAATCTTCATGCACATCACGCACGCGCACAAGGCGAAGAAGACGTTTGCCGCAAGTTGGACGCGTAAGGCGATCGAGCACCTAGCCCTCGACTACCGTGCGGAGACTGCGCGCCTCAAGAATCCGGACACCGCCAAGACGACGATTGGTGTCGACGTCGGCAAGGTCGTGACGCCGAAGGCGCTGGAGATGGCCGGAGAAACGCTCGCTCCGGCGCTGCTCCTGCTTCTCGCTCGGCACGGGATGCGTGTGCTGACGCTGCAAGCTGAGCGATCTGTCGTCGAAATCTCCTTCGAAGGAGTCATCGCGCCGCAGGTCCTGCTTGGCCTGATTACGATCGTGAGTGGGGTGTTGAGCGTCGCCGTGTCCGGAGAAGTTGCCAAGCGATGGCCATCGTTTGCGGGGCTCGTAGAAAAGCAGGCAGGACGCATAATCATCGGAAGGAAGCGCACCTTGTCTTCGCGCGGCCGTCTCGCCGTCGTCCAGGGTCGGGCTGAGGGAACCGCATTAAGGATGCCCGCGCAGGAAGTACTCACGGCGGCATTTCTCACCGTTGAGCCCTTGCTGCGCGAAGTGCTCGCGCCGGCGCACATGCTCTACACGCGCGATTTTGCGATCGGGGATAGCCCATTGCCGATCGAGCATACAGAGTTCATGGCTCTCGCGAAGGACCTGCCGGTAGTAAACGGTGGGCCGGGAGAACCAGGAGAACCGGGGGAACCGGGGGAACCGGGGCGGGAGCCGGGGGAACCAGGGGAGCCGGGAGAACCAGGAGAGCCAGGGGAACCAGGGGAGCCGGGAGAACCAGGGGAGCCAGGGGAGCCAGGGGAGCCGGGAGAACCAGGGGAGCCAGGAGAACCGGGGGAACCAGGGGAGCCGGGAGAACCAGGGGAGCCAGGAGAACCAGGAGAACCGGGAGAACCAGGAGAACCGGGAGAACCAGGAGAGCCGGGAGAACCAGGGGAGCCAGGAGAACCGGGAGAACCAGGGGAGCCAGGAGAACCGGGAGAACCAGGAGAACCAGGAGAACCAGGGGAGCCAGGAGAACCAGGAGAACCAGGGGAGCCAGGAGAACCAGGAGAACCAGGAGAACCGGGAGAACCGGGAGAACCAGGAGAACCAGGGGAGCCAGGAGAACCAGGAGAACCAGGAGAACCAGGAGAACCAGGAGAACCAGGAGAACCAGGAGAACCAGGAGAACCAGGAGAACCAGGAGAACCAGGAGAACCAGGAGAGGGCGAAGCGGAATCAGAACCTGAACCGGAGCCCGAGCCCGAGCCGGAGCCCGAGCCGGAACCTGAGCCCGAACCTGAACCTGAGCCCGAGCCCGAGGTCCGGGATCGCATCGTTATCGACGAGAATCCTCGCGGACCCCGCGACGAGACACCGGGTGAGGACTGGTTGCTCTACAAGCAGAGTCCGGGTGGGACGACTGGTTCGGTCGGCGGCGGCATCGATCGCACCAACGGTGGACTGGTAGTGAAGCTCGCCGACAGCAACGATGCTCCCCGACAGAAGATTACGATTGAAAAACCGAAACCGGCCAGCTTCAACGGCAAGGTCGAGATTAAGTGCGACAGTGACAAGGTCGAAATCTATGATGCCGTATCGGGCGGAACAAAACTTACTCTACCCGTCGAATTTCCCGCAGCAAGCTTGCCGAAAGACCTTTTTGTACAGGGGGTGACGGAGAGCGACTCAATGCGCGACGTCAAAATCTCTATCAGCGCTGCGGGTAAAGAGCTTGACTCGGTGAAGTTCACGGTTTTATGGGTGGAGAAGCCAGTCATGAGCTTCAGCGGCCAGTTGTCGGCGCACAATGCGAAACGCAACAACTACAAGAACTGGACAAAAACCAAGAACTTCGACCTCAAGCTCCAAGAGTATGATGATCGCTGGGGGGTCGGGACACAAGCAGCTGGGAAGGTGCACCCTGCGAAATTCAAGTTTGCCGGTTCTGCCCTGAAGCTCGAACGAGACAATAACTTCGCATATTTCAACGGGTCAACGCAGACTCTCTCTCAGGGCTTTCGGGCTACAATTCCTCCTGGGCAGGACACGGGACCCGATTGGGCGCGAGACGACCTTCCCCCTACCATCTTCGATTTCGACGCGCCCGGCGTGTCAAACCGGGACGTGTACCCGGCGAGTACGATCATACGAATGCGAGGCAACTACAAAGCATTCGCTTCCGTACATGTTCAAGGAAAAGATGTTCGTTGTTCAGAGGTAACAGAATACTTTGTAGTGATATCAATGAAGCAAACGGGGGCGCCTTCGGGAAACACTTATACGCAAGAGAACGGTGTCGCAGGCGACAATAAGGCTGCCGAGGGGACAACGAAGACGACGTGGGACCTAAAATAACGCTTGCCGTGCTTTGGGGTTACCCGGGCTCAAACGAGAGGTGGAAGGTGCTTGCAGACCTCGAATCGGACGATGTTCACAAGAGACATGCGGCGATGGAGCTTATTCTCCAAAAGCGCGATGTCTCTCATAACGACATCAAGGCGATTGCCGAGAAGTACATCGCGCAAAATCGCAAGGGCGGAACGGTGCGCGACGCCTTGCGGCTCCTCGGCAAGTTGCAGGCGCGCGAGCAGATCCCGTATCTCATCTCGCGGCTGAACTATCGTGTCTTCGAGGGCGACAAGTCGCGTCCGCCGGCGATCGAGACAACCTTTCCCGCAGCCGGCGCTCTCATCGATCTCGGCTTGCCCGCGATCAAGCCAGTGCTCGAGCGCCTTCGGCATGAGAGCGACCAGGACGCGCTTTTGGCCGGGGCCGGAGTGCTGCGCGGTGTTCTGGGAAGCAGAGGGGCGCTTAAGCGGGTTGACGCCGAGATGAAGAATGCCAACGCGAAAGAGATGAAACCGCTGGCGCAAGTGCGCGACCTGCTCAAGAGCCATTACATGCTTCAATGAACCCACCGGTCCCGCGCACGGTTCTTCAAAATCGCGGTTGGTGGCGGCGGCAACGCCCATTTTCCCATTTCGTTGGGACAGAGATCTTTGTCCCCTCCTTCTATGCGGAACTGGAGGGCGCATTTCGTGATGTTCTTTCTAGCGGACTGCACGAGACGCGTAGCTTCGGAAAATTCGCCCGGAGCGGAAGCGGATATGACGCCTATATTTATCCCTTTCCGCCGACCCTGGGAGGGCCGCTCTCCTTTTTTATTTCGCGCGGCTGGCACGATTTGCTGGCGTCACTGGCAGGCGTGGAGGCGACCGGCGACGTCAGCGCGGCTCTCCACCATCACGAGCCGGGCAGCAGCGATGGAATTGTGCATAACGACCTCAATCCGGGGTGGTTTGTCGCGCGGCCGGGCACCGATGGCATCAACCTGGCAAGCTCAAGCGTATGCAACTACAACCGGGGCAAGCCGCACCAGGCAGGAGTAACACCGATCGAGCGCACACGCGCTGTCGCCATGATCTTCTTTCTCAACAACGCGCCATGGCGGCCGGGCGACGGCGGGGAATGCGCTCTGTATTCCCGCCAACGCAACCCGGCACCGGACGCGATTGTAGCGCCGATCAACAATTCGATTCTGGCGTTCGAATGCACGCCGTATTCGTATCATCGCTTTCTTTCCAACCACACTGCGTCGCGCGACAGCGTGATCCTCTGGCTGCACCGCGTGCGACAGCACGCGGTAGCACGATGGGGCGAAAGTGCGATTGTGAAGTGGTCTCGATGAAACGCGTCTGTCTGTTGACCGGAGCGAGCGGCACGCTCGGCGCGGCCTTTTGCCGCGCTCACGCCGACAAATATGATATTGCCGCAGTCTATCTGCAACAGCCACCATCCGTGGTCAGTCAGCTGCAACGCCTGGCCGATCCGCTTGGGGAAGTAGATCCGGTGGAAAACGCGCATCCGATATTCGCGATCCAGGCTGACTTGATGCGGGAGGCGGAACTGACGCGCATCGTCGAGCTGACTCTGGCACGTTTCGACCGCATTGATCTCGTGATTCATGCGGCAGTTCGCACGACCGCGGCGCCCATACTTTGCGACAACAGATTGCTGGACAGCGCCGAAGCTCAGTTGCGCATGAATGTCCTCGTGCCCCTGAAGCTCGCTGCTGTCGTCGTACGCGAATTCTGGCAGCACGATGACAATGCCAACCGCTCAGCCAACCGCTGTTGGATCAATGTCAGCAGCACCTCGGCGATCAGCGTCTACCGCGGCAGCGGTCAGAGTGTGTACAGCGCCTCAAAGGCGGCGATGAATGTCTTGACGCGGCACATGGCTGATGAGTTCCGAACGATTGGCGTGCGCGTCAATGCGCTGGCGCCTAACAGCTTCCCTCGAATCGTCAGTACCGCTACAGTTGTCGACGGTTTGCGTCAGCTCGACGTTGGAACGATGACCGGCAAAGTCCTGGTGCTCGATCGCGACGGGCCGAAAATGACGTAATCAATGCCATGCAGATTCGACAGCGGCGCGGAAGGTTAGCCAATCCTGTGCTGTGAGGAATAGCAGGAGACTTATCAACATTAGCCACTGGAACTGTTTGATAGAGAAGACCAGTCCGAAGCCAAGTTGCGTGACAGCAGCGACGACGAGCGCCGCGTTGCGAGTCTCCTGAAACCAGATGAAGATACCGGTGAAAAGCTCGCCCGTAAGTGTGAACCAGGTAAGGCACGCTGCGAACGGCGCCCAAGCGAACCAGGAGTACGCGCCCACTTCGTAAAAGAGCCGCCGAACGTTCAGATTGCGATACACTGCGTAAAAGACTGCCGATCCATCAAGCCACTCGTTCGCCTTTAATTTCCACAAAACGGTCCGCAGGTAGATCACGCTAACCTGGATTTGCATCAATCGCATCGGCCATTGCGATGTCAGATCGGACCTGCCGCCCAAGTGATGCAAATGCAGCAAATGATCGATGGAGAGGACACCACCCGCGTTGGCGAAGACGAGCAGCAGGCTCATGAACTTGGCGAGATTGTCTCCGCCCTGAATCACGAGCCAGTTGCGCCGTGTGCGAAAACAAAAATTGAAGAATACGAGAGCTGCGGCTAACCGGGTCATAAACCCGAAGGCCAGGCAAAGACAGCAAACGGTATGAATCCGGAAGATCCATATGACGATGCGATCGGATCGTTTACTGGTCTGCTGTAAGACGCTTTGGATGCCTCTCTTACCAAAGAGATCGCCTCCCCAGCGGAGAAGTCCGAGCGACTCTATAAACAGGATGGTTCCGAACCCGATTCGAAACATCGCAAGCGAAAGAGGCGACTGCGGAGAGTAGAAGAAATCCGTCCAGAGGCGGACCCCGTCTCGCACCGAGATCGCCTGATCCATCACTGCAGAATCCGTTTCGCAACAACGATTTCATGGAACTTAGGGTCGCGCTCGATGTCGAATCGTCCCCAGATGCCGCCGAGGCGTTTCGGAGTCTTGGCGGTTCGCCTTACGAGGGTGATTTCCAACGGGCGGCGATCATTTGTGGCCAACCAGTATTCGATATACAACGCGAAGGCCTGATAGAGTTCGTCGCGCCGCTGCCGAGCGAGCATGAAGCTATAGCGCCTGAACTCGTACCGGCTAGGAAGCGCGACGACCTCTGTGGTTTCGTCCTCATAGCGCGCGTGTGCCGTGATTTCGATGATATGTGTGAAGGGTCCCGCATACATGTTCCAGCGGTATGACAGACCCAAGCCCGTCACGAGAGGCCGCAGCATCAATTTCAGCTTCCGCTCGATCAGGTTCGATTCGGGCGAATCCCAGAAGAAGGCGAAAAGCAGGTATCCTACGATGACGGCGTTGGAGCAGCGATTGGTCATAAGAGATTACCGTGATCGGCGTGAAGGCGGAAGACGCCGGCTTTACTCTGCGAAATGTTTATACCAATAATTGGGCTTCGTTGAGCACTCTCGGTGAGGCCCGCGCCCTGCGCATTCTTGAAGAAGCTCGCCGGGTGAGAAAGAACGGCCGGCCTGCGGAGGGCGGACGGGCACGCCCAACGGCGCTCATCTTCAGTTAACAAGCTTGAAGAGAGGAGAATGATGCGTTGTATTGGCTACGTGGATGGAGTTACTGCTGGCACCTCCCGTAAACTACCCCTTCAGGTACCCACTTACTACGCAGTTGCTATACCACCTTGATAGTCCTTGGCACTCGGTGGAGGAGAAAGCTAACGGCTAGTCGACATCTGGGCCCGCAACAATCCGCTACGATCACCGTAATTGAGGGCACATAAGCGTAATGAGGAGGCGGGATTTGGGCGAGTCCAAAGAGAAATCAGGGGAGATCCCTAGAATGTGGGTGTCGCTTAACTTTCCTGCTAAGAGCAACTTACGTCAAGAGATGGTGCCGGGAGGGGGGGTCGAACCCCCACGAAGTTGCCTTCGACGGATTTTGAGTTTCCCGAGAATACCGCATGTCTATGAAAATACAGCAAATGTTACCGTACTCCATCGTAACGCTAAGTAGCTGAGTGACCGTAATTTACCGCAATTTAGGCCAAGCATTCTGAGCTGACGTGTGTACCGCCAGTGTACCGAAAATCGATCATTATGCTTCTTGTTTTCTGCGGTTTGCGGAACGTTACCTTGCTGTTCAGTCGCGTTCGCGGTCCTTGAAGAATCAATCGCTCCCTCAAGCTCGGCGTCAGTGACATGGGCGACCAGTGGAGCGGCACGTCGATCAAAACCAAGTGGGCAAATCAGAAGTTCAAGCCGGTGGCGTGGGACGGCAAGGATGATGCGCACCCGGATGAACGCACCACCGATGCGGAGGGTAACTCCGAATTTACCGCACCACAAGCGGCTATTCCGTGTATGCTCCGGTGATCGACTAACCTGCGGTCGTTTAAGGAGCCTCTTGTCAAAATATCCCGTCGCCCCTACGAACGGCAAACCGCCCTCCAACACGCTGCCTTAGGATGGCGGATAAGCACACGCCTAGCTAGGGCGTGGCGATACAGTCCAGTTCTACAAGTGCCTACAAACAGGTATATACGCGCATCGATTCCGACCAGCGATAGCGGATCTGTGGCGATTGCCACACCGGCAACATCGTGCACATTCGGGTCTGCAGGCATATGTTCATGACTGCCACCGCTTTGCACTCACATGCCCTACATTGAACCTTCTTGCAACTATTAGGACAAATAGGTCAGTTTGGACTGCGGGGTCATTTTCCAGGTTGAACACAGACTGGCCATGCATCCTTCGTCAACCTGGAAATCGTTTGCCGCGAAGTCGACACTCACGAGCCCTGACAGCGCCCGAAGTTCGCGCCAGGTGCCCAAGGGTGCGGTTGCCCTGGGCACCCCGCCAGAGTGTCTCACCGCTCGCCAGAAACTGCTAGTGGCTAAATAACGCGATTAAGATGACTATTGGAATGGGAACACCAAGCAGTAAGAGCAGGATCGAACGCATAGAAAGCTCCTTATAAAATGGCTTGGAGAAACGCAAGCCGTTGTGGTCACGTGGAAAAATTCAGACCGCTACCACATGGTCGCGTTGCCTGCCCCCAATGGTTCCGGCAAAGCTAGCGCAAAAGGCGCCGATCAGTAGGGCAACAAACGTCCACAGCAGGGTGTGCGCGACGGCTTTGCGGGCTGCTTCCGCGGCCGTCTGGGCATTTGCGAACGAGTCAGACACCCTCTTATCCGCGTCGGCTTGGCTCGCGCCTGTTTTTGCCATGACCATTTGATCGAGGTAACTCTTATCGCCGGGGTAAAGTTCGCCGCGTTGAAGAGCAAACGCGAAGATGGTTGCCGCTTCACGGCTGGCCGGTCCAACCTCAGTCTCCGGCTTCGAGCCATCCGACCGGAAGAGAGAATCGGTGTAGTAAGCGTTTGGCGTCAGGTCGCTGTGCGAGGCTGAGGCTCCACTCCGTGTGGGATCCACTGACGATCCGATAAATCCAGTGGCCGCGGACGTGAGGAAAGCGGCAGTTACGACCAATGCGACGGACCAGGCTAGGAAACCGTGCGCGGTGTCCCGGAAGTAGACCTCGTCGCTATGAATACCTGTCCACTTTGTTCTGAGGCGCCCGGCCAGATAGCCACCCATCGATGCGCTGATGAACTGGATAAGGATGAACCAGAGAATTGCGGCCGCGCCCACTTTGGAGGCCGACACGCCCGAACCTGACCAGACCGACACAGAGGCAAAGCCGAGGCCCGTGCCGAGAGCCAGCAGAATAAGCGATAGGGCGGCTGTTACAAAGCCACCCGCCCAGACTGCGGGCCAGGAAACACCTGATTTGTTGGCTTCGTTTCCACCGGAATCGTTCAGTGCTAAGCGCGCGCCGGTTGTCCCCAAATTCGAGGTTTTTGTGCTTTCCATAAGTTCTCCGTTTGAAGGCTAATACGAATACCGCGGCAACCAGCTGGGATTCGTTGGCCTATCTTGACGGGTTTGATGCTGTCCTGAGATAACTCGTGCGTAAATGACGTTTTATTTGCGAGTAATCACCTGGTTTGCAGCGAGTCGGGGATGGCTCCGCCGCCGGGTTACAAAAGTGGACGGCTTTACTTGCGTCTCTGGGAGTTTACCAAGGGCGTACGCCGGGATTGTTCCAGCTAAGCGGCCTCGTGTAGTGCGGCCAAATCGAGCACCCCGGTGCAAAGCCATCGCGGAGCGTCGAGCCCCTTGCTAAGCCCCTGTTTTATATCGCGTATCCAGGCTCTCCGCTCTTGCTACGGAAGCTGTCTTCCGTGGGCACGCCCCACCACTAACGCCAGGAGCCGTGCAATGGTTTCCTCCCCCTGTTGCAATCTCTTCAACTCGAATTCCAAAGCCTGCGGTCTTAATTCTCTGACCACAACCGGTTTCTTTACGATGTGCCGCCACCATGCGCTCGCCCAAAAGGGAGAGACAGCGCTCGCGTCGGCTACCACTCCGTCAAAGAGCAGACTTCACTGGAACGTTGGGCTGATCTGTTCAATTTGCCAAAGTGGACCGCCTTCATAGAATTGACCCTCTTCTCGAATGAACGCTGGGCTTGAGCCCACGAGTATCCAGATGTGAAGGTCCGCCGGCTGCTTGCCTATCATCGGAGCGATGGCTCCCGCCAGACCGCCCACTTCGATGTGTAAAACAAAGTCGGTGGCCGTCCGCGCTTTACCCGCGATGGCGAAGGATACCTTCCCGGTCGGCTTGATAGAGACTTGGATCAGCCGTGGCTTCTTGGTGGGAGCCACGAAGGAAATCTTTGTTTCCGGAATGGACGGGAGAATGTTCAAAAGAAGGATAGGGGGAAGGCCGTTCGACACGTCGGCGGGTAGTTCAAGGTGATCTTGATCGATTTTGCCGTCCTCACTATGCGAGGTGATTTGCCCGCTTGTGGCATCGATCAAGACGTCAATGGGTTTTGGGAAGGAGGGCCCATGTTGTACGTGGTGGTCGCTGATCAAGCGAAAGAACTGGCTCTGCGAGAAAACTGTTGTTTCGTCGTCCAACGAACCATCGCGGAAGTGGAAGGTAAGCCGAGATGTGACGCGCTTGCCGTGGACAGCCTGCATGACGTCGCCGGTCGCAATAATGACATCCTCCGGAGTTTTCACGACCAGAAACCCGTGCTGGGAGCCTTGGGGATACCGAACGCGTATAGGCTCTGAGTGTAGGGGTGCGCTTAGTGTTGCTGCGAAGAGGGCGATGCAGGCAAGAGGGATCAAGCGGCCAGCGGGGCGAGTGTGCATGAAACCTCTTTCCTCGTCGGTCCGTTTAGGGGGCCGAGTAGGTTGTCAGAAAGGATCAGCGCAATAAGCTTGCAGGAATCACAAGGCTAGTGCAGTCAGCGCGGCGGGTAAACCAAACTGAAGAGATTGTTCGCAGAGGATGCCGCGCAGAGGCATGATCGACATCCTCGTAAAACGAGCGATGCCTATACCTCTACCGTTGCATTCTTGGCCGCTTGAGCTTTGGCATTATCGTGTATGGCTGCCTGCTTTCGGCCCACCTCGCCGGTGTATTCACCCACGGGGGTGGAGTCGATCGGCGACGTAGTTTCTGTACCGGGCTTGGGATCATAGGGGGTGACATCCAATCCCTCGCCGCCTTTGATTTCAGATTCAACGGCAGTCAATCCATTCGCGCTGTTCCAAGGGCCATCATAGTCGGCTTCCCCGTACTGGCTCTCGCCAGTAGAACCATTAAAAAACTGATCAACCAGTTTGGGGGTTGGTTGAATGATCCCAACCGAGAACTGCGGCTTATCCATACTTTCGAGCGCTGCTGTAAACGCGCGCATATGGGTGATTTCGCGCGTCATCAGAAACTGCAAGGCTTGTTTGGAACCGGCGTCCTGGGTGAAGGCGATGAGACGCTCATAAACGATTTTCGCGCGAGCCTCTGCAGCAATATTGCTCCGCAAGTCGACAGCCAGGTCGCCAGTAATCTTCAAGTAGGTCGACGTCCAGGCGTTGCCCATCGAGTCACAGAGAGCGACGCCCCCGCCCCCCGCGATTGCTACCAACGGATCAGCCTCCGCGGATTCGCGGCTACTCTTCATTGGCTTCAGATGCATTCTGATAAGAGCACCCACCACCTCAAGGTGGCTGAGCTCTTCCGTTCCGATATCCATCAGAAGGTCTTTCCGCGCTGCGTCTTCGCAGTTGATTCCCTGGATTGAATATTGCATTGCGGCAGCCAGCTCACCGTTGGCGCCCCCAAATTGCTCCAACAACATCTTGCCAAACTTTGGATCGGCTTCGCCGACATCAACGGTATACATCAGCTTTTTCACGTGGTGGTACATGATTGGTCTCCTTAGGTGCAGTAGCGGTTGTCGTCACGGGACGTCCTGGTCAACGAGGAGTCAAACGAAACTCTCTCGTTGATCGTCATTACGCTCTGATGCAAATTCGGGATGCGATGTTCGTGACGGTAATGCTTCTGAAAGACGACTCAGGAGGTCCTTTGGATGGAGCGGTTTCGCAAGAATGGTAAACTCGCGCCCCGCCAGGCGAGCAGCCCCCAGCAAATCGGAGGTCGACGCCTGTCCGGAAAACAATAAGACCTTGCAGTTTGGAAGGCTACGTTGCATTTCGATCGCTAGATCGATGCCAGACATTCCAGGCATAGACACGTCGGTTAGCAAAAGATCCGGAGGGACAGTCCTCGAAAGTTTCAGCGCACTGATTCCGTCGTATGCGATGTTCACCCTAAACCCATTTATTTCGAGAATCCTCCCTAAGGTGTCAGCGATAACTGCTTCGTCATCCACGACGAGAATGGTCGGCTGCGCCGGGCGCGGCCGATCGATAACAGTTAGGTCCAGGCTTGCGAGCGGAACGGTCTCAAAGTTCATTTTCCTTAACACTGGGCGACCTCGAATTTGAAGGTAGCAGGTTGGGCGCGATACGGGTTAAGTCTTTAAAAAAACGTAGGTTATCTCCGTGCTTTAGCAAAGCCTAAACAGGGTGATGACACGCGATCACGACTGTGATACCGTATTTCGCGATAGCGATACGATAATGTCTCGTTAATTTAGCGTTACGCTGTCGGCGATTTCGAAAGGGAGGGTGAAATGGCTTCAAATTCTAAGCAAGCACGCCAGATGAAGTTTGAATCAATGTCGCAGAGTGACGTTCCCAAGGGTCGCGACGGAAAGCACAAAGCGATCATTGAACAATTGCTCAGCGACATCAGCCAACTACAAGACGGGCAGGCATTGAAGATTCCTCTTTCAGCACTCCCGGATTCGAAAGGGAACGTGCGATCTGCTCTTAGCCGCGCCACCCGCCAAAAAGGCATCGACGTGGCTACGTCGAGTGACGACCATTTTCTCTATGTCTGGAAGCCGGTTGACTCACGATGATCGCGGGAGGTTAAAAACTTGCGTTCTTGCAGTTACAGGACACTCTCGAGTCACGGAATGGCTACGCATAGGTGACTTTTGGACCTCGGAAACTCGGCAATCGGGATGGCATCAGGTCGTATCATCGGCACCGGCGAGATGGCGGATCGAGTGCGTGGCTATGACTGGAGTTCGACTCCGCTCGGTCCAATCGAATCCTGGTCAAGGGAACTTGTAACCATCGTAAATCTAACTTTGGCTTCCTCCTCCCCTGCAAGGACAATGTGGGGTCCAGAGCTGGTCCTCATTTACAACGACGCTTACCGACCGATACCGGGGCCTCGCCATCCGTTTGCACTCGGAAAGTCGGCTCGTGAGGTGTATAGCGAATCATGGCATGTGGTGGGGCCCTTATTAGAACAGGCTCTTGCCACTGGAAAGACCGTTTTCTACGAAAAGCTCTTGGTCCCGCTTCCAACAGAACACGGAGTGAGGGACGCCTATCTGAACTACTCCTTCAACCCGATCTTTGAAGACGGAGCGATAGCTGGTCTTTTCGGCTCGCTCCACGATGTAACGGGCGAGGTCGTTGCAGTTCATAAACTAGCCGAGAGCGAGGCGCGGGCTTCAAGAATTCTAAGGAGCATCGGGGATGCCGTGATAGTCACCGACGTAGATGGACGTGTAACCGACATGAACCAAGTCGCGGAAAGCCTGACGGGCTGGCGATTGGACGATGCGCGAGGTGAGCTCCTCAGCACAGTGTTCCACATTGTTGATGGGCAGCGACGGGAATTGGTAGAAAGCCCGGCGGACAAAGTGCGCCGTCTCGGAACGATTGTGGGCCTCGCCAATCACACTACCTTGATAGGGAAGGACGGGACGGAGACGCCGATTGACGATAGCGGCGCCCCTATCTGGGGCACTGATGGCCAGCTAACAGGCATTGTTTTAGTTTTTCGCGATATTACGGAGCGAAAGCAAGCCGAGAGAGCTGCACTCCAAGAAAGGACGAGAGCATTTGAGGCGCTTCAGCAAGCCCCAGTCTTCTTTGCACTCTTGCAAGGGCCAGATCATATCTTCACCATGGTAAATCCGCCCTACCTGCGTCTGGTGAACAACCGTGACGTCCTTAACAAACCCGTGCGCGTTGCCCTTCCGGAGGCTGCTGAACAAGGCTACATCGAAATTCTCGACAGAGTCTTTCAAGGCGAGCCATTTATTGGGCACGCGCTGCGCTTTCAGGTAGATCGTGGCGGGAATTCAACCGCGGATGAGCGCTACCTGGATTTTGTTTACCAGCCATTGTGTGAGGCGGACGGCCGCACGTCCGGAGTCATTGTGATTGGAAATGACGTGACCGATAGGAAAAAGGCGCAAGACGCAATTCAGCGGCTTGCTGCGATCGTAGATTCCTCTCAGGACGTGATTCTTAGCAAGAATCTCGACGGCATTATCATGAGCTGGAATGCCGCGGCGAGCCGTCTTTTCGGGTATGCCCCTGAGGAGATGATCGGTCAGTCGATCCTAAAGCTGATTCCCGAAGATCTACGGTCTGAAGAGAAGCGGATCATCGAGAGCATCCGCGCGGGAAAGCGTGTGGAGCACTTCGAAACTGTTCGTCTTACCAAGGATGGCCGCCAGGTGGAGGTCTCCCTTACGGTGTCTCCAATAAAAGACGATCAAGGACATGTAATTGGAGCTTCCAAGATCCTCCGTGATGTTTCTGGCAGGAAACTCATCGAACGATCTCTGTTGCAAGCGGAGAAGATTGCAGCAACCGGGCGGATGGCCGCTACGATTGCGCATGAAATTAACAATCCGCTTGAATCGATCATGAATTTGCTGTACCTGCTTCGTTCGAAGATTACGGACGACGACGGCCGGAAGTACCTTTCGACTGCCGAAGATGAACTTGGACGGGTCTCCCATATAGCGAAGCAGACGCTCGGCTACTATCGAGAACATACTGCGGTAAGCCCGGCGTCTCTCAGTGAGATAGCTCGACAAGTCATCGAAATCTATCAGCCTCGCTGCGCCGTTGCCGGCATCAACATCGCCACCTCATTCAAGTCTTCGAAGAAACCGACACTCCGCCGAGGAGAGATGATGCAAGTGATTTCGAACCTCATTGCAAACTCCATCTATGCGATGCCGACGGGTGGTCATCTTTCTGTTTCCGTCGAGGACACTGACGAGCCTGTTAGCGGAACGATATTGATCATTGCTGACGATGGGGTTGGCATCGCTCCGAGCGATCTCCCGAAAGTATTTGAGGCATTTTTCACTACACGTGCCGCCGTTGGTACGGGAATCGGACTGTTCGTTTCGAAGCAGTTCATTGAGGGGCACGGAGGGCAAATTAGCATCCAGAGTCAAAATGATACAAAAGCCCATGGGACAACAGTTCGGTTTTTTGTGCCCCTGCACACGCCCTACGAAATCCCGCAGTAGCGCTTCCTCTGGATTTCTGCTTTATCTTGTTGGAACTCGGTTGCGAATCACATCGATTGGGTGGTGGGGTTCCAAAACCATTGATCGCCAGTCTACACTTCCGAGCTCTGAAACTTGCAAACTTGCCGATTTCTCCTGCGAAGCTCCATGAGTGACTCGTCGATGATTGGTAAGACATTTTGAAGCAAGAAGCAAGCGAGAACGTGGGAAGCTCTTCAACGAGGCCAGATGTTTTCCGGAAAGGGTACTAGTCTTTTTCCTGCATACCCGCGATGGGTCGGCAAGGTGAGTACGTCGCAACGGCCGAATCAACTACCTCTCTTGTCGCTGGTAGCCGGGTCCCGCATATTTTGATGCTGGCTGAGCGGAGTTGAAATGCCATGTACACTTGTATTAGGTCCGGTTCGGCTGCAATGCGCTTTTCGCAGCCTGCATTCGATTTTGCTCCACCTGCTGGTACTGTGCCTCGGCTCGGGCCGCGAGCTGTTTGAAGTCGCACCCGCTTAGCCTCGTGTCTCCTACCGCTGCGACATCCAGAGCTCGCCACATCCCCATCTTGCCGCGGACACCCAGCGCCAGAAATTCCAGTGCCTCGAATGTCCCGAAGTCTCCCCCCGAGCCCTGCCCCAACTTGAACCGAGTGGCCTTCTCGCCGAACCAACCGCTGAACTCCTTTAATACATTTGACCCGCTGCCAACCTTTTCCGCCAGGCGCTGCAGCGTATCACGGTCGGCTTGCACCTCGATAAGGAGAGATGCTGCGAAATCCTTTAGGGGCTGATCTTTGTGGCCGTCTCGCATCGCTTCCAATAGATCGATGGCAGCCTTGGCGCCACCTAGATGGTCGTGCAAATAGGTTGACAGTGGATCACTCATAACCGATTTTCCTTTAGTGAAGTTTGGATGCACTTCAGGCAATCGAGGTATGAACTGAACCCAAAAAGTCCCCATCAACGGAGAAAGAATAAGGTCGCGGAACCGAATACCGCAAGTCCTACCGTTAGCCATAAGACGTAATCACCGGGATGCCCGCTCTGCAGCGCGCGCAGGGTGGTGAGCGGGCCTTCGAGGATTGCGCCGATTCGCAGCCCTCGCGCGAGTTTTCCGCGAAACACCGACGTGCAGGCTAGCAAGAGCGCGAGTAGCACTGCGATCGTTCCGCGCAAAGCCGCTCCCGGAATTTCATCGCGCCAAGACTCGGGCGCGGTCAGCGGAATGGAATGCCCGGTATAGACAGTGTTGAGGTAAGCCGACTGGTTATAGACGCGCGCCGCTGCCTCACGAACACCATACTGCCAGCCCGGAAGGAAGGTTAGGCCCACCGCGAACGCAATACAAACGAGCGGCGGCACGAAATGGTACCAGAAAACCTTTTGTTCTTCGGCCTCGGTTTCCGGTAGTTCATCCACCTGCGCACTGCGGTCTGTGATGGGCGCGTCGCCCCAGCCGGCGAAGGTATGCATGCCCACCCTGAAGACGGCGGCACACGTCATCACGCCAGCAAACATAAACAGCCATGAGAGGCCGTGGATGCTAGCTTGCTCCGCTGCGCTCGACATGCCTGCATCCCCGAGCATGGTGCTGAAGCAAGGACCAGCGGCGAGGCCGATGCCACCGAGAAACCACAGCGCTGCCGTCCAGCGGAGTGGACGGCCTTTGGCAAAAAGGACCTGCTCGCTCATCGAGCGCAAGCGATGGAGCATGATGCCGCTCACGAAAAACAGGGATGACTTCACAAAGGCGTGGGCTACCAGGTAGATGAGCATGGCAGCGATGGCCAGCGGGCCCTGGATCGCGAATATCACCAGCATGAGACCCGCATGGCAGATTGTGGAGAAGGCCAACATACGTTTCAGGTGGTGTTCGGCGTAACACATTACGCCCCCGAGCAAAATCGTGGCTCCACCGAACGCCAACAGGATATAACGAAGATGGGTCCCACTCGACGCGAAGGTCTGCGCAAAAACGACTGATTTGAGCCGAACGACCGCGTATAGCCCGAGTTCCACCATGAGGCCGGAGAAGAGGACGCACACCGGAGTGGGAGCGACCGCATGAGCATCCGGCAGCCAGAAGTGGAACGGTGCAATCGCTGCCTTGATCAAGAAGCCGCAGGTCAACAGGGTAAAGGCGAAGAGTACAAGAGGGTCGTGGCGGGCGCCGAGCGCCAACCCGATCTGCGCCATGTTCAATGCCCCGGTTACCGCATACAGCAGGGCGATGCCGGTAAGCTCCAGGAAAGCCGCAACCGTATTGGTGACGGCAAAGTTAAACGAACCCTGGAGAGGCGCCGGCTCCTGCGTCTTAAGGCCGCATAGGGCGAACGCCGCCGTGCTCATCAGCTCAAAAAATACAAACAGGTTGAAGAGATCGCCGGTGAGCACGAAGCCATCCATGGCAGCCAGGAAGACCAGCATCAGCGGGTGATAATGGTTCGCGCCCGCATCGACAAAGCGCCAGGAAAAAATGAGTGCAAGGAATACAAGCAGCCCAGCTAGCGAGCTAAGGCCCGCCGCAGCGGGGTCGACGACGAAGGTAATACCAAGCACGACCGAACCGCGGGGATACCAGTTGCCGAACCAATAGACCTGAGTATGCTGCAGGGCGTGGCTGAGCAGCAGAAGCGAGGAGATGAGTGTGCCTGCGGCCGCGGCGATGGTAAGGCTATCGGCCGCGGCGCGGCTTAGCCATTTACGCAGGGCAGCCAGGAGCCCCGCGCCGAGCAGGGGTAAGGCGACAGGTAACGCTGGAAGAGGGCTGGTCATGCTTATCCCCGCATGGTGCGCAGGTCCTCAGGAGAGACGCATCCACTCTTCTCATAAGCTTTGACAATCATCGCCAACAAGAGGGCCACGACTACCGCCTCGACGACTACGTCGGTGAGCATTAGGGCTTGCACGACTGGATCGACGGTAAGCACGCCTGGGGCAATATCCGCGAAGATTGGGGCCGCACCGCCTACGCGATAACCAATGGCCAGCAAAAGGACGTAAGTGGAACTCTGCAGGATGGCAAGACAGATCACGGAATGAACCAGGTGGCGGCTGGTAATCAGACCATAGAGCCCGCAAAGGAAGAGCCAAGCGGCGACGAAATATGGGAACGCGTGCAGCATGTGGGGCATCTTTCTACTCCGCGGGTATTTCGCCCGTGATCATTTCTTCGAGATAGGTGTAGATAACCAGCAGAAAAGCGGCCGTTACCTCGACACCCACGCAGGCACTAATGAGGGCGATGGTCCCGGCGGAGAAAACATCGCCGGTTACTCCCAGCGGCAGGATGTTGGTCAGGAAGGGCAGGCCCATTAAGAGGGGAACGATTCCGATGAGGGCATAGGAGGCGGCACCAAGCGCTTCAACCACTTCCACAGCAACATGAGAGGTGGTGCGTCTGAACGCTTCCGTGTTCGCGGCAAGATAGATTAGAAAGGCAGCGGTCGCCAGAATAACGCCCGCCTGGAAGCCGCCGCCTGGAGTGAGCTGCCCGTGAAGACCGATGTAGAAGCCAAAGATGATGCTAACCAGCAGGGCAGGTGACATGACGGCTTGCACGGTTTCGCTCAACGCCGGGCGATCGGCTATCTTGCCGGCGGGTGAGGTTGGAATATGCTTTTCTCGCCGCAGCAGCATCATGACACCGATCACTGCGGTAAACAGGATGAATTCTTCCCCCAAGGTGTCGAATCCCCGGTAGTCGTAATTGATGGCGTTGACCGTGTCGGTAGCGTGGCGCTCATAGACGGCGAGCTTCGCGATCATATCTCCGTAAGGGCCGCGATACTGGCCCCATGGCGGCAGATTGAGGCCCGCGTAACAGTAGAGACCGAAGAAGACCGGCCCGGCGACGAGGAAGATGGCAAGGCGAAGGCGATCAGTCATGCTGCCCCTTCTTCTGCCTGGCGGCCTTATGAAAATTCATGCGAGAGAGGGCAAGCATGATCATGAGCGGCAGCGCGACGGCCCCGACCGTGATTTGGGAGAGGGCGACATCGGGGGCTTGAAACACGAAGAACATCAAGGCCGTGACCAGGCCATAGAAGCCAAGCGCGATCACCTGCTCGGTCACATCCCGGGTACGCACCACAGCGAATCCGGAGATTGCGAGCAGTAGAAGAATTCCGGCTCCGCACCAGATCATGAGTCGCTCCTGTCGCGCACGAATTCAACGGGATCCCCGGGCAGGGGCTGCCAGTGACCAAGTTCGCGGGCGCGAAAGGCTCGCGCGGTAGCGTGCGTTACCACCGAGTTGATACCCAGGAGAATGAGGCAAATCAGAAGGGTTTTCCACCCTGCCTGGCTACTTCCGGTCTGTAAGAAAACCGCGACCGTTAACGCAACCGTGGCCCCGCATGCCGGCAAGGAAAGATAGTGCAGCGCCTGCATAGGCTCACGCATGCGCCACATGCCGAGCACCCCGAGCCAGCAGAAGATCATGACGAATACCAACAACACATGGACAGTCAAAGATGCTTCTCCAGAAAGCGGGCAAACACTAACCCGCCACCGAACGACATGATAGCGAGAGCAAGTGGAAGGTCGATGAAGGGGATGCGCCCAAAGCCGATGGTGAAGAGGACGAGCGCGACAGTAACTATCAGGCTCGTCATTTCTAGCCCGACCAACCGTCGTTCGGGTGAACCCCGAAGACACATATCCGCGCACGGGACTAGCGTCGCGGATACAACCACACCGGTTATGAGCCAGAAATTCACGGTTTTGCGCCAAGTGCCTGGATCATTTTCGGTATACTGCTGCGCTGAATCTGATGAAAGAGCATCCGGCTTAACGCTGGATCGATGCCGAGAACAATTGAATTAGGAGTCATTGTCATGTATATCGTGGCTAGAACGCCGCGGCCTTGAATTGCGGGGTCGCGTTTGCTGCATTTGAATCCGCAGACCCGGTAATAGGAGCCGGCTGGGCGCAGATGGAAAAGATCCAGAAACAAAACGAGGGTGACCACCCAGGTATCGCACAGCACATTCCAGGGGATGCGCCAGCCCTGTGCGACATCCTTCCAATGCAATTGAATGACATCCGGCTGCGACCTGCGAACCAGAAGCAAGAAAAGAGTGGAAACCACGACGACCGCGGCGCCAACAATCATTTCGTGCAGGTGGGTCCCCGCGACCAGCCAAACCCAACCTAACTCGAGACTCACTGCCACGGTTGCAGTTGCACGGAGAGAAGAACTCTGCGAAGAAGCGTGGGAAGTACGAGGCATGGTCACATTCCGCTTATCTAGTGGGGGTCGTTAATGGCTTCGAGGGCCTGTGGGGAAGTCTTTCGACAGGTTGCCAATGATGTACTCCGCAGGAGCGCCTCCTTTGCAGGGAGGATGTCCGAACCCGCTGGCGCTCGCGTTATTTTTCCAATCGATGATCATGTTGTCGTTGTGGTCGGGGCTTGGCCCCATCGGAACAGCATCGAGGTGAAGTTCGTGGCGAACCTTCCACGCAATCACGTGATCGGTGCAGGACGTGTCCCCACTTAACCCGAGGGCCCCCACGATTTTTCCTTGTTGGGTATAAAGGGCAAGGCCGCCGCCGAACACGATGATTCCGCCAATTGCCTTGCCGACCATGGGATCGTTGGGGGTTCCAAAGGAAACGGCCTCTCCGAAAGCAGCATTGGCATTCGGAGGTGCGCTGGTCGCCAGGCTATACAGGCTTTGGCCGGGCTGAGAGGCGGCGAAGACGTTAGCGGTCGAGAGCGCGTAGTTGTTGCCGCTTAGCCCGTTTGCGGTGTTTGCCTTCTCCGCGCTGATGAGGCGGCTGCCCGGCCATTGATCCCCGCGCGTTGTCCCGCTGAAGACGATGGCACAAACAATGCCGTCACGGTTGACCACGGTGGCCCATTCCTGGTTTCCTAAGCCGCCGTTCTTTTCGCTTCCCTGCTTGACGATCGACTGCAGAACGCTGCGCAGACGGGTTGCATCAGGCAGCGCGGAACAATCCGGCTTGGCCTGAGAGAAGCACGGGAGCGCGAGGATAAGGCTGCCGGTCGCGAGGGAGAGCGGTCTGAGACGGGAGAGGAACCGGAAGACGTTGTGTGCCACTGGAGTTCTCCTTAGGTTAAGTACTCTGTCACTGCAACTGACGAAGATAGGCGACAAGGCCCTGGAGCTGCCGTCCATCAAACTGCGTAAGATCGGGCATCTGCGCTTCTGGTTTGAAGGATTGCGCGTGCGTGATCCAAGCCTCGAGATAGGCGTCGTTGTTGGGGATGGTGTTCGCCGCCAGATATTGCCGGCTGCCAACGTGGGTTAGATCCGGCCCGACTCTGCCCCCCGAGATCGTTCCGCGGACCTGATGACAGAGAGAACATGGCCCAGTTACGAAGGTCTGTAGCCCGGCGCGGGCAATCGCCGTGGTGGGATCGGCGCCGGGCTTGACCTGCTGTTGCATCCAGGCGGCATATTCATCTGCGGGCTGGGCCACAACCAGGAGGCGCATATGTGCATGCTGCGCACCACAAAATTCAGCGCACTGGCCAGGAAAGCTGCCCACGCGGCTGGCCTCCAGGCGGACGTAGTTGATGTGACCGGGAATCAGGTCGACTTTGCCGTGAAGACCGGGAATCCAGAAGGAGTGCATCACATCGGCCGATTCAAGCTCAATGTCAACCGGCCGGTTGGTTGGGATATGAATTTCGTTAGCGGTGGTGAAATGCTGATCCTGATCACCCTCGAGATAATGCACTTCCCACCACCATTGGTGACCGATGACGAGGATATCCGGCGATTTGACCTCCCCGCGCTCCATCGCGGGGTGGTTCATGCCCATCGCCCCATGCGCACCGTGTATGGGGAACCTTGACAGCAGCCGCAGACCCAGAACGAAGATCAAGCTGAGAATGAACAGCGGAATGGCCAGACCGCCAATGGCAATCCACGCCTGGCCCCCGCCGCTATCAATGGGAGCATGCTCGCTGAGCGTACCGCGGCGTTTGGTGACGGCGACGAATAGGAGCACCCACATCACCGCGGTGACCACGAGGAACAGAATGGTCATGAACCAGGAAAGTTTGGCGATCTCGTGCGCCGCGTGACCCTGCGGGTTGTAGGTGGACTGCGCCGTCGAGCAGCCCTCCAGTATGAGCGGCAGAAGAAGAAGGCAAAGACGAGTTGTGCTAAACCGACGACGCATCGCTCTCCTTCGTTTATTGCGGTCCCGGCTTCGAGCCGGTTGCCGTGTTATCCGCAGGATTAGGCACCTGCTCGTCAGCCGGCTCAACCGGAGGGTCGGGTTCTTGCGGCGTACGCATTGACTTGATGTAGGCCGTGATTTGCCATATCTGGTCCTCGGGTATCCTCGATCCCCAGGAAGGCATTCCATTCGACCTGCCCTGTGCAATAGAAGAGAAGATCTGGTCATCCCTGCTGCCGTAAAGCCAGACATTATCGCGCAAGCTGGGCCCCATGCCTCCGCCGGCGTGACCGCCATGACAGCCGGAGCAGTTGTACCAATTGAAAAGCCTGTATCCGTCCTGCAGCGCAACGGGATCGTTGCCGTACGGGTTCAGCCGTTGGTAGCCAACGACAACCCCGCCGGGAACGGGCCCGACGCTCGTTGCCTCGGTAGGCGCCGAGCCCACGGCGACCGAGTTGGGGCGGCTACTGCGACAGCCGAGTCCCGCAATCAGAAAGACACTTGTTAGAGTGAGCGAAATCAACCGCATATCAGTACCCCGTTGCGCGGGCCTGGGACAGGCTCAGTTGTGGAATACCATAGGAAACGAGCAGATGCTGAATCTCCGTCCGGCGGCGCTGAAATTCACTATCAAGCTGTTGTTTGAGCATGTCGTCTTCTTTGCGAACTCCCGCGGCAATATCAAAGCTGAGCGGCAGGTTGGGATTCGATGAATCGACCTCCATAGGCGAGACAACCAGCGGCACTGGGGAAAACCGGGCGAAGTACCCAGCGATAGGCCCCCACACGAGGGCAAGATCGATGTCGCCCTTTTCAACCGCCTTGATCAGGTCAGAGGAAGGGTCGGTCTCATCCAGATTGCTGCCGAAGATGTTGTAACCCACAAGGTTGGTCACGATGCCGCGGCTGGTGAGAGCATGCACCGGCGGAGCTTCTCTATCCGTGTCGCCGAGGTTGTGAATGCCGATGCGAAGCTGATGCAGGCGAGGATCATCGAAAGACGCAATATTAAGGTTGCGGTCGCGCCGTGAGACGAAAACATATCCGGAACGGTAGTAGGGTTGGGTTGTGTCGATGCCCTTCATCCCGGCGGGCACAC
>CAWJAB010000023.1:0-105723 GCA_963840675.1 uncultured Acidobacteriaceae bacterium
CGCTACACTGGTGCGGGACCGGAGGAGAGAGCCATCAAGCTGCTAGGCATCGATGTGGGCACAGGAGGGACGCGGGCCCTCCTTATCGACGAATCGGGTGCGGTGATCGCGTCCGCGATCCACGAACATGTGCCGTTTGCTTCGCCGCGGAGCGGTTGGGCAGAACAGGAGCCGCAGGACTGGTGGAAGGCCTGCCAGGGCGCTGTGCGCAAACTGCTGCGGGAATCCTCGATCCCCGCGGCGGAGATTGGCTGCATCGGCCTCAGCGGCCAAATGCACGGCGCTGTGCTGCTGGACAGCAACAACCAGGTTCTGCGGCCCGCGCTCATATGGTGCGATCAACGTACCGCGGCGGAGTGCCGCTACCTTAACGAGATCATCGGCCCGCAACGGCTGGTGGAGTTGACCGCCAACCCCGCGCTTACCAACTTCACGCTCACCAAGCTGCTATGGGTGCGGACCCATGAACCGGATATCTGGAAACGGTTTCACAGCTTTCTGCTGCCCAAGGATTACGTGCGCCTCTGCCTCACCGGGGTGCGGGCGATCGACGTCGCCGACGCATCGGGCACGCTGCTGCTTGACGTGACCCACCGGCGTTGGTCCGAGGCCATGCTGGACGCGGTTGGCCTCAGCCCGGACTGCCTGCCGGCGCTCTATGAATCGCAGCAGATCGTAGGCCAGATAACCGAGGCGGCGGCCATCAGCACAGGCCTGAAGGCGGGCACGCCCGTGGTGGCGGGCGCGGGCGATCAGGCTGCAGGCGCAACCGGGATGGGCATCGTCCGCCCGGGCGACGTGAGCGCAACCATCGGCACTTCAGGGGTAGTGTTCGCGGCCTCCGACGCGCCGGTCACCGACCCCTTAGGCCGGCTGCATACTTTCTGCCACGCCATTCCCGGACGCTGGCATGTGATGGGGGTTACCCAGGCCGCCGGCCTGTCGCTGCGCTGGTTTCGCGACAACTTTGGGAGCTCGGGCGATGGCGAGCCTTATGACCTGCTGAGCGCCGAAGCTGCCAAGATACCCGCGGGTGCCGGAGGAGTGCTGTGGGCTCCTTATCTTATGGGAGAACGCACTCCTTACCCGGACCCGGACGTACGGGCCGCCCTGGTAGGGGTGGCCGCGGACCATACGCGCGGGCACGTCATCCGGGCCATTCTCGAGGGGGTCGCGTTCAGCCTCAAAGACACGTTGACCATCTTCAAAGAGCTAGGGATCCCCGTGCGGGCGATTCGCGTTGGCGGGGGTGGTGCACGCTCACCCCTGTGGCGGCAGATCCAGGCGGATGTTTACGGCCAGGCAGTCGAGACAGTGCAGGCAGAAGAAGGCGCCGCCTATGGAGCAGCGCTGCTCGCCGGAGTGGGCGCCGGCGTCTGGCCTTCGGTGGATGCCGCCTGCGATGCCGTGGTGCGGGTGGCCAAGCGCACTCCTACGGACCAGGAGGCCGACGCGCGTGATGCAGGAGAGCTACGTCCGCTACCGCCGCATTTATCCCGCGTTACGCAGCATCTTCCCCGCGCAGTGATCTCCGGTTGAAAGGTCCGCAGCCACCACTTACACTTGAAGTGTGACCCTTATCCCGGTGTTCTTGCCCTGATGGAACCTACCCTGGTCGTCACCCCCGCCGAGCAAACAACACTACTCACACGTAGAAACTTTCTGCGGTTGGCCGCTGGCTCTGCCGCCGGCCTGGCTCTCTACGCCGGCGAAATCTCGCGCCACGAAATTGAAATCATCCAGCGCTCGATCACACTCTCAGGATTACCGGACGCGTTCGCCGGCATGAGAATCGTACAGATCAGCGATTTTCATTTCGAGGAATACACCGAAGCATTTTTCCTGAAGGAGATTGTGCGCAGGGTGAATGCGCTGACCCCCGACGTGGTCGTGCTGACCGGAGATTTCGTCAGCAAGGGGCCATTACGACGGCATTTTGCCATCAGGATGGGTTACCAGTGCGCTGAACTGCTCAGCGAGATCCAATGCCCGCTCCGCTATGCCATTCTCGGCAACCACGACGCCGGCGTCAGTGCACCGGCGGTGACCGATGCGCTGGTGACGCACGGCATCCCGGTATTGGCAAATAGCTCGGTGCCCCTGGAGCGCGGTGGCCGGCGCCTGTGGCTTGCCGGAATCGAGGATGCCCTGGAGCAGCGGCCCAATCTAGCCGCCGCGCTCCCCGCCGGCAGAAGCAACGAACCCGTTATCCTGCTGGCCCACGAACCTGATTTCGCAGACTATGCGTTAGGGCACAAGATTGGCCTGGTTCTCTCCGGACATACGCACGGGGGGCAGATCTGCGTCCCTTTTCTGCCGCCGCTTCTTCTCCCCGAGCTGGGAAGACGATACGTGCACGGGCTCTTCAGGTTCGATGACGGATTACAGCTCAACGTCAATCGAGGCATCGGCGCAGTGCTGCTGCCTTTCCGCTTCCGCTGCCCCCCTGAAATTACCGTCATCACGCTTGCGCAAGGATGACTTGTGATTGCAGGACCCGCATTAATCGCGTAGTCAATCTATCGTCTACTCTGCCCCGCTACTCAATCCTTACCGTTAGTAATGAAATTGCGGAAGGATTCCCATGGAAGTGCGTCGATAGCGGCCTTCGATACTACCAATGTGGAACTACGATAGTACCGTTTAGGAACGACGCCGCATATTACCCGACCAAAGTTGTAGATAACTGCTGATCAATGACGCTATCTTGCCACTACACTCAGTAGCTGAAAGGGGAAACCACCATGGGTATCCAGGCTTTTCCGATGTTAGCTGATCAGTCGATGAGGAAGGAACTGCACATTGTACGCAAGGCGATCGTTTCCCTGCATGCCGCTGAGCTTGATGAGTTAACTGAGCAGGCTCGAGAAGCTGGGCTGCGTGCGCGGCGTGATTTTTGCCTTCGCCTTTCAGGCAGTGTTGGCGATCGGCGTCGCCGTATGCTGGAAACTTCTGCACTAGAGAGCACGCGACGAAATCACTTTCTCCATAACCTCTGCATCGACCCTCCCCCCATAATATTTCGCGATACGGCCGCTGGCGACAAAGCCCAGGCTGCGATAGAAGTGACGCGCCGGCTCATTATTCTCCGCCACTTCCAGGCTCATCACGGCAACGCCCTCCTGCTTCATCTGCTCTTCCACGGTGTTGAGCAGCAGCGTGCCCAAGCCACGGCGGCGTTCGCCCGGGTCAACATCCAGGGTGACGATGTGGCCGGACAGGCGCCCGCCGCGGCTGGTGCGCTCGACGATGACGAAGCCGCCCAGCTTATTTTCAGGCTGCTCGGCAATCCAACAGGAGCAACTGGGATGGGTCAGGAAATATTGCAATTCGGCCCGGGAGTACGCGATCTCCGGCGGAAAACAGACTCCGTCGAGCTGGTGCAGCGCGGCCAGGTCCCGCCTTTGAAAGCCGCGTAGCCGGGTCATGCCTCAAGGGTCTTACGGAGTCTGGGCAACGGCCACCTTGGCCGACGCCTTCTGCGGCTCTATGACCACACCGTTGTACATGGTCGCGGCCAGCAAACGACCGTCGGACGAGCGCGCGTGCCGTACCCTCCAGCCCGCATCCCAGAACTTCCAGGTACGGTCTGTGGGGTTAATGCCCAGCACCCAGGTGGAGGCCCAGGAGGTGACGACGACGCATTTCAATTCCGGGTCGTAGGTCAATCCGCTGATGTCGGAGATCGGGAGCGTCGACATTTCCGTCCAGTTTTGCCCCTGATCCTCGCTATAGAAAACCCCTTGACGGCCGCCGAGCCACAGGCTGCCATTCGCCGCTGTGGCGATGGACTGCAGCCAGGTGAGCTTCTGCGGCATGGCCAGCGGCTGCCAGGTCTTGCCGGCGTCCTGCGATATCGAGAGCGCGGTCCGCTCTGCCGCCACCACCATCGGTCCCGCAGCGGCTACCGCACGGAACGCCTCCTTGCCCAGCACCGGCCCACCTTCCCAGGTAGCACCCTGATCCGCGCTCGCGTAAATTCCATGCGCGGTTGCGGCGTACCAGGTGCTTCCGGAAGCATCGACCTCGCTGACCCGCACGTCGATCTGGCCGTCAGGCACGACGACGGTTTTTTCCACTTTGGTGCGCTTGCCCTTGCTGACCACGTAGGAGGTCTTGGTCTCACTCTTTACGATCTTTCCGTCCGGCTGCCAGCTGGCGCCGTCCCAACGAAAGATGCCGGAGTTGGTGCCGGCCAGGATGACGCCCTCGGCAGACTGGGACAGGCTAAACACATCCCGGCCCTGGAGCCCATTGCTCTGCTGGATCCAGCTGGCGCCGCCGTCATGGGAGATGAATACACCACCGTAGCTCTTGTCGTTCACCACGCCGGCCAGAATGGTCTGCGGGGTTTTCGCATCCACCAGCAGGCTGGCAACCTGGCGCTGGGAGAAGCCGGCGTTGGCTGCTTTAAAGGTTGCCGCTGCGTCGTCACTCTCCAGGACCCCGCTGCGGTCGGTCGCCAGGAGCACGTGCTGCGGATTCTTTGGATCCACGTAGACGTCGTTGACGATCACGTCCGGGCCGGTCATGCGGCTAAAGGTCTTCCCCCCGTCGAGAGTCTTGTACAAGCCTTCGGTGGTGCCCGCGTAGACGGTGTTGTGATTGGTGGGATCGAGCATCAGGACGCGCGTTCTGCGCGCCGTCATGGGGATGCCCTGGATCTTCTTATAGAGCTCGCCGCCGGTGTCGCTGCGGTAGATCCCGGAGCAGGCGCTGGTATAGACAACGCTGGGAGCCGTGGGATCGATGATGATGGAGAACACATCCGAGTCCTCGATCAGGCCCTGCTTGATGTTGTGCCAGTTGGCGCCACCGTCGGTGGTCTTCCACGGCAAGTGCCAGGTGCCGGCATAAACGGTGCGCGGATCCTTGGGATCGATGGCGATGGACTCCACCTCATGCAGATCCATGCTGCCTGCCGGGCTGATCTGGGTCCACTGCACGCCACCATCTTCGCTGCGAAAAACACCCTTCAGCGTGCCTACGATCCAGATCTTGGGATCGGACGGCGCCTGGGTGACGGCACGGATCGATTGGCCTTTCATGGCTTCGACCGTGGTCCAGGTCTTGCCTGCGTCGTGGCTGATAAAGAGGCCGCCATCGGGATGGTCGATGACCCAGGCCCCCACCAGCAGGGTCTTGGGATCGGATTCGTCCACCACGACGTTGTCGAGTGTCAGATCGTCGGTCTTGGCCAGCTTGGCCAGCCTCTGCCAGCTGGCGCCACCGTCTTCGGACTGGTAAACCCAACTGTTGGTGGTGCCCAGGTAGATGTGCTTGTCATTGGACGGATCGGGAGCGAAGCTGCGGGCGTCGCCTCCATCGGGTCCAACCGGGGTCCAAGATCTGCTGGCTGCTGGGACGGCTGCTGAGCCAGGGCCTGCTTGAACGGGAAGTAGAACGAGCAGGAGGGAGACGGAGGAGAGAGTACGCCCGATCAATGATGTCATATCGTTTTCTATTTTAGAGTGTCGCGGAAGAGCTCTGCGAAGATGATCCGGACTCCACACTGCTCCTGGGAGAGGGACAGGGTCAAGCAAAATGAAAAGGGTGACCATTACGAACTGGTCACCCTTTCCGGTTTGAACTGCCTCAACCTTTACTGCGCTGGTGGGGCAGCTGCTTTCTTCTTGTGGTGGACGGGCGGCGCTGTTCTGGCTTGAACCTTCACAGTGCTCTCGTCAACCGCAGTCGTGCCGGTTACGTCGTTGTCGAAGGTTGCGCCGGCAGGGACAAGGTAGTTCTCGACTTCCTTGTTGCCCTGGGTTCCAGTGCGTACCGAGATCCGGGAAGCATCAATGCCCTTCTCCTTCACCAGGTAATCCTTCGTATTGACGGCGCGTTGCGCAGCCAGCGTGTCGGCCTTCTTCTCATCGGAAGCCGCCTCGCCAACCAGCACCGCGGTGGCATCGGTTTGCTGTTGGAGGTTAAGCGCGACGTCATCGAGGCAAGCCTTCGCCTCATTGTCGACGCGAGCCGGACGACGCTTGTCACGATCGAAGTTGATCGAGCAGAGCGTCTTGGTCTTGGGAGCCGGCGGTGGCGGTGGCGCTTCGACATTGACCGAAGCCGTGCAAGTGGCTGTCTGTCCCTTGTCGTCCTGCACCGTACCCGTGATGGTAATGGAACCAGCGGGCGCGCCGGTGGTGCTCAACGTGGCAGTGTTTCCGGAGCCGCTGATCTGTCCGGCTGAGGCACTGAACGTATAGGTAAGCGGGCGGTTTTGCGGGCTTACACCTTGAGCCGTGATGGTCGCGGTTCCGCCAGGCTGAACCGTGGTCGGATTCGCCGAGCAGCTGAGGGTTGGTGGATCGAACTGCTTGACGGTGAAGTTAGCCGTGCAATCGGCGAACAAGCCAATCTTCTGGCCTTCGGAGACGTGGCCGGTCACGGTGTAGTTGCCAGGGGCCAAGCCCGTGGTATCTACAGCGCCCGTCGTATTGTCGCCGGTAACCTTAACCCCCTCGTTGCCCGTCCAGCTATAGGTAGCTGTCTTCTTCGGGTTGAGGTTGGCCGCGGTGCCGGTAACCGTGATGGGATCCCCGGGGAACGCCGGAGACGGCGCGGCGGTGCAGGTATAGGTCACAGGAGGCGGCGGAAGGATGCTGCCCATGTGATAGATAAGGCCCGGTGCTCAGGCGCGCGATCTTCAGGTTTGCGCGGCCGCCGGTGGGATAAGGCGGTTGCGGACCGAAGTTGGTGTGAAAGTACTCGTAGTCTGCCTGGAACAGGCGCAGCCCAAGATGGCCGCCCAGGAACGGCAGGGCTGTAGTCCAAGCCGCCGCCGACGGTGAGGGCAGGGCCAAAGGTGTACGGCTCGTGAACGGGGCCACCCAGCCGGTTAAAGCCGGCGTCCGCATGGACAAACGGCGTGATCTCCGCAGTCGGATAGCGGAAGACCATACCTAGCTGCCCACTCGAGGCTCCGTCATTGTTGCCGCTGGGATGGTTGGCGTATTCGAACTGTCCACCTACGTAGCGATTGAAGTAGTAGGTGACGCTCCCGATTGCGCCGTAATTGATGGACGAATAGGAAACCGGTCCCTCGACCCCAATGCTGGCGCCATCCGGAACCGTAAGCTGGCCGTGCGGCGCGAAGTACGAGTAACCTGCAAAAATGTCGATTCTGGAAGCCGGCGGCTCTGCAGGAGCTACCGGCTTAGGGGCTGTACTGGACGAATCCTGAGCAAAGAGATTCGCAGAACCGAATCCCACTGCACTTGCTACAAGCAGAATTCGGCCCAGTGAACTCAACGGGCGAGAGTGCATGCGTCTATCCTCCGCAACCACTGGAAAGTCAAACAAAAAGCTGAAAGTCTTCAACCAAGCCGTCGAGCCAAAAGGAGGCGGCTCGAGTCACAAACAATTTCGTGTCACGCAAATCCAAAACGTTGGATGCAAAACATCCACATCCGGTAATCTACAGCATATTTCTTTTCACGACTACCCTATAATCAACATCTTAACGGCAGCCGCGGGAAGGGAGTAAGCGTCTAGTTACCCCTTCTGACAACGCGGATTGGTGCTCACCCGAAAAAAAACAACGCCCACCCAACTTATTACAAATGCACAATTATTGGAAGTTTAATGCGCGTTTCAGGCTTCCCCGTTCGCGCAGGATCTTTTCCTGGAGAAGGGTGATTGCGTACATTAACTGTTCCGGCCGCGGCGGGCAGCCCGGCACATACACGTCCACAGGGATGATCTGGTTGACGCCCTGCACCAGCGCGTAGTTATTGAAGACCCCGCCGGAAGTGGCGCAGGCGCCCATGGAGATGACCCATTTTGGCTCCGGCATCTGCTCGTAAAGGCGGCGGATCACGGGCGCCATTTTCTGCGAAACACGCCCCGCGATCACCATCAGGTCAGATTGCCGGGGTGACGGGCGGAATACCTCTGCTCCAAACCGGGCAATGTCGAACCGAGCTCCACCCATGGACATCATCTCGATCGCGCAGCAGGCCAGACCGAAGGTCATGGGCCAGACCGAGCTCTTGCGAATCCAGTTCACGGCAAAATCCAGAGAGGTCAGGATGACTCCCTCGGGCTGCTCGTAACCGAAATTTACTTCGCGGACCTTGTCCTGATTCTTGCCGCTCGATTCCAGGTTCCCAAATAAATACCGGTCGCTGCTGGTTTCGCTCATGACTAACACTATAAGGCATTGGGCTTGGGATTCAGGGAATTATGCGACCGCAGCGCTGCGTCGGCAGCTATACTCTTGCTACTCTGGAAAGCAGATTATGCAAAAAATAGAAGCTGTCATTCAGCCGTCAAAGCTCGACGCCGTGAAGGATGGCCTGCTGGCCATCGGCGTCGAGGGCATGACTATCCTTGAAGCACGCGGCCACGGCCGCCAAAAAGGCCATACCGAGTTCTATCGCGGACGTGAATATACGGTTGATCTCTTGCCCAAGATCAAGATCGAAACCGTGGTTCCGGACGAACTATTGGACAAGGCCGTGCAGGCCATCATCACAGCAACCAGGACAGGCAAGATCGGGGACGGCAAAATCTTCGTCACCGCAATCGATGAAGCCATCCGCATCCGCAACGGGGACCGCGGGGTGGCGGCGTTGTAGCACGATTCAGTGAAGCGAAGTGGGTGCACGGTTGAGTTGCCGCGCCTGGAAGCAGCGCGGCTCGCATCATGGCGTCGAGTTGATTTCCCAGCCCTTCCCCGGATTTCCTGTGGACGTGGTGGCTTTGGCAAACTTCATGCGCCTTTCCTTACTGAAAGGCGCACACGCGGCCTCGTCCAGCGCTACCTGGCAGGAAATCCCGGTTCCGGGCTGGGCTGACGTTTAGCAGTCGGCCCTCCGGGCCTTGTTCCTGGCAAGTGGGCTCAATCCTCTTTCGCGGTCGACATGAAACCTGCATTCACGTCTCAGCAGCAGTTACGCGAGCACTATCAGGCCGAGATGGCGGCGATGCGGCAGTCCTTCGAGCGCACCGGCAACGGGGTGCTGTGCATCCGCCGGCGCGCGCTGGCCGTGGACAGCCTGCTGGAGCCGCTGTGGCGGTTCGAGAGCGATGGGGCGCTGCCGGCCGGGCTGGCGCTGGTGGCGGTGGGAGGCTTTGGCCGCAAAGAGCTGTTCCCCTGCTCCGACGTCGACCTGCTCTACCTTTGTGCCAATGAACAGCTGGAGCAGGATCTTCGCGAGACCATCCGCGGCTGCAACCAGGCGATGTGGGACCTCGGGCTGCGGGCCAGTCCCATGATCCGCTGCCTCAAGGAGTGCGACCGCTACGACCCCAACAACGTGGAATTTACCCTCTCGCTGCTCGACCGGCGCTTCATCGCCGGCGACCACGGTCTGTACCAGGAGCTGCAAACAGAGACGCTGCCGGAGGTAGCGCTGCGCGAGTGGAGTGGCATCGTGCACAAGCTCGCCGACCTGGCCCGCGCGCGTCATCAGAAATACGGCAACACCATCTTCCATCTCGAGCCCAATATCAAAGAGTGTCCGGGCGGCCTGCGCGATCACCAGCTGGCCCATTGGCTAAACCTGCTGAACCATATCCGCGAACAAAAGGCGTGGCCTTCGAGCTTTGGCAACTCGCTTTACCCGGCGCACAACGACGCGGCCTCGGCGTTCGAATTTCTGAGCGCGACGCGCTGCTTTCTCCACTTCCGCAGCGGCCGCGACGACAACAGCCTGGACTGGCATGCGCAGGATGAAGCCGCGGCGCAGAGTATCGGTTTGGAAACCAAGGGAACCTCCGACCCCGCCTACTGGATGCGGACCTATTACCGGCATGCACGCACGGTCTATCGCCGCGCGATTTTGGCCATGGAAGCCCTGCCGCCGGCGCGGCAGTCTTTCTATCGACCCCAGCGGCGTAAGCGCACTCCCATTGCCGGCACTGACTTCGTGGTGCAGGACGGCCGCGTCGATGTCTCCGACTCTGCGCTGCTTACCGGCCCGGAGGGTATCCTTCGCGTCTTTGCCCTGGTGGCGGCGCATGGCTACCGACTGACACAAAATGCGGAAGACCGCCTGGCCGATGCCCTCCCGGTGCTCGACGTGCACATTCCGGAAGGACCGTTCCTATGGAACGGCTTGCGGGAGATCCTGCTCGGGCCCCACGCCGCGCACGCGCTGCGTACCATGCATGCGCTGGGTATCCTGGAGTTGCTCATTCCCGAGTTCCACGGGATCGACGCGCTGGTGATCCGCGACTCCTACCATCGCTATACGGTCGACGAGCATACCTTTCTGGTGATCGACAACGTTCATGCCCTGCGCCAGCCCCACCTGGCCTGGGAACGGCGTTTTGCCACCCTGCTGACGGAGATCGACCGGCTCGACCTCTTCTTCCTGGCGGTGCTCATGCACGACACGGGGAAGGCCCGGCGCAGCGGCGATCACACGGTGCAAAGTGTGGAGTTGGCCGATAGCCTGCTGGCGCGATTGGAACTCGACGCCGAGGAACGCGACCTGGTGCGGCGGCTGATCCGCAATCACCTGGAGATGTCGATGACCTTGCGGCGCGACATCTTCGACAGCGAAACCATACGCGCCTTTGCCGAGAAGGCCGCTTCGCAAACCCACCTGAAGATGCTGTGCCTGATGACGTTTGCCGATATCAAGGCGGTGAACCCCGATGCGCTGACGCCCTGGAAGGCGGATAGCCTGTGGCAGCTCTACATTGCCACTTCCAACTTCATGGACCGGAGTGTCGACCAGGAGCGCTATCGCGCCGATGCCGACCCGGCCTTGCTGAAACGGATTCTGACCCTGGCCCCGGAGCGCGCGCAGGAACTGCGCAGCTTTCTGGAAGGCTTTCCCCAGCGCTACCTGCAGACGCGCATGCCGGAGCAGATACGCGATCACTTCCAGATGGCTTTGCAGCTTTCCCGATCGGCGGCCCAGATCAACCTGCGCAACTTGCGCCAGATATGGGAACTTACGGTCATTACGCGCGATCGGCCCCTGCTTTTTGCCGACATGGCCGGGGCGCTTTCCTCCTGGGGCATGAATATTGTGAAGGCTGAGGCGTTTTCCGACGATGCCGGCATTATTGTGGACACCTTTCAGTTCTCCGATCCCTTTCGCACGCTGGAGCTCAATCCTTCCGAAGTGGATCGCTTCCGCGACAGCATTCTGGAGGTTATCTCGCTCAAGACACCGGTTGAAGTGCTGCTGCGCCGGCGGCAGGCGGTCCGTGCGCCCATCATGGTTAAGGTAGCGACCCGCCTGGATTTCGATAACACCGCCTCCACCCACAGCACGCTGCTGCAGGTGGTGGCGCAGGACGGTCCCGGATTGCTTCGCCAGATCGCCACCACGCTGGCGGCGCACGATTGCAATATCGAGGTGGCGCTGATCGATACCGAAGGGGAGATCGCCATCGATGTTTTCTATCTCACCATCGGCGGGGCCAAACTCGACCAGGCTATGCAACAGCAACTGCACTCGGCGCTCTCGTTGGCGGTGGAGGAGCTGCGCCCTGCGCACGCGACCTGAAGATTCGCGCCTCAGGTTGGAGAAAGGCAGGGCTTCACAGTTCGCGGACGGCCTTTTGTGTCAGGTGGTTCTTTGAGAGAACCGCCGGTCCCTCCACTACGCTTCGCTCCGGTCGGGATGACAATTCTGTTGGGAAGACGGAGTTGTTCTGGCGAATCTTCGAATACAAAACAGAATTGTCATCCCGACCGAGCGAACCCGGATTTCCTGCCACGCTGCACTGGAGAGAGCCGCGTTTGCGCCTTTCCGTGAAAGGCGCATGAAGTTCGACCGAAGCCACCAGGTTCCACAAGAAATCCGGGGAAGCGTAGTGTTGAGTTGCGACCATGCGGGTTCTCAGGCGAGCTCCAAGGCCAATCCTGTTTCAGTGAAATGCTCTACCATCGAATGAGCGCAACGTGAAACTGAGCCGATCGATGCGAAAGTATTTTTGTCTGCGCCGGCATTCGCGGCAGCGGCCAGCCTTCGCGCGCGTCAAGGACGAGCTTCGCGCCCGTACCAAGGCGTTCTCCGCCTCGACGGCTCTGGATACGCAAACCAACAGTTTCATCCGTCTCTTCCACTCCATCTGGACCGGCTCCAGCGAGCGCGCCTTCAATGTGCGCCTGCTGTGCTGGATACGCATGCTGGAGCACGACGATCTGCTTCGCCTGGATTTCCAGGAGACGTTCCAGGCCATGATCTCCCAGCTCGATTCCGTGGCTTTGCTGGCGGAAGCCGGCTTGCCCCGGCACCACGCGGTCTTCTCCGAGGGGCTGCGGCGCGTGTTCAATCGCCTCTTGCCTTCGGCGATGGCCGTATCGGATAGCTCGCGGCTCATGGTCTCGGTCTTTGCCCATTCGCGCGATGTCGAGCGCTTCCTCGAGCTGCCGCAGCCGCTCTTCGAGCGCCTCAGCGTCCTGCTCGCGCCGCCTCCCAGCGGCGGTGGTCCCCGTTCCTCGCCGCGCCTGCAAAGCGATCTGCGCCAGGCGCTATGCCTGATCGCCACCCGCACCGCGGGGCGCGGGGTCACCGCTGCCATGCGCGAGCGGGGCGGTGAGTGGGAGGTGCAGACCTCGCCCTTTTACCAGTTGATCTTCGCCACCCAACAGCTGGTGGCCGCCCCGGATGCCCGCTCTGCCGCCACTTGCTTTATGGCCTGGAACGTGGCGGTAAGCAGTTGCCGCAAGGAGCTTGGGCAGGTTCGGCTGGGCATGGAGACCACCGGGGTCAGCGCGGACCTGGTGCTCGACCTGCGAAGTATCGAACTGGCTCTCATGCGTATGCATGGGCTGGCCAGAGTTCTTACCTTCGGAACGGCCTCCGCAGTTGGGCCGGTGCCGGTTTCTCACGATACTGCCACGGCCGCCCGCAGCCTGCTGAACCAGCTCATCGAGGGGCGCCTGGAAGACAAACGGGTTTCTGCCCTGCTCAAGCAGAATCTGAATCTCCTGGCGCGCAAGACGGTGGAGCGCACCGGCCGCAGCGGCGAACATTACATCGCCCACAGCCGCAAGGAATACTGGCAAATGTGGCTTGCCGCCATCGGCGGGGGACTGCTGACGGTGCTGACCGCCGCCATCAAGATGCGCATCGTGGAGCAGAGCTTTCCGCTCTTTGTGGAGGGCTTCTTAACCGGCACGAACTATGCCATCAGCTTCATTTTGCTGCAGGTTTTTGGCCTGGTGCTGGCCACCAAGCAGCCTTCGGCCACGGCCGCCACCTTCGCCGGCATTGTGCGCAACAATCCCGGCAACGCCAGCTGGAGCAAGATCTCCGATTTCACCGCGCGCATCAGCCGCACCCAGCTGGCGGCAGCGATTGGCAATGTGATCGCGGTCTGCATTGGCGCCGTGGCCCTGGAGCGCCTGTGGCGGGTGATGTTCGCCGAGCATTACCTGCCTGCGGAGAGCGCCCGGCACGTTTATGAGGCGCTTCATCCTTTTGCCTCCGGGACCATTATTTATGCGGCGGGCACGGGCGTGATCCTATGGCTGGCGGCGCTGATTGGCGGCTGGTGTGAAAATTTCGCGGTCTTTCACCGTCTGACCGAAGCCGTCGCCCAGCACCCGTTTGGTCATCGCATCGGGCACAACAGGATGGCGCGCCTGGCCGGCTGGATTGAGTACAACCTGGCCGGCTGGAGCACCAGCATCGCACTGGGCTATCTGCTGGGATTTGTGCCCGTGATTGCGCGCTTTTTCGGCATACCGTTCGATGTACGCCACGTAACCCTGTCCACCGGCACGCTGGCGCTGGCCGCCGCCCGCTTCGGCACCAGCTCCTTTGGCAAGGGCTGGTTCTACTATGCCATTGCCGGCATCGGCGTGACCTTTGTGCTTAATCTCGGCGTCAGTTTTTCCATTGCATCGTTTGTGGCCCTGCGCGCCTACGATGTGCGCGGCCGCGAACAGCTGCTGTTGCTCCGCTACCTGCTGCGCCAGATCGTTCGCTCCCCGCTCAAGTTCCTGTTTCCGGTGGAGCGCAACAGCACCCCGCTGTCGATCCTCACGGCTGTACCGGAGGAGAAATAGGGGAAAACACTGCCAGAAGGTCCACAGACCCAATTTGCTTGCGGCGAGGCCGTTTACTTGGGGGGTTGCTTTGCCTGGGGCTTGTCGTTCAGGGCGTAGATGACTTCACCGGGCTTGGCATAACGCAGAATGACCCTGGCCTCGTGTTCAATGGCATCCGGATCTGACTGCAGATGCTGTACCTGCTGCTGCAGGCGGCTATTTTCCTGCTGCAGTTGCAGAATCTCCTGCTGCAGCATGTGGTGTTGATTGCGCTTCTGCTGAAAATCGGTTAAGCCGTTCGCCCCGAAGGTGGCGTGATAGCCCAGAGAAACGGCGATGACAATGGCCACCACAGTGGCCACCCGGCGACCGGAACGAGAGAGATAGGATGAAGCCCGCTCCCGCAAACTCTGCTGTTCGGTTTTCTCGTCTGTCATCATGGTCGCCTCGCTGATTCATGTTCTCAGTGAAACTCGGCTTTCCTTTTCCCTCAAGGGGAAGTTTTCCTGCTTTGGGTCGAAGGAACCATACTTGGTAAACATTGACACATGTCTGAATGGTTGAACCTATGACGGATTTTCAGATCGTTCTCTGCACCTGCGCCGACCGCGAACAGGCCGAACGCATTGCCCATCGCCTGGTCGAACTGCGTCTCGCCGCCTGCGTCAATATATTTCCCGGCGTGCAGTCGATTTACCGATGGCAGGGCGCGGTCGAATCCGCCGCCGAATCCCTTATCCTGATCAAAACCAGAGCGCGCCTATAGCAATGAGGTGCAATCGACCATCGCCAGCCTTCACTCCTACGAAGTTCCCGAGTTCCTGGTACTTCCCGTCTCGGGCGGGTCGGAGTCCTATCTGGCGTGGCTGGAGGCGAGCCTGCGCTAGACCGTAGGGTTTTTTGTTATGCTTCAAGTGTTCCTGAGCCCGGTCGTCCTCTATGCGGCTTTTGTTCGTGGCCTTCGCGATTAGCTTTTGCGCGTTACTGTGGGTGGCTTTTTCGGTTGCCCGGCATATCCTGCAGCACGACCCCGGAGAGCAGGGCGGCAGGGATACCTCGGGCGACGGTGCAAAGCTTCCTGGAGAGTGAAATATGGAAGAGATCGGCGTTAAGCAGGACAGTCTCGGCGCTTGGCAGGCACCTCGCGTTGGCTGGAAAACCTTACCAGCCGTGGTGGCGGCTACCGCGCTGGTAGCGATTTGCGCCCACATCGCAGTGCCCCTCGGCTTCACTCCCGTTCCGGTCACCATGCAGACCTTCGCCGTGCTCCTGCTTGGGTTGCTGTTTAGCCCCGGGCCGGCGTTTGCCTGCCTGGCGCTTTACCTGATGGAAGGCGCCTTGGGCATGCCGGTGTTCAGCCCGCACGGTCCCGGCGGCATGGCCCAGCTACTGGGCCCCAGCGGTGGCTACCTGCTGTCTTACCCGTTCGCCGCCGCACTGACCAGCCTTCTCTATCGCCGCGGCGCTCGGCGGTTCTGGTCTGCGATCGCGTCCGCGGGGCTCGCCAGCCTGCTCATCCTTGCCGCCGGCGGGGCGTGGCTCGGGCTGCTTAGCCAGGCAAAGTTTTCCGTGGTGTTTGCCCAGTCGATCGCGCCGTTCCTGGCCGGCGATGCGGTGAAGGTACTTGCTGCGGCGGCGTGCGCCAGCATGCTTGGATCGTTCGGCGATGTTTCACGCAATCGGGCCCTTTGAAGTTGCCCTGGTTTTCGTAGGAAGAAGCCGGCGCGTCGTATGCCGGCTACGTTTGCATCCAATTTCACTGCCGATGTTCTCAGAAAGGATTATGTGACCACGACTCCTATTTCGCTTCAGCCAGGTGCCCCAGCCAAAGGTCTCAGGACGGCGCCGGGGGCAGTCAGAGAAATTACCATCGCACACAGCCCGGACTCCGA
Organism: uncultured Acidobacteriaceae bacterium; assembly: GCA_963840675.1. Classification (GTDB taxonomy): domain Bacteria; phylum Acidobacteriota; class Terriglobia; order Terriglobales; family Acidobacteriaceae; genus PALSA-350. The sequence continues at coordinate 15,862 of CAWJAB010000023.1, forward strand.
TGACGCTTTTATGTTCTATGGCCTGGCAACGGGCAAGATTCGCGTTCCCGGCTACAAGTTCACCCATACTCTTTGCGATATCGAGACGCTGAATCACAAGGCCATGGACGAGGCCTTTTACGACGTGACCGCAATCTCGTTTCACGCCTATCCCTACGTGCAGAAAGACTATGCGCTGATGGCTTGCGGCGGCAGCGTGGGAGAAAATTATGGTCCGATGATTGTGGCCCGGGAGCGGATCCCGGTCAACCAGATCGGCGGCGTGCGGGTTGCCGTTCCCGGAACGCTGACCACGGCCTACCTGACGCTGAAGCTGTTCGCGCCGGAGATTGAAACTGTCACTGTTCCCTTTGACAGGATCATTCCTGAGGTCGTGGCGGGCAATTTCGCCGCCGGCCTGATTATCCACGAAGGGCAGCTGACCTACGCTGCCAGCGGCTTGCATAAGGTGATCGATCTTGGCCAATGGTGGCGGAAAGAGACCGGACTGCCTTTGCCGCTGGGCGGCAACGCGATTCGCCGCAGCCTGGGGGAGGATGTGATGCTCACGGTGACCCAGGCGCTGCGCGAGAGCATCCAGCACGCGCTCGACCACCGCGAAGCCGCTCTCGACTACTCCATGCAATTTGCCCGCGACCTCGACCCGGCGTTGGCCAACCGCTTCGTGAGCATGTACGTGAACGAGCGCACGCTGCACTACGGGGAAGATGGGAAAGAGGCTATTCGCAAGCTGCTCACCACGGGGTATGAGCGCGGCCTGATCTCGACGCCGGTGCGCGTCGACTTTGTGGGCTGAGCCGGTCTCGCGCAAAGTCTGAAGGGGGAGTACCCAGGACATAAGCGCTAACTTGTTTGGGAGACAATAGAAATCGTTTGGGAGACGATAGAAATCTGAGAAGACGCATGGTTTTTGCATCTCAAGCTCACCACAAAATCGCATTAACCGCAGGTCTCTCCACTTCGCTACGCTCCGGTCGGGATGACAATTTTGTTGCAAAATGGAGCTTTCGCGAGAAATCACTCAGCGGTCGTCGTCATCGTCGCGGGGTTGAGGATGCGCCAGCTGCAAAGGCAAGGGTTTGTTGCCCATAGCGTCCCGCCATAAGATGACGTTCAATACCCGGGGATCGGCTCGATCCTCGTGCTCGAAATCCATGCGGCTCGACGCCTGCGCACCCGGGGCCTTGGGTCCATTCGCCTGGTACAACAAGCCGTTGTCGCGGTTGCGATAGTCGGCTTCGAACGGTGGCTGGTCGCCGGCGCCGGTGAACAGCGACGCGATCGGCGGAGCAAAGGCATCGTTGTTGTTCATGGGCGGGAGCCCTAAAAGTTCCTCCATGGTACGTAGCACGCTGACCGTCGTATAAAACGTGCTGTCCACCGTGGGCTGCTCGCCGCGCGGTGAGTACTTGCTCACCACCAAAGCAATGCTGCGATGGGCGTCGACGTGATCCGCGCCGGCCTGGGCATCGTCTTCCAGAACAAAGAAAGCGGTGTCGTCCCAATACGGGCTGTGGGCAATGGCCTCGACCGCTCGCCCTACCGCCAGGTCATTATCGGCCACCGAAGCCTTGGGCGTAGGCATACCCGGAGTGGTGCCGGCGGTGTGATCGTTGGGAAGGCGGAGCTGCACGAACTGCGGCATGGTATCCCTTCCCTGCCGGCGGTCCTCGACCCACTGGCGAAAGTGGGTGAGGAACTCTTCCACCCGCAACTGGTCGGGGAAAGCGAGCTGGAAGTCGGGAAACAGCGGATCGAAGTGACCTACCAGCTCCGGCTTGGTGGGCACGTTTTTCTTAATCAGGGGAATCGCCCAGGGATACGGGCTGGTCCCGCCGCCGTAGTTCTGGGGGATGGCGTCGCCATGGCGAATCGCGGGCTGCGCTTTGCACTGCTCCGGCTCGGGTTCGGGTGTTCCTGCGGTGGGTGACGCCGAGCTCGTGGCGCCGCTGCCGGCGCAGAATGTGGTCGAAATGTACTCACCGAAGTGGTACAGGCTTTTGCCGTTGCGCGCTAAGTCGGTCCAGATATAGCTGCTGCCGGGTTCGTTGACATCGGGAATGCCTTCGCGCAGCGGGTAGCCGTTCTCCACCACGCCCTCGTAGTCGTAGACCCGCTCTTTGCCGCGATAGCTCTGCTGCCAGGTCTTCTCGTTGTAGTCGCTGTTGATGGCGGCATTCGACCACACATGGCCGTCGCCCGAGACCTCACCGGAATCGTAAAAGTTGTCGAGCACGCCGAACTGCCGCGCCAGCTTGTGCTCATTGGGCGTAATCTCTTCGCCGTACATGGTGAGCCCGGGCATACCGTTACCCACCCCCAGATCACCGAGGATCTGATCGTAGGTCCGGTTCTCTTTAATGATGTAGATCACATGGCGGATCGGGTTGGCCCCGCTGTGGAAGGCGATTTTCGCTTGCGCGGCCTGCAGCAGATTCGTCTCTATGACAGTGCGCGTCAGCTGCTCGCGTTGACTGTCGATTTGGGATAAGTCGATGGCGGCGAGCGACCCATGCAGCAGCGTAGCGATGTAAGTGGAGCTGCCGCCGCGGGCCGCGCCAGGGACCCGCGGCTGCGGCATGTTGTTAGGCCCGGTGCCCGCACCCTTGGCGGTAGTGACGTAAAGCATATTGCCCTTAACCGCCAGCGTGGTTGGATACCATTCGGTGGGCACCCAGGCGACGGCGGTGATCGGCGGCCCGGCAGCATGCGTTCTACGGAGGTCAAAGACAGCGACGGCGTCAGAACCGGTGTTTGCGGCAAAGAGCCGCTTGCCATCCTCCGATACGGCGACCGCATCCGGCATGGCGCCGAAATAGCTTTGCCCGGGCAGCCGGGTGTCGTAGAGAGCTTCCATCGCAAGCCCACCCCGGGCGACGCGCAAGGCGGCGACCGCGTCACGATTTGCCAACGCAACGTAAAGCGTGGTCTCGTCCGGGCTCCAGGCAAAGGCGGCAGGATGAGAGCTGGGCGAAGTGGCCTGACCCGGTGCAAGGAGCATCAGCTTTTTGCCTACCTTGCCCTTGTTCAGATCCAGCTCAACCACCGCCGAACCGTTCCACAGCGCTACAAATGCCCGGCTGCCCGCGTGGTTGACGGTGATGGCCACCGGATAGGTGGAGGGCACTACGCTGCCCTGCGACAGATCGAAACGCCGGAGCACATTACCCGTGACTGCGTCCATCAGCAGAACATCGTCGGAGAGGTTGTCCGCCACCAGCAATTGATCCGTCCCTGCCGGCCCCTTGCGCACCGCGATTCCCGCCGGTGACGGGATCGCCATGCCCGCGGGCAATGCCATGCCCAGCTTGTTCTGCAGCTTGCCTGGCGCCAGTTGCTGCAGAGGAACCGGAAGCAGTTTCTCGGCCGTCACCTTGCCCTCGCTGAAGCCGTAAACGGCGACCGCATTGCCGGTCTGGTCTTTATTGTTGCCCCGCGGCGCGGTGAGAGAATCGAAGACCGCGTACAGGTGGGCGCCATCCTTGCCAAATGCCAGGCCCGAGTACAGCGTCTGGGGCAGACCCGAGGCGGTTCTCGGCTCGGGAAAATCCACGACCTTGCCGGTCTTGAGATCCAGAACTGCGATCGATTGCTGATAGAGCGACTGGTAGGTACCGAAACCAGCGTTGACCACCGCCAGATAACGGCCGTCGGGGGAGATTGCCGCGGTCATCGGCAGGCTATTCAGCCTTTGCGGCTCACCCGGCACCGGCTCCTCCAGTTGCTTGCTGGTGGGCAGGTTGATCGTCTGTGCCTGAAGAGCGGCAGGCGCCATGGTTAACAAGATCGCCAGGGCTAACGAAAGTCGTAGGAAATTTGCCACGATCAACACCCCTGAGGCTGGTTTGCGGTTGACTTGAGCACTGCTGGTACCGCGGTCACCAGTATGGCTAATTGTCATTACAAAACTCTTACGAACGGGCGCTCGGGCCCCTGTTAGGTTCAAGTTAACGGGATAATTTCCAGTTCATAAACCCGGCCTCTGCTCGACCTCGAAAGGGACTCTCCACCAGATCATGGCAACCGAAATCGTAGTTCCCAGCTCAACCATACCGCTTGTTGCTCCGGCTGAGATTTGTGAGATCCCGGCTGCTGCAACACCGCGCCCGCAAAAGCACGGCGATGTGCCGGTGCTTGGCCGCGATACCCAGGCAAACCGAACCAACTGGGTGACCACCGGCTTCATGGTGGCTTTTCACGTGCTCGCCGTGGTCGCGCTGTTCATGTTCACCTGGAAGGCTTTCTTTTGCTTCATCGGGCTCTGGGTGCTATCGATCAATATGGGCATCGGAATGGGCTACCACCGGCTGCTTACCCATCGCGGCTACCGGACGCCCAAGTGGCTGGAGTATTTTCTTGCGGTTTGCGGCACGCTCTCGCTCGAAGGCGGACCCATCTTCTGGGTAGCCACCCACCGGGTTCATCATCAGCTGACCGATCGCGAGGGTGACCCGCATACGCCCCATGACGGCGGGTGGTGGTCGCACGCCGGCTGGATCCTCTCCGGCGACGCCCTGCACCACGAGACCGCGCTGATGGCCCGCTACGCGCCCGACCTGGCCAAAGATCGCTTTCATGTCTGGCTGAGCAAATATCATTACGTGCCCCTGGTCACGGTCGGCCTGCTGCTGCTGGCTTTCGGCGGATGGTCCTGCGTGATGTGGGGCATCTTCCTGCGAGTGACACTGGGGTTGCACGCCACATGGCTGGTGAACTCCGCCACGCATATGTGGGGCTCCCGCCGCTTTTCGACGCGCGACGAATCGCGCAACAACTGGTGGGTGGCTCTGATCACCGGCGGCGAAGGCTGGCATAACAACCACCATGCGCATCCCGTCTCCGTGAGGCACGGCCTTACCTGGTGGGAATTTGATGTGAATTACTACGGCATTTGGCTGCTGCAGAAGCTTGGGCTAGCCAAAAACGTGAAAGTGGCTCAGTTCGACCCCCATGATCCGCGGCCGGCCGGCGTCTCCTAGCAAGAGTTTCCTTCCTTTACGATCCGGGCTCGACTCTTGTCGAGCCCTTTGCTTTTATCAGGATGAGAGGCACGCCGCTATACTTTGACCAGGGCCTGCCCGGTATGCGCATTACCAGACGCCGAAATGCGATTGTGCTCTCCATCACCCTCGGCGCTTGTCTGGTCGCGCTGGCGATCGCCCTCAACGTCGGCTGGGTCATCATCAACTGGCGCAGCCTCATCCTGCTGGTGGTGGGCATTGTCTTCTTCCTGGTGCTGATCGCCGGGCTGATCCTGAATACCATTTTTCTGGTGCGCGAAGTGCGGCGCAACGAGCGCCACGACAGCTTTCTCAATGCCGTCACCCATGAACTGAAGACCCCCATCGCCTCCATCCGCCTTTACCTCGAGACCCTGCAGCGCCGCGAGCTGCCGGAGTCGCAACGGCAGGAGTTCTACGACATCATGCTCTCGGATAGCGAGCGGCTACTGGCCACCGTGGAACAAGTGCTCAAGGCGGGCGAAGTGGGACAGCGAGGGCGCAACCAGGTTCGCCTGCCCCTGGTATTCGACGAGGTGGTCCGCGACAGCATACGCACCATACTCCAGCGCTATCACCTGCAGGAGTCGACCATCCACCTCACCGTGGACCCGGGTGCTGAGGAAAGCACTGTCATCGGGAACCCGGAGGATCTGCAAACGGCCGTCCTCAACATCCTCGACAACGCGGTCAAGTATTCGCCCAAGGGACCCCAGATCGAGGTACATCTTGCAGTCGAGGGCGAGGCATGGATGATGCTGACCGTTTCCGATCAGGGCCTGGGCATTGCGCCGCCGCACCTGAAGCGGATTTTCAAGCGCTTCTACCGGGTGCCGGCGCGCAATGTTTTCCGGATCAAAGGGACTGGGCTGGGCCTCTTCCTGGTTCGCTCCATCGCGCGCCAGCACGGTGGCGACGTGGTCGCGGAATCGGAGGGAGAAGGCCGCGGCGCCACCATCCGGATGCAGCTACCGCGTGCCCTCTCCGCCGCTCGCAAAGAGGCAGTGCGGTGAGCAATCCGGGAAACATCCTGGTGGTTGAAGACGAGGCCCACCTGGCGCAGGGCCTGCTGTTCAATCTGCGGGCCGAGGGCTACACCGTGCAGCTCGCAGTGGATGGCGAAACGGCGCTGGAAATGATCGCCGCCGACTCCATCGATGCCATCATCCTGGACGTAATGCTTCCCGGTCGAGATGGTTTCTCCGTCGCCGCGGAACTTCGGGCGCAACAGAACTTCGTCCCCATCCTGATGCTCACGGCCCGCAGCCGTCCGGAGGATGTGCTCAACGGGTTCAGCGCGGGGGCCGACGACTATCTTTCCAAGCCTTTTGATCTTTCCATTCTGCTGGCGCGTCTGAACGGGCTGCTGCGCCGGATGGCATGGCTGCGTCCTCAGCTTCCCGCTTCTCCGGCCCAGCCACCGCGAGCGAGCGGCTCGCCCTCCAGCTTCACCTTTGCCGGGCGCGCGATCGACTTCGCTTCGCTGCAGCTCACCACTCCGGATAAAACCGTCCGCCTGACCCTGATGGAGTGCGACCTGCTCCGTTACCTTGTCCAGAACCAGGGCCGGATTGTCTCGCGCAAGGAGTTGCTGGAGCAGGTCTGGCGGGTGCATGAGGACACCGACACGCGCGCCATCGACAACTTTATGGTCCGCCTGCGCCGTTATATCGAAGACAATCCCGCCGACCCTGTCTTTCTCGAGACAGTGCGCGGCGTCGGCTATCGTTTTCTTCCCCGGCAAGCTGCTGCCGATGACTCAACTCAGTAACCATGGGCGGTGGTGGAGAAAATTGCCATCGAGTCTTACGAAGCAGGGCTAACATAGTCTGTGTGAGAACTTGCGATAATCCAGCCTCCGAACCCGGGCTGGATTTGATGAAAATCCCCCGTTCTCACACACCCTCTAAAGCCTTACGACTGTGTGCAGGAGCGCGCAGTAACACCTTTGCGCCATTGCCAGTGGTGAACGCCGAGAGCCAGACTTCACCAATAGCAGCATGCTCTCCCTCCTTTGGGTGCGCCGGAAAGGTCGATACATCTTTCCACGTCGCAAGATATCGCGCGGATGTTACGCGCGGCGGCCTTTTCAAAGCGCACCCCTTCTCTATCCCTCATAAGAAAATGCTCTAGACTGAACTGTGCGCATTTTCACCCGCTATATATGGAATGAAGTGCTCTCGCACGCTCTTCTCGGGGGCGCGCTTTTCACCTTCATCCTCTACATGAAGTACATCGGCCAGTTGCTGGAGATGGCAGCGCGCAATAGCGCGTCGCTGGGCAGCGTGGCCAAGATCTTTCTGTTGATGCTGCCCAACGTGCTCAGCTTGACCATCCCCATGGCCGTGCTGGTGGGGGTACTGCTGGGCCTCAGCCGCCTGGCCGCCGATAGTGAGATCACCGCAATGCGCGCGGTGGGCATCGGCGTCTGGTTTTTTGTCCGGGTGGTGTCGGTCAATTGCAGTTGTCGGCTGGGTGGTATCGCTGACCGTTTCGCTCTACATAGCCCCCAAGGCGACCGCAGCACTCTTGAATCTGGAGAGCTCACTCAAGAATCAACAGGCCTCGTTTCAGGTCGAGCCGCGCGTCTTCTACGAAGACTTCAAGAACTATGTGCTCTATGTACAGGACATCCGCGCCGGCACAGGAGTGTCGCGATGGCAACGGATCTTTCTCGCCGACCTGAGCGATCCGGTCGCGCCCAAGGTCACCACGGCAGCGGAGGCGGTGGTTGCCGAGGGCGGAGACAACACCCTGCTCATGCGTCTGCGTAACGGCACCGAGCATGAACTGGTCAGCACCACCAATGGCCCGGAATACCAGGTTTCCACCTTCCTCGAATCGGAACTTCCCCTGAGCATTGGCACCCAGGAGGAAGCCCACATCGGCCACAATGACACGCCGATTCTCGCCATGAGCAACCGGGTGCTCTACCAGCACACTAAAGGGCCGGACGGCAGAATCTATCAGATCGAGCTGCGAAAAGCGTTTCGCCTATCCGGCAGCCTGCCTGGTTCTGATGCTGATCGGTATTCCCATCGGCATCTCATCGCGGCGCGGGGGCAAGAGCGCCGGTTTTGTGGTGACCATCGCGCTGGTCTTTATCTACTATTTCTTTTCTTTGACCGGCAGTACGCTGGCTCGCGAAGGCAAGGTCCCGGTCTTCGCCGGGGTGTGGGCGGCGAACATCCTCTTTGCTTTATGCGGCCTGTTTCTGCTGCGCCGGATGGCGACTGGAGGATCAGCCGGCACGCAATTGGCGGGCATCATCAGCAAATTCAAGACCACGCCGCCTGCTCAAGCTGAGCCATGAGCGCAGCAAGAGAGAAGGCAGCCCGCACGAGCGTGGACGCTTTCCGCTGATTCTCGATGACTATGTGCTGCGCGAGTTTCTTACCACCTTCGCCATGGTGCTGGTCAGCTTTGTGGTGCTGATGCTGGTGTTTACCTTCTTTGAGCTGCTCGGCGACATCATCCGCAACCGCACTCCGCTGGTCACGGTAGGCGAATATCTCATCGACCTGACGCCCAGCATGCTCTATAACATCACGCCTTTGGGCGTGCTGGTTGCGGTGCTGGTCACGTTTGGCGTGCTCACCCGCACCAATGAGCTCACCGCCATGAAGGCTACCGGCATCAGCCTGTACCGGGTGATGGTGCCCGTCCTGGTGGTGTCGGCCCTGCTCGCCGTTGCCCTTTTCCTGTTCGATGAGTCCTACCTGCCTACGGCCAACCGCCGGCAGGAGGCGCTGCGCAGCGTGATCAAGGGCAGACCGGCGCAAACCTTCCTGCGTCCCGACCGAAAGTGGATCTTCGGGCGGCAGGAGCCGGGCAAACCGGGCCGCATCTTCTATTACCAGTTCTTCGATCCAACCCAGGATCGCTTCGCCAATCTAACCGTATTCGAATTCAACCCGGAGGACTTTTCTCTTTCCCGCCGCATCTTCGCCTCCAGCGTCCACTGGGAGCCGCAATTGCAGCAGTGGGTCTTTGAACACGGATGGGAGCGGCGGTTCGACGGCGAGAAGTTAAGCAGTTTTAGCCAGTTCAACGTCGAAAGCTATCCGGAGATCGTCGAGCGGCCGCAGTATTTCAAGAAAGAAGCCCTGCAATCGCAAGAGATGACATTCGGCGAACTGGAGCGTTACATCCGGGATTTGGGGCAAAGCGGCTTTGACACCAAGCAACTTAGCGTTCAGTTGAATCTCAAGGTGGCGTATCCCATTGTCACCCTGGTCATGGCGGTGCTGGCAATTCCGTTCGCCTTATCCATGGGCAAGCGCGGATCCCTGACCGGTATAGCCGCTGCCATTGGGGTGGCGATCGCGTACTGGGTAATCCAGAACACATTTCAGCAACTGGGCAACGTGAACCTGCTGCCCACGCTGCTGGCGGCCTGGGCGCCGGACCTGCTCTTCGGCCTCGCCGGAACCTATCTGCTGTTACGAACGCCTACCTGAGATTGGGATGAGGACAACGCGAGATTAGAATAGGGACAGCATGCTTGCTACGCTCCGGCCTCTGTTCCCGTACCTGCGCCGCTATTCCCGCAACTTTGTCTGGGGTGGAGCGTCCGCGGTTATCGCGAATGCGATCTGGATCCTCTTCCCCCAGGTCATCCGCATCGCCATCGACGACCTGAACCATGGCGTCACCCGGCAGAAGATTTTTCTCTATGCCGGACTGCTGGTATTGATCTCCGCCGCCAAGGGCGTTTTCCTGTTCCTTACCCGCTGGATCATCATCGGCATTTCCCGCGAGATCGAGTTCGACCTGCGCAACGATCTCTTCCGCCACCTGGAGCGGCAACCGGCCGCCTACTTCCAGCAGCATCGTACCGGCGACATCATGGCCCGCATGACCAACGACCTGAACGCAGTCCGGATGCTGCTGGGCCCGGCCATTATGTACAGCGCCAATACTGTCCTGTTCTCGGTCGGCGCATTGTATTTTCTGCTCCGCATCAGCCCCTGGCTTACCCTGGTGGCCCTGGTACCGTTACCCCTGGCCAGCATTCTGGTGCAGGCGCTGGGGACCAGGATCCATGAGCGCTTCGAGCGCATTCAGGCCATGTACTCGGAGATCTCAGCACAGGCGCAGGAGAATTTTTCCGGCGCCAGGCTGGTCCGCGCCTTTGCCCAGGAAGAAGCCCAGATTGCCGCCTTTGAAAAGTCCAATAAGGAGAACATCCGCCGAGGTCTCCGGCTGGTGCAGCTCATGGGCATGCTCTGGCCGACGCTGGAGTTCGTTCTCGGGCTCGCCCTGGCGGTCACGCTGCTGGTAGGCGGGCACGAGGTGCTTTCGCACCGCATCAGCATCGGTGATTTTGTCGCCTTCAACACCTATATGGTGATGCTCACCTGGCCGGTGATCGCTCTCGGCTGGGTGGTGAACCTGTGGCAGCGCGGCACTGCTTCGATTGTGCGCATCAACGAGTTGTTGTCGGACAAGCCCACCATCGACGATGCGCAGGCAGACCCCAATATACCCGCGGATCTAATGTTGCGCGGCGACATCGAGTTCCGCAATTTGGACTTTTCGTACTCCGGCGCCGATTCCGGCCGCGCCGAGGTGCTGCACTCGCTATCGATCAAGATCCCGGCGGGAAGCAGTCTCGCCATCGTAGGCCCTACCGGCTCGGGCAAGTCGACGCTGGTCAGTTTGATACCGCGGCTGTATGATGCCGCGCCGGGAACGGTTCTTATCGACGGCCGCCCCATCCGCGACTACCCGCTGGCGTTGTTGCGCGCCAACATTGGCTTCGTTCCCCAGGAAACTTTTTTGTTCAGCCAGACGATTCGCGGAAATATCGCCTTTGGGACTCCCCGCGCCACGGATAGCGAGGTGCTTGAGGCCGCGGAGGCGGCGCATATCCGGCGCGAATTCGAAGAATTCCCTGCCGGCCTGGCGACCATGGTCGGCGAGCGCGGAGTCACTCTCTCGGGCGGGCAGAAGCAGCGCACGGCGATTGCCCGGGCGGTCATCCGCAACCCCCGCATCCTTATCCTGGACGATGCGTTGTCCAGCGTCGACACCTACACCGAAGAGCAGATCCTGCGCGAGCTTCAGCGTGTGATGCAGGGCCGCACGACGTTGTTCATCTCTCATCGCATCTCCACGGTTCGCCACGCCGACCAGATTGCCGTGCTGGTCGGCGGCCGCATCGTCGAGCTGGGCACGCATGATGCAATTGCTTGAGAAGAACGGCTACTACGCGGATCTGTTCCAAAAGCAGCTGCTGGAAGAAGAGCTGGCGGTCGCGCACTGAGCCAGGCAGTGCTGACGTGTTACAAAAAGGGAGGCCCCTTCAAAAATTGAGATGGAGGCGACTCGATGAGTCTCACCCGACGTGTCTTCCTGGAGCGGATGGCCCAGATTGGCGGCTATTCCGCAGTCTTTCGCAGCATGGAGGTTCTCGGTCTTACGCCGGCCCCCGGCGCTTCCCCGCTCCCCCAGCTCACAGCCGGCTTCGGACGAGGCAAGAGTGTGGTCATCCTCGGCGGCGGGATCGCCGGTCTGGCGTCTGCCTACGAGTTGAGCAAGGCTGGGTTCCGGTGCACGATTCTCGAAGCCCGCAACCGGCCCGGCGGCCGCAACTGGACCGTTCGTGACGGCTGCAAAGTCGAGTTCACCGACGGAAGCATCCAGAACTGTAGCTGGTCAGAGGGCAGCTACTTCAATGCCGGACCCGCTCGTATACCTTCCATCCATACCCACCTGCTCAATTATTGTCAGGAGCTGGGTGTACCGCTGGAAGTCGAGGTCAATGTCTCGCGCTCGGCATTGATGCAGGGTCCGCTGCTGAACTCCGGCAAGCCAGTGGAGCAGCGGCAGGTGGTTCACGACACTCGCGGCTACCTGGCCGAGTTGTTCACTAAGTGCGTGCGCGCGGATACCCTCGACCATGAGCTTTCCAAAGAGGACACCTCGCTACTGCTGGATCTGCTGCATAACTTCGGCGACCTGGATGCGAACGGGAAATATGTCGGCTCCATGCGCGCCGGCTTTGTTACGCCGCGCGGCGCCGGCCCGGGCCAGCATGTGCTGCACCAGCCACTGAAACTTCATGAGCTGCTGGCGGCCGACCTATCCAAGGGCGAGTTCTACGACGATGAAATTGATTGGCAGGCAACGATGTTTCAACCCGTGGGTGGAATGGACCGTATCCCGTATGGCTTTGCCAAGGCGCTGCCCGCAGACATGATCCATTACGAATGCCTGGTTGCCGAGATCACTACCAGCGACAAAAACGTCACTGTCGCCTACTTGAAAGGCGGAATACCGCAGACCATCACCGCCGACTATTGCATCTGCACCCTGCCCCTGGCCGTGCTCGCCGCCACCAGGAATAATTTTTCTGAAGAAGCCAGGAAGGCGTTCACCGGCATGCCGATGGCAGCCGCCTACAAGATCGCGTGGGAATCTCCTCGATTCTGGGAGAAGGAAAACCATATCTATGGCGGTATCTCTTTCCTTAAGAACACCGTGGACCTGGTGTGGTACCCAAGCGCAAAACTGTTTTCTCCGACGGGTGTGGTGGTTGCCGGCTTTGGTCTGGAGCGCCTGGACACAGACAATCGTTCGTCCAAACCCACTGCATTCGGAGAGTTGCCTTCCATGGCGGCCAAGCTCGACGCTTCCCGGGCCGCGGTCGAAGCACTTCACCCTGGCCGCTCGCGGCTCCTGGAGAAACCGATTTATGTCAGCTGGGCGAAAATTCCCTACTCGCTCGGCTGCTTCGCCGACAACCGGCTGCAAAGCAGCGCGGCTTCTTATAACCAGCTGGAGAAACCTGAGGGTCGTACTTATTTTGCGGGCGACTACCTCTCCCACATGGTTGCCTGGCAGGAAGGGGCCATCCTGTCCGCTCACCATGCCATCGAACGCATCGCGACTCAGGTCAAGAGCTAAGGAAGAGCGATATGAACTACCACCCGATTAATTTCGAGAACAAGTTTGCTCGTCTCTCCGAGCAATGGTCGCCGCGCGTGATTGCGGAGATGAACGATTACCAATTTAAAGTCGTTCGGCTGGAGGGCGACTTCGTCTGGCACCATCACCCGGATACGGATGAGACGTTCATTGTTTTCGACGGTCATCTGAGGATCGACTTTCGCGATGGTGCAGTCGAATTGAAAGCGGGAGAGATGTTCGTCGTGCCCAAAGGGGTAGAGCACAAGCCGTTTGCCGTTGTAGAGACCCGGCTGCTCCTGGTCGAGCCGCGCGGGACGCCAAACACTGGAAGCCACGGGGGAGAGCGAACGGCCCCGGCGGACCTCTGGCTATAGGCAGTCGCCGAAAAAGTGCCGCTGTGAGAGGAAACGATCCCTCAGCGGCTATTGCGGGAGGGAAGAACAGCAGGTCCCTCCACTACGCAGCGTAGTGGAGGGACCTGCTGTTCTTTCCCTTCCGCGATTCTCACACAAACTATATAAAAGGCCGTCCCCTTCAGGACTGTGGCATGAACAACTACCAGGAGTTTCGAGACACGCCGCCCGGTGAGGTACCGGTTCGGGGGTTCCTCCACCGCCCCACCGACCCGGGCGATGATTGGCTGGTGCTGACGCACGGCGCGGGATCGAATTGCGAGGCTCCGCTGCTGGTGACGCTGGCGGATGCGTTCTGCCTCTCAGGGCTGAACGTGCTGCGGTGCGATCTGCCATTTCGCCAATTGCGGCCGCATGGCCCGCCAGCCCCCGGCAGTGCAGAGCGTGACCAACAGGGTCTGCGATCGGCAATTGCCTCTGTGCGACGGCTGACGACTGGGCATGTGTTTCTCGGCGGCCATTCTTACGGGGGAAGGCAAGCATCGATGCTGGCCGCAGATGACCCCGGGCTGGTGAGCAGTTTGCTGCTGCTCTCCTACCCGCTGCACCCGCCGCGACGGCCGGGTGAGCTACGGACGGCGCACTTCCCGCGTCTGCGGGTGCCTGCGCTGTTCGTTCACGGTACCCGCGACGGCTTCGGCTCCATCGAGGAAATGGAAGCTGCCCTGAAGCTCATACCAGTAACCACCCAACTGCTTCCGCTCACTGCCGCAGGGCACGAACTTTTGACGAAGCGAAATCGCGATGAGGCTGCGAAGACAATCGTGGATACGTTCTGGTCATTTGCGGGCATCCGCTAAAGCCGCACAGAACGAAATAGCGAAGACTTTGGATCTCGAACGATTCGGATTTCCGCAAAGTCGTTTAACTAGTTACCAAAGAAACCAATCCGCATTACGCCCAAAGAGGCCTCTCAGTTCGTTAGATCCACAGAGGGGAGCATGTGGCGCCGTCAATGTTGAGCCCCTGAGCACGTTGCAGAGGTGCGCTGTGGATCCAAATTCCTCCTGGCCGCGCTGTCACTAACGAATCAATAACCTACTTGGGAGAGCATATGAAAACGGAAGAGATAGTTCGTGTTATGGCCAACCGTCGCAATTTTCTGAAGGGCGCGGGCATGACCGGGATTGGGCTGGCAGGCGCAGCCATGATCGGCAGCAAATTCGGCATGAATGAGCAAAAGGTAGCCGCCGCATCGTACAGCGACGGCGACATTCTGAACTTTGCCCTCAACCTGGAATATCTCGAGGCCGAGTTCTACACCATGGCCACGTTCGGGACTACGCTGGTAAAGCTCGGTATCATCAGCAAGGACGACGAAACCGGTCCCACAACCGGGGGTAACAAGGTGCCGGATTTCTCCTCGAAACCTGAGGCAAATATGGCCACCGCCCTGCGTGTGACCGAGATCGCGCACGTAGTCTTACTGCGCGAAGCTCTGGGCTCGGCGGCGGCGAAAAAGCCTGCCATCAACCTGGATGCCCTCGGCTATGGCTTTTCCAGCGTCAATAGCTTCTTGAAACTGGCTCGCCAATTCGAAGACGTGGGAGTAAGCGCCTACCTGGGCGCCGCTCCGCTGATCGAAAGCAAGGCCTACCTGGCAGCGGCGGGCGCAATTCTGTCGACCGAAGCCCAGCACTCAGGCTCCATCCGGTTTGCCTGCATCATGAATGGCGTGAGCAGCCCGGCCGTGGACAAACTTGATATACCTCCGACTTCCAGTCATTTCTACGACGTCACCAGCCAGGCTTTGAGCATCCCGCGCACCCCCGCGGAAGTGCTCAACATTGTCTACGCAGGTGGTAAATGCTCAGGCGGCTTTTATCCCGATGGGATGAACGGCGTCATCGTTTGCCAGTAATCAGTGCCGCGGGTTATCGCTTTTCGAAGATGAGAAAGTAATCCTGGCCGTCGGCCTTGGTGAAATCGAATCGCGCGACCTGGCGGTAGCCGGCACTCTCAACCTCGGCGCGGACTACGGCCTCATTGAGGCCGTGGTCCGCGCCGTTTCCATTGCGGTCAATAATGCCGAAGCGGGCACCGGGCTTGAGCGCCGCGCGCAGGATGGCGAGAACAGGCTGGGGGTGAGCAATCTCGTGGTAGACCTTCAGCATCAGCGCGGCATCGAGCGAGCCGGGCGCCAGTTTGGGATCGTCGGGTGTGCCCAGCAGGGGTTCTATGTTCGCCAGATGCTCTCGCTTGGCGCGATCCGCGATGGAGGCGATGTACTTCGGGTTAATGTCCTCAGCGATGACCCGGCCATTCGGACCGACACGGCGCGCGGCGCGGACGCTGAACCAGCCGCCACCGGCGCCAATGTCGGCCACCGTGCTGCCGGGCTTAATGTGCAGCAGGTCCATTACACGGTTAATCTGGAGGCGCTGCTCGCGGCCGGGATCTTCGAAGATGCCAAGGTCCCCAGCGTAGGGGGTGCTGGTGGGGTGCGAGGCCGGCGTCTGCGCCTGAACTTGGGGGCGAAGAGGATGGCGAAGGCAAAGAGAGGGACGAGCAGGTAGCGACGAAGGGCCATATAATTTGGACGGCTGAGGCGCCTGAGGGCGGAGTGGCGGCGCCCTACAGAGGTTCCATCATATTCCAGCCGAAAACCAAAGCTGCGTAATACACGTAACTTCTTTGGCCGATTTGCACTCATGCATGCGGATCGGTGTGGATGGCCCAGGTCTCGCGTTTGAGACCTGGGCTTCGAGCCACTCAAGAACACGGTGAGCAAATGTTCCTTCTATTTTTAGCGTATTTCGGTGGCATCCTCACCATTCTCAGCCCTTGCATCCTGCCTGTGCTGCCCTTCGTGTTTGCCCGTTCCGATCAGCCCTTCCGCAAGAGCGGTTTACCCCTGCTTGCCGGCATGTCGATCACCTTTGCCCTGGTGGCAAGCCTGGCGACGGTGGGCGGAGGGTGGGCAGTACGAGCCAATCAATTTGGCCGCATTGCCGCTCTGATTCTTTTTGCGCTCTTTGGCCTTACCTTGCTCTTCTCTTCGCTGGCCGACCGCCTGTCGCGTCCGCTGGTCCAGTTGGGCAATCGGCTTTCACGAGGTTCCGATGTCGGGGCCGAGTATCCTCAATTCCTTCCTGCTGGGTATCGGTACTGGATTGCTTTGGGCGCCCTGCGCGGGGCCGATTCTGGGTCTCATTCTGACCGGAGCCGCGCTGCAAGGGGCCAGCACGCACACCGTCGTCCTGCTGCTCAGCTACGCGGCAGGAGCAGCGACCTCACTGGCAATTGCCTTGCTCGCCGGCGGCCGTATCTTTGCGGCCATGAAGCGTTCTCTGGGTGTCGAGGAGTGGATTCGCCGCGTTCTCGGCGTAGCCGTGCTGGCTGCGGTGGCCGCGGTGGCCTTCGGCCTGGACCGGGGCGTGCTCACCCGTCTCTCTCTGGCTAGTACGGGCGGCCTGGAGCAGCGCCTGGTCGACCGGTTCCATCCCGCCAAGAAGATCGTGCTCAATCAAACGGTCGACGTCTCCGGAGCCGAGCCGGCGGTTCGTCCCGATCTTTCCGGGGCTACCGCGTGGATCAACTCACCCCCGCTTACGCTGGAATCGCTGCGCGGAAAAGTGGTTCTGGTGGATTTCTGGACATATTCCTGCATCAACTGCCTGCGCACGCTGCCCTATATCAAGGCCTGGAATGAGAAATACAAGGACAGCGGCCTGGTGATCATCGGCGTGCATACGCCCGAGTTTCCCTTCGAGAAGGACGAAACGAACGTGCGCAAGGCGGTCAAGGATCTCGGCCTCGTCTACCCCGTCCCGATGGATAACGACTACAAGATCTGGCGCAGCTTCAACAATGAGTATTGGCCGGCCGACTACTTTATCGATGCGACGGGGAAGATCCGTTTTCACCACTTTGGCGAGGGCGGCTACGAAGAATCGGAAGGATGGATTCGGACTTTGCTGGAGGAAGCGAACCATGCGCCTCTTCCCGCGAACGCAACCAAAATAGCCGCCAGCAGCGTGGAAGCTGCTCCGGATACCAACGACATTCGATCCCCTGAAACTTACATAGGATATGAACGAGCGGAAAACTTCGCCTCTCCGGGGGGATTGAACCAGGATGATCCTCAGCTCTATCAAACGCCCGCGGGGTTGAAGCTCAACCAGTGGGCGTTCGCCGGCAAATGGAAAGACCAGGACCAGTTTGCAACCTCGCTTACTCCGGGGGCCAGAATCTCGTTCAGGTTCCACGCTCGCGACCTGCACCTGGTTTTAGGGCCGGATAGCGACGGCACCCCGGTCCGTTTCCGGGTTACCATCGACGGCCAAGCGCCGGGGGCGAACCATGGCGTCGATACCGATGCGGATGGATATGGTGTCGTAACCGGCAACCGGTTGTATCAATTAGTTCGCCAGCAAGGCGGTATCATGGACCGTACTTTCCGGATCGAGTTCCTGGTCCCGGGAGTACGAGCCTATTCATTCACCTTCGGTTAGTTGAACCGTCCAAGAAAGAGGGCTTGTATGACAAACTCACAGAAACATCAGGAAAAGACAGGCCGGGCGCCGCGCTTTCCTTATCAACTCGGCGGGGGCTTGCGGCGCGGTCGCACTCTGGTCTCTGCAAATACCCGGCGCAGCGTTTGCGTCGACCGCTCCGGGCATGGTGACCATCGTTGAATTTGCCGCGAACGGCAAGAAGACCGGCAAGGTGGTGGTTCCGAAGGTGGTCAAATCGGATGCCGAATGGCGGAGCCAGCTATCCGCAATCTCCTATGAAGTCGCTCGCCAGGCCGGCACCGAGCGGGCTTATTCCGGTGACACCTGGAACCTGCACGATCGCGGTCTCTTTCGTTGCGTCTGCTGTGACACCGCGGTCTTTAGCTCGGAGACGAAGTTCGAGTCGGGCACCGGGTGGCCCAGCTTCTGGGCGCCGATCGCGCGGGAAAATATTGTTGAAATTACGGATCGAAGCCTGGGCATGGAGCGAACCGCGGTTTCCTGCAAGGTGTGTGACGCACATCTGGGACACGTTTTCGACGACGGCCCTCAGCCGACGGGTCTGCGCTACTGCATGAACTCAGCGGCCATGCACTTCGTCAAGCTCGCTTAGCCATTGAAAGGCATTGTCGTCGATTGATTCGAGGGGTCGCCTACGCTCATAATGATGCATGGCGACCCCTACATCCTTGGTTCCAGCCTCTGAGCTGCTCGCCGCCGAAGCGGCCAGCGCTTCTGTTCTGCCGCGCGGATGTACTTTCACCGAGACCGACTGGCGTGCGCTCGCTGCCTTTCTGGTATCCGGTCGCCTTCGCCCACGCGGTCACCGACAAGCCTTACGCAGCCCGGCTGCTCGATGAACGGGTTGTGGTCTATCGCCTCTCCGACGGCACGCTGGTGGCCGCCAGAGACATATGTTTTCATCGCGGTGTTCCGCTCAGCTGGGCCGCGTAGAGGGCGACGAGATCATCTGCAAGTATCACGGCCTGCGTTACGACCGTGAAGGCAGATGTACCTGCATCCCCGCTCATCCCAAGGGCCTAATCTCTCCCCGGCTGCGGCTGCAGATGTTTCAGGCCCAGGAACGGTATGGCCTGGTGTGGGTGCGGCTGGTGGACAACGGCCCGCTTCCGCTGCCCGAGATGAAGGAGTGGTACGACCCGGACTACCTGCAGGTGCTGCCCGATAGCGTTGCCATCGAGGCTGCGGCGGGCCGGCAGATCGAGGGGTTTCTCGATGTGAGCCACTTCGCGTTTGTCCACCCCGAGAGTTTTGGCGAGACGGATAATCCCGTGGTGCCGGATTATAAGGTAACCAAGACCGACCGCGGGTTTGTCGCCGACTATGTCAGCACGGTAAGTAATTACTCGCACGCTTACAAGCATCTGAATCCGCCGGGTTTCCAGTGGCACCGGCGATTTGAGGTGTTCCTCCCCTTCACGGCAAAGTTGACTGTTACTTTCCCCGGGGGTGGCCTGCTGCACATCATGAACGCAGCCTCACCAGTGTCCGCCCGGAAGACGCGCCTGTTCGTTCCCCTATGCCGAAACTTCGACAAGGATGCAGCCCTCGAAGAAACCCTCGATTTCAACTACCAGGTGTTCGCGGAAGATATCGCAATTGTCGAACAACAGTGGCCGGAAGACCTTCCACTCGATTTGCATGCGGAAGCGCACTTTCCCGCCGACCGCAGCTCGATCACCTACCGCAAGGGCCTCGCTGCTCTTGGTCTAGGGCGGAGTTACACCGCATGATGAGCCAAGCAGGAAGAGACGCGAGCCGCGGAGTTGCTCGAAGCTCAGCGCAAGGCGGAGCAGCTCTTTAATGAGATTGAGACGCGTGGCCTGATCCGCCCTGGGCATCACCGAAAGCACGCTCAACGCCGATATCTACGCTCTGGCTGAGCAGATGTATGGGATTTCTACGTACTGGCACAAACGCATCGTTCGCGCGGGCAGAAATACTTTGCTTCCCTACGCGGAAAATCCGCCGGACTTGACGATCGGGACAGATGACATCTTATTCCTCGATCTCGGGCCGGTATTTGAAAAGTGGGAAGCCGATTTTGGACGCACGTTTGTTCTTGGCTCCGATCCGCTGAAGCACAAAATACAGCAGGATGTGGGCCACGCGTTTGCCGAAGGCAAGCGGTATTTCAACGAGACTCCTGGCATCACCAGCAGCGAACTCTTTGGCTACGCTCAACTCGCTGGCAGAGAAACTCGGGTGGGAGTTTGGCGGGCTCATCGCTGGACATTTAATTGGACAGTTTCCTCACGAAAGAATCGCCGGCGATAAGGTATCGCTCTACGTTCATCCCGATAGCCACCTGCCCATGCGCTCAGCTGATGAAAAGGGACAGAAACGGCATTGGATCCTGGAGATTCACTTCGTCGACAGAGAGCGTGAGATTGGTGGCTTCTATGAGGAACTGCTGACGGTCTGATTGGGGTCCGCTTCTGCAAGTGAGGTCGAGAGTGTTCCAACTAGGGTCGATGACGCATGGCAGCCGCACCGATCCATCCGGCGTTACTAGCAGGCGAACGGATTAGCCCCGCAACGTATCCGCGTAGAGGCTCGTGATCTATGCTTGGCTTGATGGAGGTTTTTGACGATCGACATGTGATCTCCCCGCAAACTCGCTTCTTGAGTGGTCGACAAGCCGTACACAGAGTTGATCTGCCTGACGGTAGCGGTTGAGAGTCGGCTGGGCGACAATTCTGGTTAGCTACGAGCGATCGCTAATGCGGTGGGTGCGAGACGCCGCCTCGGAGATTTCTCGAAAATCATGCGGCAATAACGCTGGGATATTTGCACGAGATCACTGCCGTTGGTCATCTTGTGCGACACTAGTCGCAAGACTAGTGGCACGCGATCTGAACGTGCGGATGAGGCGAAGCTCCGCCAAGTGCGGTTTAGGTGCGTGATAAAGCGAAAAAATCTAAAAATTCCCGGCCTCAGGAGTCGACTTCGATGCGCCAGCAGTCCTCGTCGATTACTCGCAGCAGCCTGGCCCGGCCTTCCACAATTGTCAGGAACTGCGCGGTATCAGGCGACCAGGCATCCTCTCCCATGCGGAAGAGGTTGGGGCCAATCTCAGTGAGCTGCGTGTCTCCAGCCCAGAGCCGGCCCTTACGCACAAAGACGCGGACTTCATCGCCGCTATCGCTTCGGTAGCGGCCGGTAAGCGCAGCGTATTCCGGTGGCGTCTTGAACTCGTGCTCGCCGCGGTACGCCGTGTTGACGTACCAGTCGGGTCCATACGCTACCTCGACCACGGGCGATGGAGGAGCGGGGGCCGCGTCCGTGCCTTTGCTGTTGGGCTGGTCTCTGCTAAAGACCACACTGTAGTCGGAAAATGTACCCTGCACGGTCGAGATAGAAGCGAATCTCCCTGCGTGTGCTGCAGAACAACCGACTGGCGCTCACTGGCCAACAGGAGCCTGTTGCCATCCGGCTTGAAAACCAGCTCCTTACCGTCGCTGTTACGATATACGCCCACATAGTCGTGGGGATTGTCTACCACGGTTGGATCGTTGAGCGGTTCTGCCGTAGGCAACAGATTCCCTTCGCGCTGTGCCCGCAAAAGCTGGACCGCATACTGCGTAACAGGCGTTGGCCTGTAACCCTGCATGGCATTGATCGAAGCAAAGGCGGCGACGCCACTGTCCAGATCCACATGGATGGAGGAGGCAAAGCAGTTCATGCCTCCCGTATGCCGAAGAATTTTATGACCGTCCAGGACATCGACGGCAATGCCGTAGCCGTAAGACGCCGTGGGGCTGAACTCCGGAGCCTTGATGTACGGCGTGGTCATCAACTTGAAACTCTCCGCGGTGACAATGCGCCGGCTCGGCACCCGGCCTCCGTTGAGGAGCGCTCGCAGATAGATCGCCATGTCTCCAGCCGGCGCCGCAATACTGCCTGCCGGGCTGTCGAAAACCTCCGGCGGGGTTGGAGCCAGCCGGCCCTGGCGAGGGTACACCTGGTCATCGAAGAACGGCTGATATCCAGTGGCGCTGCGGGCACTGGAGTTTATGGTGATCACCGGGGCGGTCTGCGTCATTCCCAAGGGCGTGAGAATCCGCGCCTGCAGACATTGGTACCAGGGCCTTCCGTCAAGCTTCTCGATGATCTGGCCGAGAATCGCAAAGCCGAGATTGCAGTAGTGGAAATGATCCCCGGGCGCATAACCCTGCACATGCCGAAACGTTGGATCGCTTTGAAAGATCGCGGAGGCATCGGGCAACCCGGAGGTATGCGTCAACAGATGATGCGCGGTGATCGGCCCATAGGTCATGGTCACCGGAAGCCAGGGCAGGTACTCGAGCACCGGGCGGTGAAGGTCCACTTTGCCCTCATCCAGCAACTGCAGCATGATCAGCGCGGTGAACGATTTGGTAATGGAGCCGATCTGAAAAAGCTGCTCCGGAGTCACCGGAGCTTTGAGATCGACATTGGAAAAGCCATAGCACGCGGTGCGGATGGTTGCCGTCTCGGTGGTGAGCGCCTGGGTCATCCCGGGGGCATTCATGGCCTGCATGTAGGCTGGCCGTGAATGCGTCCAGCTTGGATTCGACCGAATCATTGGCGGCCGGCATGGGCATCGCGCCCCATAGCCTGGCGGAGACCAACGTGCCTGCACCAAGAGAGAGAAAGGTGCGTCGATTGAATAAGGGACTCATGAATTCGCGGTAAGTCTAGCACGGCGCTTTGACGACATGATTGCCGGTACTTTATAAATCTCGGGGCATCGAATCCTAAGGAGGGCCATGGCATACATTCTCGCGCTCGACCAGGGAACTACCAGCTCTCGTTCTATTCTCTTTGGCAAGGACGGCAATATCGTCGCCCAGGGGCAACGTGAGTTCCAACAGATCTACCCCCAGGGCGGCTGGGTGGAGCACGATCCCTTCGACATCCTGAGCTCGCAGATGAGCTCGGTGGCCGAGGTTCTGGGCAAGGCGGGCATTCGTCCTCGCGACCTGGCGGCGGTAGGCATCACCAACCAGCGGGAGACGACGATCGTATGGGAGCGGGCAACCGGTAAGCCGGTCTATAACGCGATCGTCTGGCAGGACCGGCGCACCGCCGAACGATGCCAGCAGATGAAGAACGACGGCAAGGAGGAGACGGTCCGGCAAAAGACAGGACTGTTGATCGACCCCTATTTCTCCAGCTCAAAGATTGCATGGATCCTGGAGAACGTCGACGGCGCCAGGCAAAAGGCGGAGGCCGGCGAACTGGCCTTTGGCACCGTCGACAGCTGGCTGATATGGAACCTGACCAGCGGGAAAAAACATATCACGGACCGGACCAATGCTTCGCGGACCATGCTCTACAACATCGTCGAAGGCAAATGGGATGCGGATCTGCTGAAGCTATTCGGAATTCCCGAGAGCATGATGCCCGAGGTGGTGTGGTCGAGCGAGAGGATCGGCCCGGTGTCCACTACCCTCGGCCTGGAAGCAACCGAGATCGCGGGCATCGCGGGCGATCAGCAATCCGCGCTCTTTGGGCAGCTGTGCATCCGGCCCGGGGATGCAAAGAACACCTATGGCACCGGGTGCTTTCTGCTGCAGAATATCGGCGCGCAGTTTGTTCTCTCGGAAAAGAGGCTGATCACCACGCTGATTTGCAGCCTGGATAAGAAACTGGAGTATGCGCTGGAAGGCAGCATCTTCATTGGCGGCGCGGTAGTGCAGTGGCTGCGCGATAGCCTGCAACTGATTCGAAATTCATCGGAGGTTAATGCGCTGGCAGCTACCGTCGAAGACTCCGGTGGAGTGGTGCTGGTACCTGCATTTGTCGGCCTGGGCGCGCCGTACTGGGACCCGTACGCGACCGGCCTCTTGATTGGGCTGCGCCGCGGCACCAAGCCTGGCCACATCGCCCGCGCGGCCGAGGAGAGCATCGCCTTCCAGGTGGCCGACGTGATCGAGGCCATGGATGCCGACACCAAGTGCCCCTTTAAAGAATTGCGCGTGGATGGGGGCGCGGCGGTGGATGATCTGCTCATGCAGTTCCAGGCCGACGTGCTGGGCGTGCCCGTCATCCGCCCCGCCGTGAGTGAGACCACGGCCCTGGGAGCCGCGTATCTCGCCGGGCTGGCGGTGGGCTTCTGGAACAGCCCCGACGAGATTCGCCAGCTGCGCGCGGCCGATACCCGATTCGAGCCGAAGGCGGGGCAAGAGAAAATCGCGGCCGGGCGGGCACGCTGGAAGAGGGCGGTGGAGCGTTCCAGGCACTGGCACGAAGGAGATGAGTAGATGAATCGCCAGGCGATGCTCGCCAAGGTTAACGCTCGTTCCACTCCATGGGACATCGTTGTGATCGGAGGCGGAGCCACGGGTGTTGGCGTCGCCGTCGATGCGGCGAGCCGCGGCTTTGCCGTGCTGCTGCTGGAGAAGATGGATTTTGGCTCGGCTACTTCCAGCCGCAGCACCAAGCTGGTTCATGGCGGGGTCCGCTACCTGGAGCAAGGCAACATATCGCTGGTGATGGAAGCCCTGAAGGAACGCGGGCTGCTGCGCCAGAACGCTCCTCACCTGGTCCATGACCTGGGCTTTGTGGTGCCCAACTACTCCTGGTGGGAGGCTCCCTTCTACGGGATCGGGATGAAGGTCTATGACCTGCTCGCCGGCAAATACGGCTTTGGCAAGTCTCGCCTGCTCTCGCTGGAAGAGACGCTGGAGCGGCTGCCCACCATCCAGACCAATGGACTCCGCGGCGGTGTTATTTACTACGATGGCCAGTTTGACGACACGCGCCTGCTGATCCACCTGGCGGCTACGGCGGCGGATGAGGGCGCCGTGCTGCTCAACTATGCTCCTGTGGTCGAGATCACCCGGGGCGCGGACGGCTTTGCCGATGGAGTGATTGCGGTCGACAGCGAATCTGGACAGCGCATGAAGATCCCGGCCCATGTGGTGGTGAATGCGGCAGGCATCTTTGCCGACGAGGTGCGGCGGCTGGCGGAGCCTGAGGTGCAAGGCATGATCGCGCCCAGCCAGGGGATCCACCTGGTCTTTGCGCGGGAGTTTCTGCGCGGCGATACCGCCATCATGGTGCCCCACACCAGCGACGGCCGGGTGTTGTTCGCCATCCCGTGGCATGAGCACACGGTGGTGGGCACGACCGATACTCCCATTCAGGAGCCGTCTTACAATCCGCTGCCCCTGGAAGAGGAAGTGGAGTTCATTCTGGACACCGCGGCCCAGTATCTCAGCCGTCCTCCGAAGCGGAGCGATGTGCTCAGCGTGTATGTCGGTATTCGTCCGCTGGTGAAAGCCAACGGCGATTCGAGCAAGACCTCGTCGCTCTCCCGCGACCACACCATCCGCGTCGACAACTCCGGGCTGCTGACCATCGTGGGGGGAAAATGGACTACCTATCGACACATGGCCGAGGACTGCGTGGACCACGCGGTTACCCTGGGTGAACTTCCCGATGTGCCCAGCAAGACGCACGACCTGAGGATCCACGGTTACAAGCAGGGTGTCGAGTCGCTCACCGCCCTGGGGGTCTACGGTTCTGATGGTGAGGCCATCCTGGCGCTGGCTGCCGCCGATGAGCGCCTCGGGCAGCAGCTCCATCCCGCATTGCCCTATATTGCCGCCGAGGTGGTGTGGGGAGTGAGGGAGGAGATGGCGCGCACGCTGGACGATGTGCTGTCGCGCCGCACCCGGGCTTTGTTCCTGAATGCCCGGGCAGCGATGGAGATGGCGCCTGCCGTGGCCAGGCTGATGGCCCAGGAACTGGGCGCGGGACAGGATTGGATCGAGCAGCAGCTGCAGCAATTCAACGACGAGGCGGGAAAATACCTGCTACCGTAAAGGGCACTTCGATGAAGAGACAGGATTTTGGCGAGTTGCTTGCGGAGGCCGTGGCGGTCTTCATCATTATTGCGTTCGGTGACTCGGTCGCCGCCATGTACAGCCTTTACACGCCCAACCCCTACCAGGGCTCCTATTGGGGCCTTTGCATCGCATGGGGACTGGGGGTGACCATGGCCATTTACGCGACGGGATCCATCTCCGGCACGCATGCGAATCCGGCAGTGACGCTGGCACTGGCGCTGTATCGAAAATTCTCCTGGCGCAAGGTGATTCCCTACTTCGTGGCGCAAGTGGTTGGCGGCTTGCTGGGCGCGGCGCTGGTCTACATCTTGTACGTGCCGGTGATCGACCACTTCAACAACGCCGCGCAGCTCACGCGCGCGGCTGGGGGCGCCGCCGGCGTGTTCTTTACCCATCCCGGCCTGGCCATCACGCCCATGCATGCCTTCGGCGACGAGATTATTCTGACGGCTTTTCTGATCTTCGGCATCTTCGCCATCACCGAGCAATATAACGAGATGGCGCCCCAGGCAAATTCGGGCGCTCTGATGATCGGGCTTCTGGTCGCGTTGATTGGCGCCTCGATGGGCTACCTCGAGGCCTGGGCGATCAATCCTGCGCGTGATCTTGGGCCGCGGATCTTCTGTTTTCTCGCTGGGTGGGGACCGGCTGCGTTCCCATCGCCGGAAAACTATTGGTGGGTCCCGATTGCCGGTCCCCTGCTCGGCGGCTGCGTGGGCGGCGCGGCTTATCAGTATTTGGTTCGCCCCTTTCTGCCCGGCTGGGGGCGCGAGGCGTGTTCTTTACATCCGGCCTGGCCATTACGCCCATGCATGCCTTCGGCGACGAAATTATTCTGACGGCTTTTCTGGTCTTCGGCATCTTCGCCATCACCGAGCAATATAACGAGATGGCGCCGCAGGCTAATTCCGGCGCACTCATGATCGGGCTTCTGGTCGCGTTGATCGGCGCCTCGATGGGCTACCTCGAGGCCTGGGCGATCAATCCCGCGCGTGATCTTGGACCGCGGATCTTCTGCTTTCTCGCTGGGTGGGGACCGGCCGCGTTCCCATCGCCGGAGAATTATTGGTGGGTCCCGATAGCCGGTCCCTTGATCGGCGGCTGCGTGGGCGGCGCGGCTTATCAGTATTTGGTTCGCCCATTCTTGCCGGCGCACTTGCGGGCGCTCAGCGCGGAGTCGAAAGGCAAATGAGCAGGTTCTCGCGGCGCGCCTTCCATCGTGGATGCGCGTCTGCCCTGGCTATGGCTGCGCTTGGTTCGCGGAACTGGGCCCAGGCAAAGAGACGCGCGTGGTTCTTCTGCTGACCGGCGTGATCACGGATGGCGGCTGGAGCCAACTTGCCTTTAACGGCCTGAAGGCGCTGGGCCCGGGATTCAAGACTGCCTACGCGGAAAATATCGGCCTGGCGGAGATGCAGGAGGTCGCGCGTGGCTACTCCGACGATGGCTTCGACCTGATCCTCGGTCATGGCTTTGAGTTCAGCAGCGCGCTGCTCGACATTGCGCCGGACTACCCGGCCCAGTACTACTTTGTGAGCAGTGCTCTGCCTCAGCCTAAAGTGCCGCGGAACATCATGTATATCAATATGGGCTATTACGGTGCGGCCTACGGCGCGGGGGCCATGGCGGCGTTGATCTCCGAAAAGAAAAAGGCGGTTGGCTTTGTCGGAGGCGAAGACGATCCCGAACAGCAACGGATGCAGAAGGCATTTATCGCGGGCGCTCGCAATACGGTCCCCGGAATTCAAGCGTTGGGGATCATCACCGGAGATTACGACAACGCCGCCAAAGGACGAGAGGCTGCGGCAACCCTGATTGGCAATGGCGCGGATGTGATCTGGCATGCGGCGGACGTAACCGGGCTGGGCGCAATCCAGGGTGCGGTCGCGGGTAAGGCAAAGGTGCTGGGGTGCTATTCCGACCAGACCAATCTTGCGCCGAACAATATGGCGACCAGTTTCCTGATGAACCTCGAAGGCATGGTCCAGAGCGCCGCCCACTCCGTGGCCAACCGCACGTTCGCGGGCGGCACGGAGTGGAGACCGACGGTGGATTGGATGTGGCTGTTAAAGGCGGGCGCCAACGGGGATTACAATCCGCAATTGGTTTCTCCCGCCGAGTGGGCCGCGTTTCAAAAGGTGTGGAGCGATCTCTCGGCGCACCGGATCGACGTGTTGGCTTTGATCAAATAGGAACAGCAGGTCCCTACGCTACGCTTCGGTCGGGATGACAATTCTGTTGTGCTATCGACCGTATCTTCGGCTCCGCGACGCGATTGTTTCTCATCCAGAAGCTGGTCTAAATGGAAGCTCCCATTTCCCCTTTGTCATCCCGAGCGAAGCCGAGGGATCTCCAGTTCTCTCTGTTTTACCCTAAATCCAACGGTACAATCTTTCTTCCTGAGGAGATGGAATTGCCCACCTTTGCGATGAGAAAGATCGTCAAGCGATTTCCCGGGGTTCTCGCCAACTGCGACGTGGACCTGACCATCGAGGCAGGCGAGATCCATGCTCTGCTGGGCGAGAACGGCGCGGGCAAAAGCACCCTGATGCAGATTTTGTACGGATTTCACTCCATGGACTCCGGACAAATCCTGATCGACGGGGAGCCGGTGGAAATTGCCAGCCCCAGGGATGCCATCGCGCTCGGCATTGGCATGGTGCACCAGGAGTTCATGCTGGTGCGGCGTTTCTCCGTGGTCGAGAACACCGTGCTCGGCCTGAAGGCCTTCGACCTGCGCCAGGCCGCACGCCGGCTGCGCAGCCTGAGCGACCAGCACCATCTGGCCATCGATCCGGATGCACAGGTAGAACACCTTCCCATTGGCGTGCAGCAGCGCGTTGAGATCCTCAAGCTGCTCTACCGGGATGCCAGGCTGCTGATCCTCGACGAGCCGACGGCCGTCCTCACCACGCAGGAGAAGGACCAGCTCTTCACGGTGCTGCGCGGACTGCGGGATCAGGGCCGCTCGATCGTCATCGTCACCCACAAACTTCAGGAGATCCTGGAGCTCGCCGACCGGGTGACGGTGATGCGCGATGGCCGTGTGGTGGCCGCCGTCACTACGCAACAGACCAGCGAGCAGGAGTTAGCCTACCTCATGGTGGGCCGCGACGTGAACCTCCGCGCCCATCGGGTTCCAATCGCGCGCGGACGAGCCGTGTTGCGCATCAACGGGCTGCACGTTCGCGATGATGTGGGACAGGAAAAGGTCCGCGGCATAAGCCTCGATGTGCACGCGGGAGAGATTGTCGGCATCGCCGGCGTCGACGGCAACGGGCAGTCGCAATTGGCGGAGGCGATTATGCATGTGCGCCCGGCCCACCAGGGAAAAGTATTTCTGGACGATCGGGAAGTAACCCGGATGACGGTGGCGCAACACCGCGCTCTCGGCCTCTCTTACATTCCTGCCGATCGCCGTCATGTGGGCTCGATCCCGGAGATGTCGCTGGCTGACAATGCAATTCTTGGATCGCAGCGGAAGCGCACCAGGTGGGGGCTTCTCGATAAGGGCAAAATCCGCGAGCATGCGGAAAAATTGATAACCCGATTCGGAGTGCGTCCGGCAAATATCAACGCCAGGGCAGGCAAGCTTTCCGGCGGCAACCTGCAGAAGCTGATCCTGGGACGTGAAGTTTTGCAGGATGCGGCCGCGATGGTGGTGGAACAACCAACGCGAGGGCTGGACGTGGGTGCAGTGGAGTCGGTTTGGCTCGAGCTGCTAAAGGAACGCGAGCGCGGTAAGGCAATTCTGTTAATCTCCGCAGAACTCGAAGAACTCATGAATCTGGCCGACAGGATCGCCGTCATGTTCGAAGGGCGCATCGTCGGCATTCTCGACGCGGCCAGCGCCACCCAGGAAAAGCTGGGCCTCATGATCTCCGGCATTGCGCTGAGCGGAGAAGCATGAAGCTGATCGAACGCCGTGTTACTCCGGCAGACTCGCCCCTCGCCCTCGCCACTGCCATGATCATCGCAGTGCTGGCCGCAATGCTGGTTACTTCCCTGCTCTTTGTGCTCTATGGAGCGAACCCACTTCGGGCGTACTTCGCGCTCTTCCATGAGCCATTCGCTAGTCTCCGCGGCTTTGGCTATACGCTGGTGCGGACGGGGCCCTTAACCCTGATTGCTTTGGGCACGATCGTCAGTTGGCGATCGGGCTTCGGCTATCTGGGTTTCGAAGGATGCTTCCTCGTTGGGGCTGCAGTCACCACCTGGCTGGGCTTGTTCACCACGGTCTCCTGGTTTTTGCCTTGGGCGCTGCTGCTGAGTTTTATTGCCGGAGCCGCCTGGGCTGGCGTGGTTGCGCTGATACGCGCGCGGCTTGGGGGCAACGAAGTGCTTATCTCGCTGATGACGAATTACGTCGCCATTCTGATGGTGCAGTATCTTGTTTCGGGCCCTATGCGCGCCCCTGGTGGAGTACCCGAGACCGCGATCCTGCCTCGCTCTACCTGGCTGCCGTTTATCTTGCCCGGGACGCGCGCGCATGCAGGCATCCTGCTGGCGATCTTGGCGACAGCATTGGTGTGGATGCTGCTGCGCAAGACGCCTTTGGGCTACGAATTAATTGTCAGCGGGCTAAGCCCGTCGGCTGCCCGCTTCGGGGGAATCAACGTGGGCGCCCGGTTGGTGTTCGCTGCATTCCTGGCGGGCGGCCTGGGTGCTTTGGCCGGCACAGTGGAAGTGCTGGGCGAACAACATCGTTTGATGGATGGCGTCAGCGGCGGTGTAGGGTTCACCGGCATCATCGTCGCCCTGCTGGCGAAGCTTAACCCACTGGCGGTTATCCCGGCGGCGGTGCTGTACGGCGGCATGACGGTGGGCGCAAATGCCATGCAGCGAAGGGCCGGTATTCCCTCCTCCATCACGTTTATTCTGCAAAGTCTCATCGTGCTGATGGTGCTGGCCAGCGATTTCTTCCGGCGTTACCGGGTGAACCTGAAGAGGAGGTTCGCTGACGTGAACTTTCATCGGCTGATGACTTCGGCTTTCTTCGTGACCTGGCTTGCTGCCAGCCTCCGGCTCTCCGGGCCGGTGCTGCTGGCTGCACTGGGAGAGACCTTCGCTGAGCGCTCCGGGGTTTTAAATGTTGGGATTGAAGGCACGATTCTGTTGGGCGCACTGGCCAGCTTCCTCACCGCTTATGCAACTGGCATGGTTTGGATAAGCCTGCTGGCAGCGATGCTGACGGGCATCGTCTTCAATCTGTTTCTGGCCTGGATGTATGTCACCGTCCGCGCTAGCCAGGTGGTGGTTGGCCTGGTTTTTAACGTGCTGGCCCTGGGCATTGCCGCCACTGTTTATCGCCGGGCGCTGGGCGAGTCCTCGGGCCCGCAGAGTGTGGCCATGTTCCCGCCCCTTCATATTCCGTGGTTGAGCGATCTTCCCTTGCTTGGGCCGGTATTGTTTGGGCAGACGATTCTGCTTTACATGACGCTGGGGTTGGTCGCGCTGGCGCACTTTGTCTTGTTTCACACAAGCTTTGGGCTGGCGCTTCGTGCCGCGGGAGAAAATCCCAGCGCGGCCGATGCGGCCGGCGTCTCCGTGAGCCGCATGCGCTACATCGGAACGCTGATCGGCGGCGCTGCGGCGGGCATGGCCGGCGCCTACCTGGTGCTGGCGCAGATCGGGCTGTTTCGCGAATCGATTGTTTCCGGACAGGGATTCATCGCGCTCGGCATCGTCATATTTGGACGATGGAGTCCGTGGAAGGCGGCGCTGGCAGCGTTGGTGTTTGGCGCTTGCGATGCGTTGCAGCTTGGACTGCAGTTGACCGGGGCGAATATTCCGCAGCAACTCTGGCGTCGCTTCCCTACGTGGTTACGATTCTGGCGATTTCCGGGTTGTTCGGCGGGAAAGCTGTGCAACCGGCGGCGCTGATGGTGCCTTATGCGAAGGATTGAGGGACCGAAACTGCAGATCCCTCGGCTTCGCTCGGGATGACAAAGGGAAGAGCGACGCTTTCATTTGGGTCCCGGGCTGGTTCAGCGAACAGCAGGTACCTCCATTACCGTCCAGGCCACGGACGCCACTTGGCGGAATCGGTTCCGGCACGCTTGGTGAGCGCGTCGGCGCTCACCTGCGCCTGGCGCCTGACCGCGGTCTCATCCACCGTGCCTACGATTCCGTCACGCATCACAAAGCGCCCATCGATCATTACGCTGGTCACCTCATGGCCCAGCGCCGAATACACAATGGCCGAGACAGGATGATGAATCGGCGTCATAAAGGCGTTGTTGTAATCAATGACGACAATGTCCGCCTTCTTGCCCACCTCGATCGAGCCAATCTCGGCTTCGAGGCCAACCGCGCGCGCACCATCAATCGTAGCCATCTCCAGCACCTTTTCCGCCGTCATGATGGTTGCATCCTGATGCACGCCTTTTTGTTGCAAGGCGGCAAACTTCATCGCCTGAAAGAGACTGTGATTGTTGCTGCTTGCCGGACCGTCGGAGGCCAAACCAACGGTGACGCCGGCCGCCAGCATCTCGGGAATCGGCGCGCAGCCCGAGGCCAGATACATATTGCTGCAAGGGTTATGCGACACCGCGGTCCCGTGGTCGCGCATAATTTTTATGTCTCCCGAATTGCAATGCACACAATGCACGGCAAGCACATCCGGACCCAGGAAGCCTATGTCGCTGAGAAACTCCGTATCGTTCATTCCGTAGCAGGCGGCCGCGGTCTCCAGCTCGAAGTTTGTCTCCGCCACATGGGTGGTGATGAGCACATGCTCCTCATCGGCCAGCTTCCTGGTCAACCGATACCCTTCCTCATCAACCGCCCAGATCATGTTGGGGGCAAGACCTACCTGCACTCGTCCGCCGGGCCGGTTGTAGCGCCGTATCTGGTTTCTTGCGTCGCCTAATGCGTCCGCCGGCTTCTCGATCAGGGCTGCCGGAATGTCGTACTGCACGCCAGTGGAAATAAACCCGCGGCAGACAAACCCCCGCATGCCAGTCGCGGTGAACGCGTCGAAGACCGACGTGATCAACCCGGGTTGGGGATGAACATACATGAAGTCAACCACGGTGGTGACCCCGGAGCGTATCGACTCCACACAGCCATGAAGCGCCGCGGCATGGGCGTCCGGGGCAGTAAGATGCACCGCGCTCGGCCCGGTCATGCAGGTAAACCACTTCTTCAGGACCATATCGTCGCCCAGGCCCTTGAGCAGGGTCTGAAATAGATGGGTATGGGTGTTCACCATGCCCGGCATCACGATGCGGCCGCTGCAATCCACAACTTCCGCCCCAGGATATTGCTGCTGCAGCTGCTGGCGGGTCCCCACTGCGGCAATACGGTCGTTCTCTATGCAAATGCTGCCGCGCTCCAGGATCTCGCGGCGCTCGTTCATGGTAATCAGCCAGCCATCGGCGAGGATGAAACTCATGGGTTCATCGTAACCGCTCTTCCGGATTTCTGCGCAACGCAACGGTTGCATTCGCAATGAGGGGTCTCGCCCAGAACCCCACGCTCATGACGCCGGCAAATGTGAAATACAAGATCAGCATCCCTGAGCGAAGTCCGAAACGGTCACCCACATGGCCAATCAAAAGCGGCACCACCGCGCCCCCAACGATGCCGGTGCAAAGAATGCCCGAGAACGCTCCCTGGTTTTCTGCGACAGAGTTAAGCGCCAGCGATGAGATGGTGGGCCACATGATCGATGCAAAGAAACCCACCGCAGGAAAGGCAAACAAGGCCACTCTGCCAGAACCGAAAAGTGCCGCGGAAAGAGCCAGTAGAGAGCCCAGCGAAAATCCGACGAGAACTCGCCGGCTGTCGAAGATCTTGAACAGGAACATCCCAACGAAGCATCCCGCCGTCAACATTCCCCAAAACCATGAGACCGTTTGTGCGCCCTCAACATAGGGACTGTAACCGTGATACTGTGACAGGAATTTTGAAATCCAATCCGCGGTGCCTTGTTCAGAACCGACGTAAACGAAAACACTGGCGAAGTAGAACCACACCATCGGCCTTCGCAGGAGTTGCCGGTAAGCACCCAGGGCACCAGCCTTCTCCTCCGTATTGCGCGCCACCTCGGGAAAGTGAACAGCCAGCAACCCCAGCAGCATGGCGGCGGTACAGATTGCAAATATCCAGTACATGGATACCCATGCTAAGCTGGCGGGCACTACAGTTCGCAGAGGCCTCAATAGCCAACCCTGGTCCGCTCGATCGTTAAAGTGCAAAACTATGTAGGAGTACAGGAGTGGGCTCACAAAGGATGCACTTCCGAAAACCAGCTGGGCAAATGCGGAATTGAAGGCAAAGTGCTCTTCGCCGCCGCTGACACGCAGTAAGGGGTTGAGTGCTACCTGCAGTGTGGCCATACTCCCGCCCATCACAAAGAGCGAGAAAATCGCTACAAAATAGGAAGGGAAGACAGCAAAACTTAAAGCACCTGCGGTGGAAGCAGCAAAGCACCACAGGATGACAGGCTTCTCGGTAAACCGCTCAACTAGAAATCCGGCTGGAATGGACATGACACCGTAGGCCACAAAGAAGGAGAAAGGCAGAAAAGCGGCCGCGCCCAGACTTACTCTAAAGCTCTTGATGATGTCAGGAACAATCGGACCCAGAATATTAGTTAGAAATGACATGATGAAGAAGACCAGGAAGATCAAGCCAACGATGTAGGGTCTTCTTCGCATGAAGGACTTCCCTTCTCTCATCAACGCTTTTTTCCGTTTAATCTTTCGGATGCCCCGGGTTCGGGCTCATTCCGTGACTGTGACCTTCGCCCCGCGCTGAAAAACGCCCGGCTCTACCGATGAGAGATATGCCAGGGCAAGCGTGATCATCTCGAAGGGCAGCACTTCGAGAATTGGAGAAATCCTCGGGGAGCACGACGAAGTGCGCAAAGAGGCTAGTTCCGCATGGCAGCCAATGAACAGAGCTTTTCCCGGGCTGTGGTTAATGTCCTGGAGCAGCCTCTGGTTGAGTTCCCTGGTCACGGACGCCCCCTCGAGCACGGCAACCAGGGTGTTCGCCCGCAATATCTCCATTGGTCCGTGGCGAAAAGCAGCGCTGCTCATGGCTTCGGCGTGAACGCCCACGGACTCTTTGGTGATCAAGGCGCCGGTTCCCGCGGCGGCAAGCGACGCACCGCGGCCGACAAAAAACAGATGCCGCATGCCCTCCAGATGAGGTGCAAGCTCAACCACATGCTGTTGCCAGCTTTCAAGGTAAGACGCGGTGTGTGGAACAGCGGCAAGCAACTCCTGCTGCACCTTGTCGTGGGGCTCATGGCATAGAAAGCCGGCGACGAGCTGTAAGACGGCAACGGTGCAAAGATAAGTTTTGCAGGAGACTGAAAATTCCTCCCCGGCGTGCGTCAGCATCACGGCGTCGGCTGCCAATGCAAGCGGGCTCAGGGGGGAATTGGTGATCGCAAGCAGCGTTGCCCGATTCGCAGCCAACTCCAGCAAACGAAGTATCTCCGCGCTTCTTCCGGACTGAGAAACCGCCACTACCAGCGATTCCCGCTGCAAAAGGTTGGTTAAATAGTGGATCAGTTCCCCGGTTTCTATCTGCGTTACTTCGTACCCGTAATTGACCAGAGCAATATAGAGGGGCGTAAGACTGTAGAAAGACGCGCCCATACCGGTAAGCACAATGCGCTTGATGCGGCCGTCTTGAAGACGTTCTCTGATGGCGACGAGTTCCCGCGGAATCTGCCCCGTCTGCTGTAGGGTGGACTGCAACACCCTTGGTTGGGCAAGAATATCTTCGAGATATCTACCCTGAATCATGCGGTTTTCCTTCTCCGTCACAGGAGACTCCTTGAGTTCTGGAAGCGTTGATGCCAAACCTGGGCAGCTCCGATGAGTCCGGCGTCGTCTCCCAGCGAGACCAGCGCGATCTCGCACAGATGAGACGGAACGATCTGACAACCGCCGGACATGGCACGGATCTCGGGAAGAAATAGCTGCGCGCTTTTCATGACGCTTCCCCCCAGCAAAACGATCTCCGGCAGAAAGCAGGCGATGACGTTGGCAACTCCGATGGCCAGAAACTGCGCTTCGCGCTGGACTGCGCGCATCGCCGACCCATCTCCCGCCTGCGCAAGCTCGCAGATTTCTTTCGCGGTCAGAATCTTACTTTCATCCCGCGGTGGGGAATTTTCCTGCATCCACAACGCCATGGCCGGCCCACTCGCCAGGCTTTCCCAGCAACCGCGCTGCCCGCAGGTGCATTGCGGTCCGGCGGGGTCGATGATCTGGTGCCCTAGTTCCGGATGATTTCCCTTAACGCCGCGATAGACCTGGCCATCGAGCATCACGCCCCCGCCTATACCGGTGCCAACCGTGATGCACACTACAGATTCCTTACCTTTGCCAGCTCCGCATAGGGCCTCGCCCAGGGCTACTGCATCGGCATCGTTCTCCACCGCAGCAGAGACGCCAAAGTGGCGAGAGAGGTGTTCGACTAGATTGCGGCCAGTCCAGAGGGGTAAGGTGTTTAAATCTCCCAGCACTCCGGTCAACGGATCGACCGGCCCGGTGCAGCCGATCCCGATGCCATCCAGCTGACAGCCGGTCGAACTGAGCAGTGCACTCAAAGCCTGGATAGTGCCATCCATGGCCACGTCGAATCCCTTTTCCGCGTCAGTAGGGATTTCTTGTTTCACTACCACGCGGCCCATTGGATCGACCAGTCCCACAGCAATTTTTGTGCCGCCGATATCAACTGCTCCCACCATACACAGAAACCCTTCCTGGTCCGATTTCTCAGAGACACTCATTTCCAGCTGTAGATCGCGCCTTCATACGGAAGCAGCTCAACTGTCCACGAGCCTTGGTTTAGGGGTACCGTCGTATTGTGGCTGTTCGGCGTAAGCCTCTCCACCGTGCGCAAGGGTTTGGCGGAGGTAATAGTGACGTGTTTCGTAGTGGCCGCATGATTCACCAGCACAGCGTACCCGTGATCCGAGGCAGCAAGCGACGATACTTCGACCAGCGGTTCGCTGCTGCGGAACGGTGTTACCACGCCCGTCCATTCACGAAACGCCTGATAGATGCGGAAGGCTGGTTCGTCAGTATCGAAAGCAGCCGGCTTGCCGGCCAGGTACGTCTCGATGGGATAAGCGGAGAGCAGCGTCTTCCCCTTGCCCACCTGATTAGTTACCAGCGCCGGCCGGCCCGCCTGGTCGACCGCAACCACGGTGCCACCTGCAAGCTCAAGCGCCGCCGGCCACTGGTCTGCACCTTCGAAGGCAGGAACAAAGTGAAATGTATCGCCGACCTGCAACGAGCCGAAAGGAGCGACAATCTTGAGGGTCACCCCTTGCACCGGTATTCGGTCCTTGAGCCGCGCGCCAAACAATTGCTCCATATTGGGAATGGCGGAGTTACCACTCACCGAGGCATACACCATTCCTCCCTGCTCGATGTACTGGCCAGCTTTCTCCCAGAAGTCCGAATGCACATGCGACAACATCTCATCGGTTCCTGTCAGAGGCGCGGGTAGCAGCAGCATAGGATAGCGGTTCCAGGCGGAGTATTCGCGCGGTAGATCTGCCTTGATGCCGGATTGACGCGCCAGGACGAATGCCGACAGCCATGAGCCGGTCAACAAAGTATTCGCCTCAGAAAAGTCGGGCAGCGCCTGGCCTACAACCGCGCCCCCTTCTTTCTGCGATGTATAGGGTGCGATCTCTGGTCCGGTAAGCCCAAAATGCGATTCGTCGCCATGAGGCTTTGACCATTCATCCGGCACAATGATGGCGGCTTCCGCCGGAGCAGGTTCGATCCCGGCTAAATCGAGCTTGCCGGTGACCGCCTCGAACTCCTTCAGCATTTGTGCTGCGGGACGCTCTTTGCCATCCCACGTGGTGATGCCGAACTGGGTTTCGTGCGGTGAGCGGAGATAGGGCACCTTGGCATACTGCCCAGGCGCGGCATCGGTAAAGCACCACAACAGAAAACCATTCGCGCCCATCCCCAAGCCTGAATAAAGATTCGCACGCTCGTATTGCGCAATCTATTCGGGACCGTACTGCGCTGAGGATGCGCCGATCTCCTGGATCATTACCGGATGGCCGGCGCCGCCGGAGAGGGCTGTCTCGAAGGCGGAGCCATACGTGCCGCGCACCGAGAGCATGGGGTCAGGATAGAGCTTTGGCTCGTAGATGGTGTAGGGATGAACGCTGAAAAAGTCCACTTCGGGGGTGAGATTGTCCGGCCGAAAGGGACCGTGATCCACATCCTGGGTAGAGGTGCCAACCACCAGCAGATGGTTTGGGTCGTGCTTGCGAATCGCATTGGCGATCAACCGGGTCCAGTTGATTGCCATCGAGTCCGTGGTGCTGTTCTCCACGATCCAGAACGGCGGCTCATCGGTAAGATCCCATGACAGGATGGCGCTTTCCTTGGCGAAGCGGCGTCCCATCTCGGCGGCAAAGTCCGTCTGATAACGGAGCATGTCAGGGTCAGTATAGGGATTTCTTCCCTGGCGGTAAGGCACATCCCAATAAGCCTCACCAACTTCGCCCCCAATGAACAGCTGCGGTTGCAAATAGATCTGGTAGCGATTGGCCAGCGAAAGCAGAAAATGCAGCTGCTGGAATGCTTCGGGGTTGTAGTCGCCTGGGCGAGGTTCAAACCATGCCCATACAAGATCTAACCGGACGGTATTGATGCCAAGTTCGTGCATTCTAGCGAAATCGCGTTCAATCGAGACCGGATCCCATTGATAAGGCCATTGCATGGCCTTGACGCCGGCACCCAATTGACGCCGACGGAAATAAACCGGCGCCCTCCGCGCGTAAAATAAGTTCCATCCAGACGAACCGCCTCCAAGGGCGCGGGCAGTTGAGCTCCAGGCCGTGCTATCCGGCTTCTGGCCCGGACAGCTAAGAGCGGCAGCGGCGATGAAAACGAGCCCGGCAAGAAACCTGGTCATGCCCCTGGTTGTTTTTCTGCATCCGGGTTGTGCCATGAACTACACCTTTCTTAAGGCCAGCAACAAGCATGAAGACAAGGCTAGAAAATGAACTTGAAGGCAAATTGAAGTTGGCGGGCACTGTGCACCGTGCTGGTGATGGTCCCTGCCTGGCTGGTATCCACGTCCGCATTGGGAATGGCGAACTGCGGCCGGTTAAATACATTGAATGCCTCTGCGCGAAACTGCATGTCAAGTGATTCGCGTAGTTTGAAATCTTTGAAGATGGAGGTGTCTACGCTGTACTGCGCGGGGCCGCGCAACGTCCCGGGCCGGCGTCGCCAAAGTTGGTGGCGAATGTCTGCCCCGGCGCGAGGCTTGGAATTGCGTATGCGCCGGGATTGAACCAACACAAAATCGTTTGACTCCCGGAACACGATCCGCCGGGCGTATTGGCGAAGTTATAAGGGTTTCCAATAACGTCGGGACGAGGCGCGCCTGACGAGGTGTTAGTTGGATCGAAGGAAAGAGCGGGAGTAAAGGCCTCTCCGGAATAGAAGGCGAGGATCCCCTCCGACTGCCAACCCCCGGCCACGATCTTGCTAAAGCCGTTGCCGCGCAGGAATCTTTGCCCCGGACCGAAGGGCAGATTATAGGACCACCAGACGTGAATTGGTTGCGGAAGTCAGGCGATTGATCGCCCCGCTCCGCCCGCAGGTTATACACATTCTGCGGACCGTTCCACTCATTCTCCGCTGTTTGGCCAATCGTATGTTGCCAGGTGTAGGCGGCGAGCGTACTCCAGTTCGAGGACAGGCGCTTCTCAAATTTCGCCTGCAGTTGGTGGGTGATCGAGTCGGCCAGATTGGAGTTGGTGCGAATGGCAGCGATATCCGGCACGGTGTCATTGTAAGGGCGCCCGTAGTTCGGGGCCGGACCAAAGTTGCTGTCGAGCGGCTCCAGCGCCTGGTTCAGATTGTAGACATACGAGAGGTGCACGCCGTGCGTTCCCACGTAGGCAATTTGAAAGACAGAATCCTTTCCCAGCTGCTGC
This sequence comes from uncultured Acidobacteriaceae bacterium, assembly GCA_963840675.1. GTDB lineage: Bacteria > Acidobacteriota > Terriglobia > Terriglobales > Acidobacteriaceae > PALSA-350. Next base: position 55,453 of record CAWJAB010000023.1, read on the forward strand.
TCCACGTTGAGATTCCACTCTTCAATTGAGGTCGTCGGGTTGTTGAAAGGAACCGCACTGGCGGCGCCGGAAGGATTTTCAATGGTGGGATAGGTGCGCGGCGGAAAGCCCTGCGAGAGCCGAAGTCCCAGCGTCGAAGCTGGGTAGTTGAAACTTTGACTGTAAAAGAGCCCGGTCGGATTGTACGGCAGCTCTGAGTCGCCCTGGGTTCCTTGCAGGTCGTAGAAGATGCCGAAGCCCCCGCGAATCGCGAGCGGACCGCTATTCGGCGTCCAGGCAAAGCCTACACGCGGCGCAAAGTTCTTCTTAGGAATTTCGACATTGCCGCTGCGGCTCACTCCCGGCATCTGGGGCGCAATAAATTCACCGGTTGCAAAGTCGAAGTTGGCCAAGCGATCGTGTTGTTCCACATATGGAGTGTAGAGGTCCCAGCGCAGACCAAGGTTGAGGGTCAATCGCGGGTTCACGCGGTAATCATCCATGAAGTAGGCGCCCACCTCCCACCAGCGGATGCCGAAAAGTCCCTTTTGGCCATAGCGCGCGGCAGCGATCGGATAGCCGAGCAGGAGACTGGCCAGTGGCGAGCCTCCGGTGCCGGTCACCAGGTCTGCCGTGAACTGTTGGTCGAAACTGAAGTCGCCGCGCGCATTCTGTGTCTGGTCGAATCCGTTAAGCCGGCGGTGAATGTCGACGCCCGTCTTAAAGGAATGCGAGCCGCGAATGTAGGTAAAGGAGTCGAGATACTGATAGTTGTTCTCGCGCAGCATCTCGGGGAAATAGTCCTGATTTCCAAGGTTACTCAATCCCGAGATAGCGAAGTTTGGCAGACCACCCGTAGCCACGGGATTATCCGGATCAAAAATGCCCGGGATCCCGATTGGAGTAGAGAGATCCTGGTTGGCGAAGAATGGTATGGCGTCCACCACGTAGCGCATGTAGCCCACCTTGAGTTCATTGATCTTGTTTGCGGCAAACGTATGCACATCACTGATGCCGGCTGCAAGCGCAAGATCGCTGATATTTCCGGAGAAAAAGCCACCGCCGGCATACCCAGGGAACGGGTCTGGTTGCGTCTCATTCACGTTGCCAAATTCAAACGTAGCGAAGAGGCTGTCTTTGCTGGTGAGCTGGTGGTCGACCCGGATGTCGAAAGAGTCCTGGTTATTCACCAGCGCGGGATTAGACAAATAGTTATTCGCGGTACCGGACAAGTTGGACGCCGGATAAAGAGCGGCCACGTTCAGGCCAGCCGGATCAAGCGACGCCTGGGGGATGATATTTCCGGGGAACGGAGTGCGCGCGCCGGTGGCTGGATTATAGGTGGTGGGGTCGTAGATCTGCCCGGTGTCATATCCGTTGGGTGCGGTCACTCCGGTCAACAGATCGGAGAAGTTCCCGGTTCGTTCGGCAGGCGGCGGCACCGTGTTGATATCGGTCTGCGACTGGTTGATGCGCGTGCCCTGGTAGTCGACGAAGAAGAAGGTTCTATTGCGGAGGATCGGGCCACCCAGGGTTCCGCCAAACTGGTTCTGTTTAAAAGGTGGGATGGGCGCCGATCCGCTATCGAAGTAGTTGCGCGCGTCAAAGGCGGAATTGCGAATAAATTCGAATGCGTCTCCGTGGAATTGGTTGGTCCCCGACTTGAGCGCAACATTGATTACCGCGCCCCCCTTGCCAATGTCCGCGGCAAAGTTATTGGTTTGCATCTTGAACTCAGCAATGGCGTCGACCGACGGCTGAATAACTTCGAAGCCTATCTGCTGCTCGTTATTGTCGAATCCGTCGAGCAGAAAGTTGTTGTTCGTGGCGCTCAAACCGTTGGCCTGGATCGCGCCGTTTGCGCGCTCGTTTTCGGGGATCGACCCTTGCTGCACGATGCCGGACGGCCCTTGATTCACACCGGGGGTCAAGTAAGCGAGCTGGATGAAATCGCGGCCGTTCAGCGGCAGAGAGGTAATGGGTTCCGCGGTGATTACCTGGCCCAGCGAAGATGTTCCTGATTCCAGCAATGGTTCCGACGCCGTCACGGTGATCACCTGATTCACTTCCCCTACGGTGAGCCCGACGTCAAGTGTGACCACCTGGGTAACGGTCAACTGAAAAGGAGCCTCGACTACCTTTTGAAATCCCTCATGTTCAACAGATGCCGTATAGGTCCCGGGTTGCAGTTGGGTCACCACGAACTGACCCGTTGCATCTGTGGTTACGGCGTGGCGAATGTTTGTGCCAGTGTTCTCCACGGTCACCCTCGCGCCGGGAACAGCCGCGCCTGAAGTGTCATGAACCGTGCCGACAATTCTGCCCGATTCCACCTGGGACCAGCCTGGGGCAGCGGCCGCGATCAGCAACAACAGACAAAATGTTATGGGAGTGAAACGGGAGTGAAGCTGGACAGCCAAACGCCGGGACGCCATTGAGCCTCCTTATAAGACATGTGTTGGGAAAGTGAAGGGGCCCATTCGCTCTGCCTATAAACATAACATCATATGTACATAATATGTCAATTAAGATTAGCCAAGTGGCTCAAAGTGCGTTACAAAACCTGTAAACTTGACCTCACAAGGTATGGATCCGACCTCTTTAGTGGAACAAGAAGTGGTGAAACGGCCAGGCGCGGGGCCCGGCATCACCCTGGATGCGGAGAGTTTTGTTCCTTATTACGAGCAAATTGTTGCGCAGATTCGAAATGCGATCCGCATCGGGCGACTCCATGCGGGTGCCAGCTTCTATTCCGAAGGCGAGATTGCACGTTCACTTGGTATTAGCAAGATGCCGGTCCGGCAGGCGTTCCAGAAGCTACGGGATGAAGGCTTGCTGATCATCCAGCAGGGCAAGAAACCCATCATCGGGAGTGAGCGGGTCCCATGGGATTTTCAACGGTTGCGAGGATTCAGCGAAGAGATGCTTCGCAAGGGGCTCACGCCTTCGGCCCGGGTACTGTCAGTCGATGAGCAGGTTCCAGAAGCGTCGATTAGCGCGGCGTTGAGCCTGAAGCCCGAGCAGAAGGTCTACCGCCTGAAAAGACTGCGCTTCATCGACCGCCAGCCGGTGGCCCTGGTCACAAGCTATCTTCCCTCGCACATATTTCCGGGCATTGACCTGCTCGATCTGGCCAACCAGTCCCTGTACCACATCATCGAGCGGCTCTATGGCAGGTCCTTGCAACGCGCAGACGAGGTGATTGGCGCTATGAATGCCGAACTGGAAGAGGCGAGCATATTGCAGACATCCGTTGGAAGTGCGCTCTTGAGCATCACCGAGACCACTTACGACGTACAGCAGGTTCCGGTTGAGTACAGCGTTTCACTGCTGCGCGGCGACCGCTACACAGCCTTCGTGACTTCGGTCCGGTAAGCGGAACTCCCGTGGCGAACCAGGTTTTGTTTGGTTCTTCGCAACCGCTATGATCAAAGGGTCCAACAGTCTTCCAATGTCCCACTCCTCGACAGCCCAAGATCTCTACCACGAAGGGCTCGACCGGCTTGCGGAAGGCGATGCCGCAGGAGCCGTGCAGAGGCTTCGTCATTGCCTCGAGGTGGATCCCGGCATGCTCGATGCCATGCACGGGCTCATCCGCGCGCTGCAGGAGTCAGGCGAGTACGACGCAGCCATCGCGGTGGCGCAACGGCTGCTGCAACTGGATCCCGAAGAGGTTCTGGCCCACACCAGCCTCTCTATCCTGTATCAACACAAGGGCATGATCGCCGAGGCAGAGGCCGAGGCGTTGAAAGCCAAGTTGCTGGGCTGGAAGAAACAGTTACGGCAACCGAAGCCACAGCAATGACCAACGCGGCGCCGCGCATTCTGCGCAATTTCCACGACCAGCTCATGGCCGCATATGGCCCCCAGCAATGGTGGCCGGCGCAAACTCCGCTGGAGGTGATCGTCGGCGCGTATCTCACGCAGAACACCTCCTGGCGCGCGGTGGAGCGCTCCATTGCGAACCTGGTCGAGCACGATGTGATGAACCTCGATGGGCTGCGGGCCATTCCGGAGGAAGAGCTGCGAAGCCTGATTCGTCCCTCGGGATACATGGTGCGCAAGGCTGCCGCCATCAAGGCGTTTGTCGCCTTTCTCGATCGGGAGCACGGCTCCTCGCTGGCCCGGCTGGCTGCACAACCAACCAACATCGTGCGCCGGCAATTGCTGGCGCTGCCCGGCGTGGGAGAGGAGACCGCCGATGCCATTCTGCTCTATGCCCTGCTCCATCCCGTGGCGGTGGTCGATGAGTATCTGCGCCGTATCGCCGACCGCCATGGCCTGGCGCCGCGCGAGCGGAAATATATTGAAGTGCAACAACTGGTGCACACCGCTTTTGAGCCAGGACCCGCCGGAATTTCGTGCCCAGCTCTTGAACGAGTTCCACGCCCTGGTAGTCGCTGTGGGCAAGAACCACTGCGGCCCCCAGGCCCGCTGCCAAGGCTGTCCGTTAGCTCCTTTTCACTGATGGCGCGCACCCTTTACGTCGCCAGCACCAACCCGGGCAAGCTGCGCGATTTTTCTCTGGCCGCCGCTCGCCATGGCGTGCTGATTCTTCCCTTGCCTGGCCTCGACGCCATCGAGGCCCCGGCGGAGGACGCCCTGACCTTTGCAGACAATGCCCGTGAAAAGGCGATCTACTACAGCCGCTTTCTTCCCGGGGGAGATGGTGTTGGCCGACGACTCCGGGCTCGAAGTGGACTTTCTTGCGGGCGCCCCTGGTGTGCGCTCTGCCCGTTATGCAGCCGATGCAGGCTTCCGCGCTGCCGCCACTACCGACGCCAACAACAATCTCTTCCTGTTGCAGCAACTCGCGGGAGTTGCCGAGGACGATCGCCGCGCCCGCTACCGTTGCGTGCTGTCCATTGCCCAGGATGGGAGCAGCACGCTCACCGCGGATGGCGCAGTCGAGGGCCGCATCCTTACTGCCATGCGGGGCAGCGGCGGTTTCGGATACGATCCTTTGTTTTATGTGCCTGCGCTCGATCGCACCATGGCGGAGATCGACGACCAGACGCGATGGACGGTGAGCCACCGCGGCCAGGCGTTTCGCGCCCTGATGGAACTCCTTGCTGAGTGATCCGATTGAAAGTTGGCTCGGCTCCTGTTCGCGGTATCGCCCGAACCTTGACGATGGTTCTCTCGGGCACCAATAATAAGAGGTTGGGTCATTTTCACTGTTCTTCCAACCGCAACCGTCTTAAAGACTGGACGAAATCATAATGAGCACACTCGCAGCCGCCCCACGGAACAACCGGGCACCGAGCTTCTGGGCCTCTACCGTGGGCAAGAAGATCGTGATGGCGGTAACCGGCGCCATCCTGTTCGGATTCGTGATCGCGCACCTGCTGGGCAATCTTCAGGTCTACGAAGGCCCGGCGAAACTGAATGCCTATGGCGCGTTTCTTCACAGCATTGGGGAGATTCTCTGGCCGGCACGCATCATCCTGCTGATTGCAGTCGGGCTGCACATCACCGCGACGGTGCAACTGGCCCTGCTGAAAAAGCGCGCGCGGCCGATAGGATATTCGCGCAAGCAGGCCATCGCCTCCTCCTATGCCTCCAGAACCATGTACTGGTCCGGCCCCATCGTGCTCGCCTTCATCATCTTTCACCTGCTGCACCTCACCGCCGGCTACATCCATCCTGGCGCGGCCTACATTGAGGGCGATGTTTACCACAACGTGGTTTCCGGTTTCCAGGTGTGGTGGGTCTCGCTCTCGTACATCGTCGCCATCAGCCTGCTGGGGCTGCACCTGCGCCACGGCCTGTGGAGCATGTTTCAAAGCGTCGGCATCCACCAGCCGAACCACACGGCAACGCTCAAGAAGGCAGCGATGGGTTATCGCCCTGCTGATTGTCCTCGGCTACATCTCGATTCCGATAAGCGTTTTACTGGGGCTGGTGAAATAGATGAAACTCGACTCCAAGGCACCCACTGGGCCCATCGAGCAGGCATGGGATCAGGCTCGTTTCGACGTCAAGCTGGTGAACCCGGCGAATAAGCGCAAACACTCCATCATCGTGGTCGGATCGGGGCTGGCGGGAGCTTCCGCTTCGGCTACCCTGGGCGAGCTGGGCTACCGGGTGCATTGTTTCTGCTTTCAGGATTCGCCGCGGCGCGCGCACTCCATCGCAGCGCAGGGCGGCATCAACGCGGCCAAGAACTACCAGAACGACGGCGACAGCGTCTACCGCCTCTTCTACGACACGGTCAAAGGCGGAGACTTCCGCGCCCGCGAGGCCAACGTCTATCGCCTGGCGCAGATCAGCGTGCACATCATCGATCAGTGCGTAGCCCAGGGTGTTCCCTTCGCCCGTGAATACGGCGGAGCCCTCACCAACCGTTCCTTTGGCGGCGCCCAGGTCTCACGCACCTTCTACGCCCGCGGCCAGACCGGCCAGCAACTGCTGCTCGGCGCCTACCAGGCGCTGGAACGCCAGATCCACGCCGGCACCGTCACCATGCACCCGCGCACGGAGATGCTGGACCTGATCGTCATCGATGGAAAGGCCCGCGGCATCGTCGCCCGCCACCTGGTAACCGGCACCATCACCACGCACTTTGCCGATGCGGTCATCCTGGGCACCGGCGGCTACGGGAACGTCTACTATCTCTCCACCAACGCCAAGGGCTCCAATGTGACCGCCATCTGGCGCGCCCACAAGCGTGGAGCACTCTTTGCCAACCCCTGCTATACGCAGATCCACCCCACATGCATTCCCGTCTCGGGCGACTATCAATCCAAGCTGACGCTGATGAGCGAATCGCTGCGCAATGACGGCCGTATCTGGGTGCCGCTGAAGGAGGGGGACAAGCGTTCGCCGGACCAGATCCCCGAGGCCGAGCGCGACTACTACCTGGAACGCCGCTATCCCAGCTTTGGCAACCTGGTGCCGCGCGACGTGGCATCGCGCAATGCCAAGGCCGTCTGCGACGAAGGCCGGGGTGTGGGCGAGACCGGGCTCGGCGTGTACCTCGACTTTACCGACGCCATCCGGCGCCTGGGCGAACACACCATCCGCGATCGCTACGACAACCTGTTCGAGATGTACCAGCGCATCACCGACGAAGATCCCTACAAAGTCCCCATGCGCATTTACCCCGCCATCCACTACACCATGGGCGGCCTGTGGGTGGATTACAACCTGCAAAGCACCATCCCCGGACTGTTTGTGATTGGCGAAGCCAACTTCTCCGATCACGGCGCCAATCGGCTGGGCGCCAGCGCGCTGATGCAGGGGCTCTCCGACGGATATTTCATCGTTCCCTACACCGTCGGCAACTACCTCGCGACCAATAAATTTCCCGGCGGTGCTCGATACCCAGCCGGAGGTGAAGCAAGCGGTCGCCTGCGTCCGCCAGACCATCGACCTGCTGCTCTCCATCAAGGGGAAGCGCACGGTTGACTCGTTCCACCGCGAGCTGGGCAAGATTGTCTGGGACTACTGCGGCATGTCGCGCACCGCGGCGGGTCTTGAATCCGCCATTGGCCAGATCCGGGCCCTGCAAGAGGAGTACTGGAAGAACGTCAACGTGCCGGGCAGCGGCGAAGACCTGAATCAGAGCCTGGAGAAGGCCGGCCGGGTGGCCGACTTCTTCGAGCTCGCGGAGCTTATGTGCATCGACGCGCTGGACCGCAATGAGTCCTGCGGCGGCCACTTCCGGGAGGAGTATCAGACACCCGAAGGCGAGGCGCAGCGTGACGACGAGCATTACTCCTATGTGGCTGCGTGGGATTATCGCGGTCCCGGCAACCCGCCCACGTTGACCAAGGAGCCATTGGAATTCCACTACGTCCATCCGAGCCAGAGGAGCTACAAGTAAATGAAAGTAACGCTGAAAATCTGGCGACAGAAAGATCGTAAGGATGCGGGCAAATTCGTCAGCTACCCAGTGGACGTCGAAAGCACAGAGATGTCGATGCTGGAGTGCCTCGACGTGCTGAACGAGAGCCTGATCGAAAAGGGCGAGGAGCCGGTGGCCTTCGAGCACGATTGCCGCGAAGGCATCTGTGGCTCCTGCGGCTTTATGATCAACGGCGTCGCCCACGGTCCTATGCCCGCCACCACCGTCTGCCAGTTGACCATGCGCCACTTCAAAGACGGCGAAGAGCTGGTGATCGAGCCGTGGCGCGCGGCCGCCTTCCCCATGATCAAGGATCTGATTGTCGATCGCCGCTCCTTTGACCGCATCATCGCTTCCGGCGGATACATCTCCGTTTCCACCGGGAATGCACCCGACGGCAATACTCATCTCATCGGCAAAGAGACGGCCGACCGGGCGATGGACGCCGCGGCTTGCATCGGCTGCGGAGCCTGCGTCGCTGCCTGTCCGAATGCCTCCTCCGCGCTGTTTACCGGGGCCAAGATTGCCCATCTCGGCATCCTGCCGCAAGGCAAGCCGGAGCGCGATCGCCGCGCCCTGGGCATGGTTGCACAAATGAACACCGAAGATTTCGGCAGCTGCACCAATATCGGCGAGTGCACCGCCGTTTGCCCTAAAGAGATCAAGCTGGAAGTGATTGCGGTGATGAATCGCGACTATCTGCGCGCCAGCGTGAAACGGCGGGATGACCTGGTGACCACGATCAGCCCCTTCACCGAGTGGAGCACGGGAGCGAAGTTCAGCTCGACCGGCGCGCGGGAGTAGTGCCCACGATGAAGATCTCGCGCGCTTTTATTTTGTTCGCCGCCATTCTTCCCCTCGCTGCGCAAACCACTTCGAAGACACCTTCCGTGACCAAAAAGACAGACCCGCTTGCCGTACACCAATCCGCTATCGTCATCGACACCCACGCCGACACCACCCAGCGCCTGCTCGACGAAGGCTACGACCTGGCCGATCCGCTGAAAGGCGGTTACGTCAATTTTGAGTCGGCACGCGAAGGGCAACCTGGGAGCTGAATTCTTTTCCATCTGGGTAGACCCGATCCCGTTTAAGGGCCACGAGGCGCGCCGCACGCTGGAGTTGATCGACGCCGTCTACCAGCAGGCGGCGAAACACCCGCAACAGATGCGCATGGCCTTTTCCCCGGAAGATATTATTGCCGCCCATCGCGAGCACAAGCTGGCGGCGCTGATGGGGATTGAAGGCGGCCACTCCATCGAGAACAGCCTGGGGCTGCTGCGGGATTATTATCGCCTCGGCGTACGCTACATGACGCTCACCTGGAGCAACTCCAATGGCTGGGCCGATTCCTCGGGCGACATTGACGACCCTGCGGTTCCCCACACCAAGGACGGCCTGAGCGATTTCGGCAAAGATGTGGTGTACGAGATGAACCGCCTGGGGATGATGGTGGATGTCTCGCACGTCTCCGACAAGACCTTCTATCGCACACTGATCATCAGCCGGGCGCCGGTGATTGCCTCCCACTCCTCGGCTCGTGCTCTGTGCAACGCGCCGCGCAACATGAGCGACGACATGCTGCGCGCGGTGGGACAGTATGGCGGTGTGGTGATGGTGAATTTCTATTCGAGCTTCCTGAGCGAGGATTATCGCAAGGCGGTGAAGGCACAGCAGCCGGCCATTGACCAGGCGGTTGCGGAAGCCACTGCCAAGCTCAAGGCCGAGGGCAAGCCGATTCCCAACGAGATGGCGGAGCAGATTGCCAAGAGCTATACGGCAAAAATTCCGCGTCCGCCGTTCAGCATTCTGATCGATCACATTGACCACATCGCCAAGATTGCCGGTATCGACCACGTGGGCATCGGCTCGGACTTTGACGGGATTCCTTCGAGCCCGGAGGGCATGGATTCGGCTGCCGATCTGCCCAAGATCACCCAGGCACTGATGGCACGCGGCTACAGCGCGGAGGATATGCACAAGATTCTCGGGGGCAACTTCTTGCGCGTGTTTGCCAAGGTGCAGGAGGTCTCGAAGCAACTTCAGTCCGAGAACCGCCCGCAGATCAAGGAGAAGCAACCCTTCGACAAGAAATAGCCGGCCAAGCATTTCTCTTGCGGGTGTATTAGTCTGTTGATTGGAACCACGCATGAAATTCATATATCGCTTCGCTGTTTTGTTTTTCTTTTCGGCCCTTTTTGCCATCGCTCAGCAGTCCACCCCGACGCAGATCCCCCGGCCCAGACGCCTCCCGCCGAGCTACCGGATTCGCCGGTGAGCCAGGCCCCGGCGGTGGTGGAGCCCACCGGCCCTACCGCCGTATTGGATACCAGCATGGGACGCATCACCTGCCGGCTCTTTGACAAGCAGGCTCCCATGACGGTGGCGAATTTTATTGCTCTGGCCGAAGGCACCAAGCCATGGACGGATCCTGTAAGCAAACAGAAAATGACGCACAAGCCGTTTTATGACGGCACAACCTTTCATCGGGTCATTCCTGACTTCATGATTCAGGGCGGCGATCCAACCGGCACCGGGACTGGCGATCCGGGATATATGTTCGCCGATGAGTTCGATCCCAACCTCAACTTCGATGTGCCCGGGCGCATGGCCATGGCGAACTCCGGTCCTGCTACCAACGGCTCCCAGTTTTTTATCACCGAGGTGGCTACCCACCATCTCGATCAGAAACACACTATCTTCGGACAGTGCGACGATATCTCGGTTGTCTCGGCGATCGCCCGCGTGCAGCGCAACGCGGATGACAAGCCGCTCGAGCCGGTCGTTCTGAAGAAGGTCACGATCGTGCGCGAGGGTCAGCCGATGCCCCCTCTTCCTGCCGCTCCTGCTCCAGCTCCCGCGGCGGCCCCAGTTCCCAATCAAAACTAAACCAACACCAGGAGTTTTTATGTCTCGTGAATCTGGAACTTATGCCGTCTTCAATACCAGTGAAGGTAAGATCGTGTGCCGCCTCTTCGAAAAGGACGCACCGAAAACAGTGGAAAACTTCGTGGAGCTCGCCGAGGGAAAACGGGAGTGGACACATCCTGTCGGGGGCAAGAAGAGCAGCGACAAGCTTTATGACGGCACCATCTTTCACCGCGTGATTCCTGATTTCATGATTCAGGGCGGCGATCCGGCGGGAACCGGCTTTGGGGGTCCTGGTTATAAATTCGCAGACGAAACCAAGGGTTCTCCGCACAGCCTGAATGCCAAGGGTAAGCTGGCCATGGCGAATGCGGGGCCTAATACGAATGGATCTCAATTCTTTATTACGGTTGCGCCTACGCAATGGTTGACTGGCAAGCACACGGTTTTCGGGGAAGTTGTGGAAGGGTACGACGTGGTGGAGAAGATCTCCAAGGTGCCGAGGAACTCACAGGACAAGCCGCAGAAACCGGTGACGATTGAGACGGTGGTCATCGAGCGGGTGTAGGGGTAGGCAGAACTGCAGATCCGGCTGCGCTCGGGATGACAAAGGGGACGGGGGGCGCTTCCGTTGGGATCGGTTGCTCGATTGAGGACAGCAGTCTCACCACGCTACGCTCCGGTCGATGCAAATTTCTTAGGAACGAACGTACTAACGAACTTGTCATCCCGACCGGAGCGTAGCGTAGTGGAGGGACCTGCGTTTCTTTCGGCTAGCCGGCGGCTGCCAGCTGTTCTTCCACCAACTCGCAGATGGTGTGCAGCAGAAATTTGTGGCCTTCCTGGATGCGCGCGGTCAGCGTGCCGCTCACCAGCAACTCTACGTCGGCGAGCCCCGCACACCGGCCGCCGTCTCTGCCTAGAAAGGCAATTGTCTTCAGATTTAACTCTTTCGCGGCCGTCAACGCGCGCAGGATGTTCTCGCTCGCACCGCTGGTGGTGAACGCCGCCAGCACATCGCCTGGGCTTCCGTACGCTTTTACCTGCCGCGCGAACAGATCGGCAAAGGAATAGTCGTTGCCAATCGCGGTTAAATCACCGCCGTTGGCGGCTAACGAGATTGCAGGATAGGGGCGCCGCTCGCGGTGGTAACGCACCACAAACTCCGTGGTCAGATGCGAGGCATCGGCCGCGCTGCCGCCGTTACCGCAGGCCAGCAGCTTGTGCCCTGAAAGCAAAGCCTCCGCAATGAGCACGGAGGCTGCTTCTATTTGCGGCTCCAGGCCCGCCAACTGCTGCAACACTGCCTGGGCATCGGCGATGTTCGCGGTGACTACCTGGCGGGCTCGTCCCTTCACTGTTTAGACCCCAATAACCGCGCACAACTCCTTCACCGCGTCGGCGCTCTTCTGCAGCGCGGCACTTTCTTCCTTGGTGAGCTTGATCTCAATAATCTGCTCCAGACCTCGCTCGCCCAGCTTGCAGGGAACACCCACATAGAGACCGCGGATACCGTACTCGCCCTCGAGATAGGCAGCACAGGGCACAATCTTCTTCTTGTCTTTGAGGATGGCCTCTACCATCTCCACCGCAGCCGCCGACGGGGCATAGTAGGCGCTACCCGTCTTCAGATGCTTGACGATCTCGGCGCCGCCGTCGCGCGTTCTTTGCACCAGGCGCTCCACCGTAGCCGCATCCATCAACTCGGTGATCGGAATGCCGGCCACAGTGGAATAGCGGGGCAGCGGAACCATGGTGTCTCCATGGCCGCCGAGCACAAACGCGGTTACATTCTCCACCGAAACCTTCAACTCTTCTGCAATGAAGGTGCGGAAGCGGGCAGAGTCGAGGATCCCTGCCATGCCGATAACCCGCTCGCGGTTGAACTTGGAAAGCTTGAATGCCGCCTGCGCCATGGCATCGAGGGGGTTGGAAACAATGATCAGGATCGCGTTGGGCGATACAGCCACCACCTTGCCCACCACATCCGACATAATTTTGTAGTTGGTATGCAGCAGGTCGTCACGGCTCATGCCCGGTTTGCGGGGAATGCCGGCCGTGATCACCACAATGTCAGAGTTGGCCGTCGCCGCATAGTCGTTGGTCCCGGTCACATGAACGTCGCGCTTTTCAATCGGCAGCGCTTCCAGCAGATCGAGACCCTTGCCCTGGGGCACCCCTTCCACCACATCGATCAGCACAATGTCGGCCAGTTCCTTAGCCGCGATCCAGTGCGCCGAGGTCGCCCCCACATTCCCTGCCCCTACGATGGTTACTTTCTTCCGCATATCTCTCCTAACCCATGTTTTCGATGATCCGGGTCGCGAATTCACTCGTCTTAGCCTTCGTGGCCCCGGGCATCTGCCGCTCAAAGTCGTACGTCACATATTTTTGCTGGATGGTTTTTTCCAGCGCGGTCTCGATCAGTTTGGCAGCCTCGCTCCATCCCAGGAATTCGAACAGCATCACGCCCGAGAGCATGACCGACCCTGGATTGATAACGTCTTTGTCCGCGTACTTGGGCGCCGTGCCGTGGGTGGCTTCAAACACTGCATAGCCGTCGCCGATATTGGCCCCCGGCGCAATCCCCAGGCCGCCCACCTGCGCCGCTGCATGCGTCCGAGATATAGTCGCCGTTCAGATTCGGGGTCGCCAGCACGCTGTACTCCTCGGGCCGGATGATCACCTGCTGAAAGATGGAATCGGCAATCCGATCGTTGATCAGCAGCTTCTTCTTCCATTTCCCGTTGCCATGGGTTTCGCCGATGGAATCGATTACGGCCTTCACGCTGCGGTACAACTCGGCGCGAAAATCGTCCGAGCCGAAGGCCAGACCCGGCTCGATCAGCGCGGCATTTTCTTCCACCGTAAGTTTCGGGTTGGCTTCCAGGTTGCCCAGAATCCAACTCTCGGTTTCGGTCACCGTCTGCTGGCGAAACTCCTGGGTTGCGACCTCGTAACCCCACTCCCGGAAAGCGCCCTCGGTAAACTTTTGGATATTTCCCTTGTGCACCAGGGTCACGGACTTGCGTCCGTTCTCGAGCGCGTACTTGATCGCGTAGCGCACCAGCCGCTTGGTCCCGGTGATGGAGATCGGCTTGATCCCGATGCCGGAGTCTTCGCGAATCCGCTTCTTGGTGCCCTTGAGCATGTCGTTGTTGAGAAAGTCGATGACCTTCTTGCACTCCGGCGTGCCTTCTTTGAATTCGATGCCCGCGTAAACGTCCTCCGTGTTCTCACGAAAGATCACCACGTCGAGCTTCTCCGGGTGCTTCACCGGGCTGGGCACGCCCTGGTAGTACTTCACCGGCCGCACACAGGAATAGAGATCGAGGATTTGCCGCAAGGCAACATTCAGGGACCGGATGCCGCCGCCGACCGGGGTGGTCAGGGGGCCTTTGATGGAGATCCGCAGGTCGCGCGCCGCGCTCACGGAGTCGTCCGGCAGCCAGGTGGAGAACTGCTGGTACGCCTTCTCGCCGGCAAAGATCTCAAACCATTTGACCGATCGCTTGCCGCCGTAGGCCTTTTCGACCGCAGCGTCGAAAACCCGCTGGGATGCGCGCCAGATGTCGCGCCCCGTGCCGTCGCCTTCAATGAACGGGATGATCGGATGGTCAGGAATCTGGTATTTGCCGTTGGCATATTGAATCGCCTCGCCCCCGCTGGGCAAGGAAAGACCGTTATAGCTTTTCTGCATGGATGGACATCTCTCCGAACACGGATAAGTGGAGCAGGAACGAATAGTTAGGCTACCACCATGCGAATTGCAGTGGCAATGCGGAGTAGTCTATAGACATGCGTTGTTGGATTACCGCAGCTCTTTTGCTCGCTTTTCTGCCGTCCGCCGGCGCGCAGCAGTATTCCGCCGATAAGCCTTTGGGCGCGGCGGCGCAATCGACACCTGCCTTCCTCAAGAACGCCGGCATCGACCAGAACCTGAGCCGGCAGCTCCCGCTCAACGACCATTTTCTCGACTCCAGCGGTACCGAAGTGCCTCTGGGCGCCTACTTTCAACAGCGTCCTGTGGTCATGGCGCTGGTTTACTACAAATGCCGCATGCTTTGCCCGCAGGTGCTCAGCGGCATGGCAAAGACGCTACGCCAGGTAGGGTTCATGCCGGGCATGGATTACGACATCGTCGTCACCAGCATCGATCCGGCGGACACACCCGCCGACGGCGCGGCTGAAAAAGCACGGTTTCTGGAGTCGCTGGGCAGCGCCGGATGCAGCCTCGAGTGTGCACTTCCTCACCGGGCCCCAGGCCTCGATTACCGACCTCGCCCGGGCCACTGGTTTCAACTACGTCCGGATGGCCGGGCCTGACGGCAAGATGGACCAGTTCGCCCACTCCAGCGTCATCATGATCGCCACGCCTGATGGCCGCATGTCGAAGTATCTGTTCGGTATTGACTACCAGCCGCGCGATCTGCGGTTGGCGGTGATTGAGGCCAGCAATCACCACATCGGCTCACTCAGCGACATGATTTTGCTCTATTGCTGCAACTACAGCCCCAGCGCCGGGAAGTACACGGTGTCCATTCTGCGGGTGATGGGGCTGGCTGCCATGGGTTCGCTGTTTATGCTGGTGGCGCTGCTCTATGCCCTCTCCCGGAAGCCAAAGACAACGGTCACCCACGCCTGAGAATCTGAACGAGCGAGATATGGGCACCCCCGGTTCCGCGGCACGCTGTGGTCTTCGAGTCGGCTTAGTCGGCCACCATCAACTGGCCGGGGACGATGGGCCGAGTGCGGGGCAGCAGGCCCAGCGCAGCCGCCACGCCCACCACGCACAAGCTCAGCACAAAAGCTGCCAGCTTGACCTGGTTGGTCGCCGGTGACCGGGGCAACGTCTTCCACAGCAGCAACAGAACCGTCTGCGAAATCACCGCCGCCCACACCGCCCCGTAAAAGTATCGCCGCTCGATGCCCTCACCCTTGGTCGAACGCCCGACCCTGGGCAGCAGGCCCAACAGCCCCAACAGCAGCACAATGGCGCAAAGCGGAAAATAGGCCTGCAGATAGATCTGCTTCATCACCCACTTGCCGGTCGTGGCCGCGATGACCAGCCCTGCCAGGTTCAACAGGGCAAAGCTGATGACCGCGTTCCAAGCGAAGGTGTAGCAGATCTTGCGGTACAGAGGATTGGGCTTGTCCTCGGTAAAGCGAAGAATGTACGGCCGCGGCTCCACGCCGGGAAGCTGGCCAAAGTAGCCGGCGACGCCGGTTGCCACCATCACCAGCAACAGCCAAAGCAGATTTCTCCGGCTGCCGCCGTGCGCGAAAAGATCGAAAGTCAACGGCCCGGGGGCAAGAAAAAACACCCAGATCCAGATCGGCCAGTGCGCCAACCGGTATCGCCGGGTATTGCGCTCGCGCATATTGCGGCGCTCCGCATACTCCACTGGGATTGCATAAGCCATCACACTGCTATTGTGCCTCAAAGCAGAGTCGATTGGCCTCGATCCGCATCCATTCATATGTTTGTGTTAGGTTCGTTTTCAGTCGATGGGAAACATCAACGGGAGGTTACGGATTGGGAAAAAGCATGGTCCCGAAACGTCTGTTTTTGACCAAGGGCGTCGGGAAGCACAAAGAACGCCTGACTTCTTTCGAGTTGGCTTTGCGAGATGCCGGGATAGCCGCCCAGAACCTGGTGCGGGTTTCTTCCATCTTCCCGCCGCAGTGCAAGCTGATCACGCGCAAAGAAGGCCTGAAATACCTCTCGCCGGGCGAGGTCGTTTTCGCCGTGGTCGCGGAAAACTCAACCCGCGAACCGCATCGCCTGGTGGTCTCGAGCATTGGCGTCGCCATTCCTACAGATCGCAACACTTACGGTTACTTGAGCGAACATCACAGCTTCGGCGAGGCGGAAGAACAGGCCGGCGAGTACGCCGAAGAACTGGCGGCGGAGATGCTCGCGACCACCCTCAACGTGGAGTTCGATCCGGATAAAAGCTGGGACGAGAAGAAGGAGATGTACCGCATCTCCAACAAGATCGTCCGCACGGCGAACATTACCCAGTCCGCCATCGGCGATAAGCGCGGGCTGTGGACGACGGTCATCGCCGCGGCGATTTTGATTTTTGAGTGAGTGAGGAAAATGGCTAGTAAAGGAAATTACCGCGTCGGGCTGGTGCAGATGTCCTGCTCGCCTGACCCCGACGCCAATTTGGACAAGGCTGCCGACCGGGTTCGTGAAGCCGCGCGCGGCGGGGCAAACATCATCTGCCTGCCGGAGTTGTTCCGCGCGCAGTATTTCTGCCAGCGCGAAGATGCGGAGCTCTTCGACCTGGCGGAGCCGATCCCCGGTCCTTCCACAGAGCGGCTTGCAGCTGTCGCAAAGGAGGAGAAGGTAGTGGTGGTCGCTTCCCTCTTCGAGCGCCGGACGGCCGGACTTTATCACAATACCGTTGCCCTGCTGCAGAGCGATGGCTCGCTGGGCGGGATCTACCGCAAGATGCACATCCCGGATGACCCGCTGTACTACGAGAAATTCTATTTCGCGCCCGGGGATCTGGGTTTCAAGAGCTTTGACACCTCGGTGGGACAAGTGGGCGCGCTGATCTGTTGGGATCAGTGGTACCCGGAAGCAGCGCGGATCACCGCCCTGCGCGGCGCCAACCTGCTTTTTTATCCCACGGCCATCGGCTGGCATCCCGCAGAAAAAGAGCCCTTCGGCGCTGCCCAGTACGACGCGTGGCAGACCATCCAACGCGCGCACGCCATCGCCAACGGCGTCTACGTCGCTTCCGTCAACCGGGTCGGCCACGAATTTGGAGACATTCGCGGCAACCGCGCCCCTGGGGTTGGGCTGGAGTTCTGGGGCGGATCGTTTATCGCCGACCCCTTTGGCCGCATTCTGGCCCAGGCGCCCCATGACAGCGAAGCCATCCTCATCGAGGAAGTCGACTTGAAACACCTGGAAGATACACGCCGCAATTGGCCTTTTCTGCGTGACCGGCGGGTCGATTCCTATCCACCGATTTCGGCTCGCTTTCTGGACGAGCCGGCCGGCGCCGGCAATGGCAGCTGAGTCCGCAACCCCTGGCAGCCTGGGCTATCGCATGCCGGCGGAGTGGGAGCCGCATGCCGCAACCTGGCTGGCGTGGCCGCACAACGCGGCTGACTGGCCGGGGCGATTCCATCCCATTCCCTGGGTCTACTGCGACATAATCCGCCACCTTTCGCGGGTGGAAGACGTGCATCTTCTGGTCCAGGACGCCAGCGCCGAGCAGCGGGCGCGCGGCATGCTGGCGCGAACCGGCGCACAACTTGACCGCGTGCACTTCCATCAGTGGCCCACCAACCGGGTGTGGATGCGCGATTCCGGTCCTATCTTCGTTGCCCGGCAAGGTTCAGATCCCGTCGCCATCACCGACTGGCGGTTTAACGCCTGGGCGAAGTACAACGACTGGCAGCTTGACGACCAGCTTCCCTTGAAGGCGGCGGAGCTGCTGCAGCTGCCTAGCTGGACACCGGAGTTTCCCGGCGGCCATCGCGTGGTTCTGGAAGGCGGGAGTATCGACGTCAACGGCCAGGGCACTCTGATCACCACCGAAGAGTGTCTGCTGAGCACGGTGCAGCAGCGCAACCCAGGACTCAGCCGCGAGGATCTGGAGCGTGTCTTGCACGACTATCTCGGCGTCGACCAGGTGCTGTGGATGAATCGTGGCATCGCCGGGGACGATACCCACGGCCACGTGGACGACATCACTCGTTTCGTTAGTCCCGTTACCATTGTCACCGTCACGGAGCCGAATTACGCCGACGACAACCATCTTCCCCTGGAGGAGAACCTGGATCGCCTGCACCAGGCTCGCGACCGCGGAAGGCAGGCCATTCACGATTGTCGAGTTGCCGATGCCCTCTCCGATCGTCTTTCAGGGCCAGCGTCTGCCGGCAAGCTACGCCAATTTTTACATTGCGAATGGACTGGTGCTGGTGCCCACCTTCAACGATGCGAACGACCGGAAGGCGCTCAACCTGCTGGCCGAGGTCTTTCCTGGCCGCCAGGTGGTTGGTATCCACTGCGGCGACCTGGTGTGGGGTTTGGGCACGCTGCATTGCATGACCCAGCAGCAGCCCGCGGGGTAATATGACCGACGGTGAAGCCCTGACGCTGGCGCTGGACGAGGCTCGTGCGGCAGCGGCGGCCGGCGAGGTGCCGGTGGGCGCGATTGTCGTGGAAAACGGCGTGGTTGTGGGTCGCGGACAGAATCGCGTCTTGCGCGATCTGGACCCCACGGCGCATGCCGAGATCGTCGCTCTGCGCGAGGCAGCAAGAGCCGTGGGCAACTATCGCCTCGGGGGCTGCGAGATTTTTGTCACCCTGGAGCCCTGCGCCATGTGCGCCGGCGCGATGATCCACGCCCGGCTTGGCAGGCTCGTCTACGCGGCCGCCGATCCCAAGGCAGGCGCGGTCAGCTCAGTTCTGGAAGTGCTGAATCATCCGCGGCTGAACCATCAAATGCAGGTTACGAGCGGAGAGCTGGCGGAAGAGAGCGGAGAGCTGCTGCGCGCCTTTTTCCGCGAAAGACGAATGTAACGTTACCACCCGCCGTTATCGGTTGCAGGGCAAGGGAACTGCAGATCCCTCGGCTGCGCTCGGGATGACAAAGGGGAGGTGGCCTTTCCCTCAGATTCAGTTGACAGAGGCGCGCTAAACTTCACCATTGCTAGTCTCCGGACCCGGTCTAAACTGAGAACTGCTCCGTCCCCTTTGTCATCCCGAGCGTAGCCGAGGGATCTGCAGTAACGTTACGTTCTACCCGCGAGTTCCCGGTATGATAAAGAGATGCATGTGTTGGTCTATTCCGCTCCATGGTGCCGTGATTGCCGCGAAGCCAAACGATTCCTCGAAAAGCACCAGATTTCCTATACCGAGATCAATATTGAAACCACCCCCGACGCCGCGGATGAGTTGATCCGGCACGTAGGCAAGAGAGCGATCCCGCAATTCGTAATCGACGGCAAATGGGTCCAGCCTTACCGCCCGGGCCGCGGCTTCCTGCACGACGAGATGAGCGCGCTGTTCGGCGTCGCCCAGCCCCGCTAATTCACGAAATCGATTCAACCTCGCTATCCAACGGTCCAGGATCATTGAGGATGCTCCGTGCGTCCACTTCATCCTTGGGGCTCACCTGTAGCTGCAGCCCTCCCAGCCCGGTGCCGTAGAGCATGGCGGCATTCTCACCTACCAGAAAGCTGGTAATCCCTGCCGATTCCAGGCGCCCCTTGGCCATGTCTGCTTCCAAAGCGTCGCGGTACAGCTGAATAGTGATCAGTTCTGGTTCTTCTTCCATAGTTAACCCTCTCATACCCGTAAGATGCAGCAACGATAGAATAGTACGTTGCCCTGGAGGCATTGGTTGATCAGTCGCTACACCCGTCCGGCCATGGGCCGGATCTGGAGTGAGGAAAACAAGTACCGCATGTGGCTGGAAGTGGAAGCCACCGCCTCCGAGACCCTGGCCGAGGCCGGGATCGTACCCCATTCGGCCGCCCGGGCCATCCGCGCATACGGAGAGGTCGACGTCGCCCGCATTCAGGAGATCGAGGCCGAGGTGAAGCACGACGTAATCGCCTTTACCACCGCGGTGGCGGAAAAGGTAGGCCCGGAATCCCGCTGGCTGCACTACGGCCTCACCTCCAACGACGTGGTCGACACCGCCCAGGCGCTGCAGATCAAAGAGGCCTCGGGAATCATTCGCCAGGGGATTCTGGCGCTCGCCGCCATCCTGCGACAGCGCGCGCTCGAATTCAAGCACACACCGACCATCGGGCGCACCCACGGCATCCATGCCGAGCCGACCACCTTCGGCCTCAAACTGCTCAACTGGTATGCCGAGATCAGGCGCGACCTGGTCCGCTTCGATGCCAGCGCGGAGGATATGCGCGTGGGCAAGCTTTCCGGCGCGGTCGGAACCTTCGGGCACCTCAAGCCGGAACACGAGGCGAGCATCTGCGCCAAGCTTGGACTCCGCCCCGACCCAATCGCCACCCAGGTCATCCAACGCGACCGGCACGCCGCTTACATCGCAACGCTGGCCGTGCTGGCCTCCACCCTGGATAAGATTGCGGTCGAGATCCGCCACCTGCAACGCACCGAAGTGCGCGAGGCGGAGGAGTTCTTCTCGGAGAAGCAAAAAGGCTCCTCCGCCATGCCGCACAAGCGCAATCCCATCACCTCAGAGCAAATCAGCGGGCTGGCGCGCGTGGTCCGCGCCAACACCCAGGCGGCGCTGGAAAACGTGGCCTTGTGGCATGAACGCGATATCTCCCACTCGTCGGTCGAGCGCATCATCTTTCCCGACTCCACCATCCTCATCGACTACCTGCTGGCCAAGACCACATCGCTCATTGAAAAACTGCTGGTCTATCCCCGCCGCATGCTCAAGAACCTGGAGAGCACCGGCGGTCTCATCTTCTCCGGCCAGCTTTTGCTCGATCTGACCGAGGCCGGGATGTCGCGCGAAGAGGCCTACCGCCTGGTCCAGGCGCACGCCATGAAGGCGTGGAAAGAAGATCTGGTTTTTCGTGAGCTGGTGGAGCAGGATCCCGCAATCACCAACCGCCTGCCTGCTGCGCGCTTCAAAAAGAGCTTTCAGCTGGAGCGGCAGCTGGCGAACGTCGATGCGATCTTTGAACGGGTATTGGCGTGAATCTGACCGTCGCACTGACCGGGGCCAGCGGATCCATCTTCGGGCAGCGCCTGCTGTGGGCGTTGGAGCGTGACGAGCGGGTAACCCACGTCAACTTCATCGCCTCGGAAAACTCGCTGCGGGTGATCGCCGAGGAGCTGCAGCTCAGTGGCCGCAGCGAGCTGGCAGCGAAGCTTTTAGGTAAGTCTTCCGCCAAGATCCAGCAACTGGCGGAGAACGACATTGGCGCCGGGCCGGCCAGCGGCAGCTATCCCTCCAGCGGCATGATCATTCTTCCCTGCAGCATGGGTACACTGGCGGGGATCGCCAACGGGCTGGCTTCGAACCTGATCGAACGCGCCGCCGACGTGACCCTCAAGGAGCGCCGCCCACTGATTCTCTGCGTTCGCGAGACGCCGTTCAACAAGATCCACTTACGTAACATGACCCTTGCCGCAGACGCCGGCGCGGTCATCTTTCCCGTCATCCCCGCTTTTTACAATCGGCCGATGGATGCGACGGAGATGGCGGAGCAGTTCGTCTGCCGGGTGCTGGCGCACATCGGCCTACCGCAACCAGATGCTTATATCTGGAAAGGCACGGATCACTGACCAGGGTTAGGTTCGGCCGTCGAAGTGGACGCGCCCGGGATTTTCCGGACCATCGCCATCGGCGCCGGCTGCGCGTTCAGAAAGCTCACCACACTCGGCCCCACCTGGTCGCTGCAACGCGCGGGTGCAAGGTGTCCGCAGTCGGAGTACACATCGAGCACCGACTGCAGTATCTGCTGATGGAGGCTATAGCCAACGGAAAGCGGGATCAGCCGGTCCTGCTCGCCCCAGCCAATCAGCACCGGCATGGTCAACGCTCCCAGTTGGCCGTCCACCAGGTCCTGTCCAGTCATCATCGATTGCACGCTGCGGTGGACCACCCAGCCGATGCGGTCGCCCCGGCGCAGCAATGCCATGGCCAGAAAGCCAGGAAGGGGCTGCGGGTGCGGCACCAGCAACTCCTCCAACTGGGCTAAATCGGTGGGCGATAGCCGGCTGAAAGATAGATGGATTGAAGCCCAACTTGAAGCGTAGGCCGGCGCTATCCAGCAGCACCAGCCGGCGAATACGCTCCGGCTGCTGCAGCGCCACCCGCATCGCGATCCATCCACCCATGGACCAACCCGCCAGGTCCACTTGCGGCAGGTGCTGGCTGTCGAGAAAACCTTCCACCATCCGCGCCTGGTCGGCAATGGAATACTGCGCGTCCCTGGGCTGCGAAGAAAGTCCGTACCCCAGCAGATCGAGCGCGTAGACGCGGTGGCCGCCATCGATGAGCTGCGGGATCAGGTTGGCCCAGTCCGCACCCCGGCTGCCCAGACCGTGCACCAGCAGCAGGGGGCGGCCCGAGCCTCCTACCAGGTAGTGCATCTTGTATCCGTTCACCGTCACAAACTCGCTGCGCACGCCGTGCAGCCGCAGCCGGGCTTCGATCTGCCGGTCGACCAGCCACAGCGGATGACGCCAGGCCAGGATGCCAAAACTCAACGCCGCCAGCAGCAGAACAAACAGGGCAGCAGCCCTGCGCGGCCTTATCGCTTTTCCCTCAACACTCATCCCTGCACTCATTTCAACGCTCATATCATCCGACAGGTTATGCTCCACGCCTAGTACCGTCGGAAAGTACCCGGAAGGCTTTTTCAATCACCTGCACAGTAAAGGGCGCAACTTGATACTCGCCCGGCCCCTGTAATTCATCCCGTTCCACCCAGCGCGCCTCTTCCGCATCGCTGGCGCCGAGCAATATTCCGCCGGCAACCCGGCATACAAAATCGACCAGCACGTAGTGGTAACGAACCCGGCCGGTTGATTCTTCCAGCGTGATCCGGTCGAAGACTTCGACGATGCTGCCAGGGACGACTTCCAATCCCGTCTCCTCCAGCACCTCGCGAACCACGCCCTGCTGCAAAGTCTCCCCCAGCTCCAATGCGCCTCCGGGCAAGGACCATTCACCCTTGAGCGGTTCCTGGCCACGGCGCACCAGCAACACCCTGGCGCCATCGATCACCACGGCGCCCACGCCAACAATTGGCGCCTCGGGATACTCACGACGCACGGGTGCTCCTGCAAAGGGCTTTGGCCCCTGAAAACTCATCCTTCGTTTGAGCGGGGAGAGAGGCTTGTTACAGCCTGATTAATATTACTCTGAAAATTTGATCGGCCTGCCATATTCCTCGGCAAAAACAGTGCGCGCCATGTTGAAGCGCTCGCCAAAGAATTTGTCGGGCCCTTTCAAGTGTCCAATGCCCAGCAGCGCAACCACGGAGTAGCTGAGGGGAAGCCTGAGCGCCTCATGGACCTTGTCCTCTTCGAAGCCCTCCATGGGCGCCGTGTCGTAGCCCAACACCTCCGCCATCAGCAACATGTGGGTGAAGGCCAGCATCACCTGACGATTGAGCCACAGGGGCATGTTGGGGTGATTGGACAGGTAGTTGGGGATGTTGGCTTTGGCCTGCTCGGCGTAGTTCTCCGGCATGCCGCCCAGCCGGCCGAGGCGGAGCATCTCGTCCAAATCTCCGCTGCGCCAACCGTCTGCATCGCCGCAAGCCACGATCATTACCGAGGCCTCTTCCACCTTGGCCTGGTTGTAGCTGGCGGCACGCAACTTCTTCTTCTGCTCGGGACTGCGCACGACGATAAAACGCCAGGGTTGCAGGTTGTAGCCGCTGGGCGAATGCAGTCCGGCCTGCAGAATCTTCTGCAAGTCGGCATCGGGAATCGGGCTCCCGTCAAAACTGGGCGATGCTCTTCTCTCGGCAATCGCGCGCGACAGCGTCTTCTCCGTCTTGTTAGCCATACAGCAATCTATCCTCGGGAGCGGTGCTAGTGAATGTCACCCATCGCCAACTCGTTGCCGTAGGGCCGTTGACCGGGGGCTTCCGCAAAAACCCACAAACCATGAAATCCCTCGCGCAGCTCCGGGTGCGCGGCGAGCATAGCCTTCATCAACTCCACATTCTGTGCTCGTGCGGCCACCGGATCGCTGGTATCGGTGGCGGCATAGCGCATCACCAGATCCAGCCCGCCCAGCGAACCGTCTGTATGTATGTCGCTGATGGAATAGGTCTTACCGCCGGCTGTGACGACCATAGGCTTCTCCCCGGGCAGGCCGTCGGGCTTGACCGCGTTCGCCTCCTGACTCAATTTCTCCAGGTTCGGGCTGGTCAGTAAGTCGACCGGAGTAGCCAGATAGAGCGCGGTTTCGTAATAGAGGTATGCGTTCCATTTCTGGCTTTTCTGGGTAAAGGCGCGAGCCTGGGTCCAATACCACAGGCTGTCGTGCCCAGCCACGGTAAGCGGCTTCACGAAGAAGCCGGCCAGCTGCCAGGTGCCATTCTTCTGCAACAGGAACGCCATTTGCTGCGGCTGTTTCACCCCGGTCGCATGCACCAATGTCAGCGCCCATTGGCCCTGGGGCAGCTGGGGAATGGAGATCTCGATATGCAGCGGCGATCCGGCCCCCCCGCAGAAGAATTGGGTGTCCTCCCCGGCCGGCTTCAAATCAGAAGCGTCCAGGCTATACAGTGCGTCTATCGTAATGGTGGCGCCGGTAAAGAGCGGGGCGGTCTGCACGATGGTGTTGGCAATGCCATCAAATTGTGCCGCGACGTTGGGAATGGTCGAAGCTTTGACGGCCGCCGGGTTTCCGCTCTGGATGTCGGACGCGAGCGCGGTCGCAACCTGGACCAGGGCGGCGCGGTCGGCTTCGGTCATCTGCGCCTGGGTCTTGCAGGACACGGCAAAGATCCGGCCAGGCGCCAGCAGCGTAACCAAAGTGATCGCGAGTGCAAAGCGCCGGCGCGAACAGGCATGCAGAGACATGAAGATTAGGCCCTTTCGTGGAAGTACCCAAGCGTACCGCGACGGCGGCTCGCTCTGCGGGTCGACCACTGCTAGTCTAGTACACAGAGGCGACAATCTTCGCGAGCGCATGGCATCTAATCCGATCACGCGCAGCCGGCAATTAACGGAAGGTTCAAGGGGGTGCGCATGGCATTGTTAAGTCGACAGTTCGCCCCGGCCATCTCTGGAATGTTCATCCTGCTGCTGGCGGCCACCCAGCTTTACGCGCAGGCCGTTCCCGCTCGACTGCGCGGCGGCGCGGAACAGCAGGCGCCGCCTACGCCGCCTGTCGCGTCACCTCAGCCGGCGCAACCAGCCGCGCCCCAGCAGCCGCAGGCCGCGTCCGGAGTGGCGCCGTCCCTGCTGCAGCAACCTGCCAAAGAGGCGCAGATTGTCTTCGCTGGGGACACGCTTTCGATTCACGCCGATAATTCCAGCCTGGCGGCCATTTTGCGCCAGTTCGCCGCCAGGAGCGGCATGCAGGTGGAAGGGCTGGGCAGCGACGAGCGCGTCTTTGGCAGCTTCGGGCCTGGGGCACCACGCGATGTACTCGCCGACCTGCTCAACGGAACCGCCTACAACCTGGTCCTGCTCGGCGACCTGAGCAACGGCGCTCCTCGAGAGCTTATCCTCACGCCCACAACGCGGGTGGGAGGAGCCGCCCCGGCTGCCGCGGCCACTGAATTGAACCCCGATGAGGCGGTGAGCAACGACCAGGAGACCGCGGATGCGCCGCCGGATGTGCCGCCGCCGACACCACCGCCCCCGGGAGCAGCGCCAGGGAATGGAGTCAGGACTCCTCAGCAATTGTTCGAGCAGCTGCAGCGCATGCGCCAGGGCCAGCAGAATTCACAGCCTACGCAGCAGGACTCGCCGCTCACTCCTCCGCAATGATGGGCTTAATGGGTGAGGTGAGGGTTGCCAGTTCGGAGCACAAATTAAGCTTTAACCGCAGGTCTCAGCGCTCTCGGTCGGGTCCAAATCGAAATCTGATTGTGACGCTGTTCAAGCATTGTCATCCTGACTGGAGAGCAGTGGAGGGACTGCGGTGAAGGCGATTCGTGCACCTGAATCTGGATGAGACGACGTTCAGGCGTCGCCTGCGGGACTGAACATTGCGGAAGCGTAGGATTTGAAGAGCACGAAGGCAGTGCGGCTGAAAGCCCATTCATAATGCGAACAGTTCTATGGAGCGGCCTAATGCTCGCTGCGGCGAAAGGTCGAGAGAATGAATTTCCGCGCCCTCTCAAGGCAGATCGGATCGATAGCAGGTGCAACCAGCATTACCGGAGTAGAGAACCTGCAACGCTCTTCAAATGCGCGCCACCTGGGTCTCGGCTTTTCCGCCCTCTTCCGCCGACAGGCGAGCATGAAAGCGCAAAACATCGAACAAGCTCTTGCAGCACACGTAGCCCAGCAGGACGCCAAGGGCGAGGGCGGCAATCGCCGCGCAAAACACCATCAACATGTTTACTTCATTTTCCATAACGGCCCTTCAATTCAGAGTTTTGGCTCACCCATCGTGCGTCGTTCGCGCACTTTTACTGTTTCATTCGCCCGCAAGCGTCAGTGTGTCATTGTTACAGACGAGAGCCGACGTTGACCCTCGTTTCTGTTGCCGAATAAGATACATCTAGTAGTTACTCGCGCCATTTGCTCCGTGTTGCAGTAGCGCATGGCCCTTACCATCGTTGCTTTACTTTCTTGCTGAGCCCTCATGCCGATTACTCATATCACCGTGCGCGGAGCGCGTCAGCACAATCTGCGCGACATCAACATTCGAATTCCCCGAAATACGCTTACCGTCGTCACCGGCCTCTCCGGGTCAGGCAAGTCTTCGCTGGCCTTTGACACCATCTATGCCGAGGGCCAGCGACGCTACGTGGAAACTCTCTCCGCCTACGCCCGCCAGTTCCTTGACCAGATCGAGCGCCCCGATGTCGATTCCATCGAAGGGCTCAGCCCTGCCATCTCTATCGAACAAAAAACCACCAGCCGCAGTCCCCGATCCACAGTCGGCACTATCACCGAGATCTATGACTACCTGCGCCTGCTCTACGCGTCGATCGGTGTGCCTCACTGCCCCAATTGCGGCAAACCCATTTCGCGGCAAACCGCCGAGCAAATCGTAGAGCGGATACTTTCGCTTGCGCCGGGAGAACGCGTCATCATCTACGCGCCCATCGTGCGCGGCCGCAAAGGTGAGTTTAAGGACCTGCTCGATGAGCTGGATCAGCAGGGCTTTCGCGCCCGCATCGACGGCGAGGTTCGCGACCTCACCGATTCCATCCATCTTGAACGGCACAAGAAACACACAATTGAAGCCATCATCGACCGCGTCGTTCTGAAACCCGGCGTAGAAAAGCGGCTGGAAACGTCGGTAGCCAAAGCTTTGCAGATGGCTAACGGCCTCGTCCTCACCGCGGTTGTGGGTGAAGAAGAGCAGCTTTATTCCTCTTCTATGGCGTGTCCCGACTGCGGACTCGACATACCTAAGTTGGAGCCTCGGAGCTTTTCATTCAATAGCACTTATGGCGCATGCACGGAATGCCACGGACTTCGGCAGCATCTATGACTTCGATGCGGCGAAAGTGATTACCGATTGGTCAAAGCCGTTGACCGATGGCGCCCTCGGCCCAGGCGGAGGATCGCAGTATCTTAACCGGCTGCTGCAGCTGGCCGCGCAACGCTACAAGATCGACCTGAGCAAGCCGTTCGAAGAGCTCAGTGAGCGCCATCAGAAGCTGCTGCTCCATGGCCCGGGCCGTGAGGAGGCGCCGCGCACCGGTTTCCACGGCATCCTGGCCTACTTGCGCGACTCGCTGGATGAGTCGAAGTCGGAAAGCTATCGCGATTGGCTGCTGAACTACATGTCGGCCACCATCTGCCCGGCCTGCCAGGGCAAGCGCCTGCGGCCGGAATCGCTGGCGGTCAAGGTGGGTGGCTTGTCCATTGCCGACTTCACGGCGCTGCCCTTGCGCAAGGCCCTGGAGGCGGCCCGCACGATCCAGTTTTCTGCGCGCGAGCGGCTGATCGCCGAGCGTCTGCGCCGGGAAGTGGTGGAACGGCTTGAGTTTCTCAACTCTGTCGGGCTGAGCTATCTGTCGCTGGACCGCAATGCCGCCTCGCTCTCGGGCGGCGAGGGGCAGCGCATCCGCCTGGCCACGCAGATCGGCTCGCGCCTGCGTGGAGTGCTCTATGTGCTCGATGAACCTTCGATCGGGCTGCACCAGCGCGACAACCAGCGGCTGATCGAGGCGCTCAAATCGCTGCGTGACCTCGGTAATACCGTGCTGGTGGTGGAGCACGATGAAGACACCATCCGCCATGCCGACTATGTGGTCGACCTGGGCCCCGGCGCCGGCAAGCTTGGCGGCCATGTGGTCGCCGCGGGAACCCCGCAGGAGATCATGGAGACGGACATCTCGTTGACCGGCCGCTATCTCTCCGGCGAACTGCAGACCATCAGCCGCAACGCACCGCGGGCGCTCCAAGGCAACTGGATTACCGTCGAGGGCGCCAGCAGCCACAATCTCAAGCAACCTGAGCGCGCGCTTTCCTTTAAACGTAATGACGGTGGTCACCGGTGTCTCCGGATCGGGCAAGAGCACCCTGGTCAACGACACGCTCTATCGCGCCCTGGCCCAGGAGCTCTACGGCTCGCGCGAAGCTCCCGGCGCTTACAAGACCATCCAGGGCTTCAAGAACATCGACAAGGCGGTGCGGATCGACCAGTCCCCCATCGGCCGCACGCCGCGCTCCAACCCCGCCACCTACACCGGCGTCTTCACTGCCATTCGCGACCTTTTCGCCCGGCTGCCGGAGTCGCGGGAACGGGGATATAAACCAGGACGCTTTTCCTTTAACGTCTCCGGGGGCCGCTGCGAGGCTTGCCAGGGCGAAGGACAGCGCCGCATCGAGATGAACTTCCTGCCCGATGTGTACGTGCTGTGCGAGGTCTGCAACGGCCGCCGCTACAACCAGGAAACCCTGTCGGTCAAGTTCAACGGCTACTCCATCGCCGACCTGCTGGAGCTGGCCATCGAAGATGCGCTGCCGGTGCTGATCGATATTCCCCAGGTGCGGCAGAAGCTGGAGACCCTGGTGGATGTGGGTTTGGGCTACATTCATCTGGGCCAGGCCGCGACCACGCTCTCCGGCGGCGAGGCCCAGCGGATGAAGCTGGCCCGGGAACTATCCAAGCGGCAAACCGGAAAGACCCTCTACCTGCTCGATGAACCGACCACCGGCCTGCACTTCGACGACGTGCGCAGGTTATTGGAGGTGTTGCACCGCCTCACCGATTTGGGCAACACGGTGATCATCATCGAACACAACCTGGACGTGATCCGCAGTGCGGACTGGATCCTCGACCTGGGCCCCGAGGGCGGCGAAGAAGGCGGCCAGCTGGTCGCCAAGGGCACTCCGGCCGAGGTAGCTGCTACACTCGGCTCGCATACCGGTGAATTTCTCCGGCGTTATTTCCCGGTGGCGGAGTTGAAGCCCATCCCGGCGTCTTCCCCTGAAGGCAATGGGAACCACGTTCAGGCAGCGCGGAAGCGCGGGGTGAAGAGTGCAGGTGAGACGAACAAGAGCGCTGTCCGCAAAAGGAAATCCGCTTTAAACCATGTGGAATGATCCGGAGATTTTGCCTTTACCGCCCGTGCCTCCGCCCGACGCTGCGGAAATACCTGCCGCACCCCCGCGCCGGATCCCTAACATCGGGCACACCATTCTGTTTTTCACCGTGGCCATCGTGGTGTTGCTGCTGGTCAGCGTTTCCACTCTCGCCATCGCCATGGGCTTTCATCTCATGGGCACGGAAACGCCGGAGCAACTACTGCGCGAGCCGCGGTTGCTGATCCCCAGCATGGCTGCCGCCTACCTCATCGCCGGAGCCATTCTCTGGGCCGTCTTTACTTTCCTGTGGCGGCAACCCTTCAGCAAGGGCCTGCACTGGAACTTCTCCGTGGTGCGGCGCCGCTGGGTTCGCCTGCTGATCGGCGGCGTTGCCTTGAGCCTGGTGGTGCAGTTGCTGTCGAATTATCTTCCCGTGCCCAAGAGCCTCCCGATCGACGACTTTTTCCGCACGCCGGGGGATGTGTGGCTGGTGGCGCTCTTCGGCACCTTTCTTGCGCCGCTTTTCGAAGAGCTGGCCTTCCGCGGCTTCCTCTTGCCTTCGTTAGCCTCCGCCTGGGATTGGCTGCGCGGCCAGAGACCCCAGGTAGCTCCTCCTATCCCCATTTCAATCCCCATACCAATCGATGACAGTTACGTAAGTCCCGTTACCACTGGTGCGGATCGAGATCCGCGCTGGAGCGTGGTCGCCCTGGTTGTTTCCTGCACTCTTACCAGCATCGGCTTTGCCCTGGTCCACGCCGATCAGCTGGCCCACGCCTGGGCGCCTTTGGCTGTATTGTTCTGTGTCAGCCTGGTGCTCTGTGGGGTCCGCCTGCGGACCCAGTCTCTCGCCGCCAGCACATTGATTCACGCCACTTATAACGGAACCATCTTCACCATCCTGTTCATTGGCACCGGCGGTTTTCGCCATCTGGATAAAATCACCTAATGACCCTTGCTCATCGCGACGCGCTGCTCAAGATGCTGGCCCGCATCTCTTTCCGCCTGGGCGAGTTCAAGCTCTCTTCCGGGGCTTCCAGCGATTACTACATCGATTGCCGGACCACTACGCTTACCGGCGAGGGTGGGCGCCTTACCGGCCTGGCTGTGCTCGATCTCATTCGCCAGCACGAGCTGCGGGCGCGCGCCGTGGGCGGCCTGACCCTGGGTGCTGATCCTATCGTCTGCAATGTGGCCGCGGCCAGCGCCTGGCATGCGCTGGAAGTTCCGGGGTCGCCGGTGCTGGATGGTTTCCTGGTGCGCAAGGCAGAAAAGTCGCACGGGACAGGACGACGGATTGAGGGCTTTCAGCAGGCCGATGCGCCGGTGATCATCGTCGACGATGTCTGCACCACCGGCGCCTCCACCGTGACCGCGATTGAAGCTGCGCGGGAGGCCGGGATGCGGGTTATCGGGGTAATATGCCTGGTGGAACGGGAAGATGCGAAGGGCCGGCCTGCGGTCGAAGCCGCCGCGCAAGGCGCGCCGTTCTATCGCCTCTTCAGCGCCAACGATATACGCGCGGAACATGTCAGCCACTTCGCCTTGTAGGGATGAAGATTTGGTCCCGCGCCTACGGCGCTCGGATCATCTCGGGCTTGAGTTCCCAGCCCTTCCGGGCTGGGCTGACGTTTGGCGACGGCCCTCCGGGCCTTGAAGAACGACCAGCCGGCCCCGCGGAATCTGTTTCATAGCAGGATTTATCCCAGGACTGTTATCGGATGGAAATCAATTCCGAAGATGATCAGATTTTTCGTGCTGTGTTGGGCCTGGAACAATGCGGATGAGCGACCGATGCGCTTTGCAAGGCCCGGAGGGCCGATTGCTAAACGTCAGCCCAGCCCGGAAGGGCTGGGAACTCAAAGCCCAAGATAATCCGAGCGCCGTAGGCGCGGCACCAAACCTCCATCCCTTCGCTTTGTCTGCGCGGATCATCTAATGGATGGTCCCAGCAATGGCGATGGCAACGGGACCTGAACCGGCCTTGAAGGGCGAAGCCGAGACCTCCTTCAAAGCGCCGGAAGACTGGTTCAGCTTGTATGCGGACAGAGTGTTGTCTTCGAAATTTACCGCGTACACGAAGTTACCCGACGGGTCCACTGTGATCGATTGGGGTTCCTTGCCTGCCGCAAAGGGCGAACCGGTCAGTGCATTCAAATAGCCATTGCCGGGGTCGATCGAAAAGGCGGAGACGTCATCGTCACCGTAGTTCGCCACGTAGACGAAATCTCCGGTAGGATCCGTGGCCAGCGAGAACGGCAATCCGCTGTCGGCGAACGGCGAATCCGGGTTCTGATACAGGAAAAGGCTGCCAGGGAGTAGGAGATACGCGGACACACCGCCGCCCACGTTGGCGACATAGACGAATTGGCCCGAGGCGTCCACGGCAACCTGCGATGGCCCGCTGCCAGTAGAGGCGCTGCCGATGGAGGTCAATTTACCTGACTTGCGGCTAATGGAAAAAGCTTCGATCTGGTCTGACCCTGCGCTGAGGACCAACAGGAACTGGCCCGATGGGTCGACCGTAACGGACGTGGGTAGCATTCCAGCCGTGTCGTAGGGCGAACCAGAGAGCGCAGTGAGCTTGCCCGTGGAGGAGTCGAGGGAATAGCCGGAGATGGTATTGGAAACGTAATTTGCCACGTACACGAAGCGGTCGGATGGATCAACGGCCACGGAAATAGGCCTGTCCCCGGCCGGAAAGGGCGAGCCTGCGACCGGATCCAGCGCGCCGGTCGATGAGTTGATTTTGTACGCGGACACGTACCCCTTGTAAGTACCCCTGGAATTGAAGTCGGCTACGTATACGAACTTGCCAGCAGGATCGACCGCAACCGCGGTTGGATTCGTATTGCTGCCGGAAGGAGCGCCGGTCTTGAAAGGAGAACCGGGGACAGAAGACAGCGCTCCGGTAGACGCGTCAATTTTGTAGCCCGAAACATTGTCGCCGTCGTCATTGGCCACGTAGGCAAATTTCGGGGTATAGGTGACGCTGCTCGTGCCCCCGGCTAATGCCAGGGACGCAGGCGCCTGCTGCGTGCTGGCTATCTCCCGCGTGATGGGAAGACCGTTGCTGCCGAGGGTCAAAATCCAGACGTCATTCCCGTAAGGATTCCCGCCAGTAGATGGACCTTGGTTGGTTATGTAAACCAGAGTGCCGCTGGGATCGACGGTTACGGAGGAGGGAT
Source organism: uncultured Acidobacteriaceae bacterium (assembly GCA_963840675.1). Taxonomy (GTDB): domain Bacteria; phylum Acidobacteriota; class Terriglobia; order Terriglobales; family Acidobacteriaceae; genus PALSA-350. The sequence goes on from CAWJAB010000023.1 coordinate 88,493, forward strand.
TTGATCCCGTATCACCCCCCTGGATCGCTGTAAGCGCACCGGTCGTGGTGTCGACGCTCACCACCTCAAGCTGATTTCCCGCGGCCGCCAGGTACATAAATTTCCCTGAAGGCGCGATGGCCATCGAGTTCCCCGCCGGCACGTTGAACGGTGAGCCACCGATCACAGTGGGCACGCCCGTTTTGGTGTTAATGGTGAAAGCGGTAATAGGGCTGCCCAAGGCGGTCACGTAGCCAAACTTGCCGGAAGGAACGAATGCCAGCGTGAACGCGCCGGATCCGGGGAGAAAAGGCGAGCCGTCTATGCTACGCAGGCCTCCCGTGGACTCGTCGATGGTGAAACCCGATACATCCCCGCCGGGGCTGTCGTTCTCATTCCCTACGTAGAGAAACTTACCGGAAGGATCGATCGCCATCGGGGTGGGAGCAAGCCCCGCCGCGAATGGCGAGCCTTTCACCATTGTGAGACTACCCGTGGAGTCGTTAATGGTATAGGCCGAGATGTTGTTGGAAGTTCCATTCGCGACATAGGCAAATTTGCCGGAGGCGGCCACGATAACGGAGCCGGGACTGTCTCCGGTGGCGAATGGTGAGCCTTTCACCGGGGTGAGGTCGCCGGTGGTGGCGTTGATTTTGAACGCGGAGATGCTATTCGAGCGGCTATTCGCCACGTATGCGAATTTGCCCGAGGGGGCTACCGTCACCGACGCCGGACCCAACCCTGCCAGAACGTATCCGTTGTTGCGCAGCCGCCCTGTTTTGACGTCTACGGTGTAAATCGAAACCGTGTTGCTGGCAGAATTGGCGACGTAAGCAAAGCGCGACTTGACGGATGCCTGAGCCCACGCCGAGAGAACCAGGAAGAAAATAAACGCGCAAGAGATTCGCAGTTTCACGGGAGTGTCCCTCCAGGACGGAAGCCCCTGCCCATGGAAGAGGCTTCTGTCTAGTAACGCGAGGAACGGCGAGAAAAAGGTCCACCTGGCGCGGATTTTTCTTGATGGCAATTAAAAACCCTCTCCTGACCAGGAATCAGGAGAGGGCTTGACGGCTGAAGCCTTTCGGCGGGAGCTTATGAAGTGGTGGCGGCCGCCGGCTGTGCTGCGTTGGAGAGGATCTGCACCTTAACCCGGCGATTCTGCGCCCGGCCGGCGGCCGTCTTGTTGGAGGCGACTTCCTGATCTTTGCCAATCCCGATCAGGTAAAACTTGTGCGGAGGTACGTTGAACTTGGCGGCGATATACTGCACCACCGCTTCGGCGCGGCGCTGGCTCAGCTGGTAGTTATAGTTCGCGTCGCCAGTCGAGTCTGTACCGCCAGTGACTTCGAGGATGTAGCTCTTGGTCGCGGTCAGCTGCGGCCCGAGCGCATCCAATTGAGCCTTGTCGTCCTTGGTGAGTATGCTCTTGTCAAAGCCGAACGTCACGGAAACATCGCCGACCTGCTTGTAGTTGTCGAGGCCGGCGACCACGCTGGCCAGCGAGTCGGCACGATTGACGGCCTCCTGCGCCGTCCCTTGCGCCTGGGTGGCAGCCTGGGTTGCGGCGGTGGCGTTTTGCGTGGCGGTGTTGGCCGATTGCTGCGCCTGCTGGATGCCCGCCTGGGCACGATCATCGGTGCTCTTGATGGAGCGGTTGTTCGCCGCAACCGCATCGTCGAGCTCGTTGGTCTTTTGCACCAGCGGCGCGGTTTGGCTGCTCACGTAGTTCTTCGTGGAGCAGCCCGCCGTCATTAACAATGACACGGCTCCCAACAGGAGCGCTGCTTGCTGCGAGGTCTTATCGATTCGGATCATAAAAGGCTCTGCTCCCGTAATGCTAGATTCTCAAAAATCAGGGTAAAGGGCACCATTCTGCCCATCTGTACGTATGTAGCACGAGCATTGCCAAAGGTTGCAAGTGCACTTAACAGTTTCCTTGCAATCACTTGCGAGGCAAAGTGTAAAGCTTGGTGCGGCCGGATCCTGCCCGCAAGGAAAGTTTTACCTGCTACCGCGCAATCTGTCTCTTCTAAAGAGTAACCGACTAAACTTTAGTCAGGGACTCTCCATGGATCTGCACGAAAAGATACGCACCCTGCCCAACCGGCCAGGGGTGTATCTGTACCGCAACATACAGGGCGACGTAATCTACGTCGGCAAAGCCAAAAACCTCCGCTCCAGGGTACGTTCGTACCTGCTTGAGGGAGCCCAGGCCAACGCCAAAACAGGCTCGCTCATGCGGGAAGCCGTGGACGTGGATTACATCCTGGTGGAAAACGAGCAGGAGGCCCTGGCCCTTGAAAACAACCTCATCAAGCAGCGCAAGCCGCGCTTCAACATCCTGCTGCGCGACGACAAGACCTACCCCTACGTCAAACTGACCCTGGCCGACCGGTACCCCAAAGTCTTTGTCACCCGCCGGCTGCGCAAAGACGGAAGCGCCTACTACGGCCCCTTTTTTCCCGGCAACCTGGCGCATCGGGTGGTCGATCTGATCCATCGCAGCTTTCTGCTTCCGAGCTGCAAGGTGGATCTCTCCCGCTACCATCCCCGGCCTTGCCTGCAGTACTACATCAAGCGCTGCCTGGGACCCTGCGTCGAAGGGCTGACCACGCCACCCGACTACCGGCAAGCGGTGCGCGACGCGCAGATGTTTCTGGAAGGCCGGCAGACGGAACTGAGCCGCTCGCTGGAGGAGCGCATGGAGCAGGCAGCCGCCTCAGAGCAGTTCGAGGTCGCCGCCAGGTACCGCGATCTGCTCATCACCCTGAACCAGGTGCAGGAAAGACAGCGCATGGCGACCACCGAGGGCGATGATGCGGATGTCTACGGCTACCACCACGAGAACGGCATGCTGGCCGTCAACCTCTTCCACATGCGGGGCGGCAAGATCGTGGACCGCCGTGAATTCTTCTGGGAAGATCTGCCCGAGTACCCGCCTGAGCTCAACGCCTCGGAGCGGCCGCTCGAAGAGAACGAAGAGCAGGAGAACACGCCGGAACAGCCGTCGTACGGGGCCTCCTTCGACCCCTCCTTCTTTTTCTCTGCCCTGCTCAAGCAGCTGTACATCGACCAGCAGTACGTGCCGCGCACCGTCTACATCCCTGTTGATTTTGCCGACCGCGCCACGCTCGCGACTCTATTGAGCGAGCGCGCCCAGCACAAAGTTGAGATATGCGTGCCGCGCCGCGGAGAGAAGCGCTCCCTGGTCGACCTCGCGGGCCAGAATGCCAAGCAGAGTTTCGATCAGCGCTTCCGCGTGCTGCAGCCTTCGCGCAAGGTGATCGAGGAAGCGCTGCAGGATTTGTTGACGCTGCCCGATCCTCCGCGGCGCATCGAGTGCTTTGACATCTCCCACATCCAGGGCGCGGAAACAGTCGCCTCCATGGTGGTTTGGGAGGACGGCGCGATGAAGAAATCCGACTATCGCAAATATCAGATCAAGACCGTGGAAGGGGTGGATGATTTTGCCTCCATGCGCGAAGTTGTGGGCAGGCGCTATCGCCGCGTGCAAGAGGAACAACTGGCCATGCCCAGCCTGATCCTCATCGATGGAGGACTGGGCCAGTTGCATGCTGCCGCCGAGGCTCTGGAACTGCTTGGCATCACCACCCAGCCCTTAGCTTCGATCGCCAAGCGAGAGGAGATTATCTACCTCTACGGGCAGGAAGATGAGCCCATCGTGCTGGACCGCCGCTCACCGGTGTTGCACCTGGTGCAGAGGATCCGCGATGAGTCGCACCGCTTCGCCGTGACCTACCATCGCAAGCGGCGCGAGATCCGGGACCGCGAGTCGGATCTGCTGACCATTCCCGGGGTGGGCCCGCAGACGCGCAATCGGCTGGTGGCCCACTTCGGCAGCCTGCGCGGGGTTCAAGGCGCCAGCCAGGAGGCGCTGGCGTCGGTGGTTGCTCCCCACCTGGCCGCAGCCATCTACGACTATTTCCATCCAGCGGACACGGTCGCGTCTCCTCCCGGCCAATCTGTGTGAAAAGTCGCTTGCGGTAAGATTTGTCATCTTGCGCGATGCGACCCACTGCCATTCCCAGCTCGTCCTTAGCGCCGGACCTGCCGCGCGTGCTTGGGGTCTGGCATGCGACGGCGATCGTGGTCGGCACCATCATCGGCAGCGGCATCTTCCTGGTTCCCCAGGAAATGATGCGTGCCGGCGGCTCCGCCCGGATCGTTTATCTGGCCTGGATCGCCGGTGGTGTACTCACGCTTGCCGGCGCCATGACCTACGCGGAGCTGGGCGCCATGATGCCGCAGGCCGGCGGAGAATATGTTTTTCTTCGCAACGCCTACGGTGACATACCCGCGTTTCTGTACATGTGGACCTGGTTCGCGGTCGCCAAGCCCGCATCCATTGCCACCATCACCATCGGCCTGGCCCGCACGATGGGCGTGTTCTCAGCCTTTGGCGTGGCTCGATGGAGTGGTGCTGCGGGCTCCTCTGCTCATCACCTGGGCACAGCTCTTCGCCATCGCCGTCGCCTGGCTGATCACCGGGCTCAATTACCTGGGCATCAAGAAGGCCGGTGACTTCCAGCTCTTCTTCACCTGGCTCAAGGTGGTACTGATCGTGGTGATCAGCGGCTTCTGCTTCGCCAGTGCCCACGGCAGCGTGGCGAACTTGCATACCAGCTTTCCCGGCGCGGAAGGCGGCGTTGCCGGGTTCATGGTTGCGCTGATCGCGTCGCTCTGGGCATACGACGGCTGGAATGACCTCACCATGGTGGCCGGAGAAGTAAAACGCCCGGAGCGGAGCCTTCCGATTGCCCTGATCGCCGGGGTGGGGGTGGTGGGCATCCTTTATATGGCGACCAACGCGGCCATCCAATACATTCTGCCTGCGGCGCAGATCGCCGTTTCTCCACGCCCCGCGGTGGTCGCCATGTCGGTTGGTCTCCGGCCACTGGGGCGCAGTATTGGTATCAGTCGCCATGGCGCTTAGCATCCTGGTCGGACTCAATGGGACTACGATGTCGGGAGCCCGCGTGCCCTTTGCCGCCGCGCGCGACCGGCTCTTCCCTGCCCGCATGGCGCATATTCATCCCCGCTTCCAAAGCCCTTCCACCTCGCTGGTGGCGCAGGCTTTGTTGAGTACGTTACTGCTGCTGCTGGTGGGGAGCTTCCAGCAGCTTTTTGAACTCGCCATCTTTGCCGAGTGGCTCTTCTATATGCTCACCACTACCACCATCTTTGTTTACCGGCGTCGCATTCCGGCTTCGGAGCGGCCCTTCCGTAGCTGGGGCTATCCCGTCCTGCCGGCTCTTTTCATTGTGGCCGCGGCGATCTTGCTCTACTACTCCTTCGCCAGCAATGTGCGCAGCTCCCTGGTGGGAACGGCCATCATCCTCGCCGGATTGCCTCTCTATTTCGTGATTCGCGCCCTCGACCGAGAGGGAGCTGGCTCCTCGGGAAATGGCTAAAATGTGCACGTTAAGCACGGTAAGTCCTCGTTGCAGGGGAATTTTTTCCGCTTTGCTCTGAACTCATGATGCCGCTGAAGGCCTTCCCACGGCCAAAGGGTCCGGGAAATGGCTAAAGAGTGCGCACTATGCGCTCTAGGTTTCCTCCTGGGGGACTCTTCGGCATAAGCGATCTTGCCTATACAGATGCGATTTGCGAGAGAAAGTTTAGGGCTTGGTGAAATGGCATTGGTACTGGAATCGCGTATCCTCGATCACGACCTATGACATCCACCTCTGCTGATACTGCCGCCTCGACGTTACGCGACGCTTTGCTGGTCGCCCTGGGCTTCGCAGCCGTCAAGCTGGCGATGCAATTTGCGCTCACGTTGTGGACGCAGCACCTGGGTTACGGCTACTTCCGCGATGAGTTTTACTACATCGCCTGCGGCCGCCATTTGGCCTGGGGCTACGTCGACCACGGGCCCATCGTTGCTTTGCAGGCGCGGCTCGGTGAGTTGCTGTTCGGCGATTCGGTGTTTTCCATTCGCATCCTTTCCGCCGTTGCGGGGGCGGCCGCGGTGTTTCTTACCGGCGTTCTCGCGTGGGCGTTCGGCGGAAGGCGCCCGGCACAGGCGCTGGCCATGCTTGGCCTGATCGTGTGCCCCCAGTACATCGGTAGTGATGGTTATCTTTCGATGAACTCGTTCGAGCCGGTATTCTGGATGACCTGCGTACTCGCCCTGGTACTGATGCTTGGTGGCCACTCCCGGCGTCTCTGGTGGCTGGTTTTTGGCGTATCCGCGGGGATAGGCCTGCTGAACAAGCCATCCATGACCTTCTTCCTGGCAGCGGTAGGCGTAGGGCTGTTGCTGACGCAGCAGCGGCGGGTGCTCTGGACGCGATGGGCCGTCGCGGGCGTCGGGCTGATGATCCTGATCGCCCTGCCCAATGTGCTTTGGCAGGTCCACAATCATTGGCCCACACTCGAGTTCCTTCGCAATGGTCAGAGCGGGCACAAGAACATCGTCCTGAACCCGATTCAGTTCTTCCTCGCTCAGTTCAACAATATGCAACCAGTGAACGCGCTGCTCTGGATTCCGGGTATTGTGGCACTGCTGCGTGCAAGATCCATACGTGACGGGCGCTGGCTGGGGGTTACCTATCTGGTCTTCTTTGTCATGATGATGGCTCTCCATGCAAAAGACTATTACCTGGCAGCGATCTATCCTGCTTACTTCGCGGCGGGCGGCATAGCCTGGGAGCGCCGCTTTGCTCGATCCCCCGGCGTACAGCAAAACCGGATTATGGCGTTTCCGGTCTTCGCGAGCGTCCTGCTCGTCACCAGCCTTATTATCCTGCCGATGAGTTCCCCGGTATTGCCGCCGGCCGCATGGGTACGCTACACCACGGCGCTGCGCCTGCACGGCAACAAACAGGAGAACATGGCCACGGGCCCCCTTCCGCAGTTTTACGCCGATCGCTTCGGTTGGCAGCAGGAGGTGAGTCTTGTGCTCAACGCCTATCGATCCCTCTCGCCCCAGGATCAACAACGCGTCTGCATCTTCGGCAATAACTACGGCGAAGCCGGTGCGATTGATTTTCTAGCTACCCTTCAGGACCCTCACACACATTTGCCGGCGGCCCTGAGCGGACACAACAACTATTGGCTGTGGGGCACCCATGGCTGCGATCCCGAGATCAGCATCGCGGTGATCGACGATTCCCCTGAAGCGATCGCGCAGAAGTATCGGTCTGTCGAGATAGTCGGCCGTTTAAACGATCCATGGGCAATGCCTTTCGAGCACAAGAACGTTTATCTGCTTCGTGGACGACGTCCTTCAGCGCCCTTCCACTGGGCGGACGAAAGATTTTACTTCTGACGGGGATCGCTGCCGTGAGCTTTACAGGCTGCGGAAATGCTTGGCAGGTGAAGGGGCGGGAGTTTCCACTCCAGCAGACGAACTAGCCCCATCGTTCTGAACTCCAGGATCCGATGGATTTTGCGTGGCTATGTGTATGTTACCAGTGCACCAAACAGCTTGAAATTTAGCGTTGCTTAAATCTTTCCGGCATGAGAAATCCGCTGTTCGGAGGCATGCTAATCCGCATGTACCCGTGACTGCGCTACGAGGGTCACTCTAGAACTCGTTTGCTTCGGCGGACTGTGCGTCGGAGAATCCGATCAAATGGCGCGTCTCGTTCGCTCTCGACAAAAGGGGATGGCAGGAACGTTCACCTTGCGGAAAACCTGCTCTAAAGAGTCGCAGTCAGACGCACGGTAGCGGTTACGTTCCGTCTGTCGCTCCTTTGTCGTCCGTCCCCTCAGCCCGCTATTCCACGCGATCAGGGGCGTCGACGTTTTCAACTATCGCTAAGTAGCTTAAATCACCAAACATTTAACCTATGACTAAAATAATTTTATACATCCATTATTATGACTTTACTTTTGTTTAGGCGTGTCGTATAAATTACAGCATGGTCACCGATGAGGATTTCCGAGGAACGCTCGAAAAGGCCAAAGCAGAGCTGATCTCCAATTCGCAGCGACTCGGTGCGATCCTTCAGGAGCAAGAAGAGGTGGGTGAGAGCCGGAACGTTAAGCTCCGGGAAGTTATTGCCACGCTTTCTAGGCTGCTGGGAGATCAATTCATCGAGGAAGATGCCATTGGCTTGACCGACGCTATCAGACAGGCATTCAGAGGTTCCGGTGCGCCCTTGCAGCCTACGGATGTCCGAAATAGGCTCAAACAAATCGGCTACGACATTACAAAGTACGGCAACCTCATGGCAAGTATCCATAGCGTTCTCAATCAACTGCAGGGCCGTGGCGAGATAACGCCAGTCACTGTTGGCAGGGAAACCGGCCTATCACTGGAATTCGGCACGCGGCTTCACGCCTCCACCCACTCTGAAGGACGCTAAATGAGATCGATCTTGGGGTTTAAACGGGCCGCTGCCGGGTATTTCTGAGATACCCGGAGCAGGGCGGAAAGGAGGGAGTTCCCATGCGCATTCGGCTTGAGATTCGGTGCAGTCGCAAAGGTCTCACGGTGAAGTTTTCCGTTGAACCGCCGTAGGGGTCGTCCCACCCGATAACGACTAAACATCACCCGTTTTCTCTGGCTGCAACCCGGGGACGGGACACGTTAGTCCTAGCCCCATTTTGGCTGGTTTCCCAGCTCAACGCAAGAGGAGAAACCTGGTACGTGCAAGACGCTTCAAATATACCGCGTCAAAGTTGGCTCAGCTCGGCTTCCTGCTCATATGGCACTAATATAGTTACCTAAGCCGCCATGTCAAACGCTAGCGTCTGCATCTCTGGCCGCCTGCCGGGATGCTTGCTTGTACTGGCGTCGCATGGTTTATGGGCCTACCACTGTATACCATTTCCTCCACTAGCTTTCCCTTTCTACGCGCAGTACAGGATGATTCATGCAGATGAACAGCACGGCGCAGAGCAGCCCGATAATACCCCCACACAGCCCAACGCTTCGCTTTCTGAGACTGCTGGCGTGCCAATAGCACCACAGCAAAGCCTACCAAGCGTCGGACAAAGCGCACAGTCCGCGGCACAGCACGAAAGATACCGCTACCGCCACGGAACTGCACTGGTTGGAGAAACTGAACTTTGGTGGTCAGTTGTGCCTTGTTATTGTGGGAATCATCGCCGTAATCGTTTATGGGAAACAACTCGGCACCATGAAGGAGCAACTCCAGCAGATGGTCGGCTCTAGTCAACAGACCGATAGACTCCTGTGCTTATATGAGGAGCAATTGGAGGAAGTCAAAAAGCAATCCCAGGACACCCATAGACTTGCAGATCAGGCCAAGGCGCAGGCTATAGAGACCAAGCATTTGGCCTCAGCCACTTACGGAATTGCACAGACCTCCAAAGATGCACTGGTTCAAGTACAAAGGGCTGTGATTGCCGTGCAAACTGTCGATGTTTCGCGTAAGGCCGGTACTGATGGGAAGGTGGCTAGTCTCCTTATATTTCTTAGGTGGAGGAACGTAGGCGCCACGCCCACTAAGGACCTGAAGTTTAGACATAGCTACTTCTACGACGTAAAAGAGACTCCCTCAAGATTTCTCTTATGCCGATCTCGGCGGCCCTGAAACCGATACCCCGTCTTTCGCCGCACCGCAGGGAGAGGTCAGTGCGCTTCCCATCCAGATACCGGTAAGTTTGGCCAAAGATATTCAGGATGGGAAACAGGTAATGACCCTTTGGGGGCACGCGGATTATCCGACATGTTCTTCCGCGGTACACCGATGCACACTTCGCAATACTGTTTCATCATTGTTGGGTTTTACGGAAACCTTTATAGTGCCAGCGCCAACGAAACCACTGTGGCTGCAACGGAGAATTGCAAAACCCACAACTGCCACGATGAAGAATGTAAAGCAAAGTAGCGCTGCCACTCGTCACCGTTCGGCCCCAAAAGCATTGTGACAACCGTTGAGCCGCAGGAGAGGGGGGTCACCTCCCTTTCGTTCTGAGCCAGGTGAAACCCGGTGACAGGTGAAACCCGGTGAGATAATCTGGAATGCACCCTTAAGCTGAGACAAACTGGAACGCGATTAATTGGGTGACGCTTCGGCCCGTTTTTGCTTCGTTTTATCGCTTGAGCAGTCGCTTGCCGCGGGAGTGTGGAAATCCTGGAGGGATTTCCAAGGCCTGTGGGAGCGGTGGTAAACCTGTCTTTGGTTTTCCACCGCTTCCATCAGCGCCGTCACTTTCCTTGGCTATGCTGGCATGCTCGAACTCTTCCGGTGTTAGATATCGTAGCGCGGAATGCAGCCTCTGCCGGTTATATGTCTGCTCCAGGAACTCACCGATTCGACTGCGCGCGTCTTCTAGATCCCGATAGTCAGCCCCGTACACCTCCTCCTCCTTGAGCGTTCGCATAAACCGTTCTGCGCGTGCGTTGTCGTACGGATTGCCGCGCCGGCTCATACTGATTTGGATTTCGCCATGCTCCAGCAGCTCGGTGTAATCACTGGATGCATACTGTATACCGCGATCGGAGTGATGAATCATTCCTTCTGCTTTCCAACTACGCTCGCTCAGCGCCATCTGCAAAGCTCGAACTGCCAGTCCCGCGTGCAACGTGCGTCCAGGTCCCAGCCGATGACACGCCGTGAGTAGGCATCCAAAACCACCGCCAGATAGATAAACTCACTGCGCAGCCGAATGAATGTAATGTCGGCCACCCAGAGTTGATTGAGTGCCGTCAAAGCCATATGCCGCGCCAGGTTCGGGTAGACCGGCAGAGTATGCGTCGAATCTGTCGTAAACACATGTTTCTTCTTTCGCAAGCTGAGCAGGTTGTCTTCTCGCATCAAGCGCAGTACACGCTTGTGATTGACTGCATGACCTTCACGCCCCAAAATCCTAGTGAACAGCCGGTAGCCACGGACACGATGATGCTCGACGGCTAATTCCTGCAACCGGGCACGCAGCAACAAGTCGGCCTGTTCTGGCGCCGTGTGCTGCAAATAGCGATAAAAACCTGCTCGGCTCACTTCCGCTACCTGGCATTGCTGTTCTACGGTCAGTACTACTCCTTCGAACGAGAGCGAGACTTCGATCGAGCGATAGACTCCTTGCCGCCATCGCTGGTACGATTCGACGCTGCTCCCCTGACTTGTTCGAAGGCTCGTCTTAAAAAATCCACCTCAAATTGCTTACGGCCTAACAGCCGTTCTAACTCAGCGATTCGTAACTCGGTTGCACTGGGTACTGCCGGGGAAACGGTCTGTGACTTGCTCCCTGGCGGCCGACCTCGGCGTCGCTCCAATCCAGCCCTGCCTCCCGCCCGAAACTGGTCCCGCCACTGGTAAAGCAGCTTCCGCCGAATACCCAACTCTTGGCCAGACCGATGATGGTCGTAGCCTGGGCCATCCGACGTACCGCTTCCTGCTTGAAATCTACGCTGTAGCTCCTCGCCTTCTTCTTCATCGGCCTGCTCCATTATGGCCGATAAGTGTCACCCACTTTTCCCTCCCACCGTGTCTCACTTTTGGGGTGCATTACAGTATGTCACCGGGTATCTGTCCAGTAATCTTCCTGCCTGGAGCCCCCAAGTTCCCGTTATCTCCACGGATTACCTAGCTCAGGGCGCGGGTGAGCCCCTAGACGAGAAGCTTCCACGTGGCCGTCATACCGTGCTTTGGCCCGGTTCGCTGTACCAGTCTCAGATTGTTTTCATTTAGAAACTTCTGAGCATCCAGCGCACCACAGACAGCCGGCACGCGTTGCTGAAGCTTCAACTGGCGGACGACGTCTCCAGACACTATCGTAACGCGCGAAGGAACTACCGACCCTTTGCGTCGTGCAGGCCTGATGTAACGGCTGACGACGAACCCTCGAATTTCATCGGCGAGTATCATCCTGGCCTCCTTTTTACCGGGCGCAGCCAAGTATACAGTGCTGAAGGGAATAGCCCGGCAAGCTTTACGAAGCATCGTTAGCTCACTAGAACGGATCGACTCGCCGGCGCTTCAACCAAGCGGATCAGCGATAAACGCAAGGAAAGCGTCGGCGAGCGGGGCAGTTCGTTTAGCCACCAGAAATTTATGCGTCAATTTAGTCGCCAGGAAGCTGTGAAGAAATTGGCCGCAGGATCAAGGTAGCGACTGTTGTGGAAATGGTGCAGCCGCTAGACTGCAAGCGTGAATCCCTCACCCGCTCCTCCACGCCTGGCATCGATCGATCGTTCCCAACTGATTCTGCGACGTCGATATCGAGAGGCTAATTGACGAGGATCATAGTGCGCGTTCGATCTGGGAGTTAGTAGGTCGAATGGATCTAAGTCTGTACCATGCCGAGATCGCATCCGTAGAAGGCAGTGCAGGTCGAGACCACACATCTCCGCGGTTACTGATCAGCTTATGGTTGTACGCCTACAGTCGAGGGATCAGTTCGGCGCGGGAGTTGTCACGGCAGTGTGACTTCGAGCCCGGTTCGTTGTGGCTTTGTGGGTGCCAACCGATCAGCTATCGGACCCTATTCGGATTTCGCTCCGACCATCAAGTGGCGCTGGATGATCTGTTTGTCCAAGTGCTTGGCATGTTGAGCGCCGAAGGGCTGATCACCATGGAGCGAGTCACCTAGACGGCACCAAGATAAAGGCCAACGCCAGTGGCAACACTTTCGGCGTAAAGAGAAGCTGGAGGCTCATCTGGCCTTGGCGCGAGAACAGTGGAGAAGATGAACGCGCAAGCGGCGGAAGAAGATAAGCGAGCCAGCCGTCAGGTGGCTGCACAACGGCGAGCAGCCCGGCAACGAAAAAGCCGTGTGGAGGCTGCAGTGCGCGAGGTAGAGCGGCTGCAGCGAACAAGGAAGCGAGATCCCAAGGAGTTTGTCGCCAGAGCCTCCAGCACCGACCCACAGGCGCACGTGATGAGAAACGGTGAAGGTGGAACGGTGCCGAGCTATAACGTGCAGTTGGTCACGGATACTACCCACGGGCTGGTGGTAAACGTGGAGGCCACGACCGACGCGACTGACTATCGCCAGTTGGAGCCTGCCCTGGATCGATGCAAGACAACGCTGGGGCGCTTGCCAAAGCAGATTGTGGCCGAAGTCGTTTACCAATCATACTTCTGTAAATGCGGCGGAGATTCTGGAGTCAGCTTCTATGGCTCTTGGCAGGAGACTTGGCGACCAACGGATTACGATGCCTGCGGTCGCGGTCCAGCCTTTATCGCGAGTGCTTTTGCCTACGCTGCTGAGCAAGACGTTTATCTTTGTCCGGCTGGAGAGAAGCTAACGTATTTCGCCATCTACAACGATACGAACGGGGTGCGTCGACACGCATACAGACCAGCCACATCGGTCTGCCGCAGCTGTGCGTATCGTGATCAATGTGCTCACAAAAAGGCGCCAGCCAGTTGGAGGCGAAAGATTACACGCATCGAAGAACCCGCGGCGACGATCGCATTCAAAGCCAGGATGATGACCGAGGAGGCGAAACAAATCTATAAACAGCGATCGCAGATTGCGGAATTCCCACACGCCTGGATTAAGCAGCGTTGCGGGCTTCGACAGTTCCGATGCCGTGGCCGATGGAAGGCGTCGATGGAAGCGACATGGGCGTGTCTCAGTTACAACATCACACGCTGGTTTTGCATACGGCGCAAGCTCGATGCTGCTGCAGCGGTTGTGTAATGAAGCCATTGCATCGTCTGTACCTGGCTCATGGCTTATCAAGTCGTTGTACAACGCTCCATTGCCAGGAAACTGCGTTAAAACCGCGCTACGCCGGGGTAAGGTCTTTCGGGAGTCATTTCGATAAGCAAGCCAGGCAGCCCTTGCCTCCCACAATTTTCGATTCTTTCTCAGCTTCCTGACGGGACGGGCACTTTTCGAAAGTACCAATCCCGTCTGACGTATAAACTCCTTGACGTATAAACTCCTCCGTTGCGACTGTTGCTCGGCAGCGATGCGTACGCCGCGGTGGAGAAGAACGATCTCGCGCGATTAGAGGAAGCACGAACATGGAAGGAACTTAGTGTCTCCACCGGCTTTGAGATGGAGCGACGTAGCGGCGGACATCAGCCCGAAGTTGCAAGGCGCGGATTGGCGATCCAGCCGTCGAGACCTTTCACGGGACCGTTTATGTTGACGGTTATCCGTTGCCTTCTTAAGATGAGTTGACCCGCCAGCACATCTTTATGATCGACCAGATCATCTCGCACTACCGCATCCTGAGAAAGACTTGGCGGCGGGGGGATGGGCGTGGTGTACAAGGCGGAGGATATCCGGCTCCGCCGTTCTGTAGCCCTCAAGTTCCTGCCCGAAGAAGTAGCAAAGACCCACAGTCCCTTGTTCGCTTTCAGCGGAAGCGAAAGCTGCTTCCGCACTCAACCACCCTAATATCTGCACAATCTACGAAATTGGCGAACAAGACGGAAAACGTTCATCGCCATGGAGTTTCTTGACGGAGTGACGCTCAAGCATCGTATTGCCGGGCGACCGATGGAAATGGAGGCTCTCCTCCCAATCGCCATCGACGTCGCCGACCACTCGATGCCGCTCACGCTCTGGTATCATCCACCGCGACATCAAACCGGCAAACATTTTCGTGACCAAGCGCGGACACGCTAAGGTGCTGGATTTTCCGGGCTGGCCAAAGTCACGGCCACAGTCATTTCTTCGAGCCAGATTGCTTCCGCTAACACCGTCAACAGTCGACGATCAGCGTCTCACGAGTCCTGGTTCGCCACTGGGCACAGTCGCTTATATGTCCCCGGAGCAGGCGTGCGCCAAAGAGTTGGATGCCCGCAGCGACCTGTTTTCGTTTGGGGCTGTTCTCTAACGAAAGCCACCGCGCAGTTGCCCTTCCGTGGGGATAGTACGGCAACAATATTCGAGGCAATCTGATCCGCGCCTGTTTCCGTAGTGCGGCTGAATCCCGACGTACCGCCGGAATTGGAACGGATCATCAGCAAGGCTCTGGAGAAAGACCGGAACCTTCGCTATCAAAGTGCGGCGGAGATGCGGGCCGACCTGCAACGGAAAAAAGGGACACAGACTCAGCAAAACTACCAGCCCTGACGAATGCACTCGTTGGGACGCCTCACGACGTCGCGGCTGCGCCAGTGAGCCCAGGCTCCGACTCCGGCGCCGGCACAACCCACATCTGCTCGATCATCGTCCTGGATCGTGACCCTCACCGCGCTGGCCATCGTGACCGTGCTCGTCGCGATAGGCATCAAGACCATCGTGTGGTTGAGGCAGCCGAAGAAGCCCACCTTAGTGGAGGCCAGGCTTGTCAGTTCCTACGGTTGGGGGCCCGCGCTTTCGCGAGACGGAAAACTGGTTGCTTACCAATCGCCTGACGAGCGCGGAGCCCATATCATGGTGCAACAGACCGCGGGGGGCGAAGAGACTGCGGTGACTACAGGTTCCTTCGACGTCTCGCCTGATTTCTCGCCCGATGGCACGCGTATCGTCTTCTATTCGAAAGGAACGAAGGCGGAATCTACGTCGCCCCAACTCTACCAGGCGAACCTAGACTCTTAGTCGCGACCGCCGATGTAGAAGCCTCCGGTTCTCTCCCAGGGGCGACAGCATCCTTTACATGCAAAGATGACAACAAAGCTTTCACAGTATCGGTTGATAGCGGCCAGCCGGTCGCTCTGCCGCTCAATCAGGACTTCCGCTTGCACGGCCCGGGTTTCTGGGCTCCCGACGGAAAGGAGATTCTCTTCTATGGGGTTCGCCGCCGCGAGCAAAACCAGCCGGCCGATTGGTGGATCGCCCCGTTGACAGGAGGCCAGCCTCGGCTGGCTCACCTTCCAGGAGTCGGAGCAAAATTATCAGCCGGTCGATGCCGTGCGCGCGTGGCTTCGAACCGCTGACGACCGCGAATGGATCATCTACTCCACCTCCAACCTGGAAAGCTGGAAGCTCTGGCGCATCGGAATCTCCGCCGGGGGTGCAATGGATGAGAAACCGGAACTGCTCGCTTCCGGCAATGGTCAGCTCGGCGAGCGGTGGCTCTGCATCGGAGGACGGCAAGCTAGCCTACAAATCTTGAGTTACAGCGTATCGATTTATCAGATCCCCATCAGCGAACACGGCCAGAAACTGGGACCGACTCTCCAGTTACCTCTCCCCGGGGTGGGTATTACAGCTCTCCTTCCCTCTCTCGGGACGGCAAGTGGATGGCGTATGACAGCTCCAACCCCGGCAGGCCCAACACCATCCGGCTGAGAGATCTGAGTACCGGCGCAGATCACTTGCTCGACGATAAGGGCCGGCAGCCGGGCGCCGGCGGGTATACCTCGATTTCTCCCGATGGATCGAGGGTGATCTTTGAACGCGATTGCAAAGAGGGCAGATCGAAGCTCCGGGCAGAACCGTTCCCATGCGGCTTCATGGTTGCGGCTTCGGGTGGTAAGCCGGAGCAGGTCTGTGAGCGCTGCACCCCGCGTGGGTTTTCCTCCGACGGTTCTGTGGTTCTGCTCCAGAGATACGACCAAACTGACCCAAACAAGGATCGGATTGTCGCCCTCGATCTGCGCACAAGAAAGGAGCGGGATTTCCTCAGTGACCCGGGTAGACCGCTTTATCATCCTTTCTTCTCTTGGGATGACCGCTGGGTGGTTTTTAAATTACTGGATGTGTCGAAACAGAGCGTACAGATCATGATCGCACCGGTGCGGGGTGGCTTGGCCGCCGGAAAGGCGGAATGGATCGCTGTAACCGACGGACGATACTTTGATGATAAGCCTCAATTCTCTGCGGAGGGAACACGGTGTATTTCGTCTCCCGGCGCGATGGATACCTTTGCATTTGGGCCCAGCGACTGGATCCAGCGACGAAACACCCGCAGGGCCCACCGTTCGCCTTCGAGCACTTTCACAACTCTGCGGGCCGCTCGGGCTCCGCAAAGGAGTCAGATCTCAGCGTCGCCCGCGACAAGATCATGATCAACCTGCACAGATACACACGAGTGATATCTGGATAACGCAGATCCAATAGAGGCGGACAAGGGGGCAGTGTCGAAAATGCGCGACAGAGAATGCGCTCCGAACCCGGTGACCAAACCCGGTCACAGACGAAAAAGTACCCCAAGTGAACAGCACATGAAGTATTGTGTTGCGGGCCTTCCTGAGGGGTTACGTTTAGTCTGTCACCGGCTTTCTACCGTCACCGGGTTTCTACCAAAGTCAACTAACCCCGGGCATTCCAGGCATTGAGGGGACGGAGTAACCACCGTCAGAACAGTTTCAGCTTGGTGAGACGAATGGTGGTTATTTCGTCTGTCCCTCCGATGTCCATTTCCGGAGCGGAGCATGGGATCTTCCAGCCCTTTGGCGTGATGG
>CAWJAB010000024.1:0-20788 GCA_963840675.1 uncultured Acidobacteriaceae bacterium
TTTTGTTCATCGGCATGGGAGCTTCTTATTGTTCCTCCATCAGCGGATCGGTCCTGCTGCAGTCACACGGGCGGCCGTCGTTCTCGGTCGATGCCGGAGAATGGCTGCATTACGCATCTTCAGTATGGGACGATGCGGCCCTCTCCGTGCTGCTCACCACCTCCGGGGAGAGCGCGGAACTGGTGGAGCTCTTTAAAAGAGGCGAGCACCGGGCGCTTGGGCTGATATGTAACAATCCCGCGAGCACCTGCTGGAGTCTTGCTAAAAACCGGCTCCCCATCCTGGCGGGACCGGAGTACGGCAACGCCACCAAGACCTATACGAACGCGACGGCGGCCGCGATTATTCTGGCGTCTGAGATCGTGAGCCTGCCGTGGCAGCAGGAGGCGGAGCGTGCGGCCGAGGTGTTCTCCGCGTCATCTGGATCCTATCTTCGCTATGCGCGGCAAGCTGGAAGAATTCTGCCGGGGTGCGGCGAATATCGAAGTGATCGGGCGCGGTGCGGCTTACGGCGGCGCCTTTATGAGCGCGCTTTGCATCCGCGAGATGAGCGGTGTTCGCGCCGCAGCGCACACCGGCGCGGGCTTCAAGCACGGGCCCAACCTGGATGTAGACGCAACCCACGTCGCGATCATCTTCGCCCTGGGGCGGGCGGCCGACCTGGGCGTGAAGCTGGCTCAGGAATGTAACCGTCGCGGCGGCAAGGTGGTGCTGGTTTCCAGCGAAGAACACGTCGCGACGGAAAAATTGTTTCCCGTCAGGATCGCCGCTGTTCCGGAACCATGGGAGGGAATAACGTCGCTGCTGGTGCCGCAGGCGCTCACGCTGGCAATGGTGGAGCGGCAGGTTGCCGGCTAAAACCGCGCTTCCAATACGGCGTAATGGAACAGTAGAATAGCCGAACCCGGGATTGGTCCCTCCACTACGCTATCGCTCCGGTCGGGATGACAAGAGGGGAGGGCGGCGCTTTCCATCTGCTTTTGTTGCTGATTGGGGTGAACTGCAGATTCTCCCCGGCTACGCTCGGGCATGACTAAAGGGGATGGCACGATTCCCCTCGGCATCGCCTGTACTGGAGTGAACCGTCCAAAATGGGAGCGCCGCGCTCCCCTTTGTCATCCCGAGCGCAGCCGAGGGATCTGCGGTTCTCTCACAACGTCGACCTCCTACGGCTGATGAGGCAACGTCAAGGTCGGGTTCTGATCGAAAAAGTTTACGGGCCGGATCAGAAATTCATGCCAGAGCGTCGGCATCACTGGCCAGTCTTCCAGGCGGACCACATGGTGGAAGCCCAGCGTGTACCAAGCGACAATATCCGTGTTCTCGATCGAGCGGTTGGCCTTGGTCCACTCGGGCAGTCCTCTTAGGCCATCGTTGTTGGTGACATAAGTGCCGGCGGCATAACGTTCGTCCGGGTTGTAGGGCGTAACCCACATCTGGTGGCTGGAAAAAGCTCCTATGCGCTGCGCCGGATCTTCGAGCGAGATACTCGAGACCGCGGTAGCGCCCGGCATGATCTCCCAGCCGGTGGGGTAGCCTCGGGCGTCGTGCTGCGTGGGATTAATAAAGCTCCACATGCCCGGATTACGCGGATCAAGGTCGAGAATCGCATCTTTCTCTTTATGCGCGATCGAGGACTGCGCCGCCCAAATGATCTTGCGCGAATGCCCGGTAAGCGGCTCGTGCACCAGCTTGTCGATCATGAAACTGTTCGCCGTGCCATCCACATCGAGGTCCAGCCGGTAGCTGAAATAATGGTCGTGATTCACCGCCAAAAGGTTAGGCGCCACCAAGGTGCCGTGCTCCAGTTTGCCTGGCTCCATCGGAGCAATCACCTGCTCCTTCACGCCTTTGGTCTCGACAATGCCAGTGGCGCCCACCGCAACCCGGATGGTGCCATCCTGCTGGAATACCCAATCCAGCAGGTAGTCATAATTGCCCGCCACCGCTGCGGTACGCAGCACCAGTTCGCGGCTGGGGCGGGCGCTGATCACGTCTCCTTCCAGGTGTCTCCATGCCGGGCCGTCGGTGGCATGCTCAAACAGGCATGCAAGCTGCGGCTTCTGGATGGGAGCGCCCGCGTCCGAAGGCACAAGGCCGGTAAAGTACTGCGCGTGGGCGGGGCAGTCATCGGGGCCAACCGGCTTGATCAGCCCGCCAAGAAGAAATTCTCCCGCGTCGACAAAGGCGCGTGAGCTCCAACCTTCGTCCGGATCCATATAGGGCACATACATCTCCGAGAGCGAGCCCTCGTACATCACGGAACGAAGCCGGTCACCATCCTGGTAGCGCACAAGATTGAGCACTGCGCCAACCCGAGGATCAAGACGAAACCGGAAATGCCAGTTCTGCCATACCACCTCGCCCTTGTCGATGGTGTAGCTGGGGCCCAATGGCTGGGTCACGAGCAAAGGCTTGGTGCCTGGGCGTGGCGTGGCATCTCCTTCTTCGTAGTCGATATCTCCCTGCGACATGGGAACGGGATCGTTGTCGATCACCTTGAGGATTTTTTCGCTGGTCAGATCGGCCAGGATAAAAACCCCTTCGACCGCGCGGCCCCAGGGATGATAAACGCCATGGGAATCGGTGCAGTCGCCGTAGCCGATGCGCCGGTTCGCCTGCTCGGGATAGATCATCCAGGTGATGGGGATAGGCTCACAGCGCACGCCGGTCAGGTCGGTAACCCCGTGGCGCTTGAGGGCCGCGATCACCCGGGGATCTTTGTTCGCCACCTCGACCATGGTGTCCAGTTCCGACTCGGTAATCGGCGCCTGCACTCCAGGGACCTGCTTAAAAAACTCCAGCTTGCGCGCCACGAGATCGACGCGGGCCTCGATGGTGGCGCCTTCCGCCTCCAGGATCACGTCGGCTTCCCGGGGAATGGGGTCGCCTTCCTTCCAGGCCAGCACGCGTATCCTTGACCGGCTCATGCAGCAGCACGCTGGAAAAAAGCGTCTTATCGGTGAGATGGCCGCTCTGTTGCAAGACGTCATGGACGGTCCAGTATTCGTCGGTGGTGAGGGCATCCAACGGATGGTGGGCTACTCTGTTTTGCGCGCCGAGTGATGCGGTGAGCGTGCAGAATGCGAGCAGACTACAGAAGAGGGTTTTGCTGCTTATCATGCGGTTTTAGCCTGCAAAATCGTAGCACACTTCATAAACTTTAGTTACAATCACCCGCAAAAACGCGGCCTCTCAGGCTGCTGGATGATATAAAAGGTAGTCTTGAAGAAAGAACTGATTCCGGTCGGCAGGCCCTCACTTCTTCGTCATACCAACGCGCTTCGGGTGCTGAAGCTGCTGCGCGAGAGCGGTTCGTGCTCCAAAGCGGACCTGGTACGCGCCTCGGGCCTAAGCGCTCCGACCATCACCAACGTGGTCGGCGATCTGCTGGCGGCCGACCTGATCAAACCTCTGGGCGAAGGCGAGTCCAACGGCGGCCGGCCTCCGGACATGATTTCGTTCAAAGCGGAGCGCGGCTGCTTGCTTGCCGTGCAAATTACCGCGGACAGCATTTCGTTCCTGCTTGCCGACCTGAACGGGCATGAACTCGACACCCAGGAAATCCCGCTGGCCAATCGCAAAACAACCCCCGAGGCCATCTGCATTTACATCGGCGAAGAAGTGCGTCGCCTGCTGCGCAAGCACAAGAAGAAACGGGAACAGCTGCTCGCGCTGGTGGTGGGCGTGCCGGCCATCACCAACGTGGATGACGGCATTGTGCTGTCGATCAGCACCCTGGAAAATTGGCGTTCCGTCCCGCTGCGAACCAAGCTCAGCCGCATCGTCGACTGCCTGATCATTATTGAAAACGATACCAACCTGGCCGCCCAGGGCGAGCGCTATTGCGGCGCCGCGCAGGGGGAAGAATCGTTCATCCTGATTCACATCGGGCCGAATGTGGGTGCGGGGATCGTCCTGGGGGGCCAGATCTACCATGGTTCGCAGTGGTCCGCGGGTGAGATCGCTTACCTTCGCTTGCCGAACACTTCGCGCAGACGTCCGACCCTGCACGAGTTTGGTGAGCTGGAAACGGTGCTGACCAGCTCCGGTATTCTCGAGAGCTGGCACGATGCCAAGAAGAAGGCCGGCCAGGATGCAACCGAGGACGACGAGAAGATGGACGCCTTGGGGGTCTTTAATCTCGCGCTCACCGGGGATGCGCGCGCCGAGAAGATCGTGCAGCACCGGGCCGGCATGGTGGCCGACATCATTGTGAACCTCTCACTGATTCTCAATCCTGGCTTGATTTTGCTGGAGGGAGAAATCGGCAGCCATCCCGCGCTGATCAGTGGGGTGCAAAAGCAGCTTCAGGAGAGTGAGTTCGCGGTCACCAAGATCGGCGCCGGCAAACTGGGAACCAAATCCGTGCTGTGGGGGGGAATTGCCATCGCTCTCGAGCGCATCCCTTCTGTTCTGCTGCCCCAGCCCGTCGCCTGATTCAGGGCAATCTGAAAGCGACGTAGGCGCTGCCGGAAGGACCCTTGGCAAATTGGCTGCCGCCGCTCGCGATCACCACATACTGTTTGCCTCCTGCCATGTAGGTAGCCGGAGTTGCCGTGCCCGCGAAAGGGCAGCACCGATTCCCAAAGCAGCTTGCCGGTCTTGCTGTCGAACGCTCTGAATTTCTTGTCAGCATACCGTCGCGCCGATGAACAGGAGACCTCCTGCGGTGACGATCGGGCCGCCATAGTTTTCTGAGCCCGTGTTGGTCATGCCTTTCGCCAACCAGCTCTGGATATTCCCCTAACGGGATCTTCCACAGATAGCGGCCTGTATTCAGGTCGATTGCATTCAGAGTTCCCCAGGGCGGAGTGATCGCCGGATACCCTTCCGCATCTAAAAAGTCCCGCGATCCCGTCACTTCATACTTCATGATGGCGCCATCGGCCGCGCTGGAGTAGATCGCTCCCTGGTCCGGGTCCGATGCATCGGTCTTCCTGGTAAGGAACTGGATGAGTGCCTGCAAGTGCGCGTCGCGAAGGTTGGGAAAGGAGGGCATGCGGCCGCCGCCCTGCGCGATCTTCGCTGCAATCTGTTGCGGGGAGAGGCGCTTTCCCACGTCCACCAGCGAAGGGTAGAGCGGAGGCGTGCCGGCCAGATCCTTGCCGTGACACAGGCTGCATTGGTTATGGTAGATCCTTTCCCCGGTGCTGGCGGTGGGCTTGTTCTCCGTCAGGGCGAGCACACACGCCGCCTCATTTGCGTTTACGTAGATCACGCCGCGGGTGCGATCCACGGCCGGGCCGCCCCATTCCGCCCCGCCCAGAAAACAGGGAAAGACGACTGTCTCCTTATTCAGCCCAACGGGCACAAACTGGCCGCCACTGCGAAAGGTGGCAAACTCCTTCACTGCTTGTTCGTGGGCCTCCGGCGTGCGCGTGGTCAACAGGTCCTGCGGTCAGCATCTGCCGTGTGAACGGGGCCGGGAGTGTCGGCATAGGCTGGGTACGCGAAGCAACTTCTCCCGGCACATCACTTGCCGGGTAAGGCCGCTCCTCAATGGGAAAGAGCGGTTGACCGCTGGCCCGATCAAATAAGTAGAGATAACCCTGCTTGGTGGTTTGTGCGACCGCATCGACACAGTGGCCGTTGCGTTTTACCGAGAGCAGGGCGGGGGGCGACGGAAAATCACGATCCCAAATGTCGTGATGCACTCCCTGAAAGTGCCAAAGGCGCTTGCCGGTTTTTGCGTCGAGGGCCAACAGCGTGTCGGCAAATAGATCGTCGCCCACGCGATCCGCTCCGTAAAAATCGAAGACCGCCGATCCGGTGGGAACATAGACGATGCCGCGTTGTTGGTCCAGCGCCATCCCCGCCCAGTTGTTGGCGGCGCCTGCAGTCTTCCACGCATCCGCAGGCCAGGTGTCGTAGCCGAATTCGCCCGGATGGGGGATGGTGTGAAAGCTCCAGCGCAGGCTGCCGGTGCGTATATCGAAGGCGCGAACGTCGCCTGGAGGGGCGGGGTAGGTCTCGGGGTTCCGGCCGCCTACGATAATCAGATCCTGGTAAACAATGCCAGGGCTGGTAAGGGCGATGGACTGGGAGAGGTAGTCGCCCCGCAGCCCTTTGCGCAGATCGATTCTTCCCTGTTCGCCAAAGGAGGGAATGGGTTTGCCGGTTTCTGCATCGAGGGCATAAAGATAATTCATCACGCCGGCCAGGATGCGGCCGTGGACGCCGTCACTCCAGTAGGCAACACCGCGGGCCGGTTGACTGCTGTGCACTCCGGAATCAAATTTCCACAGGAGCTTCCCGGTTGCGGCGTCGAGCGCGATCACCTTTTGGGAAGCGGTATAGGCGAAGAGAGACTGCCCCACGATGATCGGGCTGGTTTCCAGACCGCCCTCTTCCGCCGCGTCGTACGTCCACGCCTCTTTGAGCTTGTGGACATTGCTTCGATTGATCTGGGTGAGGGGAGGAGTAGTGATCGCCTTCGGCCTGCCCGCCATAGACGGGCCAATCGGAGCGCAGCGGCAATGGATTGCTGCTCGCAGACCTCAGCTCGCGAGCGCACAGACATCCAAACAACACACGTGCAAGAGAGCACAACGCATTTAAGCGCTGTCCTTACCAGCGACCAGGGGTACCCCATATCTCCGATCGTTGCTAGTGAAGAGTTTAGAGGTCGCTTCAGTGTTTCCCCAGCGCCATTCTGTCGCGTTCTGAAAGAGCGTGTCGCACCGGGCTCGCAAAGACTTTATCCCAGTGTCCGCATATTCATGTAGACAATCTTGTATTGCGTGTTCGTCGAGACCTCAGGAATATCTCTGTACGTCAGCAGGCCCTTGAGCCCAGCGGGAAGTTTTGCGGCTCCAGTGACAGAAGGGCAAGAATATGGTAAAAATTCGCGGTCTCCCACATCTCGCGAACTACGCTGCGAGATATGGGGCACCCATGATCCCCTGCGAGGACAGATTTTGAAAGCGTCGTACACCGTTTCAGCTTTGCACCGTGTCAGTTTTTTCCCAGCAGCCATTCTGTCGCGTTCTGAAAAAGGGTGTTCTGCACCGGGCTGGTAAAGACCTTATCCCCGTGGCCCATATTCATGTAGACCATCTTGTATTGCGTGTTCGTCCAAACCACAGGAATATCTCCGTACGTCAGCAGGCCCTTGATGCCCAGCGGGTAGTTTTCAGGGTCCAGGGTCAGCAGGACATGAATATGGCTATCATCCCGGGGACTGGGCTTCCAGCGATACCATTCATTCGTAGGCGACATAAATTTTTCCGGCAGATTCCGGGTCACAGGACTGGTCCGGTCGTCCACGATCAGCTGCGCCGGCAACGGAGGCCAGCTGTTGGCGTCGAAGACGCCACCGCCGATGAAGGTCATGAACCATGGCCACTTGGTGTGCTTGTCGTTGTAGGCGGATACGTGAAAGCCAAGCCACGCGCCGCCGTTGGTCATGTATCTCTCGAACGCTTCCCGCTCAGCCTGGTTATGGGGAAATTCGTTGAGCCACACCACCAGCTGGTACTGCTTCACGTTGGCGTCGTTGAGATCTTCCCAATTGGTGGTCGCTTCCAGCGTGAAGTTATCCTTCTGGGCAAGCGTAGCGAAAAAGCGAAGCGCGTCCAGCGCGAACAGAACGTGATCGTTCTCTACATTCAAGGAATAAAAGACCAACACTTTAGGCTTGCTCGCCTGCTGCGCGCCGGCGGCACTCGAAAACAACATTCCAATGCAAAGGATCAGCGCGACCAGAGACCTTTTCACAGGCCGGCACCCCAAAGGATGGCGTTCCTGAAGAGCTGCGTAAATTCCTTGCTCTCAAACAGGCCGGGATGATGGCCCATGAAAATGTAGACATTCCGTGCCTTGACGTGTTCGTTGGTCCAAACCACGGGATGGTCTCCCATGGTGATCATGCTTCTCGGGCTATACGTCGATTCGTCGACACTTGCCAGCACATGAACCTTGGATCGATTCGACATGCTCCAGGTGTACCACTCTTCCTTGCCGATGAAGAAGGAAGGCGGCAGGCCCTTGGTGACCGGGTGATTCTGATCCTCTACCTTCACCGTCGCGGCAGCGAACTGCGCAATGTAACTGGTGTAGCGAATGTCTCCCATAAAGTGGGAGTACCAGGGCCACATCGGGTATCCGTCGAAGTCGCCCAGCAGCATGGCATGGTGAAAACCCACCCAGCCGCCGGTTCCCCGCGTGATGTAGCGCTGGAAGGCCAGCTTGGCCACCGGCGTCCAGCGATAGGGCGGATAGTTCAGCTGAATAAATAGCCGGTACTTCGCCAGAAACGCATCGTTGATCTGATCGGTGTTCGCGATGTAGTCGACGGCAAAGTCGTTTTCCGTTGCCAGTTGCTGCAACTGCAGCTTGGCGGCCTCGACAAAATCGTTGTGCGAACCCTTCCCTGCCTCCGCGATCGCCACTACCCGGAACTTGACCGGATGATCGGGAGCATCACTGGCATACGCTGTGAAGGGCGCCAGCAGAAAGAAACAAAGGAGTAGCTTCAACATGCTCATTAGCGCTCTGGACCTCGAATCACCGTCACATTGTTGCTGCTGAAGTTGGCCGACATAAATCAAATGAGCCGGCGCATCGATCGCGAAGGCAAACGGAATCGTCCCCGCATCCACCTTCACGGCCGGGCGATTCGTCTTGCCGTCAATCACCGTCACGCTGGCTGTTCTTTGGTTGGCCACGTAGATTTGATCGCTCTGCACGTCGATCGCGATTGCCTGGGGGTGGGTTCCCAGGCTGACGGTCTGGCGAACGGAGTTGGTGGTCGCGTCGATAACCGCCATGGTGTCGTCGCCGTAGCTGAGCACGTAGGCCCTTTTGGTCGCAGGATTTACGTCCACCGCAAAAGGAATCGCACCCACGGCCACCGTAGTTGCGGCGTTGGTTGCCCCCTGGATAATGGTCACGCTGGCGCTGTCTTCGTTGACCGCATAGATTTTGTCCGCCGTAGGATCCACCGCAATCGCCCAGGGATGCTTGCCAATCTCGACCGAGGAGGTAGATCCAGTCGCTCCGTCAATGACGGTTACGTTCTGGCTTCCATAGTTGACCGTGTACACCTTGTTGGTCACGGGATTAAGGGCTATGGCGCGAGGACCCTGCCCTACCTGGATGGTAGTGGTTGCATTGGTCGCCCCATCGATTACCGTCACGCTGTGAGCAAAATTGTTAGCTACGTAGATCTTGTTGGTCGCCGTATTCACCACCAGGGCCTGGGGATAGACTCCCACGTGCACCGTGGCGCTGACCGTATCGGTGGCTCCATCGATCACCGAAACCGAATCGCCGCCCGAGTTGGCTACATAGACCTTGTTGGTCAGCGGGTTGACCGCGATGCCCTCCGGCCGGTCTTCCACATTGACCGTGGTGGTTGCATGCGTCGTGCCGTCGATGATGGTCACCGAGGCGCTGCCATGGTTGACCACGTAGGCCTTGTGGGTTACCGGGTTCGCTGCCACCGCGACCGGAGTGGCGCCCACGGGCACCGTGGCCACCGGCTTCTGTGCCGCCGACACCAGGGGCGCCAGGGTTGTGGCGAGGATAGCCATCCCCGTGCGGAAGAAGGTCATTTTTCCAGCCAGTAATTATTCAAGCCGATGTACGCCGAGGGCAGGTTGGCCAGAATCGTTCGCCGCAGCTTAAGCACGTCGATAGGTTCCGTTGTCTGGTACAAGACATTGCCGTCAGCATCCAGCAAAACGGTGTAAGGAACCCCAGCCTCCCACTTCGGATCGAACGCCTTCTGCAATGCGGCGGTGTTTTCCGAGTCGAAGAGCAGGTTACGGCTGGTAGCGTGCTTTTCATTTAACCATTGCGTCACAGCCGGCTTTTCGCCCGGCTTGTTGGTCGAGACCACTACCAGTTCAAAGTTGCGGCCGCTGTACATCCGGTACAGATCCTGAATCTCCGCGAACTCTTTCAGGCAGGCGCTGCACCCTGTTGACCAGAATTGAATGAGCCGAACATTGCCATCCGCATTCGTGTGCAGAGTTTTCAGGGTATCCGCTGAGACCATCTCCAGCGATATTGGCTGTGCGTTCAGCTTTTCCATGTAGGCGACGTTGGCCGCCTCTTTATCGCTCCACTTGGTCGAACAACCGAAAGCCCCGGTGTGCTTGACGGCTACCTCCTGGCCGGCCAATAGCGCATTGATCGCATCCAGCGCGTAGTGCCTTTTGACGAACTCCACCCGGTAGCTGTCATCGATGGCTCCCTCGTAGCGCAGCTTACGTTCCTGGTCAAAAATAAAAATATGTGGCGACGCCTGTGGCCCGTAGGCCCGGGAGACCGTCTCGGTGTCGCCATCGTAGAGATACGGATAGGGCAGATGCTTGTACGCTACCCGGATCTTCATCTCGTCGAGCGTGTCGCTCACGTCGGAAGAATCCAGCTCGTCGATGCGGATCGCCTTGGGGTCGTTGGGACTGATGGCGACCACCGCCACGCCTTTATCTTTGTAGTCGTTGTACATCTGCGTGACCCGGCCCTCGTACATTTGCGCGTTGGGGCAATGATCACAGGTAAAGACCACGACCAGAATTTTGCTGGAGGCGTAGTCGCTCAACTTGTGGATCTTTCCATCCACGCCCGGCAAGGAGAAGCCGGGTGCGGAGGAGCCCAGCGGCAGGATCGGGTGCTCCGCGGCAAAACCGCTACCAGGCAAAACCAACAGAGCCAGCAAACTCAACATCGCTTTCGCGAGTTTCGACATACTCCCCTCTCTACGCTCCGGAGAAACCGTATTTCCAGGCAAACGCGACGTTGGTGCGCATATCGTCCCGCACGTCGTCATCGCCTTCCTTCTCATATTCAATCGCGGCCAGGTGACGAAAATTCTGCCGGTGCAGTTCCGCTTCGACTTCAGGAATTTTGGCGATGCCGCTTCCCAGCAGCACATTCTCCCCATGGCCAACCGCCTTGATGTCCTTGAGATGGACGAGGTTCAGGCGCGGCGCCAGCTTGCGGACCGCGTCGACCGGATCGTATCCGCAGGCTGCGAAGTGACCCGTATCCGCCGTTGCCCCGCAGCTCGCCGAAAGCCCGTCGAGCGCCTTGAGCACGTCTTCCGGGCTTTCATAAGGAAACTTCACGCCGGGAAAGAAATGGTTGTGAATGGAGAAGGTGAGGCCGGCGTCGCTGACGCTGCGATCGATATGCTTGAGCAAGTCGCTGCCGGTTGCGTCGCCGGTAATGTTGTGGGAGCCCAGCAACTGCGCAAAGCGAACTGCGTCGGCGACTTCCTGCTCGTTCTTGAGGGTAGCCGCGTAGTAGGAAACGCAGCGAATGCGGGCCTTGTCGAGCTTCTCCCGCGCGGTGCGAAACAGCTCCTCTTTGGGATGGCTCAAAATCATGAACTCGCCGCGCGACATCTCGATCTGCTGGTTGTGCAGGCCATTGGTGGGCAGCAGAATCTGCAGCTGCGCCACCATGTCGTCAAACGAGAGCGCGTGGTAGCTGAAGGTGCCGATGCCAATGGTGAGCGGAGCTAATGCGTAGGCCGGCAACGCGCTGGCGGCCAGACATCCTGCGGTGCTGGTAAGAAACGTTCTTCGTGTGATCATCATTGAGTAGGCGAAGACGGAGTTTGTAATGCCGTTTCAGTTTTCGGCATCGGCAGCAGCTCTTTCGACGGTGTATCCGCCGGAAACGCCACGTTAAAGAAGCAGACCATCATCTCGTCGAAGCTTTGCTGTCCCCAGGTGACGGTCTTGTTGGGGTCAGGATTGTCAGGGTTCTTCGCCGAGTTGTCGTAGTGCGCGGTGCACTCGATCCGCGTGCCCGCAGGGAGATCGATCGGTTTGGCCAGGTTGTACCAAAGCTGCCAGCGCCAGTTGTAGTGCGGCACGTTCAGGATGGTGCGGGTCTCTCCGTTGGGAAACACCAGCCGGTACGACATGTCTTTGCCCCGCATATGCATGTGGGGATGCATACCCAGCAGGGTCACATCGCGGCGCAGGGTGAAGGAAGCATCGACGCGGTAATCCGGATCGCCCGGCGGAATCTTGAAGTCCTCGTTGCCTGCAGACAACGTCATCGCGCGATCTTTGGGCGGCTCTTTTGCCAGCACCAGGCCCACTTGCGCCTGGTCGGTCGTGGCTTTTCCTTCGGGCATGTAATGCACTTCAAGCACGATGTCAGAGCCGGCCGGGATCAGCTTCGCCTGGCCGGGCACAAACATATCCGGCGGCTGGCCCGGAGCGTAGCCGACCAGCCAGTCGCTGGGCACGTCATCCTTTTGCGCCTTCTCGCCTGTTTTGGCCGGCGGAGCCTCAAAGAACGTTTCGGTCGGCTGCCCCTTGAAATAGTTGGATCCCGGCCTGCGCACATAGGCGACGATGTGGTGCACCACAGAGCGATCGGTCGGCGCCGCCTCCACATCCTGAACCCAGGTGTCTTTGGTAAAGCCGGTGGGCACAATCACGTACTGGTATTCCATGATTCCGGTCGCGGGGATGGCGAACGGGTGAGGCAGCTGATAGATGATGTCGGGCTTGGGGATGGTCCATCCGGCGACAAAGTTGGCCGGCGGAGGCATATCCTTGGGGTCGCCCTTGGGCGCGCCCGCATCCACCCAGGCCGCGATGGTATCGATCTGCGCCTGGGTCAGCGAGCGATTATTCTCAAACTTTTCCGTCTTCCCATCCTCAAACCAGGGCGGCATCGCCCGTGTAACCACCATCTGCTTCATCATCACAGCCCAGGGCCGCGTTTCTTCGTAGGTCATCATGGAGAACGGTGTGCCCTCTCCCGGACGATGGCAGCTTTGGCAGTGCTGCTGCACGATGGGCGCGACATCCTTGGTAAAGGTCACGTTCGAGGGTTTGGTGACGGGAATCTTCGCCGCCGGGTCGGGGGTGCGCGTCGACATACCGGCCATCTGCCCCAACAGGCTTGCTGCCGTGCACAGTTGCCATACGCCGATCGCCAGGGTTCGCTTCATGGCGGCTCCGTTTGATTAATTAGGAACGATTCATTAGTATGTCGCCATCAAGTATGTACCGGGTACAATCCCTCAGGCAATCCTTATTTTAGAGCGGTTTCGCACGCTTCGAGGAATAAATCCGCATGAAGCTCCTAAGCTGTTTCGCTCTCTCTTGCGTGCTGGCAGGCACGGCGCTTGGCTGAAATGCCCAGCTGCTACAAGACAGTCAACCGAGTCACCTGGCTGGTGCAGAATGTCGACCTTGCCAAAGCGGGTTGGATCCCCCTGGGATTGTCCGACGTCCACGAGTACCCGGATGTCGTGTTGACCGGGCAAGACCACGGCAAGCCGATCAAGATGTGGGCCTGGGAGATCACCGGCCACCTGGGAAATCTGACCGTGGACATGATTCAGCCGGCCGAGGGACAGGTGAATGCCTGGAACGATTTCCTGGGCAAGCATGGCGACGGAATCTTCTCCATCATGCACGAGGTAGCGTCCCAGGCGGAGATGGAAAAGGAAATCAAGCGCATGCATGCGCTCGGCGTCGGCGTGCTGCAGCAGTTGAGCTTCGATCGCGACGGCAAGCGGGTGACGTTCACCTACTTCGACACCGAGCCACAGGGCAAGTTTGTCCTGGGACTGGTTTACTGGCCAGGGGGCGCCCCGCCGGCCGGACCGCCGGGCAAGGTTTCCCACCTCGCGCCCGTTATCCGCGAATCTGAGACGGTCTCGGCCTACTGGCAGAAACTGGGCTTTCCCGCGTTTCGCATGGAGCATGCAACCCCGCGCCAGGATTCGACCTACCGCGGCAAGCCGCTCTGGTTCGCGTTTGAGGTGGGTTACCAGAACTACGATCAGTTCAGCTACGAGTGGATTATTCCGCCCATGACGCCGCCCAACATCTACGCCGATTTCCTCAAGAAGCACACCGAAGGCATTCAGCACCTGGGCATGCCGGTCGACGACCTGGGCAAGGCAGTAGCTGACTATGAAAAGCTCGGCTATCACGTGTGGCAATCCGGAGCCTGGGGAGACGTCGGCAAGAAAGACTCGGGCCAATACGACTACATGGATACCGATTCCATCGGCGGCGTTGCCGTCGAGTTGATCCACGCCTATAAGTAAATACAATAGGGAGCATCTCATATGTCAGAATCGAGCGTGCCGATAACGAGCCGCTTTTCCCGCCGCCGTTTTTTCCGCTGGAGCAGTGCCCTCGCCGCCAGCCTGGGCGCCGCGCCGTTGTTCTCCTCCGCAAGGTCTCTCGCGTCCCCGGAAAAGGAAGTCGACGGTGAAGACTACTACGACAAGCTGGGTGTGCCCAAGATCATCAACGCGGCCGGCACGTACACCACGCTGACCGCGGCCTGCATGCCACCGGTGGTCCTGGCCGCTGTGCAGAAGGCGGCACTTCACCCCGTGCGCCTGGCAGGATCTGCAGACACGTTCCGGCGAGTACATCGCGAAGCGCCTGCAATGCGAGGGCGCCGTGGTAACCTCAGGCGCGTCTGGAGCGATTACGCTTGCCACCGCCGCCTGCCTGCAGTATGCCAACAACATCTCGCCCATGGCCATGCCGCAGGCCATCGATGGCCTGAAGAACCAGGTGATCGTGCAGCAGGCACACCGCTACGGTTACGATCACGCCATCTTCCTCTGCGGCGCGCGGGTGACGGAGGTAGTCACGCTCGACGACTACAAGCGAGCCTGTGCCGCCGGCAACGCCATCATGACCAATTTTTTCAACGCGGCGGAAGAAGAGGACGGCATCGCCGGCACGGCGCAGATCGGCCGGGAGGAGTGGCTTCGCGTAGCGCACGAGCACAACATCCCATGCCATCTCGACGCCGCGGCGGATATGCCACCTATTTCGAATTTATGGAAATACACCGGGATGGGCTTTGACCTGGTCGCCTTTTCCGGGGGAAAGGGCATGCGCGGGCCGCAGAACGCAGGCCTGCTGCTGGGCAGGAAACATCTCACCGATCTTGCCCAGCAGAACAACAACCCTGGGGAAGGCGTGGGCCGCGGTATGAAAGTGGCCAAGGAGCAGATCGTCGGCATGGTGGCCGCCGTCGACTGGGTTCTTTCGCATACAGAGGAATCCATGCAGGGCGACTATCAAAAGCGCGTGGAGGTGATCGTCTCAGCGGTGAAGGGGATCCCTTCGGTCACCACGGAGACGGTGGTTCCCAAGATAGCGAACCATGTTCCTCACTTGCTGATACGTTTCGATCCGTCGGTGAGAGGCGTAACCACAACGGAGATCGTGACTGCGCTGCGCGACGGGCACGCCCTCGATTGAACTGAATCCCAACACCGGGCATCCACCGAACCAGGGCATTCCGTCGGATGCGAACACGCTGGTGGTTGGGGTATGGATGCTGCAACCGGGAGAAGATGCGGTGGTGGGCGGCGCATCCGCGAGGCGCTCACCAGCAAGGCGATAGCCAGGTTCGAGTTGATCGACAGCCTACGATACAGACCAAGCGGAACAGCAGGTCCCTCCACTACGCTACGCTCCGGTCGGGATGACAATGTTTGTTTGCGAATTGAGCGTTCATTCATGACAGCCTCGTCTTAGCGAGACAGAAATGTCCCTCCACGACCGCTAAGCGTACGCGGATTCTGCCACAATGCACTAGACATGATCATGTGTGCGCCTTTCCGTAAAGAAAGGCTGCATCGAAGTTCATCGAAGCCATCAACTTGTCATCCGGAAATCCGAAGCGTAGCGTAGTGGAGGGACCTGCTGTTTCGGTTCGCTCTGCCGCCTCATAGGTCTTGGTTTCGAGTACGCATCAGCAAGAGCTGCAATTCTGCCGCAGAAACCGTCTCGAAACTCGTTAGATATAGGCAATAAGGTCGATCTCCACCAGCGAGTCGCCAGGAATCCCGCCCGCAGGCGCGACGGTGGTGCGGACCGGTGGAATCTTGCCCCAACGACCGGCATACGCCGTGTTCATCCTCGGCCCAATCCTTGATGTCGTTCAGGTAGACGTTCACCTTGAGCACCTTCTCCATCGAGGAACCCGCGCTGATGAGATTCTGCTCCAGCTCATCGAGCACATGCTTGGTGGCCTCTTCAATCGTGCCCTTCTCGTGATAGCCAACACCGGCGAGGAAGACCAGGTTGCCATAAGAGACGACGCTCGAAAATAGTGGCGCCTTGGAAGGCGCGGTGTCGGAACTGGGCTTGGAGGAATACGACTTCTTTTCCAGCTTGCCCGTGGTTTGCGCCGGTGCGCTTTTTCCCAGCATTGCACCACCGGTTGCCACTGCCGCCGCAGCAGCCGCACTCTTGAGAAGGCTTCTTCTGGACTTCTGTTCCATTTCGACTTGCTCCTTCTTGAATTGATCGATCGATCAAGCATAACAACACTAAGGTTTGGGCGGAGGCTGCGTCATCTCCATGGCCCAAACACCCGCCGGCCGCATGTACATCGAAGCACGGAAGTTTCCGGTTATGTCCCAGGCTTCAGGGGTTCGGAACCAGTAGCCTTTGCTCTCATAAATGACGTGGTAAAGACCCCACGCTGACTTATACGCCTCGTCCTTCATTCCTTCGCTCAACAGCAGGGCGGCAAAGCCTAAGGTGGTGCCCGGCCCAAACTTCTTTTGCCTGTTCATTGTCAATGACAGTCCCATTCGCGGCCATGCCATTCGCCGCGCCCATCTGGCCATCGGCAAACTTCATCACGTTCACCGCAAATATCTTCTTTGCCGCCGACAACTGCATTTCGTGCGGAACCAGGTCTCCCAGACCGAGCATGTTGGCATACCATTGTCCGGCAAGCTGGTCTGCCTGGATCGCATCCTGGTTTTCGCTTTCCGTGTCATAGCGGAAATACTCCCCATTCCACAGCTTGCTGATGTAGGTCTGCTGCGCTTTATGAAACAGTTGCCGATACGAGTCCTCGGTGGGCTTGTCTCCGAGGATGCGCGCCGTTTCCTCGCCCGCGCGCAGGGCCGCGAGCCACAGCCCGCCTGAATAGGCGCTTACTCCCCGCACCACCCAGGAGTCGTACGTCTGGTCAGGGTAGCCGCCGTTTTCCGGCACACCGCCCCCATGGTCGAACTGGCGCAGATAGGTAATCGCTTCTTTGACCGCAGGCCATGTCTCGCGCAGGAATGCCGTATCCTTTCGCCCGGTAAACACATAGTCACGGTAGATCATCAGAACGAACTTCGAATTGAGATCTTTCCAGTCGTTGGTATCCTGCCAGCCCGGCTGATTGACGGCAATAAAAGGATCGCCTTCCGGCACCCCAAGGTCGTGCGGCACGGCCCCCTTCTTTTTCCGTTTGTGCAGAACCGGCTCCCCGGTCTGCTGCGTCTTCCAAACCCACAAGCCCTTCTCCGGCCACTCCCGCGGCACAGTATCGGCAAACTCGCGCAGCACCTGCTTATCGATCTCCGGCCAGAACTTCAGCAAGGGCAGAGAGGCATAAAAGCGAACATCCAAGGTGCCGTAATAGGCATAATCGAAACACTCCAGCAAGGCGAACGAGGCCGGAAGCTTCTTGTCAGACCCCACTTGCCTGCCCCAGAACGTGCCGCCATCCGCCAGCGTGTAGAGCTCGTTAAAGAGCATGCCCCGATACCACAGCGGCTTGCTTTCGTCATTCACGATTGGCGCCTGCCACTTGTCGATGGCATCGCTCCAGGGCGCGGCATTCAACAGCCCGTCGCGGGCGATCTTCCAGGCATTGTTGCCGGTTGTGCCATAGAAATCGGTGTAGCGCCGGTCCCACTTGCGGCCCTGGCCAAATTGCACTACCGGCAGATCCCACGCGATCACCATGGGGATGATCTTTGTCTCACCCGGCTGCAGCGTGAACCGCACCGCGATGGCGCCGGCCAGTTTTTCGCTGTCGCTTACCCAGGAGGTATCGCTGTTGGCCAGCCGCCCGTCTTTGGCAAAGGGCGTCCACACCGCCTTGCCGTCTCCTTCGGCCAGAAAGGTCGTCTGGTAGGTAACCTCGACGCCCGGCGTTTCCAGGGCGGCAATGGCAAACTGGCCGTCCCACTCGTTCAGCGAGCCGCCGTCCCGTCCGCGGTCGAAGACAATGCCTTTCATCGTGCCGGCCGGTCCCGCTGCTTCACTTACATATTGGTCGTAGTTGCCCTGGTTTGGCGTGCCGTTGAAGTCATGGGTAAAGGTCCGGAACCATCCGCCCATGTTCGCCCAGGAAAGAAGCACCGAGACAGTTACAGGATGATCGGTCGGGTTGTTCGCATGCCAGCGGTAAACCGCGACGGGATAACTTGATTCGCGGTAGTTGTTCGGGAGCACAGGGGAGAACTGTTCCAGCACCACATGGGCGGGAAACTTATCCCACTTATAGTCGTACCAGGACTTCGGATACAAAGCGGAGTACACCCCCGCGCCCACCGGGTAGTCCCATGCCCAGCTCGACAGCTCGGCGTTCTTCGGATGGTCCGTCGTCAGGACCTGCGCTGTTCCCGCGGAGGCGCCCTCCGACTTTTGGAACATCGCGAACTGGTTTACATAGACAGTTTCATACTTGTGGACGCCGGCCTTGATATGCCAGCGGGAGAAATCGCCACGATAACTGCGCGAGAAGGTGCCTGCCCCCATACCGCCCACCGGCGCACCCTGCCAATAGCCGTCATCGATGCCCTTGCCATCTTTCACCACGCCGGGATTCTCCAGCGGAAGCCCGATCGGCCGGCTCCATGCGGCTTTCGGTATCTCGTTTCCGGCGAAGGCCGCCGATGCCCACATGAGCAGAAAGAAACACACCACCGCCTGCGGACATCCTCTTCTTCAAAGAATCCTCCAGAACGATGCTTACATTTCCCAAACAAGTTTTGCGTTGGTCAGCTCCCGGGCCCCCAGCTCCCCCAGTTCACGGCCTACGCCGGAACCCTTTACCCCTCCGAAGGGCGCGCGCGGGTCGGAGCGGACAAAGTCGTTGATGAAGACCGCACCCGCCTCGATCTGCGAGGCGACCGCATTGGCGCGTGCGGCATCTTTGCTCCACACCGCGGCGCCCAGGCCGAACTCGGTGTCATTGGCCAGCCGTATCGCCTCATCCTCGGTCTTGAACGTGAAGAGCAGCGCAACCGGACCAAAAAACTCTTCGCGGGCAACAGGAGCGTCGTGCGGCACATCGATCAAAACCGTTGGAGCATAGAAATAACCTGGTCCATCGAGCGCCTTGCCGCCGGTGAGCACCCGGCCGCCCGCGGCAACGGCATCCGCCACCTGGCGCTCAGTCGTAGCCCGCAGGTCTTCGCGTGCCTGGGGGCCGAGTTTGGTATCGGGCAGAAGCGGGTCTCCGACCTTCAGCGCGGAGGCCTGCTCGACGAACGCCTTGATGAACGCATCCGCGATCGGCTCAGCGATCAGAAAGCGCTTTGCCGCAATGCAACTCTGCGCGTTGTTGGAGTAGCGCGAGGTCACGCCTAACTGCACGGCTTTTGCCAGGTCCGCATCCTCGAGCACTATAAACGGGTCGGACCCGCCGAGCTCCAGCACAACCTTCTTGCCGTGCTGGCCCGCCAGCTGAGCCACGGCCCGTCCGGCCCGCACGCTTCCGGTAACAGTGACCGCACGGATTCGGGGATCCGCGATAATCGCCGGCACCGCGCCGATCTGCACCGAGAGATTGACATAGAGTCCCGCGGGACCACCGGCATCGTGAACCAGCGTCTCCAGCGCCAGCGCGCAGCCTTGCACCGTCTCCGCGTGCTTCACCAATACGGTGTTGCCCACCAGCGCAGCAGGAATGAAGAAGCGCAGCACCTGCCAGAACGGAAGATTCCAGGGCATGATCGCAAGAACCGGCCCCAGCGATTCATACACTACGCGGCCCGGCGTTCCGTCAATGGGCTGCGGTTGGATATACGCGGCGCCCTTTTCCGCAAAATGGCGCGCGCCGAAGGCGGCCTTCTTCACTTCGCCCAGCGCCTCGCCGAGCGGCTTGCCCATCTCCAGTGTGATCAGCCTTGCATACTGTTCTGCGCGCTGCTCCAGAAGATCGGCCAGGCGAATAAGAAACGCCGTGCGCTCAGAGAGCGGAGTACGCGACCAGCTCTTCCAGCCGTCCCAGACGCTCTGCAGGCGAAGCTCGACCTCCTGAGCACTATGCTCCGGATATGTGCCGAGAAGTTCACCAGTGGTTGGATTTTTCGATTCGAATGACATAGGGCACCTTCGTGACGATTAATCAGGACGGGGACAACGCAGGCACATCCACCCAGCGGCGCTCCGCCCAGCTCTTCAATCCCAGCTCGGCCAACTGCACACCCTTCGCTCCTTCAAGCAGGTCAAAGCGCCAGGGCTTGTTTTCCACCACGTGGCGGATAAAGTCTTCCCACTGCAGTTTGAAGCCGTTCTCGTAGACTTGCGTGTCGGGAACCTCCTCCCACTGCTCGAGGAATTTCATCGTCTGTGGCTGGTCCGGATTCCAAATCGGCCGCGGCGTGTTCACGCGGTGCTGGGTGTAGCAATGCGTCAAACCCGCCACTGCGGAGCCATGCGTTCCATCCACCTGAAAGGTGACCAGGTCATCGCGCCTTACCCGCACCGCCCAGGAGGAGTTGATATGCGCGATCACGCCCCCTTCCAGCTGAAAGGTGGCGTACGCAGCGTCGTCGGCATCGGCCTTGTAGACGGCTCCGCTCTCATCGACGCGTTCGGGAATATGCGTCGCGCCGATGCAGCTCACGGCCTGCACCGCGCCGAACAGGTTGTCCAGCACATAGCGCCAATGGGGCAGCATGTCCAGGATGATGCCCCCGCCGTCCGCCTTGCGGTAGTTCCATGAGGGCCGCTGCGTGGGCTGCAGGTCGCCTTCAAATACCCAGTAGCCGAACTCGCCGCGCACCGAAAGCATGCGGCCGAAG
>CAWJAB010000025.1:0-68775 GCA_963840675.1 uncultured Acidobacteriaceae bacterium
CGGCGGTCTGCTCGTCGGCCAGGTAAACCATGCCTTCCGGAGCGCCCTCAGCGGCCTCCTGCATAGCCAGCACATTGGTGGAGTGAATGGTAGGGAAGTAGCGAAGGTGGCCGGCAAAGGGAGTTCCGGCGAGCGCGGAATTAAGGGCGCCGAGATCGTATGCGTCTTCTTCAGCGGGGTTGGGCATCGCTAAGAAAAACTGCAGATCCCTCCGCTACGCTCGGGATGACAAAGGTTAGATTGGCCCAAAACCTTGAGGTGAATCACTTGATCTACCCTTTGTCAGGTCGAGCAGCAGGGAATAAGCAACATCCGCGAGGATGTCATTAGCGTCGTCACACTAAATGGAAGCGCCACCCTCCCCTTTGTCATCCCGAGCGTAGCCGAGGGATCTGCAGTTCACTCCTTCCCCTAGAAAATATCCGTGGTGACCCGCATGCTCAGCTCTACAGCAGCGGCGGATTGCGTCAACGCCCCGACCGATATGAAATCGACCCCGGCCAGCGCGTACTTGCGGATGTTCTCCAGGGTGATGGCTCCCGAGGCTTCGAGCGGGATAGCGTGGCCGCTGGCGCGCACCATGGCAACCGCCTTCTTGGTCTCGGCGGGGCTCATGTTGTCCAGCAGCAGCGACTCCGCACCCGCAGTCAGAGCCTGCTCCAGCTCTGTGAGATTCCGCACTTCACAGGTTATGGTCTGCCCCGGCGTGCGGGCGGCAAGGGCGCGGGCCAGGACCTTGGGAATCCCACCCGCCAGCCCGATGTGGTTGCCCTTGATCAGGATGCCGTCGGAGAGATCGAGGCGATGGCTCTCGCCCCCGCCGCAGCGGACGGCATATTTGTCCAGCAGCCTGAGGCCGGGCGCGGTCTTGCGCGTGTCCAGCACTTTGGCCTTGGTGCCGGCGACCGCATCCACGTACTCTCGCGTGCAGGTAGATATGCCGCTCATCCGCTGCATCAGGTTCAGAATGACCCGCTCACAGGCAAGGATGGCGCGCGCATTGCTCCGGATCACAGCCACCGCCTGACCCTTCTTGACCCAGACACCGTCGAACATCTCGGGGTGGTTGATGACCTCGAAACGGCCGGTGCTCTTCTTGTCCAGCCGGATGAAGATCTCCATGAAGCGGGGGATGCAACCCAAGCCGGAGATAATGCAGTCCTGACGGGCCAGCACGGTGCCCGCGGCGCGCAACCCGGGCTCGACGGTGATGGCGGTGGTGACGTCGTTGGTG
This sequence comes from uncultured Acidobacteriaceae bacterium, assembly GCA_963840675.1. GTDB lineage: Bacteria > Acidobacteriota > Terriglobia > Terriglobales > Acidobacteriaceae > PALSA-350. The sequence continues at coordinate 1,235 of CAWJAB010000025.1, forward strand.
GCCCGGTCTTCTACCAGGGCCTGTTCCAAGGTGGCCTCAACGCGCCTGCTCTTCCAATCCATTGGCCTTCCTTAGTAAGCCAGTTAGCCTCTCATGTCGCAGCCGAGGCTGTCCAGCGAAGCGCGCGTCTTGGGAATCAGTACATTCAACTCGGCAGCACGGCGGCGGAGTCCCTCCACCACATTCGCTGGAGCCTTGGCAAGGAAGCCCTCATTCGAAAGCTGCCGATCCGCATTGGATACTTCCTTCTCAAAGCGGGCCAGATCCTTGGTGAGGCGCTCACACTCCACAGCAACATCGATCGTACGCTCATAGACCACCGCGACATCGAATCCTGGAGCGGAGCGCGCGCCCTCGGGCATCACGTCGACAAACTCAATGGCCGAAACCTTCGCCAGGCGGCTGACGATGTCGCTGTTGAGCTCGATCCCGCTTCGGTCCGCAGGGTCAACGCGCAGCAAGATGGGCACAGGCGCCTTCTCTTCCACCCCGAGTTTGCGGCGCAGATCGCGGACGGCGACGATCAGCTCCTGCAACTGCTCCATCTGCCGCTCCGTTGTATCGTTTATCAGCTCCGCGCGCTTCTGCGGATAGCGCGTCAGCGCGATGGATTGGCGGGCGGATGATTTTCGTAAAGCGCGTGCCAGACCTCCTCGCAGAGGAAGGGCATAAAGGGAGAAAGCAGGCGCAACGCAGATTCGAAGACACTCACCAGCGTGGTGAGTGCGGCGCCTGCACCGGGAGCGCTGTAATCGAGGCGCAGCTTCACCACCTCGAGATACCAGTCACAAAAGTCGCCCCAGAAGAAGCTATAAAGCGTGTTGGCGGCCTCGTGGAAGCGATATTCCCCTAGCGCTTCATTGATCTTGCCGGCCGTGCGATGGAGACGAGAGAGGATCCAGCGCGCTTCCAGCGGAGCGCCTGCCGGATCGGCTTCCAGCTTGCTCAGATCGCAGACGATGCCGGCATCCGCGGCTCTCTCCATCTGCATAAAGATGAAGCGGGCGGCATTCCAGATCTTGTTAGCGAAGGCGCGATACCCGTCGGTGCGCTCTTCGCTGAAGGCGATATCGGTGCCCGGGGAGGCCATTGCGGCCAGGGTAAAGCGCACCGCATCGGTGCCGAAGCGCTCGACGATCTGGATGGGATCGATGACGTTGCCCTTGGTCTTGGACATCTTCTGCCGGTCCGCATCGCGCACCAGCGCGTGGATATACACCTCGCGGAAAGGCACCGCGTCTTTCAGGGTGCGTTTGCTGCCGTCGGGCAGGGGCTCCTGCAGCATGAAATGGCAGCCTAGCATCACCATGCGGGCGACCCAGAAGAAGAGGATGTCGAAGCCGGTCACCAGCAGCTGCGTGGGATAAAACGTGTCCAGATCAGGCGGGTGCTCGGGCCAGCCCAGCGAAGAGCAGGGCAGCAGACCGGAAGAGAACCAGGTATCCAGAACATCCGTCTCCTGCTCGAGGCGGTTGCTGCCGCAGTGGGCACAGACCTCGGGCGTGGTGCGCGCCACGGTAATTTTGCCGCAGTGGGCGCAGTGCCAGGCGGGTATGCGATGGCCCCACCAGAGCTGGCGGGAGATGCACCAGTCGTGGATGTTGCGCATCCACTCGAAGTACGTCTTGGCGCACTGCTCGGGGGTGAAGCGGATGTGTCCCTCTTCCACCGCGGCGATTGCGGGGTCGGCCAGAGGCTGAATGCGGATAAACCACTGGGTCGACAGCAGCGGCTCCACGATCGTCTTGCAGCGGTCGCACTTGCCGATGGAGTTGATGTGGTCGCGCACCCCCGCCAGCACCTGCTCCACTTCGAGATCGGCGAGGACCTGTTGCCTTGCCTTGTAGCGGTCGAGGCCGGCATACGGACCGGCGGCCGCGTTCATGTGCGCCGTCTCGTCCATCACTTTTATGGAGGGCAGCCCCAGCCGTTGGCCCAGCGCGAAATCGTTGGGATCGTGCGCGGGCGTCACCTTGACTGCGCCGGTGCCGAACTCGCGGCTCACCCAGGGATCGGTCACAACGGGGATCTCGCGCCCCATCAGCGGCAGGCGGAGCTTCTTTCCGTGCAGGTGGGTATAGCGTTCATCGTCGGGATGAACGGCGACCGCTACATCGCCCAGCATGGTTTCGGGGCGAGTCGTCGCCACGGTGACAAAGCCGGTTTCGCCCATGATCGGGTAGCGAATCTCCCAGAGTTTGCCTTGCTGTTCCTCGTGGACCACTTCAAGGTCGGAGATAGCGGTCTGGCAGCGCGGGCACCAATTGACAATGTAGGCCCCGCGATAGATCAGCCCCTCTTCGTAAAGCCGGACAAAGGCTTCGCGCACGGCCGCGGAACGGGGGCCATCCATGGTGAAGTAGGCGCGCGACCAGTCCACGCTGGTGCCCAGCCGCCGCATCTGGTCGAGGATGGCGTCGCCGTAATGCTGCTTCCATTGCCAGACGCGCTCGATAAAGGCTTCGCGGCCCACCTGCTGGCGGGTTTTGTGCTCCTCGGCGAGCTGGCGCTCGACCATCAACTGGGTGGCTATGCCGGCATGATCGGTGCCCGGGATCCACAGAGCCACGTCCCCACACATGCGACGCCAGCGAGTGAGGATATCCATCTCGGTGTGTTCCAGCATATGGCCCATGTGCAGCCGGCCGGTGACATTGGGCGGGGGTAGCAGCATGGTGAAGATGGGCGCGGAGGGGGCTTCGCCGGCATGAGGCTGGACGAAAAGTTGCTCGTCGACCCAATACGCGGCCCAACGGTCTTCGATGGCGGCTGGGTCGTAGGCTTTGGGGAGATCACGGGGCATGTGGGTTTCTAGTGCGGCTTGGAAGCTGCTGGGATACTCCATTGTAGGGTAGGCCGGGCTTTACCCACAGGCGGCCGAAGGGGACGGCGTTTACAGGCTGTCGAAAAACGCCTTGTACGAAGGGCACGGCCTCAGCCGTGCCACCGAGCCGTGGCTATTGAGGGCTTTAGCCCCTGAGGGAGGACGCTTTTCCAGCAGCACGGAACTCGACTAAAACGGGTTCAGCTTGTCGAGGCCCTTCTTTTTCTTGTGTTTGCTGGAAGACTCGTCGCTGGAATCATACTTGGGCGCCGGGGTCTTCTTCTTGGTCTTGCCATTGGCTGCAGTGGCGCCCGCATCCGTGCCGGTCTGCACCTGGGCAGCGTTGTGCACATCGTTGATCTGGGCGGGTGCCTCCGCGGGCTTTTCGACCGGAGGCAGAGGCTGGTTATTGGTCGGGCCAACCGCCTTTAGGCCACCAGGATTCTCGGCGCCTGGGACCCCGGCTGCCTCTGCAGCCACTCCTGCGCCCGGATCTGCCGCAGCGGGCGCCTCCCGTGGTGGTGCTGACCGGCCGGTGCAGTGCCGGTGCTGTTATCACCCGCACTGCCCTGGCCTGTACCGACAATTTGAGCTCCGATCGCGGGAGCGCCGCCGGAGGGTGCGCCGCCATTCGCGCCGGGCACATTCTCCAATTGCAGCGGGGTGTTGGCGTCAGGCGCGGGCTCTGCGGCCGCGCCATTCGCAACCGCCGTGGGCGCTGTGCCAATCGGGGATGCAGCGGGAAGCGGTTTGCCGTTGAGGGCCGCGACGAAGAGGGCTGTGTCACGCGCATGCACGGCCGGCGCGGTCACCTGTGGAGGGTCGACGAGGGTCGGTTCCCCAACCCGGGCAGCGTTCACCGTGACTGGGCCGCGCTTTACCAGCAGAAGGGCGCGATCCTTGAAGGTAATGCCGGTACGGCTCTGCTCTTCTGCCTCGCTGTCGGCGAGTTCTTCCTTGGTAGGCTCGGGCACGGTGCGATTGAGCGCGATCAGGCGTTCGCGGGCATCTTCCACATGCGGAGCCATGGAGTAGTGCGTGATCACGCGAGCGTAAGCGTCTGCCGCCTGGTCGTCGTAGGCCTTCATCAGCTCCTGCTTGGCCTTGGGATTGATTTTGGCCATGCGCGGATCATTCTGTACGAAGCGGGCCTCGGCGGCGTACGCGTCTCCCAAGCCGATCAACGCCAAGTCACTGTGGCTGTAGAGTGGGTAAGCATCGGTCACAGTCTGCAGGCGGGCGATCGACGCCGCCCAGTTCTCGTGAGTGGCATAGAAGCTCCCGACCTGAAACTGGCGCTCAGCCAGAACCTCCTGTACTTCCCGCAGCCGCTGCTTGGCGCGAGGCACAAAGGTCGAGTCCGGGAACTGCTGGATCATGGTGCGATATTCGCGCTCGGCTTGCTCGGCGTTCTTGGGGTCGCGGTCGGGCTTCTCCATCTGCATGTAGTAGATGTCGGCGACCTTCATCTGGGCTTCTGCGGCTTCCGGCGTGTTGGGGAAGAAGGTGATGAAGTCCTTATATTCGGCTTCCGCCTGGGTCAGGGCGGCGGTGCCCCCTTCCTTGAACCAGGCATCGCCCACCAGCAGCTTGGCGCGCATCTGGTATTCCGATTCCGGATACGTATTCAGCAGTGTCTGCAGGTCGAGCCGGGCAACGTCGAACTTGCCCTTCTTCATGGCGATCACGGCCTTGTCAAAGAGCTCCTTATCGGGCTGCTTGGACAGGTGGCCCGCCATCGGATCGTTCGGCGTCGGCGTGGTCGAGGGTTTCGAAGGCTTGAAGATGCCGAACTGAGCGGTCGCGGGAAGAACGCACAGCAGACACAGGGTGGAGAGCCGGAATAGAAAACGCTGCATAACACCTCATGGGCACACGCTCCGCATGGGAGCCAGGGTTGCGAACCGGCGGTGGTGCCCTGCCACCGCGGCATCTCCCATGTTAAATGGCGGCGGCCCGCGCGGAATGGAAATTTTGGCCCTGGCGGCGCTGTTCGGCCTCCCGGGCCATTTGCAATAGCATCCGCGTCTCTTTTTCGGGATGCCCGGAATCGAAAACGGCACTCCCGGCGACCAGCAGATCGGCGCCGGCTTCTACAACGGATGCGATGGTTTCGCGGGCTATGCCCCCATCCACCTCGATTCTGAAGTGGAGACCGAGATCAGCCCGGAGCTCGGCGAGTTGCCGGATCTTTTCCAGCGAAAAGGGAATGAATTGTTGGCCGCCAAAGCCCGGGTTCACGCTCATTACGAGCACGTGGTGGACCATGGGGAGGATTTCGACCAGAAAATCGACCCGGGTGGCGGGGTTGATGACCACGGCGGCTTCCATACCGTGATGGGTGATGAGTTGCAGGGTGCGGTGCAGATGACGGCAGGCCTCGTAGTGCACACTGATCCAGTTGGCTCCCACCTCCGCGAACTCGGGGATGAAGTCGGCGGGATTCTCGATCATCAGGTGACAGTCGAGCGGCAGGCCGGTGACCTTGCGCAGGGACTTGACCACCGGAGGCCCCATGGTGAGGTTCGGGACGAAGTGGCCGTCCATGATGTCGATGTGAATGACAGAGCCACCACCGCGCTCGGCGGCCTGAATTTCCAGGGCCAGCTTCGAGAAGTCGGCAGAGAGGATGGATGGCACCAATTCAACCATGGTTCCCCTTCAAAGTGCCCTCAGTGTAGCAGTCTCGTGCCCTAAAGACGCCCACATAGAGATAGATTCGGTTTGCTTGTACTTAGCTTGGTATTTCATTGTTTATTTCTGGCGACAACAGCGTTCGTGAAGACAACTGAAGCACCCTCTCCTGGTAAATGAATTGAGCATACCAATGCATGCATTGGGTGAGCCGCTTGTCCAGTTCCTAGGGATTGGGGATGGGTGCGCGAGGGTGGCGTGCAGCAGAGGTTTGCTGGCAAACTCACCGTCGGGGCCGGCAAAGACCATCGTGCGCCGGTTGGCTCGACCATTCCCTCAATGCTTCAAACCCCGGCGGTTTGAGCTAGAGGGATCATCCTGTTTTATAAAATTCGATAAAATTCGATCCTTTTAGGGTGTTTTGGCGCATTTGAGCGGTTTCGCAATTACTCTGGCCTGTTAAAGATCGCGAGGAGTGGTTTTCCTTGGGAGAAAACCACGAAAAGATCCTTGGCTTTCCCGGCTTTCCTGCAGCGCGGCACCAGGGGAGTTATGTGCCGCCTTCTTCACGGAAAGCCGCATGCAGTTCGATAGCACCACCAACCTCCACAGGAAATCCGGGTTCGGTCTACACCAATTGCGAAACCGCTGGAGCGAGTGCGTGGGTTTCTGCTTGTTCAGAAGCGGCGCCGGGCAAAGGGATTCTTTTTGATAGAGAAGGGAACCCTGGTGTCGGGAGCAAAGGCGGCATGAGGCGCCCATTGGCTTTCCGAGAGGCTAGCGGGAGTGGCAAAGGTGGGTTCGGCCGGGTCAAAAATAGGCTGGGGTAGGGCTGGGGTCTGGCGGCGCGTTTTCCGCTGAGCCGAAAGCGGGTTCGGCCTGGGGACCGCTAAGCTCCGCCTCTTCCTGGTCTTGCTGGGCGCGGTCAGGGTCGAGCTGGGGGCCGGCGGTTTTCGCCCTCTGCTCGCGAAGCCATTCGGCTTGATAGATATGCGGTTTGGTGGGCGGAGGAGCGGGGTTCCTCTGCGCGGAGCCGGCGCCACGGTCGGGGATCAGGCCTTCGATGGCTACGATCATCGACATAGCCTTGATTTGGCCGGTAATGCTGCCTCGGGTGATTTCGGAGCCCATGTTGGCGAGTTCCCAGAGGCGGTCCAGGACTTGCTCGCGGCCTACGTTGAAGCGGCGCAAGCCCTCGCTTTCCTGCTCGACGATTTGTTGCTGCATAAGGGCACGGTGCTCGAGCATGTAGGCGCGGACACAGGGTTTGGATTTGATGTAGGCGGCGGTATTAGGCCTACGGCTTCGGCGGCACGCTGGTCGGTCATGGTTCCAGGGATGACCAGGCGGGCAAAGGCTATTTCCTGATCGGTGACGAGGTCGCTGACTTCATTTTTGGGCATAGGTGGCTCCAATCCAGTTGGGAAGTTGGGTGAAAGAGGCTATGAGGCAGAGGTTTTCCATCGCGCGGCGAAGCGAATGGAGGCATAAAACATCCCGCCGCGGCGGGATGTTTGTGGTTGGCTAATTTGTTACAGGGATAGGGTGAGACACCGGACAGCGGTAAAACTGTCCTTCGCTCGCGCGTGGCCGAAACTAATGGAATGGTCCGCCGCCTTCACCTGACAGTGAGGTGGGGCTATTAAGCTGCATAAGAGGAGGAGTGCCATGGAGCTATTCACAATGGGTATTGATTTGGGCAAGACGACGTTTCATCTGGTAGGAATGAGCCAGCGCGGAGAAGTGGTATTGCGGAAGCGATTCTCTCGAGCGCAGCTGTTGCAGTTTACCGCGAACCTGAAGGTGGAGCTGATCGGCATGGAGGCATGCGGAGGATCACATTTTCTGGGGCGGGCGTTGCGAGAGCAAGGGCATGAGGTGCGCCTGATTCCTGCGCAATATGTGAAGCCCTACGTCAAGACGAACAAGAGCGACTACATCGACGCGGAAGCGATCGCCGAAGCGGTGGGAAGACCGACCATGCGTTTTGTGCCGGTCAAGAGTGATGACCAATTGGACCTGCAGTCGTTGCATCGGGTCCGTGAACGCTGGGTGATGCGAAGAACGGCGGTGGTCAACCAAATTCGTGGGCTATTGCTGGAGCGTGGCACGACGCTGCGCAAAGGCCGGCGCTACGTGGATGAAGCACTACCTGTCATACTCGCAGGTGGCTCGGCCAAGCTGTCGGGGGCAGTGCTGGTATTGCTCGCAGAACTGAAGCAAGAGCTGGAGCAGCTAGCCGAGAAGATCGATCGTGCTGACAAGTCGGTTGAGAAGATTGCTCGGGAGAACGAAGCCTGTCGAAGGCTGGTAAAGATGCCGGGAGTCGGTCCTGTAACAGCAACGGCGATCATCGCAACGATCGGCAACGGCACGGCATTTCGCAAAGGGCGCGATTTCGCCGCCTGGTTGGGAGTGGTTCCGGAGGAACACTCGACCGGAGGCAAGCAAACGCTGTGGAAGATTCCGCAGCGTGGAAACCAATACCTGCGCAGGCTGTTCGTGCAAGGAGCCAGAGCTGTTATGCAGCATCGGACCAAGCAGTCGTCTGGTTTAAGTGCGTGGCTGGCGCAGCTCACCGCACGAACGCACCAGAACATCGCTATCGTTGCACTGGCCAATAAACTGGCACGGATGGCCTGGGCAGTGCTGGCCAAAAATGAGGTCTACAGGCCACCGCTGCTAGCAGGCAATATCATCTGAACGGCCTGCAGATGACGCCTGGAAGAACACCAGGCTTGGAAATCGCTAGCGCGATTCCCACATCCGCAGACCGGCGACGGCGGCGGAGTTCAAATTTCCTGCCAGGTCTGCTGGCGAAGAAAGAGATGGCACCACGGTCTAACCGTCGTTCTGGAAACCTGCTTCCGGTAAGGGTCGTTGAAGACCGACAAGTTAAATAGGAACAGAGCGAAGCGCATTCCATCCAGGCCCGGGGTCGTTAAACACCCCAACAAGGCCGTATACATACGCGCAGACCTTACCTGCTATTCTCGCTTTTCGCTTGCGACAAAGCGGCGGACCATACATACCGGAAACTGCCGGACCAGAGAGCGGGGACGCGAGAGCCCGCTGCCTGCCGAAATCGTCTGTTAATAGGGTATATCCGCTCCAGGATCTGTCGAGGCCAGGACGCTATTTCGGTCTGGGCACGGTTTCGGAGGTTATGTCATCAGTCGTCTGGCTTCTCGATTACTCGCCAGCTTCCTGCCTAAGTAGCCTTGGATCGTAGTGGAACGGCTCCGCGCGTTCGGAACGACCTTCTGAAAATGAGGATGTTGGGGGTTTAGAAGCCAGTTGTTCTCGTGGGAGCCACCCCTGACGGCACGACTAAGACTGCAGTCTGCCCCATCGCGAACGAACTTCTCCCCGATGAGAGCCAAAGACTCCGGAGCTGGAGAGTCCTGCCATCCGCGCGCCAGTTCGTCCGCGCGGAATTGGAGCTTAGGTAAGTCTTCGGGAACCCGGGCGCGGGCGAGCATCAGGTCTGTAGGAGGGTGATCAGGATCGAGATTTACCAGATACTCGACCACTGCAAGAGAGAGATGCTCGGCGGTATATGCGATACGGGTTCCTGGCGCGGACCAGCGGCCACCGTAACGGTAGCTTCCTTCTCCATCGAATGGTGTCGCGGCAAAAGGCTTCCTCAGCAGGCGGTACACAGTCGTCAACTGACGCCGCCGTATCCAATCCGGCCCAGGACGTTCTCCACTTGGCGCGCTCCCAGCTCGGTGTCGATGATCGCGAGCGGGGCTACACCGCCCAGGGCGTGATTCGGTCTCTTAAGCCAGTCAATGGCAACTTTACGGTCGCCGAGAAAGTTTGCCGCCAGCGAGACCAGGCGCGCCAGGCGATAAAGCCGGTCTGATTCGTACCGCGTGAGACGGCCCTGGCTCTTCCTGCGTTGCAGGCTGCGAAGCGAGAGATCAAGACTGCTGGCGACCTCCTGCAGGGAGAGCCCAGTCGAGGTAAGGGCGTTCAGCGCCTCGTGGGGAAATCCTTCCCGGATCGCTGCACTCAGGTCTTGCGAGGTTCGCACCGCGCGCCCGACTCCAGCCTCACCGCCGAGCTGCCCCAAGACTGCCGCTAACTCATTTACCATTATGTCGCCTATTATACCGCCAAATGGCGGAGCTACTTGACGGAGAAATGAGACATACAGAATACTACATAGGGTATGACATTGGTGATGCTTGAACTGAAAGGCCTTTACAAATACTTCCGCGGCATCCTGCTATCGAAGATGTCTCGTTCAGTGTGGCGGCCGGGGAGATCGTTGGATTTCCGGGCCACGCAGTTTGCGATCATGGCATTGCTTTGTTCCGTAACACAACTTGTGCATGCGCAAAATGCGCCCGTATCCGCAGCGGACGTCGAGCAGCGAATTCAACACGTCATTGCGGGCTTGAATGGCGGCGCGGTGGTCAAGGGCGATGAGCATGCGACGCAGACGCTTGCCGATCGAATGAAGGAACTCAGGGTTCCGGCGTAAGCATCGAAGTAATTCACGAGGGAAAAATCGAATGGGCGCATGGTTTGGTGTGGTACGGGTGGACCGCCCGTCACCGCCGATACCATGTTCCGGCCGGCCTATTGGTAAGCCGCTTGCGGCCATGGCGGCTTTGCGAATGGTGCAGGAAGGGGAGCTTTCGCTGGATGCCGACGTAAATACATATTGGTCAGTTGGAAGTTTCCTGCCGATCAGGTTGCTATGGGCAAGTCCATAACCTGCGAGAGTTGTTGACACCACCACCGGAACTACCGTGCACCGATTTGCCGGGTACGCCACGGATGAGCCGGTGCCGACGTTGTTACAGGTGCTCAACGGTGGAAGCCTGCAAATACACCGGCGATCCAAAGCGAAGCGGCTCCTGGTGTTAATGGAAGTACTCAGGCGGCGGATACACCATCTGCAGCAAGTTCTGATCGACACGAGCAAAGAACCGTTCCCCAAGCTGCTGCGGGACTCGGTGCTAACAGCCCTTGGTATGACGCACAGCACTTATGAGCAGCCCCTACCGCAGGCTCTTCAAGTTCGCGGCCACTCCTTATCGGGCCGACGGCAAGGCTGTTGAAGGTGGAGCGCACACCTACCCCGAAAGGCTCGACCGGGACTGTGGACAACTCCAAGCGACCTCGCACGTACGCAAATGAAGTCGAGCAATCCCTCGTGGGAAAGCGAATCACGTCTGTCGATCGAGATGACACGACAGATGCTGACGCCAGGTATCGGACGCTGGGGTATGGGCGTCGAGATCGGCGGGACAGATTCCAACCGTACTTCTGGCACGGCGGAGCGAACGAAGGTTTCAGGAATATCTTCCTGGCATACGAGAAAAGCGGTGATGGCGCTGTTGTCAGACCGACAGCGACGCCGGCAGTGAGTTGGGCGACGAAGTCATGCACAGCATCGCCGACGAATATGGGTGGCCTGATTATCGTCCTACTATCCGTATCGCCGTCCAAGTCGATCCCAAGTTCTGGCTCAATACGTCGGAATTTTCGAGCTTCGGAAAGGATTCGATTTGGTGGTTACGCTGGAGAATGGCCAGTTGATGATTCAGGCGACTGGCGAAGGAAAAGTCCCACTGTACGCCAAAACAGAGACGAAGTTCTTTCCAACCGTTATCCCAGCGGAAATGGAATTCGTCAAAGATGGCCAAGGCAAGGTGACTCATCTCGTTCTGCATCGGAACGGACACGACATGAAGGCGCCGAAAAAATAGCGGGAGGGGTGTTGAAGCCGCTAGCAGGACCCGTGGCGGGTCCGCCAGGTGCGGCTTCGGTGGTTGAAAAGCTCCGAACAGCAACGGCAAGATAAGCACCGTTGGGGTTCCCTCGGCTACGCTCGGACAGGCTCTTCGACTCCGCGCCATCAAGCGCTGTGTCACGCGATAAATCTGTGAGCGCTCCGCTCAAGATGACGATTTTGTGGTGAGTTGAAGATGCATAAAAAGCGTCTTCTCGGATTTCTATTGTCCGCCAAATAAGTCAGCGCCTATGGGCGCCGCAGGCCCATGATTCCTCTGCCGAAAAAACATTTCCAAGAATGGTCCGCGGAACTGCAGATCCCTCGGCTGCCCCGGATTTCCTGTCAAGGTCGGTGACGTCGCGAACTCCATGCGGTTTTCCTTACAGAAAACCGCGCACGCTGCCTCTCTAGTGTCGCGAACAGGAAATCCGGGTACGCTCCCGATGACACAGGGAGACGGGAAGATCCGTTTAGTGCCGCGTCCCCGGCGCTCGAATCATCTTGGGTATCTGTACGGCCCTTCCGGGCTGGGCTGACGTTTGGCAGTCGGCCCTTCGGGCCTCGCATCCATGGCGATTTTTGCCATGTCATTTCTCCCTCAACTTGCCGCAGGCAAGTAGAGGTGCTCGGGATGACAAAGGGGAGCGCGACGCTTCCATGGAGAGCGGTTGCGGGACAGAAGACGTTTTTCATCACCCTTGGGTGGGTGCAGGTGCATGATTGCTCTCCGGTCGGGATGACAAATTTGCTGCAAGACGGGAGTTGTCACGAAGGATCGTCAACTTACAAATGACTTCTCATCCCGACCGGTGCGTAGGGAGACTTACGCGTGCCATTGGATGGGGGGCTTGGCTAGTTCTTCGGGGTTGGCGCTGTTGGCGCGCGAGGCAACGCGGGAGATGGCGCGCAGCAGAGGTTTGCGGGCTACCTCGCCATCGACACCGGCAAAGACCATCTCTCCGGAGGTGCGCGCCAGCAGGCCGGTAAAACCATCGGGTAAAAAGCGCCAAGTGGTCGGATAAGGTCTGCGAGGATACGGATTTTGGGGCCGACCTGCGCAAGCTCCGACAACGCCTGCTCAAGCCGCGCCTCCAGCAGGTCTTTCGCCGGCGCAGCAGACGCTTCCAGGGGAACCGGCTCCAAGGCGACGGGATGAGCAAAGAGGGAAGTCGACCCCGAGCGCTCATTGGCCAGCCGCATTCCGAGGATGGAATAAAGGGCCGGCCCGCTCCATACTCCACGGCACAGGCGGAAAAGCGCGACATGGCCGGGCTCAGCCGACGGCTGCACCAGGATGCCGCTCAACTGCGCCAGCGGGCGAACCGCCTCGCTGGCCAGATGGGCTACCCCCTGAACCTTCTGAATCCGCTGATGGATCGCTGCCGCGCGCTCGAATTCCATGGCTTCGGAGGCGGCGTCGCGCTCGCCTTCCAGCCGGGTGAGCATGGAGGCGCCGCGGGTGGAGAGAAAAGCAAATACGTCCGCCGACTCCTGCTGGTAGCGCTCATCGGAGCAGCCCTTATAGCAGGGCGCGAGGCACATCTTCATCTCGGAATAGACACAGCCGGGAAAGGCGGGATCGGGGTTGAGCTCTTCGGTGCAGCGGCGCAGCAAAAACAGGTTGAGCATCTCATCGGCATACCGCTCCGCCGCCGTTCGCGAAGGGAATGGACCGAAAAGGGAGTTGGCAGCCGTCTTGCTGATCTTCGACGTCACATACACACGAGGATAGGCATTATCGACCGACATCCGCAGAAAGGCCGGAGGGCGCAGCCGCAGACGCTTTTGCGCCCGGGAACCGAAGGCGCGCAGGGAAGCGTCGTACAGGCATAGGGAGGACTCGAACTCCGACCCGGTGACGGTGTACTCGATTTGTTCGACCAGGTGGGCCAGTTGCAGGCGGCGGGTGCGGGGGGCTTCGGTTTGTCCCAGAGGGGTTTGGGCCCCGCGGAGAAAGCGCTGCAGGCGGCGGCGAAGGTTGGGCGTCTTGCTGAGGTAAGGTTCAGCCGCAGGATCGGCGGCGCAGAGGGCGAAGACAGCCGGCGCTTGCGGCAGAGTGCCCAGGCTGGCGTTAGGGTCGGCCGGGTCGAAGCAGATGGAATTGGCTAGACCGGCTCTCATGACCAATGATTAGAGCACTTATTCCCCGGCTATGGTCATTCCGTCGATGCGCAGGGTGGGCGAGGCAACCGCTCCGCGAAATACCAGGTCGTCGCCGATAGTGGTGATGTTGTTGAACATCTCCTTCAGGTTGCCGGCGATGGTCACTTCCTCGACGGCGAAGGTCAGCTCTCCATTCTCGATCCACAATCCGGCAGCGCCGCGGGAGTAGTCGCCGGTCACCATGTTCACGCCGAAGCCCATCAGCTCGGTTACATAGAATCCTGCCTTGACATCGGCCAGCAGCTGCTGCGGAGAGAGCGATCCGTTTTGGAGAAAGAGGTTGCCGGCGCCGATGCCCGGCGTGCCGGCCAGCCCGCGCGAGGCGTTGCCGGTGCTCTGCATATTCAGCTTGCGCGCGGTGTAGGTGTTCAGCAGGTAGTTCTTCAGGATGCCGTTCTCGACAATGACCGTGCGCCGCGTGGGCAGCCCTTCGCCGTCGAAGGGCGAGGTGCCGAACAAGCCCTGCATGGTGCCGTCATCAATGACGGTTACATTAGGGCTGGCGACCTGCTGGCCCAGCTGGTTGGCCCAAAAGGAGGCGCCGCGATAGATGCTGTCTCCATTGGCCGCTTCGAAGATGTTGCCGATGAGGGAGCGGGCAATCTCCGGGGCGAAGACGATGGGCACGCTTTGGGTTGGGACACGGCGCGCATTCAGGCGGCGCAGGGTACGGCGGGCTGCTTCGGCTCCGATACTCTCCGGAGAATCGAGCCGGGCCAATGTGCGCGCGCTGGAGAACCAATAGTCGCGTTGCATGCCGCCTTGCTCCGACTGGGCAATGGGCATGGCGGATAGCGAGCAATAAGAGCGGCGATATTCGCCAACAAAGCCGCGGGAGTTGGCCATCACCTTGTGGCCGGTCGCAGCGTCAAAGCTGCCGCCGTCGCTCTTTTCCTGCTGGATACGGGGATCGGCGGAGAGCGCCGCGGCCTCCGCGCGCCGGGCATACTCGATGCGCTGCGCGACAGGGAGCCCGTAGACATCTTCGTAGTAAAGATCGAGATCGCCGGCGAGCTGGCCCATGGCGCCGGGCTCGGGCAAGCCGGCGAAGGGATCTTCCGACGTGACCCTTGCGAGATCGATGGCGCCGGAGATCAGATGATCGAGGCCTGCCGGGGAGAAGTCGCTGGTAGAGGTGTTGGCGGTGTGATGCGATCCGCTGGGGCCGAGAAAGACGCGCAGGCCGATGCCGCGAGCCCCTGACTCCTTCAGGGTTTCAACCTGGCCGAGGCGCACCAAGGTGGAGAATTCGTCACCTTCACGGATCACTACTTCGGCTTCGGTGGCCCCGGCGCGTAGCGCGCGCTCCACCACATCGGTGGCCAGCTGCTGCATGTCGGTTTCTGGCGCGGAGATGGGAGTGGCTGTGGACATTATCTGCCGGTTCCGCCGACGGTCATGCGGTCGAGCTTGATGGTGGGCATGCCCACGCCGACGGGCACGCTCTGCCCGTCTTTGCCGCAGGTGCCGATGCCTTCGTCGAGGGCCAGATCGTTGCCCACCATGGAGACGTACTTGAGCGCTTCGGGCCCGTTGCCGATGAGGGTGGCGTCGCGCACCGGCGCGGTGATTTTGCCGTCCTCGATGAGGTAGGCCTCGGAGGCGGAGAAGACGAACTTGCCGCTGGTGATATCCACCTGGCCGCCGCCGAAGTTCACGGCGTAGAGCCCCCGCTTCACGCTGCGCAGGATGTCTTCCGGGGCGTCTTCGCCGGAAAGCATGTAGGTGTTGGTCATGCGCGGCATGGGGATGTGCTGGTAGCTTTCGCGGCGTCCGTTGCCGGTGTCGGCCATGCCCATGAGGCGGGCGGAGAGCTTGTCGCTGAGGTAGCCCTTGAGGATGCCGTTTTCGATGAGCACGGTTTCCTGGGTGGGCGAGCCTTCGTCGTCCACATTCAGGGATCCGCGGCGCGACGGCATGGTGCCGTTATCGACCACGGTCACCTTGGAGCTGGCCACCTGGCGTCCGATGAGGCCGGCGAAGGCCGAGGTCTTTTTGCGGTTGAAGTCGGCTTCGAGCCCGTGGCCCACCGCTTCGTGCAGCAGAACGCCCGGCCAGCCAGGGCCGAGAACCACTTCCATGTCGCCTGCCGGTGCGGGCACGGCGTTGAGTTGCAGGATGGCCTGGCGGGCGGCCTCGCGAGCGAAGTGCTCGGGAGACTTGTCGCCTTCAAAGAAGCTGAGGTCGACGCGGCCGCCACCGCCGGAGCCGCCGCGGGAGTTTTTCGATCCATCGCGGGCGATGACGTAGCAGTTCAAGCGGGCAAGGGGTTGGGTGTCGTGGGCGAAGGTGCCGTCTGAGGCGGCAATGAGAATGTGGCGGAGCTCGTCGTTATAGCCGGCACGCACCTGCACGATGCGCGGATCGTAGCCGCGGGCGGCACTGTCGGCGCGCATGACGAGTTCGAGCTTGGGAGCGACCCCGGCGTCGGTATCCGCAGCGGAGATGGGGTAGAGGCTGGATTTTGGCGTCTCGCGGAAGCCGGCAACACTCTGCTTGCTGGGCCCGCTGGCGATGAGGGCCGCGGTGCGGGCGGCACGCATGAGCCGCTCGGCGGAGAGATCGTCGGTGTAGGCGTAGCCGGTGCGGTCTCCGGAGCAGACGCGAATCCCGCAGCCGGCGCTGACGCCCTGGCTGGCGGACTTGACCAGAGACTCGTCGACCGAGATGGAGGTCGAGGCAATGGATTCGAAGTAGAGGTCGGCGAAATCTCCGCCAGCTGAGAGCGCTTCGCCCAGGCAACGTTCGATCAGGCGCCCGGTTAAGCCAAACCTCTGGAAGAAGTGGAGCTCATGCTCAGGAAAGGTCATCGGCGGGCCTGCGAAGCGAAATTCACCATATTGCTATTGTAGTCGGCTGCCCCAGGGCAGCACAACGGCCGCCGGGGGGGGAACGTCGGCGGCCGCTGGTGAAAACGGCAGACTACTTGGTGAAGATATCGTTCTGCTGGTCGTACCGCTTTTCGGTGTTTCCGGCCTTTTCTGCAGCTCGTTCCGCGATACGATCGATTTTCTTGTCCTCACCTGTTTTGGAGGTGTGAAATTCCTTCTCGGGTGTTTCAATCTTGGATTCGTTTGCCATAGTTTTATCTCCGTGTACGGATAGATGCTTATAGATGCTTAGATGCTGCGCATTGGGTCGCGGTTATTCATCAAATTTTTAGAGGAGGATCTGTATGAGGCTATGGGTTGCATTGCTTGGCGCTTGCCTGGTCCTGGGACCCGGGGCTGCTGCCCAGGAACCGTCGGTACACGGACTTTGGGTGTGGAAGACACCCATTCTGCTCGACTTACCGTCGAGGGGCGAGGCTTTGCGCGACTTCTGCCGGGCGCAGCAGATCAATGAGGTTTACTTATCTTTCTCCTCGCAGAACGGCGGCGCGGCGGAGGAGCAGGAGATGGAGAAGCTGATCGGGCTGCTCCATAAATCGCATATTCGGGCGGAGGCGTTACTGTCGAGCACCGACGCGGATGAGCCGGGCAAGCACCGCGACAAGTTGATGGCACATGTCAACGAAGTTTTGTCTTATAACCGGGAACACCCGCACGCGCGGTTCGATGGCATCCATCTCGACGTGGAGCCACAACAACGCCAGGAAAATAAAGGGCCGGGCAACCTGGGGTTCCTGCCGGACCTGGTGAATACTTATCGCGCTGTGCGCGCTTTGGCCGAGCAGAACCAGATGACGGTTAACGCGGACATCGCGAACAAATATCTAAAGGGCGATTTAAGCCAGCGCCAGGCGTTGATGTCCTCGTTGCCCCGGCTGACGCTGATGCTCTATGAGCTGAGCAGCCCAGGCGATGGAGACAGCAACGCCGCCCAGGCAGACAAGCTTCGCCAGGCCAGTGGGAAGTTTATGGATATGGCCTACCAGGGACTAAGCGGAACGAACCTGGCGAAGATGGCGATTGGGCTGCGCGACCCGGACTATGGGCTGCAGCTGCCCAGCATGCTGAAGGTGGTGCAGGACGCGCTTAGCGGGAACCCGCATTTTCTTGGATGGGCCTGGCACTCCTATAACGACGCGCCGCAGGCTGCGCAGTAGGAGAACAAGAAGAGGGGCTTTCACTTGCATTGGTTGCCGGTCGAGTGTAACTGCAGATCCCTCGGCTACGCTCGGGATGACAAAGGGGAGGGCGGTGCTTTCATTTGAATCGGTTGCTAGATCGAGTGAACAGCAGGTCCCTCCGCTTCGTTACGCTCGGTCCAACAACATTGCCCTCAGTGGCTTCTAAAGCCATCAGCTCTTGTCTGGTTATGGACGGCCTGAAGGCCGCCCCCTTCAACCGATTTTAATCACCTTGTGTCCAGCAACCCCTCTCCATGGAAACGTCGCCCTCTCCTTTGTCATCCCGAGCGTACCCGGATTTCCTGCTAGCGGCACTGGAGAGGGCAGCGTGTGCGGTTTTCTGTAAGGAAAACCGTATGAAGATTGCGACGCCACCGATCTCGACAGGAAATCCGGGGCAGCCGAGGGATCTGCAGTTCTCTTAACCGGTACTCGATGACGACGGAAGGCCCACCTTTCCTGTGTACAAAATGACCTTGCCATCGACAACGACGGCGACGTAGCGGCCAGCATCGAGAAACTGCATAACCTTCTTGCCATCCCGCGCGAGCTTCGCCCAGCGTGAGTTGGTACTCGCGTTTTGTTCCACGCCACGCAGGGCTGTACCGCCGAACTTGAAATCTACTTCCCGCAGTTTGGCTCGGCTGGTTCGGCGGATAGGATAGCTCTCATCGTTGAGGGTCACCGTTTTTGCACCCTCAGCAAAGACCTGGCGCCACACAGAGAGAAGAGCCTCTTCCAAGCTCATCGTCATGGGATTCATCATCAACGAACTCGATCGAATCTATCGAATAGATTCATTGGACTTGAGGATAGCCCCCTGTCATCGTAAGAAGATGAAGACCAGGTCCATCCTTCAGCTGCTGCTGCTGTCTGCCCTCTGGGGAGTTTCATTCCTCATGATCAGGGTTGCCGGCAGCGTCTTTCCGCCGCTCTGGGTTGCGCTGTTGCGATGCACCCTGGGGCGGGCCTGCTATGGACGGCCCTTCGTCTCGGCAACCATAGTCTGCCGCCCCGCCGCCTGCTGCCCTGGCTACTCGCCGTAGCGCTGTTGAATAATGCCATCCCCTTCAGCTTTTTTGCCTGGGGCGAGCGCACCGTGCCCAGCAACGTCGCCGCCGTGCTCAACGCAACCACACCTATCTGGACGCTGCTGATCTCTATGGCGGTCCATCGTACCCGGGTCGCACTGCTGACCATCGGTGGCGTGCTTATCGCCTTCAGTGGAGTGCTGCTCGTAGTTTTGAGCCGCGCCAGCGATCCGGCCGCAGACAATATACCTGGGGGAGTGCTCCGCGGCACAATCGTGATCGCGATCGCAGCTCTCTGCTATGCCGTCGCCACGGTTCTGGCCAAGGCTAAGCTGCAGGGCCTGGACCCCATAGGACTGGCAACCACCCAGCTTAGTCTCGCCGGCCTGATGATCTTGCCCATGGCACTCGCCGGAACCCATCCGTCGGCTCTGCGCCTGGCCTCGGTTGCCGCGATTGCTGTTCTGGGCTTTGCAGGGAGCGGCTTCGCCTACTTGCTCTACTACCGCCTGCTGTCTCAGGTGTCCGCCACTCACGTCGCTGCGGTAGCGTACCTGCTTCCCCTCTGGGGAGTCTTCTGGGGCTTTTTCGCGCACGAGTCGATCGGCTTGCTCACTTGCCTGGGCGTTGCCATCACCATTGCCGGCCTCATTCTTCTGAATCTGCGGCCCCGGTCAAGTACGTGGGCAATCTGGACCAGGCTCGCCGGCGCTACTCAGCGCGCATCACGGTAGATAGGATGCCGCCATTAGTTGGGGTCAACCCCCCTCTGCCACGGCGGCCAGCTCCAATGCTTGTGCCGGATCCTTCTTCCTGAGCTGCGTTCCGAGCAGCAACAGCAGGATGATGGCCGAGGTCAAGCTGGCGAGGCCGTCGGTCAACAGCAGGCCCCGCACGCCAAAGTGTTTGTAGCCTTGCCCATCAGCCCAGGTCATGTAGACGATGGCTGCATTGGTCGATGCGGCGAAGAGCCCCAGCTGCGCGCAGGCGACGGGGCTTTTTTGCCCCACCAACTCGTAACCGAGGGCGTTAAATGCAGCATAGACGCACCCGGCAATGCCGTTGTAAAGAAGAACGCCCCAGATGAATGAAGCTGCCGTGTGGGGAGCGAAGGCCAACGCGAGCGCCACGCAGCTGGTGGCCATGCCGGCCAAGAGATATAGGTACCCGCGAGGGATACGATCTGCCACATAGCCACCTATCAGGGCGCCGAGCGACGCAGTGATGGCGCATCCTGCGCCGGTGATCCAGATGACTGTATGTTCGCTGGTATGGAAGTCCTTACCCATGCCGGAGAATAAGTTGATGGCCGCTACGGCGCTTGCCGGGGCGAGGAAGAGGGCAAAGCCGGTGAGGCACTCCTTCGTCCTGGAGGCTTGCCATATAGCCTTGAGGGCATCGGTGAAGACCTGGCGGAAATGAAAGGCGGATTTTCTCGGTTGAGGAAAGAGAATCGTCGGCGTGGTGCCAAGCAAAATAGCGACGGCCAGACCAAGGCCGATCCAGAAGGGGGCAAGGTGTGGGACTAAGGACATCACGGCCAGCGAACCCAGCGCGCCCCCGCCGAGGTTCGCTACATTGGTCCATCCGCTTACCGAGCCGCGGATGTGGTCCGGTGTGAACTCCGCCGTCCAACCACTCACTGCGGCGGAATATAAGACCATTCCCAACTCCGCCAGTAGCAGGAGCGCTGTAGTTGCCGGCAAGTGCGCGGCCGAGAGCAATGTAAGGGCCGCTGCCAGGCAAATTGCCGAAGCCGTGGCAGTCAGCCAACCGTAGGCGCGTCGCGTCAGCCCGGTATCAAGGAGCGGTTGCAGCAGAAATCCCCAAAAAGTCGGCGACATCACCGTGGCGCTTACCCCGGCTACCTGATCGAGTGGGATGCCCAGATTTGTCAGCAGGAAGGGCAGGGCGGTAATGGTGAAGCCCACTACCAGGCCGAAGGGAAAGATGGCCATGCCTACGATCCATGCGGGCGGAATGCGGCTAGGCGAGGCTGCGGTCGCTTGAGACAGGGATTCCTCCAAATAGGTTAGGACGGCCTTGCATCGGTGATGGTTAGCAGGGCCTGGTCAGTGTAACTGAGAAACGGCAGGTCGCTCCACTGCGCTAACGCTCCGGTCGGGATGACAATTCATTTTTGAAATCGACAATTTCTCACGACAGATCCGGTCGTGCAGCAAAATTGTCATCCCGACCGAAGCGTTAGCGCCTGCTGTTTCTCGACCATCCAGCCTGCTATACTTTAACTAACTGGTTAATCAATGTCGGTGAAGAGTCCAGACCCGAATCGCCGCGCCGATCGCACGAGGAAGGCGATTTTGCGCGCCGCCATTCACGAGTTCAGCGCGCATGGATTGGCCGGCGCACGTACCGATGCCATCGCGGAAGCTGCCAAGGTTAACAAGGCTCTCCTTTACTACTACTTCAAGAGCAAGCGCGGGCTCTACGCGGCGGCGATCGAAGAGATCTCCGGCACCGCGGTGGAACGCGCGCTCGCAGCCCTCGACCCCAGCCGCAGTGCGGGCGACCGGCTGCTGCGCACCGCGCTGAACCACTTCGACAGGATCCTTACCCAACGCGACTTTCAAAGCCTGATGCAACAGGAGATGGTCCGCATGCGGCGCGGCGAAAGCGAGTCGATGCCCGCGCTGGTGAAAAACGTCTTTAAACCTCTGCTGGGAAAGCTGGAGGAGGCGGTCCACGAGGGCGTCAAGAGCGGCGAGCTGTGCCGGATGGATTGGCTGCAGGTGGTCTATAGCGTGCTCGGCGCCAATGTTCTTTATTTTCTGAGCGCGCCCATGATGCGCATGTTGCTGCCGTTCGACCCAATGGGCCATGCCGCGATCGAGTTACGACGCAAGACCGCGGTGCAATTCCTCGGCAGCGCCCTGTTCGTTGACCGAGCCCATGGCGCAAGGCTGGCCAAGCGGGTCATCGCCGACATGCCCATGCCTCGGGCCCGGAACCCGCGAGTCTGGAGAAAGATGTTATGACCCCACGCAATCGTATCTTTATCCTGATCGGGATCCTGTTTGTCATCTCGCTCTTTTGGTATTTCTTTACCGCCCAACACTCGACCGATCTGCAGCTGATCGGCACCGTAGATGCCAATGAAGTTGTGGTCAGCTCGCGCATTCCCGGCAGGATCCAGACACTCACGGTCGACGAAGGGGACGACGTGAAAGCCGGGCAGCTGATCGCCACCATCGACAGCCAAGACCTGGCTGCAGCCCGGCAGGCTGCCGAGGCGACCGCGGCCAGCCAGCGATACAAGCTGCAGGGAGCGACCGATACGGAACGCCAGACCCTGGGCGATACCTCAAGCCAGGTGACCAACGCGGAAGCCCAGCTGCGCAGTGCGCAGGCCGCGCTGGTGCAGGCGCAGGCGCAATATGAGCACCAGGATGCCGATACGTCGCGCACGGTCGCATTGGCGGCACAGGGAATCATGAGCTACCAGTCGCGCGACGAAGCGGCCACTGCGTTGCAGGCTGCGAAGGCCGCGGTTGATTCCGCCAAGGCCAATGTCGGCGCCGCGGAAGCATCCCTTAAAGTCGCGATCGCCAACACCATACAGGCGCAGACGGCGGCCAAGACGGTTTCTGCCACGCGCGGGGATATGCAGAATGCGCAGGCGCTGCTCGATCAGGCGCAGGTGCAGCTGGGATATGCCCAGGTAGTCTCGCCCATTTCCGGCAAGGTCAACGTAAGAGCGGCACGGCAGGGAGAGGTGGTTGCGGCGACCACCCCAATCGTAACCATCACGGATCTTACCCAGACGTGGATTTATGCGCCACTACCGGAAACCGAGGCTGACGCGGTGCAACTGGGGGACAGCCTGCGGGTGGTAATGCCGAGCGGAGCCACAATCCAAGGCAAGGTGATTGCCAAGTCGGCAGAAGCTGACTTTGCCACGCAGCGCGACGTGAGCCGGCGCAAGCGGGACATCAAAACCATCCGCCTGAAGCTGCTGATCGACAATCCCGAGATGCGCTATGTGCCGGGCATGCTCGCCGAGGTCTATATCCCCAAGAACAAGCTGGTGAACCAATGAGCAAGCCAGGCGCGGCGATCGCGGTGGAAAACATCGTCAAGCGCTATGGAGACTTCGAAGCGGTCAAGGGCATCACCTTTGAGGTGGCCGAGGGGGAGATCTTCGGGCTGCTGGGCCCCAACGGCGCCGGCAAGAGCACGCTCATCCGCATGATGACCACGCTGATCCCGGTCACCAGCGGCAAAGCGATCATCGCGGGGCACGATGTCTCGCGCGAACCGGATGCGGTGAGACGGACCATTGGCGTGATTCCCCAGGCGCTCACCAGCGATATCGATTTGACGGTGGAAGAGAATCTCTCCATCTATGCCAAGCTTTACGAGGTGCCCAAAGCCGAACGCGAGCGCAATATCACCGAGCTGCTGCAAGCGGTGGACCTGCTCAAGTGGCGCGGCGCCCAAACCAAGACTCTCTCCGGCGGAATGCGGCGCCGGCTCGAAATCGCGCGCGGCCTGATCCATAATCCACGCATCTTCTTTCTTGACGAGCCCACCACCGGGCTCGATCCGGTCTCGCGCGTGGCGGTGTGGGAGATGCTGAACCATCTCAAGAATACGCGCCAGCTGACCATGCTGATTACCACCCACTATATGGATGAGGCCGATCGCCTGTGCGACCGTATCGCCATCGTCGATCACGGCAAGCTGGTCGCGCTGGATACGCCCATGGCGCTCAAAGAAAGCGTTCCCGGGGACAACGTGGTGGAAGCGCATATTGCGCACGAGTCGACGGAGTGGCCTACGCGGCTGAAGCAATTGGCGGGCGTGACCGCGGTGGAGTCGAAGAGCGCAGGCATGTACCGGCTGCTCACTTCCAACGGCTCGCTCACTACCACGCAATTAGTGGAGATGGTGACCCGGTACGGCGACACCATCAAGTCCCTGAGCGTGCAGAATACAACGCTCGATGATGTTTTCGTTCATTACACGGGGCGCCAGCTTCGCGATGAACAGGTGAAGGCGCAGGGCTTTATTATGCCGCCGCGTCCGGGGATGCAGCCATGAAGCGAATGATGGCGATTGTGGAACGCGAGATGCGCAAGTTTTTTCGCTCGCCGGCGTTGATGATGGTCTCGATGACGCTTCCGCTGGTGCAGCTGATCGTGCTGGGTAACGCCTTCGGGGGCAAGATACGCGGCGCGCGGATGGGTGTGGTCGACTACGACCGGGGCTCGCAGGCGCTCAAGGTCGAAGAGGCGTTTAATTCCATCGCGGCGAATATTCGCACCTTCACCACGGTCGCCTACAACGATGAGCGAGCGGCGCGGGAAGATGTGCGCACCGGCAAAATCGACGGAGCGGTGATCATCCCGGCGCAGTATTCGCGCCGGGTTCTGGCGGGTGATTCTCCTGCCATCGGCCTGGTGGTCGACAACAGCGACCAGACCATGAGCGCCAGTCTCGAAGCAGAGATGCAATCGCTGGTCGACGCCTTGAATGCTCCCGTCATTCAACAGAAAGTGGTGCAGCAGATCGCGCTGGAGATCGTCGAGCTTTATCCCTACGTCGAGTACATGAAGTATCTGCTCGCCGGTTCCATCGCGCTGGCGATGTACGTAGCGGTGATGATCGGCGGAGGCATGCTCTACATCGACGACAAAGCACGCGGGGTGCACGAGGGCTACCTGGTGACTCCCATTACTCGCCTGGAGCTGGTTCTCGGCCTGAACCTGGCCGGCACCATCAAGGCGGTGCTGTCGGGGATTTGTATCACGGCGATTGGCTCGCTGTTTGCGGGCCTCGGCGTCATCTTTCACCCGGAGACGGCCCTTCTGCTTCTGCTGCTCATCATCTCCACTTCCATGGCGTTTAACGGCATGATGTTTCTGATGATGGTCCGGGTGGAAGATCCCCTGGTGCCGCGCGCCATGTTCGGCGTGCTGAACACGCTGCTGTTCTTTCCCAGCGGGGCCATCTCGCCTGTCTCAGGATTGCCCAAGTGGCTGCACGTCATCGCCGACGTGGACCCCTTTACCTACGCGGTGCACGGCTTTAAAGCCATCCTTGCTCAAGGATGGCGGCTTCGCGGCGATCCGCTTCGACCTGCTCTTCCTGGTTGGCTTTGGCATCCTGACCCTGGCCATCGCCACCCCTCTGTTCAAGCGCACTTTATAGCCTCTCCCGTGTGCGGCAAAATGGCCTAGACAAACCCTTGTCTAGTAGACCTGCGAGCGATAAGATGCTTATCGACAGAGTTCGCAGTTCGATGAGGTCACAGCCGCACAATGGGCAAGCGCACAAGCGACGACAGCCAGCTTTCTGGACCCGTCAGCCTCAAGACTCTTGCGGCTTACCTCGGTCTTGATCCAACCACTGTATCTGTTGTTTTGAATGAGGTTCCCGGACGCTCCATCCCCGAGGCCACACGGGAGCGAATCCGCAAGGCTGCGCTTAAATTCAACTACCAGCCCAGTTTTCTTGCCCGATCGTTAAGAAACCGTCGCACCATGACGATCGGCATTTTAGTGCCGGTCCTGGCTGACGGTTACCACGCGGAAGTGATGACCGGGATAGGCGATAGCCTGCTGGAGGAGAAGTATTTCTACTTCATCGCCCATCACCGGCACCGCACCGATCTAATCGAGCAGTACCCTCGCATGCTGATCAGCCGCGGTGCGGAAGGCCTGATTACCATCGATACCAATCTGGTCGACAAGCTTCCTCTGCCCGTGGTCGCCATCGCCGGTCACCGGCGGGTGAGCGGGGTGACGAACGTAGTGCTCGACCATCACCGGGCCGCCGAGCTTTCGCTTCGTCATCTTTACGATCTGGGGCACCGCACGATTGCATTCATGCGGGGGCAGCCCTATAGCTCTGACTCTGACGCGAGGTGGCAAGGCATCGTCCAGGTGGCACAGGATCTCGGCCTCTCCATCCGGCCGGAATTAACCATCCAACTGGAAAAAGATCTAACCTCGCCTGAACTGGGATATCCCGTAGTGAAGCATCTGCTGGCTCATCATCGCAGCTTTACCGCTTTTCTCTCGTTCAACGATATCGCGGCCATAGGGTGCATTCGCGCGCTCCATGACGTGGGGCTGCGCGTGCCGCAGGATGTCTCCGTGGTCGGCTTCGACGATATTAAAGAGGCGGCCTTCCAGACACCGAGCCTCACCACGATCCGGCAGCCCCTCCACCAAATGGGAGCACTGGCGGTGCAGACGCTGCTCGAACAACTGGGCCCTTCGAAAACCAACGGCCGTTCTGAAATAGCAGTGGAGCCCGAACTCATTGTCCGCGAGTCAACTGGTCCTGCGAGAAGAACAGCACATAAGATGAGTCCGGCCTCAGTGGGGCAAAGGCCTTCCTAGCGGGTGCGCGGTGGAAAACCAACGCAACCTGTAAAGTCGGGTCCGCGATTCGCAATCCATGAGAACTTAGCGCAAAAAAAGAAATGGGGTAGCGCACTTGCGCTACCCCGGAGGAGGGTGTTTGTTTTAGAAGGTTACGTGCGCACTCAGCTGCATGGTACGGCCGGGACTAGTCAGGGCCGTGATCGTCGACGTACCTGTCGCAATCGCACCGTATCCACTGCATCCAGCAGACAACGTGCCGGACGATGGACATACAGTGAGGCTTTGATTCGGCAATTGGAAGCTTGGATGATTGAACGCATTATTCGCGTCGGCGCGGATCTCTAATTGGATCCCTTCGGTGAAGTGGAAAGTTTTGCCGAGTCCAAGGTCGACCCGATTGAACGCAGGTCCGGTCAGTTGATTCCGGCGCTCGTCGCCGAAGGTTCCAGGGGTTGGGGCGGCAAAGGCAGCCTCATTGAACCACTGCTTCGGACCGCGGTTTTGCAGCTTAGGGTTCCCGATAACATTGGGAAACCATTGAAAATTATTGCCACCCAGCGAATACGAGTTGGTGCCGCTCGACATGATTGCGCTATAGGGCTGACCGCTCTGAACAATGATCGTGGTGGCAAGCTGCCAACCGCCAACCACCGCATCGAGCAGGGTGTTGTTGTTCAGGAACTGCCTGGTTTTCCCGAACGGCAACTGGTAAATAGCATATCCCCTGAATGCGTTCCTAAGATCGAAGTTGGAGTTCCCATAGCTCGCAGAAGGAACATAAGAGTTCTGGACGTACTGGGCGCCTCCATGGCTTCCCCAACCGGCAGTGTCCAAATCATCCAGGAAGTGGGACCAGACATAGCTGAACTCAAGATCGAGCCCCTGGCTCATGCGTTTTTTGATGATAGCCTGCAGCGAGTTGTAGTTTGAGACTGCATTCTCGTTAGCCGGGGTGCCGGAGATATTGAGCGACTGAAATTGGGGGAAGGGCCGCGATTGCTGATCATTAGCCGACAGTAAGCTCTCCGGTACCTGGTTGGCGTCCACCTGGAAGGGGAGGTTATGACCATGGCTTGCCACATACCTGAGAGAGGCCGCGACGTTGCTACCCAGTTCGCGTTGTACCTGGAGGTTCCACTGATAGGAGCCACCGACAGGTTCGTGGTACGGGTTGTAGTTGAAGCTCTGTCCGTTGTATGCACCGGGAGCGCTCGAGTTTGATACGTACGCAAGGTTCGACCCGGATCCGGAAAACGCAACCACGGGAGTTATGCCGTTTGTCTGATCGGTAACGCTGCCTTTTGATCCAAAAGCCTGACCCATTCCGCCGCCATATATGTCATTACTCCAGTTATAGGAATAGAGGCCAAAGCCGCCCGCTATCGTGGTGACCGGGGTGAGCAGGTAGGAGAATCCAACCCGGGGGAGAAAGGTGTCGTAGACGGGTTTTTGCAGGTGTGTGCGGCCATTTGCATGGGTAGATCCGAACCAGATGGCGCCCAGGGTATTCGATACCGGGTTTTGCACTGTCGGATCGAATGTGGCCTCATTGCCCTTGACCTCGCTCCAACCGGTCTGGATTTGGTAGCGCAGGCCGAGGTTCAGGGTCAGATTGGGACGGATTTTGTAATCGTCCTGAACGAACACCTGCGGCAGCTTCTCGCGGCCGCCATACTCGGGCGTTTCATTGGCTTCCCAATGCTGCGCCTGCCCAAGAAGGAAGTCGGCGTAGGGCGCACCAGTTGTCGTGCTGCCGACATATTGCGATGTATATTGCCCGGTGAAGTTCAACTGCCCGGCATTGAGGTTGCCCCAGGCCGTGGAGTTGTTCTGATAAATCAGGAACTCGCCTCCGAAATGCAGAACGTGTTTCCCGACGATCATGGTAACTACGTCGGATGGATCGTACGCATGCTCCTTGTAGACCGCATTGGTTTGCGAGGAAAGCACGGTATTGCCATTGGGACCGTTGTCGAAATTTGTGATGTTGATGTTGGGGAAGTTATCCGACTTGGCAAACTGCCATCCGAGCTTTCCCGGGTATCCCTGGCCGAGGGTATAGGGCACAAAAAAGTTAAGCTGGTTGGTATAGCCCAACCGCGCCTCGTTGGTCACGTGCGGGGATATGCTCCACACGTCCGTTACCTGACTGTTGATCCTGCTCACATCACCGCTCTGGCAACCGATGGGGCAGAGGCCTGGGCCAAAGTTTTTGCCGGGATTATTTCCTTCAGTCACCGAGCCGTTGATCTTGTTGGTAGGGGTAACGTTGTAGTCCAGACGACCGAAGAACTTGGTGAATGGATTGATATTCGGAGCGGTGTAGGTGTAGTTGTTGATTGCTTGTCCGTTGGAGATGGTCCCGGCTGTGTTGGGAGCAGGGAAATAAGCCTGTGCAGCCTTGGAGACAGCATCGAACCGGTCCGCGGGAATCACGTTCCCCGCGAAAGCCGTGCGGCTGATGCAAGGGCATGTGGTCGGGGTGCTTGCCCCAGGATAGGTGTACGTGCCTGTCTGCTGGATCACGGTGGTGCTCGCAGGGTCATAGATAGGGGGCAGTCCGGCAAAATTGCCAGCCAGTTCGGCAGCTGTCGGAACGGTATAAAAGCTGGCTGCACTGCCTCCGTTATCGATAATGTGATCGTAGTTGAAGAAGAAGAAAAACTTGTTCCTGAGGATCGGGCCGCCGACTGTTCCGCCAAACTCGTGGAAGTGGATGACCGGCGTTGCCGTATTCGCGCCGAAGGTGTAATTGTTCGCGTTCAGTGCTGTGTTTTGGAAATACTCATATGCCGAACCATGAAACCGATCGGAGCCGCCCTTGCTGATCTGGTTGTACAGAATGCCGCCCACGCCGTACTGGGCAGAAAAGGCGGAGCTGCTGGTCTGTACCTCCTGAATATTCTCCTGGACAGTGATATCGGAGTTCGCGCTCGCCGGCAGAGTGGTTTCCGCTCCATCTGCGAGTACCGTGCTGAAGGGCAAGTTGCCGTTCACCGCCAGCATGGTGCCATTGGAGGTACCGGCACCGACGACTCCCTGCGCTCCCCCGGGAGCCCCCGCGGCCCCTGGCTGAAAAATAACGAAGCCTGACCAATCCTGCCCTATCGAGCTCACCTGTGGCAGCTTTCCTAGAATCTCCTGAGTTGAGGGTGAGCGATATCGCTCCGTTCTCTGTGTTCAGCAGGGGAACATCGGTATTGACAACCACCTGGGTGCTTACGGTACCCACCGCCAACTGGGCATTGACGGTTGTGGGTCCAACGGGGACCGTGATCGAAGGCCGGACGAGCGTGCTGAAGCCTTGTCTTGAGAAGGTGACCTTGTAGTTGCCGGCAACAATGGAGGACGTGTCGTATAAGCCGGAATCATTTGTGATGTAGTCCTTCGTAACCCCGGTGTCAACATTCAGAACAGTCACGGTTGCGCCCGGTACCGCAGCGCCGGTTGAGTCGGTCACGATACCGCTGATGTCACCAGCGTTTGTGGCTTGCGCCAAGGCTGCTGGTAGAGAGCCCAGGGCGAGCACAGCTCCGAGCAGCACACTCAATGGTCTTAACTTCATAGATACCACCTCCAAAAATTGTTGCCCATACGTCGTGTTTGTCTTTTTTCATCCATCGTTTTTTCAGGCCCGTTTGTTCAAGCCCAGGATGCTATTCAATTCAGGTAAGCGAACGTTCTTCCGCGCAGGCGGTTGCCTGAAATTGGGCGAAAAGAGGGCCGCCTCGCCCCGCGAGTGCTCTTTCAAGTCACTACGGTCCGCAAAAATACTCCGGTCATGCGGAAGCGCGCTCAATCAAGTCAGACAATCGGTTGTCCTTAACCGGCAAGCTCACGCGCGAGCAATATAACAGGACGCAATCTGAAGTTGTCAAGAATTATCTTGGACCCCCTGCAAGCCTTGTGGATGCAAGAACAAGCGTGTGTCTTGGGGGTCCGAGCCCCCACCTCATAGAAAAGACGAAGGCTCGCGGGTCCCCCGCAGGGGCCTGCTCAACTGGGCGGTTCTATCGCACAATCGATTGCCTGGTTTGGGCTGATGTTTTCAAGAAAGGCACAAGAGCCGCAGGCCTGTCTCTATCTGCCTGGCGCGGTATGATTCGGAGGCGATGCGCGTTAAAAAGAAACTTTATACCCTGCTTTTGGTAGCCCTCCCCACCATTCGACTCCTAACCCAGGCGGCCGTTAGTGGTCAGGACTCTACATCGCCGTGCACTCCCGGCTGGCCCAGCAATACCTGAACCAGCGGCGGCTCGATCTCGCGATTCCGGAATTTCAGGCTTTGGTCACTATGGATCCCAACAACTTGGATGCTCAGGCCAACCTCGGGGTTCTGCTGTTTTTTCAGGGGACTATGTCAAAGCAAAACCTCATCTGCGGGCAGCGCTCGAGATGCAGCCGAGCCTGACGAAAATTCAAGCGTTGTTGGGCATGGCGGAGAAACGCACGGGCGAAACCGTAGACGCGCGCAAGCAGCTGGAAGCGTTATTCGACGCCGTGACGGAGACAAAGCTGAAGGTACAAATCGGCATGGAGCTGATCGAACTGTATACGGCAAGCCAGGACCTTGATAGGGCGAGCCGGTGGTCAAAGCAATGTTCAGGCTGACCCGGCCAATCCCGCTGTTCTCTATGCAGCCTACCGTATTAATTCCGATCTGTCAGGCGAAGCGATAAACAGCACAGTTACTGTAAGGATAAACGTCAGCTAAGAGCCCGCTTTCAGTTCCAGCTCCCACTCCTGCCCGATAAGATCGTGGCCGAAGCTGTGATGGGGTTCTTCTTTTACCAGGCGGAAGCCGGCTCGTTGATAGATGCGATGCGCCGAAGTCAGAATGCTCTGCGTCCAGAGAACGACCTTGCGATAGCCCACGGAGCGAGCGAAACGGATGCACTCGTTCACCAGGGCGTCTCCCAGGCCAAGGCCTCGGGCGCCTGGCTCGACAAACAGCAGGCGAAGCTTGGCAGTGTCTGGTTGGGCCGGATGTTTCACCAGGAAGATGTGTCCTACGTGATGGCCATCGATCTCGGCGATCCAGCAGCGTTCGCGGGCCGGCTCAAAATTGCTTGAGAAATTCAGTAACGATTTTGGCTGCCAGGGTTTCGAAGCTCCCGTCCCATCCAAACTGCTCTGCGTAGCCTGCGGCTTCTCGATAGACCACCCAGCCCATATCCCCAATACGATGGGGGCGAAGCACGAATGATGGCCGGCCGCGGTCAACGTTCATGAGGAGCGCCTCGATGGACTGCATGCAGCGGATGAGCTCCATACGAGCTGTGGGCGGCAGGTTGTGGAGAGTGGCGCGCGCCTGCTCATTGGAAAGCGCATTGAGCTTCTTAAACGCAGAGCTGCCGTGCGCGGTCAACGTGAGCTCGGCGGAGCGGCCGTCCTGTTCTGACGTCTTCTTGTGCAACAGGCCGTCGCGCTCAAATTTTCCCAGCAGGCGACTTAGATATCCGGGGTCCACTCCCAGGGCTTCGGCAATCTCGGCTGCTTTGGGCGCAGTTCGGGTCGCGAGCTCGTAAAGGACACGGGCTTCCGCCAAGGTGTAGTCGGTGTGCAGCAGGCCTTCGTCCAAAGTCCCGATGTAGCGGGTGTACATCCGGTTGAAGTGGCGGAAGCTCGCAATTTGCCTGCCAAGGTCGGAGGAGGATGCTTCGGCTAATTCCATACCAGGGTAGAGTGGATCTATTAGTTGCTAATGTCAACTAATTTTGATGTTAAGGCAACTTTATTTTCCACAGTCGTTTTCGCTTGCAAGAATACCAACTGGTTGGTATGTTACTGCGATGAATGAAACCGAATCCATTGCGCGCCCAACCAGTGCCAGAGAAAAGCTTCTGGATGCGGCGCTCCTGGTGATTCGTAGCAAGGGTTACTCGGCGGCTACGGTGGATGATCTCTGCCATGCCGCGGGGGTAACCAAGGGCGCGTTCTTTCATCATTTCGAGAGCAAGCAGCAGCTTGCCGTGGCGGCCGCGGGGCATTTTGCATCGATGGCGGACCGGGTCTTCTCATCCGCCCCCTATCGCGAGTTGCCCGATCCAGTGGACCGGCTGCTGGCGTACGTCGATTTTCGCAAGGCGATCCTGCAGCGCGAGCTGCCTGAGTTCACCTGCCTGCTGGGCACCATGGTCCAGGAGGCTTACGAGACGCATCCTTCCATCCGCGAGGCCTGTGACACGCACATCAGCGAGCACGCCGGCATGCTGGCGGCAGACATCTCGCTGGCGATTGACAACGCGGCCTGAAGGCGGAGTGGACTGCCGAAAGTCTTGGCCTTTATATGCAGGCCGTCATCCAGGGCGCATTTGTTCTGGCCAAAGCGAAGCATGGCCCCGAGGTTGCTGCGGCGTGTCTCGATCATCTGCGCCGCTATCTGGAGATGCTTTTCAATCACCCCAATGCAAAGGAGAAAGCATGAACCTTACGGAAGAACCCAAAACAGTTGCGTGGCCCACGACCCATTACGTCTTTGTGGAGAAGGTTGGACCATTCCAGACCAATGCTCCCGCTGCCTGGCAAAACCTGCACACCCACGTTGCCCAGATTGCGCAACACAACCAGATCACCGGATACATGAGCTTGTACAAGATGGGGCCGCAGGTATACCGCGCTGGGGTTGCGCTTGCCGCGCCGCCCAAGGATTTGCCGGAAGGTCTCGGCTACACCGAATTCAGCGGGGGCAAATTCAGCCGCTTTGTTTTGACCGGGCCCTATGCCAACCTGGGAAAAGCAACTGGCCGGGTGGTTGAGATTGTCTCCGAGACCAGGCTGCCGGTACGGGACGACTATTTCATCGAGAACTACGTGAACGATCCGCGAACGACGCCTGAGGAGCAGTTGGTCACCGAGATCCTGGTGCCTACCACCTAAAGGTTTCCCTGTGTCCATAAAAGTCGCGAGGAGTGGTTTTCCTTGGCGGAAAACCACGAAGACGACAGCTCACGAAATCCGTCGCCACTGCGCCGCTAACCCCAGGCAACCCCAGCATGATCGAGCAGCAAGAGCAGACACAGAAGGATGAAGCCGAGATCCGGGCAGTCATCGAGCGCCTTCACCAGGCGCACCACGACAAGGATGTACACGCGATTGCTGCGTCTTTCGCGCAGGATGCAGCGATATTCAACCTGGCTCCGCCGCTTCGCCACACTGGAATCAATCTGAAGGAGAAACAGGCGTGGCTCGACAGCTGGGATGGGCCCATCGAGATCACGGCCAAGCGATTTGAGCATTACGATCAGCGGCGACATTGCGTTTTGCCATTGCTACTTGCGGATGATTGGAGATCCGAAGTCCGCCCCGCAGCGGGTCGATTTCTGGATGCGCGGAAACTCTATGCCTGAATCGAGAGGCGGGCTCCTGGCGGATTGTGCATGAGCACACCTCCGTTCCGTTCTACATGGACGGCAGCTTGCGCCCGGCCTTCGACCTGAAACCGTAAGCGACGTAAATTTCCCTGGCTCTCGCTGCCCCTCTCCGGGCGGCGAGGCTATAACCGGCGACGGAGTGGGTTCTCGGCGCGAGGGAAGACCGTGACGGGTCCACCGGGAGCGGGTTTCGTGGTTGAAAAGCTCCGAACAGCATGGGCAAGATGAACATTGTCGGGGTCCTTCGACTCCACGCCCCTCCAGCGCTGTATCACGCGATAAATCTGTGAGGCGCTCCGCTCAGGATGCCGATTTTGTGGTGAGATGGAGATGCAAAAAGCTAACTTCGCAAAGCCCAGTTCTCACGCAGACTCTAGTCAGGAAATCCGGCCGGCTCGCGTCACGTCGAACTATCGCGCTGTTGCGTTCTAGCGCACCTTGCCGGCCGAGTTCTCGAGGATGACATCGGAGACTACGGCAGTATCCGATGTCGCCGGCAGGTGGGAACAGAAGCCGACGCCAACATAAAACGGATGGTCGAAGTGTAATTCGATGGGCGGGCCCAACTGGTGCATGGGCTCGCCCTGGAGACTCACGAAGATGGCGAAGGCGTCGCCATGCTTCTCGATTCCGATGCGCTTTGCCTTGACCCCGGCGAGCTTGCCCCCGAAGCGATATTGCATGTCCTTCAGGAAGGCGCCTTTTTCCGGACGCCATGCCAGGTGAATCATGCCGACGCCATGCTCGCCGATCATGGCCTCTTTGGAGTCATCCTCGAGGTTCTGGCGGATGACCAGGACCACTTTGCGATCGCCGTAGCCCTTGGGGTCGGGGAATGTGACGTCGGCCGCGAGCGAAACGTCGCCTGACATTTTCTTCCACAGAAAGCGGAACTCGTCGCGCGAATACCAGATGTTGTAACCGGCGGAGTCGATGGCGTATTGCCTGGTCGCAGGATCGTAACTCGCATTGCCAGGCACTACCGCGCTGCCAATGTCAGACTGGCCCTGGAATACACCGATCGGCTTATCGAAGTTCGTGCTCGGCCGATGAAAATCGGGCGGTGGCGGGACCTGGACGTGGGTGGGGGAGCCCGGTTGCGCCCAGTCCGGCACGGCCGGTACTGTTGCGGCAGGCTCCTGCGCACCCAGGGCAGCGGCGCGGCGCACAGCATGAGGACGACGATTCCGGTCAACAAAGTACGCATAGGAAGGATGATATTCGCATGGACCTGTTTTACGTCATTGATCGGGGTAGCGAGGGGTCGGTGAAGTAATCGCTTCGACCATTTTTGCTGCAGGCGTGGGTCGCGAACGGTGCCGATGTATTCGGCCAGGAAATCCAGGAGGGCTTGCACCTTAGATGTGAGCCGTGACGGGCCGAAGAAAAGAGCGCAGAGGGTGAGCGGTTGCGGTTCCCAGAGGGGCAGGATGGGAACCAGTTTATGGCGAAGGCCGGGACGGTTCGCCATCCAGAGCGGCAGGGTGGTTATGCCAAGCCCGTCGAGGGCAAGGGTAAGAGCAACGGCTGGGTCGCTGGCCACGATGCGAAAGGCCAGGTTGAGCGTGACGGCCTTTTTGCCTCGATTCAATTTCCAGTTCCGGCCCCGATGCAGCGGTGCGCGGCAAGATCGTCGGGTGTGGCCGGGCTCCCGGCTGTCGTTATGTATTCCGGGCTGGCAAACAGGCCTCGAGCGGTGCCAGGATAGGGTCGAATGCGTCGCAGGGAATCCTTGGGCGCGCGCAATTTGAAAAAGACATCCACATCTTCGTGCGGCTCCTGATCCCAATGCGCCGCGTAGGGTTCTATCTCCACCCGCAGTTCCGGGTACCGGCCAAGGAAATCCCTCATGAGCGGCGCCAGCAGGTCACGAGCCATGGTCACTGGGCAGGCCACCTTGATGAGACCAGTCGGTCTTGCGCGCTGGCTTTCCAGTAAATCGCTTCCATCCCCCAGGGTACGCAATGCCTGCGTGCAGGTCGCCAGATAACTTCTCCCGGAATCAGTCAGCACCAAGCCACGTGG
Organism: uncultured Acidobacteriaceae bacterium; assembly: GCA_963840675.1. Taxonomy (GTDB): domain Bacteria; phylum Acidobacteriota; class Terriglobia; order Terriglobales; family Acidobacteriaceae; genus PALSA-350. Next base: position 36,461 of record CAWJAB010000025.1, read on the forward strand.
ATTTCGCCGTACCAGTAGAACGCCCAAATGTTTTTCCAGCCGGGTGAGCGACCGGCCGACCGTCGACGGAGGAACCCCTAACTCCTTTGCTGCTGCGGTTTGCGTGCCGGCCTGGGCAGCAGCGGCAAAGGTACGCACGTCGTTCAGGTCGGGCAGATTCATCGCCAATACAGCATATCTTGTTTTGCTTCTATGCAATACCGTTTTGCGTGAAAGGGTAGTTCGGCGCAGGGGAAATTGGCGTCTCATGAGCATCAGCATGGAACGACGAAAGAGGATAGCAATGAAGATTCTGGTAACTGGCGGAACGGGCAATGTCGGTGGCGCGGTGGTGAACGGACTGGTCAAGCGTGGCGCGGAGGTTCGGGTTCTGGCCCGGAAACAGCCGGAAAAGGGAAAGCTGGCGGCGGGCGTGGAAGTCGCGGTGGGCGATCTGCTCGATCCGGTCGCGGTCGAGAAGGCACTGCAAAGGCGTGGACAAACTTTTCCTGCTAAATGCGGTGGTTACCGACGAGTTGACACAAGCATTGATCGCTTATGGCATCGCCAAGCGCATCGGGCTTAAGCATGTGACCTATCTCTCTGTATTCAAGGTAGAGGAATTCCGCGATGTGCCTCATTTTGCTGCGAAACTGGCGGTGGAGAGCGCCTTGCGCGAGTTCGGCGTGCCGCACACCATTCTTCGCCCGGGATATTACATGCAGAATGACGTCCAGCTGAAGGATGTATTAACCGGCCCGGGTATTTATCCGATGCCTATCGGCACAGCAGGGATCGCTTCGGCGGACGTTCGCGACATCGCCGAAGCTGCGGCCATCTCGCTTACCGAAGAAGGGCACGATGGAAAGACCTACGATGTGGTCAGCCCACGCTCATCAGCGGTCCGGGCAATGCGGCTATCTGGAGCAAACTGCTGGGCAAGGAAGTGAAATACACAGGGCATGACTTCGACCAGTGGGAACTGAAGATGCGGGCGAACATGCCGGGTTGGTCGGCGTTTGATCTGCGTATGATGTTCGAGGGTTACTTTGATCGTGGCTTCGCTTCGACGGAGAACGAGGTTGCCCGGCTTACGAAATTACTCGGGCGCGCTCCACGCAGTTATGAAGATTTCGCCCGCGAAACTGTCCGGCTTTGGCAGAACGAAAAGGAGAAATAAGATGAGTGCACTTCCTCCCGATGATCTCAAACGCACGCTCACGCTGGCCCAGCCCGACAAACTGCCCCACATCGGGCTGGTGGGGGACACGTACACCGTTACTATCAGCGGCGAAGATACGAACGGAAGGTTCTGCCTGATCGATATGCATATTCCGCCGGGTGGCGGCCCCGGGCTACATCGGCACGATTTTGAGGAGACCTTCATTCTGCTGGAGGGCGAGATGGAAGCGACCTTCCGGGGTAAGAAGACCACGGTGCGGGCCGGGGAAACACTGCATATTCCCGCGAATGCGCCGCATAAGTTTCATAATGCATCCGCGATAGCGGTTCGGCTGCTTTGCATCTGCTCGCCGGCGGGGCAGGAGAAGTTCTTTGCCGAGGTGGGGGTCCCGGTTGCCTCCCGTACAACACCTCCACCTGAGCTCAATGAAAAACAGATGGGGGAGTTTATCGAGAAGGCCAAGGCGCTCGCCCCGAAATATCGAACCGAATTGCTGAGGGAGGCCTGATCTGGCCTGAAATATGACTGGATGCACAAATCGCGGACGTAACCCTTGACATTCGACAGGAAGATGCGCAAAGCTATTGTCGAATGTCGAGGGGAAGCATGCCGCCGTCAACCGACCTGCTCCAGGGAACACTGGACTTGCTCATTCTGAAGACGCTTGCCCTGGAACCTATGCACGGGTGGGGCATCGCTTTGCGCATTCAGCAGGTGTCGAAGCTGGCGCTGCAAATTGGTCAGGGCTCCCTCTACCCGGCCTTGCATCGCCTGGAATACAAGGGGTGGCTTCAGGTCGAGTGGGCAACCACTGAAAACAACCGGCGGGCAAAATTCTATTCGCTCACCCGTGCGGGCAAAAAGCAGCTGCAAGCGGAATTGGCCAATTGGGAGCGGCTTAGCACTGGGATCGCCTTGGTTCTAGAGCAAATCTAGGAGGGACATCTACATGCTGAAAGAATGGATGACGAAACTCCGCATTTTTCTATCGCGTAGAAATCATTCTGAGTTGGACGAAGAGCTGCGGTTCCATGTGGAGCAGTCGGCCCAACTGCATACCGATGCCGGCGTGGCGCCGGAAGAAGCGCGTCGCCGGGCGCTGATCGAATTTGGCAGCGTGGAGGGCGCACGGGAACAGTGTCATCGCCAGCGGCCAGGTTGGTGGATGGACACGGTGGTGCAAGACGCGCGCTATGCACTGCGCGGATTCCTCCGGAACCGGGCGTATGCGTTCACCATTATCGTCACTTTGGCCTTGGGAATTGGGGCCACAACGGCAGTCTTCAGTGTGGTCGATAGAATTCTGTTTCGAACTCTGCCTTATGGGGACGCGGGACGTCTGGTTTCGGCAGGGCTGACAGCCCCTATCAGCCCAAACGAATTCCTCCTCACCGACTCTTATTACGAATGGCGCGATCATCAAACTCCCTTCGCGGCGATCACGTCCGAACTGGGAACCGAGCCCTGCGACCTCACCGAACAGAAACCCGCGCGCCTGAGTTGCTCGCGCGTGGAAGCGAGCTTTCTGCCAACCTTCGGGGTGACCCCGCTGTTCGGGCGTAATTTCAACCCAGCCGAAGACCAGCCAAACGCTCCCAAGGTAGCCCTTATCTCATACGGTCTATGGAAAAATTCGTTCGGTCTCGATCCCGCGATCCTGAACCACACCATCAGCATCGATGGCCACACCACGCGTGTGATCGGTATCCTGCCCAAGACCTTCGAGATGCCAATGCTCGAAGCCTCCGACGTCCTCATGCCTCAGGCGCTGGACCAGACCGCCGTCAGCGTTTCTGGCAGCAACGCTGTAACCATCTTGTATGTGTTTGCCCGCCTAAAACCCGGAGTGACTCTCGAGCAGGCGCAGGCCGCGCTAAAGCCCATGTTCGAATATTCGCTCAGTAAGGCGCCCCCCGATTCCGCCAGGAGGTGCATATGAAGGTGCGTTCGCTTCGCGACCGTCAGATGCAGGATGTGAACCTGGCCGCCTGGCTGCTCTTCGGCACGGTGATGATTGTCCTGCTGATAGCCTGCGCGAACGTTGCCAGCCTGATGCTGGCTCGGGGCGCAGCCAGAGAACGCGAGCTGGCCGTGCGTGCTGCCCTGGGGGCCGGCCGCGGCCGCCTGGTACGTCAGACACTCACCGAAGCGTTGCTGCTCTTTCTAAGCGCGGCCCTGGCGGGCCTTGTCCTGGCCGAGATCGCAATGCGCATCTTTATCGCCTTTGCCCCCGAGGGTGTCCCCTTCCTGAATCAGGCTCATATCGATCTTCGCGTCTTTCTGTTCACCATCGTGATTTCGATCTTGTGCTCGGTGCTCTTCGGCCTTGCGCCCGCATTGCAAAAGCCGCGAACCGAGACGCTCGGCGGTCGGTCCCTGGGATCTGCCTCGCGCGCCACGTTGCGTCAGTGCCTGGTGGCCGCGGAGATTGCCGGAAGCATGGTCTTATTGGTGGGCGGGATGCTGCTCTTTCGTAGTTTCTGGAACCTTGAGAATCAACATCTCGGGATGCAGACCGACAGCATCGTTACCGCCAGCGTTTCCCTGGGGCGGCAGCTCTATCCAACCCAGCACAGCCAGATGGAGTTCTTTCAACAACTGCGCGGCCGCCTGCAGCAGCTCCCCGGCCTGAAAGAGCTGGCCGTGAGCGATGCTTTGCCTCCTTCGGGCTACCAGCACAGCATGCTGTACGGAGTGATCGGCATTGACGGAAAACCTAAGCCGGAAGGAGGAACAGGTGGAACCGTCCAGTGGCGGTGGGTCACGCCCGAGTACTTCTCGGCATTGCGCATTCCCCTTGTACGGGGCGAAGGCTTCACGCAAGCGGAGCAGAACTCCAATGGTCATTTCATCGTTGTGAGCGAGCTGCTTGCCGCCCACATGTTTCCCGGGGAAAACCCCATAGGGCAGCGATTGCAGCCCGGGGTGCAAGGGCCGTGGTACACCGTGGTTGGCGTAGCCGCTAATGTGAAAAACGGCGGCTTAACCGGCGAAGAACTTCCTGAGTTTTATCGCTTGCGGCGCAACCGGGAGGAAGACTGGGAACCTTCGGCTTCCTTCATTCTGAACACATCGCTTCCCACCGCAGGCGTCGAGCAGTGGGTCCGTTCGGAAATCACAAATCTGGATCCTACGCTCCCTGTCCAGGTCGAAACCCTTCACCAAAGCGTGAACCGCATTGCGGATCGTCCGCGTTTTGAAACCATGCTGGTCAGCTCTTTCGCCATCGTTGGATTGGTGCTGGCTGTGGTCGGATTGTATGGGGTCATCGCTTTCCTCGTGGTCCAGCGCAGCCAGGAAATCGGCGTGCGCATGGCGCTGGGTGCAACGCGCGCGCATATTCTGCGCCTGGTCGGGGCAAGAGGGATGTTGCTGGTCATAATTGGCGGTGTCGCCGGTCTCATTGCGGCCTCCTTCCTTTCGCGGCTGCTCAGCAGCCTGCTTTTCGGGGTGGGTCCGCATGATCCGGTTTCACTCGCAGGCATGACTCTAGTCTTGTGTGTTGTCGCCCTGCTCGCCATGCTTATACCCGCCTTCGCCGCCATGAATATTGATCCCAACGTGGCTCTACGGTCCGAGTAAAAGCACTAGCCCGCATTTCTCACCAAGAGCTTTCGGTCGAAGCTTCCTCCGCGTAATGGAACCCCGGGTGCCCCATATCTGCCCGGTTTTAGCAGATGTGGGATTCCACGAACGCCGATCCCTAAGCTGTGCAAGCTGTAGATGGCCCACGCCCCGAGACTGGTCGCCGGGACGGTTTGGCCGGTCGAGATCCGCGGTATCCCACATCTGCCAAAACCGGGCAGATATGGGGCACCCAGGGTTCCATTACGTATGCAGAGGTTACGACCCAGCAACGGCCGGAGTGTGAGAAATGCAGGCTAGAGTTTCACTCCATCTCGAAGGCGACATACTGCAGGACCGCCTGCCGCTCCACTTCGAGCACCACCGCATCGCCTGGCTTGAGGCCGGCAAGAATCTGCCGCAGCTGCTGCGAATTGTCCAAGGGGTGGCCATTGATGGCGCGGATTACATCGCCTACCGCGAGATCGGCGGCGGTCGCGGGCTCTCCGCCGAGCAGACCCGCCACCAGGACGCCGCTATCGGAGCGGAGGTTGAGCATGGTCCCTACGGCCGAGTGCTTCAGGTCGATGACGAAAATTCCCAAAGACAGCGATCAGATCCCGCTTGGGATTGATCAGGTCCGACAGGTTATCGATCAACGGCGGCGCATCGACCGGGGTAACTGCGAGCGTGACCGGCTTGCCGTCGCGCAGCACTTCCATGCGGATGGGCGTGTTGCGTTTGTGCACGTAGAGGAAGGCAGTGTACTTGGGCAGCGAGTCTACCCTCAGGTGATCCATGGTGGTGACAACATCCCTGGGATGCAAACCTGCGGCCGCGGCAGCACCTCCGGCGTCGACGTCAGAGATGATGACGCCCCAATCCTGCGGCAATTTGAGGCCTGCGGCAAGCGCAGGCGTGATGGACTGCGCGTGCGCACCAATGGTCACGTTGGGAACGATGCCGTGCTCCTTAAGCTCGTTATAGACAAAGCGCACGATTGGCTCCGGGAATGGCGAAGCCAAGGCCTTCGCTGCCTCCGCCGGAGCTAACAATGAAGGTGTTAATACCCACCAGGTTGCCATCCCGGTCGATCAAGGGGCCGCCACTGTTGCCCGGATTGATGGGGGCATCGGTCTGCACGTAGACCATGGGACGGTCGACTTCCGGCTGCCGGCCAACCGCGCTGATGATGCCTTTGGTGACAGTATGGTCCAGGCCTTCGGGCGCGCCGATCGCCACCACCGTTTGCCCTAAGCGGAAATGAAATTGCTCCGGCAGGGGAATGTAGGGGAGGCCCTTCTCTTCAATCTTGATCAGGGCTAGATCCGCATAGCGAGTGGAGCCGATCAGCCTGGCTTCATAGACCCGTTGCGGGTTATTGAGACGCGTGTTCCCGCTTACCAGCTCAACCGTGGCCGGCGCGATGATCACCCGGATACGCATGGCGCCGGCGACGACGTGGTTGTTGGTAATGATGTATCCATCGGAATCGACAATCACTCCCGAGCCGATCGAGCGCTGCCGCTCCAGGGTCTGCGGCTGCTGCTGACCCTGGTCCTTGTCGTTTTCGGGCACGCCATAGCCGGTGACCTCGATCTTGACGACCGACTCCATAGCGCGCTCGGCGACACGGTCGATGGCCTGGTCGTATTCCTTGAGGATGGCGGGGCTTTGATCCTGCCCATAGAGAGGCTGGGATAAGACGATGCACGCGAGCCCAAGCCAGAGGGCTTTTGCCGTGGTCATGCGGTTTCCTTAGCTGAAACCAGGTTTTTGGAGCGGTTGCGGGTTGACTGCCGGTAGCTCATCTTCGGCGGTATCTCATTTGAGAATCTTGAAATCGAGCACAAAGATGGCATACATCACCGGCACTTGCAACCTGGTGACACGGTGGCGCCCACCAGGCGTCTGGAAAGTGGCAATGCGCGCCCAGCGGCTTACTTGGGAATCAACGCGGTTTGTCCCATGTGAAAAGCAATATGACTGGTTCGGCTGAGCAAAATGCTGAAGCGATTACGGTGCGGCTCTTTGGCAAAGTCCTCATCGGAGACCTGGGTGTGCTTCTGCAGCCACTCAGCCGCCGACAGGCTTTCAAAGCCGGCAAGCAACTTGCCGTTTACCTCGTTCCAGAATTTCTTGATCTCTTCCGCGGGCGGCAATTCGGGCGTGGCCCGGTCGGGGTTGGTAAGGAACAAGGGATCGTACTCGGGGTGCAAGCGCGGCCCCAGGTCCAGCAGGGGTAGCATACGATCGTGGACGGCGGTTAGGTGTCCCAGGAGATAGATCAGGCGATTCTTGCCCGGGGCTACCTCTTTTTGCAGCTGCTGTTCATCGAGAGGGGAGAATACCCGGTCCGCCCTCTCGATATTCAACTTCCATGCATTCAGTGCTCCGGTGACCAAGCCTTGCTCAGACATTGTGGTGGTTCCTCTCACTTGCTTTTGTGTTGTTAGAAAAATAGTCGGCGGGAGAATATCCCGTGATGAAATCGCTGATGCGGGGAGGCTTCGAGACGATCCGTAGTACTCCGCGTGACTTGAGGGGCAGCGCGCCCTCATTTGCCTCAGTCCTCGCCGCCTGCGAGGTTTGTCGCGTTATTACAATCATGGTTCCGGGTCTCGGCGTTACTCTCCATAAGAAGAGTAACGCGCTTGACGAGATTTTCCATAATGATGCGTCCATGCGCGGTCTGGCTTGGGGTCGCCTTAGCTTTTGGGTCGATCGCGCATGCAGGGGCGCAGACGACGGTGGAGAAACCCCACACAGTCCAGAGAGGAGCAACAATGCATGCCCAGGGGACTTTCGATGTGAAGATTATCCCGCAGCCCTCGCTGGATGATACGGAAGGCTCAACCATACTCGGCCGCATGTCGATCGAGAAGCACTTCCATGGCGACCTGGACGGTGTGAGCAAAGGCCAGATGCTAACCGGCATGACCGAGGTGAAGGGCTCCGGCGTTTACGTTGCCATCGAGCAAGTGAAAGGGACGCTCCAGGGACGCAGCGGCAGCTTTATCCTGCACCATCTCGGGGTCATGCTCCGTGGCGCCCCGCAGCTTAACGTGAGCGTGGTGCAGGATTCGGGTACAGGCGAGTTAACCGGTATCGAGGGCACGATGACCATCATCATCACCGACGGCAAACACTCGTACGACTTCGCCTACACGCTGCCCGAAGCGCACTGAGCCACAGGAAAAGCTAAAGTCAATGGAGCGTGGATTGATTGCCTGCCATAAATATGGGACTCTTGAAGAGTGAAGACCACCCTGGAGATTCCCGACCCCATTTTCCGCCGCGCCAAATCGGTGGCCGCGCAGCGTGGTATCCCGCTGCGCGCCTTTGTAACCGAAGCCGTCACGGAGAAGCTCGAGGCTGGCTTGAAAAGAGAAGAAAAGCCCTGGGTGAGGCTTGCTGGAGGTCTCAAACATCTCCACAAAGAAACGGTGCGTATCAATCGGATCATCAAGAGTGAGTTCGAGAAGATTGAGCCCGAGGATTGGGCGTGATCCTCGACACCAACGCACTCTCCGCGGTGGCGGATGATGAGCCCGTGGCCGTTCGCGTCTATCGCCAGGCTGCGAGCATCGGGTAGTCTGGGTCCAGCCGGGGTATTCGTCGTTCAGCATAGCCCAGCTTTCGGGGAGTTTCGGGGCGGGTCAAGCCGCCAGAATCTCTACTTCCTCCTGGTATCGAAATCCGGGCCGCGTCAAAATAATCGTTAGACTGACTCTTACAGGCACAAAACCACGGACACAACAGATCACCATAATTGTGTGAGGTCTCCTTGAATTTGGGATACCTCTGGACGCAACGAGGCCTGTAAGGAGGCCGCCTACGTGGATCGAAAATCCCAATCCGGCGGTGATCGTTTAACCAAGAAAAGCCCGCGTGGCAGCGCAGCGCCGATGATCGTCGTCAATCGCCGCAGTGAGACTCCGCTTTATCGTCAGATCTACGACGCCCTTCGCGCGATGATCCTGGATCGCAGATTAGAGTCCGGCCAACAGCTTCCATCCACCCGCGCACTCGCCGATGAGCTCAGAATTTCCCGTATTCCCGTGCTTGATGCCTACGCTCAGCTTCTAGCGGAAGGCTATGTTGAGAGCCGTTCGGGCGCCGGGACCTTTGTGAGGATCTCGCTTTCGGACCGGTTTACCGGCGTACGGTCGGCCGCGCCCAGCGTACCGAATAAAGTGGAGAGCGAAGATATCTCGCAACTCGCCAAGCTTCTTCCTGTGGAGCGAACACCCTGGTTCCCAAGTTCGGGAGCCTTCAGCGTGGGGCAGATTGCGTATGATCATTTTCCTTTTCGCGTCTGGTCCGACCTGTTAACCCGCCATGCGCGACGCGTACGTGCCAGATCGTTAAACTATGCCGATCCGATGGGCCTGGAGGAGTTTCGAGAGGCAATTGCTGCCTATCTTCGCTCCGCCAGAGCCGTTCGCTGCGAGGCTTCGCAGATCATGATCGTGAACGGCTCGCAGCATGCACTGGATCTGTCGGCGCGCGTTCTCCTCGATCCGAATACCCCAGCATGGATCGAGGAGCCCGGCTACGAACTGCTGCGGCACACCTTGGTTCTTTCCGGCTGCCGGCTGGTTCCTGTACCCGTAGACGGCGAGGGGCTCGATGTGGCTGCAGGGATAAACCTGTGCCGAACTTCGCGAGCTGCCTTTGTAACTCCGTCTCATCAATATCCTTTGGGCTCGACCATGAGTCCCGCGCGCAGACTGCAGTTGCTCGAATGGGCGCATACGCATCACGCCTGGATTGTCGAAGACGACTACGACAGCGAATATCGATATGAATGCACGCCGGTGGCTTCGTTGCAGGGCCTGGATCCGGGCTCGCGGGTCATTTATATCGGGACGTTCAGCAAGACGCTTTTTCCTTCGCTTCGCATGGGGTACATCGTAATTCCCCACGCGCTGGTCGCGCGCTTTCAGGCAGTGCGCCGGGCAAACGACCTTTTTCCTCCGCCCCTCTATCAGGCTGTGCTTACAGATTTCATCCAGGGCGGGCATTTCGCGCGGCACGTAAGGAAAACCCGGCAGCTGTACGCTGAGCGTTGCACGGCGCTTACGCAAGCCTTAAAGACGGAGTTTGGCGGCGAGATCGAGATTCTCGGCTCCGAGGCGGGAATGCATCTTGTGATCACACTCGGGCCAGGGTACTCCGACCGCGAGATTGCAGCCCGTGCTGCGCGCGGCGGACTCTGGCTATGGCCACTTTCCGCCGCTTACATCGGCCCGCATGTGCGCCAGGGCTTCATCCTCGGTTTTGGCGGCACCAAGGCGGATGACATGCCGCATCAAGTACGGCGGTTGCGCAAGGCCATTCGCGAAAGTGGTCATAGCGCTGATCACAAAATGGTCATTGAGCCTTGACAGACCTCAGCCTACTATCTTTTCACCGCCTTACTTCTCACCGGCGCATTTGAGCTCATCGGGCTCATCGGGCGCCTATCGGCCCTATTACATTCCTCGGCCCTGTCTCGAGATTTATTCGCCCTGTCTGCGAATCATTGGCCCTGTCTGCGATTTGTTCGCCCTGTCTGCGAATGCGAGTCACATCGATTCCTGGATCGAAGGAGACGAGTATGCCCAATCGACGGACCCGACTTCATTACGCTCTTTTCGCGTTCTTGCTCTTGCCTGTGATCGCTCACGCGCAGTCCACTTTCGGAGACATCCGCGGGACGACGCGCGATCCGCAAGGCCTCGCACTGCCGAATGCGACCGTGTCTCTTCACAATACGGGGGAGAATACCACCCGCACTGCAATCAGCGACGACAATGCCAACTTCCTCTTCGAGAACCTAAAGCCCGGCACCTACGCCCTGACCGCAATCAAGTCAGGGTTTTCCGGGTCTCCCACGGCCACCATCGAGTTAGCTGCCCGGCAAAGCGCGCGTGTCGACCTTGCGTTGTCTCTCGCCTCGGTACTGGAGAGCGTGCAGGTAGCGGCTACATCACAGCAGATCGATACCGAAGATGCGACCGTCGACGACACCAAGGGAACGGGTCAGTTGGTCCAGATGCCGCTCAATTTTCGCGCGCAAACCACCAGCCCGCTCGCCGCCCTGGCATTGTCACCGAGCGTCATCACCGATAGCCAGGGCAACATCGGGGTGGGAGGCGCTACCTATTCCATGACGGGTTATTCGGTCGACGGAGTTTCCACCGCCAATGTCGCTGCCAATGGTTCTCTGCAGAATGCCTATCCGTCATCGGAAGGGCTTTCCGAAATGAAGGTGACCGCGTTCAACAACAGCGCCGAATTTTCTCAAGTTGCCGACATCACTTTCATCACCAAGAGCGGCACCAATCATTTTCACGGCAGCCTGTTCGAATACCTGCAAAACAACGCCCTCGATGCCAAAATTCTGAACTTCACCACCAAGGCCCCGAAGCACTTCAACACCTTCGGCGGCAGTTTGGGCGGACCCGTCACCATTCCTCGCCTATATAACGGCCGCGACAAGACATTTTTCTTCCTCGATTACGAAGGAAATCGCCGCAGAACGGACTCACCCGAGCAGGATCTCGTGCCAACGCTTGACGAACGAAACGGCAATCTGAACGATCTCATAACAGCGGCCAATCCAGACCCATTCATCAACCCGGCGACCGGGCAGCCGACCAACATCGCGATCAATCCGTATACCGGTTTACCGTTCCCGAACAATACGATTCCTGCATCGATGTTGAGCACGGTCTCCCAGAATTTGCTCAACGGATACTATCCGCTGCCGAACGTTGCGGGTGACGGCTACAACTACGAAGTGTTGCAGTCCACTCCTTCGAGTACGGACGGCTTTGACCTCCGGCTGGATCACTACCTGACAAGCAATCACCAGGTATATGCCCGATTCAGCTGGAAAAACCTGCTCTCCCAGGCAGGCCAGTCCGGCCCGGTAAACCCTTTGCTGCCGAATGACATCGATAGCGAACACGATCGCAGCCTGATCGTTTCCTACAACTACACCATCAACGCCAAGACGATGAACGAATTCCGTTTCGGCTTCACCAACAGTCTGATCTACCAGCACTTTCCGATCATGGGTGCGGAGGCAGATAACGCACTCGGCCTTACCGGTATGAGTTTTGCAAACCATCCGACGACAGGCGCGTTTCCAACTTTCAATTTTTCCGCCGGCACCGGTTTTACCGCGATCGGCCGGGACAAGGACGGTCCTGGCCAGTCGAAAACTACGCAGTTTACCGACAATCTCAGTCACATCATAGGCAGACACACCATTCGCGCCGGCATTGACGTCCGCCGGGTGTTTTACCAGACCGTCGTCCGCTGGGGCGAGTCTGACGATTTCGGTGCGTTCACCTTCAACCAGGGAGTGTTCACAGGCAGCGCATTCGGCGACTTCCTCCTCGGCGCACCGCAAACGTCTTTCATTGTGGAAAGCAGCCCCAACACCAACGAGCCGAGCGTCCAGTGGGGCATCTACGGTCAAGATCAATGGCAGGTCAACGACCGGCTGACCGTGAACTTTGGCTTGCGTTGGGAGCTGCTGCCCGAATTTACTGAGAACCAGGGCGACATTGCGAACTTCGATCCACGGAACGGCGCTGTCGTGGTGCCTAACATTCTGCTCAATAAAACCGTGCCGTCCAGTCAGTTACTCCAGGCGAACTACAATGCGTTCCTGATCTCGTTCAACGCCTGCCAGCTATCGTCCCGGAATGCGTCGCTGGCATGCTCAAACGTCCTTACCGCGAGCCAGGACCATCTTTCGCAGAGCTTGCGGAACACCTATTGGCGCAATTATGATCCGCGTCTCGGCATCGCTTTCCGCCCCTTTCGCAATACCAAGACGGTGTTCCGTGCAGGTTTTGGCGTCTTCACACAAACACCTTTGGGACAATTGGCCTACGATTTCCTCGGCATCCCGCTGGGGGCGCCCTACACCTACACCAATCAAGCCAGCGCCGGGACCCCGCCCCTGTACACGTTTCCGGCGACGTCGCCTACCAACACGAGCTCACAATATGGTGGAACCGGTTTCTACGACGGCATGAGCCCGAATTTTAGAGATCCTCAAACCGTGCAATGGAACGTGACCATCGAACGCCAATTGACCTCGGCTCTGGCGGCGCGCATCACGTATGCGGGAATGAACTCCTATCGCATGAGCGTCAAGAAGGACTACAACGCGATCCCGCCGAGCACGCAGCCCTACGTGCCCAGTCCTTACGTCGATCCACGCGCTCCCTATCAGAACTGGGTTGAAATCAACTACAGCGCTAACGCGGGGTTCTCCAATTACCAGGGGCTTACGCTAGAGGCGACCCAAAGGCTATCGCATGGATTGGACTTTCAGGCGAACTATACCTGGGCGCACAACATCAGCAACGCGCAGGGAGACGCTCCCAACGGCTTCTCTTCTGAGAACCTGCTGTTCACTCCCTCCTACGATCAATTCGACCTTCGTGCGGCCCGAGGCAACGTGGCTGGTATGCCAAGACAGCGGTTCTTATTTACCGGTACCGCTGAATTGCCGTTTGGCGCCGGGCGGCAGTGGCAAAGCGGGAACCGGTTCGTCAACGGAGCGCTCGGCGGCTGGAATATCAATACCGTCACTCTCCTCCAAACCGGACCGTGGATGACCCCCACCATGAGTACCACAGCAGACCAGTCCAACACGGGTATCTCCGATGGTGTGCGTACTGGGATAACTCCCCGTCCTGATTGGGCTGGAAATCCTCGCACTGGTGTTGGCGGAAACCTGATTTGGAATCCAAACGCATTCCAACCCCCTCCGCTTAACGCCGGGCGTATTGGAAATGCGGGAGTTGGAATACTCGAAGGACCTGGGACGATCGCCGTGTCTACGGGATTGGCGAAAACGTTCTCGGTTCGGGAAGGGGTGAAAATCCGTTTCGAGTCCACATTCACCAACGTATTGAACCATACCAACTACGCCCCGCCCGCCAGCGACATCAGCGATCCTTCTACGTTCGGCATCCTGCAGTCGGCGCAGACCGCCGGACAGAACGGTAACCGCACCGGCCAGTTAGCCCTCCGTGTGGACTTTTAGGACTTCCCCGTTAAGACAACCAAGGAGATGAAATGCCCATATACCAAAGCATGCAGAGAGTAAGATTTTCAAGCCCTGACGGCTACGCGAAGTATAAGTTGCTGTTCGGTGAAGTGCGCAATCAACTCAAGAAGCTGCCAGGATTCTTGCATCTTACCTGGTGGGTTCATCCTCAAGATCCTTCCTGGTACAACGAGATCAGCTTGTGGACCAGCTTCGAAGCGCTCCGGGATTGGCACATGAACACCTATCACAAGCATGCCAAGGAGTGGGCGGTGCGCAGCGGCGCCATCATGGAGGACATCATCACGAACTTCGAGCTGAAGAATACGCGCCTTATTCGTGTCTGCCCGTGTTGTGCTGAAATTACCGACAAACGATACGACCTTGAGTACGAACAGAGGGCTCTCGCCGAGTTGTGCCCCAAGTGCGGTTTCCACTTCCCGGTGATGCCTGAAACCGCAGACAGCACGGCCGTATTTAGAGATGTGGACGCCCCGGTTCCTGAACTCCTGGCAATGGGGGACGATTAGCGGGCACGGGTTTGAATACGGACGTTACCCGACACGGCGAAGCAGGCGATCTTGCCCGCGCAATGTGTGTACCCGCAAACACGTCTTCGAGGGCGGATAAGCAATTTTCTCCGTGACCCCAGGTGCGCGAAGGTTTTGACGGTGGCTTAGGCTGCACGATCCTGGATCGGCCCATCTCCGAGCACTGAAAAGAGAAGTGTTAGAGCAGTTCAAAATCCCGGACTCCTTGCAGTACTGCAAACTACCGTCGAACAGGAGATTTTGAACTCTTTGACGATTCTCTGGTGTGGCCCTCCGCCAGGTACCAGCAATGTCCAGCAGGGTTAAGCTCAGCAGGTCTACAATGGTCAGCCAGGTAGCGAGTCTGGGGAAGCGGTCGTACGGAGCCGCTGCGCCATGGGGCATGGTTTCCCCGGAAATCCACACTCCCTCGCAGGCACCACACAATGAGTGGGTGTCGTTACCGTGGAGAACAAATATGTGGAATCAACAGGGACAAGCAATCGGACTGACGCCTTCCCACCTGGTTGCAGCCGTGTTTTTAGACGAGGTGTCTGCCCGCGATGCGATCGCCGATCTCAAGCTGGCTGGAGTCCGTGCCAACCAGATCGGAGTCGCTGTGTCAGACGAGGGCAAACGAGTACATATGCTCAACCCGGAAGCGCCGCACCTTCCCGGCGATATGGAGGGAAAGCACAGCGTCCTCTGGAGGGTTCGGCATAGCATCAAGCATGATACGCACAGGCACCAGGGGCCGGGCTTATCCAGCCGGCAGGATGCAGCAGCAGCGAATGAGGAGCAGCCGCCGTTCACGGAAATCGATCTCACCGATACCTTGCGAGGGCTGGGGATTGCGGAAGCAACCATCAAGCTGCTGCATCACCAGGTTGGAGCGAAGGGATTCCTGGTCCTGGTGGACGCCCGCGAGGGCGAGGATCGAATTGACTCCATTCTCCTCAACAATCGGGGCATGCCGCGGACAGTCATGGTTACTGAGCAGTCGAAAATCACAAGCTGAGCGGGGGATTTGTTTTGCTCCTGCTGGGGGGCCCCTAAGATTTCGACGCGCGACTGGTATGGCCGCGAAACGTCGAGGTTACACGTTTGTCATCGTGGGGGCGGTGGCGGGCATGCTGAGAATGACCCGAGTACCTCTCCCTGGCTGGCTAGCAATTTCCACTTTGCCGCCGTGAAGCAGCATGATGCCCTGCACGATCGCCAGCCCGAGGCCCGTGCCACCTGAGGCTTGTGAACGTGATGGATCCACACGGAAGAAACGATCAAATACTCGGGGCAATGCTTCCGACGGAATGCCGATGCCTGTATCCGTGACCTCGATACGAACCACGGCACTTTCGGAACGGGTGGCCATCACCACCGATCCGCCCGATGGTGTGTGTGCCACCGCGTTTGAGACCAGGTTCCCTACCGCCCGCTGCATCAGCGTCCTGTCCAGTTCCGCGATCACCGGCTCATCGCCGAACCTGGTGCTCAAAGAGATTCCGCCGTCAGCAGCAGAAGCTTCGTAATACTCCTGCACACCACCCAGCAACTCGCCTACGTCGACCCGCTCGCGACGCAAATGCATCAAGGGACTTTCTGCGCGGGCGAGGAACAAGAGGTTGGCAATCAAGTCCGACAAGCGCACGGATTCTTCCAGAGACGACTCCAGCGCATCCCGGTATTCGTCGATGGTGCGAGCACGCGCCAATGCAACTTCGGCTTCACCGCGGATATTGTTCACCGGAGTGCGCAGGTCATGCGCAATATCGGCAGAGAACTTGGATATGCGATCGAAGGAATCTTCCAGCCGGTCCAGCATCTCGTTAAAGGTGCCGGCCAGCGATGCCAGCTCAAAAGGATAACCTTCCGTGAGAATTCGCTCCCCGAGGTGGGTGGAGCTGATGCGTCTCGCTGTGGCTGCCATCTCTTCCACCGGCCGAATGCCCTGGCGCGCGATCTGATAACCAACCAACGGGAAAATCGCCAGTGTCCCCAGTATGATCATCCAGAACCCCAACCGAAAGCGCGCGAGGAATGCCTCCTTCTGCGAGACATCGATGGCAATTTGAATCGTCATGGTATGCGTAGGAGGCGAGCCGACCGGCGCTGCCGAGGTGGTCACGCGAAAGGCTTGTCCGTGGCTCCCCTTCATGGGAATCGCCACATCGGGACGTCCTCGTGTCCGACGGGCGAGTTGCGAAAGATCTAACTCTTCTGCCATGCCAGGCGTCGTCAATAAGGGCTTGTTTCGCTCATCAAGCAGACGAATATAGAACTGTTCGTATCGCCGCGCCGCCGTTTCCAGCTCAACCTCCTCCCGCAGCCCGTCCCAATCCTCAGGGCGTTCCCGCAGCATCGTGCGGAGCACGTGCAACTTGTCGCCCAGGAACAATTCCGTACTCTTGTCTAGTTCGGAAAGCAGCACGAGGTAAAGGCTGGCGGTGGCCAAGATCACCAGAATCAGGCCTGCCAACGCGTATCCGGCGGTTAACCGGAAGGACAACGTCCGCCACAGCCGCGATATTGGGGTGAGGCTACGAGTCAGCTTCCAGCACATAGCCGGCGCCGCGAATGGTCTGGATAAGTTTGTGCGGGAACGGGTCGTCCACCTTGCTGCGCAGTCTCCTGACGTTGACATCCACCACATTCGTGTCGCTGTCGAAGTTCATGTCCCAGACTGCTTCGGCGATGAGAGTCCTGGACAGGACCTCGCCCGCACGCCGCGCAAGTAGTGACAGCAGAAGAAATTCTTTCGAAGTCAACTCCAGCCGCTGGCCGGCCCGGCTCGCACGATGGCGCAACAGATCAATTTCAAGATCGGCCATACGGATCGTATCCTGCGGGCGAGAGGGGATCCGGCGCAACAACGATCGTACCCGCGCCAACAGTTCGGAGAATGCGAACGGCTTTACCAGGTAGTCGTCGGCCCCCAGTTCGAATCCTCTTACGCGCTCATGGATCGCGTCCCGGGCGGTCAGCAAGAGAACCTGCGTAGCCCGGCCTCCCTGACGCAAGCGGGTAAGAACCTGCCAGCCATCGAGGCTGGGCAGCATCACGTCCAGAATGACCAGGTCGAAGTCCACATCCTGCGCTAACTGCAACCCGTCCAAACCATTTGTCGCCACGTCGACTACGAATCCTGCTTCTCCCAGGCCTTTTTTCAGAAACTTGGCGGTCTTCGCTTCATCGTCTACAACCAGAATTCTCATAGGTGATCCCAGCGGCTTGCCGCCTTCGGTTCTCCATCGCTGTCACGAGTGCGATTGAGTACGTTCGGCGCCAAGCAAGAAATCTAACAACCCACGTTTATAGGGCCCGATTGTTAACGCGTGATGGGATTGTGTTGATGAAAGATGAATTTTGCCGCGCCTTGATGACGTCAACAGTTTCTCTAGTTCTTTAAACGCTCAGCCAATCTGGAGCCAAGTCGGCGGGGCTGCAACCGCCAGTGAATGCTGCCGATGGTGAAGCAGCCCGGACCAGGGTAAGCATTTGGCGGATTTTACCGATTGAGTGCGCTGTTCAAGCGAAACCTAAGAAGTTCGAATTTCCTTGCACCTGTAAATCGGGTGGATTCAACCAAAGCCCCGTTTTTGTTCGCCCCACTGAAAATAATGAGAATGTCTCTGAGTCACAGAACTTTACCTTGAGGATTACGATTTTGTAATCAAGCGGTGGAATTCTTACGTCGCACAAGCGCCGTAGATCACAGCTGTGTAAACCTGCTGATCCGCTCAAGAATCACTGAGACTGCAGAATTCGTCGAGCGCTCCTTGGGAGTTCGGGCCAGATTCGCTTTATCAGTCACCGATAGCAATTTGTCTTTTCGAGGCCAACATGCAAGGGTTCCGCTCTTTCTTCTCTCCGTCTGTTATCGTTTCCGCAATTCTGTCTCTCTCTTGGGCAGTCCCAGGCATCGCGCAAGTGGATCGCAGCGCTTTAACCGGTACGGTTACTGACCAGTCGGGTAGGCTGCTGGGGCAAACACACATTACTGCTGTGGAGAACTCTACCCAGTCGCGGCGTGAAGGGCTGTCAGACCCAGATGGAAGATATGACATTGCTGAACTTCCGGTGGGGAGATACACCATCACGTTCGATCATCCCGACTTTAAGACTCTGACGTTCCTCGATGTGGAGCAGGTGGTTGGGAGGACGCGCACCTTGGATGCGACCTTGCAGGTGTCAGGCGCCGCGGAGCGGGTGGAAGTCTCGGTCAGTTCGGAGCTGATGGACCGCAACACCAGCGCGGTGACAGGCCTGATCGAGAGAAAGCAGGCCGACGAACTGCCGCTGAATGGCCGCAACTGGGCGTCGCTGACGGCATACATCCCCGGGGCCATCGACACCGGTGGCAGCAACCAGCGGTCGGTCCGCTTCGCCGGCCGGGGCCTTGACGACAGCAACTTCACCTATGACGGCATTGACGAGACCAGCATCATCAATCAGACACAGCGGGCCTGGGCGCGGCTCTCCATTCCGCTGGACGCGATCACGGAGTTCCGCGTCGATACGCTCCTGGCAACCGCCGAGGAAGGCGCGACAGGTGGCGCGCAACTGGCCGTTACTTCTCCTTCGGGTACAAACCGTTTCCACGGCCGCCTCTTTGAGTTCTTGCGCAACAACTATTTTGACGCGCCCGAGCCCTCGTGGGCCTCCAACGGCGAAACGCAGCAGCCGCTTCGTTTGAATCAGTTTGGCGGAGCGCTGGGCGGACCCATCGTGCACGACAAGACCTTCTTCTATCTCGCTTCTGAAGCCTACCGCCAAGTCTGGGGCTATCCGGTGAGCGGCGACGTGCCGAGCGCAGCTTTCAAGGCAACTATACCGAGTTCATCCCCGGTTTATGGGATCGTAAACGCCTACCCCGGAGCAGGTCCAAAAACGTTTCTGACTCCCTACACGCCGGCAAACGACCCCGGCGATCCGAACTACGCGGACTATAACCTGCTCACCTGCTCATGCACGCAGGTGGTCAACGAGAACTCGGCGCTGCTGCGGGTTGACCAGCATTTTTCAGCCATGACCACCGGCTTCATGCGCTTCAATTACGACCGATCGGTCGATACGCAGCCGGTTTCGACTTCCGCGACGAACCTGGAGCAGAGGGTGAGCACCCCGGTCAATGGCGCGCTCGAATTGCTACACGTCTTCAGTCCCACTCTGACGAATGAGGTCAAGTTTGGATTCAATCGCTCCACCGACAACACCTACAACTCCAGTCCTTCCGACTCCATTTATCAGATTGCGATTTCCACGGGGCCCGGGCCGGGATTCGGCAATCAGAACTACAATTACAACACCATCTACGTGGGCAACACCTTTTCGTATATTGACAACCTGACCTGGCTTCATGGCCGGCAAACCATCAAAGCCGGGGCGGAACTCCGCCGCGTCCAATTGAATCAGCATTACGGGGAACACGGAACAGTTACGTTTTCATCCCTGCAAGCGCTGGCAGCGAATCAGGTGGCGAGAGCAAGTCTGTCTGGTGCTCTGCCGGTCAACGATTTACGCAAGTACGACATTTTCGGCTACATCCAGGACGAGTTCAAGGTGCGGCCTAACTTCTCGCTGAACCTCGGTGTGCGGTACATCGTCTTCCAGTTGTTCCATGAGGCGCATGGGAAGGCCAACCCCTTCGATTTCGACACCTGCGGGCCTCAGGGATTCTGCGGCTTGGGCGCTAGCTTCGGCCAGCAAAACTATGGCGACTTCGATCCCCGCGTCGGCTTGGTGTGGTCGCCTGAGCAGGACAGAAAGACCATCCTTCGCGGCGGATTCGGCATGTACCACGAAGATGGCCAGCTGGACGATCAGAATCTGCCGGCCAAGAACGAAATTCCCTCCTACTCGGTAACTAAGGTGACCTATCCGCCCGACCCTTATTTCACCAAAGCAAACATCTCACCGAATGCCGAACAACGGAACCGCAAGGACACGTATGTTGAGCAGTGGACCGCCTCCGTGCAGCGGGAGTTTCCTGCCAATTTCGTAACTTCGGTCTCCTACCTGGGTAGCCATGGCGTGCATCTGCTGGAAACCAACGTGGTAAACCTGATCAATCCGGCTACGGGGCTTGTGCAGTATCCGGGCTTTGCTCCCGCCATCGGCTGGCGCGGCTCCATCGGCGCAAGCTCGTATAACGGGCTTACTGTGTCAGTGAGGCGGCCGTTCGCGAACAGACTCCTGGTGGCGGCGAATTACTCCTATACACACGAGATCGACAACGGCTCCAACGGCAGCGGGGATGGCGACGAGATATCGCCACAGAACCCGCTTTGCCTGCAATGTGAGTGGGCCAGCGGCGCGTGGGACGCCACCCATGTGATCAATGGAAACGCGGTCTATGAGCTTCCCTTTGGCCTGGGCAAGCCGATGCTGAACCAACGCGGCATTGTCAGCACCATCGCGGGCAACTGGCAACTGACCACGACGGCCCTGGCGCGCACCGGTTTCCCCGTCAACGTGCTTTTGCCCAGCAGCTACACTGCGCCTGATGGTGCCTCCGGCACGCAGCGTCCTGACCTGGTTCCAGGCGTCCCTCTTACTCCTCCAGGGGGCAGGAGAATCGCAGAGTGGATTAATCCCGCGGCGTTTGCTAAGCCGGCTGGAGAATTCGGCGACGCGCCGCGTAACCTCTTTCGCGGGCCTGGCACGTGGCAGGTCGATATGGGCGCCTCCAAAACGTTTCCCATTGCAGAGCGCATGCAGTTGGAATTTCGCGGGGAGTTCTACAACATTCTCAATCACCCGCAGTTAGGTCAGCCCCAGTCCACTTTCAACCCGTCGAAGCCCGCGGGGTTCGGCAGCATCATTAATACGATTAACTTGAACACGGCCATCGTATCGCCGATCACTCCTGTGGGCTCGGGAACGCCGCGTGAGATCCAGTTCGCACTGCGGCTGGATTTCTAAGAAAGAATGCCGTCGAGGGAAGCAAGGGGGATAGAGGCCTGCAAATAATGAAAAGACGATTGTTCCCTGGGTTTGCTGCCGGCGCTGCTTCTGGCCCCCACCGGAATCTGCTCGCCACCGAACCCGAATTTCTCTGGAACATGGGAACAGAGCAACGAACGCTGTACACCAAGGCGGACAGGCAATGTCACCCTACACATCGACCACCGCGATCCTGATTTGATCGTGGAGACTACCGTGCTGCGAAGTTCCGGGCCGCCCCGGCACGCTGTGCAGCGCTACAGCACCGATGGCAAAACATCTGTGTCCACCGGGGCTGACGGGGATGAGTTCCATACTTCCATCGTTTGGAACGGGCAAAGCCTGGTCTTTTCTGTAGAAGAACACGAAAATGGCCGCATCATCCTTTCCCAGGAGACGTGGACGCTGATTGAGAACGGAGCCGCCCTGCAAAGGGAAAGGGAAGATTTGAACGCGCCGGCGGAGGGAACTCGAAAGCAAACGCTCATTTACCTCCGGTAATCGCCCGAAACCGACGGTCGATGATCGTCCGCGCCGGCAGCCGGACCGGATCGGACCAATAGTTAAAGTGCAAACAAAAACCCTCTCCCCTATGACCGGGGAGAGGGTGTGGTTGGGAACGTTTTTTAGTCGTCCAGGTCGGCGGAGACGGGTGCCCGACGCTTGAAGTCGCTCGCCGGACGGACCGTCTTCTCGCCGGGATACGGACGCGTAAACCCGGTGGCCTCGTACCAGTCGAGGTGGTTGACGGTGTCCGGATCCTCGGAGTCCGGCTTGTTGTATTTGCCCTTGAAGATCTGCGCCTTCTTCTTCATCCAACCGACCCTCAGAGCCTTGACCGCAGGGCTTTCGCTCTTGAGCGCCGCAACGGTGACACCACTATCCAGTGGGATCACATTCGGCACATGCGACCAGGGCTTGAAGTTGTCTGCGGGCGGCACGTTGGTGAAGAGCGTACTCATCGGCGAGGCCACGAGGTCGAACTGGTTCATCGGCGTCAGACCGAGGATCTGCTCAATGGTGCGGGTCAGGTTGACCTGGGTGTAGTAGGTAGAGTCAACAACTCCGCCCTGCCTTACGTACGGGCTGATGACATACCCCGGGCTGCGGTGACCGTCGACGTGGTCGACGCCGTCCTGCGCGTCGTCTTCCTCGACGAAGATCGCCGACGAAGCCCATATCGGGCTATGGCTGATGATATCGACGAAGCGCCCAAGCGCGAGGTCGTTATCGGCCTCCATGGCTTGTGCGGTGGGCGGGCCGCCGGTATGGTCGGAGCTGATCCACATCATGCTCAACTGGGGAACCGTACCGGCCGCCACGTCCTTGGCAAAGTCCTGACTCCAAATGTCAACGCGGAACTGGTCGGGAATGTTCAGGTCGAACTGCGGATAGTTCTGGACCGTGTGGTTAATCAGGTTCGGAAGCGGGGACTCGGAGCCAACCGTGTTCCAGTACTGGAGTTGAGGCTCGGCGCCGGACTCATAGGCCAGTGTGTCGTTGTAGAACTGGGTCCAGGTTGGGTGGCAGCTACCACTGAATCCAGGAATAAGTGGAAACAGATACTTGGTACTTGTAGCCGTGCAATCCGGCACGGTGAACGTGTTGTACTCGATGTATTCCCCGTAGTTCTTGAAGCTGATGCCGGCCTTGACTGCCGAATCCCACAGGTGTCCTTTCTTCTGGTAGGCAATCGCATCGCCACCGTTGGAAGGATAGTCGCGGACCCAGTCCGGCGACTGGATGTCGTCGGAATAGGGCGCCATGGCCTGGACGATCCAGTTGTGACCGTCGGCCGACTGGCGGCTGGGGTCGTAGAAGTTGTCGAGCAGCGGGAAGCGCTCTACCAGCGCGTGCGCGTTGGGTGTGACGCTGCCGAAGGTTGCATTGTCGCCAAAGACGGCCAGCGAGGGGTCGCCATTGCCGCCGACTACGTCGCCCAGGATCTGATCGTAGGTGCGGTTTTCACGAATGATCAGGAATACGTGCTTGATCAGAGACGGATCGCCGATCTTCTTCGGGATGACCACCGCCTTGGCACTCGGGTTGCCGCCGGCGGCACTCTGGATATTCCGCGTCAGGTCCCAGTGGTTGTTCAGGTAGACCTGATTCGTCCAGTCCGCCAACGCTCCGACACTCGGCAACGGAATGATGCTCACCGTGCCAAGGTCCTGGTGGGTGTTGTAGTTGGTGACGCCGTGAGCGGTTCCGAACGAATTTTGCGGAGGAATCCCCTTGGTGCCGATGCCCTTGTCGTTGGCAACGATCAGCGCCGTGTCCTTAGGGTCCAGCACGACCGAGCTTGGCGCATAGGCGGTCGGGATCAGGCCCAGAGTCGCGTTCTTCGATACGCTGTCGAGGTCGACCACGGCGATCGCGTTCGCGTTGTACAGGGCAACGTATGCGATGTCCTGGTTGGCATCGACGGCGATCGAGTTCGGCCCGGCGCCGTAGGCCGCCTGCTTGTCGCCCGGTACTCGGATCGGCAGCCCAAGGTCGATCGTCCGCACCACCTGGTTGGCGACCGTGTCGACCACCGAGATGGAGTCGCTGTACGCATTGGTGACCAACAGGTACTTGCCCCATAAGGCCATACCCGTCGGGTGCAGACCGGTGGAGATGGTGTTGGTGACCTTAAACGTGGACAGGTCGACCACCGAAATGGTGCCGGTGGTCGTAGACCCAGTCACATTATCGGCCACAACCGGGGTGCCGTCGGAGTATTCCTGGAAGTCCTTCTCGGTAGCAATCCGGCCGGCCTCGTTTGAGACGTAGGCAGTCCTGCCGTCGCTCGAGATCACAACGCTGTGTGGCACGTTACCGACGCGGATCTGCGCGCCCTCCGTCGGTGTCGCCGCAGTCAGGTCGATCTTCGTCAGCGTATCGTTGACGTCCAGCACGGAGTAAGCGGTCTTGCCATCCGGGGAGACCGCGAGGCCGAGAGGATAGGAGGAAGCGTTAGTCCCGACGGTGTAGCCACAAGGGTGAGCGTAACTGCCATCGGTTCCCGGAGGGCTGTTCGGAAAGCAGGTGACGGTGTTCAGCGTATTCGCAAAAGCTGTGCCTTCGATTTTGAAGGGGCTGCCGTCGAGCGGAACACTGACGTGGGCGTAGTCTGAGAGCAAGCCCGCTGCACTGACTTTGGCGATGGCAACGTAGCTGCTGTCCTGGCTGAACAGCAGGTACTTTCCATCGGGCGTATAAGTAATGCCGACGTGGCTGCCGGTCGAGTCTGTATTTCCTACCGTGCTGTAGCTCTGCAGGACGGCGCCGGTCTGGGTGTTGAACACTTCCACGGCTCCATTGCCATTGGCCGCCGACGTACCCATCGTAAGGACCGCGGCGGTGTGATTGCCAGTGGGGTTGAGTGCGACGGCCTTCGCGCGGACCCGTATGCCGAGGTTCACCTGGGTGCCGGCGGGGGTGATGATCGTGCCATCGCTGACGACGTACGAGCCGTCCGGCTGCGGGCCGACGGTGTAGGTCGGGAACGGTACGGACTGCGCGAGCGCCGGAACACTAAGCCCGATCGACAGCAGGCCGGAGAGCAGACCTGGGCAGTTTATCCAGAAACCATTGCGGGGGCTATTTCGAGACGTTTTTCGGAACATGTGTCGTTCTCCTCTTCCTCTTTCGGTTTCTTCCATTGCGCGACCTGGAATCGGCCATGCGACTTGAGGTCGCTGTAGACTCATCGTTGACCTTTGACACACGTGAGTCATTGACTTGCAGAGCGTATTTTTCTCAACTGTCCGCGGTATTCGTTCCGTTTCCTGAAGCGGCCCCAGCTTGCCCTTCGAGATGCTGGCAGGATGAGCCCTGAAACTAGACATACAACAACACTCCTGCCTTCTCTTCGATTGCAGGAACTGGCGCAACTGCAGAGCTGCATCAGCGGACCCAGTCTAGAGCCGGGAAAATGACGCCAGCATTACGCGTAAATGACAGTTTTGTAATCCGATGCAAGTGTGGGCATGCGCCCTATAAGCTATCGGGCTCTGTAGAGATCCCATGGAGGTCGTGAAGGAATAAGTCCGAGAATGGTGCATTCTCGAGAGAAGAGTTGGTGGGCCAAATGCTGCTTCTCTGAAGGCTATCAGTTGGTGATTTGCTGATCAGAGGGGCGAGGGGATTACCGGTCACCAGCACATCTGCAGAAAAAAGTTTCCGCGTTTGCTACCCCTATGCTACAAACTGATCGGTCGGCAAAAGTTGCTGATTGTATGGTGGATCTGGTCGGGATCGAACCGGCGACTCTTCCCTGCCATGGATCTGATAAAACCGTAAGCCATAGAGGACGAGCGGTTGGCTTACTCAAGAGTGGGCTCTGGCTACGAAACCAGGGTTCAGCAGGAGGTGTTTGTTGTACCTGATCGTGTTTCCTTCGAGGTCGGTGACCGAGCCGCCCGCCTCTTCAAGAATGCACTGCGCCGCGGCCGTGTCCCACTCCATGGTGGGGCCGTGGCGCGGATAAACATCGGCAGCGCCCTCAGCAATGAGACAAAACTTCAGTGAACTGCCCATGACGATTACTTCGCAGCCTTTTGTTTCCTGCTCCGAAGCATGATGCCGACTAACCACGAAGCGCGTGCTTCCGGCTGTTGTCAACGCAACTCTTATAGGCGTGGTGACCTTACCGTCCATCCTGTAGGAGCCGGCTCCACGAGCGGCAAAATACAACTTGTCGATCACTGGAGCATATACCACTCCAAGAA
Source organism: uncultured Acidobacteriaceae bacterium (assembly GCA_963840675.1). Classification (GTDB taxonomy): domain Bacteria; phylum Acidobacteriota; class Terriglobia; order Terriglobales; family Acidobacteriaceae; genus PALSA-350. The sequence continues at coordinate 62,435 of CAWJAB010000025.1, forward strand.
TAGGCCGGTCATCCTCGATCAGGGCGATGTTGACGGTGAATTCGCCGGTACGGTGGAGAAATTCCTTGGTGCCATCGAGCGGATCGATCATCCAGAAATATCGCCAGGATTTCCGCTCGTCAAACGGAACCTCGACAGACTCTTCCGACAGGACGGGCCAATGCGGGGCTACGCGGGCAAGCCCGCTCTGGAGGATATGATGAGACACAAGATCGGCCTGAGTCACAGGCGAGTGATCCGGCTTAAACTTCACTTGTGGATTTAGATCCTGGTAAATGGCCAATATGCTGCGCCCCGATTCACATGCGAGAGCAGTGACGCGCGGCAACAATTCAGTCAGCCATTTACAAACGTGGGGGTCGGCCATTCGAGCTCTCGCTTGCAGCGGTCTTGTGGATTGCGTTGGACTCCAGGTAGGAAAGAATGAGGTCGACGCATTCGTCCGGATTTCTCGCAACTGTGTCGAGGCGAATCTCAGGAGCCTCCGGCGGCTCGTAATCGCTGTCGATCCCGGTGAAGTTTAGCAACTCCCCGCGCCGAGCCTTGGCGTAAAGCCCTTTGGGGTCGCGACGCTCGCATTCTTCGAGTGAAGCATCTACATAGATCTCTACAAATTCGCCCGGCTCAAACCGCGAACGGGCGAGGTCGCGTTCTGCGCGATAGGGACTGATGAATGCGACGATCACAACCAGACCGGCGTCCACGAACAAGCGGGCCACCTCCATGGCCCGGCGAATATTCTCCACCCGGTCAGCCTCGGAGAATCCCAGGTCCCGGCTGAGTCCGTGGCGTATGTTGTCGCCATCGAGAACATAGGTGTGTCTGCCGGAAGCGAACAGTTGCTTCTCGAGGAGGTTCGCAATCGTCGACTTGCCCGCGCCTGGTAAACCGGTTAGCCACAGGCAAAGCGGTTTCTGCAGCATTTGCCCGGAGCGCGCGTTTTTGTTGATATCTAAAACCTGCCAGCGGATGTCGGCCGTCCGGCGGAGAGAGTATTCGATCATCCCGGCTCCAACTGTCTGATTTGTGAATCGGTCAACGCTGGCCTAACTGTCTTGCGCACCCAATGCGATCGCGTTCCAGTTAACTCGATGATTCGGCGTACAAGCCGGCAATATAACCGTGCTTTAAACGATCTTAACCCGGAGTTTACGCGGAGTTGCGCCGGCCGCTGTTCCGAATACCGGCGCCGGAACGAGGACTTTCATACATAACAAAAAGCCCTTTCCCCGATGATTGGGGAAAGGGCGGTTAGAGTAGTTGGGAGGAAGTGTTAGTCGTCCAGATCATCACTCTTGGGTGCCGGTTTGTTGAATTCGCTCGGGGGGCGAACGGTTTTCTCGCCGGGATAGGGCCGGGTAAACCCGGTCGCCATGTACCAGTTCAGGTGGTTGACGGTCTCTGGGTCTTCGGCATCGGGTTTAGTCAGTTTGCCGGCGAAGATCTGCTTTTTCTTCTGCAGCCATGCTACCTGCAGGGCCTTGGCGGCAGGGCTCATGATTTGGTTGGATGAGGTCGTCGTCACCCCCATGTCCAGCGGGACCTGGTTGGGCACGTGCGTCCATGGTTGGAAGTTGTCCGCGGGCGGCGTGCCCTGGACGAAGGCAGTGGTCATCGGCGACGCCACCAGGTCGAACTGGTTCATGGGCGGCAGACCGAGGATTTGCTCGATCGTCCGCGTCATGTTGACCTGGGTGTAGTAGGTGTGGTCGGTGGATCCGTTCTGCACCGCATAAGGGCTGACGATATAGCCCGGGCTGCGATGACCGTCGACGTGGTCGACGCCGTTTTGGGCGTCGTCTTCCTCAAGGAAGATCGCCGACGAGGACCATATGTTGCTGTGGCTGATGTAGTCGATGATGCGCCCCACGGCCAAGTCGTTATCGGCCTGTTCTGCGTCCACAGTCGGCGGGCCGCCGGTGTGGTCGTCCATGACCCAAAGGATGCTCAACGCCGGCACCGTACCGGCCGCGACGTCCTTGTTGAAGTCCTGCACCCATATATCGACGCGGAACTGGTCGGGAATGCCCAGGTCAAACTGCGGGAAGTTGGTGATGAGGTGGTTATACACGGCCGGAAGAGAGGATTCTGCCTTGACCGTATTCTGGTAATACAGCGTCTTCTCGGTCCCAGCCTCGAATTGCTGCGAGTCGGCGTAAAACTGGCTCCAGCTCGGCTCTTTGGTCGACCCGTTCGGCTGTAGGAAGGTGTCATTCTCGACGTATTCGCCGTAGATCTTCACTGGTAAACCGGCAGCAGACGCTTCTGAGAACAGGAAGCCCTTGTTCTGATAGGCGAGTGCATCGCCGGCGTTCCCGCCAGGATAGCTGCGGACCCAGTCAGGCGACTGTATGTCGTCGGCGTAGGGCGCCATGCCTTCGGTGATCCATTGATGACCGTCAGCCGACTGGCGGCTCGGGTCGTAGAAGTTGTCGAAGAGCGGGAAGCGCTTCACCAGCTGATGCGCGTTCGGGGTGTCCTTGCCGCCGAACACCGCCAACGAGCTGTCGCCATTGCCGGCAGCCACGTCGCCCAGGATCTGATCATAGGTGCGGTTTTCACGGATGATCATGAACACGTGCTTGATCAGTGAGGGATCGCCGATCTTGGCCGGGATTGCGACCGCATTGCTAGCCTGGGTGCCTCCGGCGGCAGACTTGATATTTTGCGTCAGATCCCAGTGATTGTTCTCAAAAACCTGCTGCGTCATCGCCGCCAGGGTGGTGCTATTCGGGATGGGAACGATGCTGACGGTGCCATTGTCCTGGTGAGTGTTCAAGCCGGTGACCCCGTGGTCGGTCTCGAACGAATAAAGCGTGCCGACGCCCTTGTCGTTGGCAACGATAAGTGCATTGTCAGCCGTGTCCAGCACCACCGAGGCCGGCGCATAGGCTACCGGAATCATGCCCATGACGGCATTCTTCTCGCTGGCGTTGAGGTTGACGACCGCGATCGCGTTGGCATTGTAAAGCGCGACGTAGGCAATGCCTTTCGTGCCATCGACGGCGATCGAGTCCGGCGCGGCGCCATAGGCCGGTTTGCCTTGGCCGGGTACTTTGATGGGGAGCCCAAGGCTGATCGTCTTCTTCACTACGTTGGAGCTCGTATCGATGACCGACACGGTGTCGCTGTAAGTATTGGCGACCAACAGGTAACCGCCATAGAACGCCAGCCCAGTCGGGTGCAGACCGGTCGAGATATTAGCGGTAACCTTCATCGAAGGTAGATCAACCACAGAAACGGTACCGGTGATCGCGGCGCCAATCACCGGGTCGGCGACGATTTCCGTCCCGGCGGAGTTGATCTGGAAGTCTGCCTGGGTAGCGGCCCGGCCACCTTCGTTACTGACGTAAGCGGTCGTGCCGTCGTTGTTGATCAGGATGCTGTGCGGCGCGTTGCCTACCCGGATCTGGGTACCCTGCGTCGGATTCGCCGCCGTGAGGTCGATCTTGGCAAGCGTATTGTTCTGGTTCAGCAGGGCATAAGCGCTCGTGCCATCGCTTGATAACGCGAGGCCGCCGGGATAAGAAGTGTAGGCAGAATAGAACGAGCCGCAGGGGTTGGCATAAGCGGCCGGCGGGCTGTTAGGAAAGCAGGTGATGAAGGAATTGTTCGGCTTCACGCTTACCTGGACGTCGTCGTTCAGCAAGCCCTCTGCGGTGACATTGGTGATGGTGACGTTGCTGCTGTCCTGGCTGAAAACCAGGTACTTGCCGTCCGCCGAATAGGCTATACCGCTATAACTGCCGGTCGCATCCGATCCGAGCGTGATGTAGTTCTGCAGGACGTCGCCGGTGAGGGTATCGAACACCTCGACGGCCTGCGTCGCGCCCATGGTGAGGACGGCGGCGGTGTGAGTGGAAGCATTAGGGTTCAGCGCAACGGCCTTCGCGCGGACCCGGATGCCGAGGTCGACTTGTTTGCCGGCAGGGGTGATGATCTGGCCACTGCTCACGACAAACGAGCCGTTCGGCTGCGCGCCGGTGGAGTAGGTCGGAAACGGCACGGACTGAGCGAACAGCGGAACGCTCAGCCCCGTCGCCAGCAGGCCGGCGAGCGGACGCAGACGGTTGATTCTCGATTTTTTTCGACTCGCTTTTCGGGACGCTTTTCTGGACATCACTTCTTCTCCCCGGACTGTTTATCACGCGATTTGAGAATGCCGACCGGCGTCACGAAGATGAGGAGATCTCGCTTCGGCCGATGGCTAGGGACAAGGGACAAGCAGACAGATGCGGGTGGCGCTGCTGGCTGCCGGGGATACGAGGGGACCGCGGTCGTGATATCGGGGACGTGGACTGGGCAGGGCGCGAGACGGCCGTGAAACATTGAGGCTTAAACGCGGACAATCCAGCGCCCCCCTTTCACTTCGCCCCAAGTATCACAAACGGCTTTCTGACGGGCTGGTGACGTGCACATTACATTTTCGTAATCTGTGCCGAGCGATAGGCCACCCTTTCCAGGGAGCAAGGTTTGGCTGCTGGGCTTTTGTACTCGGCTTGGTTAGACATCTTTCACATCCGCAGCTGATTCCACTCCGGCTCCGTCGCGTCGTCGACAAGCGCGCGCAGGGGCCCCAGCCAGGGTTCGTAGCGTCGCCAGCGCGCGACGGAGTTGCGATAGATCGGCTGCCGGGCCTGCCACTTGCTGGGGGTCCTCACAGCCTGCGGATTGGATTCGGGCCGCAGGCACGCGTCGTGCCAGTCCAGGCCGCAGGCCGCGATGATCCGCCGGATCACTGGTTCAGGCGCGCGGGTTAGCTCCTCGTAATCGACCTCGATGAAGCGATCCGGCGGCAGCACGCTCCGCCAATGGTCGATGAGCCGCTGGTAGCTGCGGAAATACATGACCAGTTCGTCGCCTCCGGTCGGAAACGCCAGGCTCGGATGGAAATGAGTTTGATGGATCGACAACGCGGTATCGACTGCAGCGCGGCGGCAATGGATGATGATGGCACGCGGGAATGCCAGGTGGATCAGCCCGGCCCAGAGGAAGTTGAACGGCATTTTGTCGGTCACTCGGGCCGCCCTGGGTGCGATCGCGCGCAGCACGCCGAGATAGTCTGCCGCCGCCTTGGCGAGGAACGGCGTCTCGGTCCCGGCCGCGCCGGAGCGGTGCCACGCCGGCCCTCGCTGGTTCCAGAAATGCAACTCGCCGCCGGCCCCGACCTCGGGATGGTTGGAGACGATCTGCTCCACGAGCGTTGTGCCGGAACGCGGCATGCCGAGGATCAGTACCGGCGTCGCATCGCAGCTGCCGAGTTCGGGCGCCCGCGCGATCAATTCGGGAGTGCAGCGGGCAATCAGCTGGTCGATCTCGACCGCGAACGCGGCCGAGTCGAACGACAAAGAGCTCCGGCGCACGGCGTCTCCCGCGTCGAAATGCTGCATGGCCAGGGCGTAGTCGCCAAGATCATCCGCCGCCTTGCCGATCGCAAGGTGAAGCCGCACGCGTTGCGCCGCTTCCAGTCCCGGGGTGGCGAGCGCGGCTTCCATCCGTTGCAAGCAGACCGTCGTCATCGGTCGTGACGGGGCGACACCGGACCAGATCGTAGTAGCATCCCGCCAGCAGCGGCGCGATCGCGAGCGCGCGTTGGAAGCATTCGCGGGCCTCGTCGAAACGGCCGAACTCAGAGAGCAGATTGCCCAGCAGATCATGCGCCAGGGCGTTCCTCGGATCGAGCGCCAGCGTCCGCCGCAGCACCTGCTCGGCTTCCTGATTGCGATCCTCGGTCAGCAGTGCCCGCGCCTTGCCCAGGCGGCCGAACCTGGTGTTACCTCCGGTCACCGCCGCGCGGTTGAAACAGCCAATCGCCTCCTCACGGTGGCCCAGCGTGTAGACCAGATCGCCGGCGCGGAACCAGGCCTCGGTCAGGGATGGGAGGAGCTGCGTGGCGCGGTCGTAGGCAACGATGGCCCCGCCGATGTTGCCCAACTTCTCCAAAGCGGCCCCCAGGCGGAAATACGCATCGGCGTAGCGTGGGTTGCCGGTGACGGCCCGCTGCAATGCCTCGATGGCATCGGTTATGCGGCCGACCTCGAGGCAGGCGAGGCCGAGATCGTGCTGGATGATGGGATTGGAAGGCTGCAGCAGCGCTGCTTGGCGCAACGGCGCGATCGCATCGGCTGGCCGCCCTGCCTTGAGCAACTTAGTGGCCGACGCAAGCAGGGGCGCCACCTGCTGCGGCGCGGATTGGTTTGGAGACCAGGGCATGGCGCGAACCTCGCGTGGGAGCTGAAGCGTGGCGATCGGAATCGCCGGCGCAATTGAGTACATCATAGCCAAGGCACTCATCTATTTGATCCAGAGCTATGGCAACGCTCCTGTCGGCAAGCCGTTGA
>CAWJAB010000026.1:0-95670 GCA_963840675.1 uncultured Acidobacteriaceae bacterium
CTCTGCCGTTCTGCTAGTCTCATATTTACCGGTATGGCGTTCAAATTCAAAGGCGTAGATTTCATTCAGTTTGACGGGCTGCTTTCGGGCGACGAGCTGCTCGCGCGCGACACCACCCGCCAGTTCGTTGAAGACAATGTGGTCCCCATCATCGAGCAGTGCAATCGCGATGGCCGCTTTCCCCGAGAGCTGGTCCAACCCATGGGGCAGCTCGGTTTCTTCGGCGCGAACATCGAGGGCTACGGATGCGCCGGCATGTCCAACGTGGAGTACGGCCTGGTGATGCAGGAGCTGGAACGAGGCGACTCCGGCCTGCGCAGCTTCGTCAGCGTGCAGTCCGCCCTGGTCATGTACCCCATCTACACCTTCGGCAGCGATGCGCAAAAGAATGCGTGGTTGCCGCTTATGGCAACGGGAGAAAAGCTGGGCTGCTTCGGGCTGACCGAGCCTGACTACGGCTCCAACCCGGGCGGCATGCGAACCCGCGCCCGCAAAGAGGGCGACGAGTACATCCTCAACGGCGAAAAGATGTGGATCACCTCCGGCTCCATCGCCGATGTCGCCGTAATCTGGGCCAAGGTGGAAGAAGAGGAAGGCAGAGTCCGCGGATTTCTGGTGGAAACCAACCGGCCTGGCTTCTCCGCCTACGATGTGCACGGCAAGTGGTCCCTGCGCGCCTCCGTCACCTCCGGTCTTTCCCTGCAGGATGTGCGCATCCCGGCTTGCAACCTGCTGCCCTTCTCAGGAGGGCTCAAGTCGCCTCTCATGTGCCTGAACCAGGCACGCCACGGGATTAGCTGGGGCGCCCTGGGCGCCGCGATGTCCTGTTATGACACCGCCCTGCAGTACTCACTGCTGCGCAAGCAATTCCGCGAAGAACCGATTGCAAGCCACCAACTGGTGCAGGAAAAATTGACCTGGATGATCTCAGAAATCACCAAGGGCCAGCTGCTCGCCCTGCAGGTAGGGCGACTAAAAGATAACGGCAAAGTGAGCTTTGAACACATCTCCATGGCCAAGCGGAACAACGTCTGGATGGCCCTCGAGTGTGCTCGTATGGCGCGCGATATACTTGGCGGCAACGGCATTACCGATGACTATCCTGTCATGCGCCACATGATGAACCTGGAATCGGTGAAGACCTACGAAGGCACACACGATATCCACGCGCTCATTATCGGACAGAGCATCACCGGCATTCCCGCGTATTAGAGCGGTTTCGCAATTACTATGGCCCCATAAAATTCGCGAGGAGTGGTTTTCCTTGGGAGAAAACCACGAAAGCTCTTTCGCTTCGGTTTACGCCAATTGCGAACCGCTCAGACGCAACCTCTGGCTGCAAATTGCGTCTCTAAGTGTAGTGGTCGACCGATAAACACTACGGGTGCGTGTGGATGGATGTAAAGTCGGCTTCACGGAAGGTCCTCCAACTGGGAAAGATACAGCGCCGTCCAGAGCTGGATGCGCTGCGCGGCCTCTTCCTGGTCTGGATGACGCTGACCCACCTGCCTACGCATCTCAGCGACGTGGTCAATCAGCCCTTTGGATTTGTTTCCTCGGCCGAGGGCTTTGTTTTTCTGTCGGCCATGCTGGTGGCCACGCTTTACATCCACCAGGCTGCGGAAGACAGCGACGGCATGCGCACCAAGCTGTGGAAGCGGGCGCTGAGGATCTACGGCTACCACCTGATCATGCTGACCGTGGTGTTCACCGTGGTGGCAGCATTCGCCGCGCACACCCATCGCGCGGCCATTTACAACCTTCTGAATTTCTACCTGGCTCACCCGGCCACGGCGATCATCGGGTCGTTGCTCCTCATTTACTGTCCGCCGCTGCTGGACATCCTGCCCATGTACATCACTTTTCTGCTGCTCACGCCCTATATCCTCAGTTTGGCCGTGCGCCGGGGGTGGAATGGAATTTTGATCGTCAGCGCTGTCGTGTGGCTGCTGGCGCAGTTTGGCTTGCGCACCTGGATGCACTTCCTGGTCGTACGCGCCACCGGGCTGCATATACCGCTACAGGAAACGGGAGCTTTCAATCTTTTTGCCTGGCAGGCCGTCTGGGTTCTGGCGCTGTGGTTAGGAGCCAAGTCCGCGCAGGGAGCAAACCCATTCAGCAAGCTGCCGGGTTATGTTTTCCCCTTGGCGGGAGCGGTTTGCCTCTTCTTTCTGGGGGTGCGCCACGACTGGCTTGGGCCTCACCTGACGCAGGAGGCGCTCGGCCTATCCCTGGACAAGTGGCAGATCGGGCCGCTGCGCGTGCTGAATCTTTTCGCCTTTTCGTGCATGGTTTACTGGTCGCGGAAGTACCTTACCCGCGTTGTGCTGGTTGAGCCTTTTTTGACCTTGGGCAAAGCTTCGCTCGAAGTCTTCTGTGCCCATCTCTTCTTTGTCTTTGTGGGTCTTGCCCTGTTGTACGGCGAAGTGACGGAGCTGCACGGCCGCTACGCCATCATGCTGTTAGCGATTACCTTTACCGGGCTGATCCTGGTTGCGATTCGCGAAGTCCGGCGCAAGCGAAAGGCGCGCCTGTCTCCCCCGGTGAAGGCCGAGATAGAGCCTTTCCGTCCTGTCTCCGGCCTGAACCCTCCCGCCGAGAGTCGCGCAGATTGCTAAAGAGCTTTAGACTGCAACCGTGAAGGTGTCTTCGTGGCGCACGACGTTGCGGTAGAGCGTGTCGCGCTCCACTGGCTCGCGGCCAGCCTCACGAATCAGGCGAATGAGTTCGGCTCGGCGCATCCCCTGAGGCGTGGTTGCGCCGGCATCGTGGTAGATCTTTTCTTCCACCACTGTTCCATCGATATCGTCGGCGCCAAAGCGCAGCGAGATCTGCGCGATCTTGGCCGTCACCATCTGCCAGTACGATTTGATATGAGGAAAGTTATCCAGCAATAAGCGGCCGACGGCAATCTGGCGAATATCGGTGAGGCCGGTGGTCGTCGGCAGATGATCGAGAGCGGTGTTGGCGGGATGAAAGGCTAAAGGAATGAAGGTTTGAAAGCCCCCGGTATCGTCCTGCAGGCTACGGAGGCGAAGCATGTGGTCCACCCGGTCCTCGTCGTTCTCCACGTGGCCGTAGAGCATGGTCGCGTTGGAGCGCAAGCCTAGCTTGTGCGCCGTGCGTGCTGTCTCAATCCACTCATCGCCATCGATCTTGTGGTCGCAGATGATATGCCGTACACGGTCGGAGAAAATCTCAGCGCCGCCACCCGGCAGGGAATCCACACCCGCGTCTTTCATCCTGGTGAGTGTTTCGGCAATGGTCAGCTTGGCGCGCCGCGCCAGGTAGGCCACCTCGACCATGGTGAAAGCCTTGATATGCACCTGGGGAAAACGCTCCTTAAGGCCCGCGACCAGGTCAAGGAAATACTCAAAGGGAAGATCGGGATGCAAGCCGCCGACGATGTGGAACTCCGTCACCGCCTCACTGTAGCCGGAGGCTGCGGTCTGCCACGCCTCTTCAAGAGCCATGGTGTAGGAGCCTTCGCTGCCCTTCTTGCGGCCGAAGGCGCATAGCCGGCAGGCGGCGACACAAACGTTGGTCGGGTTGATGTGCCGGTTCACATTGAAGTAAGCGAAGTTGCCGTGCAAGCGCTCGCGTACGTGGTTGGCCAACCAGCCCACCGCCAGAACGTCCTTCGACCTGTAGAGCGCGACACCATCGTTGAAATCGAGACGCTCGCGTGCCAGAATCTTTTCGGCAATCGGCTGCAGGCGCGCATCGTCGGTCTGAAAACTGCGGCGCTCAGGCACTAAAGACATAGGGCTACTCCCTTGGTAATGATACTCGACGCTCCCCAACGGTCGCGCTCATTTAACTGGATTACGATTTTGTGAGACAGTGATCTGGTGGCTGGCCACCCATACCGAATGCGACTGCTGTTAACACTGGCCTTCACCCTCTTCACTTCTTTTGGCGCGTTGGCTGCCGCGCCGCCTGTTCTACCGCCTGTTACTGCTTACGCGCTGGATAGGGCAAAGGTGACGCTGCCGGCGGATTTTGCCGCGCCGCTGAACATCCTCATCCTGTCCTTCCAGCGGGATCAACAATCCGCGGTGGACGGCTGGTTTGGGGCGTTGGGGACTAAGCCCGGGGTGCAAACCTGGCTGCTCCCGGTCTCTCAGCGGGAAAACATGTTGTACCGGTGGTGGTTGAACGCCTCGTTGCGCGGCAGCCAGCCGCCGTCCCAGCCGCGCAAATACACGGTTCCCTTGTACGTCAACAAGACCGAATTTCTTCGCGCGCTACAGGTCTCGTCGGAGCAGGACATCGTGCTGCTGTTGACCGACAAGGCAGGGCGCGTGCTTTGGCGCACCGCGGGGCCAGTGAACGACGGAAAAAAAGCGGAACTCAATAGTTTTCTGGCGAAGCCGCCGGCGCACTAACAGAGCCGCAATTCTGTTGCAAATGGGAGCTGTTGCCAAGAATCGAAAGGCGCATGAAGCTCGCCGAAGCCACGAAGTTCCACAGGAAATCCGGGGGAGCAGAGGGACCTGCGCGGTTCAAGCGATTTGGGTGCCCGAGCTCGGATAAATCCCAGCACCGGGACTGACCGTTCCCACTAGCCCTTGGCCATGCTGGCCCCGATCATGTTCACAGCACGGTGCGCCGATAGCGCCGCACCCTCCTGCCAGCCGACGATATGGCTGGTGTGATCCCCGGCGAAGTAAATCCGGCCCTGCGGCTGGATCCACACTTCGTAGCCGGCCGGAGGACCCGGGTCGGCGCCGCCAACCCAGGAACCCAGGTTGTATGGGATATGTCCCCAGCTGACGTAAATGGGGTTCTTCAATTCCTGCGAACGGCCAGGATGCAGCAGCTCGATCGAACGGCGGGAGGCGGCGAGCTTGGCCTCCGTATCCGGCAACTTGCCGAACGCTGACATGTTTTCAATGCCGTAGCCACCCAGAATAATGCCGGTTTCAGAGAAGAGCCCTGCGCTCGGATACCAGACCGTGTCCACGGTCTGACGGAGAAACGAAATACCGCCGTAGATATTGCACTCCTGCTCCCAAAAACGGCGTGATTCCCAGGCGATCTTGTAGGCGGAGTCATAGTCCGCGGCATCGATCACCGCCTTCCGCTCAGGAGAAAAATCGGTATCCATGGTCTTGAGGATGGTGAGCGGCAAGGCGCAGATACAGTAGTCCGCGGTTACCGTCTGGTGCTGCCCGCTGACCAGATCGCGGTAAACCACCTTCACGCCCGATGCGTTCTGGCGGATCTGCACCACCTCCGCACGCGACCGGATCACGCTGCCGAGCTTCCTCTTGAACGCCATGGGAATCTGGTCCATCCCACCCACCGGCTGAAACATCGTCGCCTGCCAATCAATCTCATCCTCTTCCATCAGCTCTGTCCAAAGATGGGCCGACAGCAAAGCGCGCATATCCAACGGGTCGTGGGGAACACCCACCACATCGCCGGCTCCTGGGTTGACTTTGTAGCCGGCGCGCGCCGAACCCTTGTAGAAAAGATCGGGAGACAGCGCGCCGTATTGCCTCAGAAACTCAAGCATCTGCTCCTTGTCGTCGCTGGTGAGCTCCTGATCGAGCGCTCCGCGCTGGACACACTTGGCCAGCAGCTCCGAGACATGGCCGCGAGTATCGTATTCCACCTGCCGGTTCTCAACCCTTTTGCCCCCTTCCAAGTGGTCTGACTGCAGATAGGCGCTGCGCGATGCATTGACTTCGACTTCGAGGGGGACCCCTAGCTCCTTGCAATAGCCAAGCATCGTCTGGTGCACCGACGGGAGCCTGGCCGGGCCAACATTCTGGTAGAGTCCTTCGCCGAAAACGCAGTTCTGGGTGAAACCGGTTGTGAACTCGACCTTGGTGCCGTTGCGCACTGTCCAGTTCCTGCCGCCGATGCGCTCCCGGGCTTCGAGCAGGGTGCAGGTGTAGCCCAGCTTGCCCAGCTCATACGCAGAGGCCAATCCGGCGATCCCGCCACCCAGGATGACCACGCTGGTCCCCTTGCCGGAGGGCGCGGGCTGATCGATGGTGGACGCGGCGGAGGCGGCGATGGGCAGCAAGCCCAGGGACTGCATCATGGTGAAGGCGGCGCTGTACCCGCCGGCCTGACCCACCCTCATGAGAAAATCACGCCTGCTCAGACTCATTTCTGAACCTTTCTCCCCTATTTACATCAACCAATCTAAGCCCTGACACGGGTTTGTGCGAACTGACGCCGGCGTTTGAGGGGATGGTAGAATTGGAACTTTCGAGCTTGCTTTTGATGTGCGAACATAGGCTCCGCATTCTCGAACGCGGGGACGACTGGCCACGGCATCGCGCTTGGCGCCGTAGGACATTGGTGCGCCCGGCGCTGGACCATTTACACGACCAAATCGGCGAACAAACCGGCAAGCGGGGGCTCAAACGCAAAGGACTCTCAGTCTTCAACTTGGAAGATGTAACACCAGGAAGGCAAAAACTGTACTGAAGGATTTACGTTTCGACAGGGAGAACGTACGGTTCAGGGTAACGATAGCAGCACGCGAAAGCAACTGCAAAACGCATTTTTCTTAGGGTCCTAACCAATCCAGGGGAAGTGAAGTAATGACGGAAGAAGGCTCAAGGGCCGAGGAAGTACTGGATATCGAGTTTCTGCATGAGATCGGGAGCCGCATGGCGGCCGCGGATCCTTTCCATGCGGTGCTGGAGCGGGTAGTGGAGTTTGTCTCCACAGTGGTAATGTGCGATTCGTGTTTTGTTTACGTGCTTGAAGGGGAGAAGCTGGTGCTGCGCGCTTCAAAAAATCCTCATGCCGACCTGGTCGACGAGCTCGACCTGCCCCTGGGCCAAGGGATTACCGGATGGGTGGCCATGCACCAACAACCGGTAGCCATTGCCTCCCAAGCGTGGCGCGATCCCCGCTTCAAGATGTTCAACGACTTGCCTGAGGATCTTTTCGAAGCCTTTCTTTCCGTGCCCATTCTCGCCCGCGGCAAGCTGGTGGGGGTGATCAATGTGCAGCACCGCAGGCCGCATCACCACAGCCGCCGCCAGTTGCGGCTTATCTCCACCGTTGGTTTCCTGGTGGGAGCCGAGCTGGAGATGGCGCGGCTGGAAAGTGAACGCGTCCTGCTGGCCGACCGCCTGGAGGTAAGGAAGCTGATGGACCGCGCCAAGGGCATTTTGCAGCGCGAACTGCATCTGGATGAAGAAGGCGCTTACCTCGCCTTGCAGAAGCAGAGCCGGCAGAAGCGAAAAGCCATCCGCGAGATCGCAGAGGCCATCATCCTGACCGAAGAGATCCGGCGATCAAGAAATAGAACTGCAGAGGGTCACAGCAAACCCTAAAGAGCCGCCGCTACTCATAGACCTTGTCTCCGGCCATCACCTGTTGTGACTTGTCGTCAAAGGTGATCCGCTGGCCGGTCTGAATGGCGGCAATGTTCATGCACAACGCCACCGAGTGGCTGTACCCGGCCTCAATGCTCGCGTTGGGCTGCTTGCGTGAGCGGACACACTCCATCCAGTTGCGCATATTGGCGGAAGTCATGGGATCGTTGCCGGTGTTGGCCGAGGTTTCCGCCTTCAGCACGGTGTCGCTGAGCGAAAAGTCGCCCAGCAGGTTGGGCTTCATGCCCATTTCCGCGGCTGCCTTCGCATCCATGCCCCCTTCGGAGCTGACACACTGCTTATCCATATCGAGCTTGCCGCCGTTGGAGTAGTAAATCTCCTTCACGCCTCCGGCGGAGTTGGTCATGCGCGACGAGTAGATAACCTGGAAGCCCTTGCTCGGGTCATCGAGCGGGCCGTAGTCAAAGACGGCGGTCATGGTATCCCAGTTCTTGCGGCCGTCTTTCCAGAGATAGACACCGCCATTGGCCACCACGCTGCGCGGATGAGGATAGCCAGTGAACCAGTGAACCGTGTCGATCTGGTGCACCAGCCACTGATCAGGAATCCCCGAGGAATACGGCCAGAAGAGCCGGAACTCGAGATATTTGCGGGCATCGAATGGCTCATAGGGCCGGTTGAGCAGGTAGCGCTTCCAATCCGTGTCCTGCTCCTTCAACAGCGGCACAACACCCGGACGCCGCCAGCGGCCTGGCTGATTGACGTTCCAGGTCATCTCCACCGCGACGATATCGCCGAACTTTCCCGACTGGATGTACTCGTAAGCCTTTTGATAGCTGGGTGTGCTGCGGCGCTGTGTACCCACCTGCACGATCTTGCCGGTCTGCTTTACCGCGGCGCGGAAGGCCCGGGCATCCGCCATGGTATGGGCCGTCGGCTTTTCTACGTAGGCATCGCGCCCCGCTTGCACTGCCTCGACGCCGTGCAGGGCATGCTGGAAATCGGCCGTGGCAATGATCACCGCATCGATATCCTTGCGGGCATAGAGCTCGTCGTTGTTGCGTATGCTGGCGATGGGGCCGCCGCAGTGCTTCTGAATGAACGCCGCCCCTTCGTCGCGACGCCGGTTCCAGATATCGGAGACGGCGACGAACTCAAAGTTGAGATCCTTGGCGTTCTCCTGGAAGGCCGGGACCAGCGCTCCCTTGGCGCGGTCACCTGCGCCAATGAGTGCGACGCGGACCCGATCGTTGGCTCCGACGATGGCGGCGTAGCTCGACGCACTCCACGGCGTGGCTGCGCCGGCGAGCACCGCGCCACCCATCTTCAGGAAGTCCCTGCGGTTGGTATCTTCAAAGGTCACGGCAATCCCCCTAACCGGTCGCAGGAAGTTTACAGGGGAACACCCTCGATCGTCACGCGGAGGCGGTGCGGGTCCGCTCTCCGTCGACCAGCCGCATGATTCCCAGCGGGTTACTGCTCTTCAGCTCGTCCGGGAGTGCGGCGTCGGGAAAGGATTGGTAGCAAACCAGCCGGGTGAAACGGAAAATGGCCTGGCTTCCCACGGAGGTGGAACGGCCGTCGCTGGTGGCGGGAAAAGGACCTCCATGGACCATGGCGTGGCAGACCTCGACACCCGTGGGATAGGCATTCAGGATCAGGCGGCCTACCTTGCGGGTGAGAATGTCGATCAGGTCGGCATAATCGGCCAGTTCACCCTCGTCCGCCTGCAGCGTCGCCGTCAGGTGACCCTCCAGTTGCTCGGCAACGGCCAGGAGCTGCTTGCGGTCCTGGTAACCGACCACGACGGTGGTGGGGCCGAAGATCTCCTGCGCCAGGTCCGCGTTCTCTTGCAGATCTTTGTAATCCGCGACAAAGAGCGAGGCCTGCACGGTAGCGGCTTCGCTGCCGGCCGCCGGCTCCTGCTCCCTGCGCCAGGACGGTCGCGTCGCGACCCTTGACCGCCGCGGTGTAGCGGTCCGCAATGGCTTTAGTGAGCAGGGTTTGCGGCGGGGTGGTGTTCACACGGTCGCCTAGTTCCTTCATAAATCCGGGGGTTCCGTCCGACCGAGGAACCAGCACCAGGCCTGGCTTGGTGCAAAACTGACCGGCGCCGAGGGTAAAGGATGCCTGCAGCCCGGTGGCGACTGCACTGCCTCGCTTGCTCAAGGCCCCGGGAAGAACAAAGACCGGGTTCACGCTCCCCATCTCGGAGTAGCACGGAATAGGTTCCGGCCGAGCGGCCGCGAGCTTCATCAAGGCGGTGCCGCCGGCAAAGGAGCCGGTAAATGCCACCGCTTTGATTGCCGGGTGTTTCACCAGCTGGATGCCTACCTCCACGCCAGCGTCGAAGAGCATGGAAAATACGCCCTCGGGCAGTCCGCTGGCACGCACGCTTTCGCGGATTGCGTGGCCCACCAGCGCGCTGGTGCCCGGATGCGCGGGATGCGCTTTCACGATTACAGGATTGCCGGCGGCGAGGGCTGAAGCCGTGTCTCCTCCGGCGACGGAGAAGGCCAGGGGGAAATTGCTGGCCCCGAAAACCGCGACCGGGCCGAGCGGGTGATGCATGGAACGGATCGAGGGCTTGGGCAGGGGCTTGCGGTTGGGGTCAGCGTTATCGATGCGCGCATCCACCCACGAGCCTTCTTCCACTACTTCCGCAAAGAGGCGCAGTTGATTGCAGGTTCGCCCCACCTCGCCCTGCAGGCGAGCTTCGGGCAATGCTGTTTCCAGGTTGGCCCGTTGAATGATAGCCGGCGCAGCCGCTTCGATGGCGGCGGCAATGCGGCGCAGAAAGGCGCCCTTTTCCTTGCCCGAAAGCTTGCTGTAAATGGGAAAGGCGGTTTGTGCCACCGCCGCCGCCCGGTCCAGATCGTCCGCGCCGGCAGCGAAAAATTTAGGTTCCAGGGGCTGGCCAGTCGCTGGGTTGATTGCGGTGAATGCAGCTGCTTCCGCGCCATCGCCAAATCCGATCAGTGAAACTGGTTTCAGTTCCAGTGCAAGCTCCATGGTGTGCTCCTGTTCGCGAGATGCCCCGCCTGCTTTCAGTCTAGATCAATGGAACGCACCTTGTGGCCCTTCCGCGCGCTCCGGCCGAAGCTTCACTAGAATGAGCTAGTGAGTCATCCAGGCAATGTCCAGGAGTTGCAGCTGCCTTCGCTTTTGGCGAAGAGATTCAGCGCGGCCTCTCGAGATCGTGGGGAGAAGTATTTCCAGGCCCAACGAGTGAAGATTCGCACTGGCTCGGCCACCGAAGTAGCCGGGCAGGTGCAGGGATCAGAGCTATATAAAGTCTCACTGAAGTGGTCGACAGGGGAGCTTGCGATATGGTGCGAGTGCCCTTATTTCGAAGATCATGGTCTTCCATGTAAGCATCTTTGGGCCACGATCCTTGCCGCTGCTGAGCGAGGCCATCTATCGGAGATACCCGCCGCCGGCAATGTTCGCCTCGATACCGAGACGCTATTCAACCAGAGCAGCGAGGATGAGCGAGCTGAAGCCGTTCGATCTCGAACGGCGATCACAAACGGGAACCAGATGTCCTCGGCATCCGATCGAATCCACTTAATCCAGCAGAGCAACGAAATCTGGCGCAAACCTCGCCCTGTTCCTCTGCCTGCATGGAAGACGCAGTTGAGCCGGATTGCGGAGACTGCGGCGCCCCCTCGGAGCGTTGCACCCAGCTGGCCCGCGCGCGCGGAGATCGCTTATATCCTGGACGTCCCAAGGAGCGATACCACAGGCGGGCTGGTGCTGGCCATCGCTTCTCGTACGCGCGGCAAAGATGGCGAATGGAGGAATACTCCCAAACCATGCCCTATCAGCCGTGGCCGGATTCCGGTTTTACCTCTTGCCGAGGATCGCGAGATTCTAACGGTGCTTATTGGGGGGAATCCCTACCCTTCGTATGGTTATTACGACGGCTATGATCGGGGCCTCGATTCCTTTTGGCTCTCGCCTCTGATGGCGCAAACGTTACTGTCCCGCGTGCTGCGAACGGGGCGTTGCTTTCTTCCCTTTGAAAAGGATGAGATGGGGAAGCTGCCGCTTGCGTGGGACGATGGCGAGCCCTGGAGATTTGTTTTGGAGGTAGGCGGAAGCCAGTCTCAGGGATGGCAGGTAACCGGAAGCTTTCGCCGCGCTGAGCAGAGGCTATCGGTGAAAGACCCATTGCTGGCAACGCGCGGTGGCTTTCTGGTCACTCGGGAGTGGGTCGCACGGCTGGCCGAAGATGATGCCTATCCATGGATCGCAGACCTACGCAAGAGCGGCGCGCTGGTAATTCCTGAGAAGGATCGCGAGGAGTTTTTGGGCAGCCTGCTGCATTCTCCCGTACTGCCCGCGCTTGATCTGCCAGAGGAATGGAAATATGACGAGGTTTCCTTTTCTCCTCGACCGTGCCTCAAAATCTTCGCGCCCAGCTCCAAGTACGGCAGGAAGAGCGGCCGGATGAAGGCGGAGTTGTCATTCGACTATGATGGCCGCTCCGTGCGGGATAAGATGGCGGCGCGCGGCATCTATGACGCAGCGTCGCGACGATTCATCCGCCGCGACGACGGAGCAGAAAAAGCGGCAGCGGCGCAACTGCGGGAGCTGGGGTTACGATTTGCGACTAGCATTTGGGATGCAGACAATGGGTGGTCCCTTACGCCCAGCAGGCTGCCGCGGATTGTGCGGGTGCTGGCGGAGTCGGGCTGGCACGTGACTGCGGAAGGTAAGGTGTTTCGCCAGCCGGGTAAGAGCAGCGTGTCGGTCTCCAGCGGCGTGGACTGGTTCGAGCTTCATGGCGCGATCGAATACGGAGACACGACAGCTCGCTTCCCGCAGCTACTGGCGGCGCTCAAACGAGGAGAGACGATGGTCATCCTCGATGACGGCTCCTACGGTTTGCTGCCGGAGGAGTGGCTGCGCCGTTTCGGCCAGGTGGCCACCATGGGGGAAGCAGAGGGCGATCACATTCGTTTCCGCACCAGCCAGGCCGGAATTCTCGATGCCCTGCTGGCGACGCAGCCTGCCGTCGATTGCGACGAAGCCTTTACGCATGTGCGCAGGGAGCTGGCGCGTTTTGAGTCAATCGAACCCGCAGAACAGCCGGCCGGTTTTAACGGGCGTTTACGCGAGTATCAGCGAGAGGGCCTGGGGTGGATGCATTTCTTGCGCCAGTTCTCCTTTGGCGGTTGCCTGGCCGACGATATGGGCGTGGGCAAGACGGCGCAGGTGCTTGCTCTGCTGGAGAGCCGCCGCGAAATGCACGCGCAAGCGAAGATCGATGAGCCATCGCTGGTTGTGGTTCCCAAATCGCTCATCTTCAATTGGAAGCAGGAGATTGAGCGGTTCACTCCGCAGCTGCGCGTGCTCGACTACACCGGCAGTGCGCGCAATAAGGACGAGCTCTCCGGCTACGACGTGATTCTGACCACATACGGAACACTACGCCGCGATGCTCTGCACTTTAAGGACAAGATCTTCGACTACGTGATTCTCGACGAGGCGCAGGCGATCAAGAACGAAAGGACCGAATCGGCCAAGGCGGCGCGTCTGCTGCGCGGCAACCATCGACTGGCATTAAGCGGGACGCCGGTCGAGAATCATCTTGGCGAGCTTTGGTCGCTCTTCGAATTTCTCAACCCTGGCATGTTGGGCGCCTTTGGCGGCTTGCAACTCGCGGGCGGATCCAAGCAGAATCCTGACGGGGAGGCGCGTAAGCTGCTCTCCCATGCGTTGCGTCCATTTCTCCTGCGCCGCACCAAAGAGCAGGTTGCCCGGGAACTTCCGCCCAAAATCGAGCAGACCATCTATTGCGAGATGGAGCCGCGCCAGCGCACCCTGTACAACGAATTGCGCGACCACTACCGCCAGGCGCTGCTTCCGAAGATCGATGCGGAGGGCATCGGGAAGTCAAAGATAATGGTGCTCGAAGCACTGCTGCGCCTGCGCCAGGCAGCCTGCCATCCCGGGTTGGTGGACCGAAAACTGGTCAAAGACCCAAGCGCAAAGCTTGACGTTCTGCATCGAGCAGCTGCATGCGGTCCTCGACGAAGGCCACAAGGCACTGGTCTTCTCCCAATTCACCAGTTTGCTCGCGATCCTTCGTGCAAGTCTTGACGACGATGGAATCGAACACGAGTATCTCGACGGGAAGACTGTCGACCGCCAGGCGCGGGTGGAGCGGTTCCAGCAAGATGCCGGCTGCCGTCTCTTTCTTATCAGCCTTAAGGCCGGTGGTGTGGGTTTGAACCTTACCGCCGCCGACTATGTCTTTATTCTCGATCCCTGGTGGAACCCCGCCGTGGAGGCGCAGGCGGTCGACCGCACCCATCGCATCGGCCAGGTGCGCCAGGTTTTTGCCTATCGCCTGATCGCCCGCGACACGGTCGAGGAAAAGGTGCTGCAACTGCAGGAAAGCAAACGAAACCTTGCCGACGCCATCATCGGCGCGGAGAACAGTCTTATCCGCGACCTGACCCCCGAAGATATTGAATTGCTGCTGTCGTAGCCCCATTCGCGCGCGGATTATGCAGCGCGTGTGAGCCAACTCTTCATCGTGCTCGCGTCGACCAGCCCTGCTTGCTGGAACTGAAGGCTCCCGCGAGCGAATACGGCGAAGTTCGGAATACCCTGGACCTTGTACCTTGCGGCAAGCTCCGGGAATTGCTCGGTGTTGACTTTAAGCACGACGGCCTGGCCTGCGAGGTCTCGGGCCACTTGTGCGACATGCGGCGCCGCCATCTTGCACGGGCCACACCACGCACGCCCAGAAATCAACCAGAACAGGAACTTTGCTGTCGCGAACAATTTCGTCGAACTGCTCGGGGTTGACCTCGATAGGCTCAGCCATCGCGGGCAACGGTGCTTTGCAGGCGCCGCATCTTCCTGTGTCGGCAAGGTGACTGGACGGAATTCGATTGGGCTTCCCGCAGGATGGGCAATTCCGGATGATGGCCATGGTGAAGTCCTCTATCGCTGCACTTAACAGTATCTCGCCAGCGAGGGGATCAAGACAATTCACCATAGTTCGCCGCAATCAAGCGACGAATCTGCGCGAGGGGGAGTAGGGCTCGATGGGGATTGCCGGCTTTCTGCCTGCGATCAAATCTGCCAGGAGCTGCGCGGTGGCGAGAGAGGTGGTGATCCCCAGGCCCTCATGACCGGTGGCGAGGAAGACCGTCTCGTCTTCGGTCCAGGGGCCGATCAAGGGCAGCTTGTCGGGAGTCGCGGAGCGAAAACCCGTCCACGAACGCTCGATGGAGAGAGAGGGCAACACAGGCATATACTCGGCGGCGCGCTGCAACATCCGGGCGAGCACCTGGTCATCCACTTCCCTGCCCTCGACGCCGTACTGGCGGGAGGAACCGATGAGCAACTGGCCGTTGGCTTTTGGCTGCACATTGAATGCTACGGTATCCGTGGTTGTGACATGAGCGCTCTTCAGGTATCCGAGCTCGACTACCTGGTAGCGCAAAACGCCCGACCAGGCTTCGGTGATGGCAAGATGGCCTTTGCGCCTGGCAACCGGCAGCCCAGGCGTCAGCTCCGAAGCCCACTCGCCCGCCGCGTTGATCAGGACGGACGCGCGAAGCTCGTCTCCGTTGCCGAGCAACACTCGACCGGAGCCCATGGCTTCGACCTTCTCCCGAAGCAGCGTGACCCCGGCGGCAAGCGCCTGCTGCAGCAGGAAAACGGCGGCTATCCGGGGAGACACAACCGCGTCTTCGTTGACCACCAGTCCCCCGGCAAGCCCACGGCGCAGGGCAGGCTCAACCTGGGCGAGGGTCTCTGCGCCGATCACCTCGCAGGGAATGCCGTGTTGTTGATAGACACCGTGCTTGCGACAGATCTCCTGCATCTCCTCATCGTCCGCGGCCACCCAGAGGGTGCCGCGCGCGGTGTATTCCGCTGCCGGCGGTAATGCCAACTGCCGCCAGAGCGACTGCGAGTAGCGGGTCAGCGCCAACTGGGCGGGCGAGTGGTCGAGGACGACAATGTGGCCCATGGCGGCAGCGGTGGCGCCGCCGCCGATCTCGGCCCGTTCCACCAGTGCAAGGCGCAGGCCCTGCTGCGAAAGCGCCAGGGCGCAGGCGGCGCCGACAATCCCGCCGCCTACGATCACCGCGTCAAAAGAGTGAGTCATAAGCCCCAACAAAACGCGTCCCGCGGATCGAGGATGATCGTTGACTCGGCGGTGATGAAAGCTGTGCCGGTGATGCTTGGTATTACTTTGCCATCCTGTAGTCGTATGCGGCCATCGAAGATGCTGCCCACGATGCTCTCCTGCCGCCAGAGCTGCCCGGGAGCCAGCAGGCCTTCCGCGTACAGGCAGGCCAACTTGGCGCTGGTGCCGGTTCCACAGGGCGAACGGTCGTACTCCTTGCCCGGACAGAGCACAAAGTTCCGGCTGTTTACGCCCGCGGTCGACGAGGGGCCATGCAACTCGATGTGGTCGATCTCGGCGCCCTTCTCGCCTGTGATGTTGTTAGCGGCAAGTGCCTGGCGAATCGCCCAGGTGAAGCCCGTGAGCTGCTCGAGATGGGCGCGGTCGAGAGTGTAGGGGTGGTCGCCTGACCAGAAAAAACCAGTTGCCACCCCAAGCGACGTCGCCGGTCACCTGGCCGTATCCGGGCACATGCAGTTCGACTGCTGCGGCCAAGCGATAGCTTGGCACGTTTTCGATGGTGACCGCGCCGTCTTCGTGCAGCGTGGTTCCCACGATACCTACTGGCGTTTCGATGCGATGGTGTCCGGGCTGAATGCGGCCCAGCCAGGCGAGCGTCACCACCAGGCCGATGGTTCCGTGCCCACACATTCCCAGGCATCCGCTGTTGTTGAAGAAAATTACGCCGGTGACACACTCTGGGTGGATGGGTTCACAGAGCAGCGCCCCCACCATCACCTCCGAACCGTGTGGTTCCGTGACCAGGGCTCGACGGAAGGCGTCGTGCTCCTGTTGAAAGCGGAGCCGTCTCTGCTGCAGGCTGCCCTCGCCTAAATCAGGGCCTCCATCAATGACGGTCCTGGTAGGTTCACCCCCGGTGTGCGAATCGATCACTCGAACTTGTTTCATTCCGTGGACGATTGTAAAGGACGCCGCTTTCAGCCGTCCCTTCCTGGACTGCTCCGTAGTTGGCGAGGAACCATCCGCAAATCATTTGCCCGGGTGTGGAGGCGCTTCAGCCTGCATCCAGTAAAAGGTTCTGCTGCGCACGGTCAAGTCTGGGCGCTTCGGAACCGTGAGCTTTAAGGAGTGTAGCCCGGGAGTGCGACTGCTCGGCACAAAGCTGATTGGATACTGTACTGGCACCTGGGCGTCGACGGCGAATGCTGCAGCGCTCACCTGACCTTTTCTGCCAATTACCTGGACTACTCCTCCCGAAGCAACGGCAAAGTGCTTAGGAACATCCTGCTTTAACCCACTGGCGGCATGCACCACTAAAGCATTGATGTTCAGACCAAT
This sequence comes from uncultured Acidobacteriaceae bacterium, assembly GCA_963840675.1. GTDB lineage: Bacteria > Acidobacteriota > Terriglobia > Terriglobales > Acidobacteriaceae > PALSA-350. The sequence goes on from CAWJAB010000026.1 coordinate 16,765, forward strand.
GCGTGCCACATCAACGTCAGACCAGGCATCCGATAAGCCTACCCCTGTGGGGGAAAACTCCAACGCATGCACAGTGACGTCGTTGGCTTCAATCAGGCTGAGCGCCTCTTCGCTGCTGTGGGCACTACCGAAATCGCTCGCGGTGGAGACGAGCAGGATATTTTTGTTGCTGGAAGGCGCCTCTTCTGAAAGAAGACGTGCGGCCTTGAATAAACCATCCACCAAAGCAGGGCCCCTCCTGATCAAGGATGGCAAGGGAGAGACGGCCGGGTGCAGGTTTTTGAGCTGCTGAATGACTTGATCCTTGTCCGCAGTAAATGGGAGGAGAAGTCTTGATTGGGAGGCAACGGTCATGATGGCGATGGTCGTAGGCGCTGCCGGCAGCCCTTCCACAAACGCGACGAGACCTCTGTTCAGCGCATCCTTCAGCAGGAGCGTGTCATCATCCTGCTCTACCAGGATGATCACTGATCGAGAGGGCGGAATCCAACCATCGTCCAGCCGTAGGGTTTGCAACTGCCCGTCATCGTAAATAGAAAAATCGGACGCTGTGAGACCCCAGACTTGTTGGCCTTTCGCGTCGACTACGGTGGCCGGTACCGTCACCAGGGTGGCGCCGGAGTGGAAAGTCTGGGCGACTGCATAGACACCTGCGACCAGGAGAAGCGCAACACACGCGGGTATAAGCCATCGAGAAGTACGGAGCGGCCATGAATCCATGCGCATATCGCGAATGCCTTAGATCTATTCTTGCGCCGGCTGGATCGCTTGTGTTGATTTTCCTGCTTCTTTCTCAGAAAAAATCACCTTCTCCTGCCAATACAGAGGTCGGCTAGACGCCTACAGCGCTTGCAGGCGAACATAGATCAGGAGAGCAATGCCCGATCACGAGCCGCGTATCGACACCCGATCAGTATTCCGCGAGCCCCGCTATGTGCGGTTCTGGTTTGCCCGGATATGCTCAACCATCTCGTTCCAGATGGCGGCGGTGGCCGTCGGCTGGCAGATGTATGCGCTGACCCACAGCACGTTTGCCCTGGGGATGGTTGGGCTGGTGCAGTTTTTGCCCATGGTCCTGCTCACGCTGGTGGTGGGACAGGTGGCAGACCGGTTCAATCGCAAGACCATCATCAGCATCTGCCAGGTGGTTGAGGGATTGACCCTGGCGCTGTTGGCAGTCAGCAGCTATCTTCATCACCTGCACCACTATGGCATCTACTGCGCGGTGGCGGCGATCGGGGCTTCGCGGGCCTTCGAGAGCCCTTCGACACAGGCCCTGGTTCCTGGTTTGGTGGAGGACGCGAAGGTACCTCAGGCGATCGCATGGTCCACTTCGGCCAACCAGACGGCATCGATTGTCGGGCCGGCGCTCGGCGGATTGCTGTACGCGTTTGGGGCGCATGTGCCGTACGGGTTGTGCGCCTGTTTATTTGGGACGGCGGCGCTGTTGTCCTCGACCATCGTGCCGAAACGGCGGACCGCGGGCAAAGCGCCGGTGAGCGCGCAATCGATCTTGGCGGGGATTCATTACATTCGCGAGCGCAAGAATATCCTGGGCGCCATCTCGCTGGATCTTTTCGTGGTGCTGCTGGGCGGCGCAACCGCGCTGCTTCCAGCGTATGCACGGGACATCCTGCACACGGGGCCGTGGGGACTTGGGCTGCTGCGCCTGGCGCCCGCGGTGGGCGCCTTGTCGACCGCAGTTTTCCTGGCACATCATCCAATTCGCACCCGGGCCGGACATCGCATGTTCGCCGCGGTGATCGTCTTCGGCGTGGCTACGGTTGCCTTTGCTCTTTCGCGGAATGTCTGGCTGTCGATGGCCATCCTTTGCCTGCTGGGCGCAGCGGATGTGACCAGCGTGGTGGTGCGGTCGTCACTCGTACAACTGGAAACCCCGGACGAGATGCGAGGCCGGGTGAGTGCGGTTAATTCGCTGTTCATCGGAACATCCAATCAACTGGGCGAGTTCGAATCTGGGGTGACGGCTTCATGGTTCGGGATCATCCCGGCTACGATCCTTGGCGGGGTGGGGAGCATCGTGATCGCACTGATCTGGATGGTGGTATTTCCGGATCTAAGAAAGCTGGAAAGTGTCGCGGGCACTGCGTACGAGAAGGTACAGGTAGCGAAGTGACCTGGTTATGAACGAAGCTGGACGAGTTGGTTCAATCCAATCGATTCACCGCTACCTGGTAAAAGCGGGTGGGGTTGATGGGACACGTCGCATTACCGCTCTGACAGAAGGCTGTTGATGTTGGTTGCAACGTTATCCTTGTTTATGACCACTCCTACATAAGCGACCGCAATCTTACCGGATTTGTCGATCAAGTATGTGGCCGGAAACGCGTTCAATGCGTAGGCCTTGGAGATTGCATCATCACCCATTGCAATCGGGTAATTGACTCCGTGCTTTGCAATGAATGGCCTCACCCTGCCCCATGCTTCGTTGGCGTCCTTTAGACCTTCATACGATATATCCATCGAGACACCGACGGCGGTAAAGCCCTTGTCCTTATATACCTTCTCAAGCTCTATGAACGATGGAATCTCAAGGACGCAGCCCCCACAATCGGTAGCCCAAAAGTTGAGTAAAAGGACCTTTCCCCGATAGTCAGAGATCTGCGTCTTAGTGCCGTCTTGAGTCACAAGTTGAAAGGCCGGGGCTGCTTTTCGATTTGCAGGGGGTATAAGCGCCGCATGGATATTTTGCTGACCGAAGAGAGCCGGGGTGATACACGTCCACACAAAAACTATGATGAAACCAGCAATCTTATGCGGCAGTGGTGAACCAGCAAGTTTAGGTGTGATGGTCGGCGCTTTACTCTGCATGGTTTTCCTTCCTGTCCTTTGAATGGGCGTGCACTGTCTTGTCAAGCTAAGCATTTGAAGGCCGAGATAGGACAGCTAGTCTATGCATTCGGACGATTGCTCCAGCTAAAACAATCACGAAACAATCTGCGAAGTACCACGTCGACCTCCACAGAAGCGCGCCGTGCCCGGTAGTGGTTACTACATAAACATACGCAACGACAACCATTGCCCAGTGGATGAGGGCGAGCGTGATTGTGACCACCATTTCCCTTTGCCTACTGGCGAAAGCAACAGCGAAGCCAATGAGCAAGAATGCGATCAGATATCCGATGTCAATGCCAGTCGATGCAAAGAATACATAAGTGCTGAAATGATGCTCGGGGACCTGGTATTTCTCAAGGACGGCAAATATCGCGCGCGTCACCAAGGGAAGGACAGGTTTCGGAAGCAAGAATCCTCCGACTACGGCGGCGGTGGTTATCCATGGAGCAGTGCGGAAGCCAACTCCTGCAAGCTGCGGGACGGTTCTCATCGTTTGCCGCCAATACCATCTTCGTGCGGAAGCCACTCCCGAGTTGGACACGATGAGGGAGAATTCTTCAAGCAGGTCACCCTGGATTGATTCCGCTTTTTCAGCAAGGGTGAAAAGACTGAGAAGCCAGACGGCAGTGCGGGGTGGTTGCAGGAAATGTTGTTGCGCCGTCATGAGGAGCCCCGCGTTAACCTGAGTCCTTCTATCATGCTTTGCAGTGCGCGATGTGTGCTGTTCACGGCTGCCATTCCTTTCGCTGTGACACGAAAAAAGCGTTTTGAACGTCCCCCACGTTCCGGCGTTGGATCACCTTGGTAGGAGGTGACATAACCTTTGGTCTCCAAACGATCCAGGGTGGCATAGACTGCGCCAATTGAAACCTCACGCTGAGTGCGGGATTCAATTTCCTGCCGCACCGTGACTCCGTAGGCCAGGTCATTCAGGCGGAGGAGTGCCAGGACAATGATGTGCTCGAATTCGCCGAGGTATTCTCGATCACGCATTATCTATACAATATAGAACAAATGTTGGGCAGGTCAAGCGATCTCGTTCTCAAGCCGAAAACGATCGCGCAGAGAAGATGCATCTTAAATCAGCGCTTGGATGGGCAACGGCCCAACATCCAAGTGGTGTAGTATTGGGGGCTCGACTGGAACTATGACTGAGAGGACCGTATGACAACCGACAAAATTCCCGAGCCAATACAACGTATTGCCTTCGGTGCAAATCCGCTCCCATCTCCGCTTGGACGCAAGGAATCGGGGCGCCAGCTTCGGGGCACAGCGTCGCCGGGCTTTTCCGATGAAGCCGTAAAAGCCGTTGTAGTCGCCGAGGGTCATAAGAATGCCGCTAAGTCCGATGTCCCTGCTTCCACGGAAGTCATCGCAGGCAAGACCGCCGGAAACATCGACACCACGCCATTGGCAAACCGGTTCAAGAGCAAGTAGGTGGCGAGAGGACGTCATGCAAATCCATTTTCAAAACAATTACAAAGCCGGACTTTATGTCGCCATTGCGTACTATAACGATTCCTGCGATCCACCCTGGCAGAGTGAGGGTTGGTGGGGCATTAACCCGGGCAGTCCCGCCTACGTTCTCAATACGTGCAATCGATACCTCTATTTCTACGCGGAGGCGGTTGACGGTGCGTACTGGGCCGGATCCTATCTTTTTCAAGTTGCAGAAGGAGTATTTAACTTCTGTCCTACTCCCGGCATTGGTTTCTCAGGCGCTACCGTGGGGATGCGACAGATCGACAACGGCATTGGAGGCACTTGCTGGCCCTGGGATAGTTTCACGCTTGACTTGACCGCGTGAACTCACTCCATCGCTACTGAGAAAGCTTCCGGTTACACTCTGCGGCGCCTGCCTCGACGTTGCACTTGGTGTATAGGTCGCGCGCCTGCTCGAAGAGCGATCTGGAGGCATCCGTTCTGCCGGTCGATTCGTTGACCAAGGCTAATCCTCGCAGAGTATTGGCCAGGTCAAGATCGGCCTCCTCGCCCTGTTGGCGATAGATTCCCTCAGCTTCCAGGTAGAGTGGTTCGGCTTCCGCAGGCAGGCCCAACTCCCGGAGTATGTCGGCCTCATGACGGAGCGCATAGGCTAGCCTCGGGGGCGGTCCGATCTGACTGTACAGCACCGCAGCGTTGGCATAGTGATGACGCGCGGGCTCAAGGCTTCCGATGTCCCGCTCAGCCTGGCCCAGACCACACAGCGCCTCGGCCAGAGCCGGCCGGTCCCCCTCTTCCGAAGCACTGCGGACCGCTTTCAGGAAGATGGCGCGTGAGTCCGCCAGGCGGTTTTCGCGGCGCGCCTGGTACCCGAGCGCAAACTGCTCTTTGAATGTCTCAGGCATCGTACCGTAGCTTAGCACTTTGCTCTTCCGGTTACCCTTGAGTGATGAGCAAACTCTCTCCGTCCGATTACGCGGATCTGCAGGCCGCGGTCGCCAAGCTGGAAACCCAGAGTTTCGCGATGAAGGTCGCATCGACGCTTGGCATGCCGGTTGAAGCACTTCTGCATCGACTGCCCGCCCCAGCCCAGTCGGCCATCCAACTGAGCGTGGATAAAGCGCTGGCGCAATGTTTGCGGATCGCGGTCAAGGCCCACAGCCCGAACTCGACGGGTGGGATTTACAAGCGCTCCCATACGGCCGCTGCCGCGTTCACGGGTGCAATCGGCGGCTTCTTTGGGCTGCCCGGTCTGCTGGTCGAGCTTCCGATCACGACCACGGTTATGCTGCATTCCATTGTGGAGATTGCCCGTAGTCATGGTGAAGACTTTCTGAGCCCGGAGGGTGGACTGGCTTGCCTGGAGGTCTTCGCCCTGGGCCCGCAAAACACGCATCGCGAGGCGCGCGAAAGCGCATACTACGCAACCCGGACAGCTTTGGCGCAGGTCACGCGGGAGGCGGTGTCCTACGTGACCCAGAAAGGAATGGCAAAAGAGAGCGCACCGGCCCTGATGAAATTCATAGGGAGGATTGCTTCGAGTTTTGGTCTCGAGGTGGGGGAGAAAGTGGCCGCAGAACTCGTTCCTATCGCCGGCGCAGTCGGCGGTCTGACGCTCAACGTGCTTTTTAGCCGCCACTTTCAAAGCCTCGCTGAAGGCCATTTCACGGTCCGCCGCCTGGAGCGCAAGTACGGGAGCGAAGCAGTTCGACAGGATTACGAACTTGCGCGTTCTCTCGCCTATAAAAGTTAAGTTGCCTGGGCGATTGCGGGCAGAGCCGGCGTCTAGGCGAATCGCCCCCTACTCCGTTCGCAATGCCTGCATGGGGTCGATAGACGCGGCACGCCGAGCTGGAATCCAACACGCCGCGAGGGCAATTGCGGCCAGAAATGGCGGTGCGACCGAGAACGTGAGTGCATCATGCGGGCGAATGCCGTAGAGGAAGCTGGCTGCGAATTTGGATAACACCCATGCGGCCGGCCAACCGAGCACCAGGCCGATCAGCGTGAGGACAAGGCCTTGACTTAGTACGAGGCGCTCGACCGCGCCAGGTTGCGCGCCCATCGCCACACGAATGCCGATCTCGCGCGTGCGCCGACTGACCCCGTAACTCACCACGCCGTAGAGGCCCACCGCAGCCAGCACCAGCCCAATGCAGCCGAAAACTCCAAACAGCGTGGCCGCCAGACGGGGTAGGAAGAAGGCGGAACGGACGTGTTCCTCCATGGTCTCCTCGTTGAAGACCGCCATGCTGGGATCGAGCGCGTGGATCTGCTGCCGCACCGTCTCCTTCAACGCCGCAGGGTTCCCCGCCGTGTGGACCACCAGCGTATAGCCCACGAAGGAGGGGTCGACTGCGATGCTTTGCGAGAGTGAGCGATAGAGCACCGGTTTAAGATCCTCGCCGAGGGTGCTGGTTTTTGCGTTGCCTACCACACCGATGATCTGGTACGTCACGCCGCCACCGGTCACGTGTTGTCCAATGGGATTTCCGCCGCCCAAGACGAGCTGCGCAAAGGCCCGGTTGACGATCGCCGTCTTTGGACCGGTCGCCGTTTCCACGAAATCGCTGCCTACGATGCGCGGAATGCCCATGGTCTCGAAGTAGCGCGGCGTCACCATTATGAGATAGGCTTCGGGATCGCTTTTGCCGGAGTTCGGGCTACCCCCCACGTGGAATGTGTCGTCTTTCTCAGTCATGGAGAGCGGCGTATAGTCCGTACACACCGCCGAGACCACACCCGGCAGAGCCGCCACCCGTTCCCGCAACTGGCGGAGAAACTCAACCGTCCGCTCCGGCGTGTAACCGTGAACGCGTGGATCGACAGACATAATCAGCAGGTCCTGCGGGCGAAAGCCGATATCGATGCTGGCCGCGCTTTGCAGGCTACGCAGAAAGAGTCCTGTCATCGAAAGCAATATCAGCGCCATGGCCATCTGCGCGACGGTCAGCAGATTACGCAGAGCCCAGCGGCGGCCAGGTCGAACCAGCGCGTCCTCGCCTTTGAGTGCGCTGGCAAAGCGGGGGCGCGCGGCTGCCCACGCCGGAGCAATGCCCAGCAGCAGCCCACTGAGGATGCTTAAAGCAAATGTGAAGAGGAGAACGCGCCAGTCCACACCAATGCCCACGTCGAGAGGAAACGGAACCGGTAGGTGAAATGCGGAGAGCGCCTGCGTGGCCCATAAGGAAAGGAGCACACCCAACACTCCGCCCCCCAAACCAAGCAAGACGCTCTCTACGAGCATTTGCCGCTGCAACCGGCCGTGCGTAGCTCCCAGCGCCAGGCGCACGGCCATCTCACGTTGACGGCCGGATGCTTGGGCAAATAGAAGGTTGGCCACATTGGCGCCGGCAATTGCCAGTACCAGCAGCACCACCACGGAAAGCGCGGTCAGGAAGATCAGAACCCCGCTTTGCAATTGAGCGGGCAGGGAGCCTGCCTGCTCGAAGACAAAGGCGTCGTCCTTGTCGGTCGTTGGATAGCTAAGTGCGAAACGCCTGGCAAGCGTATTCAGCTCGGCGGCAGCCTGGGTACGCGTCACGCCGGGTCGCAGACGCCCAGCGACCAGCAGCCAGGGATCATTGCGATCCGTCTCAGCCTTGTGGGAAAAGCCTGGGACTAGCTGGAGTTGGGCAGCGCTACCGAGCGGCACCCAGAACTGGGCATCGAGAAACAACTCAATGCCGTGGAAGGCGGCCGGGGCGACGCCCACGACGGTAAAAGTGCGGCCCGATAGGTTTACTGTCTTGCCCACAATCGCGGGATCGCCGTGGAATCGTCGCTGCCAGAGGTCAGCGCCCAGCACGACCACAGGCTGGTTATCATCGCTATTCACGAAGCCGCGTCCGCACGTCATGCGCAGGTCAGCAACATCGAAGAAATTTGCGGTGACCGCCTGCCCCCAGACGCGCTCCGGTTCGCTGCTACCGCCGATGGAGCCGGGCACCAGCGGAAAGTAAGCCGCAACACCGGAGAAAGATTTCGCCTGATCACGAAGATCGTTGTAGAGCGGCCACGAAAATTCGGTCTTTTCGCGCCCCGGGTGCAGGGCCAAGAGGGTGGATGGATCACCGACCGGCGCGGGACGCAGAACAAACCGGCTGACCATGGAGAAGATGGTGGCGTTGGCGCCGATGCCCAGGCCGATCGAAAGCACGGCGATCCCTGTAACCGCGGGGCGTTTGACCAGCCGGCGCAGGCTGTAGACAAGGTCGCGTATGAGCGAATCGAGCCAAGGCAGTCCGCGCTGTTCACGATAAGCCTGCCGAGTCTGCTCGGCGCCCCCCCAGGCGAATGAGCGCCAGACGGCGGGCTTCCGTGGAACTGAGACCGGCGCGAATGCCGTCGTCGGTGTGCATCTCCACGTGGCCGGCGATTTCGGCCTCGAAATCAGCGTCGCTTTGGGCAGTTCGCAGTAAGCCGCAAAGCCGGAACCATAGCGCTCTGAGTTTGCGCATCATGCCTCCTCGGCCGGCGCCAGGAAGCGCGAAAGAATTGTGGTGGCCTGTTCCCATTCGGCCGCGGCCTTTTTCACCCTGCGCTGTCCGGCCTTGGTCAGATCGTAGAATTTGGCGCGGCGGTTGTTCTCCGAAACGCCCCAGCGCGCGCGGATGAACCCCTCCTGCTCCAGCTTAAGCAGCGCTGGGTAGAGCGTCCCGTAGTTCAACTGCAAAAGATCGCCGCTGGTCTGTTCGATGCGCCGCGCCAGCCCGTAGCCGTGGAGCGGTCCCAGAACTTCGAGCGTGCACAAGACCATTAGCGCTAGCGTGCCCTGCCAAACATCGGTCTTTTCACCCAATGCTGCCCCCTATTGGAACACAATAGGTCAAGTGTACAGCCCATTCCTATGGGAATGCAAGAGGAGAGTCCGGAATGGGAGTAGACCAGCAAGACGGATGTTGAGCCCGGTATTTCCTGGGCAGTTGTTGACAAATCGCAAACTCACCATTGAGCCCCAGTAGGTGCCGGCAAAGCCGGCTCGTGGTATTTCGCGAATCGGAGGGCGTTTGAAGGGAATCTAAACAATGTTTGCTTCTGTTTCGGTGATGTGGGAGGAGAAAGCGCTATGCCGCGTGCAGTGCGATTCGATAAGTATGGTGGGATTGAAGTTCTACAAGTGGTAGAAGTTGACCGGCCAATTCCCGGCCCGGGGAAGGTTCTTATCCGGGTCAAGACCGCAGGCATTAATCCGGGTGAGGCCTCGATACGGAAAGGATTGTTTGCCGACCGTTGGCCTTCCACGTTCCCTTCCGGGCAGGGCAGTGATCTCGCCGGCATCGTGGAGGAAATCGGCCCGGGTGTAGCGAATGTTGCCGTGGGTGATGAGGTCATTGGATTCAGCAACGACCGATCAAGCCAGGCCGAGCTGGTGGTCATTGACTCCGGAAACCTGGTGCCTCGTCCTGCCAGCGTACCGTGGGAGCAAGCCGGCGCTCTCTTCGTGGCCGGCACCACTGCATACGCCGCAGTGCGGAGCGTCGCCCTGAAGGCGGGTGATACCGTCGTTGTCTCCGGCGCAGCGGGTGGAGTCGGGACGATCGCGGTGCAATTGGCCCGGGCGGCAGGCGCCAAAGTTATCGGCCTGGCCGGCGCCGCGAATCACCAGTGGCTCACCGATCATGGCGTGATTCCAATTGCCTATGGAGATGGGGTTGAGGATCGGATCCGCACTGCATCCGGAGGGAAAGTCGATGCCTTCGTTGACACCTTCGGCGGCGGGTACGTGGAGCTGGCACTCAAGTTGGGCGTCCCTGCGAATCGGATCGACACGATCATCGACTTCGCCGCCGCGGCTAAGTATGGTGTGATGACAGAAGGTAACCATGCGGCCGCTAATGCGGACGTTCTCGGGGAACTCGCGGGGCTGCTGGCTTCCGGGCGCCTTGATATCCCGATCGCTAAGGTCTATCCTCTGGCCGACGTTCGCGATGCCTATCGAGAGCTCGAGCAGCGTCACACGCGTGGCAAGATCGTGCTTGAACCATAACGTAACCGATCGTGCGACATAATCAAGGTGGTGATACAGCGCAGGGATGTCCTCGCAGACTTATCTCGATCGCTGCATCTCTGCAGGAAATGGAGACCTTCATGGCAGCAAAACATGACTACCAACGCTTCAAACCGAGCGAAATCGCTCAGTCATTCCCCGAGACGGCGGAGACGATGTTGCTGGATACCTACCTGACGGACGAAGCGGCTGCGAGCGCTCGCGTCTTCCGCGTCTATCGGGAAACACCTCCGCATTATCATGCGGGTTGCGACGAGTATCTCTATGTTCTTTCGGGGAGAGGTACCTTCTGGATGAACGAACCCTCCAATGCAGGGGAGTTCGCCCCTGGAGATCTGCTCTACTTCAAGCGAAGCATCGTGCATGCACTGCCCAAAATTCTCGAAGGGCCGGTGGCCTTTCTCTCGTTCGACACACCGAGACGCGACCCGAAAGACATCATCTTCGTTAACCCTGAGGATGGCACGCCGGAAAGCTTTATCCGAGGGCGATGATCTGCCAGTGGGTCCGCTGCTTTTGGCCATTCGCTGGAGAACTCATGATTCTGAAACTCGCGGCCGGCGTTGCCATCCTGGTCGGGGTTGTTCGCGTGTTCGCCGCCACGAGACCCGACAAACTTTGTGATCGGGTTGACAAGGCCTTCGCAGCAAACCCAACAGCGTGTAAACTCACTCCATGCGGCGGTTCGCAGCAGCCATATTGCTTTTCGTTTTCGGAGCTTTGTTGCCTTCGGCAACAGTGGTCGCCCTCGCCGCGCCCCAGCAGTTGGTGCCCATCTGCTGCCGTGCCCACGGCGCTCATGCCTGTGCAATGGGCTCTTCAGCCAGCGTATTCCCGGATTCCGGCCCAACACTCCGCCAGCCAGCGTGCCCGTTCGGCGAGATCCTCCGGGCTATCACGACAGTTACCGTTTCTCCAGGCATCTCACATAGTGTGACCCTTGGGCTCGTTGCCATCGGCATGAGCTGGGTATGTCTCGCAGGCATCGTAGCCGCGCACCGCCGCCGCCCCTTCGCTCCTCGCGGTCCCCCGCTTTCTTTCTCCGTCTGAATCTGTCCTAGCCATCCACACTTCATGATTTCCAGCGGGGCTGGTTGGCATCAACGCGCTTCACGCGGACATGAGTGTCTTCGTTAACAGGGACTCACGATCTCACGACGCCTTTTGTGCGGAGATATGAATCCAGGACGGCACATCCCTGCGAAAGTTTGGGGTTGAGCCTAATGGAACCGCCGCTCGCAGCGAGGAAGCATTTTATGAGGCGGTTGACTATCTTTATAGCGTTCTTTTCTCTTCTGGATACGATGGCATTCGCCACGATCTTCGGTTCCGTCCGCGGTATTGTTCACGATCCTCAGCATCGGCCCATCCGGAGCGTTCAGCTGACGCTCAAAGCGCAAAACTCGGACTGGACCCAGTCTCAGGAAACCAACGATAACGGTGAATTTGTATTCACTTCAGTACCCATCGGCGATTACACGGTCACGGCAACTTCAAAGGGTTTTCAGGAAGTGACGCAGGACGTAATCGTTCAGTCTGATACGAGTCCGGTCCTCCATTTCCAATTGGCCATCGCAGGCGTAAAGGAAAGCGTCGTGGTGGCGGAAACCGTTGGGGCTGCAACCACAGATAGTGTCACCCCGACGACCATGGTGAGCCGCACCGATATTCAGCAGACTCCCGGAGCCGATCGCACCAATGGCATGGAGATGATCACCGATTATGTTCCCGCCACGTATATGACGCATGACATGCTGCACATGATGGGGGGTCATCAAGTCAACTGGCTAATCGATGGCGTGCCGATTCCTAACACCAACATCGCTACCAATCTGGGCCCGCAGATTCTGCCGCGAGACATCGACTATCTCGAGGTGTATAGCGGCAGCTACGACGCTGACTATGGTGATCGTACTTACGGAGTCTTCAACGTGGTGCCGCGAACTGGGTTTGAACGCGAAAAGGAATGCGATCTCGTTCTCACCGCCGGGAATTTCTACCAAACCGATGACCAGATCAGTTGCGGAGGGCACACGCAGCGGTTCGCTTACTATGGCAGCTTGAACGGGAACCGCAGCCAATACGGACTCCAGACCCCCGTTGCTCAGGTGGTGAACGATGCGGTGAACGGCTTTGGTGGGTTCGCCTCGTTCATCTTCAATCCCGACCCGAAAAACCAGTATCGCCTGGTGACTTCGCTTCGCCGGGACTATTACCAGATTCCCATCGATCCTGACCCCAACTCAATCGGAAACCAGGTATATCCGTCGAGCGGCCTGCACGACGCCGAAATCGAGCCCGATGGCTATGCCACCTTCTCTTGGGTCCATACGTTCGACCCCAATAAGCTCCTGACGGTTTCTCCGTTCTACCACTACAACGGAGCCGACTATAAAGGCGGACCCAACGACTATCCTGTCATCTCCTCAGTCAATCAGGACGCCAACTACGTGGGTATGCAGACGGCCTTTAACTATAACTTCTGGAAGAATGATCTTCAAGCCGGCGTCTACGGATTTTTCCAACACCAATACAACTACTTCAACAATGTATATACCGACGGTACGCCTAATGTTCCCGCTTCTTCCATAGGGGTCAATGGCGGGGTAGTTGACGAGTTCATCAATGACAAATTCAAGATCACTCCCTGGTTTACCTTAATCGCCGGCCTTCGCCTGACGCAGTTCAATGCTTCCATCTCAGAAAACGCTACCGATCCGCGCGTCGGCGGGGCGTTGAAGATTCCCCGCCTGAACTGGGTCTTTAGCGGTTTCTATGGCTATTACTATCAGGCTCCGCCACTGGTCACTGCCACCGGTCCTTTGCTCGACCTGGCAAACGGCCAGAACCTTACCTTTTCTCCTCTCCATGGTGAGCGGGACATCCAATGGCAGTACGGACTCACGATTCCGTTCCGCAACTGGACACTAAACGCGAATAACTATGAAACCCGGGCGGAGAACTGGCTGGATCACAATAACATTGGAGAATCGAATATTTTTTGGCCGATCACCTGGTCGTATGCCCTGATTCAGGGGTGGTCACTCACCTTGCGCTCTCCTGACGTCTTCCATCATGGCCAGTTTCACCTGGCATACGCAAACCAGATCGCGCAGGCGACCTCGCCCATCACCGGAGGCCTGATCTGCCCGGTCCCAGTCACCTCGGCATGCCCGCTCGATATTCCGCCGGGACTTGCCCCGGTCGACCATGATCAAAGAAATACCTTGAACGTGGGCTTCAACAGCAGTCTGCCCTGGCAGACCTACGCCTCAGCCAATGTGTACTATGGCTCGGGCTTTACCAATGGGTTGGTCGGGACGCCGCAGGCCCAGTATCCCGGGGATTATCTGCCAGGACACACCACGGTTGATCTGGCTATCGGTAAGACGTTTGCTGAAAAATATACCGTCTCCGCGAACGCAATCAATGTAGCAAACCGGCGCGTGCAGCTGGATAACAGTTTGACGTTCGGCGGGTTTCACTGGAATGATCCGCGGCAGATTTATGGGGAGTTTCGCTACCGGTTTAACTATTAGCTCACTAAGGTTTGGGTTTCTCCAACGGGCTACCAAGACTCGCAGTGAAAAAAGGCCGGGGCATGTGCCCCGGCCTTCTTTGTGACGCAATGATCCTGCTACGCGCTGAAGAGCAGGATGCCCGTCGACTTGTCTTCTCCGACTTCGCTTACCGGCCGGTAGAAGAGCTGGTTATTTTCCAGATAGACCTCGAGGAAGGCGGGACGCTGCGAGATGCCGCCGGCAATCAACGCTTCCGACAGTGGATCCTCAACGTAGCGCTGCAATGCACGGCGCAATGGACGCGCCCCGTACGTGCGGTCGACCAACGTCTTATCAAGAATCCACTTCTTGGCATCTTCGGTCACCGATAAGGTGATCGCCTTCTGAATCAGGTTCGCGTTCAGCTGCTGTACCAGCAACTCGAGAATCTGGATCAGATCCGCATCCGAAAGCGCCATGAAGATGATGACCTCATCCAGACGATTTAAGAACTCCGGATTGAAGGTCCGCTTGACCTCGTTCTTGACCAGCTCCTCCATCTTGTCCATCAGCAGGTCTTCGCGATCCGATTGGAAGCCCAGGCCCTGCTTGCGCTGCAAATGCCGCGCGCCGATGTTCGAGGTCATGATGATGATGGAGTTCTTGAAGTCCACCGTGTTGCCCAGACCGTCGGTCAACTGCCCGTCTTCAAAGACCTGCAAGAGGATGTTGAAGACGTCGGGATGGGCCTTCTCGATCTCATCCAACAAGACCACAGAGTACGGGGAACGCTTGACCCGCTCGGTGAGCTGGCCGCCCTCCTCATAGCCCACATAGCCTGGAGGCGAGCCGATGAGCTTGGAGACGGAATGCTTCTCCATGAACTCCGACATATCGAAGCGGATCAAAGCCTTCTCGCTGCCGAAGAGGAACTGGGCAAGGGTACGCGCCATCTCCGTTTTGCCAACACCGGTCGGCCCCAGGAACAGGAACGAACCGATGGGACGATTGGGGGACTTGAGACCCGCACGGGAGCGGCGAATGGCGCGGGATAAGGCGGAGATCGCCTTGTCCTGCGAGATGACGCGCTTGTGCAGCTCTTCTTCCACACGGAGCAGCTTCTGCGTCTCTTCTTCCTTGATGGAGGTGATGGGCACGCCGGTCCAGCGGCTGACCACATCCTCGATATCCTCGCGGCCCACAATGCCGGCGGTGGAATCGTCAAGGTGATACTTGTCGCGCAGGGCGCGCAGGTTCTCGCGCTCCTTGCGCTCCTCGTCGGAGTAGAAGCGCGCCTTCTCAAATTCGTGGTTGGCAATCGCGTTTTCCATGCGATGCACGATGAACTTGATGCGCTTCTGCACCTCGGTGATCTCTTCCGGCAACGAGGTCTGGCGCAGCTTGACGCGCGCACCGGCCTCGTCGATCAGATCGATGGCCTTGTCGGGCAGGAACCGATCGGGGATGTAGCGGTTGGAATGCGAGACCGCGAAGTGGATAGAGTCGTCGGTGTAGCTGACCGCATGGAACTTCTCGTAGCGGTCCTTGATCCCCATGATGATCTTGATCGCGTCTTCTTCGTTCGGAGGCGGCACCTTGACGGCCTGGAAGCGGCGCTCGAGCGAGCGGTCTTTCTCGATCGATTTGCGATATTCGGCCGGCGTGGTTGCGCCGATGCATTGAATCTCGCCGCGTGAGAGCGCCGGCTTCAGGATGTTGGCGGCGTCGAGCGAACCCTCGGCCGAGCCCGCACCCACCAGGGTGTGCAGCTCGTCGATGAAGATGATGGAGTTCTGGTTCTCCATCAGCTCTTTCATGATGGTTTTGAGTCGCTCTTCGAACTGGCCGCGGTACTTGGTACCGGCGACGATGAGCGACAGATCCAGGGCCAGCACGCGCTTGTCGGCCAGGAAGCTGGGCACTTCGCCGTCAGAGATGCGCTGGGCAAGTCCTTCGACAATGGCCGTCTTACCGACCCCAGGCTCGCCGATCAGTACCGGGTTGTTCTTTGTGCGGCGGCAAAGGATCTGCACGACACGCTCCAGCTCCTGATCACGGCCAACCAGCGGGTCAAGCTGGTTATCCATCGCGGCCTGGGTCAGGTCGCGGGAGAACTCCACTAACAGGCTTGACTCGCGGTTACGCTGGGAAGGCGGCGCCTTTTCCTGCGTGGCCCGCGCCAGCTCCTCGCGAATGGCCAGCAGACGCAACCCGCGCTCGTGCAATATCTCCGCGGCAAAGCATTTTTCCTCGCGCAGCAAGCCCAGCAGCAGATGCTCGGTGCCAATATGCTTGTGCGACAGACGCTCTGCCTCTTCCGCTGCGTAGGCCAGCACCCGCTTGCATTCATTGGACAACGGTAGATCGACCGAGGTCGAGACCTTCTCCCGAATCGTGGTATGGCCCTCAATCTGTTTGCGAATGGATTCAACCGAGGCATGAGAGCGGAGGAAGCGATTGGTCAGCGCTTTGTCCTCACGCAAAAGACCGAGCAACAAGTGCTCCGTCTCAATATATGGGGATCCAAATTGACTCGCCTCATACCGTGCGAAGAAGATTACGCGCCGCGCCTTTTCTGTATAACGTTCGAACATGTTCCCCCTCGAAACGCTCCGGAGCAAGTGGCACCGGAATAACAACTCGGCTGGGTACCCGGTATAAGCTCTTATTTAATCTTATATCGGTTCAGCCACTCCAACGACTCACCCATTTGGGTAGTAGCCGTTGTCATCGCAGTATCCTGGGACAAAAACGTGGTGGTTACGCCTCCGCTTCAAAGCTCCAGCGGAGACAACTCTTCGATCGTTCCATGGGCCAACCGCAACACCCGTTCACAACGCCTGGCAAGAGGCAGATTGTGGGTAACCAGGATTGAGGTCAATCCATAGCTTGCATGCAGGCGCTCAATCAGGCTGAACAGGGCATCCGCAGTCTGGTTATCCAGATCTCCTGTCGGCTCATCGGCCAGCAACAACTTAGGCTTGGTAATCAGCGCTCGCGCAATCGAGACGCGCTGCTGCTCCCCGCCAGAAAGCTCACCTGCACGATGGGTGGACCGGTCTGCCAAGCCCACTTCGCCGAGCCAGTGCGTGGCTTCCTGCATGGCCTCTTTTTTTACTTTGCCTCGCGCCAGAAGGGGGAGCGCGACGTTCTCAGCGGCGGTGAATTCAGGCAGCAAATAGTGAAACTGCCACACGTAGCCTATCTCGCGATTGCGAAAATCCGCAGCCTCACCGGGGGATAGGGAGCGCAAGAGTGTTGCGTCGAAGTATACTTCACCCGCTGAAGCGCTATCAAGCGCACCGAGGATGTGCAGCAGGGTGCTCTTGCCCGCACCAGACTGGCCCACAATGGCCAGCATCTGTTCTCTTTTGACCTGGAAGTTGATGCCCTCAAAAAGAACCAGGCGGCCGCGCCCGGTGGCATACTCTTTGCGCAGATTGCGAACTTCGACCAGAGCCCCGGCTCGCTGCCGAGCAGCGCCGAGCCGCTTGCGGTGGCTGCGACTGCGGCGGCGCTGGCGGCCGGTTCCATCATGCGCCTCTGGAGTTGTTAATCATTGTTTACCTATCTTCATGTATCACTAATGCACTGCTTAACGGAAGAGGGTTTATGCATGGGTTGCTTCTTAATACATTAGTGCCCTTGTCCATTTCCGCGTCTGGCGCCGGTTACCTCCGTAGGGGAATCCCGCTGTGGACGCGCCCCGTGCGAGGCAAGTCGTTGTATTTATAGATGCTCATTCGTAGCGCAAAGCTTCAGCCGGCAAGACCCTGGCGGCGGAACTTGAGGGATAAAGCGTGGCCAGAAGCGAAACAGCGAAGGCGACAGCCGCCACAATCAGCCCATCGGTCCATCGCGCGGCAAAGGGCAGGTAGTCGATGGAATAGACCTCCGCGGAGAGGTGAATGAAGCGGTAGTGGCCCCCGAGCCAGGAGAGACCATACCCGGCCACCAGGCCCAAAAGCGTTCCCGTGAACCCGATCAGCAGCCCCTGCAGCAGGAAGATCAGCCTCACCTGGCGTGGTTTTACCCCAAACGACATCATGACCGCGATATCCCGGGTTTTCTCCATCACCATCATGGTCAGCGCGGTGAGGATGTTGAGCGCCGCCACGCAGACGATCAAGCCGATCACAATGAACGTTACGATCCGTTCCAACATGAGCGCGCGGAAGAGCGGGCGGTTCTCTTCCATCCAGTTGGTGGTCAGAAACCCCGGCCCGGCGGCTTGCTCAATCGAACGCCCGATCTGGTCGGCACGATCCAGGTCATCCACTTTGAAGGAGATCACGGAGACCACATCAGGTTCTCCATAGAGGCGCTGCGCTGCCGCCAGGCTGGTGAACGCCATGGACGAGTCGTACTGGTAGAAGCCCGAATGGAAGATGCCGACGACCTGAAAGCGTTGATATTTGGGAATAAGGCCGAAGGGGGTCAGCTCCCCTTGCGGGCTGGTGACCAGGACCGTGGAACCGACCCTGGCGTCGATGGAGTCCGCCAGGTCGTAACCGAGCACGATGGGCTGTGGGGCGTGATCTTGATCGTTGTTCTGCGGCCTGGGATCGAGCGCGGCCACGCTGCCTAAGGTTACGGTGGAGAGCAGGTCGCTGACCCGGCGCTCCTGCTGGGGCACGATGCCCTCGATCAGCGTGCCACTGGCGCGAGCGCCATTGGAGATAAGCACCTGCTCGTAGAGCCCTGGGGATGCGGCCTTGACGTGGGGTAGGTGCTCCAACCGCTCGGTCAGCTCCCTCCAGCCGCGGATTCCATCGCCGGCCACGCGCATCAACCGCACATGGGCGGTGGAGCCCAGCAGCTTGTCCTGCAGGTCCCGGCGCATGCCGTTGGTGATGGCCATAGCAATGATCAGCGAAGCTACACCCGCCGCCACACCGGCAATGGAAATGACGGTGATGACGCCCACCACCGCCTGGCGGCGCTTGGCCCGGAGATACCGCACGGCGACAAAGAGCTCGAAGCGCATCGGAGGCCTAGCGAACGACTGTCTTGGCGGCGCTCACATTGTCGTACCGGTCGTAGACGCGAACGGTAAGGATATGCTCCCCGGGGTCGGTGACGGGCGCCTGGGCACTCACCGCCTCGTCGTCCGCCTGCGGCCGTAGAGGAAGAGCCGAGATGGGAACGGTTAAGTCGTAATGCTCGGTCAGCGAATCGGAGAGCTTCCCCACCGGTTCGAGATACTGCCATCGGCCGGCATCGAAGGAGTATTCCGCTCGCGCGATGGGCGAGGTCGCATCGGTTGCCACCAGGCTGGCATGAAGGATGCCCCCCTGGATTCTGCCTTCGAGACCAGTGACCACCGGGGGAGTGGTATCGATGATGAAACGGTCGCTCTCTCGCTCGCCAGTCAGGGCATCGCCCAGGGGGTGGGCGGGAGCATCGCTGGCCACCACCCGCATGCGATAGCCGCCATCCGGCAGCCTGATGGAATCGAAGGAGAAGAAGCGCTCGGTTACGCGAGCCCGCAGCAGGCGCCAGTTCTTCTCTCCGTCCCCGCGGACGTAGAGATCGAAGATAAGCTCGTCGCCATTGTCGTCATGGGCTGCCCAGCGCGCCGTCACTGCCGAGCGATCCTTGACCGCGGACAGGGGTGCAGAGGAGGCGTCCTGCACATAGGTGAGCGCGCTTTGCGCCGAGGGCAGGCTGATGGTGATCTGCTGCGGTTGGCCCGGCTGCTGGCCGGTCTGAGTGGCGCGCGCGCCTGGCTCGACGGCAATCTCGTCGACCACTGGCGCAATGTTTACCGGCAGGTAATTGATGCCCACCGAGCCCACCCTGGCTCCTGGCTCAAGCACCACCTTCCACTGCACAAAGCGCGCGGATGGTATGCCGGCGGAGCCGCTATTCGGCGTTACCTTTTTCCACTCGCTCCAGTTGCGCTCGGGGTTCTCGACGTTGCCGGAGCGGGCAAATATCTCGAACGATCCATCGGCATTCACTTCCATGCGGCCAAACTGGGAGAATATGCCCGAATCTAGAACATCGCTTTGGTAGGTGCCGTGGGCAGCCGGCTGGGCGGAAAGTTTGTACAACCTTCCGGTATTGCTGGTGGCTACGTAGAGTCCATCCGGCGCTTCGGCGAAGGCGGTCGCCTGGCCGGTGGCGGCGTGGGCCAGGTCGACAAAGGAGCCGTCTTCTGCAACGCGATAGATCCTGCCCCGGTTGCCGGTGGCGGCCAGGAGCCCTTGCGGAGTAGCGCGCAGGGCGTAAACCACGTCGTCGCGTGCGGCCCAGAGCTTGCGCGGAGCCCCTTGCGCTGAAGAGCAGGATACCTGTTGACTTGTCTTCACCGACTTCGCTTACCGGCCGGTAGAAGAGCTGGTTGTTTTCGAGATAGACCTCGAGGAAGGCGGGACGCTGCGAGATGCCGCCGGCAATCAATGCTTCCGATAGTGGATCCTCGACGTAGCGCTGCAACGCACGGCGCAAGGGACGCGCCC
Source organism: uncultured Acidobacteriaceae bacterium (assembly GCA_963840675.1). Lineage (GTDB taxonomy): Bacteria > Acidobacteriota > Terriglobia > Terriglobales > Acidobacteriaceae > PALSA-350. Next base: position 37,038 of record CAWJAB010000026.1, read on the forward strand.
CGTACGTGCGGTCGACTAGCGTCTTATCAAGAATCCACTTCTTGGCATCTTCGGTCACCGATAAGGTGATCGCCTTCTGAATCAGGTTCGCGTTCAGCTGCTGTACCAGCAGCTCGAGAATCTGCATCAGATCCGCATCCGAGAGCGCCATGAAGATGATGATCTCATCCAGACGATTTAAGAACTCCGGATTGAAGGTGCGCTTCACCTCGTTCTTGACCAGCTCCTCCATCTTGTCCATAAGCATGTCTTCGCGATCCGACTGGAAGCCGAGACCCTGCTTGCTCTGCAGATGCCGCGCGCCGATGTTCGAGGTCATGATGATGATGGAGTTCTTGAAGTCCACCGTGTTGCCCAGACCGTCGGTCAGCTGGCCGTCTTCAAACACCTGCAAGCAGGATGTTGAAGACATCGGGATGCGCCTTCTCGATCTCATCCAACAGGACCACAGAGTATGGGGAACGCTTGACCCGCTCGGTGAGCTGGCCGCCCTCCTCATAGCCCACATAGCCCGGAGGCGAACCGATGAGCTTGGAGACGGAGTGCTTCTCCATGAACTCCGACATATCGAAGCGGATCAAAGCCTTCTCGCTGCCGAAGAGGAACTGGGCCAGGGTACGCGCCATCTCCGTTTTGCCGACGCCGGTCGGCCCGAGGAACAGGAAGGAACCGATCGGACGATTCGGCGACTTGAGACCCGCACGGGAGCGGCGAATGGCGCGGGATAAGGCGGAGATCGCCTTGTCCTGCGAGATGACGCGCTTGTGCAGCTCTTCTTCCACACGGAGCAGCTTCTGGGTCTCTTCTTCCTTGATGGAGGTGATGGGTACGCCGGTCCAGCGGCTGACGACATCCTCGATATCCTCGCGGCCCACAATGCCGGCGGTGGAATCGTCAAGGTGATACTTGTCGCGCAGGGCGCGCAGGTTCTCGCGCTCCTTGCGCTCTTCGTCGGAATAGAAGCGCGCTTTCTCAAATTCGTGGTTGGCAATCGCGTTTTCCATGCGATGCACGATGAACTTGATGCGCTTCTGCACCTCGGTGATCTCTTCCGGCAACGAGGTCTGGCGCAGCTTGACGCGGGCTCCGGCCTCGTCGATCAGATCGATGGCCTTGTCGGGCAGGAAGCGATCGGGGATGTAGCGGTTGGAATGCGAGACCGCGAAGTGAATGGAGTCATCGGTGTAGCTGACCGCATGGAACTTCTCGTAGCGGTCCTTGATCCCCATGATGATCTTGATCGCGTCTTCTTCGTTCGGAGGCGGCACCTTGACGGCCTGGAAGCGGCGCTCGAGCGAGCGGTCTTTCTCGATCGACTTGCGATATTCGGCCGGCGTGGTTGCGCCGATGCATTGAATCTCGCCGCGTGAGAGCGCCGGCTTCAGGATGTTGGCGGCGTCGAGCGAACCCTCGGCCGAGCCCGCACCCACCAGGGTGTGCAGCTCGTCGATGAAGATGATGGAGTTCTGGTTCTCCATCAGCTCTTTCATGATGGTTTTGAGCCGCTCTTCGAACTGGCCGCGGTACTTGGTTCCGGCGACGATGAGCGACAGATCCAGAGCCAGGACGCGCTTGTCGGCCAGGAAGCTGGGCACTTCGCCGTCAGAGATGCGCTGGGCAAGCCCTTCGACAATGGCTGTCTTACCGACTCCAGGCTCGCCGATCAGCACCGGGTTGTTCTTGGTGCGGCGGCAGAGAATCTGCACGACACGCTCCAGCTCCTGATCACGGCCAACCAGCGGATCGAGCTGGTTATCCATCGCGGCCTGGGTCAGGTCGCGGGAGAACTCCACTAACAGGCTTGACTCGCGGTTACGCTGGGAAGGCGGCGCCTTTTCCTGCGTGGCCCGCGCCAGCTCCTCGCGAATGGCCAGCAGACGCAGCCCGCGCTCGTGCAAAATCTCCGCGGCAAAACATTTTTCCTCGCGCAGCAGGCCCAGCAGCAGATGCTCGGTGCCAATATGCTTGTGCGACAGACGCTCTGCCTCTTCCGCTGCGTAGGCGAGCACCCGCTTGCATTCGTTGGATAACGGAAGATCGACCGAGGTCGAAACCTTCTCCCGAATGGTGGTATGGCCCTCAATCTGTTTGCGAATGGATTCAACCGAGGCATGAGAGCGGAGGAAGCGATTGGTCAGCGCTTTGTCCTCACGCAAAAGACCGAGCAACAAGTGCTCCGTCTCAATATATGGGGATCCAAATTGACTCGCCTCATACCGTGCGAAGAAGATTACGCGCCGCGCCTTTTCTGTATAACGTTCGAACATGTTCCCCCTCGAAACGCTCCGGAGCAAGTGGCACCGGAATAACAACTCGGCTGGGTACCCGGTATAAGCTCTTATTTAATCTTATATCGGTTCAGCCACTCCAACGACTCACCCATTTGGGTAGTAGCCGTTGTCATCGCAGTATCCTGGGACAAAAACGTGGTGGTTACGCCTCCGCTTCAAAGCTCCAGCGGAGACAATTCTTCGATCGTTCCATGGGCCAACCGCAACACCCGTTCACAACGCCTGGCAAGAGGCAGATTATGGGTAACCAGGATGGAGGTCAATCCATAGCTTGCATGCAGGCGCTCAATCAGGCTGAACAGGGCATCCGCAGTCTGGTTATCCAGATCTCCTGTCGGCTCATCGGCCAGCAACAACTTAGGCTTGGTAATCAGCGCTCGCGCAATGGAGACGCGCTGCTGCTCCCCGCCAGAAAGCTCACCTGCGCGATGGGTGGACCGGTCTGCCAGGCCCACTTCGCCGAGCCAGTGCGTGGCTTGCTGCATGGCCTCTTTTTTTGACGTGCCTCGCGCCAGAAGGGGGAGCGCGACGTTCTCAGCGGCGGTGAATTCAGGCAGCAAATAGTGAAACTGCCACACGTAGCCTATCTCGCGATTGCGAAAATCCGCAGCCTCACCGGGGGATAATGAGCGCAAGAGTGTTGCGTCGAAGTATACTTCACCCGCTGAAGCGCTATCAAGCGCTCCGAGGATGTGCAGCAGGGTGCTCTTGCCCGCACCCGACTGGCCCACAATGGCCAGCATCTGTTCTCTTTTGACCTGGAAGTTGATGTCCTCAAAAAGAACCAGGCGGCCGCGCCCAGTGGCATACTCTTTGCGCAGATTGCGAACTTCAACCAGAGCCCCCGGCTCGCTGCCGAGCAGCCGCCCAGCCGCCTGCGGTGGCAGCTACTGCGGCGGCGGTGGCGGCCGGTTCCATCAGGCGCCTCTGGAGTTGTTAATCATTGTTTACCTATCTTCATGTATCACTAATGCACTGCCTAACGGAAGAGGGTTTATGCATGGGTTGCTTCGAAATACATCAGTGCCCTTGTCCACTTCTGCCTCCAGCGCACTACCTTTAGGCGGAATCCCATTGTGGATGCGCCCCCGAGAGGCAACTCGTTGTATTTATAGATGCTCATTCGTAGCGCAAAGCTTCAGCCGGCAAGACCCTGGCGGCGGAACTTGAGGGATAAAGCGTGGCCAGAAGCGAAACCGCGAAGGCCACACCCGCCACAATCAGCCCGTCGGTCCAGCGCGCGGCAAAGGGCAGATAGTCGATGGAATAGACCTCCGCGGAGAGGTGAATGAAGCGGTAGTGGCCCCCGAGCCAGGAGAGACCATACCCGGCCACCAGGCCCAACAGCGTTCCGGTGAACCCGATCAGCAGCCCCTGCAGCAGGAAAATCAGCCTAACCTGGCGTGGTTTGACGCCAAACGACATCATGACCGCGATATCCCGGGTTTTCTCCATCACCATCATGGTCAGCGCGGTCAGGATGTTCAGCGCCGCCACGCAGACGATCAGGCCGATCACAATGAACGTTACAATCCGTTCCAACATGAGCGCGCGGAAGAGCGGGCGGTTCTCTTCCATCCAGTTGGTGGTCAGAAATCCCGGCCCGGCGGCTTGCTCAATGGAACGCCCGATCTGGTCGGCGCGGTCGAGATCATCCACTTTGAAGGAGATCACCGACACCACGTCCGGCTCGCCAAAGAGGCGCTGCGCAGCGGCGAGGCTGGTGAAGGCCATCGACGAGTCGTACTGGTAGAAGCCGGAATGGAAGATGCCGGAGACCTGAAAGCGTTGATATTTGGGAATAAGGCCGAATGGGGTCAACTCCCCTTGCGGGCTGGTGACCAGGACGGTAGAACCGACCCTGGCGTCGATGGTGTCGGCCAGGTCATAACCGATCACAATGGCCTGTGGGGCATGGTCCGGACCGCTGTTCTGCGGACCGGGATCGAGCGCGGTCGCACTGCCCAAGGTCACGGTGGAAAGCAGGTCACTCACCCGGCGTTCCTGCCGGGGAACGATGCCCTCGATCAGGGCGCCGGAGGAGCGCGCGCCGTTGGAGATGAGCACCTGCTCGTAGAGCCCCGGGGACGCGGCCTTCACGTGGGGGAGCTGGCCGAGCCGCTCGGTCAGCTCCCTCCAGTCGCGGATTCCATCGCCGGCTACGCGCATCAACCGCACATGGGCGGTGGAGCCCAGCAGCTTGTCCTGCAGGTCCCGGCGCATGCCGTTGGTGATGGCCATAGCAATGATCAGCGAGGCTACACCCGCCGCCACGCCGGCAATGGAAATGACGGTGATGACGCCCACCACCGCCTGGCGGCGCTTGGCCCGGAGATACCGCACGGCGACAAAGAGCTCGAAGCGCATTTATGGCCTAGCGAACAACAGTCTTGGCGGCGCTCACATTGTCGTACCGGTCGTAGACACGAACGGTAAGGATATGTTCTCCCGGATCGGTGATGGGCGCGGTGACGGGCGCCTGGGCACTCACCGCCTCGTCGTCCGCCTGCGGCCGCAGGGGAAGAGCCGCGATGGGCACGGTAAAGTCGTAATGCTCGGTGAGCGAATCAGAGAGCTTTCCCACCGGTTCGAGATACTGCCATCGGCCGGCATCGAAGGAGTACTCTGCGCGCGCGATGGGCGAGGTTGCATCGGTCGCCACCAGGCTGCCATGAAGCACTCCACCCTGGATTCTGCCTTCGAGGCCGGTGAGCACCGGGGGAGTGGTATCTATGATGAAACGGTCGCTCTCCCGCGCGCCCGTCAGCGCATCTCCCAGGGTATGGGCGGGAGCATCACTGGCCACCACCCGCATGCGATAGCCACCATCCGGCAGCCTGATGGAATCGAAGGAGAAGAAGCGCTCGGTTACGCGAGCCCGCAGCAGGCGCCAGTTCTTCTCTCCATCCCCGCGGACATAGAGATCGAAGATAAGCTCGTCGCCATTGTCGTCATGGGCTGCCCAGCGCGCCGTCACCGCCGTACGATCCTTGACCGCGGACAGGGGCGCGGAAGCGGCGTCCTGCACATAGGTGAGCGCACTTTGCGCCGAGGGCAGACTGATGGTGATCTGCTGCGGCTGGCCCGGCTGCTGGCCGGGCTGGTTGGCGCGCGCGCCCGGCTCGACGGCAATTTCGTCGACCACCGGCGCAATGTTTACCGGCAGGTAATTGATGCCGACCGAGCCCACCCTGGCCCCTGGCTCAAGCACCACCTTCCACTGCACAAAGCGCGCGGATGGTATGCCGGCAGAGCCGCTATTCGGCGCTACCTTCTTCCACTCGCTCCAGTTGCGCTCGGGGTTCTCGACGTTGCCGGAGCGGGCGAATAGCTCGAACGATCCGTCGGCATTCACTTCCACGCGGCCGAACTCGGAGAATATGCCCGAATCCAGGACATCGCTCTGGTAGGTGCCGTGGGCAGCCGGCTGCGCGGCAAGCTTGTACAACCTTCCGGTATTGCTGGTGGCTACGTAGAGTCCATCCGGCGCTTCGGCGAAGGCGGTCGCCTGGCCGGTGGCGGCGTGGGCCAGGTCGACAAAGGAGCCGTCTTCCGCAACGCGATAGATCCTGCCCCGGTTGCCGGTGGCGGCCAGCAGTCCCTGGGGGGTCGCGCGCAGGGCGTAAACCACGTCGTCGCGTGTGGCCCAGAGCTTGCGCGGAGCCCCTTGGGGAGAGAGTTCGTCCACTTCGGATCCGTCGGGGATGAGGCCATTGCTGCTGGAGGCCTGCACCGAGCCGGGGGTGACGATGGTGATGGTCGCGGTGGTCACGGAAATCCCCTGCACCGGCAAGCGGCGGCAGATTGCTCTTGGTCTTTTCACCCACGGCTGCGACATACAAACGGCCGTCCGCGGACTGGGCAAGGGCGGTTATTTCACGCTTGGGCGCGTCGTAGATCACCAGGCCTTTGCGGTCTTTGCCGATGCGATAGACCAGTCCTCCGCCGTCGCTGCCGGCGATCAGATTTCCGTTGGGCTCGAAGAGTATGCAGCGAATGTGCTGCTCATCGCTCTCGAAAAAGAGCTCGGGATGCGGGGTGGCGGCCGATGTGTCGACCCGGTAGATGGCGGCCGGTCCGCCGGTCGCGATGTAGAGCAAACCCTGGGCATCGAATGCCAGATCCCAGGTGTAGTGAGCCTGCTCGGTTTTAGCCGGAGCCGGATTGTGGGCGACGGCGGCGGCGTCGAAGACCAAGGTGGCGTTGCTCTCGTCGAGGCCGGATTGGCCTGGCCGGATGCGATACACCTTACCGCTGGGCACGGTGGCCGCGTACACCGAGCCGTCCGGGCCGACCCGGATTGCCTGCACGGTCAGGTCTTTGGTGGTAAAGAGCTTGGTCGAAACGCCCGCGGGAGAGACTTTGAGCACGGTTGCAGGCGAGCCCGTGGCGACATAGGCGTTCCCCTGGCTATCGGAAGCTACGGCCCAAATATAGGTCGAAGGGGTTAACAACACCGACTGCAATGTGGGCCCAGCTTCCAGGTATCCCCGACTGGCGATGGCGGTACTTTCCGGCTGGCCTTTTTCAAATTCCTCGAAGCGCGATTGAACCCAGAGGCGAGTTCCCTGGGCTGGAAGAAGATGGGGATAAAGGACGAGAGCCAATAGACTTGCTGTTACGACGCGAGGCATCATGCTGAACCGAGTCTACTAGCCTGCATTTCTTGCCACAAATTGGGCGGCCAAGTGCCCCTTTCGAAAAAGTGAAGAGAGGTGAGAACCAACCGCGGGCGAGTTTCCAGTCCCGAAGGGACGACCTGAACTTAGCCCAGGACGTCAGTCCTGGGTGAATGTATAAGCGAGCTGACAAGTCCCGTCAGGGACGGCTGAATCCGCTGCCTCGTCCCTGGCGGGACTATTCGTCTCTCCCTACCCAACCCAGGACTCCGTCCTGGGTTAGTTCAGGTCGCCCCTTCCCCAGATTTCCTGTGGGACTTGGTGGCTCTGGCAAACTTTATGCGCCTTTCCTTACTGAAAGGCGCACACGCGGCCTCGTCCAGCGCCGCGTGGCAGGAAATCTGGGTTCGGGGCTGGAAACGGCGATGACGAATTATTTTGAAATTTAGTTAGCCAATACGGCGCGGTAACGCACCTGGTTCTTCTTCACTTTAGTCACGGCGTCATTGGCCTTGGCCATGGCGAAGCGCTCGGTGATGGCCTGCACCTTGTGACGGTCGGCCACATGCAGCATTTCACGGATCATGCGGGGGCTCCCGTTGGGACTGCCGGTAATGACCTTCTGACCGGACACCAAGGGAAACACCGGCACACCCAGGACTCCCGGCGGGACACCGACAAAACACAGCGTGCCGTGAGGACGCAGGGCCGCGATGTAGGCATTCCAGTCCTGGTCCGCCTCGACCGTGGATAGGATGAAGTCGAAATGGCCGGCAAGCTTCTTGAGGGTCTTGGTTTCGCGGGTGTTCACAAAGTGCTCCGCGCCCAACGATCGGGCGTCCGCCTCTTTGGCCGGAGAGCTGGAAAAGGCGGTAACCTCGGCTCCAAAGGCATGGGCAAATTGCACCGCCATGTGCCCCAGGCCGCCGATACCCACAATCCCCACGCGGGAGGCAGGGTTGACGCCGTGGGTGCGAATCGGGTTGTAAACGGTAACCCCACCGCAAAGCAGAGGGGCTGCCCGCTCGCTTTCCAGGCCCTCCGGAATAGGGATGGCAAAGCGGGCGTTGACCCGAACCCGGTCAGCGTACCCGCCGTTGCGATGCACGCAGGTGCCCTGGCTATCGGAGCACATATTTTCTTCGCCCTGCTGGCACCACTCACATTGCCCGCAGGAGTTGGCCATCCAGCCCACACCCACGCGGTCGCCGGAGTTCAGCCCGAGCACGCCGCTCCCGATCACCGTGATCTTGCCGACAATTTCATGGCCGGGGATCAGGGGATATTGGCTGATGCCCCAGTTGTTGTCGACCATGTGGATATCGCTGCGGCAAATGCCGCAATGGGAGATGGCGATCTCCACCTCGTTCGGCTTTATATCGCCAGGATCGTACTTGTAGGGCAGAAGTTCGGCGCCGGCAGCATGGGTGGCGAAACCTTGAATAAACGGCATGGAGGATTGCCCTTGGCAGTGGAATGAGTCTACCTCATTCGATTTCGAGCGACACGACCTGCATGCCGGTGAGCATGGCGTCCACCTTGATCGAGGTCACAGGAACCACGGATTCACCGTTGAGCGCGATGCCGCGGTTGGTACGCAAGGGTTCCAGGACGTTCGCCATGGAAATGGGAATCGACGCCAGGGTTCGCCCGTCGACCGTGGCCTGTGCGTTGGGCAAGAGCAGCGTGACGTAAAGCTGGTCGTCTTCATGAGCTGCGTTCATCTGGTGAATAATGCTGCTCAACTCCAACGGCCCCTCACTGGAGGATGCGCTGGTCAGGCGGTCGAGGGTCGCGCCGTCGCTGAGCAGGATCCTTAACGGCCCGGGAGTCAAGGTGAGCGGAATAGGGATGGCAATGCGGAGATTTTTGGGGTCTCCACGGAAGGGCCGAAGCGTCGCTTCCACAGTTACCGTATCGCCGGGGCGGGCCGCCGGCTGGGTTGCCGCCGCTCGCTCCAGCTGAATGCTGCGCCGGCCGGGAAGCGAGTCTACATCCAGGTCGATGCGTTCAATATTGCGCACGCGGGCTGAATTGCCATAAACGGTTTGAAAGCGCTGGCCAACGGTAAGCGCTGTGCGCAGCGCGGAGGGCGCCTGCTCGGTGGGCGCGATAAACGAATTCAGATGAAGCGGCGGATAGCCATCGATGGCAACCGTGCCCCGCAGCTCATAGGTGAGCTCCTCGCTGTAACTGTTGGTCTCGAGCAGCGATTCATAGAGCGAAACCATCAGCGCCCCCGGCGTGATGTCGGGGTTGTCGATCACCTCAATATGCAGAGTACGGTCGTGCGGCCCGCCGTGCGTATGGATCGCCACCGGGATCATACGGGCAGCCTCGCCCGGCACCCCCCGTATCGCTGATGACCGATCCTCGGTAAAGGCGCCGATCGTCTGGGTGGTGTTGACAATTTTGAAGGAGTTCAGCGGGGAGGCCAATGTGGCCACCACGTCGGTCTTGGTCATGGGAATGGAGACGTTGCCGTACCGGGTGATAGGGTGCCCGCAGGCCAGCACCTGGTGCGGGTCGACATAAGTCACGGTACAGGTAGCGGCAATCTCAAGATCTCCCCGAACCAGCAGGGCGCTCACCGCCGAGCCGGGTAGCAGCGGAGCAGAATCGGCATGCGCGCCGTCGGAGGAGCTGCCTCCAAGACCAGCGACGGGCATAAGCCCCATCATGGAAACATGGTCCTGGAAAAACCTGACTGCATCCGGGCTGAAGCCGGAGAGGACCAGCGGAGTTTCGATGGGGTGGATATCGGTCGCATCCGCGGTTGGGGTGGCGGAGGCTCTTCCCGTTTCGGGCATCCAGCTTGCCGAATCCCGGGCGCCGGGGGCAACGATCTGGGGCTCATCGGTGCCGTTGATGGCCAGCATCTCGGCAATGGGTGTGATGCCGGCGATGGGCTCCTTGCTGAATTGGCCTATCCGATACGACAACGCGCCCAGCAATTTGCCGTCTATGTAGACGGGGCTGCCGCTCATGCCTGCGACCACTCCGGTGTACTCTGGTTTGGAGCCTTGGAGACGGGCCAGGATCATATCCTGACCGGGGCCGAGAACATTTTTGAGTACGCCAAGGATCTCCACATCCATGGCCTCGGGCTGGGTGCCTTCAAAGACCGTATAGGCCACGCCGTGAAGGCCGCGGTGCACTTCCGAGAGGGGAAAGACGCCGGCGGTGGCAGACGGGGGCGGAGTAACCGGGTTAACCTGGGCGGCCAGGGTGCCCGCAACAACAAAAACTGCGGTCAAAACCGAAAAGTAGGTTGATATACGGCGGGTAGACACGTCTACAGATTAGACGTTACGGCCGTCGTAGCATAGGCCGCATAGCAGCGTTCTTCTTTATATAGTCAATGAGGTATTCGACGATGTCCGATCGTTTCGCCAAATTCCCGCGTGTCCCTCACAAGCCGGGACAAAAGGTACTGCTTTTATTCCTGGCGCTGGTGCTTGCCGCAGGAGGTTGGGTGTGGACCCGGCGGGCCCGGGCGCAACAATCGACGCCGAGTACACCGGCTCAGCAACCCGCCCAGCAGCCGGACCAGCAAGACCAGTCGGCGCCCGACTCGGGTGGTCCTGGGGCCGACAACGGCGCCATCGCCATCCCCAAGAAGGCAGAGAAGCCGGATGTGCCCCCACCCCCGCCCGAGCCGAAGGTGAAGAACCCCCCCGGGCTGCAGAACTTCTCGCTCCGCGTCGATGTGCCCGAGGTAACCCTCAATGTGGGCGTCATCCTGCAGAAGACACACGAGTTTGTGCCTAATTTGCAGCCGGTAAACTTCCGCGTCTACGAAGATGGCGTGCCGCAAAAGATAGTTGGCTTTCAACGTACCCGGGCGCCGATCACGGCGGTGCTGCTGTGCGAGTTTGCTTCCACCAACTATTGGTTCGTTCACGACATGCGAGAGGCCGCGTATGCCTTTGCCCAGCAATTGCAGGCGGACGACTATATCGCGGTGGTGACGTTTGACCTGCGCACCCAGATCCTGACCGACTTTACCCAGGACAAGCGCCAGGTGTACGAATCGCTGAATGCATTGACCATTCCTGGCTTCCGCGAGACGGACATGTTCGACGCCGTGTACACGACGCTGGACCGGCTTAGCCGGATCGAAGGCCGCAAGTATGTGGTGCTGATTGCATCCGGCTACGACAGCTTCAGCAAAATCAACCTGGACAAAGTGCTGGCCAAGATCAAGGCAACACCGAATGTCACCATCTTCAGCATTGGAACCGGACAGGCAGCCCGGATCACCGGGAACGCCCGCAGCGGCATGTTCGGCCCCAAGGAGATCGACTACCTGCAGGCCGATAACCAGATGTCTACATTTGCCAGGATGACGGGCGGGATGTCGTTTTTCCCCCGCTTCCAGGGGGAGATGCCGGATATTTTCCATGCCATCAATGACTCCATCCGGAACCAGTACGTGCTCACCTACACCCCGACCAACGCCAAACAGGACGGCAGCTATCGGAAGATCAGGGTGGAGTTGGTGGACAACGAAGGCCAGCCTCTGAAAATGCAGGACGAAAAGAAGCACCCCATGAAGTACGACATCATCGCGAGAGACGGATATAAGGCCAAACAGCAAGTGGATTAGAAGTCCCTTTACTCGCTATGTGTGGGCCTGGCCTCTGTACAGGGACGACTGTGCCGAAAGAATCGTCAAAAGAAGTGGGCTTTACAGGCTGCGGAAAAACTCATGTTTTGTATCGGGGCACGACTTTAGTCGGGCCATAAACGATTGAAAATAGGTCGGGCTTTAGCCCCTGAGGTAGGCTTTCTTGCCCGATCGGAGTTTTCCGCAGCTTGTTCAGATGCCTACTCTTTCCGGGCAAAGCTGAAAAACCCAGGGGCAAAAGCCCAGACCTTTGTTAGCCTTTACGGCCCGACTAAAGTCGCTGCCCTGTACGAAAGCATTACCGCAGTGAGGACCGGTAAACTCGCGTGTTCCGCGGATTGTGGACGCAGTCCTGGGCCCTGGCTGCGTCCCTTTGTGATGGAGCATCTCGCTGCCGACTATGCCGCTGCGGTGAAGATTCGTACAATCTAGGAAAGAAAAATTTGGCTCTCCTGGATTCGCGTTGGTCACAGCGACAGTTCCGCCGCCGGCAAAACTCCAAGCCACTGCACCACTCTTCCGTGGAGGGTTGGCACCCTAAGCACAACCCCTGGTTGATCGCGCTGACGGTAACGCTGGCGACCTTCATGGAGGTGCTGGACACCTCCATCGCCAACGTCGCATTGCCCCATATGGCGGGGACGCTGGGCGCGAGCCAGGAAGAAGCTACCTGGGTGCTGACCAGCTACCTGGTGTCAAGCGCGATCGTTCTGCCCATCTCCGGCTGGCTCTCCACCCGTTTCGGACGCAAGCGCTTCTACATGACTTGCGTCGCGCTGTTCACCTGCTGCTCGCTGCTCTGCGGACTGGCGCCTACCTTGCCCCTATTGATTCTGGCGCGCATCCTGCAAGGGCTGGGCGGCGGTGGGCTGGCCCCCAGCGAGCAGGCGATTCTTGCGGATACGTTTCCGGTGGAACAGCGCGGACAGGCTTTCGCCCTGTATGGGATGGCAGTCGTGGCCGCGCCCGCGATCGGACCCACCCTGGGCGGCTGGATCACCGATAACTTCAACTGGCACTGGATCTTCTTTATCAACCTGCCCATCGGCATCATTTCTCTGCTGCTCAGCAACCGGATGGTGGAAGATCCACCCTACCTGGTGAAGGAAAGAGCCAAAGCCAATCCGATCGACCGAATGGGCCTCGGCCTGGTGGCGGTCGGCGTGGGCTGCCTGGAGTTTGTCCTCGACAAAGGCCAGGAAAAGGACTGGTTCGGGGACCGTAATATCACCTTGACCTTCACCCTGGCTATCGTCACGCTGGCGTTTTTCGTGTGGTGGGAGTGGCGGCACCCCGATCCGATTGTCGATTTGAAGCTGTTGAAGAATCGCAATTTCGGCACCGCGGTGGGCTTTCAATTCATCCTGGGCTCGGTGCTGTTCAGCACCACGGTGCTGATTCCGCAGTTTCTTCAGAGCCTGCATGGGCTACACGGCGGAGCGAGCGGGCATGGCGCTTTCCGCCGGAGCGCTGGTGCTGATGGTGATGATGCCGGTGGCAGGGCGGCTGGTGTCGCGCATGGACGCCAGGCTGATGGTGTCGATTGGCTTCCTGGCAACCTCGCTGGGCCTCTACAACATGACCCGGCTGGACCTGAACGTAAGCTTCGGACACATTGTGCTGTGGCGCGTTTTCCAGGTGCTCGGGTTGTCGTTTATCTTCATCCCCATCAGCACCCTGAACTATGTGGGTGTGCCCAAGGGCAAGAACAACCAGATCTCCAGCTTCTCGAACTTCGCCCGCAACTTTGGCGGCAGCATGGGGACGGCGCTGCTGACCACGTTCCTGGTGCGCACCCAGCAGACCCACCAGTCATCGCTGGCGGCCAATTTCATCCCGGGCAGCTTCGCGTACGAGAATTTTCTGGCGCAGACGAGAAATGCCTTGATCGCGGCGGGGCAGAGCGCGGCCCAGGCAAAGGCCGCAGCCACGGGGTACGCCTACCAGCAGTTGCTGCGCCAGGCGTCGATGCTGAGCTACCAGAATGCTTTCTGGGTGCTGAGTATTGTGGCGGCGCTGCTGGTTCCCTGGCCATTCATCATGCGCCGCCCACCCAAGCGCAAAAAGGCGCCCGACGAAGCCATGGGACACTAAAGCATTTTCACTTCTACTCGGCACTGGAAAGTGCAGAGTAGTGCGGCTTTTCTTGAGGAAAAGCCGCGACGGGAGTCGTTGCTCTGTAAACACCAGAAGTGAAAATGCTAAGTCTTGCCGGAACCGATGTAGGGGCCCTGGCGATGGAAGCGCGGATCTGTCAGCTGCAGCAGCATGAAGTCGGCGACGTCGGCCCGATTGACGCGCAGCGCGCCAGGCGGAAGCGCGTCGGGCAGGACGCGATAGGTGCCGGTGAAGGGGCCGTCCATCAGCCGGGGGGCGCGCACGATGGTGTAATCCACATCGCTTTCCAGGAGCAGGCGTTCCTGCGCGGCCTGATCGATGAAGGGATATTTCAGCACCGTCTTGCTCGCGATCCACAACCCCATGGTGGTGAGTGCATTCTGGTACTTACCCCAATCCCGATGCCCCCCCGCGGCGCCCAGGACGATGAGCCGGTTCACGTACTCCTGGCGCATTCCTTCAAGGATGTTGGGAATGGCGCCGGCCAGGACGTCGGTTTTCTTGGTGGTACGGGCGCCCAGCGCGGAGAGCACAGCGCGGTGGCCGCGAATGGCGTCGACCACTGCCGCAAAATCGAGCGCGTCTCCCTGCACCACACGCAGGTGCGGGTCTTGCGGCATCCCATCGGGGTTACGGACAAAAGCAGTGACTGAGTGTCCCTTAGCTAAAGCCTGCGAAACAATCAGCTTGCCAGTACCCCCGGTGGCGCCGAAGACTATGATCTTCATTTGAGCCCAACAGTTCCCTTCCCAGTAGTCCACCACACTATACAAGGTCGGGCACAACCCTTCTGCAACTCGAACATCTGAACAAGGAGAGGATCACTAAAAATGTCAGAAAACCTGAAGAAGACGGAAGACAACCTGCGCAGCCTGATCGAGACCCTACGCGATGGGCACCAGGGGTTTATCGAGCTGGAAAAGAACCTGAAAGACCCCGAAGCACGCCAGCTGTTTCGCGAAGAAACGCTGGTACGCGCGGGTTTCGCCGCGGAGCTTGAGAACGAACTGCACCACTTCGGGGTGAAGGACGTGAAGGTCGGCAGTTCCACGGCTGCCAAGGTCCATCGCGCGTGGGGTGAACTCAAGGCGCGGCTGGGCGGTGGTGACCACGCACTGCTGGCTACCGCCGAGCAAGGCGAGGACGAAACCAAGGAAGCCTACGAAAAGGCGCTGGCCAGCGAAGACTTCCCGTTGCCGCTGCGAGAGATACTTTTGCGGCAACAAAGACACATCCTCGCGGCACACGATCGGGTAAAGGCTTTGCGCGACGCGACGCACCGCCGCGTAGAGATTTCTGTGTTGAGATTCGGTGCAGGTTCACCGCAGAACACCATCTGCGATGAACTTGCACACGCAGGAAGGCGGCTACACCGCCAAAAAAGACCAACGCCATGCGGATGCCAGGCTCGCGGTTTACCTCCGGAACCAGATCCGTGGCTGTTACATAGATGGCCACTCCGGCGGCGATGGGCAGACCGGCGCGCACCCAACCCGGGAAAAAATTAATGATCAGCACCCCGGCCACGGTTGCCGCAGCGACGATCGCAGCAGAGGTCAGAGCCGCGCCACGGCTGTGGCCGCTGGCCAGCATCACCGACGCAACCGTGAAGCCTTCCGGCAGCTTATGCAGCAGGATGGCGATGAAAATGATCCAGCCCAGCCAGGAAGACAGCACAAAGCCGGAGGCGATGGCCACGCCATCGAAGAGAGAGTGGGATGCCAGGCCGGCTACCACCGAATTGCCGGTGTGAACGGAGATAAATTCTCCGTGAGGGGTCTCTTCTCCAAAATGAAAGTGCGGGGTTATGGTGTGCTCCAGCAGGTGGATGAGGCAGTAGCCCCCCAGGATAAGCAACGGGGTCCAGCGAAAGGAAAGACGAAAGCTCTCGGGAACCATCTCCAGCAAGGCGGCCGCAAGCATGAACCCAGCACCCAGGGCGACGAAGTATCGAAGGTAGCGTTTCTCCCAGTTTGTCCGCACCAGGATCAGAGCCCCCAAGACGTCGGCTAAGGCGGCGATCAGACCCAGGACCAACGAGAGTGCGAAATTGGACATGATCTAGCGTTCTAGCCGCTGTGCCGGATGTGCATGACATCGCCATCCTGAACCCGGTAGTCCTTGCCTTCGAGCCGGAGCGTGCCCTGGGATCGTGCCGCGGCTTCAGAGCCCGCGCTGAGCAGCGTATCCCAGTGTATGGTCTCGGCGCGAATGAAATGTTTTTCCAGATCAGTATGAATCGCCCCCGCGGCCTCCTGGGCGCGCGAATTGACCGGGATAGTCCAGGCACGGCACTCGTCTTCGCCTACGGTAAAGAAGGAGACCAGGCCGAGGAGCTCGTAGCTCTTGCGGATGAGGCGGTGAAGCCCGCTCTCGACCAACCCATACGAGGAAAGAAATTCGTCTGCTTCCTCATCGCTCATCTCGGCCAGCTCGGCCTCGACTTTGCCGCAGATGGCGGTCGCCCCCGCATTGGGCCGGGACGCGACTTCGTCCAGCTTGTAGCGTGATACGGCGGATTCGAGATCGGTCCCCAGCGTCGTGCTCTCGGCGATGTTCAGCACAAAGAGCATGGGTTTCTGCGACAGAAACATGAAACCGCGGATGAGCTTCTTCTCTTCCGCCGACATTTCCATCTCGCGCAGCGGCTTCTCCTGCTCCAGCTGCTGCTTGCAGCGCAAGAGCAAGGCGTGCTCCTGTTCCAATTCCGGCGTGCGCTTCTTCTTCAGATCTTTCTCCAGGCGCTCCAGGCGTTTTTCCGCCTGGGCGAGATCGGAGAAGATGAGGTCGAAGTCGACGTTCTTGATATCGCGCAGGGGATCGATGCCGCCGACCCGGGGAATGGCGTCGTCTTCAAAGGCGCACAGCACGTGGATGAGCGCATCGTTGTCGCGCAGGTGGGTGAGAAAGGCAGTCTCCTTGAGCGCTTCCTGACCGACGGCCGCGACGTCGGCGTACTCCACCGTCGCATAGACAACCTTCTTGGGCTTGTACAGGGCGGCCAGCTTATCCAGCCGCTCATCGGGAACCTTGGCGACCCCAATATGCGCCTCGCGTGGATTGGAGTAAGCCGGGGTTTCGACCTTGGAGCGGGTAAGGATTTTGAACAGGGATGTCTTGCCTACTTGAGGCAGGCCGATAATGCCAGTTTTCATGGGACTCGCCGTCCAGGCAAACGACGCTTGCGCGCCGGAGATTTTTGTTGCGTAACGGCCTTGCGGCGCACTTCAGCAAGTATATCGGAGTGCGGGCCCGCTAGATTTCGCGGCGCGACCAATGTGCGGTGGCCACCAATGCAGCGATTCCGCACAGCAGGATCAGGCCCTCAACGTGGGTCGATCTTTGGTGCAGGCGGTCAAAGATCTGGCGGCCGGGATTGTTGGCGGCGACCGCGTCCACGTTGCCGCCAATGGACTCGCGAGCCGTATCCATGCGGGGGATGATGGAGAATTGCGAATAGCCGGTCAGCACCATCATGGCCAGCACCAGAACGGCCGCCGGAATGATATTGCGGAAGTGCGCCCGGGCGACGACGATCACGACCAGAAAGATCAACCCGCAGAGCAGGCCTATCCAGTGCAGGCGGACCAGGGAGCCGCCGACCACCAGACCGGCGGCGTGAATGCCCGCAGCCGGGGCCGGGAAAAGCGGAGGAAGTTGGCTAAACGCGATGGGGGCCAGCACGGCGCCAAAGAAGACCAGCGCACCCAACCAAAGGCCGAGCGAGAGGTAGACGAGAGAGTGGAAGAGTGTGCGCATGTGGGTAGAGGAACGATCCTACACCGGACGCCGCCCGATGAGGCGCTCGATGCGCAGGGCCATGGGCGGATGGGTGGAGAAAAGACTGGCCAAGCCCGCACCACCGAGAAAGGGGGCAACGATAAACAGGTGGGCGGTCGATGGTGAAGCCGGCAACGGCAGCTGTTTGGAGTACGCATCGAGCTTCTGCAGGGCGCTTGCCAGGGCATAGGGATTCCCGGTGACGTGAGCCCCGGTGGCGTCGGCCTCGTACTCCCTTGAACGGGAGACGGCAAGCTGGATAAGAGTCGCCGCAATGGGCGCCAGTATGAGCATGAAGATGCCGCCCATGCCGCGGCCACGGTTATCTCTGCCGCCTCCGCCGAAGAGACCGGCAAATCGTTCCATCTGCGCCAGCAGAGTGATGGCTCCCGCGAGCGTGGCGGCAATGGAGCTGGTGAGGATGTCACGATTCTTTACATGCCCGAGCTCGTGGGCGAGCACCCCTTCCAGCTCTTCGTCGTTGAGCAGATTGAGAATGCCTTGGGTTACGGCGACGGCCGCGTGCTTTGGGTTGCGGCCGGTGGCAAAGGCGTTGGGCGAGTCGCTGGGGATGACGTAGATCCTGGGCATGGGCAGCCCCATGCGCGGCAATATGCGCTCTACGATCTGGTAGACCCGGGGCAGCTGCTCGCGCGTAACCGGCTGAGCACGGTACATGGATAACGCCAGCTTGTCAGAATAGAAGTAGCTGAAAAAGTTCATCCCCACGGCGACGATGAAGGCAATGACCATGCCATTGCGCCCGCCGAAATAAGCGCCAATGAAAATGAGAAAGAGGGTGAGAGCAGTCAGCAGAAAAGCAGTTTTGAAGGTATTCATAGCGCGGCACCTCCCGCACCTGGTTATATTGTGTCACGTTATGCGGCCGGTCGCTAAGTGGCGCATATTGGCGTGCGGCGGCGATTGACAAACCGGGCTCGCGGGCCTTCATTCGGGGCGAAACACCGGGCGGAATCGGTTAAACTCGTGCTTCGGAGCGGTTGATCACTTTCCCCCCAGGTCATTGCTTTGAGAAAACTACTTCTTGCTGCCGCTCTCACCATTGTCGGGCTAGAGGTGCTCGCGCACACCGGCGTGCTTGCCGCCCTGCTCTCACCTCACTACCTGCCTCACCGCTTCTGTTACCTGCAACAGCCATGGCTGGTTTGGACCAATGTGAGCATGGATGGCTTGATTGCCATCTCCTATGCCTGGATTTTTGTTTCCCTCTTCTGGGTCGCGGGCAAGTTGCGCTCGATTCAGGATTTGCGCAACTACCTCTGGATCCTGATCGCGTTTGGGACGTTTATCGTGGCCTGCGGAGCCACCCACCTGATGGAGGTGGTCACCGTTTGGTGGCCGGTGTATCCGGCCGCGGCCGCAGTCAAGATTCTCTGTGCCGCGGCGTCGGTGCCAACGGCCATCTTGTTTGCACGCGCGGCGCCGGCGCTCGCGGCAAACATTCGCCGGTTCCTCGATATGCTCTCGACCACCCAGAAGGAAAAAGATCAGGCAGTCGGGTCGCTGGTGGCGTCGGAAAACCTGGTCGTCGCCGGGCGGATCTCCGCCTCGATCAGCCACGAGATCAAGAACCCGCTGGAAACCGCTGGAAACCTGCTCTATCTGATGGCCGCGGATCGAAGAATGCCCAACGACCTGGCGGCCATGGCGAAAACCGCATCGGCGGAGCTTAAGCGCGCCGAAGACATCGCACAGAGTAACCTGGCGCTCTTCCGCAGATCGAGTTCTGCTGAACCCCTGTCTCTGTCGGAGCTGGTAAACAACGTCGTGGATCTGCAGGCACCGCAACTGCTGGAGCGCGGTATCGCGGTAGAGCGAAGGCTGCGTGCTCCCTTGCCGTTAAAGGCGTATTCCAATGAGTTGCGGCAGATACTCATCAACCTTATCCAGAACGCGATCGCGGCTATTGGCTCACGCGGGCGCATCCTGGTTCGCGTCCAACTGCGGGGGTCGCTGGAGAAGGTTGGGCAGCAGGGCTATTCGATCACCATCGCCGATACCGGGCCGGGCATCGATCGGCAACATCGGTCACGGCTTTTCACGCTGTTCTTTACCACCAAAGGGGAACAGGGCACGGGACTGGGGCTTTGGCTGGTGCGCTCCATGGTCGAAAAGCAGGGTGGGCGGATTCTGTTTCGCTCCCGCACTGCTAAGGAATGCGACAAGCCCGGGACGATCTTCAATATCTGGATCCCGCTGGAACCGACGACGATTACGACAACCTCCGGCGCGAGTGCGCTTTCTCCCATCGCGGTGACGTAGCTGCGTACTTGCGAGAACTGTAGCTCCCTCGGCTACCCCGGATTTCCTGTCGGGGTTGGTGACGCCGCAATCTCCATGCGGTTTTCCTTACAGAAAACCGCACACGCTGCTCTCTCCGGCGAAACTTCCGGGTTGATCTTTAAATCCATCCTTGACTCCGATCCGCCGCCGACCATTCGCTACCGGCCGCCAGTTCTGGATCAGTATCCGCAGTACGGGCAAGCGAGACGACAGCGACCGGGAGGAGAAACCTCTGGATTGCCATTCCCTCGGTCGCGGTCGGGAGGTTACTACGCCAGTCCGATCCGGCGCAGAAGTTCGGCGTAGCGGGGATCGGAACGGATATTGTCGAGTTGGGGCTCGACCTTAAACCATATGATTCCCTGCTTAGTCGCATAGGCTTGTTCTATGTACTTGAAGGCGAGGTCCTTCTCGCCCAGGTAAGCCGCAGTCAAACCGGCGGACATCGGAAAGTAGTCCGGGTTCGACGGATCCGAATAGAATTCCAGATACTTCCTCGTCATTGCCGCGACAGCCCGCATTCTCAAACGCTTTGACAAGCTCTGCCCCGTTCTGGGTGTGACCGGACAGCTCCTCTGAGCGCTTATAGCTCTGGGCTGCTTCCGAGCACATCTCCTTCTGCAGATAAGCATCGCCTAGGTCCTCGTAGGACGTGGAATTCGATGGATCCATCTCGATCGCCATCTGGTATTGGCGAATGGCTTCGTCATAGTCTTTCGCGAAGTAATAACTCAAACCCCCGATCTCACGCGCAATGAAGGACAAAGGGTCGAGCGCCTGTGCCTGCTTGACTTCTGAAATCCCTTCGCTGAACCTCCCCCTAAACCCCAGTTCGGCGGCGTAGTACAAGTGACAGAGAGAGCAGTTAGGATTTTCAGCTATGGCCTGCTGGAATTCCCCTTCTGCCTCGGTCCAACGCAGATCCATAAGAAGACCGAGCCCCAGGGCGGAACGAGCCTCACTCAGCGAGTTATCCAGACTGAGCGCCTTGCGGGCGGCTGCCACCCCTTCCGCCATTTCCTGGGGGTCGTCGGATTCTCCGAAAAACCCTCGCAATATTTGTGTTCCGGCAAGTCCGGCATACGCTCCCGCGAATCCCGGATCCTTGGCGATGGCTTGCTGGAAGTACTCAAGGGCCTTGGCTCGGCCGTCTGTAGTGAAGCGGTCATTGAAGTAACGGTCCTTCACATACAGCTGATACGCCTCCGGACTGCTTCAGCCCCCGCTACCCTTACCTGGCAAAGAGAAAAAACAGGGGCTAAAGAGGATGCAGAAAAACTCGGTTTCTGTCCAACTCACCACAGGATCGTCATCCTGAGCATCTCAACTTGCCTGCGGCGAGTTGAGGGATTAAATGACCCAGCTGTCTTACCCGCAAGAAAAGTTTGGGGTGGCCCTCGAGCCTTCTTTTGGCTTGAGTGGGGTTGTTGCGGACCCCAACCGTCCGCCGTGTCATTAGGAGCATCTCAACTTGCCTGCGGCAAATCGAGGGAGAAAAGACACGGCAAAAAGCGCCATGGATGCAAGGCCCGGAGGGCCGGGTGCCAAACGTCAGCCCAGCCCGGAAGGGCTGGGAATCGATCGGTACGGACCGGGCACATGGTTGACAGTTTAGACCGGGCACATGGTTGACACTTCAGTCCCAACACCGAAGGCCTGTAGAAGAGGGTATGGCCTGGAAAGCGAGTGGTGTAGTGGACCAACGGAAGAAGTTTGTACAGGAGTATGAGAGCGGGAGATGGACGATGGCGGAACTGTGCCGAGTTTATGAAATTTCTCGCGAGAGCGGTTATAAGTGGATCAAGCGGATTCGAGAGCAAGGCGAGGTGGGGTTGGCGGATCGGAGTCGAGCACCTGCAAGCCATCCCAATCAGACCGAAGACAAGATCGAGCAGCAGGTATTGGAATTGCGTCAACGATACGCTAGCTGGGGACCACGCAAGCTGCTTTACCATCTGCAGAACAAGCAGCCGCAGCTGCATTGGCCGGCGCTCAGCACCGTAGGGGCGATATTAAAGCGCGCTGGGCTGACGGTGTCTCGACGACGGCGGCGAAAGACGCCGCCTTACACCCAACCCTTTCAAAACGCACAGCAGCCCAATCAGTTGTGGTGTGCCGATTTCAAGGGATGGTTCCGGACGCAAGACCAGCAGCGTATCGACCCGTTGACCATCAGTGATGCCGCGAGCCGATATCTGCTACGCTGCCAGGCGGTGGAAAAGGCCAATACCCAGCACGTGCGTGCCATTTACGAGGCGGCCTTCCGAGAGTATGGTCTGCCGCTGGCGATGCGCACCGACAACGGACCACCCTTCGCCTCCAAAGCCGTAGCCGGACTGTCTGTTCTGTCGTTGTATTGGATGAAGCTGGGGATCACCCCGGAGCGGATTGCCCCTGGTCATCCGGAACAGAACGGCAGACACGAGCGCATTCATCGCACCTTGAAGGCGGAGACGGGCCGCCCCCCGGCGGCGGATCGCCGGGCGCAGCAGCGGAGCTTCGATCGCTTCAAATTGTGCTACAACGAGGAGCGGCCGCACGAGGCCTTGGGCATGAAGACTCCAGCTCGCTGTTATGTGCCCTCGCCGCGGGCCTATCCCTCGCGACTGCCGGAACCGCAGTACGATGGCGACTTCCAGGTCCGCAGGGTACGAGCCTGCGGAGGATTCAGCTGGAAAGGCCGGAAAATCTTTATCAGCGAGGTATTACGAAACGAGCCGATTGGGTTCGAGTTGATCGAAGATGATTTTTGGCTGGTGTACTTTGCCACTTTTCCCATAGCGCTGTTCGACAGCTATAAATTCTCCATCCAAGATTTACCGTCGGAAGATGGGCCAGCCAAGGGACGGAAATGACGGGTCGGCTGGGAAGGTGGAAAAGCAAACAACGCTTTCCCTCCTTCCCACCGCCCCTTGGAAATCTCGCCAAACTCGGCGAGATTCCCACATTCCCGTCCCACGACTGCTGGAAACCTAAACAATTTACAAAAGAACCATTAACCTCAACCTGGGCTGAATGTGTCAACCAAGTGCCCGGTCTAAACTGTCAACTATCTCCCCAGCCGTACACGATCCTGAAGAGGATCCGAGCGCCGGAGGCGCGGCACTAAACCACGGTGTCATTAGGAGAGCCTGTGACTTTTTCGATCTTTCGTGTTGTCTGCACCACTAACCGGATGTTTCTTGAACCCCCACAAAGCCGTCATCCTGAGCACCTCAACTTGCCTGCGGCAAGTTGAGCGAGAAATGAACACGCGAAGGTTGATTATGGGGAATGTAGGTGTCAGAAATGAATTGTCATCCCGACCGGAGCGCGTAGCGCGAAGTGGAGGGACCTGCGGTTCGCTTGTTCGTTAGGAGCGAAGCGCCGCGCGGATCTATCGCATAACGGGTGGTTTATGGCGCGCAGTCGAAGAGCCTGTCTTGAGCGAGCCGAAGGAACCCCGGCGATGCTTGTTGGAAGTCGCCTCCGAGGGCGCCCCCACAGATCCGTTCTGAATTCTCTTCGGCTACTCTGCCAACTTGGTTCCCGCCGTCACATTCGTCTTGGTTTTCATCGCTTTCTCCTTTCGTTTTTGAATAATGCAAGCCGTGTGCCTAACAGTCAGCGGGTGTCGGCACCGTTTTTATTCCCGGAAGTCATTGAAAACAGACAATCATAGATCGGGGAAAGTAAGCCAAGAACTGGTTCTTCGCAGTGTTCACTAACCGAACGGCTAGTGATTTCCAGCCCGAGGGTTAATAGCGAGCAAATCGAGACCCCACCATCTAGCCTGGGTGCCCACCGGGCGGGGAACTTACCGAAAAGTCGGGCGGTTGAGACCGCCCGACTTTTCAGGCGTTGTCCGGGAAGCCGATCTTCGGCCATATGGTTCGGTCGATGCAGGCACTCCGGGAGCAGGCCTTGAGGCAGCGGCATCGGTAGATACAGCCCTAAGACTTGTCGTTACCAATCCGGCCAACTTCCTGTGGCCGACCACTCGCCAATATCGACAACAGCCGCAACAGGAACCGCCTTCTTGACCTAACCTAGCGGGTTCCTGAATGCCAGACCACTAAGCAAATCAACACGTCGCTAGCGGGGCCCAAATGTGAGGTGTGAACCGAAACGTCGAACACCCGAAATCAGCGAAAAGCAACTAGGATCAATCGGGACTAAAACGAATGAAAAACACACGACTCTTGCCTCTCGCCCTACCGCTGCTCGCCGGGCTGCTGTTTGTCGGGGGTGCGCCCCAGGCTCAGGCTCAGCAAGCAAACAAGAAGACCTCCAATCATGCCGAGAATAATCCGGAGGCGCTCGGCTTCTCGTCCGAGCGACTTGGACGGCTCCATGCAGCCATGCAGCGGGAAGTGGATGAGAAGCAGCTTGCCGGCGTTGTAACAATTTTGGCGCGCCACGCCAAAGTGGTCGAGGAGAGGACCTACGGCAAGAAGGACATCGCGAGCGGCGCTCCGATGACGAAGGACACGATCTTCCGTCTTTTCTCGATGACCAAGCCGGTCACCGGCGTGGCCATGATGATTCTCTACGAAGAAGGCAAGTGGCATCCTTCCGATCCAATCTCGCAATACATCCCCGAGTTCGCCCATCTGAAGGTTTTTAAGGGCGTGGATCCGAGCGGGAAGATGATTCTGGAAGACCCTGTCCATCCCTCGACCATGAAAGAGCTGATGACCCACACCGCAGGCTTCACATACGGGTTTTTCGGCAATACTCCGGTTGACAAGATGTACATGGAGCAGCGGGTATTGGGATCGCAATCCTTGCAGGAAATGATCGACAAGCTGGCGAAGACTCCGTTGCTCTACCAGCCGGGAACGCGCTGGGTGTACAGCGTGTCGATGGATATCCAGGGTTACATCGTTGAAAAGTTGTCGGGCCAGTCCCTGCCCGATTTCATACAGCAGCACATTTTCGGGCCCCTCGGCATGAAGGACACTGGATTCTTCGTTCCCCAGGAAAAGCGGAACCGGTTCGCCACGCTGTACGCAGAGAACCAGAAAGGCGAACTGGTCGCGAACGCGGCGATAAGCGGACCGGCCACCGACTATGCGACCCAACCATCGATGCCCTCGGGTGGCGGCGGTATGGTCTCGACCGCGCAGGATTATCTGCGCTTCGCTCAGATGCTCCTGAATGGCGGCGAACTCGACGGCGTGCGCATTCTGGCGCCGGCTACGGTACAGCTCATGACCTCAAACCACCTTGCGCCCAGTCTAATGACCGGTGAGTTCTCGGCTGGTCAAGTGATTATGCGGCCCGGCTTGGGGTGGGGTTATGATTGCGCGGTCTTCTCGGACCCGCCGCAAGCCGACGAAGTGGTTGGTCGAGGCACGTTCTTCTGGGCCGGAGCGGCGGACACCTGGTTCTGGGTTGATCCCACGAACGATTTGATTTTTGTGGGTATGACACAGCGCATGTTTGGCCCCGGGTGGCCCGAGGTGGAGGCGTTGAGCCAACCCCTGGTCTACCAGGCACTCGTGAAGCCGCGAATGTGATCTCAGATGATCCTTGGCCGAGCCATGGGTACCGCGAGTGATGAATCACCAGGCCCTAAGCAATCCTGAGCAACAGCCGATCGGCGAGTCTGCCTTCCCGACGATTGTCCAGAAGTCCTCTTGTAGGAAGTTGCACCGGATAGGTCCTGAGAAACGTTAGGACTCTATCGTGACTGCCCCAAAACGAGGTGTCGGTGGGGTGTGCCTGTTGTTGGGCAGTTACGATAGAGCCGTTTGAAGTGAGCCGCTGGCGCGGTGGATGCGGGACTGTCTATGGGATTTCGATGGGGATTTGCCGGGACCGTGGCTGTTTTTTCGGGAAGAGTGCGGAGGACGGAGGGACGGCGACGGAGCGGGGTGATGAAGTTCAGTGCGGGCGGGAGGCAGCGAGGGTAGTATTTGCGAGGTGCGAGAGTGGAACGAGCGTAGGACGGCGTTGCGTGTGAGAACACGGCGGCTGCGGACGTTGATCGAGTTGAAGTGAGTCATGAGAGATCACGAGCTGTCGGAGGGCCGTTGTTGCTTGGAACACGTTGGCGTAGAGCGGAGATTGAGCTGATAGGCCGTGAGCCGTTCGAGCAGCACCATAGCGCCGGAGCAGAGGGGGCAGAGTTGCTGGGTGGAGAGCTGTGGAGTTGAGGCTAAAGGTGGACCGAGCAGCGAGCGGCAGAGAGCGAGCATAGCCGAGCGTCTGCGGTTAGCGAAGAGGCCGAAGTGACGGATGCGCACCAGGCCTTTGGGCAGAACATGGAGTAGGAAGCGGCGCAGGAACTCGTCTGCAGGAAGCGTCATGAGCTTCTGTTTGCCGCCATGAGCGTAGTCCTTCCAGCGGAAGGAGACTCGATCGTCGTGGAAGGCGACGAGACGATGGTTGGAGATGGCAACGCGGTGAGTGTAGCGAGCTAGATAGTGGAGGACATGCTCTGGGCCGCCGAAAGGAGGCTTGGCGTAGACGACCCAGTCCTGACGGAAGAGTTGATGGAAGAAACGGCGGAAGCCGTCGGGCTGGGCGAGGCCGATGAGCGAGCCGTGGAACTGAAGCTTGTCCTGGTCAAAGAGCTGTTTGATCCCGGCAGCGAACTTGCCGCGGAAGACGCGGCTGAGTACGCGGACGGGTAGGAAGAAACGTGGGGAGGCGATCCAGCCGGAGTGATCCTTAGTCAGGCCGCCAGCAGGCACAATGCAGTGGATGTGAGGATGGTGCTGAAGGTTTTGGCCCCAGCTATGGAGCACACTGAGCAGACCGATGTCGGCTCCGAGACGCTTCGGGTCGCGCGCGACTTCGAGCATGGTCGCGGCGCTGGCGCGGAAGAGCAAGTCGTAGAGCAGGCGCTTGTTCTGGAGCACAAGTGCAGAGAGTTCATGCGGCAGCGTGAAGACAACATGGAAGTAAGGCACAGGCAACAGCTCAGAGCAGCGCGCGGTCAGCCACTTGGTGCGTGCGTTTCCCTGGCACTTGGGGCAGTGCGGGTTGCGGCAGGAGTTGTAGGAGATGGCCTGATGACCGCAGCGACTGCACTGATCGCGATGACCGCCCAGAGCCGGAGTGCGGCAGCGGGCGATGGCCTCGAGCACCTTACGATGCTGCCAGGCCAAATGTGATCTGTGCCGTTCCCAATAGCTGTCAGCTGATGCGCGAATGATGTCGGCCACCTCCAGGGTGGGCCGATTCATCGCTTCCTGCGCCTCGCTTCTCTGCTGGTCTCCAAGGGAGCCGCAATGGAGAGTGTGTCGAGCGGGTTAGGCACCGCTTCCAGATGACGCCGGGAGAGATGCAAATAGACGGTTGTGTGATCGAGCGAGGCATGGCCGAGCAGTACCTGAATGGTGCGCAAGTCCGCGCCGGCTTCGAGCAGGTGTGTGGCATAGCTATGGCGCAGGGTATGCGGCGTAATGTGCTTCTCGATGCCGGCAGCGCGCGCCGCGCGCTGGCAAGCAAACCAGACCATCTTGTCGGTGATCGGCACGTCGGCCCGCCAGCCATCGACCAGTCCGGGGAACAGATACGTCTTCGGCTTCATCCATCGCCAGTAGGCGCGTAGCGCTTCCAGCAGGGCTGGACTCAAAGGCACATCACGGTCGCGCCCGCCCTTGCCCTGTCGGATATGGACCACCATGCGCTGGCTGTCTATATCGCTGGTCTTCAGTTGACACAACTCCGCGCGGCGTACGCCGGTCGCGTAGAGCGTCATGAGCATCGTGCGATGCATCCGGTTGGCAGAAGCGGCCAATAAGCGGCTCACTTCCTCCCGGCTGAGCACCGTTGGCAGCTTCTCTGGCACCTTGGGAAACGGTAAATGCTCAAGCATGTGCTTCCGCTTGAGCGTCTTGATGTAGAAGAACCGAAGCGCGGCCGTTCGCTGCGCCACCGTTTTCGGAGACAACTTCCGTTCCCGCAGCAGGTAGAGCTGATACTCACGTATGTGCTCCGAGCCAAGCTGGTCGGGAGCACGATGAAAATGTTCAGCGAACTGCTGAACCGCATGCAGGTAGCACCTTGCCGTGCCAGGCGAGTAGTTGCGACGCTCGAGTTCTTCGAGCATCCGGTCTCTGAGTTGAGTCACAATGACCTCCTTGTGACTCTGACCCTATCGCCAACCTCTCTTTACTCTCTCGGCCGCCACAAATGCAGCATCCGCCGCGCCAGCGGCTTAGTTCAAACGGGATTCCCGGTATGTATGGTCCGCCGCTTTGTCGCAAGCGAAAAGCGAGAATAGCAGGTAAGGTGTGCGCGTATGTATACGGCCTTGTTGGGGTGTTTAACGACCCCGGGCCTGGATGGAATGCGCTTCGCTCTGTTCCTATTTAACTTGTCGGTCTTCAACGACCCTTACCGGAAGCAGGTTTCCAGAACGACGGTTAGACCGTGGTGCCATCTCTTTCTTCGCCAGCAGACCTGGCAGGAAATTTGAACTCCGCCGCCGTCGCCGGTCTGCGGATGTGGGAATCGCGCTAGCGATTTCCAAGCCTGGTGTTCTTCCAGGCGTCATCTGCAGGCCGTTCAGATGATATTGCCTGCTAGCAGCGGTGGCCTGTAGACCTCATTTTTGGCCAGCACTGCCCAGGCCATCCGTGCCAGTTTATTGGCCAGTGCAACGATAGCGATGTTCTGGTGCGTTCGTGCGGTGAGCTGCGCCAGCCACGCACTTAAACCAGACGACTGCTTGGTCCGATGCTGCATAACAGCTCTGGCTCCTTGCACGAACAGCCTGCGCAGGTATTGGTTTCCACGCTGCGGAATCTTCCACAGCGTTTGCTTGCCTCCGGTCGAGTGTTCCTCCGGAACCACTCCCAACCAGGCGGCGAAATCGCGCCCTTTGCGAAATGCCGTGCCGTTGCCGATCGTTGCGATGATCGCCGTTGCTGTTACAGGACCGACTCCCGGCATCTTTACCAGCCTTCGACAGGCTTCGTTCTCCCGAGCAATCTTCTCAACCGACTTGTCAGCACGATCGATCTTCTCGGCTAGCTGCTCCAGCTCTTGCTTCAGTTCTGCGAGCAATACCAGCACTGCCCCCGACAGCTTGGCCGAGCCGCCTGCGAGTATGACAGGTAGTGCTTCATCCACGTAGCGCCGGCCTTTGCGCAGCGTCGTGCCACGCTCCAGCAATAGCCCACGAATTTGGTTGACCACCGCCGTTCTTCGCATCACCCAGCGTTCACGGACCCGATGCAACGACTGCAGGTCCAATTGGTCATCACTCTTGACCGGCACAAAACGCATGGTCGGTCTTCCCACCGCTTCGGCGATCGCTTCCGCGTCGATGTAGTCGCTCTTGTTCGTCTTGACGTAGGGCTTCACATATTGCGCAGGAATCAGGCGCACCTCATGCCCTTGCTCTCGCAACGCCCGCCCCAGAAAATGTGATCCTCCGCATGCCTCCATGCCGATCAGCTCCACCTTCAGGTTCGCGGTAAACTGCAACAGCTGCGCTCGAGAGAATCGCTTCCGCAATACCACTTCTCCGCGCTGGCTCATTCCTACCAGATGAAACGTCGTCTTGCCCAAATCAATACCCATTGTGAATAGCTCCATGGCACTCCTCCTCTTATGCAGCTTATAGCCCCACCTCACTGTCAGGTGAAGGCGGCGGACCATTCCATTAACTCCAGTGCGGGTGCCGTTGCCGATCATTTCGGAGCCGGTCATTGCGGGGCGGTTCGGGAGACCGCCCCCTCATGCCTCCGGAAGACTCAGGAAATCCTGCTCCGTTTTCGTGCGTAGATCGAGGGCGACAATCCGAGATTTGTCCAGGTCAGTCAGGCCATAATGCCGTACGATGTTTGACGTAAGCAGGCAATTTGACTATTTGACTCGTTTTGGTAGCTGGAGTCGGGCGCGCTTAAGGCCACATAAACTAAATAGGGTCAATCTGTATCTATACATCAGAGGCGTATATAGGTATGCCTCTAGCCTTGTGATGTCGGCGGAGTCAGCCTCGCATGTTCAGGATGGAAGGTAGTCTCGCTGGCTGGGTGGCAAAAGCGACTTCCCACTCTTTCCAATGGCGCAACTGTGTTAGCGGCCATAGGCCTCAGGGCTTAAGGGCAAGTTGATCTTTGACAACTCATGCTGGCAATAGACACCGCGTACCGAAGGTGCGCCGCCATCCCAGCGCAGCCCTATCGGCACCCATCGGCCTGGGTCTCAGCAGATTCGGCCGCGGTCGCCGCACCATCCACCGGTCCGCCATCGATCACCAGGACGAAGAGCCGATCGACGAAGAAACCGCCAAACCCGAAGCGCCCCGGAGGAATTAGTGCGTTAGTGCGTACTTTTTAGCCACTTCCCGGGCCTAACCGCCGGATCCGAAGAGTCCCCGGAGGAGACTTAGTGCGTTAGTGCGTACTTTTTAGCCATTTCCCGAGCCTGAAACGGTTTCGCAATGGGTGTAGACCGAACCCGAAGGCCAATTACGTCGGCTGGATCCAGGCTTGTTCGACGACGGGATTGCCCGCGGTATCCAGACGGCGCATCTGATCGGCGCTGAGCTTGATGTCCAATGCCGCGATGTTCTCGCGGAATTGCTCGGTTCGGCTGCCGGCAATGATCGGCAGGATGGGCGGCGTACTCTGGCGCATCCAGGCAATGATTGCCTGCGAAGGAGTGCATCCCACCTCGCTGGATACCGCCCTCAACGCGGCCAGGCGCTCGTCAGAGTCTGGACCGGCAAATTGCTTCGGCACTTCGCGGTCAGAGCGCGTATACGCTCCCTGCAGAAGAATCGCATAGCCTATCAACCCGACTTCGTAGAAGCGGGCATAGTCCTTCAGCTCTTCGGTCATGAAAATCTGCGGTCCAAAATCAGCGCCGTGACGGGGACGCAGATAGGTGTATCTCTGTTCCACCACGGAATAACCGCTCCACTGATGCGCGCGGCTGATGGCATTGGCTTCCGCAATGCGCCATAGGGATAGATTGCTGGCGCCCGACAACCCGCACCTTCCCGGCTTTGACCAGGCGGTCAAATGCCTCCATGATCTCCTCCAGCGGCGTCTCCAGATCGTCCCGGTGCGCGTAGTACACATCGATCCTATCGGTCTGCAGCCGCTTCAGGCTCTTCTCGCATTCACGCTGGATCTCCGCCGCGCTCAGGCCGCCGGCACATCCCGGGTAGTCAAATGCCAGCTTGGTGGAAATGACAATCTGCTCCCGGTTGCCCCGCTCTTTCATCCAGGCACCCACCGTGGACTCGCTCTCTCCACCCTCGCATCCGGGCAGCCAGTACGAGTACATGTTTGCCGTGTCGATGAATGTTCCGCCATTCTCGCGGTAGAAATCGAATAGCTTGAAGGAGGACTCGCGGTCGATCTTGCCTCCAATTAAGTCCGTGCCCATAGCGAGCGCACTGACCTCAAGATTCGACTTGCCCAGTTTTACTTTTTTCATGCATCCGCCCTGACATAAGTTGCGAGCACCACGCCGCAGACCATAACGATAGCTCCTACTACGTTAGGAACGGTAATCCGTTGCACTGGGGAACCCAGCCAGCCAAAGTGGGAGAGAATCATCCCACCCATCACTTGCCCCGCAATCAACGTGATGAACATGGCTCGAGCACCGACCTGGGGCAGCAACCAGGCGATGGCAAACACTAGGCAAGCACCCAGCGCACCCGCTGTGAGCAAGATGGGATGAATATCCTTGAATCCGTCCAATGCGCCGGAATGCCAGCCGGTAAGCCCGATGAGAACGGCGGTCAGCGCCCCGATGCACCAGAACACAGCGTTGCCCACACGAGGGTTGGCCAAAGCGCTGCCCACTCTGCCGTTCATGGCCAAATGGACGGCGAGGATAATTCCCAGAAATATGGTGAAGAAATAAAAAGGCACCTTCATTGTGCGTTCTCCAAGTTTTTCCCGTATGAACTATTGCGTAGGTTTTGAGCTGCTGGCGAGACGACACTACACCGCACCTGCGCCCTCTGTCAAAAGCGCAGTCCACGCTATTTCCAATGGGAACTTTGGGGCCAGGACACAGGGCTTGACTGACTTGACAGCGCGCAAACGCCGGGTATAGTGTCCGTCACAGCTTACTGTGGAATTAGTTCATAAGGGAACCCTCAGGAGCCTGGCGCCCGGCTAGAACTATCAAAAGGGAGCGTGCTATCTCGGCGGCCGCAACTCTGCGATAAGTCAAGCGGAGTAAATCGGATAACTTACCCCGAGGTTGGTCCATGAAGAAGCAAGCGGCGCTCACTAACGTCCTAAGCTGCTCTTTGCCTGCGTTGCAATATGGATAACGGCGGGATGGATAACATCTGCAGCCGCACAAGCCCCCGCTCCCGCCGCGCCCTCGGTCGATGCAGCGGCGGCGGAACGAGGCCAGGGCGTTTTTTCTTCGAGTTGCTCGTTCTGTCATGGCTCGCAAGCAACCGGCACCGAACAGGCGCCGAACCTGCTGCGCAGCCCCATTGTCTTTCAAGACCATAATGGAGATACGCTTGGCGCCTTCCTCAAGCAGGGCCGGCCTACCCTTGGCATGCCTGCGTTCCCTTCGCTGCCGCCGGAGCAGGTGCAGGACATTTCGGCGTTCCTCCACTCCCGGATCCAGCAAGTCCGCGGCAAGAGGCTGCCGGAGACCGCTTTGCTGGTGGGCGACCCCAAAGCCGGCCTGGCCTACTTCAACGGCGCCGGGAAAATGCAGCACCTGCCATTCCGCAACCGGTGACCTGGCGCATATCGGATCGAAGGAACAGCCGCTGGCGCTGACGACCTCATTCCTGACGCCTCCGGCAAAGCCCGCGCAGGTGACCGTCGTGCTGCCGTCGGGCCAGAAGGTCGCGGGAAAACTCGAGTATCTGGACGAGTTCACCGTTTCTCTGGTGGACACTTCCGGCGTTTATCACACCTGGCCCAGGGACCGCACCAAGTCGGTCGAGGTCGTGGACCCGCTGGCCGCGCATAAAGCATTACTGCCCATGTATACCGACAAAAACATCCACGACCTTCTGGCGTACCTGGTGACCCTCAAATGAAGTACAGCGTGTCGTTGGCTTGTGTGTTATTGCTGCCCATCAGTCTTGCCGCGCAAACATTGGACCCGGAGGCGTTGCATCGGCCGCCGACTGATACCTGGCCCACCTATAACGGCGATTACTCCGGCCAGCGGCATAGCACGCTTTCGCAAATCAATGCCGTCCAATGTGAATACGCTGGGGCTGGTATGGACCCATCGCGTGGATTTTGGCGCCGAGTCGTATGCGCAACAGGCCAGCGAAGGGCGAAGGATCAAGGCCACGCCGCTGCTGGTGGATGGCGTGCTCTATTTCACCATCACAGACAATGTCTGGGCGATGGACGCGCTCACAGGCCGGGAGCTGTGGCACTACGCATGGCCGAACAACCGGGCCATCCACGTGGCTAACCGGGGCGTGGGAATGTACGGCAGCTGGCTGTACTTTATGTCTCCCGACAACTACCTGGTCTCGTTGAACGCGAAGGACGGCACAGAACGCTGGCGCGTGCAGGTCGCAGACGTAAAGCAGGATTTCTTTTCCGCTACCTCTCCGCTGATCATTGGGAACCATGTCATTGTGGGTCCGGGCAACAACGACAACATCCGTGCATGGCTGGAGTCGCGCGATCCCGAGACCGGAAAGCTCCAGTGGAAATGGTGGGTCGATCCGGATCCGGGTGCGCCCGGCTCGGAGACATGGAGCGACAACGCCACCATGGCGAAGGGCGGCGGCTTTCCCTGGTTGACCGGGACTTATGATCCTGAATTGAACCTCTACTACCTGGGCACGGGCAATGGAGTCCCCCAGGACAGGGTTCCGCATCCTACCCCCGAAGGAGATAGCCTTTACACGGCTACGCATCGTTGCTTTAAATCCAGATACCGGAAAGCTGGTGTGGGCTTACCAGGTAACTCCGCACGATACGCACGATTACGATGCGGGCCAGACCCCTATTATTTTTGACGGGGAGTTCCAGGGCAAGCCGCGCAAGCTTTTGGCCCAGGTGTCACGGAATGGTTACTTCTTTCTGTTGGACCGGGTAACCGGGGAGCACTTACTCACCACCAAATACATGCCGCAGACTAACTGGGCAACCGGCATCGACGCGCAAGGGCGGCCTATCCCGGACTACAGCAAGGACGCTAACCCGCCGGGAGCCCTGGTTTCTCCTTACCCCATCGGGGCGACTAACTGGTGGTCACCGGCTTACGATCCGAAGACCGAGCCTTATCTTTGTGAATGCAGCCCGCACCTGGGCTTACTTCACCACCTCAGGTTATGGGCGGTTTCGTTCTCCTCCCGATTACGTCACCATGGCGATCGATTACAAAACAGGCAAGGTTGTCTGGAGCCACGAGTTAGGCGATAAGAGCGGCGTACTTATCTCTGGCCTGCTGACGACGGCCGGGAACCTCTTGTTCGGAGGGGATTCCCAGGGAAATTTTCTGGCCATGGCTCCAGCCACGGGTAAGACGCTCTGGCACGTCAACCTGGGCCAGTTCGTCACCAACGCTGCCATGACTTATGAGCTGTATGGACGCCAGTATCTGTTGGTCGCAGCGAATGACACCTGGTTCGCTTTCGCCGTGCCTGAGCCTGCGAGGGTAACGGAGGAGCGAAGTGATGGAGCGACGTGATTTCTTGAAGGGAGTGGCGGCTGCCTCGGGATCACTTTCTACCCATGCGCTTTACGGCGCGCAGGCCAACCGTCCTGCGCCGCAGCTACTGGCCCAGGACACAGCCCAATCGAGGCCACCGGACGATCCGTGGCCGGGCAAGAAGAGGATCCTGGCCATTGCCGACCCTGAGGAATGGTATGCCTCTCCCGGCTATCATCACGACTCGGCTTCGCATACCCTGGCCACGGTGGAGCGGCTGGGCCGCGAGTCCGGCGCCTGGATCACGGTGGTCCGCACCGATATGCGCCTGCTTACCAAGCAGCCGATCGGCGGTTACAACGTAAGAAATCTTAATCACTTCGATGCCGTTTTCTATATGGGAGAAGGACCCTGGAATATCACCGACCAGCAGAAAGCCGACTTGTTGTCGTTTGTTCATGACGACGGCAAAGGCTTTATCGCCGGCCATGCCGGCAACGGCGGCCATCTTCTTCTGTGGCCGGAATACGCGGAGATGATCGGCGGAAATCTGATTGGCGAGTTTCCCTCGGCCGATATGCACATCATCGTAGAAGACCCTAATTTCCCCGGAGTACAAGGATTTCCCAGCAGATTTAGTTTCCGCGACCAATACACCATTGTCGGACCGAATTACTCAAGAGACGTGGACCACGTGATCATGCGGATGGATCCGACCAAATTCCCCGAAGTCTTTGCCGCGCTGGCGCCGGATCCAAACTCCACTCATCACGCCTCATCAGAACAGCTGCAGGCAAATCTTAATAAGCTGGCCGCGCTGCGTACCGACGGGGATTTCCCAATTGTCTGGGCCAGGAAATATGGCAAGGGGCGCGTGTGGTATTCCACCTTCGGCCATCTCGAGGCGACGCTGGACGATGCGCGCATTCAACAGATGTACATCGGCGCGATCAAGTGGGCCCTCGGTCTCAGCGATGCCGACATTACCCCTCACCCCTTCCCGGGGAACCAGTGAGCCGTTCAGAGAGGTCAATATGAAACAGATACTGATCGCGTGCTGCTTAGTTCTCCTCGCCCTGGCTGCACAGCCATCGTCAGCCCAGGCGGCTGCGGCGCCGGCTAAAAAGATTCGCGTGCTGGTGCTTACCGGAAACTCGGATTGGTCTCACCCCTGGCAAGGGACCGCGCCTTTCATGCAGGGCATACTTACCAACACCGGGCGCTTTGACGTGAAGCTGGAAGAGGAGGTGGTTGGCATAACATCGGCCACGCTGGCCAACTACGACGTTCTGGTCGACTACTACTACGGTCCTCGCTGGCCCCCGGTAACGGAAAAGGCGGTGGAAGACTTTATCCGCTCGGGCAAAGGCATGATTGGCATTCACGGCATCACTTACGGCCCCTTCTTCGGCCAGGCGGGAGGAAGCGCCACCGAGCCCCGCCGGCTGGAAGGAGAACCTTGGGCCGCATTTGCCGACATGCTGGGAATGACCTGGCAGCTTGACAACATCGGCCATGCCACGCGCCACGTGTTCACGGTGCAATGGGTAGATCGCGACCATCCCATTAGCCGCGGGCTGCCCCCGACATTTGTAGCCAACGATGAGCTGTATCACAAGATCGATCTGAAACCCAACGCTCATGTGCTGGCCAGCGCCTACGATGACCCCAACGTGAACGGTGGTACGGGGAAGGTAGAACCGGTGATCTGGACGGTTCCTTATGGCCAGGGTAGAGTAGTGATGATGGTCCTGGGCCACGATCTTCTGGCCATGAGTCAACCCGGCTTCATGGATGTGTTTGCACGAGCCACGGAATGGGCGGCAACAGGCGATGTCGCGCCGGGAGCTCCCACACTTTCTCCGCCCACCAGCATGCCCACTCATTAAGCTTTATGAAAGCCATTGCTTTTACCGTCATGTCATTGCTCACTGTCTTGCCCGCGTTGGCGCTACCTCCTCAAAAGGAGATCTCAAATACTTCGCTGAAGGTGAAGCTATATTTGCCCGATGCCGCAGATGGGTTCTATCGCGGTATCAGGTTCGACTGGTCCGGCGTGGTGGCGGACCTGCAATATGCAGGGCACAGCTACTATGGCCCGTGGTTCACCCAAAACCGATCCCAGGGTTTCTGACTTCGTTTAGCTGGCAGCGGTTTAAGGGACCCATATGAAAGCTCTTGTCAAATATGCGAGCGGCGAAGGCAATGTTGAAATACAGGAGGTCAAGGAGCCCTGTTGTGGAGACAACCAGGTAAAGCTTGAGATCGCTTACTGTGGAATCTGCGGAACCGATATCCATGTGCTTCACGATACGTTTCGCAACTACCCCCCGGTGATTCTCGGGCATGAGTTTTCCGGCACGGTGGTCGAAGTAGGGCGAAATGTTACCAACGCGAGCCCGGGGGAGAGAGTTACGGGCCTGGGCGCCACCGCCGTTACCTGCGGCCAGTGCGAGTACTGCCGCTCTGGATACTTCATCTTCTGCGCCAACCGCAGAGGCATGGGTCACGGCGTGGACGGCGCATTTACGCGCTACGTGGTGATGCGTCCCGACCAGCTGTACCGGATTCCTGAGAATTTTTCTTTGGATGAAGCGGCCATGAGCGAGCCCTTCGCGGCGGTAGTGCAGGCGGTCACGGAAATCACCAATGTGCGCATCGGTGACAACGCATTGGTCTCCGGGCCCGGGCCAATGGGACTGCTTTGCCTTAAGCTGCTGGTGGCGGAAGGCGTGAGAACGATCGTGGCGGGCACGCCTGGAGACCAGGAACGCCTGAGCGCGGCGCTCCGCATCGGCGCCGCGGCGGTAATCAACATAGGCGAGCGGAGCCTGGTCGACGCTATTCAGGAGCACACCGGTGGAGTGGGGGTGGATGTAGCCTTCGAGTGTGCGGGGCACCCTGGCTCGGTCCGCGGATGTCTGGAATCGCTGCGTCCCATGGGACGTTACACCCAGGTGGCAATCTGCGGGCGGGACATTCAATTCCCCATCGACCAGATTTTTTATAAGCAGCTGACCATGTCCGGTTCCGTCTGTTACACCGCCCGAACCTGGGAGCGCATGATGAGGATCTATGCCGAGGGCCGGGTCCGGTTGAGCGATCTAATATCCATTAAGCTTCCCATATCGGAATGGCGCACCGCCTTTCGCCTATGCGACGAGAAGAAGGCGATTAAGGTATTGTTGTATCCGGAGAAGTAACGGACCCTGACGGCAGCGTAGAAAACAGAGGAGAGCGATGAGCGAGACCCTGGAAAAGCCGGTTGCGTACAAGAGCCCCTTGCACGAGATGACGCAGACCACGCCTACCTGCCTGTGGAACGACTCCGCAACCCTCTCCGAGTTGACATATTCGATCGAGCACGGCGGGGTGGGCGCCACCTGTAATCCGGTGATCGTGCTCGATGCGTTGAAAAAGGAAGCTCATCTCTGGAATGACCGCATCCGTGCGCTCGCTGTGCAAATGCCGACAGCCACGGAAGAGGAGATTGGGTGGAGACTGGTGGAGGAGATCTCTGCCAAGCGGTCGGAGTTGCTGCGGCCGATTTTCGAGAAGCACCGGGGCAGGAACGGACGGCTCTCCATTCAAACGGATCCACACTACTATCGCAATCCCGCCGCCCTGGTGGAGCAGGCGCAACGCTTCGATGGGTTAGCTCCCAACATGATCGTGAAGATTCCTGCGACCCGCGCTGGTATCGCTGCGATCGAAGAGGCGACGTATCGCGGCATCAGCATCAATGCCACCGTCTCCTTCGCCCTGCCTCAATGTATTGCGGTGGCCGAAGCAATGGAGCGGGGCTTCAAGCGGCGGGAGAGAGAAGGCCACGACATATCCAGGATGGGCCCGGTTTGTACGATCATGGGCGGAAGACTGGACGATTGGTTGAAAGTGGTCGCCGAAAAACAGGATATTACGCTCGAGCCGGGCTACCTGGAATGGGCCGGCGTCGCGGTGTTCAAGAAGGCTTACAAGATTTTTCGGGAGCGCGGTTATCGTGTTCGTCTGCTCTCCGCGGCATTCCGCAATCACATGCAGTGGAGCGAGTTGGTGGGGGGCGACGTGGTTATTTCTCCTCCGTACAAATGGCAGGTGCGCTTTAATGCGAGCGATGTAAGTGTCGCTCCCAGAATCGAGAATCCGGTCGACCCGGAGATCGTTACCGAGCTATTGAAGAAATTTCCCGACTTTCGACGGGCGTATGACGAGGACGGACTGTCGGTCGCCGACTTTGATACGTTTGGCCCCACGGTACGCACACTCCGCCAGTTTCTTGAGGCCACCCATGAGCTATCCGGCCGTGTGAGGGATTTACTGCTCCCCAACCCGGATGGATCCGCGTAGCGGTGATTGCGCGCTCTCCATTTCCGGATCGGACGCTCCAACCGAGGCAATGGCCACCATCGCAGATACGGTTCTTTCCGGTAGCATTCTTCGATGAAAGCGGGCCAGGCGATCCGGCCGAAGATGCGCAATCACTGGATCAAGGTTTACCCCTGAATTGTTAGTTATGCGCTGAGCTACGGGTGTGACGAGGCGAGTTATTCTCCGCTTGCCGTGACGTGGGGTGGAACGGTTCTGTGGAGTAGCTCGCGACTGCCTGAGCGAGCTGTGAATCGATCTCGTCGGCGATCGTCATTACCCCTATTAGCAACTGGCTGTAGTCGATCTTTGCCAGGTTGCTCTGCAACGTTTGAAAGATGCTGGCCTGCAACATCCGGGACTCTTCGACCAGCATCGAGGCGGTATAGCCCTGCGCACGCCGGTCGCAGCCGTGCTTAACCGCACCGGCAGATGCCGTTTTGGTTCTTCCTGCGGGCTTAGAAGAGACGAGACACGAGATTATCTCGCGAAAGAACAGGGGGAGGTGGCCGCAGCGCAATTCACGGCTCATGGGAACAGACATCAGCGCCCTGTCGGTTTGTATACGCTCGAACCACTCTTGAATGGTGCTGTCGGCTGTGCGCTCGAGAATTGCAGCCACCGTCTCAATCTCTCGCGTTGGCGGAGGACCACTTTCCAGCCTCTGCCGGATGGTCTCGATGAGCGAAGCAGCGTCCACCGGCTTAACCACGATCTCATCTGCCTGCTGCAGGATCGCCTGGGCGGCGGCGATCATCTGCGGGAGGCGCTCAATAGCAGAGTGACCGCCTTCGGATTGGCGTGGCGCATGGCGCTGACCACCGTGAGCCCATCGCCCGCTCCCGGCATATGCAGATCGCTCAGCAGTACATCGTATCTTTCCGGACCGGTGATAAGTTTCAGGGCGTCCGGCACATTGGCTGCGGAGGTTACGGAAAAACCGCGATGCTTAAGTACGCCGCTCAAGCTCATGCGCACAACTTCATCATCGTCGACGACAAGAATTTTAGTAATGTCCATGTTCGCCTATATGGACAATCGGCCTATTTCGCTGCATCTTTAGGGCAGTTTCGCAATTACCCCCGGCGCCCCGCCGCTTGTGGCGCTCGGCATTTTCACTTTCCCGGCAGCGTCCTCCGGAAGGTAGCCAGAAGCGCCTCCCCCACCCGATTCCGGCTGCTGACGCTTTGCTCTTTGCAAGGCGTTATCGGCTGCAAGAATCAAGATCTCCGGCATCCTCATGGTTCCGCTGGAACGAGCGAGCACGGTCGAGATGCCGATGCACACCATGGCGCAGGCGTGG
The DNA here is from genome assembly GCA_963840675.1 of uncultured Acidobacteriaceae bacterium. GTDB lineage: Bacteria > Acidobacteriota > Terriglobia > Terriglobales > Acidobacteriaceae > PALSA-350. Next base: position 77,007 of record CAWJAB010000026.1, read on the forward strand.
CCTTCTTCCTTGTGTCTAAAAGCGCTATGAAGAGGCTCGATGGCTGACCTTACCTTCTCAGCGACCTTGGCGGCACCGCCCGGGCCAGTGGCAGGGAGCATAATCGCGATGTCTTCTGCGCCGTAGTGCGCAGCGACATCGGTCGCCCGCAAGATCGGGGCAATCGCGGCAGCTGCTGTCGCCAGACAACGGTCCCCTTCCAGGTGAGCCTGCCAGTTGTGAAATTGGGTGAAGTGGTTAAAGTGAAGCAGCAAGAGAGAGATGCTCGACCCCTCACGCTGGGTGCGGCTCCACTCCCGCTCCAACACTTCATCAAAGGCGCGGGGAGTAGACAGTCCCGTCAGCGAATCGGTGCGCGCCAAGATTGAGAGTCTATCTTCCAATATCTTGCGCTCCGTGATGTCACGCATCACAATGACCGTTTCTTTTGCTTCGCCGGTCGCGGAATCGCACATCGGGCGGCGCGTGATTTCCATCCACGCGATCAGGCCGTCTTTCTTTCGCATACGAACGGTGACTGAGGGATTATCCAAGCCCGAAGAATGGGTCTCGGGAAGAGAAGCATCTTCAGAAGAGACGAAGGCATCCGGCCTCTTGCCTATCATCTCCTCCGGCTTCCAGCCCAGCACATGGAAGGAGGATGGGGAGACATAATTCAATATCATGTCCGGCCCGGCGCGGCAGATAACATCGATGCTATTTTCGGCAAGGAATTGAAAGCTGGCCGCGTCATTGCTGGACATAATGTCATTCCCGGCGACTCTGTGTCAGGAGGCACCATTCTTGCAGGATCTCTGGCGGCCCTTGTGTGGACCAGACTAATTGCCGCAGAACACGGCTCTAGGATGTAGGAGCGTGCAGCATTTCGCTCGTGAAGCTGGCAACGGCCTGACTAAGTTGGTAATCGATCAAGTCAATACTGGCCAGGTCGATCCGTAATGTGTGAAAGATGCTTACCTGCAACATCCGGGACTCCTCGACCAACATCGCCGCAGTATAGCCCTGCCTGAAACGGTCAATGCCGGGCTTGGCGGCGACGGAGGATATCAGCTCTTTACTACCTATCGGCTGCGAAGAGCCAAGACGAGATACGAGCTCACGGAAGACCATCGGCAGATGGCGACAGCGCAACTCGCGGCTCATGGGAACGGACATCAGTGTGGTGCCGCTCTGGGTGCGTTCGAACCACTCTTGCACCGTGCTGTCGACCGTGCGCTCCAGAATGGCACGAGCGTCTCGATCTTGTTCGATCGCAGGGCGCCACTTGCCAATCTCCGCCGGATGGTCTGGATGAGCGAAGTTACCTCGATAAACCAGAATTTCCGCACGCAGGCAAGGCTGGTGCGCACAATTTCGTCATCATCTACAAGAAGAATCCTAATTTCCGCCATTCCGTCTCTAGTGGTATCGTTTCCTGCATTTTTAAACCAGGCCTTTCATGGCCTTTTCCTCTAAAGGCGCACCCCGGTCCTCCCCCTCGTGCAAACCCTCCTTTCTTTTTTCTCCCATTCTAAATTTTCCTCTCCCCCTTTACCTTTTTTGCCTCTCCTCCCTCACGCCGGGAGACTCAGGAACGGGGCCGCATGGCCGCGCCGAAGTCACGCTCCATTCGCCCGTACCAGGTGTCGTCGTCGGCCGCGTTCATGTCGACGTATTCCTCGTCGCTCATCGCCATACGCCAGGCGATTGTAGGTTCTGCATCGGGCCCGACCGGGTGACGCAGTTGCCAGGTTCGGCTTTCGATGATGTGCAGGACTTTCTCTGCCACCAGCGAGGGCTGTGCCGGGTGCTTGAGGGAGGCGGCAAACATGTGGGCGAAACGCTGTTGCTGGGTATAAATGGATTCGCTTTGCGGCGCCTCCAGCGATCTCGCCATGGGGGTATCGATGATGCCGGGCTCGACGATGGCAACCCGGACGCTAAAGGTCTTCATCTCCTGAGCAAGGGCTTCGCTGAGCGCCTCTAATGCGAACTTGGAGGCGGTGTAGGGCGCCATGGGTGAAGTAGCGACGCGCCCCGCGACCGAGCTTATATTGATGATGCATCCGCTCCTGCTTTGGCGCATGGCCGGCACGACCGCCTGGATGCAACGTATTGCACCAAAGTAGTTGGTCTCCATCACCGCCCGGAACTCCGCCAACGGAAGTTCTTCCACCGACCCCTCCCGGGCCAGGCCGGCGTTATTCACCAGAACGTCAATGTTGCCGCCCTCTTTGTAGATATTCGCGATCGCCGTCTTCACCGAGCTGTCGGAATCGACATCCATCACCACAATCCGGATCGGCAGCCCTTCCTGCAGAGCCCTCCGCCCCAGTTCGGGCGCCCGGAACGGATTGCGCATAGTGGCATAAACATTATGTCCTGCCCGGCCCAGGGTGAGGGCGGTCTCTAATCCAAGTCCGGAGCTGGTTCCGGTTATGAGTACAGAGGGCATGGCTTGTTCTCCTGTTGTTTTGTTGCTTTGTTTTGTTGCTCTTCGCCATGCTACCTCCGCGCACAGACCGGAACCAGGGGAATTGCGGCCTGCATCGGACTAGTGTGCAGGTGCGGTGTTCCATCGTCCCTGGCGGGACCCGCTTCCTCGTTCGTCAGATGACACCTTCCGGACAAAAAGTAGCACGGCTGGTTAGGGGTATGTAAATTCACACTTCTCTAACGATAGACCAATACTCTACAATCAGTACTCTCAGTCAGGCCATCAGCGGTTTCCCAGGGACTAGGGGGCGGATTTCGTCTCGATTTTGATGCGAACGAATCGCTCTCACCGCTGAAGCTTCGTTATGGGCCCCGCCACAAAACCAGCAGAGTGGTTGACTACGGAAAGTCGCAACAACTGTTTTAATTTTCAGGAGGGTGGTGTGCGTATGTATCAGTCAAGTTTCCTGCCTTTGCGAGCCAAGGGAGTCTTCAGCGCTTTGGCGATTGTCCTCCTGGTGCTTTCCGCGGGCCGCTACGGTCTGGCTCAATCCATCCAGGGCAGCATTATCGGAACAGTCCAGGACAAGGCCGGGGCAGTCGTTCCGGGCGCAACGATTACGCTGCAAAACCTTGATGAAGGTTCGACCCGCACAACCACCTCAAATGCAAGCGGCGACTACAAGTTTCTCGATGCCAAGGCTGGGCGATATTCCCTCCTGGTGGAGAACGCCGGCTTTGAAAAGTGGCAGACCACGGGTGTTGTGCTGGCAGCGCGCCAGGACCTCCGCATCGACGTGGGTCTGGTGGTGGGCAGCGTACAGCAGGAAGTCGATGTTTCGGCGGACTCGATCAGCACGATCAACACCGAAAGTCCCTCGATCAGCGCCGTGTATACCGCCGCAGAAGCAGCGAATCTGCCTGTCAATACGCGGGCCAGCGCCAACGGCACCAGCCCATTGAACATCGTCGGCACTCTGCCCGGCGTGCAGGCGGATCACGGCTCCTTTTCCCTGCAGGGAGGTTTGCCTTTTCAGACCGAGGTTTCGGTGGATGGTATAACAGTCCAGAGCGCGACGGGAAACTCGCCGATTGCCGACGCATTCCCTTCCACCGAGTCCATTTCGGAACTGCGGGCCGACGGCGCGATGAATAACGCCGAGTTCGGCCAACCCGGCGAGATCACCGTCATCAGCAAGGCCGGAACCAATACCATTCACGGTTCTGCATTCTGGTACTTCCAGAATGCGGCCTTTGACGCCATTCCCTATACCTACCCCATCACCACCACCAAGCCCAAGCTTATCGGCAATACATTCGGCGGATCGTTCGGCGGCCCGGTGGTGATTCCTCACGTCTACAACGGCCACAACAGGACTTTCGTCTTTGGCGCGTACGAGGGGTGGCGGCATCCTGCGCAGACGACGGAGCTTTACAAGGTACCCAGCACGCTGATGAAGATGGGGGACTTTTCCAAATACGTTTCCACCGGATTTACCGGGCTTACCGACCCTTTCACCGGCGGCAGCTACGGTACGGCTCTCCCCGCACTCAATGCGTCCGCTGTAAAACTACTGCAGTTCTATCCCGACCCGAACGTCGGAGATCCGACCTTGTACACCGATGACGGAACACCCAACTACGTAGTGAATAAGGACTCGAGTGGCACCTCGAATCAATTCGACGTTCGCGGAGACCAATACTTTGGCGCCAACCAGAAATTCCTGTTGTGGGGCCGCTTTACGTGGAAGAACTTTCCTACCAATAGTCCCGAAGCGCTCGCGGTGCCTTCCGCGCAGAACACGAACCAGACCCGGGTATTGAAAATCAGCGCTAACTATACGATCACTCCCCACATCATCAACGAATTCGGATTTGGTTTTACATTAGACACCACTGGGACGTCGAACAGCTTCAATGGCAAGGCGTTCACCGAGGGCCTTGGCTTAAATGGGCTGCAGAACCTTTTCTACAACGGCATACCTGAGCTGGATTTCAATAACATCAGCCCTCTGAATGCCGACCGGTTGAGTTCGCTCACCAAGTCGCATACGTACGTCTACACGGACGCCCTAAGCTGGTCTAAAGGAAATCATGAATTCAAGTTCGGCCTCGACATCCTGACACTGGAAGCGATCACGCCGCTGGGTTTCAACGGCTCTGACAACTACGGGACTTTTTATTACAACACGCAAAACAGCAGCGGGCTCTTTACCGGTGTGGACTTTGCCGACTTCCTGAGCGGCTTGCCTTACCAGACGTTCTATGACGTAGTGCAAGAAGACAACGACGGAAAGTCCACTTACTACAACTTCTTCGGCCAGGATCAATGGAAGGTGAGTTCCAATCTTTCCCTCACCTATGGCATTCGCTATGAGCTTCATCCCGGCTATTACGACGTGCACGGAGATATCGGTAATTTTGTTCCCATCCCCGGATCAGGCGAATCCATCTACCCCGATGGAGCGGTGAACCTGCTGGCCACCACTTTTTTGGCCAGCGCGAATGCCTGCACTCCTTATGGAGCGACCACGGGCAGCACGATCAACGGTGTAAGTTGCATGCCGGTACTCACGAACAGCCAGGCAGGCTACCCAAAAGGCTTGAAAAAATATCCTCATTACCGGTTCATGCCGCGATTCGGCTTCGCGTATCGGCCGTTCGGCAACGACAAGACGGCAATCCGCGGCGGCTTTGGCATGTACAACAACACCGTGCTGGGATCGGTTTTCTACTCGCTTACGGGCACTCTGCAGGCGCAGACAACCCAGTACACCAACACTCTGGACACAACAACGCATGCGATCGGCTACCAGTGGCCCCAGATCTATGCAGGGGCAGGGAGTGCCGGTTGTTCCACCTGCTACGGGCAGGATTATTTCGGTACAGCGAACAGCGCGAACTGGAAGGATCCTTACACGGAGCAATGGTCTCTAAGCGTGGATCATTCGATCGGTTCCGGATATACGGCACGGCTCTCTTACATCGGCTCGGAGACCCACCAGTTGGTATGGGCCCCGGATGAAAATACTCTTCCCTTCTCGAGCACGGTTTCGGCGGCCAACCAGCCGTTCAGCGCGCGGCTGTATCCAAACTGGGGGCGGATCAATACTCGCGCTACGGGTGCGAACGCCAGTTACCATTCCTTGCAAGCTGAATTCGGTCATCGGTTCCAGAAAGGGCTGCAATTCGACTCCTCCTACACCTTCGCCAAAGCGCTGGCGGATAACCAGGGGCCTGCCAACAACAGCGGGTTTGCGGGAGAAAACGGCGGATCGCGGGCTTCCTCGATCCTGGCCCGCTATGTCGACTTCGGCAATGTTTATGGCACCCGGCGCAATCTCTGGAACACAACCATGGTCTACGACCTGCCTTTCGGCCGAGGCAGGCAGTTTGGTTCCAACATGTCTCGCTTCGCCGATTTGGCAATCGGCGGCTGGCGTCTCTCCAACATCTTCCTGTGGCAGAGCGGTCCGTTTGAATCGCCCTACTTCCCCAATGGCCAGGGGGACCCCTCCGGTACCGGCTCGGGCCTAAACGGCACCAACACCGGCTTTGATGGCGGCCACCGCAACCAATATCCGGATAGGGTTCCCGGAGTCAGCCTGAAGCCCGCAGGACGCACCCGCTATCTTTGGGTAAACCCGGCCTCGTTGACCTGCCCGGGATATCCCGGATGGGTGCCGGGAACAGCCTGCACCACGGGCAGCGGCACCGGTCCCTACCCCAACCCGATCGGCCGATTTGGCAATGCCGGAGTCGGCTCGATTGTAGGCCCGGGGACGGTCAATCTATCCTCTGGCCTGAGCAAGGTTTTCCCCATCACGGAGCGGCTCCAATTTCGTCTGGAGGGCACCTTTACCAATGTGCTTAACCATACCAACCTCGGCGATCCGAACGTGACCATCTCCTCTCCGAGTTTTGGATTGATCAACAACACGATCAGTTCGGGCTTTGCCGGGGCTCGCTCGGGCCAGGTCTCAGCCAGGTTGGACTTCTAGGCCGGACGAACGCTGTGCGGGTGGGGGCCCAAGGGGTGTGGGTGAAACCGCGTGAGGCGTTCCATCCATAAACTCAGTCCCTCTGCATGACCCCCAGGTCTCAAAGGCGAGACCTGGGCCACCCGGGGTTCCCTTCAACAGAAATGAGACCAAATTAACCATCCCCAATTCGCATCTATAGAGTGTGGCTGGATTGTCTCTTGTTTGTGCTGTGCCGGGGGGAAACTCGGCTTCAATCTCTTTGGGATCGTCGCAATCGAGCAGTTCCTTCGCCCTGGATCGAAGAACCCTGCACCGGCGTCTTTTTTTCTCGCTTGTAACGGAAGAGCGGCAGCGCGCACTACTTATAGCAGTGCAATCATGCCAAGGATTGCCCGTTTTTGAGGGAGCTTTTCCATGAAGTGTTTCCCGGTTTCAACGGTCGTTATTCTTCTGTTCGTATCGATTGCCGCCCTGGCATAAGACGCAACGACTATTTCCGATTACGCCGATCCCGCCCCGCGCATCCAAGTACGCAGGAGATTTTGAATGAAAGCCTTTCCCTGGATTATCGCTGGTATCGGTGCAGGTATCGCTGCTTACGTGATGCTCAATCAACCTGGTCCGCAGTACGCGACCGGCAATGACGATGTAGAAGACGCTGCGTCGAGAACCGCAGCATGGGGTTCAAAGCAGCGCATTTACGGAACGGGCGGCAGCCTCGCAGGCAAGCTCAAAGAAGGCGTAGGAAGAGTAACCGGCAACGATCAACTGGCGGATGAGGGCTTTGCTGACCAGGTTGTGGGAGCGGTCAAGAACACAACCGGCCAGGTGGCGCAAGCAGCCGGCCAGACGCTTCACGACCTCAACCGGTAGTTCCCGCATTGGCCGAGCTCCATTACCAACGTTACCGGCCTTATGCATATATCGCGCCTCCCTGAACGACCAGGGAGGTAATCTGGACCCAGGGGGCCTCTCATTATGGATATTCTCCTGGATGGCAGCGGACACTGCCCTACCCCCGACACCCTGGAAATCATCTCCCACCTAATTTATCTGGCCCGTCACACCCAGGCGGGTTCAGACCGCCAACTCCGCTGTTTGGATCTAGCGGCGGAGATGATATCCCAGGCACGCCATCAGCAGGTCTACTCGGGCCAGCTGTAAACCGGTAGATACCCAAATAAAACGCAGCCATCTCCAGAAAGGTGATGGCTGCGCTGCCTGTGCGATTGCAAATGGTGCATGGTTAGACTGCTACCTTGGCATCCCTATGCAGCTTGGCTGCATGCTTGTCGTGCGACTTCGCTTTCTTGGTTCCCACACCGTTTGTGTATTCGCCCACCGGTGTCGAATCCACCGGAGATGTAGTCTCCGTACCTGGCTGCGGAGTATAGGGCTGGGTGTCCAGCCCCTCGCCGCCCTTGATCTCCGATTGCACGAGCTGCAAGCCGCTGCCCGAGTTCCACGGGCCCACGTGGTCGGTATCCCCGTACTGACTTTCTCCTGTGGAAGCGTTAAAGAATTGGTCAACCAAAACCGGCGTTGGCTTGATGATGCCGATGGAGAACTGCGGCTTATGCATGCTCTCCAGGGCCGCGGTAAATGCCCGCATGTGCGTGATCTCGCGGGACATCAGGAATTGCAGGGCCTGCTTGGATCCCTCGTCGGTCGTGAACGAGATGAGCCGCTCGTACACTATTTTGGCCCGGGCTTCCGCCGCGATATTGCTGTGCAGGTCGACGGCCAGGTCACCGGTAACTTTAAGATAGTTGGCCGTCCAGGCATTGCCCATGGAGTCAAAAAGGGAAACTCCGCCACCGCCGGCGACCGCCACGAGAGGATCCGCTTCCGCTGCTTCCCGCTCGCTCTTCAACGGCTTAAGATGCATCCTGATGAGCGCGCCCACCACTTCCAGGTGGCTTAGCTCCTCGGTACCGATATCCATGAGCAGGTCTTTGCGCGCAGGGTCCTCACAGTTAAAGCCCTGAATGGAATACTGCATGGCTGCAGCCAGCTCTCCGTTGGCACCGCCGAACTGCTCTAACAGCATTTTGCCGAATTTTGCATCGGGCTCACCGATGTTGACGGTGTACATCAGCTTCTTAACGTGGTGATACATAATTACTCCTTGACTCTGCAGGTACAAGAGATAGCGATGCAACTAGCCGCCTGCGTGGCTCGCATCGACGCCGAATATTGGCAGATCATCGGATTGGTGGGCTACGCCTAGGTGGGCTTTGGCTGGCTTATGCCACAAGCGATATAGAGGTAGAAGGCTCTTTCGGGGTTACGGTTGTACATGCGGCGGCAGATAGTCAGTCTCGACACTATTTGTTCTTATCTATGAAACTCAGGCATCATAGATGGCGGCAGAGAATCCTGCGCCGGTCGAGTTTTGTTGGGAAAGTGAGATGCCGATGGCACGCCCTTTGTGGTCAGGAACGATACAGATTTCCCTAGTGGGATTCGCGGTCGAAATCTACCCCGCGACCAGCACAACCCGGCCAATTTCCTTTCACGAAATCGATAGGAACACTCTGAGCCGGGTACGCCGGGCCAATGTGTCGGCAGGTCCGGCGCCGGCTGAAGAAGCAGCGGGCGGAAGCGACGACGCTGAAGAGGTCGCACCCGCGCGCAGCTCGTCGCTGCACATCGCGCCGCCGGCCAGGGACAAGAGCGAGCAAGACACTGCGCAGCACACCGTGGATCGAGCCGACATTGTCAAAGGCTACGAGTACGAGAAGGGCAAGTATGCCATTGTCGAACCCGAAGAGCTGAAGAACCTGCGGCTTGCCGGCAAGAAGACCATCGAGATTTCGCAATTTGCAAGAGCCGCTGAGATCAATGCCGCGCTCTACGAAAAACCTTACTTTGTAATGCCCAAGGCCGGCCCGCAAGCGGTAGCGTTTGCCGTCATGCGGCAGAGCATGGCCGAAGGTGGAATGGTGGGAGTGGGGGAGATTGTGTTCAGCGGGCGGCAGCATCTGATGACGCTGGCGCCGCCGCAAGACCCGCAGCAACCGGGAATGATGCTCTACACCCTGCGCTTTGCCGCCGAGTTGCGCGAAGCCGGCGATTACGCGACCAACACGGAGAGCAAACCGGCGGATGCAGCCCAGCTCCGCCTGGCAAAGCAGCTGATCGAAGCCTACACCCAGCCATTTGAAGTGAGCCGCTTCAAAGACCACTATGAAGAGGCGCTGCGTGAGCTGGTGGAAGCCAAGATCAAGAATCTGCCCGTGCCAGAGCCTGAGACCGAAAAGAAGCCCCCCAAGGTAGTCGACCTGATGGAAGCACTGCGCAGGAGCCTAGCCCAGGTGAATCCGACACAGGCCGCCGGGGCCGATGCAGAACCCCCTGCCGCAAGCTCCGGAACAAGCGGCTCGCGCAGGACGGCTGTGCCCCGCGCCGCAACCGGCAAGAAGAAAAAATCCGCTTAATGCCGCGATGCAGAGTCTCTGGGTCGCCCCCGATTCTTGTCTTTGTACTTCGTATCTGGTAAGACCTTCATGTGAAGACTTTTGCTCCTGGGGCTGCTCCTAGTGCGGTTTATCCTACGTAGTCTCTTGGTGTGCACGGTTTTTGCTCTCGTACTTCTCGTGGCTCTTTCCCGGGCGGATGCGCAATCTTTGCCCAACGTTCGCGTGGCGCCGGCTCCGCGCCAGATCTATGGGCCTATCGACGAGTCGAATCTACAGCGCCTCACGGGAAATCCGAGCCCTTCAGCACGCACCAGCAAAGACCTCGGCCGCGTGCCCAATGATCTTCCGCAAGAGCACGTACTGATGATGCTCAGGCGCGGAACAGAGCAGCAACAGGCACTCGAACGATTCATGCAGGAGCAGTACGATCGGCGGACCGCCAACTTCCATCAGTGGCTCACTCCTGAGCAGTACGGCTCGCTTTTTGGCCCATCTTCGGAGGACATCGGCCAGATCACGAACTGGCTCACGCAGCGTGGGTTCACTGTAAACCGGGTTGCAGCGGGGCGCATTTTCATCGATTTCAGCGGCAACGCGGGCCAGATCGCCGCAGCATTTCACACCGAGATCCACCGTTACCAGCGCGCCGGCGAAGAGCATTTCGCAAATGCAAGTGATCCCATGATCCCGGCTGCACTGGCGAACGTGGTCTCAGGATTTCGCGCGCTCAACGACTTTTATCCCAAACCCACGCTTCACAAGCCGGGGATCGCACGACTGGATCGGGGCACCGGCAAGTGGTCGCGGGTGACCCAGGGCCATTTCACCACGGATTATGGCGCGGGCACGGACTATGTCGTCGGACCGCAAGACTTCGCACAGATCTATGGGGTGAACCAGGTCTGGCAGCAAAAGCTTGTGGGAACCGGGCAGACGATCGCAGTGATCGGCGATGCCGATCCAGCCGCCGGCGATATTCAGAACTTCCGCGATCAGTTTGGTATCTCGGCCCTTGGCCCGAAGGGCTCGGTGGTTATCGATCATCCTCCCACCACCGTTTGTGCCGCCCCCGATCCGACGATGAACGATGAGGAAAGTTATATCGATGCGGAGTGGGTGGGGGCGACAGCGCCGGATGCAACCGTTGACTTTGTGACCTGCGCCGACAGCGGTGTGACCTCGGGAACCGATCTGGCCGCCAGCTATATCGTGCAGGATGCAACCCACGTCAAAAGTGATGCGGTGCTGAGCTCGAGCTATGGGTACTGTGAGCAGGATCCACAAAGCGAGTCGGACCAGTTCTATGTTCAGCTCTGGCAACAGGCAGCGGCCGAAGGCATTACGGTGGTGGTGGCTACCGGCGACGCGGGAGGAGCAGAATGCGATGAACCTATCACCTTTACCTACGTCACCCAAGGTCTTGCGGTCAGCGCTGAAGCCTCGACCCCTTATAACGTAGCAGCGGGTGGCACAGATTTTAGCGATGTCTTCAGCGGTACCACCGCCAATTACTGGTCGGCGGCCAATGGCGCCAATCTTCAAAGCGCTCAATCTTACATCCCGGAAACGCCATGGAATGAGAGTTGCGCCAGCCCTTTGGTGCTGCAAGGATACAACCAGGCGAACGGCACCAGCTTTGATTCCAGTTCCGGTGCGAACGGGTTCTGCACTTACGCCTCTCAGCTTCCGGTTAGCCCGTTGTTCGGAATCTCGCCGACGTTCACCCGCTCTGCGGGAAGCGGAGGATTGAGCACAGTTTCCCCCCGGCCAGGCTGGCAAAGCGGCGTTACCGGGCTGCCCTCAGGCAACGCCCGCGCCCTTCCCGATATCTCCATGTTTGCGTCATCCGGCCTGACCTGGGGGCACTCCCTGATACTTTGCGATTCCGGAACTGGGCAAGGTTGTGACTTCTCAAACGCAACTACCGTGCTGGCGAATACGGACGGGGGTACCTCATTCGTTGCCCCTGCCTTCTCTGGCATTATGGCGCTCATCAACCAAAGGGTTGGAGGACGCCAGGGACAAGCCAACAACATTCTCTACCCGCTCGCGGCCCAGCAGTTCGTCAACAGCAGCAGCACGACGACGCCCAATCTCACCACATGCGCCGCTTACCTGGGCACGGGTGTTCTGGGCGCCTGCTACTTTCACGACATCAGCGCGACGCCGAATCCTGACACTGCCGCGCAGGCGCAAACACCGTTCGTTATGGGGACGACCGCCGTGCCCTGCACGGGAAGCGCGAGCGCCGCGGGGGTCTTCACGGATACGAGCACTGATCCCGCATCCAACTGGGAAAACTGCTACGGGTACCAGATCACTGTCACTGCGTCGGGAAACACCTTGACGACAACTCCTAATTACTACGGAGTGCTGTCAACTGCCGATAACGCCGGCTCGCCCGCATTTACGGCCACCCCTGGCTACGATCTCGCCACGGGATTGGGCAGCCCTAATGTCTTTGCCCTGGTGAATGCCCCACAGTGGTCAGCGCTCTCCATCACCACCTCGACACTGGCCCAGGGTGTTGAGGGCAGCGCCTACTCGCAAACGCTCGCGGCCAGTGGCGGGGTCGCGCCCTATACCTGGAGTGTGGCCTCGGGTGCTTTGCCTGTGGGGCTGTCGCTTGCCCCGGCAACCGGAGTCATATCCGGAACCCCGACAGCAGCCGGCGTGGCGACCTTTACGCTTCAAGTTGCGGACTCAGAGAGCACTCCGGCAAACGCAACTGCCTCTTTTTCGTTGACCATAGTGGGAGCTCCGGTTGCCAGCTCGACAACGCTCAGCTCGTCTTCGGCGCAAGTGGGGACCGGAATGAGTGTTACGTTCACCGCGACCGTTTCGGGCAGCGGGGGCGTGCCGGCCGGCACCGTGACCTTCTATAACGGCACCGCTTCCCTGGGAACCGGTACGCTGGCCGGCGGCGTGGCAACGCTCACCACGTCTTTCAGCACGGCTGGGACAGAAACCATCACGGCGACGTATGGCGGCGACGCGAATTTTACCGGAAGCACATCGGCGCCCTTGACGGAGACCGTTGTGGTTCCCGGGTTCACCGCGACGGTAAACCCATCCAGCCTGACAGTTCGGTTTGCGCGCTCAGGAACGGTTACCTTTACGGTCGCACCGCAAGGCGGTTTTAGCGGGCCGGTGAACTTTGCCTGCGGGACGCTTCCGGCATACTTCTCCTGTAACTTCGGAACGCCCTCGGTGTCGTTGACCTCGGCGGGCGGGGCGACGACCAACGCACTTACGATCAATACTGCCCTCACTACGACGGCGTCTGTAACGCACGCCGGAGGCTTTGCCGGCAGAGTATTGACAGCAACGGTCTTCCTGCTGCCAGGCTTTGCCGGGTTGCTGGCCGGCCGCCGCCGCAGAGGACGTAAGCCGGCGAATGCACGGATATGGGTGCTTGCCCTGTTTTTCATCTGGTCCGGGGGGGTTGCGTGGTTGAGTGGTTGCGGCAACGGCGACCATCAAGCTCCGGACGGCAACTACACGATCCCGGTCAATCTGACCTCTACAAGCGCAGCGAGCCAGACGATCAATGTTGTGGTGACGGTCGAGTAAGCTTCTGCGCCCCGGTGCAAGCCAGGCCAGTCCTACACTTTGAGATTTTGCACGCAAAATTGCTGATCTGTGGATGACTTTCGCTTTTCCTTTGCCTACCATGGTTCCCATGTTTCCCGGACCGGAGAGTGCAAAGCGGGTTGTCGTCCGATGCAAGGGCTGCCGAGAGAACATCCCGGCACCGGTTGAGTCTGTGCCGTCCCAGCCGATTGCCGCCAGGTGTCCCCTTTGTGGCGAGCATCGGCGCTACCTGCCTTCGGAGGTGTTCCTGGGCCGGCTCTCTTACTTGTTCGTCAGAAAGCCTGTGCGTACGGCAGACGGCCGGGTGGGATGATGGCCCGATTTGGATCACTGAGTCTTTTCAATGGACTGTTCTTGCGCAATCTGTATGGACTATAGTGTCCACGTGCCGAATTGAGAGGGTTCGATCCGCCCGGAACTATACTATTCGAACACGCGGCTACCAGGGGTCAGGAGGGTTAGATGAGGATCTCCGACACGATTGGACTCGTGCTGAAGAACAAATACCACAACAGGGTGTTTTCGATAGCGCCCGAACAGACGGTCTACGAAGCGCTGGAGAAGATGGCCGAGCACGACGTCGGTGCCTTACTGGTGATTTCGAAGCACCGGCTGGTGGGAATCCTGTCGGAGCGTGACTACGCGCGCAAAGGAATCCTGATCGGCCAGACTTCGAGAGAAACCCAGGTGCAGCAGATCATGACCAGCCCGGTTTTTTTCGTAAGTCCCGAACACACCGTGGATGAATGCATGTCGATTATGACCCAACATCGTTTTCGCCATCTCCCGGTGCTGATGGATGAGACCGTGGTGGGCGTAATCTCGATTGGCGACCTGGTGAAATGGGTGATCTCCGGCCAGGCACAAACCATCCAGGAACTGCAAGGCTACATTACGGGAGCGTATCCCGGGTAGCTTCCGCAGTTGCAATTCCCTTAGATGACGGCGCGCAGGGCAATATTCACGCTGTTACGCGCGGTCCTGAGAGCACTCGCGACCGTCTCACCTGCGGCCATGGTATGCGCGAGCGCCGATCTCCTACGTGTTCCCGGGTGCTCGATAGCGACGGCCTCGATCTCGCCACCGAAAAGTGTGTGGTTCTCTTCCAGCCGATCGAGCGCTGCGTTCAACTCCGCAACCACTGCCTCGGCCTCATCAGCGACAACCATCAGTTCGAGATTGATCTTCTTGTATAGCATCTGACCTCCAGCTTTCCATCTTATGCCCGCCCAACGCCAAAGACCATCCCGGTTCCGGGTCCAAACTGCCGAAAATGGAGATTTGTGCGTTTTAATCCGCGTTGCCACGGCAGGCAACGGCAGTGGGTAAAGGTTGCTGTTCGGACTGGCTTTCCCGCCAAAAGCACTCGACGGAACCGACCCCGCAGTACCGGTTCTGTTCCGTGACGTATCGAAACAACAGCTTACGCAGCTGATGCAGAAGGCCACCTGCATGCACTAGTCAGGTGGAGTGAGCATGCTTCTCCTCTTTCAGGTTCCCTGAACTAAGTCAGCCCATCTGAAGTTCTCCCTATCTTAGCGAATGACAACCTTAAGGAGGTTGACATATGTTTGCTCGTAACGTCTCGTTTCATCTGAAATCCAATATGCTTGCTGATTACACCCGGGTATTTGAGAAGGACATTCTTCCGCTACTTCGCAAGCAGAACGGCTTTAAGGACGAAATTACATTCTCCGGCCCCAGCGGGACTGATGTGAGTGCCATCAGTCTGTGGGACAACAAAGCGAGCGCAGAGACTTATAACACCAACTCTTACCCTGAGGTGTTGAAGGCGATGGCAAGATTTATCGAGGGAACGCCGACGGTTCATACCTCTGACGTGGTGAACTCGACCTTCCATAAGATCGCCGCTCACGCAACGGTGTAGCTCTGCGAGCTTTCTGACAGGGGAAGGCGGCTAACCCGCCTTCCCCGAGTGATTCTTGAAGAGTACCTGAGGTTCTGAAACTGGTTCATGCGACCGTGCATGGCGGAGAATTCGCGGCGAGCTTTCCCAACCAGTTAGTAGCGTCATGACGCAGTTCCTCCCTGTTCGGAAGACAACGGGGCAAGCGAGAGCAAGCGACCCCAGCCTTACCCACACCCCCACGTTGAAAAGCGGTGACAGGAAGATGTGAAAGAAAATTTGGGATAAGGTGAAGTTGGCTCGCTATTCCTTGTTACTGACGAGAGAGAACATGGCTCCCTGGGGGTCCTGGCCCTGGATGATCCAGCTCCCTCCGGGTACCTGCATCGGACCGTTAATGATCTTGCCGCCGCCCGATTCAACACGTTTGATGGCAGCCTTGATCGAGTCGACGTGGAAGTAGAAGCTCCAGCATGACACAGGTATTTGCGGCGCTTTGGTCATCATCCCGCCGTCGCCCATTTCCTTGTGGTCGCCTTCATCGAAGATGCGATAGACGCCCATGGGGCCCATGTCCATATCGCTGATCTTGGCCCAGCCAAAGAGCTTGTTGTAGAAGTCGAATCCGCTTTCGAGGTCGCTGGTGTAGAGCTCGTGCCAGCCGATGGTGCCGGGGGTCGGTGGTGCGGGGCGCACCGGCGAGGGCATGCTGGGATTGGGGGTGAAAACCACAATGGCAGCACCCTGTGGGTCGGACATGACGGCGAAGCGAAGCATTCCGGGAACGTCAGTCGCGGGTTTCCATAGTTTGCCGCCAGCTTCGACAATCTTTTCGATGTGGGCATCGACATCATCGACCGCGATGTAGCCTATCCAGGCAGTGTGTCCGGGAATGTTCAACATCCCGGCGATTCCAACGTTACCGAGATTGAAGGTAGTGTACTGCGGGCCGTCAGCACCGGGCATCTCCTGGGTCGCCCAGCCGACAACGTCAGAGTAAAACTTGCCGGCGGCTTTGGTGTCGCTGGTCATAAGTTCGTACCAGCCGAACTTTCCTTTTGGAGTAAACATCTTCGAGATTTCTCCTTGTTGACTGACACAACAGGATATCAGCGTCCAGTAGACTAGTAGCGTTGATATCAACATAGTCAAACGTGTGTCGAAATGCCTGCCCGATGGCGGCAACAGTGCTGGGGCGCGGGCGCCGGTTGCTGGTGCAGAAGAGGCTGTGGCGAACCAGGGGATCGGAGTGGGAGTGGGAGTGGGAGTGGTTCCGGGGTGGGCAGCGCCCTGATCGGCGGCGAAGTTGGATCAGGGTCAGCCGAACTGGTTGAGGGCTGGGGAGGGAGGTCTACCTGGTAAGCAGCTCTTTCCTTTGCTGTTCTATCTCTACGAGGGTAGGTGGACTGGGCCGGGTTATGCCGATCCTCAGGTTTCGTATCTGCATTCGCCACGCTTACGGTTGCGAGTTTCGGATGTAAGTTTCCATCGGAAATGAGCGGTTCCATGGCGGGACGATCCGCCAGGGTGCCTTGCAATGCATGCATTGCGGCCTTGCGTCCGAGTGCACTCCACGAGATGTGCGCCTCTGGCGCTCCGGTACATTCGGCCTGGTGCACGACGGCGCTCTACCCTTGAGACATTTTCCTCAAGCGTAAGCGAGCTTGCCTATACAGATGCGATTTGGAGGAGAAAGTTTAGGGCTTGGTGAAATCAAAATGCGACGCCGAGAATGAGCGGCGATTTATGCGATTTAGTTCTGCCGGTTTCCAGGATGCTTTCGTGAAAGTGCCAGCTCCGTCACTAGGTTTTCGGGATAGGTTGAGCGCCCCAAGGACCAGAGCCGGAATGGGGGGCCGGATGCTTCTGAATCTCAGCCCGGAGGTATGGCCGCGGGTGCTCCGCCTGCTAACAACGCGGACGCTCCCCCGGACATCTTCACTGCGATGCAACAGCAGTTGGGGTTGAAGCTGGAGTCGACAAAGGCTCTTGTGGGTGTGATGGTGATCGATCATGTGGAGAAGCCGTCGCCGAATTAGGCAGTCGAGCTTCCTTGAAAACAGGGTTTGCGGCGAGTTGCGCACCGACAGGATACGTATTTCCCAAATCTTCATCGCCCTCTCCTTCAACGAGATGTTACGTTGGGTCCTGACCGCAGACGCTTTCGTAGGTCTTCAAACTTCCTCGCGGGAGCATGCAAGAGGAATCAGGCCGGATGGATAGCGCGTCTCGCTCGTGTGATTGTCGGGTTCCCATCACATAACCCAGCGCGGGAACGCACGGCGTTTTATCCTGGAAGGCCACGCTGACCGGAAGGTCTATCTCGATTTGCTGCGAGAAAGCATGGAACTACATGCGATAGGGCTGATTGGCTACTGCTTGATGTCGGACCACATTCACCTTGTCGCCATCCCCCCCAAGGCAGATGTCTGGCACTGGCTCTGATGGACACTCACGGCCCGGTTTGCTTCCCGCGTTACGCGAGCACCTTTCGCAGATATGTGTAACTGGCGTGGAGGCTGTCGATCGCCGAGCCTTGGATCCGATCCTGCTCGATGAAGTAGTGCCCGACATCAAGCTTTTCGGCGGTCGCGAGAACCGCAGGCCAGTCGATGCCTCCGGTCCCGACCTCGGTGAAGTGCGACGAGCTGTCGCTCATATCGTTTGATGGCGGAAACCCCGGCTTGCGGTCTTTGATGTGTAGCATGCGCACTCGATGGCCAAGCCGGTTGAGCATCTGCTCCGGATCGTACCCCGCCTGAGTAATCCAATAGCAGTCCATCTCCATATACACCAGCTTGGGGTCGGTCTCCTTCAACAGGATGTCGTAACCCGTAACGCCATCGAACTTGCGGAATTCGTAGTCGTGATTGTGAAAGGCAAATTGCATGCCCATGTCGTTCACACGTTTGGCCCAGTCGTTAAACTGCTTGGCCGCGGTGCGAAACCCTTCCGCCGACATCCACTGCGACTTCGGCAGCATGGGGCAGACCACCCATTTGACGCCCAACGTCTTGGCATAGTTCATTTGGCCCGTGAAATCGGTCGTCAGATCGGCATACTCAAAGTGGCCGCTTGAGACCGTCATGCCGGCGTCGGTAATGTTTTTGCGCAGCTGTTCCGCCGGAATGGTGTAGGCGGCATGCCAAGGCTCAATCTCCTGAAAGCCGATCGCCGAAATCTGGTGCAGGTTGCTCACCAGCTCCGCTTCGTCGACCTTGTGTTTGACCAGCGTGGAAAGCTGGAGCCCGATCGGAAAACGCTTGGAAGCTTTCGACCAGAGGGATTGCGTCAGCAAGGGTAGTGCTGCTGCCGCCGTGGACAATTGTAGAAAACTCCGTCGATTCATCGTGACCTCACTCCGTATGAAATCTGACTAATTA
>CAWJAB010000027.1:0-32812 GCA_963840675.1 uncultured Acidobacteriaceae bacterium
TTTCATCTTTCTGTGCGGGTAGCACGGGTCCAGGGCCAAGGTTTTCAGAATGATGGGGCGACATATGCTGCACTGAAGCAACAAGAGCGACGAACTCCGGAAATGATTCAAATTCAGTTCTCAAATGCTCCCACTCACGCACAAATAAGGGACTGCGGAACCTCCGCTCAGCGGAACGGAGCATCAACTCCCACATTCGTTTTGGTATGCGGCGTTCGCAAAATAGAAGATAGGTTAATGAAACCAGGGTGCAGAATCGCAACATCGAGATGGTTAAATCGTCCGTCCGCTCAGGAAGCTCCGTGCCAACTGGCACACTCAGCCAGAATGCCGCCGAAGAGTTCTTCAACAGTTCGTCATACTGGGCAGACATTGCCAGGAAGATCTGCGTCTTCACCTGCTCGCGGTGATTTAAGACCGCGACAACCACACCGAGACCTCCCATCAGAAGCGACAATAATGTTGCGTATTGGATGATGTGCCCAAAGTTCATATCGGTCACGCATGCACCCCCGATATTGCAGGCATCTCTGCCGGTTTCTCTGAAGCAGGGGAAGCCGTGTGCTCCGCTTGTTCCCAACGGATCAGTTTCAGATCCAACACGACGAAGGAATAGAGGACGGGAACGAGCCCAAGCGTCACGAAAGTGGCGATCGTCAGTCCCCCAATCTGCGCATAGCAAAGAGGCTCCCAAAGCGGGCCGCCGTGTGCTGCCAACGGAAACAGCGCAATCACTGTGGCCGCAACCGTGATCATCACTGGCCGCAAACGAAGGATGCCGGCATCGATCAGCGCCAACTCCAATTCCTCGCCCTCTTCTCGTCGCTCCTCGATAAATTCAAACAGCACAATGATGTGGCTCACAATTACACCGATGAGGCTGATGATCCCAAGAAATGCCATGAATCCAAAGGGCTGGCCCATAATGGCGAGTGAAAAGATTGCGCCGACAACGCCGTACGGAATGGCAGCAAAGACGATGAGTGGTTTGAACGCATGCTTGAACTGTGCGAGGAGTGCCAAGTAAATGGCGCTAACGCAAATGAGCAGCACCGTAGTGAGATCAGCAAAGCCGCTGACCTGCTCTTTTTGCTCGCCGGCGAAGCGGAATATAAACCCGTCGGGAAGCTGCTTCTGGAATGCCTCCAGCTTTGGCATAGCCGCTGCGATTACCTCCGAAGGTAAATGCCCCTGCGTAGGCCAGCACTGCACGGTAATGGTCCGGTACTGATCGAAGCGTCGAATTTTCGGCGTTACCGGACTCAGGGCAGTTGTCGCCACCTGATCGAGAGGCACTGGAGGGGTGTCTTGCCGCGAGAAGACGTATAGACTGCGCAGATCGGAGAGTTGGGACCGCTCCTCCATCTGCATGCGTCCAACAATCGGAACCTGCTTGTTGCCATCTCTCAAAACTCCAGCCGTAATGCCATGAAGAGCCGCACCGACGGAATCGGAAACATCTGCGTTTGTGACGTGCGCCAGGTTTGCCCGGTCCGCATCGACGTGCACCACTTCTCTCGCACTCGGCTCGCCCCAATCGTCTCGAACTCTGGCGGCGATTGGGATGTCGCGAAAGATTTGCTTCAGCTGCTCGGCTTCCGCTCTGAGACGTGGCAGATCTTCGCCGGAAATTCTGACCTGAACCGGAATTCCAACCGGCTTGCCCGTTTCGAGAGTCCGCGTATCAATGATTGCTCCAGGAATTTGCCTGTCCAATTCCGGCTGCAAAAGGGCAAGCAGTGGGGTCGTATCATGATTGTCTTTCGTTCGCAGAATCACCTGCGCATAGTTGGTTTGCCGGTCCTCGGGTGTGGCGCTGCTCCAGAAGCGCGGACCACCGCCGCCCACAAACGTGGTCATCGATTGCAGGACATCCTTCGGGTGTCCGTGCTCAGGATGGCTTTTGCCATACTCTTCTGCTACCCGGCGGGTAATGGATTCCACCTGCTGAGCAACCGCGCTGGTCGCGCTCGCGGGAGTGTCTTCAGGCAGCCACACATCGATATAAGAAAAGTATTGAAGATCCTTTGGAAAGAACTGCGGTTTCAGCCTGGAGAAGACAACGCCGCCCGCTATCAGCAGGACAAGCGAGCCCGCCAGGCACGCCTTCCTATGTTCAATGGCTTTCTTCGCGGTTCGAAAATACCAACCCGTAAACCCGTGCTGCCGCCTCTCGGCGATAGGAGTTTCGCTCCTGGCTTCCAACAGAAACGAACTGATGAGCGGCACAAAGGTCATCGAGACGAGCAGGGCCGCCAGCAGCGAACAACTAATGACGATAGGCAGACTGTATAGAAATTTTCCTGTATCTCCGGGCAACAGTAGAAATGGAAGATAGGAGACGATATTCGTGAGGGTTGCAAACGCCATCGTCTTGAATAGCTTTGTCGGTCCCAGCCACGCGGCGACCGACCGTGGCTGGCCGGCACCCAGTTCGCGCACAATTGCGTCGCCGGACACCACCGGTACATCGACCAATAGTCCCAGCGCGATGATCAGTGAAGCGATAGAGACCTGTTGCAGGTCGATCCCGAGCGTGCTGATGACCCCAAACGTGATCGCGAGCGTAATCGGCATGGACACCGCAATCAGAATGGCCGTTCGCCAGCTCCAGAAGCCAATCAAAGCCACAACAACCACCAGCACCAGCGCCTCGATCAAGCTGTGGCTGAAGAGCTCAATGCTGTCGTGTACCTGCAGGGGCTGGTCCGAGGTCCTAGCCAGGACCAGATCGGCCGGCAATGTTTTTCTGATGTTCGCAAGATTGGCGTCAACCTGTTTTCCAAAAGAACTGATTTGTTCCCCCTTCTTCATCTGGACCGAGAGCGTAATCGCGCGTGTCGTGATCCATCTGCCATTTTCGTCGCGGCGCGTGTACCGGTTCAGGAACGAAGGGGGATTCTCGTATCCCCTGTCGATGTCCACAAGATCCCGCAAGTAAAGCGGCGTTCCGTTCGGCGACGTGCCTATCACTACATTCCGCAGATCGTCGATGCTCTTAAACTCGCCTGTGGTGTTGACGCTGACCGTGCGTCCGCGTGCATTGAGCGTTTGGCCGCTATCCGGTAGATTCCGGGCCGCGAGGATATTGGAAAGATCCGTCGGCCTTAGCTTGTATTGCGCCAGGCGCTGCTGCGAGAAGTTCAGAAATACGTTCTCGTCCAGTACCCCGGAACGTTCCGCCTTCGCCACGATCGACAGCGTTTTGAGGCTTCGCTGAAGGGTATCGGTAAAGTCGTCCAGGTCGCGATAAGTGTACTTATCACCGGCCACGGCCTGAAGCGCCGTGGTGGTGTTTGCCGGTTCGTCGATGATCGCAGGTTTCCATGCATCGGGATGAAGTTCGTCGGTTTGCAGGTTCTGATTTGCGAACTTCCTCAAGGCCGACTGCAGATCAGGAGTGCTTAGGTTCGTCGCCAGGTCCACCCCGGTAAACCCCGCTCCCGAAAACGCGCGCACATCGGAACACAGATGTTGGGTTGCCATGTCTCGGGTCACCCAAGACAACTTGCGCTCCACTTCGTCGCTGTCGATAGACCTCGGAAAAACGACAACAATGGAACGCCGCGGCTGAGCATGCGTATCCAAACCACTCCGAACCTGCCGGACCTGTGTCTCAACTAGTTTGCTTATCCAGGCGACCTGGACTGGATCAGCCGGCGGACTCGCTACTGTGAGCATCAATGCGGACGTATCTCCGAAGTCCTTGATGTACAGAATGGGCCCCGTTCCCTGGGGAAGGTCGTGGATAGCGTCCAGCCTGATCTTGACGTCGTCCAGTTCCTTGTCCCTGTCGTACTTTCCCTTTTCTGCCAGCTCGAATTGAACCATCGCCGAGCCGGTTCTGGAGGCGCTCTTGATCTCCGTCACCCATTGATTCAGAGCAATAGCCTGCTCGATCTTCCTGGTCACCAGTTGCTCGACCTGTTCGGCCGATGTTCCCTGCCAAGGCACGATAATCATCGCTTGGCGTACAGGAATGTCCGGGTCTTTCCGTTGCGGCATCTTCAATAGTCCGTAGATTCCCCAGAGGAGCGCAACCGCGAGCGAGACCCAGGCGATGTGTCGCTGTTCGAGGAAGAAGCGGGCGAGATTCTGTTTCTTGTTCGTGGACTGCTCATTCTGTGCGTGTGTCATTGCTGCGTCTCCTAGTTGACCATCCGGATCAGGCTTCCGTTGCTTAGCTGGTTAGTACGGTTGACGACGATGCGTTCGCCGGGCGTAAGGCCTTCGTCGATGACGACCGACTTGCCGAAGGTTTCACCAATCCTCACACTCTTCAATTGCGCAAACTGTTTTCCATCGCGCTCCGTTACAGTGAAGACCGAATAGTTATTCGAACCGGATTCCGCGGTCATCAAAGCAGTCAGTGGTACTACAGGCACAGTTTGCGTATTCGCTTGCTCTACACGGATGCGTGCGATCATGCCCACCTTGAACAAGCGATCCCGGTTCGGGAGAGTAACCTCGATGTTGAAAACCCGGGACTCACGGTTGGCGGAGGCGGAGATTCCCGTAATTTGCCCTGTGAAGGTCCGCCCCTGCAATGCATCAAGTTGCACGGGCACCGGTGCTCCTAGCTTGAGGTGTGCCAGCATGCTGTCGGAAGCTCCGAAGTTCACCTTCACGACGCGCGTATCGTCGAGCGTGAATGCCCTTGTCCCTGCAGCAACGAGGCTGCCTGGTTCCACACCCTTTTCGACGATGACTCCAGGCATGGGAGCGTTCAAGCTCGTATCGCCAAGATTGATCCGCGCGGAGACAGCCTGCGCCGACGCAGCGCTCAACTGCCCGCGGCGCGCCTCGATCTGACGCACGGCGGCTTCCACACCGGCGCTCGCCGAGGTGTGCTGATCCACGGCCGCATCGTAATCCGGGCGAGTCATTGCTTTGGCGGCATAGAGCGCTTGTGCACGCTCAAAATCAAGATCCGCCTTTGCCTGGTCTGCCTTTGCTCGGTTGAGTTCCGCTTGCGAAACATCAAGCGAACCCTGCACTGAGCGCTGCTGGCCGACCGCGGAGTTGAGCGAGGCTTCATAGTCGGAGCTGTGCAGTCGGGCCAGTGTGGCGCGGGCAGGTATTTCGTCGCCTACCTGCAGATCACGCATCCGACCATCGACGCCCTTCACTCGATACAGAGCGGCGATATAACCGGGTTCTTTGAAGGCCAGTTGAACCTCAGTGTCCGGACGAATCTCGCCGGAGTAAGTCCAACTGGGTTGAACCTGCTGTGTAGCCACAATCTCCGCCACAACGGGAACCGGCTCTGGCCCCGCCTTCTGCGTCTTTGCGCAGCCGGCGAGAACCGAAAACGCAGCAAAACTTAGAATTCCAATTGAGATACGCATCATTCTTCTCCTATCGCCTTTTTCAAATCGGCTCTTGCCTTCCAGAAAGCAGTGAGAGCCTGTTGCTGCTGGCTGTCCGCGGATGCCAGATCCGACTGTGCTTGATATAAATCTCTGCTTAATGCCGCTTCGCGCTTCACCTTCTCCTGCAACTCTTTGAGCTTCTGCCGTGCCGTACTTTCGTTTGCTTCGCTGAGGGTCAGTTGCCGGCGGGTGTTCTCCAATTGCCGACGCGCATTTCTCACCTCCAGGAGAACGGCGCGTTCCGTAGCGCCAACTCCAACCTTGGCCTGTTCTTCCTTCGCTCGCTTTTCCTCGTATTCCTGGTGCCTGCGTCCCCAGTCCCACGGTTCCCACCGGACCGACACACCCACTGTCCCGACGTTGCTTGGAAAAACATTCTCGAAGTTCGCGGTTGTGTAGTAACTGAATGCCAGACTCACGTCGGGGATATATTCCGCCCTCTTCGCCCGCGCGTCGTAATTGGCTTGCTGCACCTGAAGCTTCGCCTTCTTCAGATCCGGCCGGTTTTGGAGAGCCCGGGCTTCCATGGCTTCCGGTGTGGCGAGATCGGTATCTGCATCGCCGATCACCGCAACCCGAAACTGTGTGCGTACGTCCCGGCCCATCAGATCATTCAATCTTTCGCTCGCCGACGCGACCCTGTCGCTCGCATCGCTGATGGCATTCTGTAACTTCAAAAGCTGCGCATCGGCGTTCAGCAAATCCGATTCAAGGATCGTCTCTTTACCGCGGTTCACTAATGCCAGACGATGCGACTCCCGGTAGTAAGGGAGTGACGCCTGAAGGCTATCCAAAGCGCTCTGTGCCTCGACAACTGCGTAGTAAGCACGTCTAACCTGATCGACCACCTCCAGACGCGTTTTCACCTGGTCCTGGCGCGTACCTTCCAATCCCAGCTCAAGAGCTTTCAATTGCAGATGGAGCTGGTACTGCGTCGAAAGCGGCTGGGCAACCGAGACATTCACTATGCCTACGGGTTTTCGCGGGATCTCGACCTTCTGATTCGTCGCCGGGATCGGCCCGGTCGCGCTGTATACCCCAAGCGAGCCCGCCGGGTAAGTAACCGATGGCTTCGTAACCAGTTGGGCGCCGAGCGCAGTGACCTGCGTATTCGCAAAACGTCTTGTCTTATTCGCAGCCAGATCGTCAGCGGCCCGGAGTGTATCGAGGCTGGCGGTCTTCAGGCTGCTGTTGTTCGCAACAGCTTGTTCTACCGCCTGTTCGAGACTCAATTCAGGGAGGTTTGATTGTTGTCCCGCCGCCTGTTCAACCGTAGGCAGGGGGGACAAAGGTGCGAGATTCTGGCCTCGCGCCAGGAGCGCCAGCGTCCCCAGGGTGAAGGCCAAGCAGGTTGTTGGAATGCGTCGTTTCATGAGGCAATGGTGCCTCGAACGCAGAAGCCGGGGGGAGTAATGCCTCGTAAGCCCGACGTAAGCCCTTCGTAAGCTTACGGCACTGCTTGCGGCACCTCTCAGTGCGACAAGTTTAGCTTTTTCAGGAGTTTGGCAAACCTGCGGTCAGCGTGAAGAGGATAAAAAAAAGGCTCGACCGCCAGCAGATTCACAAAGTTTGTTTTGTGGTCTATTGCTTCGTCCAGGCATTGGAGTGCCAGATCGAAATCTCCCATCCCGATTGCAGCGAAGCCTTCTGCCAGCGGAGTGACGTATTGCCGCCCCGCGAGTTGATGCAGTCTCTCGATACATTCCTCGGCTCGCGATAAGCTGCCTTCCTGGGCATGTGCTGCGGCAAGCAGACCGATATCCAATGGTGAGGCAGATGGCGAGAGACACTGTATCACCGCGTCGTAGCGCTGCTGCTGGAAGTGCAAGAGTCCTTCATACAATCGCGCTTCAGGATAGTCTCGATCCAGTTCGAAAGACTGTCGGAGATGCTCTGCGGCTGATGAATAGTCTCCTTTTACGTATTGAAGATAAGCCATCCGCGCGCAGTCGCTGGCCGAGAGCGGGTCCAGTTCAGTCGAGCGCCAAAGTCCAGACTCTGCCGCGCTGATGTCTCCCTGGCACAACAAAGCCATGGCACGAAACATGTGAGCCGGCGCGTGACTGGGTTGTAGTTTTAGCGCCCGGTCATACATCCTGTCGGCTTCATCCCAACGATGCTCAAACCAGGCACGAAGTCCGCCCAGCACCGCGCAGGTGTCACCGGATTCAGGATCGAGCGCATAACCGCGCTCCGCGTTTGCTTTTACTTCTGGATACACATCACGGCCCGAGACCATCCCGAACTGGGCAAGAAGGCCGCTCGCCGCAGCCATGCCGCTGTAAGCTAGAGCGTAGTCGGGATAGGTCTCTGTGAGCCTTCGTAGCTGCTCCAGGGCGGCGCGCAACGTTTCAGGCGACTGCTGGTGAATCAGAAATCGAGCTCGCAGGTACCTTGTATATGCGTCAAGATCAGGAGGGGAGGGCCGCACTGGCCCTTGTACTTCCGGCATGTGAAGCCTGAGTAAGTCCGCAACAGATTGAGCGATCTCCTCCTGGATCGCAAACACGTCCCGAAGCTCGCGACGGAACGTCTCCGACCAGATGTGATGACCCGATTCGGTCTGAATCGCCTGGGCTGTGATCCGCAGTTGTTCGCCGGCCTTCCTGACGCTCCCTTCGATGACAAGATCCGCCCCAAGACGCTGTCCTACTTCCCGGATATCGACGTTGGCACCCTTGAAGTGGAAGGATGATGTCCTCGCAATCACGTTCAACCCCCATACTCGCGTAAGCGAGTTCGTGATCTCTTCACTGATTCCGTCGCAAAAGTAGTCCTGCTCCGGCTCTGGACTCATGTTCACGAACGGCAACACCGCAATGCATATACGGCCGGGTAGGGGTGCGGCTCCAATCTCCTCGCGATGCTTTGCCGGCTGGGCGTCAAGCCATCGGAAGACCGGGACATAACTGCCCGGCCGCAATCCAATCAGAACCGGATCAACCGTACCCTGCCCTTCCTCGTAATAGGCCTTCAACTTCGCTCTGAGACGACGAGCCTCGACCCGAACAATCGCGTCGATGTTCGGATCGTACTCCGAGGTGCGGTCAAACACCTCCATTGCAATGGAGAACTCCTTGAGGCTATCGATATCTCCATCGATTGTCCGATTCACGATGTGCGTCAGAAACCGGCATAACCGGATCGACGAGACGAAACCAGGGCTATTCACCACGCGCGCCAATTGGTCGCGAACCGCCGTCGCCGGCACGGGGTCGGCGGCAGAGTTGGCGAGAGATTTTCCGGATGACAAGGGCGGCGTTGGCATTTGCTTCTCTCCCGCATTCATTATGCTCCACGAAGCTTCGCAGTATTACGGCGAGCTTACGGCGGCTTACGGCCAATCGAAGGCCAGAGGGCTTAGCGTGGAATCAGGCAGCGTTAGAGGATCGATGCAGACCGACAGACAAGCAGGAACAGTAATTTTTGTGTCCAACAGGAGCCCGGAAGCTACGGTCTTGCAGGACATCGAAGCGCACGGACTGGTTATGCAGTGGGCGCGTAGCATCAGCGCCGCAGTTGATTTGCTCAACTCGGCGCGCGAGAAGACCATGATCGTCACGGAACTCGCCGTGGCTGATGGTAATTGGAGAGATCTCGTCGAACGGATGAGGGGTATTGATATCTGTGTGCCGATTGTACTCGCGACTTCTTCCAGGACGGCGGAACTCTGGTGGGACGCGCTCGAATGCGGCATCGATGACATCCTGCCCGGGCATCTCCTGGTTTCGCGCTTGTGCCAACTCTTGGAAACGCAAGGCGCATCATGAAAAAAATCGGGCGGAATTTGCGAACTTCGGTTTAGTTTGGGTTGCGCATTTGGATAAGCCTCTTCGCCGCAGCAGACGAGCTCTTGCACAGTATCGGGGCAGCAGGCTTCTCGGTATTGGGATCCTAATGACCAATTGACTTATCGGTCATAAGAGCTCTTGGTTCGGGCGCTAATCACTTCAGAAACAGTTCGGTGACCGAGCGCCGCGAATAGGAGGCGCTGCGCTCACAGGAAAACGAGAGACCATACAGGTTAGGTACCGGGAGACGCCCTTCTCGTCACTTGGACGAGAAGTCGTTAGCCTTGATCGGAAAAAGTCGTCATCGGACATGTGCCGGGGCGGACGAATTCTACCCGCACCGCCGGGGACGCCAGGTTTCCGACAAGCCGGTTTTACCGGCAACTTAGAAGCGCGGCTAATCCGGTGCCGGCTAATCCGGTGACAGCTCACCAATTCATCTGAGTTCGTGCTCGAAAAAAGGAAGGAAGACGAAGGAATCTCCCCAGTTTGAGCAGACACTCGACAGAATGATAGATTGCGGGCCGAATCGCCGCCCAAATCGCAACCAGCCCGCTTAGCCGCTGCCCTCCGCGGTCCTGCCTCGGCTGAAGGCTCAAAACACCGCAAAGCTCAACGTATTCCCATAAACTGACCCGAGATAACGATAAACGGTGCGCTCGGACCCCAAACCGGCATAACAACTCGCACAACTCGCCCTCGACGCATCTTTATTTCACCAGCCCCTAAGCTTTTCGCCCCAAAATCGTATCTATATAGGCAGCCTCGTTCGCGCTCGGAGCAAATGTCCCGAGCGTGAGCGCCGTCGTGCATCCAGGCCCGAACGTACCGGAGCGCCCAGAACCCACCTCTCGTGGAGTGCCCCGGATACAAGCTCGCCGATGCATGCATGCAAAGCACCCTGGCGGATCATCCGCCATGGAACCGCTCGTCTTCGATACAAACCGTATCCAAGACCAGCAACCGTAAGCGTGACAAATGCCGATACCAAACCTGAAAATGGCCCCAGCCCGGCCCAAGCCTACCCTCGCAGAGACAGAACAGCAAAGCGGAGACCTGCTCACCGAAGCAGACCTCCCTTCCCAAGCCTTAACCAGCCCGGCTCGCAGCTCGGCTCGGCTTCGCCGCCGATCACGCCCCCGCCCAACCCTGCCGGCCACCCCGCTTTCGAGCGATTCGCGCTCTATGGCCTGGCCGGAGAAGCCGTGCGCGCCCTCGCCCCGCACACCGAGGCCCAGCCCGAGGCCATCCTCCTGCAGCTGCTCGCCGCCTTCGGCAACGTCATCGGCCCCGGCCCCCACTGCATGGTCGGCGCCACCCGCCACACCCTGAACCTCTTCCTCGTGCTCGTCGGAGAATCCAGCAAGGCGCGCAAAGGAACCAGCTGGAACCACATCGCCCGCCTCTTCGCCGAAGTGGATCCCGCCTGGACAGAAAACCGTGTCACCAGCGCCCGTCTCACCGCCCGCGGCCTCATCGCCCTCATGGGCCAGCAGGCAGGCGATCGCCGTCTGCTGCTGCTCGCCGAGGAGCTCGCCTCCGTCCTCCACACCATGGGCCGAAGCCGCTCCCAGCTCTCCCCCCTGCTGCGCTGCGCCTGGGATAGCGCAACCCTGCGCCTCATCGATCGTGACCGCCTCGTGCAGGCCAGCGGAGGCCACCTCAGCCTCATCGGCCACATCACCCAGCGCGAGCTCGCCGAGTCGCTCCACCGCACCGAAGCCCACAACGGCTTCGCCAACCGCTGCCTCTGGGCCTGCGTCGAACGCACCGGATGCCTGCCCGATGGCGGCAGCGTCGACCCCCTGGCACTCTCCGCCATCGCCAGCCAGCTCAGGCACGCCGTCGAGTGGGCCCAAAGCCAGCCCGAAATCCTCTTTCGCCGCGACCCGGCCGCAAGCGAACTCTGGAACGGCTACTACGCGACCTTGAGCCACGCCGACTCTCGCCTCCATAGCGCTGCCACCGGCCGCGCCGAAGCCCAAGTGCTGCGCCTGAGTGCCATCTACGCCGCGCTTGACTGCAGCCCCATCATCCGCCTGCCCCACCTTCAGGCAGCCCTCTGCTTGTGGGACTTCTGTTCCTACTCCGCGTCCTCCCTCTTCGGAGACTGCGTCGGGAACTCCGTCGCCGATCGCATCCTTGAGGGTCTCAAGGCCGCCGAAAACGGCCTCACCCGAAAACAGATCTGGGATCTCTTCCATGGCAACCTCGGCAGCAGTTCGATCGACCAGGCGCTCGAAAAGCTGCGCTCTCTCGGAGCAGCCGCTTGTCGTTCCACCGAGTGCCGCCCGCGGCAGACCCGCCACCCTCTGGTGGGCCGTCGGTCACGATTACGCAGAGCCGATGAAAGAAGAAACCCCCGAAGAGTCCTTGCGAAGGCAGATTAGTACGTTAATACGTACTTTTTAGCCATTTCCCGAAGCCTGGGTGCGGGGAGGACTTAGCAGGCTGCCGAAAATTCGGGGCCTGGATTTATCTGTCAATATCTAAACAAGCCTTCTCATCGAGACTGCGCCTGTTTGATCAAGCTCACCAGTTGGTTGAGCCGGGCTGGATCCACGTCGCTGACCGCGACGCCGTCAAGATCACCCGTACTGAAGTCCAGCACGTGAAACCCTGAGTGCTCTGTCACTAAATCACTCGCGCCGGTTGCTCCATGTTTCTGCCGGACGAAAACAGATACCCGATGCTTCCCAATGCTGTAAAGCAACTGGGCGACGGGCTGGTTATGCAGGTACGTCAGGTTCGCCCCATCGAGAGTAGTATCGCCGGGCAGATTCTCAGGCAAATTAAAGCTGAACGGTATCTTCCCTTGAAACCATGGCTTCACCGTGTGCCTGTCGGTGGAAACCACCTGGGGCGGCAAGTTCCCAGCGAGCATAGCGATGTGCTGATCGAACACTTCCGTCACCAGCGCAGCATGCTCAGCGGAAGCAATCTCCACTTTGCGCGTGTGGCGCTGCGAAAGCGTCATGCTGCTGAAGACAAGGAGAAGCGCCGCCGCGGTGATCCATCCCGGTGACCAAATTCCCGACTTGGAACGCGCGGTTCCGCCGGTCTCTGCCCGGGATGCCAAACGCTCCTCCAACTCTGGGGGCATCGTGTACCGCTGCCCCGCCCTCGCCGTGGCGGATTTGAGCAGGCTCTGCTGCAGGGCGCTTGCGGTGCACGAGGAGCAGCCGGCAAGATGCTCGTTCGCCGTCGCTAGCTGATCCGCGGAAAGCTCACCATCGGCAACGGCGTTTAGCGTGGTAGCAGACAGATGGTCGGTCATGCGCGGAACTCCCTCGGCGCTACATTAGCCTGCAGTGCTCCGCGCAGCGCAGCGCGCGCGCGTGCGATGCGCGACATGACCGTGCCGATCGGAATCTCCAGGACGGCGGCGATCTCCCGGTACTTCATCTCCTCGACGTCGCACAGCAGAATCACTTCCAGCAGTGGCGGAGGCAGCTTTTCCATCGCCGCCTGCACCGCGGCGCAGTCGCTCAGGCGGATTAAGTTGATCTCCGGAGTTTCCCGATCGATCGCGCCCTCGGGATAAATCCCGGGGTCACCACCATCGCCCATCTCATCCTCGAGCGCAACCGTGCGCATGGCCGCCAGCCCGGTGCGCGAGGTGAGATAGGTGTTCCTGAGAATGCGAAAGATCCATGCCTTGAAATTGCTCCCTGGTTCGAATGTCGCGAAGCCGCGGAGGGCTTTCAGATAGGTTTCCTGCACCAGGTCCTCCGCATCCGCGGCGTTGCGGGAGAGCCAGAAGGCAACGTTGTAAAGCGATGGAAGCAGCGGCAGCGCCAGGTCCGCAAACCCAGTGGGCCCTGTCTGATTCACCGTGCGCTTCCATGGCAACAGCGTCATTTGATGTCCAATATTTCGTCTCTCCCTGAGAGGAGAACCGGCGATTCGCGAATTTATTCCCGGAATGCCAGGCGAATCATTGTTTAGGTGCCCGTGTCGAGGTGAAAGGTCTTATCGTAAGGCACGACTGGGTAGCCCTTCGCCTTCCACGCGACCAGTCCGCCTTTAAGGAACTTGACCCGGCTTATATCTACCTGCGGCGCCAGCTGTTGAGCCTTGAGGGCGATGGCACGGCTGGTCTTGTCGCTGGGGCAGGTGCAGTACACCACCAACTCTTTATCGGTTGGGATAAGAGCCGGATTGGTCGTCGCATCCTCGGGAGAAATCCGGCGTGCTCCCTCGATGATCTCCGAATCCGCCAACAGGTCCAGCGGTTGGCGAACGTCCAGGATCACGACGTCGTGCTTTGCAACGATAAGCTCATGAAGCGCTTCCGGGGTGATGCTGATGCGCTCGAACTCGCGGCGCGCCTTCATTCTTCTTATCCATATCACCGCTAACCAGCCCCAGATGACGATTGCAACGATAGTGAGCGCCAGGTTCATCTCCGGCCTCCTTCGATTGGCATTAGGCCTGTTAGATTAGCAACCCCGGGGAAATGATTCGAGACTGTTCTTACAAAGCGGTTGCGGCCAGTTCCTCCACCCGCACCGCTCCAGCCAGAAAAGTGACGGTTTTTCCCGGAACGGCGGCTGGCCGCTCTCCAGGGACCACAATCCCAGCCAGGTTGAGCGGATCGGCCGCAGCCACGGTAACCGCCTCTTCCGTTCGTGCTGCGAGGCGCGTTTCGCGCAGCCCGGCCACCGCTTCCGGCACGGCGAATTGCTCCCCCCCGAACCCGTTGACAAACCGCCCTCCGCGCACGCTTCCCCGGGCCTCCAGCCGGCGGAACATGCCCAGCAACTCGCGCCAGCGAGGGATGGTCGTCTCCCGCTCCAGCACGTCCCGGAAGACCACTCCATAGCGCCGTAGCAGCATCCAGCAGGCGGACTCCAGCTCGGCCTCGCGCCGCTCCGCCTGGCTGCCCGGGCTCTCCACCACCCCGGCCGCCGGGTTCAGCAAGCTCCATCGTCCCACCGTGTTGCGCGGCCGCCGCAACGGGCCCTGGGCGATGGCCTTGCGCCGAGGGTCGATCAGCACCCGCAGGCTGTCGAAGCCGTCCGCGGTAACCAGCCCCGCCGCCACCAACTCCCACAGGGCCCGGCCTACCTGCTCGGCCGGGGCGCCCAGACCCCGAACCAGGTCGCCCGCGAACACCGCCCCATATTGCGCCAGGTGGCAACGCGTCTGCCAGGCCAATTCGCTCAGGCACCCCTGCAAGGCGGGCTCAGGAATCGCGCGATCCGCCAGGCAGCGATCCATCCACTGCGCCTCCTCGCGCAGAAAGAAGGTGACCGGAGCCATGCTGGTAGGCACCACCCGCTTGGGAGCAGAAAAGTCGCTGCCGTGGGTGGCAAACGCGGGGTGTGGAGAAATCCGTCCCCACCCCACCACCCCCTCCAGGCACAGCGCGTCCAGCCATCGCGGATCATACCCGGGAACCCGCTGCGGCAGCAGCGTTCGCTCCCATTCGATGGCCGGCGCTTCGAAGCCTTCGAGCAGGCGCAGTGCCTCCAGCACGCCCGCCT
Source organism: uncultured Acidobacteriaceae bacterium (assembly GCA_963840675.1). Taxonomy (GTDB): domain Bacteria; phylum Acidobacteriota; class Terriglobia; order Terriglobales; family Acidobacteriaceae; genus PALSA-350. The sequence goes on from CAWJAB010000027.1 coordinate 14,653, forward strand.
CGCCGCTCAGCTGGGTACGCGGCGCCACATGCTGCCAACGCAACAGCCACTGCATATAAACCGCCGGCGTAACCGGCTCGATCTGCTTACGCAGCCCGGCCAGTGTTCGCTTGTGGATGCGCTGCAGCAGTCGGCGCTCGCACCACTCCACATCCTCGTCGGCGGCAACTTTGCCCGCGCCCTCGAATACTCCGCGCAGGACGGAGCCCTGCATCTCCATCACCAGCATCGCTGCCCGGATGGCTGCCGGCTCCATCCCCAGCCTCGCACCCAGCGAAGCCGAAGTCACCGGCCCGAGCAGCGCCATCCATCCCTGCACGCACCTGCGAACCACCTCGCTTGCCGGCAATTCCTTCGCGTCCGGAGGGCAGGCAACTGGCCGCTCGAAGACGACCTCCGGCCACAGCAAGCGAAGATGCTCCACCCGTTCCGCCGCTACCAGGTACCGCCGTCCGGCATGTTCCGCCACCGTGGCCCGGCCCTGGCCGGCAAGCCGCTCGAAAAACAAAGGCCAGTGGATCGCTCCATCATGGGCCTCAATCTCCACCGGCACCACGGTCAGCGCACACAGCAGATCATGCAGCTCGTGCTCATCGCGCACATCGGGCCAGCACTCATCGCGTAGCTCTGCAATCGCCGCAGGATCAAGCCGCCCCGCTTCGCCCAGCAGCTTTTCCGGAACCATGCCCCGCATGCTCACCGCGCGGGCGCGGCGCTCCTCCAGCGGGGCGTCGTCGAGGAAAGCATACGGGTTGGCATTCAGCAGTTCATGCGCAAACGCGGAGGGTGTCGTGCTGTCAACCGCGAGACAGCGAATCGCGCCCCTCCGGATGCCCGCGAGCAAACCAATCAATCCTTCCAGATCCATCGCCTCCGTCAGCACGTCCTTCATCACTTCCTGAATCAGAGGGTGCGAGGGGATCTGGATATCGCCTTCGATGTTTTCCTGGCAGGCCGCCACCTGGGGAAAGACACTGGCCAGCAGGTCATCGGAGCGGGTGCGCTGCACCTGGGGCGCGATGCGTTTGCCGTTATAAAACCGTAGCAGTTGCAAACTCCGCCCCGCATCCCAGCGCCAGCGCGCGCGGAAGATAGGCGAGTCCAGCGAGGCCTGTTCCAGCAGCCCGGTAACCGTCTGCTCGGTAAGAAAATCGAATACGTCGCTTAGCGGGAAGCTATGCTGCTCGGCCAGCGAGATGTTCAGCCCGTTGTCGGTCGCTGCCGCCTGCAACTCAAAATTGAAACCCCGGCAGAAGCGCTTTCTCAGCGCCAGCCCCCATGCCTTATTGATCCGGCCGCCAAAGGGCGCGTGCAGAATCAATTGCATCCCGCCGCCTTCGTCGAAGAAGCGCTCTGCGATGATGGTGTCGAGCGCGGGTACCGCTCCCAGCACCGCGCGGCCGGCGGCGATATAGCCGATCAGTTGTTCTGCGCCCGCATCGTCCACGCAACATTCCTGCTTGAGCCAGGCCACGGTCTCCGCTACCTGCGGGTTCGACTGGCTGATGTATCCCGGGATGACATCACCGGTCCGCGCGCTGATCTCCTGGCGCAGGCTGGAGACGAACTGCGACAGCTCCAGCGTGCGTTGCGGAGCCTCTCCTCGCCAGAAAGGCACATTTGGTGGCTGGCCGTGCGCATCCTCTACCAATACCCGCCCCGCGCTCTCCACCCGCTGGATGCGCCAGCTGCTATTGCCCAGCAGGATCACGTCCCCGGCCGACGAGTCGATGGCAAAGTCCTCGTCGAGGGTAGCAATCTGGACCCCTTCGGGCTGCACGATCACGGCGTAGAGCGCGGTGTCGGGAATGGTGCCGCCGTTTGAAACCGCGATGGTACGTGCGCCCCGTCGGGACTGCACCCGGCCATGCACCCGGTCGCGCAGCAGGTAGGACCCGTAACGGCCGCGGCTGGCTTCGATTCCTTCTGCCAGCAGGCAGAGAATATCGTCATACTCTTTCCGCGTGAGCTCCTGGTAAGGATGGGCGCGGCGCAACACTTCAAAAAGCGCGTCTTCCTCCCAGGGCTCCGCTGCGCAGGCCGCGACAATCTGCTGCATCAGCACATCGATCGGGCAATGGGGAATCTCCAGCCGGTCCAGCACTCCCGCGCGCATAGCTCGGATCAGCGCCCCAGACTCCACCAGGTCGTCGCGCGTGGTCACGAAGAAGCGCCCTTTAGGAATGGCTCCACGCCAATGGCCGGCGCGGCCCACGCGCTGCATCGCCGCGGCGATCGCCCGCGGAGAGTTCACCTGGCACACCAGGTCGATGCTGCCGATATCGATGCCCAGCTCCAGCGAAGCGGTGGCCACCAATAACTTGATCTCGCCGTTCTTCAGCTTGCGCTCCGCCTCGAAGCGAAGTTTCCGGGAGAGGCTGCCATGGTGTGTGGCTACGTTCTCCGGCCCCAGCCTTTCGCCCAGGCAAAAGGCCAGCCGCTCCGCCATCTTCCGGGTGTTCACAAAAACCAGCGTCGACCGGTGCTGCAAGGCCAGCTCCGCCAGGCGTTCGTAGATGTCGTCCCAGATCGCGTTGGTCGCTACCGATCCCAGTTCGTCTCCTGGCACCTCGATGCCCAGGTCGAGCGTGCGGTGTTGGCCCACTTGCACAATGGCGACCTGCGGTCCGCGCCGGCCTCCCAGAAAGCTGGCCACCAGCTCGATCGGGTTCTGGGTCGCGGAAAGGCCGATGCGCAGCGGCGGCTGCGATCTCCCCCTGATCAAGGCTCCCGGGCTCAGCCGGTTTTCGCCGCAGACCAGCGCATCCAGCCGTTCCAGCGTCAACGCCAGGTGGGCGCCGCGCTTGTCGTCCGCAACCGCGTGGATCTCGTCCACGATCACCGTCTCCACCGCGCAAAGATTGTTCCGGCTCTTCTCCGCGGTCAGCAGAATGTACAGCGACTCCGGCGTGGTTACGAGAATGTGCGGCGGCTGCTTCAGCATGGTGCGCCGCTCCGCGGGCGATGTGTCCCCGGTGCGTACCGCGGTCCGGATGTGTGGGCACAGGTAGCCGCGCTCCAGCGCCAGCTGCTGAATCTCCCGCAGTGGCTGCTCCAGGTTCTTTTGCACGTCGTTGCTGAGGGCTTTAAGCGGGGAAACGTAGACCACCGCGGTGGCCGCGGGCAGCGAACCGTCGATCGCTTTGCGGATCAGCGTATCGATACAGATCAAGAAGGCCGCCAGCGTCTTGCCCGAGCCGGTGGGGGCGGAGATCAGGGTCGGTCTGCCCTCGAGGATAGGGGGCCAGCCGAGCTCCTGGGGCGAGGTCGGGGTACCAAACTTGCCGACAAACCACTCCCGCACCACTGGATGCGCCCAGGAAAGCGAGCAGGGTTCCACTTCAAGGCTGCTGCATAGCGGGGAGGCCATGCGTCCATCTTAGAGCCAAAGACGGAGCCACGGACGCAAGAGGAGTAGCGGAGGAGAACCACGCGCGCTCGGAGGCGTCTACCTGGTCAAGTACGGCTGGAGCAAGGACGATTGGAGCAGGGACGGCTGGGATAGGGCAGGTCTGCTCGCCCCAACCCAGCGTCACAACTCACAGAAAGCCATGCTTCTTGTTGGAGTGCCAGTTCGACTCTTCCTTCTTCAGCGCAGGAGGCGTCGTCTTTCCCCAAAGCGTGTGGTTCCAGGTCACTGCCTGCAGTCCATCGTGGCTGGGCTGAAAAATCATCGGTGGGTCCGTGGGCTTGCCGTCCGCGGCGTCAAATTTGACCGTGATCTGGCTGCCGGCGTCGGTCCAATGTCCGAAAGTGGTGACCGCGCCTTTGCCCAGATCCTGGGTCACCGTCGCGGTGCCGTCCGGACCCAGGCTAACGCTGAATGCGGGACCCGCAGGGCCGGTCGCGTCGGTGGTGTCCGGCGCTTCGGAGCTGTAAGTTCCTGCATATTTCGAAACGGAGCCGAATACGGGGGCAGCGACCAGCGCCAGAACAGCCACGGCGCCGGCTAAAACGAGATGGGGATGTAACCGTTTGGTAGTTCTCATAGCGCTTCAATGATTGCGCTAGCCCGAGGTCATGACAAGATGCAGTGAGAAAACGAAAGTTGTATCCAGGCAGTACCGTCGTGGCATGCGCCCCAATCCTTAGAATGGTTCCATGGATTTCTCAGCCGCTGAGCGCGCCCGCCGTATCCGCCTGGTACTTTTCGATGTCGATGGGGTGCTCACCGACGGCAAGATATGGATTTTGCCCCGCGACGCCGGACCCGGCGAGAAGATCTTTGAGGCCAAGGGATTCCATGCCCATGACGGCATCGGCATGTCGCTGGCCCGGCTCGGGGGACTCCACACCGGCATCATCACCAAGCGCAGCTCCGAAACCGTCGCCAACCGCGCCCGCGCCCTGCGCATGGACTATGTCTACATGGGTCAGGACTACAAGATACAAGCCGTGCGTGAGATCATGCAGCGCGGTTCCTTCACTCTCGACCAGATCGCCTATGTGGGCGATGACGTGATCGATCTGCCGGTGATGCGCGTTTGCGGATTGGCCATCGCCGCCGCTAACGCCCGCGACCAGGTGAAGGCCGCGGCTCACTACGTCACCCCCAATCCTGGCGGCCAGGGAGCCGGGCGGGATGCCATCGATTTCATCCTGCAGGCTCATGGGGTCCTCGAACAGTGCATCGAGGAATACCTGAGTGAACACCAGCGCCGGGCACAACCCGCCGCCTGCGGCTCGCTCCCGGGGAACAATGAAGGTGCGCTGGCGTATGCTATCTCTTTGGGTTGAAAGATGATGTCCCAGCCATTTCCATTCTTTTCATGCGCAGGAGCGTGGGCAAACTGATGTTGATTCAATCCCGGTCCCTTTCCTTTTTCCTTCTACTTTTCCTTCTGACCTCATCTCCTTGGCTAGGCCGTCGGGGCCTCCGCCCAGACCCTGAAGAACCTTGAAGGTGCGGTAAACATCTTTGGGCAATTCTCCCAGTCATCCAACGGCAACGGCATCCAGGACAGTCCGACGGACTCCCTGGGGGTGCTGGCCACCGTCCGCCAGTCGTTCCATCCCTGGCTGGGCTATGAGATCAACTACAGCTACACCCGCTTTACCGAGAGGTATTCCACCGTCCCCTTCGGCGTGCAGAACAACGTGCACGAGGCAACCGGCGCTTATCTGGTGCAAGGGCCAACCATCCCGTTTCTCGGCCTGCAACCTTTCGGCGCGGTGGGGGTGGGCGGCCTCCTCTTTTTGCCGACGACCGTTGGCGGGCAAAAATACAACCAGCAGTGGCGCGTGCCGCTGCTTTATGAGCTTGGCGTCAACTGGCCGATCATCACCTCGCACTTCGGGCTGCGGTTCCAGTATCGTGGTCTGATTTACAAGACGCCCGATTTCAACTCGGCGCAACTGACCACCAACACCAGGCGGCAAACTTCGGAACCAAGTGTGGGAGCCTACCTCCGGTTCTGACCTGCCGCGGGAGATTTCCCCAAATGAACATTTCGCGCAAGCAAACCATCCTGATCGTGGCGCTTAGCGCCGTGCTGTGGGTACCGCCGCTGCTGGCCAAATCGGAAGCGAGCCACTGGGTTGGCACCTGGGCCTCAGCCCCGTTGCTGGACGCTCACGCCAAGCTCGCAGAGGAACTGGTAGCCCCAGGCGCGCAGCCCGGGGTGACCCTGCGCGAGATCGTCCACGTGAGCATGGGCGGGGAGACGCTCAGGGTGCGCTTTTCCAACCTGTACGGCACCAGTCCTCTGGTGCTAGGCGCGGTGGAGATCGCCCAGACCGACAAGGGCTCCGCGATTGTTGCGGGAACAAACAAGCCTCTCAGCTTTCATGGCCAGCCGTCGGTCTCCATTCCTCCCGGCGCCCTGGTGATCAGCGATCCCGTGGCGTTCAAGTTGGCTCCCCTCTCCGACCTCACCGTCAGCTTCTATCTGCCCAGCCCATCGGGTCCCATCACGGAGCATCAGCTGGGCAACGCAACCAGCTTTCACGCAGCCGGCAACGTAGTGTCCAGCACCACTTTGGAGTCACCCACCACGCTCACCAGCTGGGAATACCTCAACGGAGTCGATACCCTTGCCCCCGACAAGGCAGCGGCTGTCATTACCATAGGCGATTCGATCACCGATGGAGCGAGATCGACCCTCGACACCAATCACCGCTGGCCGGATGAGCTGGCGCGGCGCTTGCAGGAGGACCCAAAGTATCGGAACTTTTCGGTGTTGAATGAAGCCATCAGCGGCAACCAGATTCTGCGGGATGGCGCCGGCCCCAGCGCGCTGGCGCGCTTCGATCGCGATGTGATCGCGCAGAGTGGCGCAAAGTATCTGCTTATCCTCGAGGGCATTAACGACATTGGCCGCCTGCACGCCCATCCCGACAGCACCACCGCGGCGGAGCTGATCTGGGCTCTCGACCAGATGATCGTGCGCGCCCACGCTCATGGCATTGCGGTTATTGGCTGTACCTTAACGCCATATCACGGCGCCGGCTACTCCACCGACAACGGGGAAGCGATCCGCAAGGCGGTGAATGACTGGATCCGCAACGGCGGCGCCTTCGATGGCTACGTGGATCTGGAGGCCGCCGTCCGGGACCCCAACCATCCCGACACAATTCTGCCTGCCGATGACCCCGGCGATCATCTCCATCCCAATGACGCGGGTTACAAGGCGATGGGAGATGCAGTCGATCTGAAGCTCTTTACTCTCAAGCCAAAGCAGCCATGAGGGGTTCCCGGCAGCATTGCCGTTATCAAGGCTTGACTTTTTAGCTCATCTTTTCTTTCCTGGCGGCAGCGGCCTTCGGTGGTGGTACTTTTGTAATAAGTGTTCCCCCGCGAAAATGCATCTTAGCCTGTGGGAGAGTTTATGAACGCCTATTGTGTCATTCTTCGCCGCCAACCTTCCGTCAGCACGACATCGTATGCGCGCAGCAAACGCTTCTACCTCACGGCCCCCACAGCCGATCGCGCGATGCGGATCGCGGTGGATGAAAATCCTCAATTCCTGGCCATCGGAATCGAGCCGGGCGACCTGTCTTCCCGCACTACGCCAAATAAGTCGGAAGCTGCCTGATTCTCCGTCTCAGTTAGCTCTCTCCAGAAAATACCGCAGGCTTTGCGATTCCGCTTCGAAGGCGCGGTGAAAGGCCTTCTCCGCAGGCGGCTTCCCGTTGACATATCCCGCTTCGATCGAGAGGTCGGTGCCGCGCTTTGCGGCGTTTACCCAGCCGATCACCTCCGCTCTCCACAGCAAGGGCAACGCGTAGTAGCCAAGCTTCCGTTTGGCGGGCGGAGTATAGGCCTCGAAGCGATAGGGCCAGCCCCAGAAAAGCTCGAAGCGCCGCCGGTCCCAAACCAGCGGATCAAAGGGAGCGAGGAAGCGAACGCGGTCCTCCGGCGCCTTGCGTACCAGGCGGCCGGCCGGCCAGAGATAACGGACTCCATCCACCTCCGCACTTTCCAACTCGCCGGACTTCAACAGCGCGGCGACGATGTTCTTTCTTCCCGGCAAATCCGGAGCAGTGTAGCGCAGACGTTGGACAACCGCCGTCAGACTGCCTTGCGGCGCCGGCGCGAGGATGCCGGCGATCAGCAGCGCGAGCCGCCGCAGCTGCTCTTCCGGGGCGATCTGCTTCCTGTTTGATGAGTTGCTCGCTGGTAGAGCTTGATCCCCTTGTTTCGCCCCGCAATCCGTATCAGGCCGAGGTAGTGCAGCTCTTCGAGAACCCGCGTGGTTGATTTCGAGTAGCCGCCCCAGGCGTTGGTCTCCCGCTCTTTCCCCAGGCTGGCTTCCAGGTCTCTCGGGTGCAGGTGCCTGCTGCCGGATACCATGTCGAGCACTCTCTGCTCGGCAACGGATAGCGCTCGCTGCTCTCTTGGATGGAGCAGCCGCCACGTCTCGACAGGCATGAACCCATAGGCGTAAAGGATGTCTTCTTCCAGTTTGAGAGCGCGGTACTTTCGATCAATGTCGTCGGCGCGGTAATCCGTCACCCGCTGCCGTAGGATCAGGTCCTGTGCCCGGGCGGGAGCGCGGATGGGGTCGGCCTGCACAAAGCCGAGCTTGCTTACCGCCCTCCTCAGAGTCGTCGCAGGAAAAAGAGAGGAGGCAATGGCGTGGTGTTTTAGATCGCGCAACGTGACCATCAGACCCACATGGTATTCGCTGCGGGGCGAGGCTGCTAAATTGATCTCGTGAGTCATCGGCGACAGATGCTTGCGGCGGCGTTCCTCCCTTTGCTTGCGGCGCAAAGTGGCTGGGCGCAATCCGAGCCCCCGACGATCCGTGTCGACACCCAGTTCGTCCTCCTGGATGCTTTGGTGGAGAACAAGAAGACCGGAGCCAGGGTGGATACGCTGGCGGCGAAGGATTTTCAGCTCTCCGAAGACGGTGTGCCGCAGACCATCAGCTACTTCAGCCAAGATCAGCTGCCACTTTCCGTGGTGCTGCTCTTCGACATGACCGAGACGGTCCACGCCGCGCTCGGGCCCCTGGCGCAAGCGGCGTTGCAGATCCTTGGCCACCTGAAGCGGGAAGATGAGGTGGCGGTGATGACCTTTTCTTCGCGCACCGACATGATGCAGGACTTCACCACCAACCGGCCGCTGGCGGCGCAGGCGATCAAGACTGCTTCATGGATGGCCGATGTGGAAGGCACCTTCCTCGATGAGGACATGTATGAAGCGGTGGAGCAGGCGACAAAGGCGAAGGCAGGGAACCGCCGCGTGCTGGTGTGGCTCACCGACGGGACGGCAAACCAGGAAAACGGTTTCACCCAGGCAGCTATCGGTCAGCACTCTCCAAAGCATCTCCATTCACAGAAGGAAGCCATGACCCGGCTGCTGCAGTCGGGAGCGGTGGTTTCGGTTCTCATCGAGCGGACGGCGGAGACCGACCGCGCCATCATGTCGTCGGGGTTCGGCGGAACGCGCATCGGGGACATCGATGAGTATGCCAAGGCCACCGGCGGCCCCGTGCTGAACACCAGCACCCGGGACGCTCCGGAACATCTCGCCCTGCTGCTCGATGAGATTCGCGCGCGCTATACGTTGGGATATAAGCCCGCTCAGGTTGAACCCCCCGGCAAGTTCTGCAAGCTCAGCCTCCGGCTCAGTCCAGAGGTAGCCGATGAGCACCCGGAACTCCGGAAGCAGGGCCTCCTGGTCAGCACTCGGGCTGGCTATTACCGCTAAAGCGGCAGTATCTTATCGGGCGTTACGGACGACGGAGACCACAGTGATGTCGTCCTCCTGGCCGAACTGCCTGGCTGCCCCGGCAATTGCATGCGCGGGCTGGTTGCTGATGGCCTGGGTGCGGGCAAAACCGTACAGCTCGCCGCGAAGGTTGGTGGCCTCGACCACGCCGTCGGAGACGAAAATGAGGCGGTCGCCGGCAGCAACCTGGTAGCGGGTCTCGGCAAAGCTGTTCTCGGCAAGAATGCCCAGGGGCAGGCCGGCCTCTACGGCCATTTCCTCCCCGTTTGCTCAGGCAAACGCAGGTACCCGCACGGCGGTGCGGGTCACGGTAATCACACTGATGTCGTCTTCCTGGCCGAAATTCTGGGCGGCACTCGCGACCTCGGCAGCTGTGCTTTTGGTACGTAACAGATCCTGTACCCGATCGAAGCCGAAGAGATGGCCCTCCTCGTCCATGGCCTCCACGATGCCGTCGGATAGCAGCATCAAGCGGTCACCCTCCGCCAGCCTGAAGCGCATGACGGAGAAGTCCGTTTGCGGAGTGATGCCTAACGGCAGGGCGCCCTCCATCGCCACCGGCTCTCCGTTCAAATAAGGCGGCATGTGGCCGGCGTTGGCCAGCTTCACCTCGCCGTCGCGCGCGATCGTGAGCGCGAGACAAGTTGCGTGGGCATCGCCGCGGCCCAGCAGTCTTTGATTCAAGGAATCGAGCATCACTACCGGATCACGATCGAATTGCGCGGTGCTGCGGATCGCGCCCACCAACAGCGCCACCAGCATTCCCGCCTTCAGCCCCTTGCCGGTGACATCGCCGGCAACGATCAGCAGGCTGTCATCCGCATTGTTGGGAATGATCTGGAAGAAATCACCGCCTACATCGCGGGCAGGGCGATACTCGCTCTCGATCACCAGCCCCGGCAGCGTGGTTCGTGCTTCGGGCAGAATCACCTGCTGCACCTCTTGCGCCTGCTTGATATCGAGCGCGATGAGCCGTTGACGGCGGACGGAGAGCAGTAGCCGGTGCAGCATCAAGAGCGCAAGGGCCGCCACCAGAAGCAGATTCGCCATCTCGGGAAGGCCGATGCGGATGCCAAAGAAAAACCAGTTGACGGTGATACGGAGCAGGACCAGCTCATCGGAAAACATGCCAATCCCCAGCAGCGGGATGGCGGGCAGCACCAGCCAGCCCTCCAGGCCCTGGCGGCGGATGCCTCGAATTACCACCCACAACAGCAGCCCGAACAAAACCAGCCGCAGAAGGATGGAGCCAATATTGAAAATGGCAGCGATCGGATGGGGGATGAGGTTAAAGAAAATCTCTTCGCCGATGGTGTTGCAGATCATGTACAGAAGGGTCACGCCGGCGACTATGTAGGGCATGCGGGCGGGGCGCTGCCGCCCGAACCAGGTCCACCACACCATCACCCAGCCGGCGTAGATCAGCGGAGTCAGAAAATTGTCCGACACCAGGCGGTCGGTCGCGATGCTCAGGTGCTGGGTCCAGGAATCGAAAGCGCCTATGCCGTAATTCGCCGCCAGCAGCACCAACACCGCCCCTACCCACAGATAGACCTCATCGGCGCGGTCAAACAGAATCAGGGTAAAGGCCACCACTGCAAGCAAGGCAAAGAGGAGCGCTTCGAAGGCAAAGAGCGCATAAAGGCGGACCCTTTCCAGCCAGCGCATCTGGTAACCGGCCGCCACCGCGCCCTGGTCGCCAAGCAGCGGCGCACTGTGAAAGCCCCCGGCGTCCGGTTGACCGGTGAGCGTATTTGGCTCCGTCCAAACCCTGAATGCAAGAACCAGTGTGGACGTGCCTGCGTTCCCGCTCTGCGTGGGCGGCAAGGGAAACATCATGGGCTGGGTGTAGAAGACCACCGGTGGGCGGCTGGAGAAATTTCCGAAGCTCCCCACCCTGGTTCCGTTGGCGAAGACCTCGTAGCCGTCGTCCATATCGGCTGGGCCGGCCAGGGCAAGCTGCTCGCCCGGCCGCGCCTGCACCTGCACCCGAATGCGATACCAGCCGTAGCCCCAGTAGCCGGGGTGGCCCTTGGCCGTCCAACCGGGAACATACCCCTCGAATCCGCTTTTTTGGTTGCTGCTGCCGGGCGGTGGCGTCAGGTCGACCGTCTCCCAGTTGGAGTCGTCAAACCCTGGCTCGGCCCAGATCGGTCCACGGGTTACCGGGTCAACAGGGGAGTCGCCAACCTGAAACTTCCACGGCCCGTTCAGCGGGGCGGTGGCTTGGCCGAGCCTGACCTGGGCGGGCACAGCCTCGGCGTTCGCCCAAGCTGCACAGCCGAGCCAGAGAAGAGCGATCACTGTGAAGCAGAAGCGTCGTGTTATGGAAATAGTCTCCTTGCGCGGGAGCGCCCAATGCGAACTATACCCATCCGGCAGCGGCTATGAAAACTTCTTTTGTAAGCGGACCTGGAGCCGGCTGTTATAGGTGGCTTGGTGTTCCCGCCGGTTGCTGGAGGCGAGATGAAATTTTGGATATGCGGAAAACCTCTGTCTTATATCAGGGCACGATTTTAGTTGTGCAGTAAATTATTTGAGAATACCCCGGGCTGCCTCGCCGCAGCGAGCTTTAGAGTCAGCGTGGGACCGCCTCCATAAATCCAAAACCATGAGTGGGTGGCCCTCGCCTTTGAGACCTGGGGGTCATGCAGAGGACCCAACCCCCCGTTCTCACGCGGATGCTGGAGGCCTCGGGGCAGATCGTTTTGCTGGAGCCATGGTTCTCGAACCGCACCAAGTCGGTCGTCAAGAGCCCGAAACTTTACTTTGCCGACACCGGCCTGCTTTGCGCATGGCTGAACATCCGTTCCGAAGAAGATCTTCGACAGTCGCTGCGGTGGGCGCGCAGGCGGGCTGTTCTTTTGGCGCGACCGAACCCGCGAAATAGACTTCGTTTTAGACGCAGGGGGACGCCTGGAACTTTTCGAAGCAAAGTGGACCGAACTGCCCGATGCAGGCGATCCGGTGAACCTGGAGTTTGTGCGCAACGCAGTGGGTAAATCGAAAGTGAGCGCCGGTGCAGTCGTCTCGCGTACACTGAACAGCTATCCGCTTTCGAATAGATTCCGAGCGATATCAGCGACCGGCCTGGGATGAGGTTGGTGGTCTGTTATCGATTCCTTCAATCGCGCCCCTGAGAGGGTCACTGAAGGTCAACCGGCCCAAATTTGCTCCCACGGGGCATAGTGGCCGACGGCGGTGAGAAAGGCACGGACGCCGATTGCGATCGATAGAGCAACCAGAGCAAGTAGCCCGATGGATACGAGAAAAGCAGTGAAGACTTTCCCTCGGCCATTGGCGATTGTCAGCATGGTGGCCACAGCGTACTTGCAGCCGGGACGTTGCGAAACATCACCGAAGTGGGTTACGGCAGGGCGGAGGTTTACCCTAAAGTGCGGGAATCGCTGTACGACCGTGGCGGGTCTAAGCCAAGGATATTAAGAGACAGGTCCCGCTTTATCTCTATCTTCCATCGCATTTTTTCATTACCCTATTCCCAAAATAGGTATCTCGGGAATAGAATCGTTCTTATTGTGACGAAGAACCCCGAGTACCGCGATCTTTTCCCCGGCGCGCTGGAGATGATGATCCTGCAGTCGCTTCGATTGAAGCCCATGCACGGATACGCGCTGGTGAAGCATATCAAGCAGGTTTCCGACAATCTTCTGCAAATCGAAGAGGGCTCGCTCTACCCAGCTTTGCAGCGAATGCTGAAAGAAGGCTGGCTGGATTCGAAAGAAGGCATCTCCGCCAAGGGTCGCCCCACCAGGATCTATCGGCTGACGAATGCTGGCCGGCGCCGTCTGGATCAGGAAATCGCGAGCTTCGAAAAGATGTTCGCCGGCATCACTCGTGTCCTCGCAGTTTCTAAGGCATAGAAGGGCCGCGATGCTACGCTTCCGACACTTCTTTTCCCGCCGCCGCAGATACGGCGATCTTGCTGTCTCGATTCGCGAGCACCTGGAAGAGAAGATCGAGGAGCTGATGGAAGAAGGCATGTCGCGAGAAGACGCGACATTTGCCGCCCGCCGCGAGTTCGGCAATGCGGCGCTGATCGAGGAGCAAAGCCGCGAGGTTTGGCAGCAGCCTTTTCTCGAATACTTTCTGGCAGACCTGAAATTTGCCTGGAGACAGGCGGTGAGGTTGCCGCGCTTTACCATCGCGGCGATTGTAACGCTCGCCATCGGGATCGCCGCGCAGACGACGGTTTACAGCGTGGTGCACGCGGTACTGATCGATCCGTATCCTTATCGCGGCGCCATGCGCATGGTGCATCTGCACCTCTACGATAAGGAGCCGGTTCCCGACGACCTCGGGCTGACCGGACCACAGTTCCTTGAGTTTCAAAAGTTGCCGGTGCTCGACGGCGCCATCGCCGATGACATGTATGGCCGGGCGCTCACTGGCGAAGAGTTGCCGGATGAGGTGCAGGAGGCTCGCATCTCACCCAACGCCTTCGAGTATTTCGGCGTGCCCGCTCTGCTGGGACGGGAATTTGCACCGTCGGACAACACGCATGTGGCTGTGCTGAGCTACCACTTCTGGAAGTCCCACTACGATGGGCGCCACGACATCGTTGGCCGGGCGCTCGAGATGGACCACGAAGTCTTCACCATCGTCGGCGTCTTGCCGCAGCGCTTTGCCTGGTGGGGCAGTGACCTGTACACGCCGCTCGCGTACTCCGCGGATCCTCACCGCGTTGCGAATGTGTTTGCGCGCCTGAAGCCAGGAGTAAGTGACCGGGCGGCCGAGCAGCAGATCGAGCCGTTACTGGAGAGGTTTCAGCGCGAAACGCCCGACAATTTCCCCCAGATATTCAAGGTGCACATGGTACACATCAATGAGCTGGCAATTGGGCGCTTCCGCGGCGTGCTGATCATCTTATTCATCTCCGTTTCCTTTCTGTTGATGCTGGCTTGTGTGAACGTGGCGATTCTGCTGCTGGCGCGGGGAGAGGCGCGGCAAACGGAGATCGCGCTGCGCAAGGCGCTGGGAGCCGGACGGCGGCGGATTGTCGGTCAATTGCTGACGGAGTCGCTGCTGCTCTCACTAGCGGGTGGAGGTTGCGGCGTGCTGCTGGCGCTCGCAGGGATACGCTTCGTTCGTCACTTTATTCTTATTCTGCCGGCGTTGTTTCCCCAGGAAGCCGAGATCGCACTCAATGTGCCGGTGTTGCTGTTCAGCATAGGCGTGTCGGTGGTGACGGGCGTGGTTTGCGGATTGTGGCCGGCGCTGCGCGCCTCGCGAATCGATGCGCGGCAGGCGGCGGACGCGGGATCGCACAAACTAGCGGGCAGGAAGGGTACACGCAACAGTCACATGGCTCTACTGGCGGCGCAAGCGGCGATGACTGTGCTGCTGCTGGCGTGCTCAGGAGCGACGGTGCAGAGGCTATCGCGGCTGATGCACGCCGAATTGGGATACGATCCGCATAACTTGCTTTCCGTCAGCCTCGCGGTGCGGGAGGGCGCTCACCCCGCGTGGAGCGACCGGGCTGCCTACTACGAGCAGATTCGCAGGACCATTGAGGCCGACCCGGACGTATTGTCTGCGGCCATCAAGGAGGGCAGTTTGCCCCCCGGTATTTTCGATTCGACGCCGATATCGATTCCAGGAATGAACACAGCGGGCAGAGAGGTAGAGCCGGAGCGGGTGAGCGCGGAGTACTTTGCCGCGCTGCGCACTCCATTGCTGCGCGGGCGCGCATGGAGCGCGCCGGAGATGGCGCACGCTGCGCATCTGGCCTTGATCAACCAGGCGATGCAACGGCGTTACTGGCCGAATAGGGATCCGATCGGACAGACCATCGTGCTGAACCATGGTGTTGCGGCGGTGAACGTTTGGACCCTGGTAGCTCCAGGAAACGATCAGCATTTTCAGATTATCGGTGTGGTGGCAGACACGCCGAACCGGAGTCTGGAGGAGCAGGTAGCCCCGGCAGTCTCTGTGCCGTACACCGCGATTATGCATGACTGGTTCAACCTGGTGCTGCGAACCCGCGGAAGCGCCACGGCCGGGTTGCTGCACCGCATCAAGCAGCAGGTCCACGCGATCGATGCGGGGCAGGCGGTTGGCGATATGGTGACGGCGGAAGACCTGCTGCAGGGCGACATGGGTCGTGACCGCTTCGTCGCCAGCCTGTTCACGGCTTTTGCATTCCTGGGATTGGCATTCGCGGTGAGCGGCCTGTACTGCATTCAGTCCTTCCTGGTAACGCAAAGGACGCGCGAATTCGGGGTTCGGATCGCGCTGGGTGCGCGGCGAGAACACATCGTCACCCTGGTGACGCGGTCGTCATGGCTAGCGGTGCTTGCCGGCACGGGGATGGGCCTTGCTTTGGATATAGCGCTGAGCCAGATTTTCTCCCACTGGACGAGCGGAAACTCGCGCGACCCGGAGATGCTCGCTATCGTGGTCGCGGTGCTGCTGATCGCTGCGGCGTTGGCCTCTATTGTGCCAGCGCGGCTGGCGGCGTCCATCGAACCCATGGAGGCTCTAAGGGCGGAATAGGTGGGTGATACTTGCTGGCAAAGGTTAGAGATAGTTCGCCTGTACCGACTTTCCCCAGAGCGGTTTCGCAATTGGTGTAGACCGAAGCGATAGATCTTTCGTGGTTTTCTCGCAAGGAAAACCACACCTCGCAAAATTTAACAGGCCAAAGTAATTGCGAAAATGCTTAAACGGCCGCCTGAGCAGCGTCCGCGAAAATAAACTGGGCCGACTACAGAAAGAGTGATGGAGGCGGGAGTGTACAAGCGCAAATGCCTGTACACCCCAGGTCAATTCCTGGCTTTAGACATTTGTGCTAGTGGCGGAGGCCTTGGCAGCATCGGCGTCGAGGCCCAACTCGCGCTCCGCAGCACGGAGGTGATCCTCGGCTTTGGCGCCGTGGCCCTGCATGTCGTAGTGATTCGCTTCACGTGCATGCTCCATCTCATGGATGGACTCGATGACATGCTTGTGAACATTGTCAAGATCGTGCCAATCGTGGACTTGTGCGGACACTACCGCACCTGCCGCAAACGCCAATGTTAGAGCAAAAGCCGAAGCAAGTCTCTTCATCTTGAATCTCTCCGTTCCACGTATGTTCCTACATCAGAAAGCCAACCTAAATTGAACCAATACGTGAGACTCCGAAAAGTTACTAAGTGGGGCCTGTGTCCATGCCGGTACGAGCGGTCCGCGAGTTAGCGAGATGCTTGCCAGTTGTCCGAAAGATAGAACCTAGATCTAAAGATAGCCACCCGCTCGTGCGCGTTGTGTGAAAACCATTCGCGCGCCTTTGCGTCTATCTCGATGAAGAGGTGTGGACGGCGCCTTCGCTTTAAAACCCTTTTAACGCAGCAGACCGGGTTCTGCGACATTCGTCTGTTTCGTGGCGACATTGGAGAACCATGGCATCTCTTGCTTCTCGTTCGGCGTCCATCCGTAAGTTCGATCGTTTGCTCGTGCCTGCGGCTGAACTCTGCGGAATTGTGAGAGCCTCTTACCTTAATCCCTCCTTCCCATTCCTCCTTTGCTTCGAGTTATGGCAGTACCTCCGGCGACGGCTGCAAAGAGGCGATCATGCTGGTGGGGCAACGCACAGTCGTCGATCACGCAGAAAGCAGCCCTCAAGTACGGCAGGTTTTCCATCGGCCGTGCATCTACTTCGAGGAGCTGCTTTCGCCGTAACGTTGATGCTGCCGGCCGAAGGATGGGCACAAGGGGCGCCGGCGGTTCCCTCTGCGACTGCTGCTCCCGTTCCCCAACCGGGCGCAGCCGCACAACAGGACGGAACGTCGAGCGGCTACGGCGCGATCTTTCCCCGAACGAAAGTAAAGACAGGTGCGACTTCAGCGGATGTGTTGAAGCAAGAAGAGCGCCAGCGCATTCTGGGGGTGGTGCCAAACTTCAATACCGTCGAGAGCTCTGCTGGTGTGCCCAGTCTCTCGCCGCAACAGAAGTTCCACCTGATGTACAAAAGCTCTATCGATCCATTCGTTTTCCTCGCAGACGGGTTTGTCGCCGGTCTAAGTCAAGCGCGCAATACTAATCCTGGATTCGGGCAGGGAGCCGAGGGCTACTTCAAGCGCTTTGGTGCGTCTTATCTCGACACCGTAGACGGCAATCTCTGGGGCAACGCTATCCTTCCCATCGTATTCAAGGAAGATCCTCGTTACTTTCGTCTTGGCTCTGGTACCTTCACCCATCGCTTTCTCTACTCGGCGGCCACCACCATTTACTTCCTCCGTCTTCGCCGATGTCGTGGATCGTGCAGATATTCGGATGGTTCAGCGCCGACGCCGCCTGCGCTTCTCTCTGAAAGCGCACTAATGCTTGTGAATCTCTGGCGACATTCTCAGGTAGGAATTCCAACGCCACAATCCCTCGGTGGAGCCGCATGTCCTCGGCTTTATAGACAACACCCATCTCCTCCCCCGCCGAGTTTCTCGAGGATGCGGTAGTGCAAAACAGTCTGGCCGATCAGGGAGTCTGTGCCTGACATGTGCCGCACATGTTAGGGTGCGCCAACGAGGCAAGTCAACGAAGACAACTTTAGCCGTAGGTGACATCGGGACCAATGAGAGGCGTAGACCATTTGCTAGACGAATAACACTGTGCGATGAATGGGGAAGGAGTGCCTTCCAATCCGCCGTTCTTTGGCGACCACTGTCCATACTCGACACAAAAAGTAATTGGGTTTGCACTTCCATTGACGACTTTGGCGTGAATTTGTTCCTCTACTCCGAAACGGTCGGAGGAAAGCTCTACCTGGACTTGGGCGAGCGTCACCCTCGGAATCGAAAATAGAAACACCGCTGTACAAGAGTATTCGTCACGAAGTAATGAGCGAACTGTACCGAACCGTGATAGGTCCCAGTTAACGCAAACCGGAAAAAGTGCCCCTTGCCGATCCCCATGTGTGGAGTCGAGGTGTCGCGCGGTGGTTTAAGCTGAGCCTATCTGTTGCCGACCCTTTCGTCTGTCGGTGCCTCAACG
>CAWJAB010000028.1:0-39832 GCA_963840675.1 uncultured Acidobacteriaceae bacterium
TCGCCGAGCATCGGGCCGATGCTGAGATCCTTATCCATCGCATCGACTTCGGCCCGATGTCCGATGTGCCAAAACCATTTACTTCTGGCACATGAAACAGCGCCACTTTCCGCTCACGGAATGAGGCCTTTACCGGGCGCCCCGTTGTAAGCCTTTTGGAACGACCGACCGGCAAGTTCAACTCCCGCGGCTCAAGCGCCAAGGGCAAGTTAACGAGACTTCGCAGGCATTCGTCCCGGGCACCGACGAGGGCCGAGAACCGGTACTGAGCGTTAAGGTCGTTCATGCCAAGGCAGAGTCAGCCTGCGGCTTTTTGTGAGCTGGCAAGGTTTCACAAGCTCGAGGTAGACTCCCAGGCGCCCATTGACTGCCGGCATCATCGTCGCCTCGCTGGACTTTGTATTCGTGGGTCGATTTGTCGACTGCCTCACGGTCAGGAGCGTGTCGGTCCCAATAAAGCGGACAGTGTCTCCTATAATGAATTTCTCCATAATGAGGATTCTAGTCTCTTCCCTAAAGCGACTCGGAGTGCCGGCAGGGTGCGCAAAGAATCCTGCTTTAATTCCAACGCTTGCTGGTTTTGACCGAGTCGCATAGGATTCGCTGTATGGAAGACGAAAAGAGTCACGTCGAAAAAGGTCGCAAGGTCTGCGATATATGCGGAAAAGTGCTAGGCCATAACGATCACTGCGAAACGCCCAATTGCCCGAATAACCCTGACACCGCAGCCGGTGCCAATCACTAGCATTTTGCCAGTAGCGGGGCCGGCGTGGTGAATCGGGTACCTTTTCGGGGACAGACGAAACGTAACCCCTTAGGACGGCCCGTAAAGCAATACAGCGTGTGCCGTTCTACTTGAGGTACTTTTTCGTCTGGTCACCGGGTTTTGTCAGGAGTTGTCCAACTATGGACACTCGGCGTGGAAACTGGACGGTCGTTGTTTCTCGCCCCCTCAAACTTAATGGGTTGGGCTTCCAATTTGGTGGTCCCATACGTGCAAGTTAAAGTGAATGGCCTTTTCCCTAGTAGTTGTGACACTTCTGCGATCCGCCAGAACATTCGCTCGGACTCCGGGGCTGTCACTAGCTCTCATACTCACGATTGCGTTTGGAGTAGGCAGTAATGCTGCCGTTTACGGGTTCGTGCAGGGGCTCAGTCACCCCGCATCTCCGTACGGGCTGAGCGACAGGCTTGTCTCCATTTACAACCAGAGCGCGCTGCATGAGGCAGGGCCATTTTCTCAGAGCGAATATGAACGGCTACGTAGGCGTTCCGATACCTTCGATTGGGTCGACGTAGCTCGGATCACCCCAAGCGAAGTTTTCATCCGCGATCACACAGAGGTGGTGAACACTGCTGTGGTTGGGGCGAACATTGCCGGAGCACTCAACCTGAGGTTGCGCGACGGGGTCGTACTTAGTGATCGCACGTGGCAGCGTGAATTTGGTGCAAGGGCTCTATCCATCGGCGATCACATTCTAGTCGATAACGTGACTTATCCCATAGTCGGGATTGCACCAAGCGGACTGGAAGGTCTTTATCGCGACCGCACAGTCGATGTTTGGCTACGCTCGCAAGATCAATCGCCACAAGGCCCGGATGGACAGCATAGGAATCTGTGGGTCGTTGCACGCGTTCAGGGGAATCTCTCAACGAGTCAGGCGCAAGCTGCGGCTCAGAAAAGTCTCGGTACACCAGTCGAAATGGTTACCTTCCGTGACATGACGCCCAGGATGGCCCACGCACTGTCGCGCATTAGCATCTTAGTCACGCTTGCAGCCGCCGCTGTATTTGTGCTCACTTGCACCAACGTCGCTTCTTTGCTGATGGCGAGAGCTTCGAAACGCTCCCATGAAACTTCCCTTCGGGTCGCGCTCGGAGCATCCCGTAGAGATTTAGCGGCAGAGCTTTTGTCAGATAGCGTCACGATTTCCGTTGCTGGCGGAGCCGTCGGGATGCTCTTAGCCACGTGGACAGCGCATATAGTCCCAATTTTTTTATTTAAAGAGGACGCAGAACGCCTTGTGTTCGCGCCGCATTTGGCACCTGTTGTCGTTGGCGCATTGCTATGTGTAGCCACAGCCGTCTTTTTTGGAATGATGCCCCTCGCAGCAACAGTAACGGATCGCCCATGGACAATTCTGCGATCCGAAGGTGGGTCACCATCAAGAGCACAGGGCAATTTGTGGGCTGGAATAATCATTGGGCAAATTGCATTGTGCTGCTTGGTTTTCATCTCTACGGTTCTCCTCCTACAGAACCTGCGCCAGCTCCTGGAGCCCGACGGTGGAGTGGGGCGAGACAACCCGATCGTCGTAAAGGGACCGGGAGTCGATCCAGGCTATTTCAAGGAAGTAGAACGACAGGCGGGATCGATAGCCGATCTTCATGCACTGACGTGGGCCGCCCGGCTTCCCGGCAATGCTCCGATTTGGCGTTCTTTCAAACTTCTAGCACCATCGAAACAACTCCGCGACGTGAAGATGAATATTGACTGGCTTACGCCCGACGTTGTCGACACGTTGGAGAGCCCTCCAGTTGCCGGTCGGCTCTTCTCCTTCGGAGAGCAACCGTTCCGTGTTGGGGTCGTGAATGAGGAGGCGGCAGCAGAGCTCTTTGGCCAGGATACAGTCGGTTCGATTATTAAAGATTCGGCTGGCACGCAGGTCGAAATCGTCGGCATTGTCAGGAGAAAAGCGACGGTGCTATCGAAAGGCCAGCGCCCAACTATCTACTACGACTACACGGGCGGCTCAAATGCGGCCGCACGTATCGAGAGCGCTACGTTTCGCGCGCCAGTTGCCTCGCCGATATTTCATGTACCGCTAAGCGTTAACATCGTCTCATCGAATTACTTCAGCGTTTTTGACCTACCGGTTATTGCTGGGCGTAGGCTTCCTGAAACACAAGGGCTCGATCATTTTCGGGTTGGCGTGATTAACCAAGAAGCTGCTGACCTTTTTTTCGGGGAGAAACCATTAGGAACTGACATCATCGACGATCTGGGTGTGCGAACCGAAATCATCGGTGTAGTCGGATCTCGAGGGTCCCGGGCTTTCCAGCGCCCCGCAGATCCTACCGTGTACTTTCCGGTTTGGCAAGATTCCGTTCCCGGCATGGCACTGATTATGAGCGACCGGAATCGGAACGGCCGGCTGCTCGCTGAACTGCGACGGAAAGTCGATGGAGTGCCCGGCCGCGATCTAGTTCAAATCACTATAGGGACACTTAGTGCTGTATTAAATCAGTCTGCCCTTGCACCGTTGCGAATAGTGCAATTGATCGCCCGCACACTGGTCTTTGTCGCTACCATGCTCACCGTTCTTGGTCTATTTAGTAGTCAGAGTTATGCTGCATTTCAACGTAGACGCGAGCTGAGCCTTCTGATCGCTCTTGGTGCCGCGCGCCGTGATATTTTCCTGAACGTCATAGCGGCAGGCTTGCGGCTAACGTTCGTAGGCAGCCTCATAGGTACGTCAATAGGTTTTGGGCTCCTGTACAGTCTGGGAAGGGACACCGCAGTGATCGGCTTGCGACCGCTGTGGGTGTGGTTGGCCGGGCCGCTCTTGTCCGTCATATTGGTACTACTTGCCAACTCAATTCCCGCGTATCGAAGCTCGCGCTTGGACCCTATGACAGTTATGCATGGTGAACAGCCAAATCGACCTTAAACAAGAGACAAAGCGATTAGTTGGGTCTGAATTTCGGTAAGTTCCCGATTCGTCCCGGGGCCTAGCGGTTGAATTTCTCAAAACCCCGTTTCAGGCACTTCGTGTACTAGCTTTTTATCGACCGGATAAGTTCCTGTTTGCCGACCAACCGGGAGTTGGGTGCTTCCCTGATCACTCTTGGTGTCAAATGCAGATTTATTGGCAACTTGAAGCTCGCTATGTGCCACCGCGGCGGAATCGTTCGCGTTCAGACCAAACGGACCCACATCTCAGGCGCTCGCACTGTCGTACGACGCGGTGTTCACCGACTCGCAAGAAGGTCAATATGCGCCCCTCCAGGCCGCCGACCATTGTCGGGATCAGCTAAGCCAAGCGTCGGCTGGGGCCCCGGTCCTTCGAACTCGGACCAAAAGCAAAGTCTGGTCATCCTGTTGCGCACCGTGTTGACCTACCTCCTTCAAGATCAGCTCACAAATGTGCGGCAATGGTTGTGCAGCATATTGCGCCAGCAGTTGCGCCAGGCGGGCCAGTCCAAAATCTTCGTCTCTGTCGTTGGGGACTTCGGATATGCCGTCGGTGAGCATCAGGAACAGATCGCGTGGTGAGTATGTGATGCGCTGGCTCGCATAGCAACCGCCGGGGATCAGCCCCAAAGGAAACTGCTCCATCGAGAGCTCCGCCGTGTCCCGGCTGCGATCGCGATAATGCAAGATGGGGACGTGCCCGGCCAACGCGTACTCCACCTCAGCCGAACCGTCGAACTGGAGCAGAGCTAAAGTGGCGTACATATCAGGTTTCTTTAGGCGGGCAACACGCGGTCGGTACTTTCGAGCAGGGCTACCGGGGATTGCCGGAATTGGACGGCGAGCCGCATAGCAGTCTTCAACATTCCCATCAACTGGCCGGCAGCCAAGCCGTGTCCGGACACATCGGCCACATAGGCCAGCAGACTCCCATTGCTCTCGATGACATCGATCAAGTCGCCTCCCATCTCCGTGCTGGGAATCGACTTGCCGTATACTTCGAAATTAGCGTTTTGGAACGAGACCGTTGGTACCAGAGTCGCCTGAATGCCATGGGCCAGAAAAAGCTCGGTCTGCATGCGCATCATAACCAGGCCCTCCGTACCAGCGAATAAGGTCAGTAGCCGTGAGCCCAAACCCATACTAACCAAGATGCCGACCGCGTCGAAAACTACCCGCCCGTGCAGTGCTTCCGAGACCGGGAAGGGCGTGGAGCCATGCGAGGCGCGGTAGCCCAACCAGCCTAGCCCGCAGGCCAGCAAGTATAGAAGAGGGGTAAGGCGAACTTTCTTGATTACGGCTGCGAGAATCGCGGTCGCTGACGCCCCCGTCAGGATGGGCCAATAGAAACCTCGACCCAAGCGGGCAGCATTGAGCTGCAACAGATCGAAGCCAAAACCGGCTGCAGAGGCGATGAGGAAGCTCCCCGCTAGGTATAGCTTCATTCGCGATATGGGAAGTGTGCCCCAGTAAGGGCTGAGGGCGTGGGAAAGGCTGACCCTAGACCCGACAGCCATTTGTGAAGCCAGTTCTTCATGAACGGATCTCCAGGGAATCGGGACCGTTGTGCAAGGAGTATATCCGCGTCCTCGCACAGTCACGGGCCGGTGAGTTGCAGTGTTGTGCTGGGACTTTTTGCCTACAACCTCGGTGCGGCTATTTTATTCGCGTGGATGGCCGTTGCCACGACGCTCCGCGGTTTTATGCTGTTGCCCGCGTCGTTGTTGCGGGAGCGTTGCTGCCACAGCTTCTGGTCAGGAGGCCAGTTCGCACTCCTCGGATCGGCCCGACGCAGCGACTCTAGCTATTTGGGTCCTCTTCGGCAGCGGAAGTGAACTTATCTTCGCGCGTCCTACCGGCGACTCTGGTTTGGCAATGTGGAGCTTGCGCTTTCCGGCCCATTACTCCTGGATCACGGGAAACCCGGAAGTGATCCTGCGCACTCCCTGGAAAGTCGGGTTTTTAACTTCCCCTGTCTGGGTCGCCAGAAGCGAGTGAACTTTCCGAAAACCCGTCTTTGTTACGCAGGCCTGGCTTCTCCAACGATCTGATCACTGTCCGAATTGCCGAAAGCCCAATTAAATATCCTTTGTTCTGATGGCGAAATTCGTTTGTCCCCGCTATGTTGGAAACATATGATCAGGCAGCAAAAGCCCCCGCGCCCGATTGAACCGCCCCGAACCATGGGAGAACTACCCCTAATCGTGGCATGTCTTGGTTCCAGCAGCACCGCAGGGAAGGGGCAAGCGTTCAACTGGATCACAGAGCTGCAACGCAGACTCGGCGAACGGCGCGTCGTATTTCGTAACTTCGGGGTAGGAGGCGATCTTGCGTATAACGCCCTCCAGCGACTTTCCGATGTAATAGCGTCCCACCCGAAAAAGATAGTGGTCCTCATTGGTGGAAATGATGTTCTGGCGTTGGTTTCAGTTAAGGCCAGAAGGTTTTTCCGAATCTCCAAGCGACTTCCGCGCGACCCTTCACCCGAGTGGTTCCGTGAAAATCTTCGGGCAATCGTACTCCGTCTGACGGGCGAGACCTCGGCCGTCATTGCGCTCTGTTCGCTACCTCCGATCGGAGAAGACCCAGTATCCGGGAACCCCTTCCAGAGTGACCTCAACCGGCGCATCGAGGAGTTCAGCGACATCATTAGAGAGATTGCCCGACAAGAGGGCACCGACTATGTCGCCATATATGAAACGATAGTTGCGCAGATTACGAAATCACCGGGTCGCGCGTTCACAGAGTTTGAATTTCTTTCATTCTACCGTGATGCTTTCCGAACTCTGGTGCTGCGCAAGAGCCCTGACGAAGTCGCCCGAATCAATGACTGGCGTTTCCATTCGGACGGCATTCATCTGAATAGCCGAAGTGGATTGATCGTTGCGGATCTTGTCCAGAAGTTCATCGAGAGATGAGGGCGACCGTAGCCGAACGGTGCAGGTATTTCTCGTCAAGTCCCGTATCACGGGCAATCCGGAAGTGATCCCGCGTAGCGCCTGAAAAGTCGCATTATCGGTATGTATGGTCCGCCGCTTTGTCGCAAGCGAAAAGTGAGAATAGCAGGTAAGGGTCTTTCTGATTGCGAGTGCAGTACAGGGTAAAGCCCAAGAAGTAAATCGTCTCCGGGCGTTTACGACCACGCTTGCTGGCGTGCCGATGCGCGAAGCGACCAAATTCAACGAGCTTGGTCTTCGTCGGCTCCAAGGTCAGACTAAATTTTCTCAGCCTCTGCTCAAGTGCCCCCTGAGCGCGAAGAGCATCCGCACGATACTGGAAACACAGCACGAAGTCGTCGATATATCGCACCATGCAGGCCTCGCCCCGTAGTCGCGGCTTGACCACTCGCTCGAACCACAGATCGAGCACACAGTGCAGATATACGTTACTCAGCAGTACGCTGATCGACCCTCCTTGCGGAGTTCCCTCATCGCTCGGATGAACCTCTCCATTCTCTAAGACACCTGCCTTCAGCCAGCGTCGGATCAAACTCTTGCAGGTAGGGCAGGCGGTGTCATTTCTCCCTCAACTTGCCGCAGGCAGGTTGGCTGCTCGGGATGACAATTTTGTTGCAAAGTGTGAGCTATCGCGAGAAATTATCGATTTCAAAAATGAATTGACATGCCGACCTGCGGTTAATGCTTCTTTCTCAATGGGTCCAAAACGTCGCCAACAGTGCTTGGCACTCACTGAGCCCGATTCGGGCACAGTGCCGGAATTACTTCCCCATCAGAACGAGTGCCGGGCGAACGACCCGGCGGGCGTGAACGGTGAGAGAAGCCGCTTATACGACCCCACGCAAAAATTCCAAAGTCACGCTATTGGAACTGCACAGCGAGTTTTTTCATTGCTGCATTTTCCCGGATAACTTCACCAGACTCTCGACTGTGCAAAGCTATCTCTGCAGCGATTGAGCGACCGAGAATTCGCTGATCAATACTGCCAAACGGCCCAGGAACGAGTCTTCCCAACCAACCAACCAATCCAGGCCGGGGTATGAGCGTTGCCGGCAATGATGCCGGGGCGAAAGATGGCGAGGCGGGTAAAACCCATGTTGCGTACGGTGTCTTCCTTCATTCCCATTACGCGGACATAGCGAAACCGGCTGCGGGCGGTGCTTCCTACCGCAGAAAGCAGGCAAAACTGGGCGATTCCGGCGTGGTGGCAGCCACGCGCAAAGGCACCCACGACGCCGAGTTCAAGCCGCTGCAATTCTTCTTCGCTCCAACGCATCGATCCAGAACCGACACCCACACAGCTCACCGCGCTGACGGGACCTTGGCTTAAAACTTCGCGGGCAAGGGCAGCAGTGCGTTCGGCAATGTCAGCAGCGCCGGTATCAAGAATGACGTTGCGTACCCGCGATCGCGCCGCAATAGGCTTTCTGGTGACCATTACCACTTCCCGGCATTCCGGAATTGCCAGCAGCTCCGCGACAGCTGCACCACCGACTTGCCCGGTACCACCGAGAATCATTGCGGCGAAATTCTGCTTCGTCATTGGGTAGTTGGTGACCAAACGGGACTGACACTTTGCAATTTAAAGAGACAAGGATACGCCAGTTTCCGGCAAAAGGGTCGTTTCGGTCGCGGTCACCAATTCCTGGTCACTGGAGGGTTCAATTTAGGTGGATTCCCATTCTGGCAGTAAAGACTGCGATGAATTAAGCCGCCCACGTTCTCTATCGCTTATGCACTGGTTGAGAAAGACCGTACCTCAGCGGCTTCTAAAGTTGTTCCGCGCGTGGGACATGTACGGCACGGCTGAAGCCCTGCCCTTCGTACAGAGCAGGGGCTGCAGGCTCGCGAGAAACGCTGCCGGAAAGGATGTGGAAGATCCGGGGTCTTTCGAATCCGTTGATCTGGCCGAGAGCATGGCTGGATCCTACCCTCCCTATGAACAAAACGGATTCCCCGTAAGCATTCGATACAGGGAAGGTCAAACTGCAGATTCCTCGGCTGCCCCGGATTTCCTGTTGAGGTTGGTGACGCCGCAATCTTCATGCGGTTTTCCTTACAGAAAACCGCACACGCTGGTCTCTCCAGTGCCGCTAGCAGGAAATCCGGGTACGCTCGGAATGACAAAGGAAGCGGGAGCGCTCTCATTTGGATGTGGTGGTGCCAACAACTGCCTGTGGATGCTGTTCATTCCTTTCGCAACTTGCCGCAGGCAAGTCAGTTGTTGAGATCTTCGAAGCACTCAGACATGAATCGATACTGAGGTTTTGGCGCCGCACCGGCGGCGGTCGTAGCCATCGTGTAATCGATTCCCTGCCCGTCCCCGCATTTCCCGTGGAACTTGGTGGCTTTGGCAAAAGGCGCGCGCGCAGCCTCGTCCCTCGCAAAAATAACTCTGCGGCCGCTAAAATGAAAAGATGCAGATACGGTTTGCATTCGGCCAACATGGGTTGGACGTCAACTTCCCGATGGGCCCCGGTACGAAGTGATTGAGAGCCGCTCCGCCTCTCCATTGCCGGACGTGGCCGCGGCACTCGACGCGGCGCTCGACCGGCCCATTGGCAGCAAGCCGTTGCGGGAACTGGCAGCCGGCAAGAAGACCGCGGCCATCTCGGTTTGCGATATCACCCGGCCCGCGCCCAACTGGCTGACCCTGCCCCCACTGCTCAAGCGCCTTCACGACGCGGGCATCCCGGTCGAGGGCGTGACCATCCTGATCGCGACCGGCCTGCACCGCGAGGCCACGCCGAGCGAGATCAACCACATTCTCGGGCCGGAGATCGCCGCCAAATACCGGGTGGTGAACCACGATGCGCGGGTGCTGGCGGAGCATCGCTGGCTGGGCACTACCGGCCGGGGCATCCCGGTTTATATCGATGAACGCTTCATGGCGGCGGAGCTGCACATCACCCTGGGTTTTATTGAGCAGCACCTGATGCTGGGATTTTCCGGAGGCCGCAAGCTGGTGGCGCCGGGACTTGCTGCCCAGGAGACGATTAAAGTCATCCACTCACCCACGTTCATGCGCGAACCGATGGCCACCGAAGGGTCGATCGCAGACAACCCGCTGCACGCCCAACTGCTGGAAATCGCCAGGATGGCAGGGCACGACTTCATGCTGGACGTTACCTTGACGCAAAGCCGCGAGGTTTCCGGCATCTTCGCCGGTGATCCGGTCAAGGCGCATGCCGCAGGGGTAGATTTTCTGCGCACGACATCTCTGGAGCGGCTCACTGGGCTGGCGGACGCGGTCATCACCAGCGCTGCCGGCTATCCCCTTGACCTGACGTTGTACCAGACGGTCAAGGGCGTCACAGCTGCCCAGCACATCGTGAAGCCTGGGGGGCGGATCCTGATTATGGGCGAATGCGCCGAGGGCGTCGGTTCCCCGGAGTTTGCCGAAAAGGTCGCGAGCTTTTCCGGCTACGACAACTTCCTGGATGAAATTCGCAGTGCTGACGTGGTGATCGACCAATGGCAGCTGGAGAAGCTGGCGCTCACCGGGCAAAAGCATGAGCTTTTTCTTTATGTGCCGGGGCTGGCCAAGGAGCGGCTGGGGGGCCTCGCATCCCGTTGCTTCTGGGACGCAAAATCGGCGGTGGACGCTGTCCTCAAGGGTCTGCCGGTTGGGGCGCGGGTGGCGCTGGTGCCGGAAGGACCCTACGTCTACGCCCGGGTCGAGGATGAAGCACACGAATTGGTCGTCTGACCGCTCACGCGAACCATCAATTATCATGAGTTACAAGAGCCAGGGTTGAGTGCATAGCGAAATGCGAAAGTGGCGAAATTGGCAGACGCACCAGACTTAGGATCTGGCGGGGCAACCCATGGGGGTTCGAGTCCCCCCTTTCGCACCAATCGATTTACAGATCCCTCCTCCAATGCGTCGATCGCCTCTTTTGACTTTCCGCGTAAAAGATTCTTCAGCAGCCAGAACACCGACGGTCGCATGTGGAGGAAGGTCCCTGCGCCCTCATTGAAATGATCATTCAGCAGCGTCGCGTAGTGGTAACCGGGGTGGGTTTGGTAAGCCCGGTGGGTGTGGGGACAGATGCCACATGGAAGGCTCTGCTGCAAGGCGAATCCGGCATCGGCGTCATCTCGCTTTTTGATCCGGCCGGGCTTCAGTTGCCGCATCGCCGGCGAGGTCAAGGATTTCAAGCCTGAAGACTACATCGAGCGCAAAGAAATCAAGAAGATGGGCCGTTTTATCCAGTTTGCCCTGGCGGCCTCAGAGTTTGCTGATCAGCCAAGCCGGGCTGGATATGGCGAAGGAAGACCCGGGCAAGGTTGGGGTGTACGTGGGCAGCGGCATCGGCGCCTTTGAAGTAATCGAGCGCGAGCACAGCAAGTTGCTCACTTCCGGGCCCAACCGGGTGTCACCTTTCTTTATCACGGCCACCATCGCCAATCTGGCTGCCGGGCAGATCTCCATTCGCTACGGCGCAACCGGGCCCAACCTGACCACGGCCACTGCGTGTACTACGGGCGCACACGCAGTGGGCGAATCGTTCCGCGTGATTCAACGGGGCGACGCAGATGTGATGATCTGCGGGGGGAGCGAAGCTGCGGTGACTCCTCTTTCGGTCGCAGGCTTCGCCGCCATGCGGGCTCTGTCTACCAGGAATGACGACCCGGCTACCGCCTCTCGTCCCTGGGATGCCGGCCGCGACGGGTTTGTGGTGGGTGAGGGCGCGGGCGTATTGCTTTTGGAGGAGTACGAGCACGCAGTCAAACGCGGAGCGACGATCCTCGCCGAGCTGGTGGGCTACGCCGCCAATAGCGACGCTTACCACACCAATGCTCCTCCGGAAGATGGGCGGGGTGTGCGCCGGGTGATGCAGCTGGCTCTGCTGGACGCAGGGGTTGAACCCGGAGCTATCGACTATCTGAACGCACATGCCACCTCCACACCCCTTGGCGACCGAGCTGAAGCCAGGGCTATCTGCGAGACTTTCGGCGAATCGGCGAAGCGCTTGCTGGTGAGCTCGACCAAGTCGATGACCGGCCACCTGCTTGGCGGGGCAGGCAGCCTGGAGGCGGGTATTACCGTGCTGGCGCTCAGGGACCAGGTGGCTCCGCCCATGACGAACCTGCGGGATGTCGATGAAGCTTGCTGCTTTTGCCTGGTCAAAGACAAAGGGATCCCAGCGGCGATGGAGTATGCCATGACAAACTCCTTCGGCTTTGGGGGCACCAACGCTTCGCTTATCTTCCGTCGTTATCAGGGTGAGGGGGAAGTGAAGCCGCAGGTCCACTGCGGTTCTCTTGACCAGCCATCCGGCGAAATGTTCTAGTCTAGCTACCATGAGCCAAGAACCTTCTCAGCCAAACGTTATTCTGGAGCGAACACCCGATTACCGCGAGGGCTATGCCAATAGCGTTCAGGTGCAAAAGAGCGTGTGGGATTTCCGGCTCACCTTCGGCACCGCGTACCAGGAGACGGCTGAACAGATCACCATCAACACTTTCCAAACCGTTTACCTGAGCCCGCAACAGGCCAAGGCATTGTGCAATGTGCTGGGACAAAACCTGATCCAATACGAACACACCTTTGGCACCATCTCACTCGAGCCACGGCCGATTATGCCTCAAGGTCCAGTCCACTAGAACGTTTCGGAACAGCCGTTCTTTCTACCCCAGCAGAGGAGTAGGGACTCGTGGCCGTACTTCCCAAGCAACAAACAGAGTTCGACCGCCCATTGCCCCTGCGCGTCATCTTCCCCCTGCTGTTCGTGGGCGTCTTCCTGTCGCACCTTTCGCTGTTGCGCCTGCCCTACTACTGGGATGAGGCCGGTTACTACATCCCCGCAGCCTACGATTTCTTTCGCACCGGCGACGTGATTCCCTCCACTACCCTGGCCAATGCTCACCCGCCGCTGCCCTCCCTTTACCTGGCACTCTGGTGGAAGTCGGGCTTCACGCCCACCGTCACCCGCACGGCGATGTGCCTGGTCACCGCCATTGCCCTGCTCGCCGTGTACCGCCTGGCCATGCTGGTGAATGGCCGCTCGCCGGTCGCGGTTGCCACCACGCTGCTCACCGCAATCTATCCCATCTGGTTTGCCCAGAGCACCCTGGCCCACGCAGATATGTTCGCCGCGGCGGCAACCCTATGGGGACTGGTCTTTGTCTTCGCCGGGCAACGCCGCGCCCGGTTCCTATGGGCCGCGGCAGCATGCTTTGCCGTGGCCGCATGGTGCAAAGAAACAGCCATTGTTACACCCCTGGCGATTGCGCTGTGGGAGATTTACCTCTACCTGCGCGGCAGCGAAGACGATCGCCGGGCTCAATCTCCGCGCCGGGCTGGTTTTGCTGGCGCCGCTGGCGGCACTGGTGGCCTGGTTTGCTTACTACTACCACCGCACCGGCTACATCTTCGGAAACCCGGAGTTCCTGCGCTACAACGCGACCTCCACCCTGTCGCCGCTGCGCATCCTGCTAGCCCTGGCGCACCGCGTCCTGCAGCTTACCGCCCACATGAACATGTTCGTGCCGGTGCTGTGCATGCTCGGGGCCATGCTCCTGCTGCCCTTGCGGGAACGCGACGGATCGCTGCGGCCGCGTATCTCGCCGGCCAACCAGGCGATCCTTTATGTCGTGCTGGTGGCCAATATCCTGCTTTTTTCCGTGCTCGGGGGCGCCCTGCTGACGCGCTATCTGCTCCCCCTTTATCCCCTGATTCTTCTGCTGTGCGTCTCCACTTTTTACCGCCGGGTGCGCTATTGGTGGGGACTGGTTCTGCTCACCGCCATCGCTTTTGTCATAGGACTTTTCGTCAACCCGCCGTACAAGTTCGCGCCCGAAGATAACCTGAACTACGCCGATGTGGTTCGCCTGCATCAACAGGCGATCCGTCAGATTGTGGCTCGCTTTCCCGGCAGCACGATCCTGACCGCGTGGCCGGCTACCGATGAGCTCACCAAGCCTGAGTTGGGCTACGTGAAAAAGCCGCTGGCGGTGGTTACCCTGGCGAGATTTCTCCCTGGCGGAGATACAAAAGGCCGCCGCCTCCGCGCAGAATTTCAGCGTCGGCTTCGCTTTCTCCACGAAATACGACCCTCCGCGCCTGCTGAACCTGGGTGCACGCAATGAGGCGTTCGATACCCGCTTTTTCGGTTTTCATCACGATCTTGCGCCCGCCGCGATCGCTCACCTGCTGGATGGCAAGATCGTGTGGCGGGACGAGCGCCAGGGCGAATGGGCGGCGGTGCTGCACTTCAACCGCCCCCAGGTGGCAAATTTGAGCACTCCCCAGGCTGCAGGAGAGGCGCCGGACGGGATAATCCCCTGAACCCTGACCCCCCAGAACTATACTGGTGGGGTGCTCCCCCGGCTTCCAACGCGCACGATTCTGCTTCTATTGGGCCTTTTCTTACCCTTGCTCACCCCTTGGAGCAATGGGGCAAACGCCGGCTCCCATGCCTGGACGATTGCTGCTGGTGCTGCCCTTTGACAACCGCACCGACCAGCCGAACCTGGACTGGATCAGCGAAGCGGTTCCCGAGGTACTCAACCGGCGTCTTGCGTCCGCGGGCTTTATGCCGATCAGCCGCGATGACCGGCTGTATGCCCTCGACCACTTAGGGCTGCCCCCCACCTTTCAACCTTCCCGGGCCAGCGCGATTCGCCTGGCGCAGACGCTGGATGCCGACTACGTGATCGTCGGATCCTTTGCCACCAGCGGTTCACGCGTCCAGGCCAAGGCGCATGATCCTGAAGATGGACGCGCTGCATATGTCCGCTCCTATCCAGGAAGAAGCGGATATGACGCATTTGCTCGACGTGTTGAATAGCCTCGCCTGGGCGGTGGCGAAGCAGATCGATCCGCAATTCGCCGTGGCCCGGAATACCTTCGTGACCGCCGGCGCCGGGCTGCGGGTGGACGCCTTCGAGAACTATATCCGCGGGCTGGTGGAAAGCGATCCCGCGGAACAGATTCGCCACTTGAAAGAGAGTGTGCGGCTTGACCCGGGCTTCTCACCGGCGCTGCTGGCTCTGGGCAAGGCCTATTTTGCCAACCAGCAATTTGACCTGGCAGCAACCACCCTGGGGCGCCTGCCGCGCAACGACCCCAACGCGCGCGAGGCCGACTTCGATCGCGGCCTGGCTTATTTCTACATCGGCAGCTATATCAAGGCGGAAGACGCGTTCGCCTTTGTGAGCAAGCAGTTGCCCCTGCCCGAGGTGGTCAACAACCAGGGAGTGGCGGCCAGCCGGCGCGGCCTGGATGCCACCTCCTTCTTCCAACAGGCGGTGGCGGCCGATGCCGAATGATCCGGACTACCAGTTCAACCTGGCCATAGCCCTGAGCCGCAAGAAGGACAACGCAGGAGCGCTGCGGGCCATCGGAGCAAACGCTCAAGCTCCGCCCCCAGGACAGCGAAGCTCAGGCCTTCCAGGCGACGCTTCGTTCCGCGCCGCGTCAGCACCCGGGTGAACGCGGCGTTCGATCCAGACCGCGGGGACCGATAACGCTCCCCTGGAGCGGATCAAGCGGACGTTCAACGAAGCCTCCTTCCGCCAGGCCGCCTTTGAAATGGAGCAGATGGAAGAGGCCCACCTGGCGACCCTGCCGCCGCAGAAGCAGGCGGCCGCGCTGACCGAGGCGGGAATGCGATTTTTCACCCAGGGGCTCATACTGGAGGCCGAGCGTGAATTTCAGGCAGCGCTCGCAGGCAGAAAGCGGCAACGCGGACGCGCATGCCGGGCTAGCCCTGGTGAGAGAGCGAGACGGGGACACCAAGGAAGCACGCCTGCAGGCAGAAGAGTCGCTCAAGACGCAGCCCAACGTGACCGCCTACCTGGTCCTTGCCCGGCTCGACCTGCAGGCCAACCAGAAGCCCGCGGCAGCGGACGACGTGAGCGGCGCGCTCAAGCTGGAGCCGCAGAATTCAGCGGCGCGCGCGCTACAGCAACAGATCGAGAACAAAGGACAACGGTTCCGTGAATTCGCGTGCTCAGCTATCTTCGCGTTTGCTGCTGGCCTCAACTGGTTGGGCCGAGCAGCCGCGCGTGATCGTGATGCACTTGGACGACACCATTCAGCCCATCAGCGCCGATTACCTGGCGCGCGGGCTGGACCTGGCCGCGGCCCAGCATGCGAGCGCCGTGCTGATCGAGCTCGATACGCCCGGCGGCCTGATCGATTCCATGCGGCAGATCGTGGGCAAGGTCCTCGCCTCGCCGGTGCCGGTCATCGTTTATGTCGCGCCCTCCGGCAGCCGAGCCGGATCGGCGGGATTTTTTCTACTGGAAGCGGCCGATGTGGCGGCGATGGCTCCCGGCAGCAATGCCGGCGCGGCGCATCCGGTGGTGATGGGCGCCAAGCTCGACGACACCATGAAGCAGAAGCTGGAGAACGATACGGCTGCCTTTCTGCGCTCGTATGTGGCTCGCCGGGGGCGCAATGTGGCCGCGGCCGAGGATGCGGTCCGCGCTTCCAAGTCCTACAGCGACAAGGAGGCGCAGCAACTTAATTTGATTGACGTGATCGCGCCCGATGAGACGGCGCTGTTGACCATGTTGGATGGCCGCACCATCACTCGCTTCGACGGTTCCAAGGTGGTGCTGCATACCCGCGACGCGCAGCTGGTCGCGGTCGATCCGACCCTGCGCGAAGAGAATTCTGGACCGGCTCACCGACCCTAACCTGGCCGTGCTGGTGCTGATGGTCGGCGGACTGCTGATCTACGTGGAGTTCAACACCCCGGGCACGATCGTTCCTGGAACGCTGGGAACCATTATGGTCCTGATCGCGCTCTTTGCCTTGAATTTGCTGCCGGTGCGCTACACCTCGGTCATGTTACTGGTGGCTGCATTTGCGTTGTTGATCCTGGAGGCCCACTTCGCCACCCACGGTGTTCTGGCCGGCGCAGGCATTCTCGCCCTGGTGTTTGGTGCTCTGACCCTGGTCGACGGCCCCATTCCAGAGTTGCGGGTGCATCTGGCCACCGCGCTGAGCGCCGGCCTGGCGTTCGGGCTGATCACGGTGTTTCTGTTGCGGCTTGCTCTGCGCGCACGACGCAGCAAATCGCGCACCGGAGGCGACGCCATGATCGGGCAGATCGCGGTGGTTATCCAGCCGCTTGCGCCCAGCGGACAGGTGATGGTGAACGGCGAGATCTGGCAGGCTGAATCCGCTACCCCGGCGGCGCCGGGCGAACAGGTTCGCGTGCGCGAGCTGCGCGACCTTACGTTATTAGTGGAGCGGGTTCCTTAGCCTGTGGGCGTGCCGCGGCTCCTGTACAATCTTTGCTGAGCGAGGCCCCCACCATGGGCATTGGCATTCCCGGCCTGATTCTTATCTTTGTAATTGCCATTTATCTGATCAATTCTGTCAAGATTCTCAGAGAATATGAGCGCGGCGTGGTCTTCCGCCTGGGACGTGCTTTGCCCCAGCCCAAGGGTCCGGGTGTCATCCTCATCTTTCGCCCTTTCGATCAGATGGTGCGCGTCTCGCTGCGCCAGGAAGTGCTCGAAGTACCCCCGCAGGACATCATTACCCGCGACAACGTAACCCTGAAGGTGAACGCAGTCATTACCTTGAAGGTCGTCGACCCATCGCGGGCGGTGATCGAGGTGATGAACTACGTCTACCAGACCTCGCAGTTCGCCCAGACAACCCTGCGCTCGGTGCTGGGCGAAGTGGAGCTGGACGAACTGCTCTCGCACCGGGAAGTGCTCAACCAGAGGATCCAAACCATCATCGACCAGCACACGACGCCTTGGGGAGTAAAGGTAGTCAGCGTCGCGGTCAAGCAGGTGGACTTGCCCGAGTCGATGCTGCGCGCCATCGCCAAACAGGCCGAAGCAGAACGCGAGAAGCGCGCCAAAGTGATCCATGCAGAGGGTGAGTTCAGCGCAGCACAACGCCTGGTGGATGCCGCTGCCCTGCTCGCCACCCAGCCCATGACGCTGCAGTTGCGATATCTGCAGACACTTCAGGATATTGGTGTAGAGAAAAATACGACGATCGTCTTTCCGCTGCCGCTGGAGATGATGACACTGTTTAACAAGATGGGCGACATGCGCATGCCCACGCCCCCAGCCGCTGCGGAAATCAAGCCGGAGAAACAGCTATGAATTCCCTGCTCGACACTGAAGAAGAAGAAGAAGGTAAAACGTCGGAGATTACGCTCAGCACGGCTTCCCTGCTGGGTATTTTCTTTGGCCTGGTATTGATCTGCGGCGTGTTCTTTGGGTTTGGTTATTCCATGGGCCGAGGAACGGGCAGTGCCCCTGCAGCGCCACGGTGGCCACTGCGGAACCGGAGGAGACGACGGCGCCTGTTCCGCCGCAGCCCGCGGCGCTCGCGCCGGCGGAACAGGATGAGGCTCCTGCAGTCAGCCGCGCCGACGCCTGCCGTCGCGCGCGTTAAACAGGACGATACCCCCGGTGATGAGACGACCGGGTTAGCGCCGGCGAAAGCGCGCTGCCAGCAAGCCGAGCGCTGCACAAAAGATTCCGAGCCCGCAGCTTGCGCCGCCGAAGCAGACACGAGTCGCGACTGCGGTTTCCGGGAAGCCGATGGTGCAAATCGCGGCCGTTGCCCGCCCGGAGGATGCCGATGCGCTTAGTCGCTGCTCTGCGTCAGCGAGGCTATGGAGTGGTGGTGCGAAACGAGCCCCAGGACAAGCTGTTCCACGTGCAGGTGGGCCCGTTTGCCGACCGCGCAGAAGCTGCGCCATGAAACAGAAGTTGCTCTCCGACGGCTACAACGCCATCATCAAGCAGTAAACGATGGCAGACGAGAGGGTGGTGAGGGGACCGCGGCAGAGAGTGGTTCCATGGCGGGACAATCCGCCAATGTGCCTTGCATACATGAGTCGCGACCTTACACCCGGGCGCAATTCGCGACTCGGGTCTCTGAACTCTCAGGCACCTTCGGCCTGGATACACGACGGGGCTTTAGCGGGTTTTCAGTAACCAGCCACGAGTGAACAGCCCTGATCGAGTTAATGGAATGAGACCTTACGGGCCATCTTTTTGCGCTCTCTGCTCTGCTTTCCCCCCGATCTGGCGCTATCGACTAAAATTTCCGGGTGCCTCGAGAACCCGTACGCGTCGTCCTGGCTGGCTGCCTGACTCTCCTTCTAGTAACGACAGCGCGGGTCGCCGCCCAAAGTCCGATCCACGTCGAAGCCGCGGACGCGCAGAAACACTTGGCCACCCATGTCGATCCTGTGTACCCCGCCATTGCCAAAGCAGCGCGAGTCCAGGGACAGGTTGAAATCGCAATTGTGATTGATAGTGATGGAAAGGTCGCTTCTGTAAAAATTGTCGGCGGGCCGCCAATGCTGAGGCAAGCAGCCTTAGACGCTGTCAAGAAGTGGCAATTTAAACCGTTTGGGATCGGCGGGACGGCAACTTCGGTAAGCACGACGCTGACGGTCCCCTTTTCTCTCGAAAACCAAAAAGATGGCCCGACCGTGGACCAGGAAAAAGCAGCGCAGGCATGGTTCCCGCTGTCCAGCAAATGTCGAACCGACCTTAAGGAACAGAACACGCAGGATGCCTTGGACCACTGTAAGGAAGCCCTCGACACTGCGCTACAGGCGGGAGATTTGACTCCGAGCGATCAACTTGCGCTGCTGGACTCACACCAGAGTTATGGGCATGCCCTGCTAGTGGCCGGTAGACTGCAGGATGCTCTTGTCGAGGAAGACAAAGCTGTGGACGTGGCAAGAACGCACCTCAAAGAGACCGATCAGGAATACGCGATGCCTTTTTACTGGCGTGCGATCGCAGAGGCGAAGCTCGGGAAAGGAGAGGCTGCTTCAGCCGATCTTACAGTTGCGGAAGAAACACACAGGAGAGCCATTGCGCATCTCCCTGAGATGAAGAAGATGTACGGCCAGTATTTGGCTTCCATCCTCAAGCAACACGCTACTCTGCTGGATGAGATGGGCAAGCCTGAAGAGGCGGCGAAACTGCGCGCCGAAGCTTCGTCGCTTTGACGAGTTGGACCGATACGTCGCGGTTCAACTCATCCGGGCACAGCGCCCATGGGGAAGTTAATGGTCCGCCGCCTTTACCTGACAGTGAGGTGGGGCTATAAGCTGCGTAAGAGGAGGAGTTCCATGGAGCTATTCACAATGGGTATTGATTTGGGCAAGACGACGTTTCATCTGGTAGGAATGAGCCAGCGCGGAGAAGTGGTATTGCGGAAGCGATTCTCTCGAGCGCAGCTGCTGTCGGGGGCAGTGCTGGTATTGCTCGCAGAACTGAAGCAAGAGCTGGAGCAGCTAGCCGAGAAGATCGATCTTCTCAACCGACTTGTCAGCACGATCGGTCGAGTGTTCCTCGGGAACCACTCCCAACCAGGCGGCGAAATCGAATAGCAGGTAAGGTCTGCGCGTATGTATACGGCCTTGTTGGGGTGTTTAACGACCCCGGGCCTGGATGGAATGCGCTTCGCTCTGTTCCTATTTAACTTGTCGGTCTTCAACGACCCTTCTGTCCGCCGCTAGCTTCATTTTCGAGAGCGTGATGCCTTGCTGAGAACAGATGCCAGCGAGCGTCGCCGCGTCTGCTTCAGAGGTTTTCGATCCAAGAATCACCCCGCTAGGTTTGGGAACCTCTTGGGGATGGTCTGGCCTGAGCATGTGCTCGAATCGGACCAATCGCCATTCTCGCTCGTATTGCCAGCCTTCGAATTTCTTCAAGACGCTCAAGAGCGGATCGAATTGATGAAAATCGTCCTGGCTATCGGCCACGAATCCAACCAGATAGGCTGTCATGTCATGTAGGTCTTTTGAGTAAGTGACCGGAAAGATATTGCGCCGTATGGGGTCTTCTGGTGGAAGCGGTTCGAGGTCGTATTCGATGCAAAACCCGGTGTGATTTGCCGCCTAGTGAGCCCACCTAAGAAGAGAGTCATTCGTTGCGCTGAATGAGCAGATTTTTGTCGTATGCCGCATCAGGCGGAGGGGCTCGATACCGCTGCAGATGTATTCCGGGATCGATAATTTGCTCAGTTCAGCAGCCTTTTGAGCTCTGGTGTATTTCGGGTAGGCAACCCTGGTGAAATCGGCGGCAGCCTGATCCTCCGCGATCATGAAAGAGCAATCATACGGATCATTGAAAGCATCTGGCGAGGCCATCCAGACATGATTTGTTCTCAGGTTCTCAAGAGAAAACGCATCGATTCTGCGGTACTTGTAAATCCGCCTTGGCAGATGCTTCTGCTTCAGGGCAATGGCCTCTTCGAGAGTCGGATCGGCATACGTAGATCGGCCCAGGCAATCGATGAACCTCTTCACCCAGGTGTTTCCAGCGTCGTACTCGTTCATCGAACGATTTTAAGGCTTGTGCGGCGTTGCACTTCATTTTTATGCATGGGAACTTTCAGGAGTTCCGAGCATTTCGGGTCGATACGGTGCCAGGTTGTAGGTGAGTTCTGTCCGGCCAGTTCTTGGAATGCTTGTTGCCCTTCTCTGCCGCCGCGGTACAACTCAACAGGATAGCAACCCTGCTTTTGGCTTTTTGGCGGGAAACACCGCGTTTGCCTTGCCATGCGGTTCGATCAGTACGTTCTAATCGATGGAAAGACGGTGAACCTCCCGGAGTTCGCCTCGCGGGCGCCAGTCTGGGAAGCCGGTTTTACGGCCACTTGAATTCGGGCGTATCGGTAAACAAAAGACTTCCCGTTCCCGACCGGTTACCAACCGACTCTCGGTTCGTCAGACGATGAATTTTTTAGCCGACGGAAAGCACGGAGGCTACTAAACGATTCGGATTAGTTTTGCTGCGGTAGTGCGTTGCAGATACAACAACCTGTCGACTCTCCACAGAATCTGCAAACCATAGGCTCGGGTTCCGAGAATGAGTAATTCAGTTCCATCTCGCGCTCGCGTCGCGCCTCCTCGCGCTCGGCGAGCATGACCGACTTGCATGTTCGGTCAGTAGAAACGGGTGTTTCCGTCGCCTGGTTCTCTAATGGCGACCATGTCATCATCGATACCGTTGTCGGCTCGAAAAACTCGCCTTTTGCGACGCCATCTTTGATACTGGAAACGCCGCTGATGACCACGTCAACTTGGTTCAGAGTCGAGCCGAGCAAAGTCCTAGACGGTGTCGTTTCTCTGCGGAGAATCTCTAGATGGTATTCAAGATCATAGCAAGCCTTGAGCAGTTCTGGTCCGACATCCAAATACCTAGTCTGCAAGAGTAGCTGTAGGCAGCCAATAGAAAACAGTTGTTGTTTCTCGGTAGATATTTGTTGTCTGATCGCTAGCCGGTTACCTGTGAGCTCTGTGATTAATGCCCCGAGCCTTTTTAGGTTGTCTCGATTGATCTCTCGTACTGAACTGCGGTGCGTTTTGTCCAAATAATCCGAGACGGGGTTGTCGCTTCGCTGTGGTTCTTTCTCGATGGCCTCAATAATGCGCTTTATTTCTGCCTTGAACGCCTTCACCTCTGCGGGTCGAAGTCCATACGAGAGAAACCAGTACCCTCTCAGATCACTAGGGACGTGTTCCGTGCCCTTCGAGACAATGATGGTTCCGCGACGTAAAGCGTGCCGCACTCCGAGTTCGTAAAACACATTTGCATTACGATCGGTCGCGTCAACGATAACAATGTCAGCCTCGATCAGGCGCTCAACTATGCTCGTTATTAGGCTGCCGGTGGATACTTCTGCACGTGTACAGGTATACCCACACTCGGTCAGCGCAGGCTGAAAAACCTCGCTAAAGACTTCCGTCCAGTTGTCCTCCGACCTGGTTCGGGAGAACGGCATAATCACGAAGCCCATCTTCGGTGGAGTCATAGCGACACCATAATACCTCAGCATCTCGCCGAAAGCACCTCCTCCGGCCCTATTGCCATCTTTTTTACTTCACCGCTACAAAGTAAGACCGGCGAGACCCTTCGCCGATCCTGATAATTAGTTCCCATAAACGTTAGGACTCGATCTTGATTGCCCGACGGAGAAACCTCCGGTCCGGGTGATCCCTGGTCGGGCAGTTTAGATAGCCGATGCTTTCACTCTCGGATCGGTAACGACAAACGCGCTAGTGTTCGATGATTTCCAGTGGGAGACTTTTCACATGGCCGTGTAGTCGGCATCTCGTACACCTGCGCCACCCGCGCGTCTCAACAGATGAGAAACCAGGACGAGAAACCAGACGGAGTAACCCTTAAAAGAAGGGCGTTAGTTCTACGCCTCCTTCCGGGCAGTCGCGTGGAACCATATCGCAACCCATAAGTCGCCGCTCATTCTCGGCGTCGCATCTTTATTTCCGCGAAGTCTAAGCTTTTCCCCACGAAACCGTATCTATACAGGTAAGCTTCGCTTTCCCTTGAAGGAAATCTCCCAAGGGTAAAGCGCCGTCGTGCGTCTAGGCCCAATGTGTACCTGTCACGGAAGACCAAACATCTGGTCGAGTGCAACCGGATGCTGGGTCGCAACGCATGCAAGCAAGGCACGCTGGCGGATCGTCCCGCCATGAACCGCTCGTTTCGGATGGAAACCGCCCGGGACCAGCAACCGTAAGAGTGGCAAATGATAATAGACAGTCTAAGCACGGAGCTAACCGGGCACGAACAGCCCACCCTCACAGACATAGAACAGCTAAGGCACGACCTGCTCACCCAGGCCGGCCTTCCCTCCCAACACCAAACCAGCCCGGCCACCCTCGACTCGATTTCTTCACAAACGACAGCGCTCCCCACCCCGGCCCCGCCCCGCCCATCGAAGCAGCTTCGGTCGGACGAGGCCGGCCTCCGCGGTCTCTCCGTAAATCCTGCTCCGCTCCCGCCGGAACCCCAACCAAAGCCACAGCCTCCTCTCCGCCAGGAACCGGCGCCCCAGCCCCAGCACTCCAGCCACCCCACATTCGAGCAATTCGTGCTCTATGGCCTCGCCGGAGAAGCCGTGCGCACCCTGGCCCCGCACACCGAGGCGCAGCCCGAGGCCATTCTCCTGCAGCTCCTCGCCGCCTTTGGCAACCTCATCGGCCCCGGACCACACTGCATGGTCGGAGCCACCCGGCACCCCCTGAACCTCTTCCTCGTGCTCGTCGGAGAATCCAGCAAGGCGCGCAAGGGCACCAGCTGGAATCAGATCGCCCGCCTCTTCGCCGAAGTAGATCCCGCCTGGACCGAGAATCGCGTCACCAGCGCGCGTCTTACCGCGCGTGGTCTCATCGCCATGATGGGCCAGCAGACAGGCGATCGCCGTCTGCTGGTGCTTGCCGAGGAGCTCGCCTCCGTGCTGCACTCCATGGGCCGCAGCCGCTCGCATCTCTCGCCGCTCCTGCGCTGCGCCTGGGATAGCGGAACCCTGAGCATGCTTGACCGTGACCGTGTCCTCCAAGCCAGCGGAGGCCACCTCAGCCTCATCGGCCACATCACCCAGCGCGAGCTCGCCGAGTCGCTCCACCGCACCGAAGCTCACAACGGTTTCGCCAACCGCTGCCTTTGGGCCATCGTCCAGCGCACGCAATGCCTGCCCGACGGCGGCAACGTCGACCCGCAAGCACTCTCCGCCATCGCCCGCCGCCTCAGGCGCGCCGTCGAGTGGGCGCAAGGCGAGACCGAAATCCTCTTTCGCCGTGACCAGGCCGCAAGCGAGCTCTGGAACCACTTCTACGCGACCTTGAGCCAGAAACGCCCTGGTCTCCACGGCACAGCCACCGGCCGCGCTGAAGCCCAAGTCCTGCGCCTCAGCGCCATCTATGCCGCACTTGACTGTAGCTCCATGATCCGGCTCCCTCATCTTCATGCGGCCCTCGCCCTGTCGGACTACTGTTCCTCCGCCGCCGCCTCCCTATTCGGCGACTGTGTGGGAGACTCCGTCGCCGATCGCATCCGCGAGGCTCTGCAGGCTGCATCCGACGGCCTCGCCCGGGACCAGATCAGGAAGCTCTTTCACGGCCACGTCAGTAGCGCCTTCATTGACCAGGCGCTCGCAAAGCTCAGCTCTCTCGGACTAGTCACTTCTCGATACGAGTTCGGCCGGGGCCGCCCCACCGTCCTCTGGACCGCCATCGAAGGCCAATCCCGGGAACTGACGCAGCAAGAAGCCGACGAACCCGAAGAATTCTGGGAGGAGCCGACTTAGCACGCTTACCACGCTTACCACGCACCTTTTTGTCATTTTCCGACCCGGATTTCCTGCCACGATGCACTGGAGAGAACCGGGTGTGCGCCTTTCCGTGAAGAAAGGCGCATGAAGTTCACCGAAGCCACCAAATTCCACAGGAAATCCGGGGGAACGGCTGCAACGCCATCATCAAGCAGTAAGGCTTTCTACCAATCGAGGATTGCGCCGTCATGCGCGCGAATGCTTGTTGCGGGCAGCACTTCCTGCTTGAAAGGGTGTTTCGCCGCCGCCGTCTCGTTGACCTCAATTCCCAGCCCCGGCGCATCATTGGGAAGCCAGAAACCATCCTTCGCTGTGAGCGAATGCTCCACTACCTCCCACCGCCAAGGCACGTCCGCAAGCATGTCTTCCTGGATAAGGAAATTAGGCGTGCTTAGATCGAAGTGCAAGGCCGCAGCGTTCGCCACCGGCCCCAACGGATTGTGCGGCGCAACGCCCATGGTGTAGACCTCCGCCATTGCGGCGATCTTCTTCGCCTCCCACAACCCGCCACAATGGCACAAATCAGGTTGGATAACGTGACATGCTAAGCTTCTCAAAGACTTCGCGAAATTGATACCGGGTGACTAACCGCTCCCCAGTCGCTATAGGAACGGGGCTTAACCTGCGAACCTCGGCCAATACATCCACGTTCTCCGGCGGTACCGGCTCTTCGATGAAATAAGGGCGATAAGGCGCCAGCACGCGGCAGAATTCAACTGCGTTGCCGAGTGAATGTCGCCCGTGGCAGTCGATCATGATATCAACGTCATCTTTCACTGCCAGGCGTAGAGCTTCCATAGTGCGCTCCGCATATTTATAGGCCGCGATGGAATTGAGCGACTCTGTAGGCGGGGTGATCAGGACCTTTACGGCGGTATAGCCTTTGGCGACCACTTCAAGGGCGCGATCGACAAAAATACTGGGGTCGGAGCTCTCTTGGGATTCGTAGACGGCGCGCATATCTCCGCCGCCAAGATGGGTATACATCCGGACCTTGTCGCGGACTGCCCCGCCCAACAGC
Organism: uncultured Acidobacteriaceae bacterium; assembly: GCA_963840675.1. Lineage (GTDB taxonomy): Bacteria > Acidobacteriota > Terriglobia > Terriglobales > Acidobacteriaceae > PALSA-350. The sequence continues at coordinate 25,764 of CAWJAB010000028.1, forward strand.
TTATATACAGGTTGCCCAAGCGATTTGCCCAGAATATCCCAGCAGGCCTGCTCGATCGCCGATATGGCGGAAAGGCCGATGACGCCCGTGCGCCAAAAGGACTGCCTGTACATCTTTTGATAAAGGTGTTCGATGCGAGTGGGGTCTTCTCCCACAATCATCGGTTCGAAGTCCTCCACCGCGCCAACCACGCTTCGCGTCTTCCATTCGAGAGAGGCCTCGCCCCAGCCGTAAAGGCCAGGCACGTCGGTTTCGACTTTCACGAAGACCCAGTTACGCATCTCCGCGTTCACCACGATCGTTTTCAATCTACTGATCTTCATCGCGGCCATGCGAAATTACCCAATCGAATCGGTGGTTGCGGAATATTTCCCATAGTGCAGCTCTTTATCTTACAGTTTCCTTTACTCACATCCTCATATCAGGGCCAGCGCACGTCGAGTGCAAAAATTTCCTCGCTGTCAACTGCACGTGTCAACGTGGGCGAGCCATCCGGTGCGACGCGGAGTTGAGGCGCCCCGAAATTCGCGACCCGGGTGAAGTCCTTCAGACTGCTGATGGTCTCTATGTGGCGATCGGCCACGCGGATGCGTTGAATACTGGCCTCCGACCCTCCAGCCGCATAGTAGACATACTTTCCATCCGGCGAGTTGATCCAATTCTGGAGCCAATTCTGAAGATTGCCGGCGACCAGGTCGGTCCAGGTTGTGGTTCTCAAATCGAAGATCATCAGTTTCTTCAGGTCTCCGTTGGCAGCCACCATGGTCTGCTGATCGAGCCAAAAAGCTCCCAACTTACCGTTCGGGGAAGGAACTTCCGACTTCTTCCCTGTGGCCACTTCCGCAATCTCCAGCCCATTGTCGCTGCCATCCGCTTTACGCCTGTTATAGACGACCGAATTTCCGTCGGGCGACCATCGTGGGCTCCACGCACTGGCGGAAATCTTTTGTGGCGAGCCGCCATTCATATCGATCACACCAACGGAGTCATCCCCCATGGAGTCGAAAACAACTTTCGTCCCGTCAGGGGAAATGAACGGTTCCCACACTTCCATCGGCGGATAGGTCAGTTGCATGCGTTCCGATCCGTCGCTCCGGCTTCTCCACAACGTATGCTCGGGATACGCTGTGTAGGCGACCCAATTGCCGTCTTGGGAATAAGTCGCGTCGGTTGCGGAGATCCCTGACAGGAGCGGCACGAACTGGAGGGATTTCATGTCGTATCGAACCAACTCACCCCGCTCCTTTGATCCTATGGCGAAGATCTGCTTCCCACCGCGGCCCGGAAACGCTCCTTGCGAAAAGGAAATAGGTCCATTCGTCAGCCGGATCGGCATCTCTGGCCGCCGGAAGAGCCCCGCATGAACTGGAAGCGCCCACAGGTCCCATCGCTTTCCGGTTCGCGCGGAGTAGAGGAGATATTTCCCATCCCAACTCCAGTTGAAGCAGCATTCGTTCGCGGCGGCCTTGCGAATTTGCCGGACACCCGTACCGTCCGCGAGCATCGCGAGTGTGTCCCATCCTGAGTCTCCCTTGGTATCCACCTGGAGGAGAACCCGCGTACCGTCGGGCGAAACTACTGTGTTCCGGACAATCCCGGCAAAGGAGGCGAGCTTGTGTGGGCGGGAACCATCATTTTCTGAAATCAGAACGTCATTGCCGACGGCAAAGAGAATCCGGTTATCGGGAAACATATCCGCACTTTGCACCGCGACGTTTCCCAGGCGTCGCGGCTCGCCGGCGGGGAGAGGAATGTACCACAGTGAGCCTGAAGTGGTCACATTATTGTAAGTGACGCCGAGCAGCGCGGAGCCGTCACGCGCCGCTCCCACGATGTCGGGATCTGCAAGTGGGGTTTCGATCGGCACAGACCGGCCTCCCTCGATGGATACTTGAGCAATCCTGCTGCTCCCTTCCAGTCCTTCGTCGAAGTAGACCCGAGATCCGTCTGTGACCAAATTAGATTTTGACAGGGGATCCTCGGTGAGTTGCGCAATGGAATCGACGACAGGGACGGGTCGTGGTCGGAACCACCAGGCAGCCAGAAGCGCCACGCATACGACCACAACCCCTGTTGCCGCCACAGTTATCGGAACGCGAGAGCGTCGCGCCGCCGCAGTCTCGCCTCTGTCCCCTTGCGTCTCCTTGATTTCCAGATCAGTCGCCCTGGCGCCGCCTTCCAGCACTTCCAAAGGACAGACGAACCGATACCCGACCGTAGAGACAGTTTCGATAAAGCGGGGATCGCGGGCTTCGTCGCCCAGGAGGCGGCGGAGGAGCGCGATGCTGCGGGTAAGGGAGTTTTCCGTGACCGCGGTGTCTCCCCAGACCGCGTTGAGCAGTTCTTCCTTGGTGATGAGCTTCTGGGGGTTGCGCAGCAGGATCAGGAGCACGCGGAAGGCCTTCGGCTCGACGGACAGCGCTTCGCCGGCTTTGATCAGCGAAAACTCGCGCTCGTCGACCTCGATCTCGGCGAACCGGAAAATAAAAGACTTATTCCCCATCATCTCCCCATTACAAGTTCATCAAACCGCGTCCAGAAACTGATCAAGAACCCATTAAGACCATGGAGGGCCACGCGTCCAGAGTGACCTCAGCCTACCCGGCGGGGGAGCTCTCCTAATGGCAAATTTCTAGTGGTTCGCTTGCTTGGTTCTTGCGGCGACTGTGGTTACCACCCTTGGTGCAGAAACCCACTGCCCAGGAAATGTGGCAAGTGTACCTTTCCGTGTTGTCAACCGCCAGATTATCGTGGTCGTTTCGGTCAACCGGTCCGGCCCCTACAACTTCCTGCTGGACACCGGTTCCCAGGTCACGATAGTCGATCCCTTACTGGCCGGGGAACTCCATCTGACGGCCGATCGGGCACGTGGGCCTTTTCGCCGCGCCGGGATGTCTCGCGCTGATGACTCCGTCCGTCCTGACTAAGGAGCTCGCATGAGCGCACCTCGGGCGCCAGTCCTGGGGGTCTGAGATGAGCGCAAAGAGGCGCTCGGGCGGGGCGTGAAACGACGCGGAGCGCGAAGCGATGTGGCGCTGAGGAAGCATGGCGCCGATCAGGGCGACACTGCCAATGAGCACAATGATTGACGCGACGCAAAGAAGCGCAATCTTCATTAATCTCTTTCTCGCTTACGCCGCTTGAGCAAAGTGGCGGCATATTTTGCGAGACACTCGATTCCTGCGAGCGCGCTGTCCGCTTCCTGCGCCGGCATCTGCGTGAAAATCTGGTGGACGAGCGTTGGGTTGAGCACTGTGTTCTGGTCCTGGATGCGCTTGCCGGCGGGGGTGAGCGTGAGCTCGATGGAGCGGTGATCGCTCCGCGCACGTTTGCGCACCACCAGGCCTGTGTGCACCAGGCGGTCGATGGTGCTGCTCATGGTGGAACGGCTAACACCCATGTGTTCAGCGAGCCTGGAGGGCGTTGTGGGCCGTGCGACATCGAGATGATCGAGCACGCTAGCTTGATGTTCCGTGATGGGATTGCCCTGTTCATCCGCATGCACGTGCTCCCGATGACACGCCAGATAGATGGTGGGATAAGCCGCCATGAGCCGCCTGACATTGTTTTCCAACATAATCCGAATGATGCGGCGAACGGTTTGAGTCGTCAAACAAATTCGTGACGCATGCTCTCGGCACGCAGGCGCCGAGACTCAAGGCTCTCAGGGTGAGCGCCAGCAGAGGATCATAGCCGTAGTTCGTCCGCCCACATCCAGCGCGGCAAGCCGGAGGTGATGGATGCGCGAACCGCTGCCATGAGCTCCTCACGGTTGGCGAATTGCCGCGGGTCGAGCGCCTGGTGAAAGGCCAGGTGCGCCGTGCCGGGTTTGATGCGCAGGCTGCCCTTGGTCATCATGTGCTCCGATCCCCAGATGGAGACAGGGACAACCGGAGCGCCCGACTCCATGGCAAGGTAAAACGGCCCCTTTTTGAAGGGCAACAACCTGCCGTCACGCGAGCGCGTGCCCTCGGGAAACATAGAGATGTTGACCCCGGACGCCAGGACTTTGCTTCCCGCCTTCACGCTCTCTCGCGCGGACTCCAAACGGCCATCGCGGTCCACCGGAACAAAATTGGCCAGGCGCATACCCGTGCCAAGTATGGGAATTTTCATCAGCGAACGTTTCAGAAAGAACGCGGTGCGAAACGGAAGTTCAGGGTACAGGATAGGCGGGTCCAGATTGGATACATGGTTGGACATGAAAATACAAGTCCGGGCTGGAATATGCTCGCGTCCCTCTACCTGGACGCGAATGCGCGCCAGCTTCACACCCGTGCGCAGGATCCACATGCTCCAGCGATAAAGCAGGCTGATGTTTCCGGTTAACATAGCCCAGGGGATGCCGATGGCGGCCGCCGGCAGAGCGAGCACGACGTACGCAAGAACGATGGTGAGAGCACTGAGCATCAGGTTCGAGGGGCTAAAACATTTTCACCTCCCCGCACCGTCAAGTCTAGCGAAGCGCGGCTTTTCTTGCGGCCAGCCTTAGAGCATTTCACTTCTACTCTGCACGGTCGGGTTCAGGGAAGTGCGGCTTTTCTTGAGGAAAAGCCGCGTCGAGAGCGGTTGCCTTGTATACACCAGAAGTGAAAATGCTGTAGCGGAGACCAGAAGTCCGCTAAGCGGTGATGTTGACCAGGCCTCCCGCGGAGTGTCCAATCTGTACTAGATAGCCGGCCAGATCGTGCAGGGCCGCCTGGATGCTTCCTGAACTGAGCGAGTCTGATATTTTGCTGACCAGGTTATTCAGCGTGCTGGCGGTGGTGTCCTCAGCCTTCAGGTCTGTCTGAAGCCTGGACACGTCCTGCTTTGCTGCGGAGCTATTACCAGAAGTAAGGTCTTTGAGCAGGGAGGTCACGTCTTTGCCAAGGCTGGCGCCCGCCGCGCCTGTAGCTCCCTCAGCATTGAGATTCTTTTTTAACTGGGCCAGGTCGTTTTTTGCTTCGGGAGTGTCTCCATTAGCCAGCGCCTTGAGTAGCTTGACCAGGTCCTGGGTGAGGGCATCGGCGGTGCTGCTGGAAGTGCTGCCGTCGGTATTGGACGCAGCATTCACGGTGGCTATGATGGTTGCGGGGGTTGGCTTGGTGCCCGCAGCCAAGGCAGCTTCGAGCGCATTCTCGATAATCGAGGAAGATGATGACGAAACCGAGGATATAGACAAGGTAAACCTCTTCCTAGCGGTATTCTCTTCGCACTGCCGACGTATAAAGCCGGTATCGGCGCGGGAGCGGCCGTGCTTAGCAAGAGATTCAGCGGTTCTCCTACAACTTTAGAGGGCTGGCAAAATGCCTGACACGGCATGTCACACCCGGCTTCGCTGCTGGAGGGCGTTGGGCAGCTTCTCATAAATGCCGTCGAAGCCGCCATTGGAAAGAATCGCTACCACGTCGCCCTGCTGCAACCGGGGCGTAAGGCCCTCGACGATGGCATTTGCAGTGGCATAAAACGTGGCGTCATGCCCTTCGCGCACCAGGGCGGCGACCACTTTCTCCGGATGCATTCTCTCCCCCTCAGGAATGCTCTCCTGCTTGAACACTCCGGCCACCACGATAGCGTCCGCCAGCGCGAGGCTCTCCACCAGCTCCCGCTCAAAGACATTGCGGCGCAGGGTATTCGAGCGGGGCTCGAGCACGGCCCAGAGTTTTTGGCCGGGATAGGCGGCGCGCAAGGCCTTCAACGTCTCGCGAATCGCGGTGGGATGGTGAGCGAAATCGTCGACGATGGTGACCCCGGCAACCACGGCGCGCACTTCGAGCCTTCGCTTCACACTGCGGAAGGTAGCAAGGGCTTCGACGATGGAAGCGTTGTCGATTCCCTGCCCCACAGCCAGGGCCGCGGCCGCGGTGGCGTTCAGCGCATTGTGTTCCCCGGGCATGGGCAGGCTTACCTGCAGCCACGGTTTGCCGGAACTAAGAATGGTCCAACTGGAGTTGCGGCTGCTGTGGGTTAGATCGCAGAGCTGCCAGGCGGAGCCAGGCTTGAAACCATAGCGCTCCACGGTACAAAACGCGCGGGCGACACATTCGTCCACGTTGGCGCTGCCATCAAAGGCAACTACCCGGCCGCGGCGCGGGACCAGGTTGACCAGGCGGCGGAAGGCGGTCTTCACCGCAGCGAGGTTCTCGTAGATATCGGCGTGGTCGAACTCCACATGGGTGAGGATCATGGCATCGGGAAAGTAATGCATGAACTTCGGCCCCTTATCGAAGAAGGCAGTATCGTACTCGTCGCCTTCGATGATGAATGGCCTGCCCTCGCGCACGCGGAAGCTGGTGCCAAAATTCTCTGCGATGCCCCCGATCAGGAACGATGGCGTGACCTCCGGCTGCGTGCGCGACGCGACTTCATAGATCCAGGCCAGCATGCTGGTGGTGGTGGTCTTGCCGTGGGTCCCGGCCACTACCAGCGAATCCTTTCCGGGGAGAAACTCATGCTGGATGGTCTCAGCCAGCGAGCGAAAGGGTATGCGCTGATCGAGCACGTATTCCAGCTCCACATTCCCGCGGGAGATGGCGTTGCCCACGATCACCAGGTCGGGGCGAGGCGAGAGGTTGGCCTCAGAGTAGGGCTCTTTGATGGGTATTCCCAATTCGCGCAGAAGGTCAGACATGGGCGGATAAGCCGCGGCATCGGAGCCGGTCACCCGATAAGCCCGTGCCTGCAGCATGCCGGCGAGCGACGCCATGGCGGAGCCGCAGATCCCGATCAGATGGATATGTTTCTCTTGTGACATAGGATTATTTCTCGGTCGCCCGCTCCAGAAAACTCAGCACTGGTGCTCGCTCCAGGTGCAGCTCCGCCGTGATGCCGAAGGCGAGGGTCACATTGCGCCGCGATACGTGGCCGGAGCGAAGACCAATGGCAATTGGGCCCTGGAACCAGTCCAACACCCGCAGGATGACTTCATCCAGCAACTCCGGCTTCTGCCCGGGAGCCACGCAATCGAGCATTTCACCAAAGACGATTCCGCTGACCCCTTCGAATTTTCCGGCAAGAATCATCTGTCGCAGTAACCGGTCCAATTGATAAGGTTTGACATCGCGGTCCTCGAGAAAGAGGAGCTTGCCTTCCGTCCGCGGTGCGTAAGGAGTGCCCAGGGAGGCGGCAAGCAGGGTAATGCAGCCCCCGTAGAGGGTTCCCGAGGCCTTTCCTGGTTTCAGCGTACGCAGACCCGCCCCTGCGCCCACGAACCAACGCTCGCCGCTGAGCGCGGCCTGCAGGCTGGGCTCGTCTATTCCTTCGGGGAGGGAAAAATCGGCGGCCACCATCGGCCCGTGGAAAGACACCAGGCCTGCCTGGTCAAGAAGCCACGTCTGCATGCAGGTCATGTCGGAGTAGGCGATCAACGGCTTGGGATGCTCCCGCACCAGGCCCAGATCGAGTCCTTTCAGCAGATAGTTGCAACCGTAACCTCCACGGCTACAAAATATCGCTTCCACCGCAGGGTCGAGGAAGGCGGCATGCAGATCGTCGAGTCTTGCCTGGGTGGTGCCGGCGAAATAGTGGTGCGCCTTGGCCAGTGCCTGACGGCCCACGGTGGGCACATAGCCAAAACGGCCCAGGGCGTCGACTCCCCTGGTCAGCCGTTCCGGCTGAGGATAGCTTGCCGGCGAGATGACGGCCACCTTCGCCGTGCGGCGCACGGCGGGGATACTACGAATCTCCTGGCCCGGAACTTTCTGTCAAGCAGCCAATCCCCTTTCGCGTCACCATGCCTCCCCAAAGCAGACAAGCTCCGCGGGTCCGGTTAGCAGAATTTCGTCGCCTTGCCAGTCCACGGTTTGCGGGCCTCCCGGGGAGATCACGCGCAACACCCGCGAGGCGCCGCGCAGAGCGATGGCAGCGCTCCCTGTGGCGCAGGTGCCAGTGCCGGATGAGGAGGTAGGGCCAACGCCGCGCTCATAAATGCGTATCTCGATTTCATCACGGCTGGTCATGTGCACGAATTCCACATTCGTCTGCTGGGGGAAGAAGACAGGGTGTCTGCAGATCTCCTCTCCCACTGCCTCCCAGGAGGAGCCGTTCACGCTGAAGTCCGGCTGGTCGACGAAGATCACAAAGTGGGGGTTGCCGGTTGAGACCACCGCACCCTCGACGCGTTCACCATCGCCGAGAGGTAAGTTTGCCATGGCTATCTCAGGCACACCCATGGATGAGGTGATCTGAAAGCCGGCCCCGGTGCGGCTGTCGATGCGGCAGATTCTGCGCCCGGCATCGGTTTCGAGAACGATCTCGTCGCCCGGGCCGGCTTTGGTCTCGTAGGCGATCCAGGCCGCGGCGCAGCGAGTCCCATTGCCGGAGATTTCCGCGATGGAGCCGTCGGCATTGTGCAGGCGGATCGCGCCCCCGCGTTCCGCTCCCCAGGTAAGAAACTCAATGCCATCGGCCCCGATGCCGTGGTTGCGGTGGCACAGCCTGCGCGTCAGGCCGTCTCTGGGCTCAACGCCTGCGAGATCCTCCTGGATGACGAGAAAGTCGTTGCCACAGGCATGCGCCTTCACAAACGGGATCACTCGTCCTCCGCGTCGTGGCAGTAGGTGAAGACCGGCTCATTGAATACGCTTAGCAACATCGCTTGAGCGTGATGCTACCATCGCACGGCCACCCGTGTGCCTGGCTCGGTGTAACCAGTCTTGTTCTTGCCTACCGGCCCTCGTACAGCTCTATCGTGGCGCTGGGCAAGCTGCGCACGGTAGATGCGGGCACAGGGCTGGCCGGTAGAGCAGATCACCTTCATCAGCTGCAAACCTTCAGGGTGGCGCTGGACGGCCTGGGAAACAGGATCCCCATCAAGGGCAACCACCATCGATGCGGCTCGCGCCGGATCTTCCAGCGCATCCCGCCATGTGAGGTAATCTCCTTCGTTCACGATGCGGCGCAGCGGGATGCCCGCTTGCTGCACAGCGCCGACGTGGCTGGAGACGTTCATCAGGATCCGTCCCTGGGTGGGCATGCCCAGCAGAGCCTTGGCCAAGGCGGTTTCAAAAGCGACCCGGGAGCGCGAGTTGACCTGAGCCTCCTGAAAGACCAACGGCCGGGATCGCAGAAGTACGACACTGTTGGCCACAACCAGCAGCAAACTCGCCAGCACCGCGTAGAGGCGGAAGCGCGGCAGCCAGGAAAGCAAGACAGCCAGCAGGCAGCCTACAAACAGGGCGAAGGCGGGCAGCAGCTCCATGCCATAACGCGTGTTGTACCAGGAAAATGGCCGCCAGATAGGGATGAAGATGGGCACAGATCCATAGGCAACGGAGTAGGCGTAAAAGGGCAACGGCAGCCATAGCAGCAGCACCGGCCAGATTTGCCGCCGCCGGAAGGCCCACAAGGCCGCCAGCGTTCCCGCAGCAGTGAGCCAGCAGAGCAGCTTTCCCAGGGACAACGGCGCGGCGCCCGAGCTGCGCGGCCTTAAGAAAATACAGGGCAGAGACGCGCATGTTGTGAAAGCCAGGATGAGGCGAGGAACCCGGCGGTGTGGTCCTGGCCTCGATGGCCTGGGCCGAGTAGGGACCACGGATGAAGTCCAGGGGATCGCCGAATTGCTTCGCGTTGTAGGCCAGCCACAACGACGGGAGCGGCAATCAGCATCGCGGTAAAAAAGACCCACGCGCCGGCGACCGGCCCTCTCCAGCGGTTGTGCTCCCACGGGCGGTAACGGCATGAGCAGCGGCCAGGTTGCGAAGAGCCACGCGGCCGCGGCGTACACCCAGCCGTCATAGCGGGTGAAGATGGCGCAAACCAGGACCAGTCCAGCGCCAATCAGGAACCGGCTCCGCGGTTGACTCATCCGCATCGCTCCAGGAGCCATCAGGGCACGTTCATATTGAACGATCAACAGCACCGCCCAGATCATCTCGGCCAGAAAGAGGGGCTCGGTCATGGCCGTGGTGGCCATGTAGAGCAACCCGGGATTCAAACCATAGAACGCCACCACCACGATCGCGGCGGACCTATCGAGCCACATCCGGGCCAGCCGGTAGATTCCCGCGCATCCCAACACGTAGCTGGGGATGGAGACACAGGCTCCGGCCAGGCCGTTTTGCCACCACGCCATATTCCAGACAAAGGGAAGAAGAAGAAGGTGCGGCAGCGGCAACCAGACGGACCCGAGTTGGCGAAAGCCCGGGGTGATGGAATCGAAGACCCGACGGGCAATGTGCAAATGCGCCACCGCGTCGCCGTAAAGGAGGAGCGTGCCGTGGCGCACGCACCAGGCGAGTGCCACCAGGGCGATGCCCAGGGCTATCCAGGCCACCAGCAGGGTTTCCCCGCGGATCGTGATCTGATCGTTAGGCGTCTTCAGTCAAAATGAGAGAGCTCGCGGAAGAGAGCGAAACGCTGATCGATCTCCTCTCGCGTGAGCGATTGCGTCCGCTCCGTGCCGAAGCGCTCTACCGCAAAGGAGCCCATCACGCCGCCATAGAACATGGCGCGTTTGAAGCTCTGCAGAGTGATCTCCGGTTGGGAAGCAAGATAGCCAAAGAAGCCGCCGGCAAAGGAATCGCCCGCGCCCGTGGGATCCACTATCTCATCCAAGGGCAACGCCGGGGCGTGGAAAGGCATGGTCATGCTGCCGGGGCTTGCCCCGCTGAAGGCCGGCGCTGAAGAAGGCGGTGGCTCCAAATTCGCCGTGTTTGACCACCAGCGCTTTCGGACCCATGGCCAGGATCTTGCGTGCGGCGAGAACCAGATTGGTGTTACCGGCCAGCAGCTTGGCTTCTCCATCGTTGATCAGCAGCGCATCCAGCCCGGTGAGCATCTTGCCCAGGTTCTCGCGATGGCCGGTAATCCAGTAGTTCATGGTGTCGCCGCAGACCATGCGCACATTCGGCATCTGCCGGCGAACACTGCTTTGCAGCACCGGGTCGATATTGGCGAGAAACAGGAAATCGCTATCCAGGTAAGCGGCCGGCACCTTGGGAGCGAAACTCTCGAAGACATTCAGCTCGGTCTTGAGTGTCTCCGCCTCGTTCAGGCTCTTCACATAGGAACCGGTCCAATGGAAGCTCTTGCCCGAAGTGTGCTCGAGGCCCTGTGTATCCACTCCGCGCGCCGTGAGCACGGCCTCGTGCTCGGGGGTGAAGTCTTCACCGACTACGGCAATGACGCGAACCTTGGTGAAGTAACTTGCGGCCAGCGCGAAATACGTTGCCGCGCCGCCCAGGCACCGGTCACGCCGCCCTTGCGGCGCCTCGATGCTGTCAAATGCAACACTGCCTACTACCAGAATGGACATGGATTCTTTCTGACTATGCTTTGGGGAAATACTTGCCCAGCAGCAGATCCAGCTTGTTGCGGGTGGCCGCTGGAAACGCTTCCGGGCTGGTAAGGATGGCGAATTTCAATGCCGTGGCGCAGGCGCAAGCGCGTTCCCGAGGCATGGCCGCAACCGCGGCGCGTACTGCCCTGGCGGCGTTGGCTGAGTTCTGATGCAGCACCGCAACCACCTGATCGACGCTGACGGCGTCATGCTCCTGGTGCCAGCAATCGTAGTCGGTGACCATGGCCATGGTCGCGTAGCAGATCTCTGCCTCGCGGGCCAGCTTGGCTTCCTGCAGGTTGGTCATCCCGATAATATCGGCGCCCCAACTGCGATAGAGATTCGATTCGGCGCGGGTGGAAAACTGCGGGCCCTCAATGCAGACATAGACGCCGCCCGGTTTCGCCACCACCCCGGCGCTCTGCGCGCCCTGCTCGATGGCTTTGGCTACCGTGGCGCAGACCGGATCGCCAAAGGCCACATGGCCAACGATCCCCTCTCCGAAAAAAGTGGCGTGGCGCTGGGTTGTGCGGTCGATGAATTGATCGGGCACAACGAACTCGGTAGGTTTATGCTCCAGCTTGAGCGAGCCGACCGCGGAGATGGAGATGATTCGTTCCACGCCCAGCTTCTTCATGGCGAAGATATTGGCGCGGAAGTTCAATTCGCTGGGAAGTTGCCGATGGCCCCGGCCGTGACGGGCCAGGAAAACTACCTGCCTGCCCTCGAGTTCGCCGGCAATGAAGACATCAGAGGGATCGCCGAATGGTGTGGTTACCTCAACCTGGTGAGGGTTGGTAAGGCCGGGCATAGAGTACAACCCGCTGCCGCCTATGATTCCGATTTCCGCCTGCTGCAAGCCCGGCTCCGTGCACGAGTAAATTGCGATTCCTCATAAGTATACCTGCCGGGTCGGTGGTGAGTGGAACAGCAGGTCCCTGCGCAATCAATCTAGTGGCGTAAGGAAGCCTTGATCATGCCGCAGCCCGACATCAGGCGTGTCAGGTGAGTGGTGAGCTCGTCCGGGAGGAGGCGAGACATGGGCCGCTTGCTCGATGTCTCCGCCTTGCTGCGCTCCGAAGAAGAGGAACTGTAGCTTGCGCGCCGTGTTCAGATCAAAACTCTCGCTCACAAACACCTGGCTGCCCTGGCGCACGATCAGTACCGGCCCCTCACTGCTGTTGTAGACCTGCTCGTCACTGGACGATTCCGCGGCCTTGTCGCGCACCACGCCGGAATATTTCTTGCTCAACTCCCCGGCGTAGAGCTTGGCGAATTCCCGCGCCGCACCTTCGCCCCGCCACGCAGAAAGATAAAGAAGCGCGACCGAGGCGGTCGATGCCTGCTGCTCAGCCGTGACCGCCTTGCGACTCTGCACCGCGTAGTAAAGGCCACCCCTCCATTGCGGCGTAAACATCGCAGCCGCATCCGGACCACCAAAGAGCTCGGTCAAAATCCGCACATCGAGCTCGCCCATCACGCCAACGTCGTACGGTTGATAATCAGCATCCAGCAGCGTGTGGACGTCGGGCATGTGCAGCAACGGGACCGTCGCCGACCGCTCGTAGGCGCGCGGGTTCATGATCTCGTAGCTGGTTGAGGGCGGACGGTCGAGCACCCCGGCAAAGGCATACTTCGCACCCTTATCCTTCAGCAACCTTTGCTCGAAACCCAGTCCATCGCGATAGGGAAAAAGGAGAGACTGCTGCAACAACAAAGGCGCCCGGGCCATGACGGGCGAACTGCCGGTAGCATCCAGGTCGTCCTTGGGAGTGCGCATCACATCGGGCGACGTCAGCAGGCTCTTGCCCACAGGCTTCAGGGTGTAGTCGACATAAACCGCCATCGCCTGGCCCTCCAGCACCGCATCGCGAGCCGTATCCCGCTCATCCACCTCCAGGCGCCGGTTGTCTTCGGTCACGTCTTTGGAGATCGTATCCGGCTCGTCGGGCTCCCAACGCTCAAGATCCGTATGCTGATCCTGCAGTGCGTGGGTCAGCTCATGGGCGATGCACCGGCTTCTGCTCCTCCGGAGCAACCCAGTCCAGCAGGTTTATGGTTTTTGTTTTGTTGTCGTAATAGCCGGCAATCTGCTCCTTCAACAAGCTCACCAGGAAAGGCTGCAACTGAAAATCCCGGTCAAGCAGCCCAAACTTCTTGAGCACGATCTCTTCACGCTGCATGCGTTTGGCGTCTTTGTCGTCGTGAAACTTCTCCAGAATGTACTTCTCCACCTGCTCCCGGGTAATGAGCCGCCGCTTGACCTCATGGTGAATGGGCAACTGGGTGTCATCGCTGGCAAAAGAAAGGATCTGGTTCAAAGAGCGAAAAAGCTCCTTGGTCTGCTCCGGCGTAATACGGGTGTCCTTCGGCGGTGGAGCGTCCTGGGCCAAAGCACACAACGCAAGGGCCATGACTAACGCGGCCGCGATGGAATTGCAGGACTTCTTGCCGACAAGCTTCATTCTTCGACCTTTTCCGGGCTCCGCCCTGGCACCGCGCCGCACTTGCTCTACTGCAAGGCTATAATTTTATTGTGCTTTCTGCCATGAGCCAGACGGATCCCCAGCCGGATCCAACGACCGCTCCCAGCCCCTCTCAAGAGGTGGCGCCCACTCCGCTGAGCGCCGCAATCGATCGGCAGGATGGCGGAACTCGCCTTGCATTGCGGCGCGCTCACGCCGCGTAAATTTGACGGGTTTACCGGAGAACTTGATTCCCTTCTGCACTCCGCCGGAGTCAGCGACCTGGGCTGGCGGGGCAAGATTCTGATTACCGGCAGCGACCGCCTGCGCTGGCTGAACGGCAT
>CAWJAB010000029.1:0-71892 GCA_963840675.1 uncultured Acidobacteriaceae bacterium
CGGGCTCCAGGAGCTGGCGCAGGTTTTTGTAGGAGGAGAACCGTAGAGATGAAAACCAAGCAGCACAATGCAATTTGCCCGATGATTATTCCAGCCCACAAATTGCCCTGTGCTCTTGATGGTGACCCACCTTCGGATCGCAGAATTGTCCATGGGCGATCCGTTGTTGCTGCGAGGGCATGGATTGCAAAAAAGACGGCTGTAACACATAGCAATGCGCCAACGACAACAGGTGCCAAATGCAGCGGCCGCAACACAAGGCGTTCTGCGTCCTCTTTAAATAAAAAAATTGGGACTATATGCGCTGTCCACGTGGCTAAGAGCATCCCGACGGCTCCGCCAGCAACGGAAATCGTAGCGCTATCTGACAAAAGCTCTGCCGCTAAATCTCTACGGGATGCTCCGAGCGCGACCCGAAGGGAAGTTTCATGGGAGCGTTTGAGCGAAGCTCTCGCCATCAGCAAAGAAGCGACGTTGGTGCAAGTGAGCACAAATACAGCGGCGGCTGCAAGCGTGACTAAGATGCTAATGCACGACGGTGCGTGGGCCATCCTGGGCGTCATGTCACGGAAGGTAACCATTTCGACTGGTGTACCGAGACTTTTCTGAGCCGCAGCTTGCGCCTGACTCGTTGAGAGATTCCCCTGAACGCGTGCAACGACCCACAGATTCCTATGCTGTCCATCCGGGCCTTGTGGCGATTGATCTTGCGAGCGTAGCCAAACATCGACTGTGCCGGGGTGTCGCGATAAAGACCTTCCAGTCCGCTTGGTGCAATCCCGACTATGGGATAAGTCACGTTATCGACTAGAATGTGATCGCCGATGGATAGAGCCCTTGCACCAAATTCACGCTGCCACGTGCGATCACTAAGTACAGCCCGTCGCGCAACCTCAGGTTGAGTGCTCCGGAATGTTCGCCCCAACCACAGCAGTGTTCACCACCTCTGTGTGATCGCGGATGAAAACTTCGCTTGGGGTGATCCGAGTCTCGTCGACCCAATCGAAGGTATCGGAACGCCTACATAGCCGTTCATATTCGCTCTGAGAATCGGCCCTGCCTCATGCAGCGCGCTCTGGTTGTAAATCGAGACAAGCCTGTCGCTCAGCCCGTACGGAGATGCGGGTGATTTAGAGCCCCTACACGAACCCGTAAACGGCAGCATTACTGCCTACTCCAAACGCAATCGTGAGTATGAGAGCTAGTGACAGCCCCGGAGTCCGAGCGAATGTTCTGGCGGATCGCAGAAGTGTCAGAGCTGCTCGGGAAAAGGCCATTCACTTTAATTGCCGTCTGGGACCACAAATTGGAAGCCCAACCCATTAAGTTTGAGGGGGCGAGAGACAACAAACCGTCCAGTTTCCACGCCGAGTGTCCATAGTTGGACAACTCCTGACAAAACCCGGTGACAGACGAAAAAGTACCTCAAGTGAACGGCACACGCTGTATTGCTTTACGGGCCGTCCTAAGGGGTTACGTTTCGTCTGTCCCCGAAAAGGTACCCGATTCACCACGCCGGCCCCGCTACTGGCAAAATGCTAGTGATTGGCACCGGCTGCGGTGTCAGGGTTATTCGGGCAATTGGGCGTTTCGCAGTGATCGTTATGGCCTAGCACTTTTCCGCATATATCGCAGACCTTGCGACCTTTTTCGACGTGACTCTTTTCGTCTTCCATACAGCGAATCCTATGCGACTCGGTCAAAACCAGCAAGCGTTGGAATTAAAGCAGGATTCTTTGCGCACCCTGCCGGCACTCCGAGTCGCTTTAGGGAAGAGACTAGAATCCTCATTATGGAGAAATTCATTATAGGAGACACTGTCCGCTTTATTGGGACCGACACGCTCCTGACCGTGAGGCAGTCGACAAATCGACCCACGAATACAAAGTCCAGCGAGGCGACGATGATGCCGGCAGTCAATGGGCGCTGGGAGTCTACCTCGAGCTTGTGAAACCTGCCACTTACACAAGCCGCAGGCTGACTCTGCCTTGGCATGAACGACCTTAACGCTCAGTACCGGTCCTCGGCCTCAGTCGAGTCCGGACGAATGCCTGCGAAGTCTCGTTAACTTGCCCTTGGCGCTTGAGCCGCGGGAGTTGAACTTGCCGGTCGGTCGTTCCAAAAGGCTTACAACGGGGCGCCCGGTAAAGGCCTCATTCCGTGAGCGGAAAGTGGCGCTGTTTCATGTGCCAGAAGTAAATGGTTTTGGCACATCGGACATCGGGCCGAAGTCGATGCGATGGATAAGGATCTCAGCATCGGCCCGATGCTCGGCGAGAGAGTGCCTTACTCAGAATTGGAAGCGCGCCGAAAACTGCATACGCCGCATCGTCGACCCATCCTGCGAGGCCACAATGTCTGTGATCAAGCCTGAACTTGTGCCGCAATCGACGCATCCACTCGGCTGCCCATAATTGGGATGATTGAAGACGTAAAGGCCTGCGCCATTAACTGGAAGCTCAACCATTCAGCTAACGTGAACCTCTTCGCGAGCGAGAGATCTACGTTGATGAGATGCGGGCCCCAAAGGGCATCCCTTTGAATATTTCCGAAATGGCCGGGCAAAGGACGTACATAAGGTCCTTCTATCTGGCCGGCTTGGCTGAGTGTCGGAAGAGCGTTGAAGTAACGGACATTGTGCGTACTTGGATTGAAAGATCCAGCGTGCAGCCCGAAGTCGGCTTCTGGAACAACTGCGTTGGGCCGGCAGAGACTGCCTCCCTGACCATCGATGTCCTGATCTTGCGTGCAAAGCGAATAGGAAGGCGTGAACGGCAGACCCGTTTCCGCAGTCCACGTACCGTTCAGCGTAAATCCGTTAATGACCTGATTGACCCAACCCGAGAGATTGCCACCGATGACTTGGTTCCTGCCAAAGGGCAAATCCCAGTTGCCAAGCATTACAAATACATTGCGACGGTTGTAGTAGCTATTCCCATAATCCACACGGGGATCATTGAAGTAGTAGTCGGACTCGTGCGCTCGAGCGTGCGACCACGTGTAGTGCGACATGAGCTGAAATCCCGTGCCGTAGCGCTTTTCGAAAACGATCTGCAGCGCTTGATAGCTCGTCGTTGCCTGGTTTGCGTTGTAGCGAAGATCTTGTGTCCACCCGAACGGATGACCGTAAGGGAGACCGAGGTATTGCTGCGCTGTCCCGTCGTAGTAAGGCCGACGCTCGTCGAGTGTGTATGGCTTTCCTGTCGCGGGATCAATGGGCAAGTTGCAACCCACGGGAGCGTTGCTGCAGTTGAATCCGGCGATCGTGGGTTGATTCGGGCTGGCCTGATTGGATGAGTCGAACATGTTATGAGTACCATGGCTACCCACATACGCGGCCTGCACCGAACTTGTTTTGGTCAGTTCCTGCTGCCAGGTGAAATTCCAGGAGTCCAGGGTTGGAATCCGCATGGTCAACGGTCTGGTTGGCTGGCCTATGCCGTTTGGGAGCGGGTAGTTTCCGCTGGCGGGAATCGCAGGGAAGTTGTAAGCTGGCGGCCCCTGAGAGAGATTGAACGCGTAATACGACGCTGAAGGTGCATTCAGATTCTGGTTCACCTGGGTTGGGTAGGAAAACATCAGAACCTCGCCAAAGATGTCACCCGACCAGCCCATACCATAGACGCGCCCGTAGCCTGCACGGAATACTGTGTTCGGCAGTGCCTGCCAAGCGACACCGATTCGCGGCGACAGGTGGGTATACTCCATGTTGACATTCAGGTTGTTGCCCCAAGGTCCGTACCCGGCGATCCGAATGTTGCCAGTGTTCAGGTCCAGCAGTCCACCCAATCCCTTGCCAGTAACGGATTCCGGAAAATACATCTCCCACCGGAGTCCATAGTTAACCGTCACAGTCTGGGTAGCGCGCCATTGATCCCCTGCATAGAAGAAAAGCCGCTTTTGGCGCTCCTGAGCATTGGTGTTCTGTGTGACTGTGCGATTAAAGGATGAGACGTCACCCAGAAGGAAGGTTGCGAATCCCAGTCCGGAGCTATTGGGCCCTTGAGTTACGGAAGACAAAAAGCTGAAATTTCCCGAACGAACCTGATTGTTGTTCAGGCCGATCAGGTGATTCATGGCATACCGAACGTCTCCTCCAAATTTGATACTGTGCGATCCCAGAACTCGAGTCCAGTTGTTGACCACCTGGAATTGATTCTCCGTTTGTAAGAACTGATTTGCGGAAGTTCCGAATAGCAGATTTGCCCCACCATTGGACCCGTTGTTTGGAATATTGATGTTGAACTGCGGTAGTCCCCCGTTCAAGGAGAGATCACCTTGATTCACGCCAGGGATTCCAAGCGCTGTCCCTAGGGGTTGGTTGTAATCTGGTCCCTGTTCATTGATATGTACGCGAAACCATCCAAAGCGGAAGTCTGTTAGCCATTTTGAAGAAAGTGCATAGTCACCGCCGGCCGCCACGCTCTGATCCAGCGCATTATCGGTACCGGCGAAGCCCCCGGCTCCAAATCCAGCACCCCCTGCCGCCCCGAAGTAAGGCGGCCCATCCAAGCTCGAATTAAAGCGCGTGTACCGTCCAAACATGTGAAACGGCACCCGCAGCTGACCGTCGACTCGCACGTCAAATTGATCCGTGTTGAACCCGCCTGAGCCTGACGCCAAATAGTTGTTGATGATGTTGGTCCCGTTGTTCGGCAATGGCATCATTTTTATCAGGTTCACTGCCGGCGCCGAGAGCCTGGAAGCAGGAATCACGTTATTCGGGAACAGCATACGCCCGGCGACACCATTTGGATTTGATTCGGGATCGTAGGCCTGATAAATAGAGCCACCCTGGAGCGCGGGGTTGAGGTACTCACTCAAGTTGCATGCGCCTCCAGATGTACATGTATTGTGTGCCAAGGCGGTCGGAACCGTCGTCACGGCCGTGTTTCCAGTTTTCTCGCGCAGTCCCTGGTAATCGCCAAAGAAGAATAGTTTGTCTCTCTTGATTGGCCCCCCTACGGCGCCTCCAAATTGATTGAATAGAAACGGCGCAATGTAGCGCCCGGTGAGGGAAATCGGCGCAAATTGTGTAAAGGGGTCGCGAGCCTGTTGCGCGTCCGAACGGCGAAACTCAAATGCAGAACCATGAAAATTATTGCTTCCTGATTTGGTTTGGGCCACAACCAAACCTGCAACTGCCTTCCCGAATTCCGCGTCATAGTTTTGGGACGTTACCTTCATCTCAGAGACGGCGTCGAGGTTTGGGTTAATGACCGCAACACCTATGATTGGATCCTGATTATCCGTCCCGTCCAGTTCATATCCCGTGGCGAACGGAAGTTGCCCGTTGACCTCGATCTGTTCACTTTGTTGAGGATTTGTAGCCTGCCCAACGTTCCATCCGATATAGCTCGTGCCCGGCGTGAGCAGTTCGAATTCTGTAAAGTTTCGATTGAGGTTCGGCAGATTCTCGACAGCGCGAGGATTCAGAATCATGCTTACATCAGCGCGAGCAGTCTGTAGAAGAGGTGCGCCACCCGTGACCTCGACGGTATTCGTCGTGTACCCTACTTGAAGCTTTACGTCTACCTTTGGGGATGTATCAGCATAGACGATGACGTTCGAGGTAGTTAATGTTTCAAATCCCGGAGCGCTGACCTGAATGCTGTAGGTGTCCGGGGTCAGATGGTCGACTCGGTATTGCCCGGACGCATTGGTTTGCGTGGTCACATAAATTCCCTTGGAGACGTCTGTGACTGTGACCGTGGCGTTGGGCAGGAGAGCTCCGGTCTTGTCAGTTACTGTGCCGAAAACGGATCCGTACACCGCCTGAGCTCGACCCGAATGGCGCCACTGATAATCCAAAAGACACCTAAAACAAACCAGAAGCAGAAGGCGACCAGGAATCCGTCGCTGATAGCGATACGACGTTGGATACAAAATGGCTCTTTCATTACAGCCTCCAGAATCGTTTCGAACGCGCATGAAATTCTATAGCTTTTACTTTCCGCTCATAGTTGGAGGGCGTGAAATCGCTTCGCGGAGAAAACTGATTGCAAATCTTCGTCTGTTCCTATGCAGACCCCGAAAAGCAAATTGATTTAGCCGCCGCCGTGGTATGGGAAAGTGCCTTCCAAGGAGAATCCTAGCTGTGTCACTGAGACCCGTTTCAGGGGAACTTCGGCCCGGCATCGATGACGCGCGCTGTCTCCCGAAATCCCATTCTTCTCAAAACACTAGAATTGATTTTCCCAAACACAGCAGAGAGCTTATCCTTTCAGGGTTTGCGCTTTCAACCTTTCATCGCCCTACATCGCAACCTTGTCAGCGTGGAACCTTTTCTGTTGCCTAAGGAACGATTCGGAGGGTCGCAAGACGTTGAGCTGGTTCCTCTGGTCCGCCATGTTGTAGATGAGGTTCTTCGTTCTTACGCTCGCGGGAGTCCACATCTTTTGGAATATGTGGGGAAAACGCCAATTTCCCCACACGGAAGTATGGGCCTGAGCGTTAGCCGCTGGGGGCACGTGGATTGGGACTACATACGCGATCTGGATTGGCGAGACCGGGGGATTCGTGGTCAGGGATTCGTGGACATCCATGATAGGTAATGGTCAAGGGGAAACGGAGATTCCGGTTGACCCGGCGAAGCAGGTTCCCCGAGCGAGCAAAAGGTTCTAGTTTTTGACTGTCCTCGACCGCTTATCAGGACCAACGCGTTGGCAGCGTGGCCAGACATCCATTTGCGGGAACAACGCCGAGCAGACGTCGTCCACGAAGATTGAGTTAGAGTAAACCGGCCGGCCTCGAAACAGACGGTGAGATGTATTGGGAGCCAAAGCCCCCGTGCACAGCCACGAAATACGCGAGGACCGGCCGGTGGATCGCTGACAGATTGAACATAAGAACTTTGGTAGCCTGAGTGGGTCGAGGAAACGGAAGCAGGCTCTGCTGGAGAGCACCGACTGGACCCGACTCATCGGACCGATGTGTCACCAGGGGGATTCTCTTTGGAGGATTCCCCTTTGTGTTGACCAGCTGGGAGTGATCATCGGGCGATAGATCGGCATGCCTGAGAAAACTCCAGTAGCCCCGAACCGGCCGTGTCTTTTCCCTTAAGCGGCTGCGCCAGAGCTGCTGGCTGTTTTCTCTTTCTCGGCTTTGCTTTTGGCGGCGGAGGCGAGTGCGCACCTGAAAGGGCTGGCCGTTCTTGTTCACTGCCAGCAGGTAAGCCACCAGCCTGCGCGCCACTTGTAAGGTCGCACGATTGGCATGGCCGCGCTCCCGTTGCTGAGCATGCAGTGCTGCCAGTTGTGGATTCCAGCGCGGCGCCAGTTTGGCCGCTTCGATCAGTGCCGTCTGCAGCCAGGCATTGCGCTGCTTGGAAATTGGCCCCCGTTGCTGTTTGCCCGCGGAGGATCGAAACGCCGCCGTTAAGCCACAGTAGCTGACCGCATCGGCTACAGAGGAGAAGCGGTGTGGATCGGCGACTTCCAATGCCCATGTCAGTGCCGTGATGGGGCGTAATGGGGTGACATGATATGTATTCACCCTAACGTTTAGCCGGTTGCTGCAATACGAGGAGATTCTTCGCCGAGATTCTTCGCCAGAGATTCTTCGCCAGACGGAAATGGTACTTTCGAAAAGTACCACTCCCGTCTGGAAGATGTGAAAAAATCGATTTTAGAAACTCGCCGTGAACTCGGCGAAAAAAAATCGCTCTAGGATGGCGTATAAGCGACCGCTGGGTTGTCGGCAAGCATTTGGGATCAAAAATAAAATTGCGAAAACCCAAGCAAATCAATTTTTTCACATCTTCCTGACGAGACAACTAGACAACTGACGAGACAACTCTGACGAGACAACTACGGACCGTTTTCCATGACAACGATTCTGCCCCCAGATGGATACGTCACGCTTCCGCTCAACGAATACTAGGTTGCCACGACGGCGCCCACGGAAATTTGGGTGGAGTGCGAGTATTTCGGCGACGCTGCGGTCGTCAGCCAGATCGCCGGTATCATCACGGGGACGCAGGTGAAGTAACTCCGCCGCTGATCCTGCGGGGTGGTTCCCGTCTGAGCCACCCCGGATCTTTCGCTCATCCTTGCTGGGTCTAATCCGGTGAGAGGGGCCCGGCCCCTTCGACGGACTTTTTCGGGTCTGGGACCGATTGCTTCTCAAAGCCCCTCTTCAGGCGAACGGAGCGGGGTCGATCTGAACCTTGGCCTGTCGAGATAAAGTTCCATTGCCGAGGGGAGCTGCATTGGGTCACTTAATACCCAGCTTCAGCGATCTCTAGGCAACGACCTCCAGGCCCTTCTTCGCCACCAGGGAAAGCAGCTTCAGTGAGGCTCCTTGGGGTCGCTTTTCCCCACGCTCCCACTTGCTCACCAAGCTGGGAGTGACGTTCAGATAGGCCGCGAAGACCGTTTGACTGGCATTCTCTCGAGTGCGGAGTGCCCGAATCTTGGCAGGCGTCATCTCCTCTATTGGGGTCAGACAGAGGACGTCGAACTTACGCATGGTCTTCTGGTCAATTCCGCCCACACGGCGAAGATCGGCTGCTGTCTCGTGAATGGCAGACATGGCGTCACTGCGAATTTCTTAGGCATACCTTTCCTCCTCTGGAGCTGCAATCTGCAGCAGAGCTCCGTCTTCTACCCGGCAGTATTAGCAGAGGTGGATGTCATCGGTCGTGATCGAGGATACGCGATTCCAGTATGAACAGTTCCCAAGGGCTCGCCGTATCTCACGAATCGGTCAGCAATCGTAGGCTCAGAGGGAGATACAGCGTCACCTCATTGTGTCCCCTCAATCTTGCTTGAGAGGACGGCTTCGCGCCTTATGAAAGGCCGTATCAGGACATGGGGATTCGGCAGTCGTGCGCCTTCACCTGCCAGCCTGCCGATCAGCCGGTCCGCATCGGAGAGCACTCGATGAGGCGTGGCGTCCATTCGAGCGCCGGTGGCAGAGGAGCAGGCACGAAGGCCGAATATGCGCCCAAGGAAACGGTCTTGCCGGGAATAAGGGACGACTTAGCCATGGAATCAGCATGAAAATTGGCCTTTGTCCTATTTTCGATAACTATCGTAATCGAAAATAGCAGATTGTGCTATTAGCGAGGTAAAAAGCGGGAAGGATGAGAATGGGCTGGTGCCCTACGAACCAGTCCTGCTCCAAACGTTCGTTTGTGCAATGGCGTATGCGCGTTTTGAATGCAAGCCTCCTTCACAACAGCGGTAGTGTTGGCCGCTTCGCTAGAGGCAACAGGCTTCTTCCAATCACTCGTGTCTGAGTGAAACCATCGGATCGATACGCGATGCACGATGGGCAGGCACATACCCCGCCAGCAGAGCTGAAGCTAGAACAATGAAGATGGCCGCCGCCATCGACGCGGGGTCTGCGGCGGTAACTCCGTACAGCTTGCTGGAGATCAGTCGAGCTATGGCTACGCCACAAGGTAAGCCAATAGCCGTTCCAGTCGCTACCATCCACAGAGTTTCACCAAGCACCATCCTCATTACACCGGCAGCCGAGGCGCCCAAGGCCATTCGTATACCGATTTCATTTGTACGACGGGCCATGGAATACGACATAACACCATAAAGCCCAATGGCCGCCATCAGAAGCGCGAGCCCGCTGAAAAACGCCGCCAGATCCGCCGTTAATCGCTCTGTAATTAACCGCCTGCCAATCTGTTGGTTGACAGTACGAACCGTCAGGATGGACAGGTTTTGATCGAATTGCCGTAGCAGCTTGCGAACTTCGGAAGCAACACTCGCAGGCTCTCCGGAAGTGCTTAATATAAAGGTCACCTCTCCCACTGTTCCGATCGGATGGGAAATGTTGGCGTAGAATCTTGGTCTCTTGTTCTCGTCCGGCGCGTGTTCTTTGGAATCTGCGACCACGCCGACGATCTCAAAAGTCTCGCGAGTGGTGGGATACTCATCCGTGATGTGCTTGCCGATCGCGTCCAAGTCTGGAAAAAAGCGCCGCAGAAACGACTCATTGATCACACAAACCGGAGCACCGCGCGCGGCATCAGCCGAATCGATTTCACGTCCTCGTAGCAGGGGGATCTTCAGAGTCTTGAAATAATCCGGGCCAATTTCGGTCCAATACGATACGAGTTGTTCAGAGTCCCGCACCGGCGAACCCTCGATTGCCACGTGATCGCCTGAGTCGCCGGCAAACAGCCCTCCACGGGAAAGAGTGACGTCGCGTACGCCGGGAATCGTTCGCAATTTTGCAAGCACTCTTTCGTACATAGCCGTTACTGACGCGCCTTTGTAACCAGCCGCTGCCGGATCGACCGTGACCATCAAGAGATGGTCTCGGTCATATCCCAGTTTTTGCGTGAGCATGTTATGTAGGCTGCGCAGAAACAGTGCTCCGCCCATAAGCAGGATTAGCGATAGTGCCACCTGCACCACAACAAGAATTCTGCCTGTCCGAACACGACCACGCCCTCCGATAGAATCCCGTGCATTGGCGGCCAACGTTCGATTGATATCGAGCCGAGTTCCCCGAACCGCGGGCGCCAAGCCAAAAACGAGGCCAGTCAGGAGCGAAATGGCCGCCGTGAAAATAAGAACGTGGTAATCAACGGGAACTTGAAGTCCGAGTTCATCAACGCCAGTCGAGACTACAGCTAAAAGTAGCCGTGCGCCGGCGACCGAAAGAGCGATCCCCAGAACGCCTCCCATTCCGGCAACCAGAAAACTTTCGGTTAGCAATTGTCGAATCAGTCTGCGGCGAGCCGCTCCCAGGGCAAGGCGGACTCCGATCTCGCGCTCCCGCCCACTGGCTCGCGCCAGCATCAGGTTCGCGATATTGGCGCAGGCGATCAGTAGCACCACACCCACCATCGTCATCAACAGAATCAGAGGATCTGAGAACTCTCCGCGCAATTCCGAAGCGCCGTGAGAGCCGGGCCGCAGTTCAATCTTTTCATTGAGCATGTCCCGCCGTTCCCTTGCGGTTGGCAAAGCGGGCGCCCAGTCTCGTAAGGTCTGCTGGAATGTCGTGTTGATGCCGGCCTCGGCTGTCTTCCGTGAGATTCCAGGGGCGAGGCGCGCCATCACTTGCAGCCATAGCGTGTCCCGCGGCTTCAAATAATCTCGGCCGGGAAGTACCTGCTCCTGCATGCTGATCGGAAACCAGAAATCCACATCGGAGCCAACCACGATTCCGCGAAAACCAGGTGGTGCGACACCCACAATCTGAAAAATGCCTTGCCCCACGCGTATGGTGCTTCCAACGATCGTTGAATTCCCGCCAAACTCCCGTTGCCAATAGTCATAGGAAACCACCGCCACCGGGTTGCCGCCGGGAACCTTGTCTTCTTCGGCCGTGAACACGCGCCCGATGATGGGTTGGATTCCGAGCACATGAAAGAAATTCCCCGACACGAGTTCCGTACGAGCTTTCATCGCTTGCCCTGCGGTATTGCCGCCCGGAAATACATCGCTGTCGCTCACCTCGCTTTGCGCCGCGAACATGCCCGAAAAGACTGTGTTGTGGGACCGAAGCTCCGCGAATTCCGGATAGGACAAGATCGAACGTATGCCGTGTTGGGTTGTATCGACGGCTACGCCGCTTTCAGAAGGATCAGTCAGAAGCACCAGTTGTTCAGGATGCTGTACTGGAAGCATCCGTAGCATCACGGCATTGATCAGGCTGAAAATCGCCGTGTTCGCGCCGATACCCAGCCCCAGTGTCAAAACCGCTACTGCTGTGAATACCGGACTCTTGCGCAACGTCCGCAGGGCATAGCGAAGATCTTGAATTGTCGACTCGAGCCACAGCGTGCCGCGAGCGTTCCGGCATTCTTCCTTAACCTGCTCAATGCCGCCGAACTCTTGGCGTACTTTTCGGCGCGCCTCGCCCTCGCTCATTCCAGCGCTCTTGAGTGCGGAGATCCTTTCGTCAATGTGGAACTGGAGTTCGCGGCCGAGATCTTGCTCCAATTTGTTGCGCCGCCACAACCGTGACCACCACATCATCGCGCACCCTCCTCGGCCAAGCTCAGAATCAAGCCGACCGCTTCAGCTAATCGTCGCCAGCTTGCAGCCTGCGCATTCAAATGAACCCGCCCTTTCCGGGTCAAGCGGTAGAACTTCGCATCACGCCCATTGTCCGTCTCTCTCCATTCGGATTTGACCAGGCCCCGATTTTCTAATCGATGCAAAGCGGGATAGAGGGAACCTCCCGGAACCTGAACGATCTCGCCGGAAATCTGCTGCAGCCGCTGTGCAATCGCATAACCATGCGTCGGCTGGACGGCGACGATTTTCAGGAGGAGGAGGTCCAGCGTACCTTGGGGAAGATCGGACTTTGGGGAGGGATTGACCATAGCTTTAGCTTCTACCTATTTGTACTTCGAGGATAGGTAGAAGCGCAAGCTATCGAGTTGGGCTCCCGGATGGGAGTGCGTCAAGAAGTCGGGGTGGAATAGGTCCAAGTAGATGTGCGACTCGCGCTCATTCTCCTCATCTCGTTCTTATTTCACCCAGCCCTAAAACTTTCTCCGGCAAATCGCATCTTTATAGGTATGCTCCCTGACACCGGAAGAAAATCTCTCAAGGGCGAGCGCCGTCGTGCATCCACGCCGAAAGTTCCTCTGGTCGTTACACGTGGTTTCTTCTCGGCCGCGGTCCCCTCAACACCCTCTGGTCTGCCATCGATCCCGAATAGCGGAGCGGATGGAGGAAGAGGCCAGCACGACTCGAAGAATCCCCGGAGGAGGCGACTTATTACGCTTAATACGCACATTTTAGCCATTTCCCGGACCCGGATTTCCTGCCACGCAGCACTGGACGAGGCTGCGAGTGCGCCTTTCCGCAAAGAAAGGCGCATGAAGTTCCCCAAAGCCACCAAGTTCCACAGGAAATTCGGGGGACCCGAATTTCCTGCCACGCAGCACTGGACGAGGCTGCGAGTGCGCCTTTCCGCAAAGAAAGGCGCATGAAGTTCCCCAAAGCCACCAAGTTCCACAGGAAATTCGGGGGACCCGAATTTCCTGCCACGCAGCACTGGACGAGGCTGCGAGTGCGCCTTTCCGCAAAGAAAGGCGCATGAAGTTCCCCAAAGCCACCAAGTTCCACAGGAAATTCGGGGGACCCGGATTTCCTGCCACGACGCACTGGAGAGAACCGCGTGTGCGCCTTTCCGTGCAGAAAGGCGCATGAAGTTCACCGAAGCCCCCAAATTCCAGAGGAAACCCGGGGGAGAACCCCGGCCTTTGGGAAGGCCTTCAGCGGCATCAGCAGTTCAGGAAAAAGCGGAAAATTCCCCTGCAACGAGGACTTACCGTGCTTACCGTGCACATTTTAGCCATTTCCCGAGAAGCCCGGTCTTTGTACCTAAACCCGGGTTCAGCTCCAGAATCAGTATCCGGCGGCCTTGCCGAAGGTGTGGCGCTTGTCCTGGCCGCCCAGAATCAGTCCCGTCTTAGGATCGACGGCAATGCATTCCCCATCGCTCCAGTAGTGATCGTCGCCGTCGCCGCCCTGGATGGTGTAACCCATGGCCCTGAGCGCGTCGAGCGTCTTAGCCGGAAAGCCCGGCTCCACATACACCACATCCGGCAGGTACTGCTGGTGAAAGCGCGGAGCGTCCACCGCCTGCTGGATATTCAAACCACCATCCGCCACGCTCAAAAAGATGTTGGCAACCGTGGTGATAATGCGCGGTCCGCCGGGAGAACCGATCACGAAGCGAACCTTGTTGTTCTCCAGCACAATGATGGGCGTCATGCTGGATAGAGGACGCTTCCTGGGGGCAATGGCATTCGCCGGACCCTGCATCAGCCCGAACATATTCGGCGCGCCTGACCTTTGAGGTGAAGTCGTCCATCTCGTCATTCAGCAGGATCCCCAGCCCTTCCGCCGTAGCCCCGGAGCCAAAAGAATTGTTCAGGGTATACGTAACAGACACTGCATCGCCCGCCTCATCGAGAACGGAATAGTGGGTGGTCTGGGAGCTTTCCGGCGGAACAAAGCCGGCCGGGCGGGCGAGGGAACTGGAAGGAGTGGCCTGCGTCAGGCTGATACTCTTTGCGCCAGGCCGCGGCGTAGCCTTTGTCGATAAGCTGCGAAGTCGGCATGGACTGGAAATCGGGGTCGCCCAGGAACGAGGTGCGATCCTTGAAAGCGCGCCGGAATGCCTCGAGGATCAGGTGCATCGAGGCAGGCGTGCGGTCGCCCAGCGCAGCCATGTTATAGCCTTCCAGAATATTGAGCGTTTCCAGCAAGGCAATGCCTCCGGAAGAAGGTGGAGGCGGAGCCAGAATTTCGTACTGCCGGTAAGTGCCGGTGAGAGGCTTGCGATCTTTCACCTGGTAGATGGCCAGGTCCTTCTTGCTGACCAGCCCGCCATGTTTCTGGATGGCGTGGGCAAGCTCCCCGGCCAGCGCCCCATGGTAGAAACTCTCAGGATCCTGCTCGATGCGAGTGAGCGTGCGTGCCAACTCCGGCTGCCGGAAGACCTCTCCCGCCTGGTAGAACTTGCCGTCACGTTGGAAGATGCGCCGCGATTCAGGGAATTTCGACAGCACCGGATCGTGCAGCATCTGTGCCTCTTCGGGGCTTAGAACATAGCCTTTGTCGGCAAACTGGATGGCCGGCTCCATCACTTGCCGCAGCGAGAGCTTGCCAAAACGCCGCTGGGCCTCGACCAGCCCCGCGACCGTGCCCGGAACTCCGACTGCCAAATAACCCGACCGTGGAAGCCTCGGGAACGATCTTGCCGCTGCTGTCCACGTACATATTGGCGGTCGCGCGCAGCGGGGCTTCTTCGCGAAAGTCCAGGAAGTGCGATTCCCCATTCGCCATGCGCAGCATCATGAAGCCGCCGCCGCCCAGGTTGCCTGCGTCGGGGTAGACCACCGCCAGCGCGAAGCCGGTAGCGACCGCGGCATCCACCGCATTTCCTCCTGCCTGCAGCATCTTCACCCCGGCATCACTGGCGAGGTGATGAATGCTCACCACCATGGCGTGTTGTGCCTGGGCCGGCGCAACGTCGGGCAACGCGCCGGATTGGCTTTGGCTCAACACAGGAAAGAAGGGAACCGAGCAGGAGCAGCAGGATGGGAAGTGCGGTCTTGGCCAACTTCTCTCCAATCGACAATAGATTACAGGGCCGCAACAAAGCTCGCGCGCGGATTCGATTTCCTGCGGAAGCACGGTGTGGGGACGGCCGGCATGGCGCTGTGTCTGTACCTGCGCGCCCATGGCGGTAAATTGCTCGGCCGACGCCAGCACCCGGCTCCAGGGCACATGCGGGTCGGGATCGCCGGAACTAAAAAGCGCGGGCATTCCCGCGAGATTGCCCGGGTGGCGCAGGTCCGCGTCCGCCGGTCCGATCAGGCCGCCGGTCAACGCAATCATGGCCCCATAGCGCGCGGGATGTCTGGCCACAAACTCCGTCGCCAGGCACGCGCCCTGGGAAAAGCCACAGATCACAATGTGCTCCCGCGCCACCTTGGCATCCAGCGCAAGCTGCACCGTGGCCGCCACCTTGGCCAGGGCCGACGACAGCCAGGGCTCATTCTCAGCGATCGGCGCCATAAATGAGTAGGGGTACCAACGATGTCCCGCCGCCTCGGGAGCAAGGTAGGCGACGCGATCGTCGTACATCTCCGCAGCCAGCCCGAGTATGTCCTCTGCGGACGAACCTCGGCCGTGGAGGAGAATCACTGCCGCGGCTGCCTGGTCGAGGGGCGCACCCAGCCTGCGGACCGGTTCATCGCGATGGGGATCATTCACCAGATCGTTCCTCCCTATTTGCGCGCGTGCAACTCGATCGGCGGCAGCATGCGCTCCACCCGGGCACGCTGCCGCTCAAGCCACGGGGGCAGCTTGAGCGTTTCGCCCAGGGATTCGATCGGCTCGTCCAGCGCAAAGCCCGGCGGATCGGTGGCAATCTCGAACAAAACCCCGCCCGGCTCGCGAAAGTAGATGGAGTGGAAGTAGGTGCGGTCGAGGACCGGCGTCACATCCAGCGAGGTGGCCGCCAGCACTTCGCGCCATTCCAGCTGCGCGGCATCGTCGGCGGCACGAAAGGCGATATGGTGCACACTCCCCGCCCCCATCCGGCCATAGGTGAGTTGCGGTTGGACCAGCACATCGATGTGGTTGCCCAGCGCATTGCCCTCCGCGGCAAAGCGAAAGCGAGTGCCGTGCTCCCCAATCTTGTGGAAGCCCATGGTATTCAGCACCGCTACCGTCCTCTCGTAGCCGCCCTCACAGAGGGTCACCCCGAAGAAGCCACGGATGGCATGCTCCGGCGAAATGTCGCTGGTGCGCGGCGCCTTGGCCTGGCCCGCGTCCGCGTGGCCGACAATCTCCAAGCCGCATGCCGTCGGGGTCGGCAAAGCTGAGTACGTCCTCTTCGAAGCGCTCGCCCGTGCGTTCCACAGGGATCCCGGCGCCCAGCAAGCGCTTCTCCCAGAACTCCAGCGATGCGCGGGGAACGCTGAACGCGGTGGCGCAAGTTTCTCCCACGCCCAGGCTGCCGCGGGTGGCATGGGGCCAAGGGAAGAAGGTAAGGATGGTTCCCGGTGACCCGGCATCGTCGCCGAAGTAGAAGTGGTAGGTTCCAGGATCGTCAAAGTTGATGGTGCGCTTTACGAAACGGAGCCCCAGCACTTCGGTATAGAAGTCCAGATTTCGCTGCGGGTCCGAAGCAATCGCGGTGACGTGATGCAGGCCGACAATAGGTTTTGGCATGGAAAAGCCTCGAGTCGAGTGTAAGACAAGGATGCTCGCACACTATGGATGACCGATCCGGAAAGAACGATCCGAGGTGAAGGCAACAAAAAGGGCACCCGGGTAGGGTGCCCTCCAGATGGTTGGGTGGTTGCTGTCTAGGGCAAGTAATAGCGGAAAGAGGTCCAGAACATGTTGTCTATGCCTTTGGTGCCGGTGCCGTCGTTGCTGCCGGAAACCGGAGCGCCCGTCCAGCTCTGGCGCAAGGCGTAAGCGTACTGCATGCCCAGGCGCACGCGGCCATAGTCGCCCCGGTAGAAGTCGTACCAGTAGCCCAGGGTGCCTTCCTGGACGTCTTTGGTCTGGGCGCCGCAGCTTCCGCCCGGGTAGTAGCCGGTGGAACTCCCGTTGTAGCCGGGAGCGGAAGTTGGTGAGGCAGGAGGAGTTGTTGAGGTGAGTAAGAGCCGTAGCCGACTGCCGCGGTGGACGGCGCAGACCAGTGCCCGCCATATACGCCGGCGGCACTCTTCGCTACCGAGGGCGCGCCGAGCGTGGTGCCGGACCAGGAATCGCGCCCGGCGTAGTCCCCACCGTAGTTCAGGTAGATGACGAGGCGCGGAGTGGCGGCAATCTCTACCGTGCCCAGGGCGGAGAGGTTATGCAGCGGTGAGAATTCGCCGCTGGGCGCGGAGGTAACGTCGGAGAGAGTGGTGGCGCCATAGCGGCCAACGCCCGGTCCGTAGAGGCCCTTCAGACCCACAGTCAGCTTGTTGTTGAGCACCGTAACCCGACCGCTCGCGCCCAGGCCGCCCAGGGCGATGCTGTTGTTGTAGCTGCCGGCCGTGGAGAGCGCCGGGGCGACGGTGGCCCCGGTGACAATATCCTTCAAGCCGCCGTAGAGGTTGCCGTTGGTCGTTTCGCCGGGATAAACCGTCTCATGGGCGTTGCGTATGATGCCGAAGATTTCATAGTGGCCAAGGCCGGGATCGAAGGCCGCTTTGGCGATGAAGTCAGGCATGACGTTGAAGGAGATGTTGGTGATGTTGGCGCAGGAGTTGACCGTCTTGTAGACCGGCAGATAGGTGTCGATGCCGCCATTCACTTGATTGGTGTAGTTCACGATGCTGGTCGAGGGTGAGCAGGCGCTGATGGCGGCATTGTAGTTTCCACCGTTCGTACCGGCGCTGCCCAGCACAGCGTAGGGAGTGTTGCCGGCCAGCGTGGCGGTGTAGAGCACCTGGGGATTCTCGGCTGCGAGGCCGAAGGCCATCTTATCCATGGTCTTGGTAACCCGGAAGCCGTACTGGCGCTCCCAGACGAAGCCCGGAACGTAGTTCGGGTCTATGGTCAAGGGAGTGAGAATGTCGCCGGAGAGGTTGGAAAGGCCCTTCTTGTCTTCCGTCGCCAGGGACCAAAGCTGGCCACCGGTGAAGGCCCACCCGTTGTTGAGCGCTGCTTGAGCCCACAGGACGCGCTGCCGGAAAACATAGCTGTTGCTCTCGTTATTGTTCGAGGTAATGCCGGTACCGAGCCAATCCGCCTCATAGTAGCCGCGGAGGGTTGCCGAGCCGGTCTTGCCTTCGGCCATCAGAGCCACGCGCGACTGGCGTGCGGTGCCGTAGAACTCGCTCAGGGCATAGGCATCGGCATGCTCGTACGGCAGCGAGCTGAAGGCGGTGGGAATGTCGCCGCCGGTGGCGTGGGTGCGATACACCGTTTCACCCGCCAGGTAGCTCCCGGCAGGGGAGAGCGTGACGCCCTTGAAGTGGATGCACGTCCGGGTGATCGATCTGCTTTTGGACCTTCGCCTGGTCCTCCTGGAGGGTGGTGGCCAGGGAAGTGTTGCTGGTCTTCAGGTCGGTAACCGCGCCCTGCAGACTGCTGACCGCCTGCGTGTTCTCGGTAAGCACCCCGGATTGCTGCTGGGCCTGCTGCTGCGCCTGGGCTGCCGCTGCCTGGGCCGCCGCTGCCGCCTGCTGTGCCTGCTGCAACTGCTGGTCGCGATCGGCCAGTTGTTGCTTCAATTGCTGAATCTGCGTCTCCATGTCTTCGCGCAGCGATTGAATCTGGCTTTCCACCGAAGGCTTCTTGGGAGCGGCAGCCTTCCGCGTGGTCTTATGGGTTGTCGAAGAGGTACTCGTGGTACCGGTCGCTGTTGTCTGTGCCTGTCCGGCATATAGTGCCGAGACAAGCGCCAGCGTCGCCAGCGTCTTCAGTTGGATGTTCATTTGGCCTCTCTCTTTGCTGTTAATGGCAGTCACGCACGATCCGGTGCGAGGGAAGTCTTTGGCAACGCTCACGCGTAAGCCCTCCCCGGCTACAGGGAAGACTCAAATGCCGCGTGGAACCGTTTTGCTCCTGTGAGGTTCGCAGTTGCCTGTGAACATCTGAAGAATTTGGTGTGAAAAACAGAAGAAAGGAGTGGGCCAAGACCTTTGTTTTGAGTAGGTCGCGCTCGAAGGAAGGGAGTTTTGCGCGGAGCATGCCCCTAAAGCGGCAGAGCCAGGTCCGTATTGCCCATGGCAAACTGGCCGGCTGACTTTGTGGACGCCGTCAAACCGCCCCTAGTCGAAGAGGACGGTGACCTCGCCAAAATGAGGGAAGCGCGCGACCGCTACCGACCCGCTGTCGGCCAGAATCTTGCCCGTCCAGCTTCCCGTGGTGATCCATTGCCCGGCCAGCAGCCCGCCGGTGCGGCTCTGCGCCTCGTTGGCCAGCCACAGGACCAGCCGCAGCAGATCACTGCCGGCGGAGTTTTTCCCGTTTTCCACGCGCACAAAGCCATCCACATTCATTTGCGCGTGCTCGCCGGCGAAGTCGAAATCCTGCCAGCCCTCCACCGCCGCGCCGGCCACAAATCCGCCATTGGACTGCAAATCCGCAATCGCGGTAAGCCGGTCCGCGGAATCCGGGTCGCGGAGCGCCGATTCGAGCAATTCGATCGCCGGATGGCAACTGGCAATGGCATCGACCACCTCCTGCCGCGAGTACGGCGCGGAGCGCGGGGCCAGGTCCTTGCCCATCAGGAAGGCGATTTCCGCTTCCACGCCCCGCAGCCTGCGGAATTGCCTGGCAATCCTGGCTCCGCTCTGGGCGAAGGTGACCAGGGGCATGGGGGCATAGAGCGGAGTGGCATCCGGGCTCGGCGCGCCTACCTTCCAGCCGCCTGCTTTTCCCAGCGCCTGGAGAATCAAATCCTGCACGAAGTAAGCCTCTTCGAGCGTCTTTGGCCGAAGCGCGAGCGGCAAATTGTCGATCGGCTGCTGGCTTCGCCGGGCTTCCAGCAGCATCTCCGCCGCCTCATGCAGCCGGTCTTTGTCGACCCCGGGCAAAGTTGTGAGCTGCTTGCGATCCATTCCGTCTCCCTTAGGCGTTCTACCTGTGTAGGGCTGGTGTTCCTGCGATCCCGTTCCTCCATTGTATTGATAGGCCCGGGCGTCGCGGGCGTAACCTATCAAAGGGAAATGCGTCACACTGAATGCCGGCAGCGGGATGCTGATAAGAGAATGCTGATAAAAAAACCGAACGATATTCCGTCCTCCGAAATTACTACCTCGTAAACGCATACCTCAATCGCCGCAGCTTCATGGCCGGCGCCGCTGCGCTCGGGGCGGCTGGCCTGGGAGTGAATCGCGTGGCCGGGATCCTCGACCCGCGGCAGGCGGTCTCCGCGGATGCTGCCAAACTGCAGACGGTGAAGAGCCCGCTCTCCACCCCGGGATTGACGCTAACCTCTTACAAAGACATCACCTCGTACAACAATTTCTACGAATTCGGCGTGGAGAAAGACGAGCCGGCCAAGAACGCCGGAAAGATGAAGACCCACCCGTGGACCGTGACCGTCGATGGCCTGGTAAAGAAAAAGAAAACCGTCGGCATCGACGATCTGCTGAGTTTCAAGCCCATTGAGGAGCGGGTGTATCGCCACCGCTGTGTCGAGGCGTGGAGCATGGTGATTCCCTGGGCCGGCTATTCGCTCTCGGAATTGATCAACTGGGCCGAACCGCTCCCCAAGGCAAAGTATGTGCAATTTCTTACGCTAGAGGATTTCATCCATCATGCCGGGCCTGCGGGAGATCAACCTGAACTGGCCCTACTCCGAAGGCCTGCGCATGGATGAGGCCATGCACCCGCTCACCCTGCTTACATTTGGCCTGTACGGGGAAGTGCTGCCCAACCAGGACGGCGCCCCGGTGCGCATTGTCGTGCCCTGGAAGTATGGTTTCAAGTCCGCGAAGTCGATCGTAAAGATACACTTCACGTCCGATCAACCGAGCACAGCATGGAACGACATGGCGCCGCGGGAGTACGGCTTTTATTCCAACGTCAACCCCAACGTCGACCATCCACGCTGGAGCCAGAAGACCGAACGCCGCATCGGAGCTTCCCTCTTCAGTCAGCGCCAACCCACCCTGATGTTCAACGGTTACGGAGACCAGGTCGCGAGCCTTTACAACGGCATGGATCTAAAAAAGAATTTCTAAGCGACGGCGCAACGCACACCGGCGCTCGGCATCCATGAATAAACGCACGATTATTATTCTCAAAGTTGCAGTGTGGCTCGTCTGCCTGGCGCCGCTCGCGCTGCTGGTTTACCACGGAGCTGCAGAACAACCTTGGGCCGGATCCGACAGCTACGGTTACACATGCCACCGGCTTTGCCACGCTTCGTCTGCTGGTCATTTCGCTGGCCATCACTCCGCTGCGCAGGCTCTCTCCGCGGCTCGCGTGGCTGGTGCGCTTCCGCCGCCTGCTTGGCCTTTTCGCGTTTTTTTACGGCTGCCTGCATCTGCTCACCTGGCTCTGGCTTTATTCCGGCTTCAGTGTCGCAGCGATGCTTGACGACATCGGCAAACGCCGCTACGTCATGGCGGGCATGGCCGCATGGCTGCTGTTGGTCCCGTTGGCCGCCACCTCCACCACCTGGTCGATCAGGAAGCTAGGAGGAAAGCGCTGGCAAGCCCTGCATCGGCTGGCCTATGTCTCGGCGATCTGCGGTGTGATCCATTATTGGTGGATCGTCAAGAGCGGGGTCCGCACGCCCATCACCATCACCCTGGTGCTGGCCACCCTGCTGCTGGCGCGCATCGTCTGGTCGATGCGACAGAACATCAGGGAAGCAAGTGTTGGGTAGGTTATTCCTCGATACCTTCGAACATGTCAGTCTCCAGCGGAGAGGAACGCATACCCGGCGCGGCTGCCAACAGGTATTTCTCCTCGCCGCCCGTCTTCTCGAAAACAGTCTTGACCTTGGCTAAGAGCTCGGCCTGCGTCGTGTGCTGCAAGAAAGCCTCGAGCTTTTTCGCCTTCAATTCACCCATCTCCAGCACCAGGGAAGCCGGCATTAACGCAATTCTGGCGCGCTTCTTCAGCGTCGGCGTAGGCCAGGAAGGGAGCGGCCCCGTAGTACAGCTTCTGCGGCCGGTAGGGAACCAGCCCGGCAGCAAGTTGCTCCGGAGCAAAGTTACTCCGCCCTGCCCAGTGGAAGGCCGCGGTGGCAAAAAAACAGACCATGGTGTGATCGGGGTGCAGGTTTACGTTGCCGTCGCCTCCGAAAGTCAGCACCACGTGAGGGCGAAAACGCCGTATGCGTTCGACCAGAACAGCCGTGACCGACGGAAAGTCCTGCGTCACCAGCTGGCCATCAGGATAGGCCAGCACTTCGCCATGGTTGACACCCAGGACTACCAGGGCCGCGGCGAACTCCTTGCGCCGCAGCTGCGCCAGCTCATCGCTGCTACGGGCATCGCCCCGGTGCGATGCGGCGCGGCCTTCAGTGAGGCAGATTACGCTGGTCTCCACGCCTCGCTGGTGCGCCAGCATCAACGCGCCCCCAAAGGCTCCGCATTCGTCATCGGGATGCGCGGTAAGGCACATCAGCCGCAGGGCCAATCAGCTCCTCCTGACTTGTCTACTTGTGGATTGTCTTATGGATCAGTCCCAGGGCAGGCAATTTTCCGCCACCGGCCGAAAACTTCTGCGATGCAGCGGACTAGGTCCGTGCGCCAGCAACGCCTGCTTGTGCTCCGGCGTGCTATAGCCCTTATGAGAAGCAAGACCATAGACGGGATACTCCTGGTCCAGCTGCCGCATGCGGGCATCACGGTACACCTTGGCGAGCACAGAGGCTGCGGCGATCGAGATGCTCAACGAGTCGCCATAGATGATGCTGGTTTGCGCATAAGCTAAGTCCAGCCGCATGGCATCGATCAACAGGTGGTCCGGCTGCAACGCCAGCCGGCAGACCGCCGCAGCTCATGGCCACGCGTGTCGCCTGGTAAATGTTGATGCGGTCGATGGTCTCCGCATCCACTTCCTCGATCGCCATGGCCAAGGCCTTGCGCTCGACGATGCGCGCCAGCCGCTCTCGTTCTTCCGCGATCAATTGTTTGGAGTCGCGCAGCCCGGGAATGCGGCACCCTTCAGGAAGGATCACCGCCGCTGCTACCACCGGCCCGAACAGGGCGCCGCGGCCGACCTCATCGACGCCGGCAACCACCTTGGCGCCGCTTGCGCGTGCAGCCCGCTCGTAGCGGTTTCCGCACACCAGCGACCGCAACATGCGCATCTTGCGTGCCGCCGGGGAAAGCTCACGCTCGATTGCTGCGGGATCTACTAAAGACTCTTGCATCGCCAAAATCGAGTCCCCAAAAAACGAGTGTAGATCGATCTCGATCAGCGGCTGCCGCGTTACGCCCCTGTTTCCCACAGCTCGCAACAGAAATTTAGCAGAGAGGGTATCTGACGAAGCAACGCCCCGGCAGCGATCGCTTCCGGGGCGGCCATTACGCTCTTGCGGAGCTTACTTGCGTTCCACTTCTTTCAGACGGGCAGCCTTGCCGCGCAGTCCGCGCAGGTAGAAAAGCTTGGAGCGGCGAACCCGGGCAGACCGCACCTTCTCCACTTTGTCGACTACCTTGGAGTTGAAGGGAAAGATGCGCTCAACGCCCTGGCCAAAGCTCATCTTGCGCACGGTGAAGCTGCCTTGCGCCCCGTTCTTGAGCGCGATGACGATGCCCTCAAAGGCCTGCAGGCGTTCTTTGTCGCCTTCTTTAATCTTGACCTGCACCCGGACAGTATCGCCGGGGACAAACGTGGGCAGGTCGGTGCGCCGGAGCTTATCGGCGAGACGTTGCATAACTGGATGGATAGACATAATTCGTTCCTGGGTTTCTATAGAAAACGCGCTAGCGTCGAAGTTCTTAGTTTACACGGAATCCTTGCTTTGCGCGCCCCCGGCGGGTGCTTCCAGGGTCCGCGTAGAAAGCTGCGATCTTCTGCGCTCAACTCTGCATCGCGCAGCAAATCGGGGCGGTTGCGCAGGGTTTTCTTGAGCGCCTGCTCCCGTCGCCAGCGGCGAATCTGTTCATGGTTGCCGCTGCTCAGCACCTCAGGCACCGTCAAGCCACCCCACTCCGCCGGCCGGGTGTAATGCGGATAGTCCAGCAAGCCACCGGCGCCATGGGTGGAGCTAAGGCCCGCTTCGGTTCTGCTTTGCAGCAGCTCATCCGCCTGCCCGAAGCTCTCGTATTCCGTGGATGCGTCGTTGCCCAGCACGCCGGGCAACAGGCGCATGGTCGCGTCCAGCACCACTGCGGCTGCCAACTCGCCGCCGGACAGCACGTAGTCCCCAATCGACAGCTCCTGGTCGGCGACCAGCTCGTTCACCCGCTCGTCGACGCCTTCATAGCGCCCGCACAGCAGCACCACTCGCTTCGCCTGGGCCAGTTCGCGGGCGGCCGCCTGGGAAAATCGCCGTCCCTGCGCGGAGAGCAGAATCACCGTTTCTCCCGCCGCTGCTCTTTCTGCCTTGGGTGCAAGCCGCAGATGCTCCACTGCCTCGGCCAGCGGCTCGGGCTTCAGCACCATGCCTTCGCCGCCCCCGAAAGGACGGTCGTCTACCGTGCGATGCCGGTCGTGGGTGAAGTGCCGCAGATCATGCACCTCCACTGCCAGCAAACCGCCCTGGATCGCGCGCTTGACCACGCCATGCTCGAAGATGCCGGCAAAGAATCCGGGAAAGATGGTGATGATGTCGAAGCGCATCCCCGTCACTCCGGCTCGTCCTTATTCCGTCTGTGTCGCGTCTGTCTGCGTGGCCAGCAGACCCACCGGCAGCTCCATCTCCAGGCGTTTGCCTTCGATATCCATCTTCCTGAGGTAGGCCCGGACAAAGGGTATGAGCACTTCATCGCCGGCCTGGTTGCGGAGCACCAACATGGCCGGACCGGCGCCTTCCGGCTCCACATCCGTGATCTCGCCGGCATCTTCGGCCTTGCCGCCACTCACGTCGATGACCCTCGCCCCCAGCAGATCGCTTACATAGACCGCGTCCCCCTCCAGCGGCATGCGCTCCTCGCGCGGAGTCACCACCTCATAGCCGCGCAGCTCTTCCGCGCCGGCGATCGAGTCGACCTGGGAGAATTTCAGCACCACGCGCCCCTTGTGGAGCCATTGCGCTTCCACCTTTGCTTCACGCAGGCCGGCCTGGCTCCCGGCTGGGGGGCGAAGAAAGAGCCCTTTGCGTTGCGCGAAGTGTTCCGGGAAGTCGGTAAAGATATCCGCCAGCACCTCACCATGACGCCCCTGCGGGCGCACGATGCGGGCCAGAAGGACCCAGGTTGCATGGGGCAAGGCTAGGAGTCGGCCGGCTTTCCGGCCTCATCTTCTTCGAGAATGTCGAGCGTGTAGCGATGGTGCAGCTTCATGCTTACCGCGCTCAGGATGGTGCGCATGGAGCGTGCGGTTCGCCCCTGTTTGCCGATCACCTTGCCTACGTCGGCTGAAGCCACGCGCAGCCGGAGCACGGTGTTCTCATCGCGTGCCACGGCCTGCACTTCGACGGCCTGCGGATCGTCGACCAGGGCTTTGGCGATCTCTGTGACTAGTTGCTGCATATCGTTATGATTCGCGTCTTGCATCATCGGAGCGGCCTCAAAGAGCCAAGCAAAGCCAGGATTGCCCGCGCAATCCGCAGTCCGCGCAAACCTGTCGGAGACCGGCGTTGGCTGGGGTCCTTCTTGACCGAGCATTAAACCGCTTTTCCTGTGGTTGTGTCCAGAGCCATTTCGCAATGGGCGTCAGGCGACAACAACGCCCGAAAATTCGCAGGGCATTTCCGGCGGTGAGATTGCAGGCAGAAAGGCTTTAGGCTGCGGTGGCTGCCGGGGCCTGCGCCGCGAGCAGCTTGGCCACGCGCTCGGAGAGCTGCGCTCCATTGCTGGTCCAGTGCTCGATACGCTCACGCTTCAGATCGACGGTGGCCGGGCTGGTGCGCGGGTTGTAAGTTCCCACTACTTCAATCGACCGGCCGTTGCGGGCACGGTCCTTTTCAATCACAACAACTCGATAATACGGCTGCTTCCGTGCACCGAAGCGAGCCAGACGAATCATCAACACAGGTCAAATCCTTTCAGATCTTCTTCCCTGATGGGGTGAAATCCGGGTGGGTTTGGGGCAGCAAAGAGCGGACAAAAGCAACCGCACAGGCGCTACTTCCCAACTACTAAGTATCGCCGGGTTGCGGCTATTTCGCAAGTTTTGCGCTTTACGCGACTGCGTCGAGATAGCTGGGGAAGAGAGAGGTAGAGTATTCCTGGATGAACGCCGTGAGGTTCACCATCATAGTGCTGTAGGTCGCAACCGCGCGATGCGCATTGACCGACGCTCCTACCGACGAGGCGGAGAGCACGTATTGGGCCAAAGCCAACATGACACACAGCCGGATCTGGAATGCGTCACTGCGCAATCCTTCCAGCATCTCTACATTCACGCCTTCTCCGTGCTCCGCAGCGTAATCGGCCAGCTGCACCAGGATGGGGGAATTTTTATACATCGCCCACAATCCTTTGCAGCCGCTAATGCGCTGCCACACGTCTTTCGGCGTGACCTGAACTTCACTCTTGTAAAGAAAGCGCTCGCTGATCTCTTCGATGCCCCAGTCGTTGCAACGCAACTGGCTGATGATCGCGTTCCAGCTTTTCGCGCGACGTCTGGTCTGCTGTCTGCGCCAGAACGCAGCGTAGCTAACCAAGAGGGCAGCAAAGATTACCTGGAGCAGAGGCAATATCATGTGTTTATTTCACCTGCATCCGTACAAGTGCCGTACGCGCGAGCTTTGCTCGTCCAGCAAGTGTAACCAAAAACTGTTCCATTTGTGGACTGAATTCACGCCGGCGTACATCTTTAGTTGTAAAGGCCCAGACCAAAAAACACATTTCGAAGAGAAAATTGACCGCTTTTATACGATCCAGGGCCCCCGACGGGCCCACATGGCTCTGCACCAGGCTCACGATCAGATCCACCGCACTGTAGAAAGAGAGAGCCGTGGCCAGTTGCAGGACCTTATTTTTCCAGCCGATCCCCAGCAGCTGCGCGAACCCCGCCGTCACCACGAAAATCAGCATGCGCAGCAAGCTCACCGTCAGATCCAGAGGCCCTTTAATCTCGGCGTAGACCAGGCTGCCGTTGCTCTGAACATGCCAGGCAAGAAGGGTCCCACACAGCAACGCGAAGGCCATGGACAGGGCGAATATCTGCAGGGTTCTGTGGGGAAGGCTGGCCTGGACCGGCCGCAGAACATGCCAGGCGATCTCAAAGAGAACCATTGCTTCCAGGCAGTATTGAGGGGGTAGCAGGATGATCGACACGGAGCGTGCCAGGCTTTTCGAAGTCTCAGCGACCAGCAGGCCGACGCCGATGTCGGTCAGCACGGTAAAGGCGATGTAGAAGGTGAAGATCGGAAAGGTTCTGTATTGTCGGCGGACAATGAGAACAGCCAGCAGCGCCAGCTCGGCAACCCAGCCCAGCACAAACGCCGCCGCGTAAAGCACTTCCAGGCTCATCTTGCACCCTTACAGATGCAGCATAGCCCAACTTCCGGGCTGGTAACTACCCTAAATTTTACTGAGTATCCAACCCAGAAGGTCACTTGCATGTGCCGAAGCGGAGACGGCAAGCAAACCAGCCACAGTCAGGGCGCGGATCAGCGTAATTTCACGGCGAACTCCTGGTGCGCAAGTAGCGCGTGAAACGATGTTACCCATGTTGATGACCCGCCGCTACAACTTTCGTGTGATTATTACTAAGTATATAAGCTGGACTTTCGGTAACACCCCTGACGGGCTCAGAAGGCGTGGCTTTCCTGCGAATCGAGCAGCCCTGTGCTGAATCGACGCAAAGTGGTAAAACTCAAGACACTAACGCGGGTAACTTTAGTACTATTGTCTGCAGAGGGGTGGATTCTTTTAGGGGATTCCCGTTCTTCTCGGTTCTGATTATGATCAGGGCATGGATATCTCCCTTGCCGTGGCCACTGAACGTCCAATCGAACTTCGCGCAGCGGTTCGCTTTCCTCTGTGCGTTCCGATTACCATTTGCACTGAAACAGGGGACCTACCGGCGGTTACGGAAAATATTTCGGCCAATGGGGTTTTGTTTGAGATTGCTACCGCTTTAGCGGTAGGGCAGTATCGTGAGCTTCACCATTGCGATGCCTGCAGAGGCTATGGGCACACCCACCGATGTTGTATTGCACTGCACGGGTCGCGTGGTACGCTGCACACCAGATGTAAAACCAGAAGTAAAGACGACGCATGTCGCCGCGGTCATCGATAAGTATCATTTTAGTCACTGAAGCTATTTTTGGTCTCTGAACCTATGGTATCTGCCAAACCTGAATTTCCCGATGCCGGTCCAGCCGA
Source organism: uncultured Acidobacteriaceae bacterium (assembly GCA_963840675.1). GTDB lineage: Bacteria > Acidobacteriota > Terriglobia > Terriglobales > Acidobacteriaceae > PALSA-350. The sequence goes on from CAWJAB010000029.1 coordinate 28,358, forward strand.
CGGCGCATTTGAACCCGATGAGGGCGCAGATAATGCTGCGATCCGCATCGTCCTTGCCGATTCGCAGGCAATCTACCGGGTAGGAATCCGGAAGATTTTTGCCCTCGAAGACGACATCCGCGTGATCGCCCAGGTCGACACCCTGGCCGGTTTGCATAGCGCCATCCAGCGCTTCCCCACCGACATGATTCTGCTCGAAGGCAACTTGATTGCCGGCACGGTCGATGCCATTCCCGAGCTGGTCCGTCGCGCACCGCAGCTGAAAATTATTGTCCAGTCGGCGCAGAACGACGAGTCCAACACTGTCGAACTCTACCGCCGCGGCGTTCGAGGCATCATTCCTCGTTCCATCTCGCCCGACCTGCTGGTCAAGTGCGTGCGCAAGATCGCTGCCGGCGAAACGTGGATCGACAACCAGTCGATCAACTGGGTCATCGAGGCTTACCGCTCGCAGGCAACTGCGCTGACCAGCCCGCGAACCCAGCCGCGTCTCTCGCCCAAGGAGCTGGCGATTATCACCTGCATTACCCAGGGCAAGCGCAATAAAGAGATTGCCTATCAGCTCGGCACCACCGAGCAGGTGATCAAGAACTATCTGCGCAAGGTCTACGACAAGCTCGGTGTTTCCGATCGCCTCGAGCTGGCCCTCTATTGCCTGCACCATCAGCTGCATAAAAAGGCAGCCGGCACGGTGCCGGCGCCGGGCGTGGCTGCTCCTGAGCCGCTGGCCGTCAACAACGGTAAGCTGTAGCGCTCGGTTGCTGTAGTCCTGCTGCGCGGCGGCCATCGCGGCCGCGCATGCGACTTTCCTTAGAAAATCTTCAGCTCAGCGCTGGCCGCTTGACAGCATCCAGACGATCAGGCTGAGCAACCCGGCAAAAAAGAGCAGCAGGAAACCGCCCAGCAGCAACGCCACCGTGCGCTGCTGCTCCGGTTTCGGCCTGGTTATGCCGAACGCTCCGATGAAGCTCTCCATCAGGAACATCAATAGTTTCATGGCATCTCTCGAGTTCTAGTATCGCCTTTGGCCCGGCTTCTTCTGCAATTTTGGCTGGACTTGTCCGGCGCTCGTGGTTTCGAGCAGTTTCCCTTCTACTCTGCACTGGATGCTCTGTAGACACCAGAAGTGAAAATGGCTTAGGCTCACAAGTCAGCGTCAAGGGGGTAAACGCCTGTCGTGAGTGATCAAGAAACACCGGTATCTCCATCCGCGCCTGGCGAAGTTCAGCCTGACCCCGCCCGCGAAGCGCTCAACAAGCCCCATCTCAGCTCGGAAGAACTGGAGAAGGAGATCGGCGACTCCGAACCCTGGGATGAAGACTCGCTCAACCCGGCCGATTTGGACCAGTGATGCGGCGCCCTCGGTATTTAAATGAGATAAAGTTACGTATCGATGTTCTGCGGCGACACCCACGCGCCCGATTCCGCTGAACGAAACACAGCCTCGATGACCGCCATGTTTTTTATCGCGTCCGTGACCGGCACCGTCGCCTGGCCGCCTTCGCGCACGGCGCGCGAAAAAATGTCGCCTTGAATGGTGTACTGGTCGCAGGTGGGAAACGTCTCAACCGTGATTCCGCCGCCGAAGAGGTCTCGTCCATCGTCGATCAAGATCCGGCACGGCCGGTCGTTGGGCGCATTGAAGGGGATTTCGATTTCGATCCGTCCTTTGGTGCCCAGCAATTGCATGCGTTGATAGGGAACGAGCTGCGTGCTGCATGTAAACATCGCGTGCCCCGACGGAAATTCGAGGATAGCCGAGGTTAGCCGGTCCACCTTCAACGTTGGATCCCTCTCGATCAGCCCCGATACGCGCAGCGGTTCTTCGCCAAAGACGAATCGCGAGGTGTTGATGGGATAGCACCCTATGTCCATGAGCGCCCCGCCGCCGCATTCAGGAATGTTGCGGATGTTCTTCGGATCCGTGTTGAAGTAGCTGAAGAAGGCCTGGATCGAACGCAGCTGGCCGATCCGGCCTGACGCAATCAGTTCGCGGGTGCGCAGCCATTGAGGATGGGTGCGCACCATGAAGGCTTCGCCGATCGTGATGCCGGTGCGCTGCTGTACGGCCAAAAGAGTCTTGGCCTCGGCGACCGTCATGCTCAGCGGTTTCTCGCATAAGACATGTTTACCGGCTTCCGCGGCGCGAATCGACCAGGGGACGTGAAGCTGGTTGGGCAGCGGGTTGTAGATCGCCTCAATCTGCGGGTCGGCGAGAAGCTCTTCGTACGATCCATAGGCCTTTGCGATGCCCAGGGCGCGCGCAGTTTCTTCGGCCTTGCCTCGATCGCGTGAGGCAATTGCCATCACGTCGATCCACTCACCCTTTTGCATGGCCGGGATAACTTTTTTAACGCCGATTCCGGCCGTGCTCAAAACTCCCCAGCGAACTTTGTTAGGCATACTTGGCCATGATAACGGTTTCAGCTCTTCTGCTGGCGTGGCGGCCACACCGGGTCGCGCTTCTCCAGAAAGGCGGTCAGCCCCTCACGGAAATCGGCACTGTTGCGGATTTTTTCGTTCCATCGCATGGCTCGGGCCAGATCGCGGTCCAGCCGCTCTTTGGCATAACCGCTGAGCAGTTTCTTCACCGAGCTCATCGATTCCGGACTGTTCTTGAGCAGCAGAGCCGCCAATGATTCCACGCGCGCGAAGAGCTCGCCCTCGGGCACCACTTCGGTGACCAGTCCCATCGACAGTGCTTCCTGGGCGTCGAGAATCCTGCCCGACAGCAACAGGGTCTTGGCCTTCTTTTCCCCGATCATCTCCAGTAAAAAAACGGAGACAATGGCGGGAATAAAACCGATTCTCACCTCGGTGTAGCCGAACTTGGCCTGGGGTGCAGCCAGGGTGAAGTCGCACAAGGTTGCCAGCCCCGTACCACCCGCGATGGCCGCTCCGTTTACGGCTGCGATGGTCGGCTTAGTCATCTCGTACAAGCGGCGCATCATCCACATGGTCGACTCGGCGTCGGCCCGCTGCTCCTCGGGGCGTTGGTGGGTGAGCGACTTGAGATTCTCCAGGTCCATGCCGGAGCAAAAGGCCGTTCCCGCCCCAGTGAGCACCACCACTCCGCACGCGCACGTCGCCGACTCGTTGAAGGCATGGATCAGTTCGGCGATCATCTGCGGATTCAGGGCATTCCGCCGCTCAGGCCGATTCATGGTGATGGTGTGTATGCCGTTGGCTTCCTTGATTGCGAGCGTTGCGTAGTTGACTGCCACTTTCTCGGCTGCTCCTCACTGGTTGATCGAACGCCTGCGTCAAGGTTAGCTGCCCAGGCCTGGCGCAACTGTGAAAATGCTTCGATGCTTCTCAAATTCCCCCGAATCGATCAGCGATGGTACGGCCCATCGCCATTAATTCGTCCAGGGGAGCCAAGCGCGGCAGTTCCGCGCCTAGCTGATTTAGCTCGGCAAGGGCTGCCTCGGTGGCCAGGTTGCCCACCAGGGCGTCCTGGGCAAAGGGACAGCCGCCCTGACCACCTAGCGCCATGTCCAGGCGTCGACAGCCGGCATGGTAAGCCGCGGCGACCTTCTCCGCCGCTTGCTCCGGGCGAGCGTGCAGGTGAGCTCCGAGCTCGATGCCGGGGTACTCGGCGAGCACTGCGGTCAGCAGCGACCGGATCTGCTCCGGGCTGGCCACCCCTACGGTATCAGCTAGCGAAATCGCCGTAATGCCCATCTCCTTCAGGGTATGGCACGCTGCCATCACCTCCTCGGGCCTCCACGGGTCATCATAGGGATTGCCAAAGGCCATGGACACATAGGCCACCACACCCAGGCCGGCCTGCACCGCGCGCGTGTTGATTTTTTCCAGGGTCTGGCGCGCTGCCAACAGGGTCTGCCGTTGGTTGCGCTCCAGAAATGTGGCCGAGATGGAGTAGGGAAATCCCACTGTACTAACCGCTCCCGTTCGGATTGCCCGCTCTGCGCCCTGCTCGTTGACCACGATCCCGATGATCTCCGCCTGGCGCTCCTGGCCCAGCAAGGCCAGTACGCGCTCCGAGTCCGCCATCTGCGGCACCGCCGCAGGAGAAACGAAGGAGACAGCGTCGATATGCTGGAAGCCGGCCAACACCAGGGCTCGCAGGTAATCGGCCTTGACGTCGGCAGGAATCTGGCGCGGCATGCCCTGCCAGGCATCGCGCGGGCATTCGACGATCTTGACCACCTCCGGCCTCACTGGCGGATCCCTTACTTCCGTGCCAGCAGCCACAGGACGCCGAAGCCCAGCAGATGGATCGCAGCGACCTGCAGCAGCACCCGCCCCACCGGTTTCCACTTCATCGCCACGCTGGCATACAGGCCATAAAGGACCCATTGCGCATAGAGCATGATCTGCGACCAGCTGTCGCTGGTTTGGTCGGAGAGGCCCAGCTGGGGTTGCTTGAGCAGCAGCGCGTAAGGGTAAAGAAGCCGCAGCCTGAACAGGCCATCCGCGCCCATCAACGGGAGAATCTCTGCGGTCTTTACTGCCGCCAGGGTGATCGCCGCCCCGGCCAACAGCGGCCACCACGCCACCCAGCCGGATATGCGGCGAGGCGCCGTGGCCTTTTTTCTTTTTCTCTTGATGCTTCCGGGTTTTCTGGGTTGCGCGAGTGTCTGCGAGCTCATGCTTCGAGCATAGCGCCCGGTGTCGGGGAAGGCGCCCGGGAAACATCTCCGCGCACCTTCCTGATCACATTGGGATAATTCAACAAACCTATCTGGCTTTAGAGGCTGCGGAAAAACATGGTTTCAGGATAGGCAGGGATAAATCCCGGCCCTGTAGTTTTTGCATATTTCTGAGCTGCGAATCGGCCGGCGGAAGATATTCGCCGTGTCGGATCAACCCACAGCTTAACCTGTGCCAGCCCCGGACTTTAGTCTGGGGGAGCGGGTTTTCAAACCCGCGAGAATGCTCCGGTAGATAAATTCAGGGCTTTAGCCCTGGTGGCAAAACGTTTCGCCCCATCGACTAGCGGGGAACTAAGAAGCTGTCGGGGATGGGCGCTTCGTCGGATTCCTGCCTCTTGTTCAAGCCGCCGTAGCGGCGTTCGCGGCGCTGGTAGTCAGCGATCGCTTCGAGCAGGTGGATGCCGCGAAAATCGGGCCACAGGCGCTCGGTCACGTAGATCTCGGAATACGCCATCTGCCACAGTAGAAAATTAGAGACGCGAAACTCGCCGCTGGTGCGCACCACCAGGTCCGGATCAGGCATATGCGCGGTGTAAAGGTGGCGGCTGAGATCTTCTTCGCAGATGTGCTCGAGCGAAAGGTTCTTGGCAGCCGCTTCCCGGGCCAGCGACTGGAAGGCGTCCACCAGCTCGCTGCGCGCGCCGTAGTTGAGCGCCAGGGTCAACACCGTGCCGTTGTTGTGGGCGGTGGCCTCCGCAGCCCACTGCATCTTTTCCTGTACTTCCGCAGGCAGCTCGTGGGTCCGGCCGATATAGGCGATGCGCACATTGTTGTCGTTCATGCGCTGCACGTTGTCTACCAGGTAGGAACGCAGCAGGCGCATCAGGAAGTTCACTTCGGTCTTGGGGCGGCGCAGGTTGTTTTCGAGGGAGAACGCGTAGAGCGTCAGCCAGGGCAAGTTGATGCGCGAGGCCGTCTCCACCACATACTGGACCGACGCGGCGCCTTGCTGGTGCCCTAGAAAGCGCTTGAGGCTGCGTTTGCCCGCCCAGCGCCCATTGCCGTCCATGATGATGGCGACGTGGTGTGGCAGGCGAGCTGCATCCAGTTGGCGATAGATGGCCTGCTCGTCAAGGGAAAGTTCGGCTATACGGCTCGCTGGCGGAAATCGCAAAACGATTGCCTTTCCCTACGACCGTAGCACATGGTCCGCTCCCCCGCAAAACCGCCTGGCGCGTGCGCTGCAGCAGGTTAAAGCTTGTTCATAATTGGGGCGGCCTGAAGCGAGGAAGCATGCACACAAACGCTTCAGGCGGGGAGGCAGGAGACGGCCGCGACGCTGCTCAGGCGCTTCTGCGCCTGCCCATTGCCAGGTCGCGTACCTGGTTCAGGAACATCGAACGTTGCAGGTTATCCATCTGTGAGATGTAGGGAGCGAGCTCGGCCAGAAAAGGATCGCCCAGGATCGACGCGGTCTCTTCATGGCGGCGGCTGCGCGCATCCCGCAGCAGGTTGCAGATGTCGATCTCCAGCGCGCTGGCCAACCGTGCCAGGGAAGACAGCGTCGGCATCGCCTTGCCATTCTCGATTTTTGAGATGTAGGTACGCGGCACCTGCATGCGGCCGGCCAGCTGGCGTTGGCTCAGATTACGGCCTTTGCGAAGATCGCGCACCGCGCGCGCCACCTGCAGGCTGTTATCCTCGGCGACAGCTTCTTCCGGTTCGCCCGCGAACTGGGGAACGAGCCGTTCCGGCTCTTCGACTTCAAGCGGTTTGTGGCAGCGCCTGCATAGAGAATTCGCAGTGCGAAACTGTACCAGGGTGCAGCGTTCGCACCGTAGTACCTCACGCGCCTCGACGGTTGCTAAGGTAGTTGCCATAAGTTTGTAACGGAGCGCCAGAGCAAGGCCCTCCCGATAAGAAGCACCGTTTTTCGATCACCTCGCATGCCCTCATGCCAAGTATCTGGTGAACGGCGGTTTCCTACCCGATTCATGATTACAGTGATGCAGGGTATCCTTATTGTCAAGTTAAAAAGTAGGGTCAAAGCGGAAAACGTGGTACGAATTTCGGAACAAAGCCTAGAAAACACTGAATCCCACGGCAGTCTGTGCAAAAAAGGTACGAAATGGCCGCAATAAGATACACACGAACCGAAGCCTGGACCCTGCTGAACACCTACACCCAATCGCCCGGTCTGCTCAAGCATGCGCTCGCCGTAGAGGCCTGTATGGGTGCTTACGGCGATCAAGAGGCTGCCATCCGCGGGCTCAGCGGCGACGCAGCCAAGGCCTTCAGCGAGACCTACCGCGTCACCGGTTTGTTGCATGATTTCGATTATGAAAAATATCCCAGCGCCGCAGAGCATCCTTTCGTTGGCAACAAAATTCTCGCCGAGCAGGGATGGCCGGAGGAGATTCGCGAAGCGATCATGGGCCATGCGCAGTACTCCGGTGTGCCGCGAACTTCGCATCTCGCCAAGGCTCTCTTCGCCTGTGATGAGCTCGCCGGATTTCTCACCGCCGTGTCGCTCGTCAAGCCCACCCGTTCGATCTTCGATGTAGATGTCCCAAGTGTCCGTAAGAAGATGAAAGATAAGGCCTTTGCGCGCGGGGTGCATCGCGAAGACATCATCACCGGCGCGCAGGAATTGAATGTGGATCTGGATACGCACATTGCCTTTTGCATCGCCGCAATGCGTAACCATGCGGCCGCGCTGGGCCTCGATGGCGTGGCGGCAATGTTGCCCCGAGCCTGAGCATCCCGCGCAGGCGATTTTCTTATCGAGCCCGCAGCCCGCTCTCGGTTAAACGTAACAATTATAGTTTCTTTCCGGCAATCTCTCATCGCTGCGGCCGGAATCATTTTCCATCGCGTGAGCGGGACGGCGAGCGCCCCGGGGATCTCGTTCACTGAATCGAACGGAGCCGCCGAAAAAAGAAATTGCTCACGCAACTCGCTCGTTGCCTGCAGCCACTTCGCTGCCGCGTCATAGCCACTTTTTCGAAGCCGGTGTTCGCTGTCGTGGGTTCGCGGAGGGACGAGCTGCTCGCTCCCACCTTTGTGTTATTGGCGTGTGTGATTCATTCCGAGCCGCGGTACTGTTCCGAGCGCAGGGGATCGGCGTTTTCCGGCGCCTGGGGATCGATGGCGAAGTCGAAGATCTCTCCTTCGGCAAACCCAGGGCTGGCAGGCAAGGGAACGAGTGCGTACTCGCCCGGGGCGAGTACCTGCTGCGGAGACAGCCGGTACCAATCGGTGCTTCCCACACGCTGCTGCTTGATGGCGATTACATCCGAGTACTGCCCCTCTTCATGCTTCGCCTGCTGCTTCAGTTGCGCCATGGCGTCTTTGGTCGCGGTACGCCGTTCGCCTTCGATGGTGAGCCGCACGATCACCAGGTCGGAGCGGCCGTTGTCGCTTCCCGAGACCCCGCGCAGAAAAAATACCGGCGCAGCGTCATGCACTCGAACCATGGCCGCCTCGCCTTTGAACTCGATGGTGCGGCGCAGCTTGAGGGAGAAGCCGGTTTCATCTTCGGATGACGCCGGCGGCCGTAACCGTACCAGCTCGCGCACGCCTTTCCAGGTATCGAGCGCCCACACATGGCCGTAGGTGGGGAGTTGTAAGCCTTCCGCCACGCTGATGTCGTCGGACGAAACACTATCCCGGGCCGGGGCCTGCGTTTGGCTCAGGGCGAGTGTGCTGAAGCCGAGGATCAAAGCCAGGGAGAGAGTACGGTGGGATTGCATGCGATTCCTAATTTGCCAGCCCGTATCCGTTGCCGTCCAGAAAATCCCGTGATGTGGGGAAATGTTTGCTTCACCGATCTTCATCTTCCGAAGTCCAGTCCCGACCCGGATTCCTGCACGCTGCGCTAACCCTAGACCAGGGACGGTTGCATTCCTACGTACGGCACGGCTTCAGCCGTGCCGTCAGAACCGCATCGAGCGAGGGCTTTAGCCCCTGAGGTACGCGTTCCATGCCTCGGCATTCGCGGAACCCGTCCTTAAAATCCGTACCTCAGCAGCTCTAAAGCCGCCCATATGCCAGGAGTTACGGCACGGCTGAAGCCGTGCCCTTCGACGAGTACCCTGCCGGAAACCCTATTTGGATAGTCTGAACTTCAGGGGGCGGGGGATGCGGCGCTTTGACAGCAAGCCAGCTACTACGCGATTGTCACCGCGTTATAGAGACGGTCGCCGAACGTCCGGGGCAGAGCGTTGGGGGACCATGGGAAGACCTAGAAGGTGTAGAGGACGTATCCGGCCAGCAGAGCGAAAACAGTCATGACCAGGATAGCTTCCAGCTTTTCGTAGTTGGAAGCAGCGCCGCTAAAGTGATAACGCGCTGGTTTTTTAGGGTCATACTGAATGGCCAGATGCTCGCCTACATAGTAGGGTGCGATATGCTGCGTCCCGTGATGACAAAATTCACCGCGATTGGCCTGTCCCAGGTCGCCTGCCTGGTAAGTGAACTTAATCTGATAGTGGCCCACGTCTCCCCCTAGGTGGTCGTGGTCTTTTACCCACTCACAGGACTCCACGGTGGCGTCTGCTGTAGGCCATGAACGAGCGTGCGTAATCTTCCAGAACAAGTCAGTCATCGTCGTTCTCTTTCGAGTTAGAGAATCTTTCGGTCATAGGGGTTGGCCAAAAGATAAATCACCAGAAGTATGTCACATTCGGGGGATGTTGGAAAAGGGCAAAGTGTGCCATATACGGCCACCCCCGTTACTCATTGCGGGGACTATTTTGCTCGCAGCCCGGAGAGTTGTCCATTTACGGCGCAACTGAGATGCTAGGCAGGCGACCTTCCTATGGCTAGCTCCGACCCAAACCGGCCGTCTCCGCAGTGGGACAACACCCTTGCTTCGAAACTCGACCCGCAAAGCAGGAAAAGCCGCGCCAATACCGCCGGCATGGAGGCGCTGCTGTTGGTTTTGAGGCAGCAGGAGGAGTCCATCCAGCAGGGTGGCGGCCCCAAAGCGATTGAGGCCCAGCACGCAAAAAGCCGGTTGACCGCCAGAGAACGGCTGGCGTTGCTGCTCGATCCCGGAGAGGAGTTCCTGGAATTGGGGCTCTTTGCCGCTTACGGCATGTATGAGGAGTGGGGTGGCGCGCCCGGCGCTGGGGTGGTGACTGGCCTGGGATGGGTGGCCGGGCGGCTGGTGATGGTCATCGCCAACGATGCCACGGTGAAAGCCGGTGCATTCTTCCCCATGACCGCAAAGAAGGTTCTCCGGGCCCAGGCAATCGCCATGGAGAATCGGATTCCGACCCTTTACCTGGTTGATTCTTCAGGGGTATTTCTGCCCCTGCAAGAGGATGTATTTCCCGACCAGGACGACTTTGGGCGGATCTTTCGCAACAACGCGGTGATGAGCGCGAAGGGTATTCCGCAGATCACCGCCATCATGGGCATGTGCGTGGCCGGAGGAGCTTATCTTCCGGTCATGACCGATCATCTATTGATGACCCAGGGCAGCGGGCTATTTCTTGCCGGACCCGCCTTGGTGCAGGCGGCCATCGGCCAGAAGTATTCGGCCGAAGAGCTGGGAGGGGCTACGATGCACGCCGAGATCTCGGGCACCGTGGACTTCAAAGAGCCCAATGACCACATGTGCCTGGCCAGGCTCCGCTCCCTGGTCTCACGGCTGGGCCATGGCCCCGTGGCCCCGTTTGATCGTGCGGCCTACGATGCCCAGCGAGACTCACCCAAGTTCGCGCCCCAGGAGCTGGTTGCCCTGCTCGATCCCGACCCGGCGAAGGGCGCCGCCAACAGCTACGACATGCACGAAGTGATTGCCCGGATTGTCGACCGTTCGCAATTCGACGAATACAAGGCGGATTACGGCAAGACAGTCCTCTGCGGGTACGGGCGCATCGGCGGCTTTCGCGGTAGGGATTGTGGCCAACCAGAAGACCCACCAGACGCATACCAGCCAGACCGGGGAGAAACGAGTCGAGTTCGGCGGCGTGATCTATGCCGAGAGCGCCTCCAAGGCTGCGCGCTTCATCATGGACTGCAATCAGAACCTGGTGCCCCTCATCTTTCTTCACGACGTGAACGGCTTCATGGTGGGGCGCGATGCGGAGTGGAGCGGCATCATCCGTGCCGGCGCGCAGATGGTCTCCGCGGTCGCCAACTCGACCGTGCCCAAGATCACCGTGATCCTGGGCGGCTCGTTTGGCGCCGGCCATTACGCCATGTGCGGCAAGGCTTACGATCCGCGATTCATCTTTGCCTGGCCCACTGCGCGTTATGCGGTGATGAGCGGGGCCTCCGCGGCAAGCACGCTGGTGGAGATAAAAATCCGGCAATTGGAGCGGGGCGGCAAGCAATTGAGCGAAGAAGAGAAGAGCCAGGTCTTCGCCTCCATTCAGGCCAGCTACGACGAGCAGACGGATTGCCGTTACGCCGCCGCCCGGCTATGGGTGGATGCCATCATCGATCCGGCAAAGACGCGGGATGTGCTGCTCACCGCCCTCAAGGCGGTGGCGCTCAATCCCGAGGTTGAGAAGTTCAATCCGGGTGTAATTCAAACCTAAAACCGGTCGGGAGTCTCACATCCCAGAAGGTGTACGCCTCTCAGTGCGAGCGGCTGCACGCAAATCGCTATCCAGGGTGGCCAGCGGCAAGGCGCGACGTTGCGCCAGCTCTAAGTAAGCTGCGTCGTACAGGGTCAACCGGTGAAGATGGGCAAGTTGCAAAGTGGCATCCCAAGCCCGCCGGTCTGTTTCGGGATCGAGGCTGATGGGCAGCAACGATAGATCAGCTCAAAGTTGCATGACGGAAAGCGACGTCGTGGCGTCCGCGGCGGATGCCCATCTCCAGAATATTGGCGACCTCGAGCCGCCAGAGGGATGGAACCCAGGCACCACTTTTGGCGAGAAGCTCAAAGACCTGGCGGATGGCAGGAGTAGTTTCATCGCTGTAAAACCACGCCAGGGTCGCCGAACTATCAAGGACCAGGCTCACGGCCGGCGATACGTCTCGATCCGCCTTGAGAGTTTCCCAGTCGAACGGCCCGAGTCCGGCCTGCGCCGCTCGATCCCGCATGCGTTGCAACGCCGCCTGTACCTGAGAGCGATCAATCCCTTCAGTACTGGGTACCAGCCGGGCTACCGGGCGGCCATGACGGGTAATGATGATCTCTTCTCCTTGTTCAACCCGATCCAGCAGCGCACTCAACTTGTTCTTTGCTTCGAACGCCCCAACTTCAATCATCACTGCTCCTTCATCTAGCTTAAGCTAGATGATACTATCGAAGCCCGCCACCGTGTATCCTGCTTGAAATCATGAAACGGGTCATCACGGCGGCCGTCCTTGTCCCCCTGGTTCTGCTGCTCTTGCTCAAGGGATCCTTTCTGTTGCTGGTCCTGGCCGCGGCGCTGGTGGCGGAACTCGCTGCGTGGGAGTACCTCTCGATCGCGGATGTCCAGGGATCGCGGCGCACTCTGGTGCTGATTGCCATCGCTGTCCTCTTTGCCGCTACCTTCCGCAGCCCCAACCCTGATCTTGCCGGCGATCGGCCTTTGCAGCCTGGTCATCCTGGTTGTCTGCAGCTTTCGCTCTCCTCTCGAGCGCGTTCTACCGGAGGCCGCCTTCTCTGTTTTCGGTTTACTTTACTGCGGTCTGACCATGGCGACCCTGCCGCTCATTTGGGTGCAACAGGACGGCCCCTCGCTGCTGGTCTTCCTGTTCTGCGTCGTCTGGATCGGCGACACCGCCGCCCTCTACGTTGGCCGCAGTTTCGGCCGCCACAAGCTGGCGCCGCGGATCAGCCCCAATAAGACCTGGGAGGGAAGCGCTGCCTCGCTGGCCGGCAGCCTGCTCATCGCCGCCGCGCTGGTAGCATTCGCCCGCGTGGATACCCTTCACTTTGCCGGTCCGATGATTCGCTGGCTGCTTCTGGCCGCAGTGTTGAATCTCTTTGCCCAGGTCGGGGACCTGGTCGAGTCCGCCATCAAGCGCGGCGCCGGGGTAAAGGATTCGGGCGTCATGCTACCCGGCCACGGAGGCATTCTCGACCGCATCGATGCCCTCCTGCTGGCCGCGCCCGCGCTGTGGTACGCTCAATGGATTCAGCAGTATTTCAAAGCGGGCTAGCTTGCGTTGAAGCACATCTGCATCCTCGGTTCTACCGGTTCCATCGGGACCAGCACCCTCTCCATCATTGAGCGATATCCGGAGCGATTCGCCGTCGCCTCGCTGGCAGCGGGCAGAAACGTCGACCTGGCATTCACCCAATGCCAGCGCTGGCGTCCGCTGGTGGTTTCCATGGCCACTGAGCCGCTGGCCGGCGAGCTCGCGTCGCGTCTCAAGGCCGCTGGCCTCAACGCGACCGAGGTGGTGCATGGCACCGCGGGGACGGTGCGGGCAGCCACCCATTCCCGAGTCGATTTCGTGGTGTCGGCGATCGTCGGGTTGGGAGGCCTGGAAGCTACCTACGCCGCCGTGGTGGCCGGCAAACCCGTAGGCCTGGCCAACAAGGAGGCCCTGGTCGCGGCCGGGGAGATCCTTACCCGCCAGGCGCGCCGCGGCAACGTGCCGCTGCTGCCCATCGACTCCGAGCACAACGCCATCCACCAGTGCATGCGCGGCGGATCGCCCCAGGAGGTGCGCCGCATCTGGCTGACCGCTTCCGGCGGCCCATTTCGTCAGCTTCCCAAGGACCAGTTTCAGTACGTTACGGTGGAGCAGGCGCTGCGCCATCCCACCTGGATCATGGGGCGCCGGGTGACCATCGATTCCGCCACCCTGCTCAACAAAGGTCTGGAGATCATCGAAGCCTGCCGGCTCTTTGACCTGCCTCCTTCCGCGGTCAAGGTCACCGTCCATCCTCAATCGGCCGTTCATTCGCTGGTGGAGTTCGTCGACGGCAGCATCCTGGCGCAAATCTCGGTTACCGATATGCGGCTGCCCATCCTTTACGCCCTGAGCTACCCCGAGCGGGTTCCCAGCGAGCTGACTTTCGATCTGGCGGCGCTCGGCCAGTTGAACTTCGAACCCCCTGATTTTGAACGGTTTCCCTGCCTTCGCCTGGCCTACCAGGCGGCTGAATCGGGCGGCGCCGCCTGCATCGCGCTCAACGCGGCCGATGAAGTGGCGGTCAACGCATTCCTCGAAGGCACCATTCCGTTTACCAGCATCCCGCGTACAATTGAGCAAGTTCTCGAGGCAACGCCGCCGAGATATCCTGAAACTATCAAGGAAGTTCTTCAATTGGACGAAGAAGCACGGCGGGTCGCACAACGGGTGGTAGCAGGTTTTTCGCCTGTGTTGCGTTGAATTGCCGTCACGATGCTCACCGCAGGCGACTTTTCCAGTCAATACTCGGGTAGTTCGGTGCCCCAGCCAACAAGGCTGGATTCGGCAGAGAGGTAAATGAGCGGATTGCTATGTCTTTTTTCCTAACCAGCACGGTCTCCATGCTCGTTGTGCTCGGCATCATGGTCCTGGTGCACGAGTTTGGCCACTTCGCCGTTGCCAAGTTGTGCGGCGTGCGGGTGGAAGTTTTCTCCGTGGGTTTCGGCAAGCGTCTTTTCGGCTTCCGCCATGGCGACACCGACTACCGGCTTAGCCTGTTGCCCCTCGGCGGCTACGTCAGAATGTCAGGAGAAACGCCGGGGGAAGCGTCTACCGGCGATCCGGCCGAGTTCAGCGCCCATCCGCGCTGGCAGCGCATCCTCATTGGCCTGGCTGGCCCGGTCTCAAACTTTCTGCTGGCGTTGCTGCTCATGACCGGCTTTTACATGATGCATAACGAGGTCGAAGCCTTTCGCTCGCAGCCGGCTCAGTATTGATTTTGTCTCCGATCACACCGCAGCCGCTGCTGCCGGACTGAAGGCAGGCGACCTGATCACCCGCTTCGACGGCGTCAACAACCCCACCTGGGAGCAGCTCTCGGTGCGTGCGGCGCTCAATGCCGGGCAAACGATTCCGGTCGATGTGCAACGCGACGGCGCAGACCATCAGCTACCCAGTTGTCAGTTCCCAATCCTCATGGACTCGACGAGTTCGACTTTGACACCATCGGTTTCGTGCCCCTGGATGCAGCAGGACCCCATCCGCGTCCGCCAGATCGAACCCGGAATGCCGGCGGCGAAAGCGGGCCTGAAGGCGGGCGACCAGATTCTCTCCGTCGATGGGCTGGCGCTCCACTCCGTCGATGCCATGCTGGCCTTTCTGCAGCAGGGCAACGGCCGTCCCATCCATCTGACTGCTCTGCGCGACGGCAAGACCTTCCAGATCGAATTGCAGCCCGTCATGGCGGATGAGCGGAGATGGACACAAACTCTACCGCATTGGTTTTGCACCCAACGTGCCGCCCTTCAAGATCCAGCAGCTCCCGCTGCCTGCGGCCGTAAACCAGTCGGTTCATTTCAACCTGCGCTATTCCGGTCTGATCCTGGAAGTCCTCCACCGCATGGTCACGCGCCGTTTTGCGGTGCAGGACCTGAGTGGACCGATTGGGATTGCCCGGGAAACCGGCCTTGCCGTCGAACAGCCTGGCTGGCAGCCGATTATCGGCCTCATGTCCATCATCAGTCTCAACCTGGGCATCTTCAATCTTCTGCCCATTCCGATTCTGGATGGCGGCGTGATTGTCTTGCTGCTGATTGAAGGGGTGATGCGCCGCGATCTCAACCAGGAGTTCAAGGAGCGGATCTACCAGGCTGCCTTTGTCGTTCTGCTGATCTTCGCCGCCTTCGTGATGTTCAACGACATCTCCAAGCTGCAGGTCTTCTCCAAGCTCAAGCCGTAAGGGTGAAGCGCAGTGGAGGGACCTGCTGTTACCTCAACCCGTCTGGGGAACTCGCTCCGTCCGCTAAACTGACTTCACTCATGTCAGTTTCCCAAACCCCAATCCGCGTGCGCTATGCCGAAACCGATCAGATGGGCATCGTGTACTACGCCAACTTCTTCATTTGGTTTGAGGTCGGCAGGGTCGAGCTTCTACGCCACCTGGGCTTTCATTACAAACAGATGGAGATCGAAGACGATTGCCACTTCCCGGTCGTCGAAGCAAGCTGCCGGTACAAATCTCCAGCCCATTACGACGACGAGTTGCTGCTTGAGACCCGCGTTCTCGCGATGCGCCGTTCGCTACTCAAATTCGGCTATCGCCTGATGCGTCCGCAGAACGGCGCGGCCACCACTCTTCTGGCCGAAGGGGAAACCACCCACGTCGTAGTCGACCGGTCGCTGCGCAAGGTCCCTTTGCCGGAGAAGTATGTGGCCGTGCTGCAGCAATTCCTCGCGCGGCCGTCCGCATCCTGAGCAGGGAATCACGCGGTACCTGCTCGTTTATTACCCCAGCGTGAGAAATGATCTAACCTCCACTCATGCCCCCCACCCAGGCCGCGCCCGGAGCGGCAGGTGTTTCCCAGACCTGCCCGCCCCCTGCACGAGTCCTTTCCTTGCTGTTTCCTGCCGGGTGCCTGGGCTTTGCCCTACTGCTTGGCTTGCCGGGAGCCGCCGGCGCGCCCGATGCCTTGCTGGTATCGCCTGCTGGCGCTCGGCCAACGCAGCACCGTGCCATCGCCTTTTTCCGGGCGCCTGCTTGGCCCGGCGATCGCCGGCTGGTTCGGCCGGGTCACCGGCATGGGGGTCGACGCCGGTTTCCTGGCGATGGGTATCGTTTGCCTGATCGCACTGATCGCCCTGGTTGCCGCCTTGCTGTGGTCCTGGCGAGCACCGGCGGCGATCTTCGCCGGCATTTTCCTCATGCCCTTCTGGGTAGATATCGTCCACGATTACTATTTGCCCGACCTGCTGCACGCCGCCATCCTGGCCGCTATCCTGCTATGTCTCCTCTACGGATACACGGGATTCGCCCTGCTCCTGCTATTTCCCGCCTACCTGGCTCGCGAGTCGACAATCCTGGTTGCCGCCTGCCTGCTCTTTGCCTGTTGGCGCCGCATCCCGCTTCGCTCCGCCCTGATTGGGCTGACGGCGATGGTGTGCGGGGGCTTGGTCAGCCGGCACTTCGGCCAAGCCGGGCCTTCCAGCGTGCATGGGCTCAGCGGCGGCGCCTACATCCTGGGTAAGCTCATCTGGAGCTTCTTCAAGAATCTTCTCGGTCTCCCTCTGTGGAGCAACACCTTGCCCGAATGCCACCCGGTTTGGGTCTACGCCCTGCCTGCGGGTTACCATCTCGGCGCGATTCAAACCATCGGCGTATGCCGGCCCTCCGTCTGGGGCCCTGTGCGTCTTCTGCTCGCCTGGTTTGGCATCTTTGGCATCGGGCCCGCGCTCGCTGTGTCGCTGTTGCGTGGGATGCGGCAGCTGCTGCTTCCTGCCCAGGGGCGGGAACTGGCTGCTGGGAATCTCCCTGGCCTGCTCATAGTCTTCAGATTCTGCATCGTGTATGGCGTCATCAGCATCCTCATGACCCCGTTGCTCGGCGCCAGCGCCGATCGCCTGGTCGAATACGGCTGGCCCTTCTACTTTGTCGTTCTGCCCTGGTTTGTCTTCCGCTCTTACCACCTCCGGCCCTCCCGCGCTGCCGGGCTGCTCCTGCTTCACCTGGTTACCTGCTGGCTGGGTGGTTTGGCTTCCGGCAGCACACCCTCCCCTCCCTGCTTGCCGGCCTGGCCGTGCTGGGCTTGAATGGGGTGGGTTACGCTCTGGTTGGGCCGGCCTCTTCCGTCAACTTAGAAGATTCACGAAGGTAAGTTACTTTGTTATCCACAATGTGGATAACCTGTGGATTCGGCCCCGGAGCATATCCGCCACTGTGATCATTGGGCCGTCCTCGGATTATATGTAATCGCAACTGTATGGTAGAGGGCGCATAACCTTGCATCGTCCTTTGCAGGTCCATTCGCGGCGCTGCACCGGCTATCTTAAGTGTCACATTCATGATGACGAATAGCGCGGACAAGCTCTAATACTGGGGTATCTCGCGCGGCTTGATGTGAGTGCGGATGAAGCTAACTGTAGTTTCAAGGGGAGTGCCGGGGCCGAAGACCTCCGCGACTCCCTGCGCCTTCAGGGCGGCTATGTCGTGGCCCGGGATGGTGCCCCCGAGAACCACCAGGATATCCTCGGCGCCGCGCTCCTTGAGCAGCGCCAGAACCCGGGGAACGATCACGTTGTGGGCGCCGGAAAGAATGCTCAGGCCGATGCAGTCCACATCCTCCTGCAGGGCGGCATTGACGATCATTTCGGGGGTTTGCCGCAGGCCGGTGTAGATCACTTCCATCCCGGCGTCGCGCAGGGCTCGGGCGATAACTTTGGCGCCCCGGTCGTGGCCATCGAGGCCCGGCTTGGCCACCAGCACACGGATGGGGATGGGGGCTGAATGTTCCTGCATCGCCGCGTTACTTATCCCGGGCGACCACGAAGTCCGGCATCCACAGCAGGGCCCGTTTGTAGTCGGATTCGGGCAGCCCGGCGATGGCCGCGCGGGCCACTTCAGCGTATTGGAAGGCAGCGCTGAGCGCATACTGCACCGACCCGTGGCGCTCCAGAATATTCAGCACGTCCTGGTGGCTGGTCCGCTCGAAGCTGAGATCTTCGAGCACCCGGCGGATGGCCTCGCGCTCATGCGCGGTGGCGTGCTCCAGCGCATGGACCACGGCCAGAGTGGCCTTGCCCTCCCGCAGGTCGCTGGCCACCGGCTTGCCCAGCACCCGTTCGGTGGCCGTCAGGTCCAGCACGTCGTCCACGATCTGGAAGGCGATGCCCAGGTTACGGCCATACTCCCCCATTTGCTCCTCGATCTCTTCCGAGGCTCCGGCCAGAACCGCGCCCAGGCACATGGAGACGTCGAACAGGCAGGCCGTCTTGCGATAGATCAGGTCGTAGTACTCGGCTTCGCCCACCATCCGGCCCAGCTTTTCCATCTGGACAAACTCGCCCTCGACCATCTGCTGGGTCAGGCCGATCAACAGGTCCAGCACCTTGAAGTTGCGCTCCTCCAGGGCAATGTGGAAGGCCTGCATGTACAGCCAGTCGCCGGCCAGCACGCATTTTGAGTTGCCCCAGGTGGTGTTGGCCGAAGGACGGCCGCGACGGGTATCGGCCCCGTCGATAATGTCGTCGTGCACCAGGGTGGCGGTATGCACCATCTCGACCACGGCGCCCAGCCGCACCATTCCGCGGCCGTGGTAGCCCAGCGATTTTGCCGCCAGCAACAGCAGGGAAGGGCGGATGCGTTTGCCGCCGCCTTCCCGCAGGTGGTCGGCGATGTCGGTGATGGCCCCCACGTTGGAGACGGCATCGCGCACCAGCTCGGTCTCAATGGCGCTCAAGTCGTCGCGCAGCAGATCGAAGACTTCCTTTGCCGTCGCTATCGCTTGTGTGCTCACTCAGTCTCCAGGTGCTTGTTCTTGACTTCGGGAAAGCTCGGCCCGGCGCTGCGAGGCAAAATTGCTTTATACCATCCCACCCAAAATCGACCCGGTCTTAGTTCGACCGGTAATTGGTGAACTGCATGTCAATGCCGAAATCATGACCCTTGAGCAGTGCAATCGTCTCTTGTAGGGTATCGCGATCCTTGCCTGTTATGCGTACCGTATCTCCTTGAATCGAAGCCTGTACCTTTTTCTTGGATTCCTTGATGAGCTTAACGATCTCTTTTGCCTTGTCCCCGGGTATGCCCTGCTGCAGGGTGATCTTCTGCCGCACGCTCGATCCCGAGGCCGGTTCGATCTTGCCATATTCGAGCGACTTCAGGGGCACACCCCGCTTGACGAACTTCTGCTGCAGGATCTCTGTGACCGCCTTGAGCTTGTACTCGTCCTGGGAGGCCAGCTCAATGGTTTCATGACCCTCAAGCTTGATCTCGGAGCGGGAATCCTTTAAATCGAAGCGTGCCCGCACCTCCTTGATGGCCTGTTCCATCGCATTCTTGACTTCCTGGATATCTACCTTGCTCACTACATCGAACGAGTTGTCTGCTGCCATGGGCCTGTCCTCCCTCGATTATGAGCGCAAAAGCGTTTCTGCACTCTTGCGCTACGAATCTGCGTCCGGTGCTACACCAAAAAAACGGAAGAAGTTGTTGGCAGTGCTGGAAGCCACCTGTTCCGCAGGGACGCCGCAAACCTCCCCCAGCTTCTCCGCCACCCGGCCCACCCAGGCCGGCTCATTGCGCTTGCCGCGATAGGGGAGCGGGGCGAGAAACGGGGCGTCGGTCTCAATCAGCATCCGGTCCAGTGGCACCCTGGCGGCCACCTGGCGTATGTTTTCAGCCCGCGGAAAGGTGACGTTCCCGGCGAAGGAGATCAGAAATCCGCAATCCATCGCCCGGCTGGCATGTTCCCACTCGCCTGTAAAACAGTGCAGGATCCCTCCCAGCGTGCCCCAGCCGGTCTCAATCATGCTCAGCGTGTCGTCCCATGCGTCGGTGCTGCCATCGGAGGGCCGGCAGTGGATGATGATCGGCCGCCGGTGCGCGGCGGCAATCTCCATCTGTTGCCTGAAGGCTTGCTTCTGCTGCTCCCGGGGCGAGTGGTCATAATAATAATCCAGCCCGATCTCCCCACGGCCAGCACATCCGGGCAGGCCAGCAAACCGTCCAGTTTGGCGAGCGCGGCCGGGCCGGCCAGCTGGGCCTCGTGGGGATGGATTCCCGCCGTAGCCAGGATGCGCGGTACCGCCGGCTTGCCGGCGTAGCGTCGGCTTAATTCCAGCGCCTGCTGCATGGTGTCGGGCCCGTCCCCGATGCCGATGGACAAGACCGTGCGCACTCCTTGCTGCCACGCCCGCTGCAGCAACTCATCCCGGTCGGCTTCATACCGCGGGCTGTCAAGATGTGCGTGTGAGTCGACCAGAGCTGCTCCTTCGCCTCTTCACTTGAGCCGTGCGCCTACTTCAATGTCTTCCAGAAAGCCGGCCAGGACGGGCTTGCCCTTTTCTCCCACCGAGGCCGCTACGATCATGCCATTCGACTCCAGGCCCCGCAACTTCCTCGGTTGCAGATTGGCCACGATCACCACCTTGCGCCCAATCAGCTTCTCCGGCTCATAGGCCCCGGCGATGCCGGCGACAATCTGCCGCACTTCGTCCCCCAGGGTCACTTCGAGCCGTAAAAGCCGGTCGGCGCCCTTCACTGGCTCAGCCACCAGGACCTGGGCCACGCGCAACTCGACCTTGGCAAAATCGTCGATGGTGATGGTCGCCGGCTTGTCTGCCGGCGGCGCGGAGCAACGGCGGTCCCTACGGAAGCCGCCGACGTAAACGCCGCGGGCGCTTTCGTTGCGATCCCCGTGGTTGCTTGTGCAGCGATACCCTCTGCGGTCTTGGCAGCAATCTCCGCTGTTTGATTCGCCGCAGCAGCCATAGGCGCCGGCGCCGGTACCGGAGCAGCCGGTGCGCTGGTCGTCACCGCCGCCTCGGACGTCGTCTCCGCTTCTACCGGCTTACCGCCGTCGTTCGTCTCCAGTTCATGCATGCGTGCGACCGTGTCCTTTTCTGCCCGGGGAAAGATAGGGCTTGATGCTCCCAGCCTGGTGCCTGGCGCCAATTGCCCCCAGTGCACACTCTTCAGATCCGCGTGGGCTATATCGCCCAGCCCCAGTTGCACCCATATCCTGGCAGTGGCCTCGGGCAAGACGGGATAGACCAGGGCTGTGATCACACGAAGCGCTTCGGCGCAGGTGTACAGAATAGATGCCAGCGCACTCCGCGAGGCCGCATCCTGGGCCGCCCCCAGCTTCCAGGGTGCCTTTTCCGTGATGTAGCCGTCGATCACCGCGACCAGCCCCCACAACGATTCGAGCGCGCGGGAAAAATCCAGCGCGTCAAAATGAGCGGCAAACTCCTGCGCCGCGGTCTCGGCGGCGGCGGCGATGCGCGCGTCGGCCTCGCCTGCCGGCACCACTCCGTCGAAATACCGGTGGATCATGGACACGGTCCGGCTGGTCAGGTTACCGTACCCGTTCGCCAGATCGGCGTTGTAGCGCTGCACCAGGGCGTCAAAGGAAAAGCTGCCATCCTGCCCAAAGACAACTTCGCGCAGCAGGAAATAGCGCAGCGCATCCGCCCCCAGGATCTCCACAATCGTTTCCGCGCGAACCACGTTTCCCCGCGACTTGGACATCTTGCTTTGCTCGAAGAGCAGCCATCCGTTGGCGACCACGCTCTTGGGCACGGGCAGATCCGCAGCCATGAGAAACGCGGGCCAATAAACGCAGTGAAAGCGGATGATCTCTTTGCCCACCAGTTGCACGTTGGCGGGCCAGTAGCGGGCAAAGCGCTGCTGGTCTTCGGGTGAGTCGCTGCCGTAGCCCAGGGCGGTAATGTAGTTGGCCAGCGCATCCATCCACACATATATCACGTGCTTCTCGTCGCCCGGCACCGGGATGCCCCAGTCGAAGCTGGTGCGGCTTACGGACAGGTCTTTCAATCCGCTGCGCACGAACGACAGGACCTCGTTCCGCCGGGCCTCCGGACGAATAAACTCCGGATGTTGCTCGTATAGCTCCAGCAGCTTGCGCTCGAAGGCGGAGAGCTTAAAGAAGTAGTTCTCTTCGCTCACCGTTTCCGTGATGCGGCCACAGTCAGGGCAGGGTGAGCCCGGCGGCGCATCGACATAAAGCTCGTCGGATACGCAATACTGGCCGGTATAGCTGCCCTTGTAGATGAAGCCGCGCTCCTGCAGGACACGGAACAGCTTTTGTACGCCCCGCCGGTGGCGCTGCTCGGTGGTTCGTATGAAATCGTCGTAGGTCAGCCCCATCCGGTCCCACAGGCTGCGGAACTGGCTGGAGACGGCCGTGGCGAACTCCTGGGGAGTCTGTCCTGCCGCCCGCGCCGAGCGCTCGATCTTCTGCCCGTGCTCGTCCGTCCCGGTTAGAAACCATGTGTCAAAACCCAGCGCTCGCTTGCGCCGCGCGATGGCGTCGGCCACCACCGTGGAGTACGCGTGACCGATGTGCGGCCGGGCATTCACGTAATAGATCGGGGTGGTGATGTAAAAGCTGGGGGTATCGGACATGAGGTAGGCGGTGGTATGGTGCACGCAAACGCTGCACTTTGTTCAATCTTAACAGGCCATAGGACGAGTTAGACCTTCTGCTAAAATCGCCCTACGTGTACCGCAAACAGCAGAGACTTCTTCGCGAGCGCCTTCGCTCCGTTCTCCAGTCCAAATATCAGATTGAACTCCCGCACATCGCCATCGAGCAGCCGCCCGATCTGGAGATGGGGGAGTATGCGTTGCCCGTTGCTTTCGAGCTGGCCCGCCGTCTCAAACGAGCGCCGCGTGCGATTGCCGGGGAACTGGTAGGGGAGCTGCTGCCGCTGGCCGGCTTCGCGTCCTTTGAAGTCGCCGGCGCCGGATACATCAATGGCAAACTTGACCGCCAGGCCGCTGCGCAGCAGATCGCGCTCGACGATTTCTCCGAGGAGCAGAGCCATCTGCATTCGCTGGTAGAGCACACCAGCATCAACCCGAATAAGGCCGCGCACATCGGCCATCTGCGGAACGCAATCCTTGGCGACACTTTTGTGCGCCTGCTCCGCGCTGCCGGGCAGCATGTGGACGTGCAGAACTACATCGACAACACCGGGGTCCAGGTCGCCGACGTGGTCGTCGGCCTCACTCACTTTGAAGGTTACAATCTCGCCGGCGTCCGGCAGTTACTGGCCGATCTCAAGGCACGCGGCGAGCGCATCGACGATTACTGTTGGGATCTTTATGCCCGCGTCTCGCAATGGTATGAGGTCGCGGAGCCAGACCGGCAGGAGCGCCGGACTATCCGTCTCCAGACCTTGCACGCCATAGAAGAGGGAGGCAACGAGATTGCGGAGATTGCCGAGCTGCTCTCTACCGCCGTGCTCCGCCGGCATCTTGAGACCATGCTGCGCCTGGATATCGAGTATGACTTTCTACCTCGCGAGAGCGAGATTCTCCACCTCAAGTTCTGGGATCTCGCCTTTGCCCAACTAAAAGCCAAAGGCGTGCTCTACCTCGAGACCGAGGGCAAGAACCAGGGCTGCTGGGTGATGCGTCGCGCGTCGACGGCAACAGCAACGGTAGAAGACGCAGTCGACGAAGACGCCAAGGTGATTGTGCGTTCCAACGGTACGGTGACCTATGTTGGGAAGGACATCGCCTATCACCTGTGGAAGTTTGGCTTGCTGGGCCGCGACTTCGGCTATGCTCCTTTCTTCCCCTACAGCGATCACACCTGCTGGATCTCCACCGAACACGGTGAGGCGCAGCACCCTGATTTCGGAGGCGCCCAGGCCATCTACAACGTCATCGACAGCCGTCAGGCCGACCCCCAAGCCAACGTGATTGAGGCCCTGCGCGGTCTGGGCTACACCGACGCCGCGGAGCACTACGTTCACTTCTCCTATGAAATGGTCGCGCTGACGCCGCGCTGCGCCATGGAGCTTGGCTACGAAATCTCCGAAGAGGACAAAGGCCGGCCCTATATCGAAGTCTCCGGGCGCAAAGGCTTCGGGGTGAAGGCCGATGCGCTGCTGGATAAGCTCACGGCTGCGGCAAAAGAAGAGGTGGACAGCCGCCATCCGCAGCGCAGCCAGGAGGAGCGGCAGCACATCGCGCACCTTATTGCGGTGGGCGCGTTGCGCTATTTCATGCTCAAGTTCACGCGCAACAGCGTCATTGCCTTCGATTTCAAAGAAGCCCTCAGCTTCGAAGGAGAGACTGGTCCTTATGTGCAATACGCCGTGGTGCGCGCCCGCAACATCTTCCGCAAGGCGGGAGTGACGCCGGAGGCGTCGCTGGCCGAAGTAAATGTCGCGGACTACTTCCAGGGAGAAGACGCGGCCGGTCTATGGGAACTATGGATCATCTCTTCCCGGCTGAGCCTGTTGTTGGAGCAATGCATCGCGGCCGCCGAGCCGGCCTATCTGGCCAAGCATGCCTTTCAGCTGGCGCAGCTCTTCAACAATTTTTATCATCGTCACCACATCCTCACCGAAGAGGATCCCGCGCGCCGCCAATTTCTGTTGGCAACCGCCGCGGTTGCAGAGCGCGCCCTGGTGCGCTCTTTGGCATGGCTGGGCATCGCGGTCCCCGATGCAATGTAGTCAGCAAGGGAGGCGTAGAAACTCATGTTTTGTATCAGGGCACGATTTTACAGGCTGCGGAAAAACTCACTTCTGTTGAAGGGGACGGCCTTCAGGCCGTTCATACCTGTTTTGAAATGAATTCGGCTTTAGCCGCTGAGGGATCGCCATCTCCTCAAAACCGGCCTTTTTTCGCAGGCTGCTTAGTAGGGCCATAAACGAAACGGCCCGAACCCGGATTTCCTGCCACGCCGCGCTGGACGAGACAGCGTGTGCGCCTTTCAGTAAGCAAAGGCGCACTTGGAAATCCTGCCGGGTGAGATGCTTTGCTCAATCGAGACAGGGATCGGGCGTCTTGCTGGATAGGTAAGCTCCCAAGAGAGAGGTTGATGCAATGTAAGAAGGCGGCTTCTGTTTTCCGTCGGGAGGCCAGCTCCGCGTGCATCGCCGGTGTGCGGTGTATTCCTGGGCATCGTTCTGTGAATGTCGGCGGCTAAGTCCTTTGTTTTATCAAGATGGTCAAATCTTTTTAATTTCCCGCCCTCCTAGACTGTTTAGGGGTACAAGGAGATCGGCCGATGGATGGCTGGCCGGCGAGGTCCCATATCAGGCGCCCAGGCAGCGCAGAGAACGGCGCCGGCGGCCTCCCGCTGCCCGGCTTCATGCGGATAGAGCGGCTGGGCAAGCCAAACTCCAAGCCAACGATTGAATTTTCAAAGATCAAGGTGGGCCAGCCCTGGGGCTGATTAGTCCTCTGTTTCAGGAGAGGCCGCCCAATTTGCGGGCACCGCCCGCGCTCCATAGATATAGATACAATTTGCGGTGCTTCAGTTCAGCGAAAATGGACTTTTATTCCTCAGAGCATTTGTCGTCCCTGATCACCAAAACGCTTGCTGACGAGGCTCGTTACCGCCGCAACCTTCAGGATTTGCGTGATGAAGCCGAAGGCGCCAAAGCCCCTTCACCGACCGAAACCGGCCGCTGGAGCATCGACCTCTGGACATCGTGCAATGGACGTCAGCCCTGTTGGGGGAGTTCGAGGGTAAGAAAGTAGACGCGACCTCCATTGTCGCCAGCAACGATGGTGTGGTTGTCCGCAAATGCACCACATTGAGCAACGGAATCGCAATCGAAAGTGGCGATAGTCATGCCGGTCTCCAGATCCCACACCTTGAGCGTGTTGTCCCGGGAAGCGGAGAGGGCATGCCGTCCGTCCGGGCTGACTGCTACGCCATTGACCCGCTGAGGGTGGCCAGCGAGCGTGCGCAGTTCGCGCCCGGTTTCCAGATCCCACACCTTGAGCGTCTTGTCCCAGGAAGCGGAGACCGCACGCCGTCCATCCGGACTCACCGCCACGGCAGTGACTCCGCCAGAGTGGCCAGCGAGCGTGCGCAGTTCGCCTCCGGTTTCCAAATCCCACACCTTGAGCGTGTTGTCCCGGGAACCGGAGACGGCACGCCGTCCGTCCGGACTCATCGCCACGGCAGTGACCCGGCTAGAGTGGCCAGCGAGCGTGAGCAGCTCGCCTCCGGTCTCCAAATCCCACACCTTGAGCGTCTTGTCCCGAGAAGCAGACACGGCACGCCGTCCGTTCGGACTGACTGCTACGCCAGTGACCGAATCGGAGTGGCCAGCGAGCGTGCGCAGTTCGCCTCCAGTTTCCAAATCCCACACCTTGAGCGTGTCGTCGTCGGAGGCGGAGACGGCACGCCGTCCATCCGGACTGACCGCCACGCCAGTGACCGGATCCGAGTGACCAGCGAGCGTGCGCAGTTCGCCTGCGGTTTCCAAATCCCACACCTTGAGCGTCTTGTCCCAAGAAGCGGAGACGGCACGCCGTCCGTGCAGACTGACCGTCACCCCAGAGACCCCGTGAGAGTGGCCAGCGAGCGTGCGCAGTTCGCCTGCGGTTTCCAAATCCCACACCTTGAGCGTGTTGTCGTGCGATGCGGAGACGGCACGCCGTCCGTCCGGACTCACCGCCACGCCGCTGACCCAATCCGAGTGGCCAGCGAGCGTGCGCAGCTCGCCGCCGGTTTCCAAATCCCATACCTTGAGCGTCTTGTCCCAGGAAGCGGAGACAGCACGCCGACCGTCCGGGCTGACTGCCACGCCACTGACCGCCCCGGAGTGGCCAGCGAGCGTGCGCAGTTCGCCTCCGGTTTCCAAATCCCACACCTTGAGCGTGTTGTCGTGCGAAGCGGAGACGGCACGCCGTCCGTCCGGACTGACCGCCACGCCAGTAACCTCACCGGAGTGGCCAGCGAGGGTGCGCAGTTCGCCGCCGGTTTCCAGGCCCCACAGCTTGAGCGTGTTGTCCCGAGAAGCAGAAACGGCACGCCGTCCGTCCGCGCTGACCGCCACGCCAGTGACTTGGCTGGAGTGGCCGGCAAGCGTGTGCAGTTCGCCTCCGGTTTCCAAATCCCACACCTTGAGCGTGTTGTCCCGAGAAGCGGAGACGGCACGCCGTCCGTCCGTGCTGACCGCCACGCCAGTAACTTGGCTAGAGTGGCCGGCGAGGGTGCGCAGTTCGCCTCCGGTTTCCAAATCCCACACCTTGAGCGTGTTGTCCTGAGAAGCGGAGACGGCATGCCGTCCGTCCGGACTAACCGCCACACCGTTGACCCAGTGAGAATGGCCAGCGAGGGTGCGCAGTTCGCCTCCGGTTTCCAAATCCCACACCTTGAGCGTGTTGTCGTGCGAAGCGGAGACGGCACGCCGTCCGTCCGGACTCACCGCCACGCCGCTGACCCAATCCGAGTGGCCGCCGAGCGTGCGCAAAAGTCCTGCGCCCGGTGGGTCGAGTGCGGGCTGCCGCAGTCGAAGCCACGGGCGGTCCGCGGCCTGGGTGAGCAAGAACGTGAATCGATGAACGCTCGGCTGCGCGTCGTGCGGCAAAAGACGGCCGGCCATCTGGGAAGCGAATTGCGTGGGATCTTTTGCGAGCACGTGAGACGAAAGCCGTAGCGCCCCTTGTATTAGCTCCGCTTCCCGCGATGGCTTCAGATATTCAAAGTCGCCAATCAGCGCATTTACGTCGGTCGCATCGAGCTTCGCCTTAAGCCACGCCGGGTCCCACAAGATTCTTGCGACATCCGCTGTCCGCCCTGCCTGCATCAGGTGCCAGGTCAGCCATCGCCAGGCGAAGCCGTCGGGTAATCGCATCCAGTCTGACCATGCGTCCACCAACCGGCCGTGAAGCGCAATGGCGTTGGTCTTGGCCGCCAGCCAGCCCCGCATGACGTCGTGCAAGCGCATGGAGCCCTTCCCAAAATCCAACTTCAACAAGTAAAGACGCGCCAGCCGCTGCGCCGTCTCTTCCGATTCAAATTCGTCAAGCCCCCAAAGCGCCGATGCCGCGCTCAGCGGGATCGGTATATCTTCCGGGAATATGGATAGTTCCGTCAGGCGCGTGCGATCTTCGCCGCTCAGCAGTTCCAGGCTGCCCTCAAGAACAGCATCGATGTTGCGGTGTCGCGGGTCTCCGGTGCCCTTTGCCAGCCCATGAGGACCCCTCTTATCCAGGATCTGCAACAGCCGCTGAACGGCCTTCTCCGCGGAATCGCCTTGCTCGATCCGCTGCCGCATCATCGCGCTGGCGAGTTCGAGGGCAAATGGCCACTCGCCCAGCCGCCGTGACAATTCACGCGCCCGCGCGGCATCGAGCCCTGGAACGCCCTTGCTGAGCAACGCTGACGACTCTTCCTCGTGCATTTCATCGACATTCACGGGCCGCGCGGTGGAGGCGATCTCCGCATCGCGCGTGGTAAACAGCCTTCCGCATCCTTTGCCTCCACGCAGGAACGGCCGCAGGTTGGACTCGTCCCACACATCATCGATGACCAGCAGGCAGGTCCGATCTTCCAGCTTCTGGCCAAGCTGAAACGCCGCATCCTCTTCACTGGCGAACCCGGGCCGCTCGCCGGTCAGCGCCGCATACGCCGTGACCAGGCCGCTCATCACGCTGGGATGTTGGCCCAGCGTCACCCAGAGGACGCCATCATCGAAGTTCTGAATGATCTCTTCATCGTGGCACAAGGCCGCCGCGAGGGTTGTTTTTCCGAACCCGCCCGCGCCAGAAAGAGCGGTGGTGATCGCAACCGGTTCCTTGCGGTCCGCAGTGAGCAGCAGGTTTTTCAGCCGTCCGAACTCATCCGGGCGCTCGATGAAATTTTCCGGCAGATCCGGGGCCATGAAGGGCACGCGTGGCGTGTCGCAGCCCTTCAGCAGGTGGCTCACGAAGGTTTTCCATTCTCTGTCGATATCGAAGAAATGAGCCTTGCTCATCCAGCGCGGCAGGTCGTCAAACGGCAGTGCGGAGGCACCCTTCACCGGGTACACGCACACCCCCTGTTGCCGTGCGTACCGCCATTCCTTGCGGACCATCTCCGATTGCATGGCCGACGGGGTCATTACCAGGACCAGAAACTCGACCGAATCGACCGCATCCGTGAGCTGTTTCCACCAGCCGACGCCGCCTTCAAGCAACAGCCGGTCCTGCTTGACGACAATGTCCGGAGCCTCGTGGCGCAGCCGTTCCCGCAGGGTGGCGGCGAAATCCTCGCCATCCGTCCGCGCATAGGAAAGGAACACGCCGCTGCGCTGCTTGCCGATCATGAGAGCCAATATACGCGCGCGTGATAATCCGGAAACGCTGGCCGGTTCGGTCGAGCTTTCGGGCACCCGGTAAGTGAGGTCGCGGCCACGTCTCCGGCGAAGAAGCAAAGCCGCGGCAAGCCGCGGGAGCGACAGGAACGGGCCGTTGGGTGACCCGGTAGTGCCCCTCTGGCGGGATTAGTGCCGACAAGTCTTAGCCAGTGTCCAGGAATTCTGCACGGGCCTCAATGCCGGGATACCGGGACCCTAGGGCGTTTCCGAAGACCTACCGTCTACGAATCGGAGTCATGCGGACCCCAGATTCAGGATTTCTGCGCGAGCAGCTCCGATCTGCTGGTGTTCAATGCTCGGAACTCGTCCTCTACGGTCCAGTCAAAGAGCTAGACTGTTCTCTTCTGAGGATTTCACCTTGAACATAAGCATTGAAGTCGCCCTCCCAAAAGATGCGTCTACGACAGAAAAGGGAACGGTTCTTGAGAAATTCGCCACTCGCCTCCTTGAGAGTCAGAACTTTCGCGTCGTTCAGCAGGTTCGCCTCACGGCGATGGAGGTCGACCTCCTTGCTCAAGAAAAATCCACTGGAGAAAGGGTTTTCGTCGAATGTAAGGCATTCCGATCCACAATAAGTGCTGACGTGCTTTCCAAACTGCTTGGCAATGTAGTCGCTGACGACGATCTAACAGCCGGCTGGCTCATCTCCACATATGCTCTGGGGAAGGACGCGAAGGGTTTTCGCGATAGGTGGTCCCAGAAGCCCTTGCCTGATCGTCGGCGACTCCAGATATACGACCCAGAGGCGCTCCTCGAGCGATTGGTAGGTGCCGGCCTCATCATTGATCCTGCGCAATTGGTGGTTCCGCCTGACCTTCGCCTCTCCGAAGAACGATTTCTGTTGTTGACTGACTTCGGTGAGTTTTGGGCGGTTGTGGTATTCGACCCGGATTCTGGAATACGGGAGTCAGCTCTCCTCTATGACGCGCGCACTGGTGCCAGAATTACTGCCAGAGGTATCGCAACCAGGATCACCGAGACAGACACCAGTCTGGCTGGCCTGAGTTGGCTTATCGAGGAGTCAAGCCCGAGCCGAAGTGATCGCGAACAAATTAGGAGTGAATACCAAAGCGTTGTCCAGGTTCCTGTTGCAGACGACTGGGCTGATTATCGTCCCGCCCGACCTTGTGATTTTGTGGGTCGAGATGAGCACTTACGGGACGTATTCGATTTCTTCGAAAGCGTCCGAACGAGGGCTTCTCGGACACGCATTTTAGCGATAAAGGCTCCCTCAGGCTGGGGAAAGAGCTCATTTGTATTGAAGATCGCAAACTCGGCGAAGAACATTCGCAATAGAAAGAAATGTTTTGTGTATGCAGTAGATTCTCGCGCGGCGAGTTCAAGACGTTTCGGTGAGTTGGCACTCGCCTTGGCGATTACTGCGGCGCAAAAGGAAAGCTTTATTTCAGTTTCCTCGCCTCTGGGATTCGGCGGCACTGCGAATCCCTTCGCGGATCACAATATCAAGGTGGCGCTTGATGAACTTCAACAGGACGGTAAGGTTCTTTGTCTTGTTTTTGACCAGTTTGAAGAGCTGCTATACAAGGCCGAATTGGAGGCGGTGTTCGATGAGATCAGAGCGCTCTGCAATTCGGTGGATGAAGCCCAGGAGAACATTGTTATCGGATTTTCCTGGAAGACAGACGGCACCATACCAACCGAGCATAAGGCCTATTATCTCTGGCAGAATCTGGCTGATCGGCGCAAAGAGATTGAATTGGATCCATTTTCGGCACGTGAGGTGAGCAACGCCCTCACGAAATTTGCTAAGGAAATGGGGCAACCACTCGCTCCGCAACTGAGAAGACTCCTTGAAGATCATTGTCAAGGCTACCCTTGGCTACTTAAGAAGCTGTGTATCCACATCATGGATCTTGTTCGAGGTGGCCTCGACCAAAACGACATCCTAGTGCGCTCTCTGAGCATTCAGGAACTCTTCAAAAAAGATATTGAGCGGATGGCACCAGACGAGTTCGCCTGTACTAAAGAAATTGCGATGACGGCGCCCGCTGACTTCTTCAGAATCGTGGAAACCTATGGGGTTTCTGTCGTCAATCAATTACTGGATAAGCGTCTAATCATACGGAGTGGTACTCGCCTCAGCATCTATTGGGATATCTTCAAGGATTATCTTCTCACCGAGCGAGTTCCCTATATTCCTGTTACATATGTCCCGCAGACGCCATTTTCTGCGTTCGCAACCGGGCTTAGATTTCTGCTTCGCAATAAAAGCGCCCCCTATAACCTATTAGCTACTGAGCTCGGACTGTCAAAGGCGACGGCGGAGAACGTTGTGCGTGATTTGGTGATGATCGGGAACGCGGAAGCCAACAGGAAATTGGAGTTAGTAAAACTCGATGCTGAAAGTGAGGAAGAGGCGTCGCGTCAAATTATCAACTTTTGCACCTCACATGTCGTCTATCGAGAACTTCTTAAGGAGAAGGGCGACGGGGGTTCCTTCACAGGTCAGGAGGTGCTCAGTATCGCGAAGCGATGTCTTCGACTGCCCTCGGCATCGGAGAGCCTTGCAGAGGAGTACAAGAGGCGATTACAGCGCTGGTTCCTAGCGGTTGGTTTGATCGGCGAAGATGGGTCTAGCTTTAGACTGCAGTCGCGAATCACTCACGTCGGGATGCTGCATCCCTCGCGCCTCTCGCGGCGGCGAATCAGCAGGGATATTTTCTTGGGCGAGGCTCCCCCGCACAGCGTGCTCAAGTCCCTCGCCGGGGTAGTGTCGGCTCCAAATACACGAGGAGGGCTGGAAAAAACCTATGGTCGGAATAATATCTCGGCCCTCATTTCTCTCGGCATCCTGTCCGCAGCAGGTAGTCTGATGATCGAGATCAGAGATCCCAGCTACGTAGAAGAGGCACTGCGCGTCAAAGCAAGCTCACAGGCGACGATTCAACACGTGAGCAGAATTCGAACCGGTGATCCGAATTTGAGCGCAAAGGATATCGGCTATTCGGTCGCGCTAGAGTTCGGTTACAAAACCTGGGCAGAGGCCTCACTGAAGCGGTACGGGTCTGCTCTGAGCATTTGGTCCCGCTGGGCATCTGGGGAGCCAGCTCGAACCCGCGGGGGCGCAGCCAACTCGGTATGAAAACAGGTAATGCGAAGTCGGCTAGCGAGAAACCCGTTGACGAGAAACCCGTTGAAAACCCGTTGACAAAACCCGTTGACGAGAAACCCGTTGAAAACCCGTTGACAAAACCCGTTGACAAAACCCGTTGACAGACGGACAAAAACCCGTTGACAGACGGGACATACCCCACCACTTGGGTGTTTGCGGGACGGGGTATTTGCGCGAAGGGACGGAATAACCCCCATCAAGAATGTAAGCGTCCGGTTTTGGCCGTATAGACAGAAAGCCATATCCTCATACCCTCTTTGTCAGAAGCCTCCAGTATAGTCAACGGCCGCGTGCGATAATCAACGTCCTAGACCCGGATCACCGGCCGAGGTACGACAGTGTCTGAATTGTTAGGCGAAGCGGTCAAAATGCTCAAGGAATACGTCGAGTGGGCGAAGGCGCCAGAAGAACTCGCCACGATGGTCCATCAGTTTGGAGATCCCAGCGAACGGGTCGCTTACAAAGGCCTTGCGCGATACATCAACAATGCGAGCATCCTCGATAAACCGGACGGTGTGGTGGTCCTTACGAACTGCCGATTCCTCTTCCTGACAAAGAAGAAGCCGGTTCCATTCCTCTCCGGAACTACCCATCTCAATATTCCTCTGAACTCAATTTGGAACATCGAGAGTGTGAAATATCGTCTCGGCTCCGCATACAAGTTCATCCACGCCGATACAGAATATCTTTTTCTACCCAAAAACCTGAACACGTTTGCAGGGAAAGCCACCGCAGACGAAATTGCATCCGTCATCAGCAGGACGAGAGCCGCTCTGAAATAAACAACCAAGCGCCTAGGCATAGCTCCGCACTTTCCACCTGCCGCTCTGACCCGGCAGCTCGTTAGGCGATGCCCGTGTAGTCGTGCCCCTTCTAAGCGGGGCGATACAGCCTCGCTGGAGCAGGTCATGTTCATCCGGGCTAAAATTTATGCGTCAGACGGGAGTGGTGCTTTCAGAAACTACTTTTCGAAAAGTACCACTCCCGTCTGACGAAGAAACCTCTAAATCCGAAAGGCGGAGTCAACAGATAGGCTGAGCCGGAAACGGTGGTTGAAGGCCCGAACAAGAAGAGAGGCAAGTAGGACATGAGTCTCAACAATGACATGCGGCAGAACATCCAGAGCAATCTGGACTTCTCTTGCTCGCCAACGGGTGAAGCCCGGAAGGCGGGAGGGGAAGGGTCCGAACCGTTGAGGACGACGAATGCGCCCGAAAGCCCAGCTAGGACCAATCCAACAATGGAGGAGATCGTTGAGCGAGAGAACTTGAAGGAAGCATTACGACGGGTCAAGGCGAACAAGGGTGGTCCGGGTGTCGACGGAATTACGTTCGGCCAGCTCGATGATCACCTGAAACAGCACTGGCCAGCCATTCGGGAGCAACTGCTCAGCGGGACATACAGACCACAGCCGGTGAAGAGGGTAGAGATACCGAAGCCGGACGGGGGAGTGCGCAAGCTGGGCATTCCAACGGTGCTGGATCGATTCATACAGCAGGCGGTCATGCAGGCCTTGCAACAGCGGTGGGATCCGGAGTTTTCCGATCACAGCTATGGTTTTCGACCGAGGAAATCGGCACATCAGGCGATAGCAAAGGCCCAGCAGTACATCGCTGCAGGCTATAGCTGGGTGGTTGACCTCGACTTGGAGAAGTTCTTCGACCGAGTGAATCACGACCGACTGATGGCGCGGATCGCCAAACGTGTCGATGACAAGCGGCTGCTGAAGCTCATCCGGGCGTTCTTGAATGCCGGGGTGATGGAAAACGGGCTTCTCGGCCCAAGCGTAGAAGGAACTCCCCAGGGAGGACCTCTTTCACCACTGCTCAGCAACGTCGTGCTCGATGAACTCGACCGTGAGTTGGAACGCCGGGGACACCGACATGTCCGTTACGCAGATGATTGCAACATCTATGTGCGCAGCGAACGTGCGGGTCATCGGGTGATGAAGAGCATTAGGCGGTTCATCACTCAGCGCCTGAAGCTCCAGGTAAATGAGACCAAGAGCGCGGTAGCGCGACCGCAGGAGCGAAAGTTCCTCGGGTTTAGCTTTACGGACGACCCAGAGATCAGACGAGCAATTGCTCCGAAGGCTCTGGAGCACTTTAAAGACAAAATCCGTGAGATCACGCGACAGGCCAAGGGTGTCAGCATCGAGACGACAGTGAAGCGACTTGCCACCTATATGGTGGGATGGCGCGGTTACTTCGGCTTCTGCGAAACCCCCGAGGTGCTGATTAGCCTTACTCGTTGGGTGCGGCTCAGGTTGCGATGCGCACTCTGGCGACAGTGGAAGACTCCACGCCGTCGTCGGGCTGCGTTGCTGCAACTGGGAGTGCGTCCACGTCTGACCGCCAATACGGCTGGCAGTGGGCGCGGTCCGTGGTACCTGGCCCGCGCCAAAGCTCTCTCTGTGGGAGTTTCAAATGCGTACTTCCGCTCGCTCGGCCTTCCTTCACTGTTCGAGGACTACTAGCCTAACTTCTCGAACCGCCGTGTACGGACCCGTTCGCACGGTGGTGTGGCAGGGGTCGGCAGGTGACTGCCGCCCCTATGCCGATCAAGTCGGCCAGTGTCCAAGAAACCCTACGGAAACCCCACGAACCCGCGAAACCCCGGCCCGCTTTATTCCAGGAGAAATCGACCTACGAAGCCCGGTCTCGCGGCTTGCGGGATTCTCGGGCGTTGGCAGGTAACCTGGCAGGAGGCCGACGGCGGAAAAGACTGTGCTACTGTGAACCCAGTTTTCGATGGCATCTGTTTTACCGACTGCCTCTGGACGCACAATGAACAAGCAGCAGCAAACCGCGGAGCAGTTGTTTGGGGAAGCGCTCGACCAGCCGCGCGATGCGCGTCGGGCATTCCTAGACCGCGTCTGCGCTGGCAGACCCGTCCTCCGCCGGATGGTGGAAGATCTACTGGATGAAAATGATCGACTGAGCGGGTTTCTCTCTGAACCGGTCTTCGCAAAAGACCAAGCGGCGGCCGGGTTGGCGCCCCAGACCCTTGTGCTGGAGTCGGGCAAGCGTCTGCTGGGGCGTTACCTGATCACGGGCAAACTGGGCACAGGCGGAATGGGCGTGGTTTACCGGGCGCGGGACGAAAAGCTCGGCCGCGAAGTTGCCATTAAGATGCTGCAGCCCAGTATGGTGGCGGGTGATGATGCTCGATCACGGTTTCGTCGTGAGGCCAAGGCTCTCGCAAAAATGAACCACGCGCACATTGCTTCCGTCCATGACGTGATCGAACAGGATGGCGTGGATTGCATCGTGATGGAGTTGGTGGCGGGCGAGTCGCTGGCAGCGAAGCTTCGCGGCGGAGCTCTGCCGGTGAGGGAAGCCACAACCATCGTGCTCCAGGTGGCCGAAGCCCTTGAAGAGGCGCATGAGCAGGGCGTGATCCACCGCGACCTGAAACCGGCCAATGTGATGATCACCCCGAAGGGCCAGGCCAAGGTTCTCGATTTCGGACTGGCGATGCTGCTAGGCCCGGCGGATGTTACGCAAACAGCGCTGGAGACAGGCGGAGTGATGGGCACGCCGCTTTACATGCCTCCGGAACAGGCTCGCGGGCAGAAAGCTGATGTGCGGAGCGACCTGTGGAGCCTGGGTGTGACCTACTACGAATCACTGACCGGAGTTGAGCCATTTCGCCGGCCCACGACCCTGGCGATTTTGCGAGCAATCACCGATGAGACGGTGCGGCCGATGCGGGAACTTTGCCCTCAGACGCCTCTGCTGGCCGAACAAATTGTGGCGCGGGCTCTCGAGAAAGACCCGGAACTGCGATATCAGAACGCGCGGGATCTTGCTACGGATCTACGGAGAGTGCTGCGGGACCTGGAACCAGGACGCGTAACAGGATCGGAAGCGCATGCTGAGCTGGTCCGCGGCGCTAGCGTGGGCGCCGGACCGATTCGTATAGCGCTTCGTCAGAATCGCGTTTCTCGCCGCCGTGCTGCTGGGGGCAGGGACCATCCTGATGTTGCTTCGTGCGACGCCAGCGACCGGAAACCTCGAATCGACTCAAATTTCGTTTTCCAACGAGGAGAAGCTCGGTCCATTGCTTACCGACGGCGCCCGGCTCTATTTCGAAAGCCGCAACGTTCCCTCGGCGATGTCTGTGACGGGGGGAATGATCGCGCCCATTCCGGGGCTGGCCGGCGGAATGTATCTGGTAGATGTAATCGCAGACGGGTCCAAAGTCCTGGTGTGGGCCCAGAACATGAACAATGAGGCAGCGGGCGGTTGGTTCCTGGCGGGGTCGAGTCTTGGGGGAGCGTGGAGGAAGATTGGGGCAGAAAAGGACGCCAGCCCCATTGCACGTTGGGCGTCGGACGGAAAGTCGATCTATTTCGTGGAATCGAAACAGGTATGGGTTATGGATGAGGATGGCGGTGATGCACGGCCTTTGTGGAATCCGCCCCAGCCTCCGATCGCGCTGGCCGTCGCGCCAGATGGGAAGCAGCTCGCAGTGACGTTCGGTTCTCCGACACCGCGTATTTGGCTGATCGGCAGTGACGGAAAAGGCCCGCATCCACTGGCACTGGATTGGCCGACGGATGCCGCGGAAACTCAGGGTCAGTGGACTCCGGACGGGCGACGCTTTCTCTTCAATTCTGACCGTGAAGGGCGCGGGAATGTGTATGAGCTTGAGAAACCGCGCTGGTTCGAATTTTGGAAGAAGCCGGGAGCTATACGCCTGACGGGGAATCAGCTGAACATCACGGATGCGACGCCTGCGCGAGATAGCAAAAGCCTGTATGTGTTGGGACGGGTGGAAGCGGGAGCGATGCAGGTCTTCGATCCACGGGCGGGGAAGCTCGTGCCGTTTCTCGGGGGGCTGCCAGCTTCGCAGTTTGTGGTTTCTCCTGACCGGCGATGGATGGCGTACTCGGAATATCCGAGCGGCCATTTGTGGAAGAGCCGCGTGGATGGCAGCGAGGCGGTACAGCTGACAGACACACCAGCCTGGATGGAACAGTGGTCCCCGGATGGGAAATGGATTGCCTATTCTGACTGGCGGAAGATCTACCGCGTCTCAGCCGACGGCGGTGCTCCAGAGAAGCTGATGGCGGAAGGCGACAACGAGGTGATCCCGAGCTGGTCGCCGGATGGAAAGTCGATTATTTTTAACCGATTCGATGGGTTCAGTCAGCCGGATGGGCTATATGTGGTGGACCTGGAGACCCGGAAGGTGGCGCCGATGGCGGGTGGGGAGAAGTTCTACATCCCGTTATGGTCACCGAACGGCCAGTATCTGGTTGCCATGGCGCGCGAGCCACTGCGGATGGTGATCTACACCGCGCAAACGAAACAGTGGCTGACGCTGATGAAGTTCGACGATCCGGAAGGCTTCTATGCCTGGTCTCCAGACAGTCGCGCCATTTACTTCTCGCAGACCCAAACTCACGCAGGTATGTACCGGGTGTCGGTACCGGATGGCGTCCGGAAGCGTGTTTCGGACATTCCGGATACGACGATATTGAACGAAGGGTTCGTGAGCGTTGCGGCGAACGGACAACCGGCGATCATGAGTCACGCCGGAGCCGAGCAGGTGTACTCGCTGCGGTGGAAGTGAATTACGGATGGGGTCGGCAATCAGGCGAAGTTACTTTCCCAGTTTTGCGCTAAATCTCCTATGCGCTCACCGACTCCGGATTAGTAACGATAGGTGTGCGTCCAGCGAAGGTCGCCGGGCCGTGAGGCAAATAAACCCATACGGCCTCGAAAGCACTGAACCCCGAAGGCCGAGCTCCATCGAATCCGTAGGCGAGCTCGCACGGGAACCTCAGGGGTAACGCAAATTGAAGACTGAATACTACATTACTTAACGCGAAGGTTGCCTCCTGAATTTAAATAGACTAAACTAAGCAGACTTAGTCCATGAAGAAAACCGTGCAGACCGTCAATATTCATGAAGCCAAGACACAGCTGTCAAAGCTGGTGGATCAGGCCGTCAAGGGGGATCCATTTATTATCGCCAAGGCGGGCAAGCCTCTTGTCAAAGTCACCGCGCTCAACGCTCCGCCCCCCGCGAAGATGCGTCGATTCGGCTTCATGGCCGGGCAGATGGCCATTCCAGACGATTTCGACACCATGGGTAGTTCCGAGATCGAGCGGCTTTTTGAAGGCGGCTCATGAAGCTGCTTCTCGATACGCATCTTCTTCTTTGGGCTGCCGGAAAACCTGGCCGGCTGTCGCCAGACGCTCGGAAGCTGATGAAGGATGCGGGCAATGAACTCATATTCAGCGCAGCCAGCCTTTGGGAAATTGCGATCAAAAGAGGGCTTGGCCGAGATGACTTCCAGGTGGATCCCCGATTGTTTCGGCGCGGATTGCTGGATAACGGTTATAGCGAGCTGCCGATCGGCAGTGAGCACGCAGTCGCGATCGACGGTCTGCCTCTTCTTCATAAGGATCCCTTTGACCGCATGCTCATCGCACAGGCGCGGGTCGAAGGCATTATTCTGCTCACCATGGATCCGTTAGTAGCGCAGTACCCAGGACCGGTGCGACGCGTGTAAGGATAAGCCGGAGTAACCACTGAAACTTCTGGGACAGCGTACCTATTTCGAAAAACTTGAGGAGATCTAACGCTGGTGGCCCGATGCCTATTCACGGGCCTGAGCCGTTGAAGTGCTGGAAGAAGCTGGGCCACTGCAAGCAGCGACTCATCCCTACAAACACGCGGTTGGTCACTAACTGCTTGACTCTTTCCCGCCTCCCCTCTAGCCTCGGGGCGATTTCCAAAATTTCGTACCAGCGGGGACAGCAATGAAAACGCCGATTCTCTCTTTGGTTGGTCTCGCGTGCATCCTGAACGCCAGTCCAGTCGCAATGCATGCGCGAGCTGCCGACGACTCCACTGACCGCACTGCACCCAGCTATGACCTGAAAGCCCAGGCACTTCTCGACCTGCAGGGTGTAAATAAAAAATGTGTCGATCTCGCCGAGGCACTTCCGAGCGACAAGCTCACCTGGCGCCCTTCACCCGGCACCCGGTCCTTTGCTGAAGTGTTTCTGCATGTTGCTGGAGAGCGTTACGGAATCCTCAGCATGATGGGTGCGCAGCCTCCGGCAGGGTTTAAAGGGCGAGAGTTCGAAAAATCCACAACCGAGAAGGAGCGTATCGTCCACGATCTGAATCAGTCCTGGGATTTCGCGAACAAAACGATCACTGGCATGAGCAACGCGGATTTCGCAAAGCTCCTGCCAAAGCTTGGCGCACAAGCTAACGAGGGTGACGTTGTTTACATTCTCGTTGCCGACGCGCACGAACACCTGGGCCAGCTCATCGCCTACGCGCGGCAGAATGGCATCGTCCCCCCTTGGACGGTGCAAACGGAGAAAAAGAAGGGAAACGGCTGACGAACAAAACAGTGGCACGTTTTGCGAATACTGAAGTCAAGCTAGTGTTTTGACCGTACCTGGACCGGGAGTGAACTGAAGATGCCCGGGAGTGAGACCCTCGAGCACCGGCCCGCTTTGACTAACCAAATCAGAAAAATAAAGTTCCCCCGCCCCAAGCCTTTCCGCCCAAAGTGAATCTATTTATGTGTTAGCAGATGATTTCGGCAGGCAGCAGGTTATCGCGTTCCCCGCTCTGTAGCCGGCAGTCGCCTGGAGTTTGGGCCTAAACGCGAAGGACAGTCTTATCGCTGTCCGGTGTCACACCCGATCCCTGCCAGAAATCTGCCAATCCCGCCGCGGCGGGATTCTTTATGCCTCCGCCCAGCTCGGCTGCACAGGAGAAACCTCTGCACTCAATCTACTAACTTCCGAGAAGCATCTTTGTCCAACGACAAGTACCGCTTCAGCGGACGCCCTGACCCCATGAAAAGCGGGACGACTTCTGACATCGCCCTTAATGCTGCAAAAACGGCAAAAACATCGAATTTTACGCAGTTTTACGAAAAAACCCACGCTCGTTGCCTCCCACTGCACAGGCTCGGGCCAAAAGATGGCGCCTTTGCGTGCCCTTGAACCGATCAAAAACGATGGCGAAACCGACTTAGTGCGTTAGTGCGTACTTTTTGGCCATTTCCCGGGAAGCGCAACCTTTGCCAAGGCATCCCGCGGCCCAGGGACATGGAAAAATGCTCCGGCGAGAGGACTTACCAAACGATTTCGACACCATGGGTGGTTCCGAAATCGCCCGGCTTTTCGAAGGCGGTGCATAAACTTCACTGCCCCGCCGCCGGGATACCGGGACCCTCGCGCGTTTCTCATTACCTACCTTGAAAATTGCCGCAACATGCCTGTGAAGCTGCTTCAGATGTTGCTTTGGATGCTCGCCTTCGCGATGTTCGGAGCAGTTGCTGGCGAACGGATAGCGATAGACCTTTATGTATTTCTTGAAGCAGGGATCGCGGAAGCCCGACGAACCTATATCACAAGGGGAAAGCGCTCTAGTTCGCGGTAGGATTTTCCTCGATGTGGTCAATTACCAGAACCGGGTAGGGCCGCTTGCTCTTTTCTAATTTCAAGCCCAGTTGCCGGCTGACAGCGTCGAAGACGGATAGGGCGCCATTCGGATCGGCGCCATTCGGATTGGCGCTATTGGGGTCGGAGCTACCGCCGCCACCGCCGGTATCGGGAAGGATCTTATCGGCGGAGCTGAAGCTCAAGGTGAAGTCATAGGAGCCCTTAATGCCGGTGGCGTCGATGACTGGGTTGAAGATGTAGCCGTTGGCCACGTGTGGAGCTCGTCGCCAATCTGGGCAATCGTCATATTCTGGCAGGTGACGAGCCGGTTGAGGATGGGACTCGCAATGCGGGGGTCTTTGCCATCAGCGCCGGGACCTTCCTTGCATCGGGTGCGCTCGGTCGGGTCGGCGGTGGGCGTGAGTCTGGCCTTGACTGCGATCAGCGTGTACGCGGTGACCGGGCGATCCTCCATGTGCCATTTCATCTGAAACCGTTCTGTGATCATGGCGCGAAGCATGCTGCGGAGCGCTTCAAAGTTGATCAGGCTGCCGGAAGAAAATTTATCGACGCGAACGTTGGCTCCAGCCTTGGCGAGGATATCGAATTTCGCCGTGTCGAGCCACTTAGGGGCGTTGACGATGCCTCCTTGTTGTTCGGATTGAGGTCCCAGCCGAAGGTGACGAGAAAATTGAGGGGGATGGCGCGGGTCTCGATCCGGTCGCCGGTGATGCGGCCGTACCCCTGCTCATCGGGGGCGCTGGGTTTGATGACCGTGACCTCGAAGGGAGCCGCGGGCGGCTCGGGAAGGGCTTCGGCGATATTGGCAGCGTTGGGGGTAGGAGTTCGTCAACGCTCGCCACCTGTAGGTGGGGGCGGGGCGCGGTTTTGAGTTTCCAGCTTCAGGCCTAGTTGCTTCTTTCACCTGTCGCGATCAATGCGAACGGGTGTACACTCAGCGCCGTGCTTGGAAGGTAAGTCGATTCAGCACTAACTGTTCAGGTAGCAAGTCCGGCCCAAAGAAAGCAGATATCGACTCCGCAATGTGAAAGAGATAGAGAGAGCGAGTTCACTATGGCGACCAGCTACATTACTTTTTCCCAATCTTCTTCAGCGATCCGCCGGACACGAGCATCCGCCATTTGTCTGTTGCTGTGCACGCTGGGGCTGGGCCCCTCCGCTAGCGCTCAGCAGGCAGGGTTAGCGATGAACCCTAAGGAAACCAAGCTACCCAACTTGTTCAATCCACTGCCGCGAGTGCCGTACCCCACTTCGGTGTGGCCCGCGACTCCGCCAGTGATCAGGAGGCGGCATCGACGACAAACACTCCATGAAGTCGTGCTCCACCATTTCCTAAGTCCGCCACATGGGGCATACCCCGCTTTGGGCGTGATCCGCGACCTCGAAGGCAACCTATATGGAACTACGAATGGTTCCTACTCCGACATAGGGGGTGGAGGCACGCACGACGCGGGCGTTGTCTTCAAGATCGATCCGTCAGGCAATCAGACAGTGCTGCACAGCTTCACCGGCGGGGCCGACGGGAGCTCCCAATGGTCTCATCCGCGACGCGGACGGCAACCTTTACGGGACCACCAATTACGGCGGCAACAGCGGCGGAGCGCGGGCGTGGTCTTCGAGCTTGATACCTCAGGCCATGAGACGGTGCTGTACACCTTCACCGGCGGGAACGACGGGGCCAACCCGAACAACGTGGTCCGCGACCGCAAAGGCAACATTTACGGGACGGACCTCCGGTGGCGGAGCATGGGGGGAGCCCCGGTGTGGTCTTTAAGATCGATACCTCAGGCCATCAAGACGGTACTGTACACCTTCACGGGCGGAGCCGATGGGGCAGACCCGAATCCTGTGGAGCTCGACTCGCTCGGCAACCTTTATGGCACCACCAATTACGGCGGCAACAAGGCCGGCACATCGGGCGCGGGCGTGGTATTCAAAGTCGACCCCTCAGGCCATGAGACGGTGCTGTACACCTTCACCAGACGAGGAAGCGGCGGAGGACACTCCGAACAGCGTGGTCCGCGACTCGAAAGGTGACCTCTGCACTGGAACGACTTATGCCGGCGGCGCATCGGGCGTGGGGGTCTTGTTCAGACTCGATCCCTCAGGCCATGAGACGGTGCTGTACACCTTTACCGGCGGGAACGATGGTGGCTACTCCGCCCTCAGGTGTGACCCTGGGCCAGGACGGCAACAGGTACGGGACCACCAACAATAGCAGGAGGCGAACCTGGGGGTGGTGTTCAAACTCGATAAGTCCGGGCATGAGACGGTGCTGCACAAGAACGAGGGGCCGAGGGGAACCAGCCCGACCTGCCCGGCGTGATTCTCGACCCGGACTGACAATCTTTACGGGACTACTGCCTTCAGTGCCGCCGGGGGCGCCGGCGCGGTCGTATAAGTTGGATAGGTCCGGCAACGCGACGGTCATCTATGCCTTCCCGGGGCATCGCCGGCGGGCAGTACCCCTCACAACGCGGGTGTCATCCTTGGATCGGACGGCCGCCTCTACGGCACGACTCAGTATGGCGGGCGCCACGGCGCCGGCGTCTTGTACCAATTGGATGAAAAGGGCTGTGAGAGGGTACTTTACACGTTCGACCTCTTTACCGACAACGGTTATGGCCAACCGACTCGGAAGTGTGACTCGCGACTCCGCCGGCAACTTTT